>NZ_JNZA01000042.1 GCF_000717345.1 Streptomyces lydicus | reverse complement strand
GCAGGGGGGACCCTGTGGGAGAGTAGGACGCCGCCGAACAAATTTTGAAAAAGCCTCGTTCCCCGAGTTTCGACTCGGGGAACGAGGCTTTTTTGCGTTCCCGGTCTGCCCGGCCGTGTGCATAGGGTCGCGGCATGCGATACGACCTGGTCATCTTCGACAACGACGGGGTGCTCGTCGACAGTGAGCCCCTTTCCAATACCGTTCTCGCCGGCTATCTCACCGAGCTCGGGCATCCCACGTCGTATGAAGAGTCGATACGCGATTACATGGGATCGGCGATGCACCGGATCCACGAGCTCGTCATGGAGCGCACGGGGCAGCGGCTGCCCGAGGATTTCGACGACGTGTTCCACAGCCGGGTCTTCGCGGCGTTCGAGCGGGAGCTGAAGCCCGTGCCGGGGGCGCGGGAGGTGCTGCAGAAGCTGGCCGCGGACGGGGTGCCGTACTGCGTCGGGTCTTCCGGAAGCCATGAGCGGATCCGGGTGGGGCACCGGGCGACCGGCCTGGACCGGTGGTTCCCGGCCGGGCGGGTCTTCAGCTCGCAGGACGTGGGGCGGGGGAAACCGGCGCCGGATCTCTTCCTGTACGCGGCACGGGAGATGGGAGTCGCACCCGAGCGGTGTGTGGTGGTCGAGGACAGTCCGCTGGGGGTGCAGGCCGCGGTCGCCGCGGGCATGGACGTCTACGGGTTCACCGCGATGACGTCGGCGGAGAAGCTGACGGAGGCCGGCGCGACGGCGCTGTTCGCCGATATGGCGGAGCTGCTGGAACTGTTGGGGTAGGGAGGGCCGGCTCGGGGGCGTGGCCGTGCGGGCAGGGGCATCGCCCGTCGGACGTACGTCGGAATCCGCGGTGTGATCCATCTACCCAGCGGTAGCGGCGAGTTCTAGGCTGAGCGGCCATGACGGCCCCTCTGGTACCGGGAGCGCAGCTGCGGCACGGCCGGGTCTCGCTCGCCCTCAGCTTTTTCGTCCAGGGCGCGGTCTTCGCCCTCCTCGTGACACGCATACCGGCGATCCAGGACCGGTACGGGATATCGGACGGGCTGTTGCCCGCCTTTCTGGCGGCGGTGCCGGTCCTGGCCGGGGTCGGCAGCGTCGCCACCGAGCAGGTGGTGAAGCGGGTACGGCCGAGCCGGGTGCTGCGGTGCGTACAGCCGGTGGTGTGTCTGGCGCTGCTGGCCGTCGGCGCGGTCGGCTCGATGGCCCAGGTGGCGGTGGCGCTGGCGGTGTTCGGGCTGGCGGTGGGCGCGTTGGACGCCTCGATGAACATGCTCGGGGTGAGCCTCCAACGGGCGTACGGGCGGAGCATCATGCTCGGCTTCCATGCCGCGTACAGCCTGGGTGGCATCGTGGGGGCCTCGCTGGCCTGGGCGGGGGCGCACTGGGAGCTGTCGCTGGGCCGGCTGTACGGGCCGGTGGTGGCCGTGTTGGTGCCGCTGGCGCTGGTGGTGGGCCGGTGGTTCGTCGACCAGCGGCCCGTCGGCCGGGAGCCGGGGGACGGGCCGCGGGCGGAGGGGCGGGGCGCGTCCGTCGCGATGCGGCTGCTGCTGCCGCTGTGTCTGGTGATGGCGTTCGCGTACATAGGGGACTCGACGGTCTCCAACTGGAGCGCCAAGTACCTGCAGGACGTCCTGGGGAGCTCGGAGCAGCTCGCCACCGTGCCGTACAACGTCTACATGGTCACCACGCTGCTCGGGCGGGCGGTCGGCGATCTGGGGGTGCGGCGGTTCGGGGCGGCCGCGGTGGTGCGGTGCGGGGCGGTGGTCGCGGGCGGCGGGTTCGCGGTGGTGGCGGCCGCGCCGGGGGCCTGGGTCGGGATGGCGGGGTTCACGCTGCTGGGACTCGGGCTGTGTGTGATCGTGCCGCAGACCTTCGCCGCGGCGGGCCGGTACGCGTACGAGAACCATGGCCCGGAGGCTTCGGACATGGCTGTCGCCCGGCTGAACATTTTCAACTATGTGGGCTTTTTGATCGGCTCCCCGTTGGTGGGGGCGCTCGGTGACGCGTGGAGCTATCGCGGGGCGATGCTCGTGCCGATGGCGCTGGTGCTGGTGACGCTCGTGTATGCCCGCTCGTTCGGGGCGCCGCAGGCCAGATACGGTGACGGGCATGAGCGGCCGCGCACAGCTGATGTGGGATGAGGCAGTAACGGGCTACGACTTCGGGTCCGGGCATCCGATGGACCCCGTACGGCTCGCGCTGACCATGCGCCTGGTGGAGGCGTTCGAGCTCGACCGTGGGCCGCTGGAGGTGGTCGCGGCCAAGCCCGCCGGGGACTCCACCCTGCGGCTGGTGCACCGCGAGGACTACATCGGCGCGGTCCGCCGGGCCTCGGCCGATCCCGCGTCAGCGGACCTCTCGTACGGGCTGGGGACGCCGGACGATCCGGCGTTCGTGGGGATGCACGAGGCGTCCGCGCTGATCGCCGGGCAGTCGGTCGGCGCGGCGGAGGCGGTCTGGCGCGGCGACGCGGTGCACGCGGTGAACTTCGCCGGCGGGCTGCACCACGCGATGCCGGGCGGCGCGTCCGGGTTCTGCATCTACAACGACGCCTCGCTGGCGATCGCCCGGCTGCTGGAGCTGGGTGCCGAGCGGGTCGCGTACGTGGATGTGGACGTGCACCACGGCGACGGGGTGCAGGCGGCGTTCTGGGAGGACCCGCGGGTTCTGACGATCTCCTTGCACGAGCATCCGCGCACGCTCTTCCCGCAGACCGGCTGGCCGGAGGAGACCGGCGGCGCGGGCGCGGCCGGCAGTGCGGTGAATCTGGCGCTGCCGGCCGGGACCGGCGATGCGGGCTGGCTGCGGGCCTTCCACGCGGTGGTGCCGGAGTTGCTGGAGGCGTTCCGGCCGCAGGTGCTCGTCACCCAGCACGGCGCGGACACCCACTTCGAGGACCCGCTCGCGCACCTCGCGGTGAGCCTGGACGCCCAGCGGGCGGTGGCCGAGTCCTGTCATGCGCTGGCGCACGAGCACGCGGACGGCCGGTGGGTGGCCCTCGGGGGCGGCGGCTACGCGGTGGTGGACGTGGTGCCGCGCAGTTGGACGCATCTGACGGCGATCGCGGCGGGCCGGCCGATCGACCCGGCCTCGCCGGTACCGGAGGCGTGGCGGCACGAAGTGTTCCGCCGGACCCGGCAGCTGGCGCCGCAGCGGATGACGGACGGCCGTACGCCGCAGTGGCGGGACTTCGCCGACGGCGGGTACGACCCGGCGGACCGGCTGGACCAGGCGGTACTGGCCACCCGCCGCGCGGTGTTCCCCGCGCACGGTCTGCTGCCGTAGCGGCGCGTCCGGTGCGGCCCCAAGGGCCGGTGTGCCACGGATGTGTGATTACCCGTCGGTTGGGGCACCGGTAGGGCGGTCGGCGGTCAGCATGGTGCGCGTGTCGGTCACCGGAGAGCTGCGGGCGCATCTGATCCAGACGCGGCTCGCGGGGACGATCGCGACCGCGCGGGAGAAGAGCCTGGGGCGTTATCGGCTCTTCGCCGCGCGTGACCCGCGGGTACTGCTCGGCCTGGATCCCGAACGGGACTGGCCGTTCGGCGAAGTACTGCGACTGATGGGGCAGAAGTGCGGAGTTTCGGTCGATCCCGCGCACACTTCCGGCCCGGATGAGATCGATCCGGACCGTACGATCGCGGCGCTTGACCGGTTCGCGGACCGGCTCGGTGCGGCGGCCGGTCGCCGGGCGCCGGTGCTCCTCGGCACCGGCCATCCGCACCGGCTGCTCGACTTCTACGCCGCCCTCGCAGACGCCCTCTCGTCGGCGGGCTGCCCGGTACTCACCTCGGCGTATGGCTCCCGTGTCGACATAGCGACCCGGTTCGGCGTACGTACCTGCCTTCTCGACTACGTACGGGGAGTCGCGATGATGCGAGAGACCGGCGTGCGGGGCGCGCCCGGGGAGGGGGGCGTACACACCCATTCCCCGCTCCCTGTAAGGGCCGTTCTCGGGGCCGCGGCGGACGCCGGAGAGCTGCTTCCGGAGTTGGTGATCGGGGACCACGGTTGGGTCTGCGGGGCAGGTCAGCTGGGCATCGAGGCCATCGGACTGGCGGATGCGGACGACCCCGCGCCGTTCGTCGGTCAGGCGGAGGGACGGGTGTCCGAAGTGGTACCGCTCGACGATGCCGCGCGGTCCGCGTCCTACCGGCCGCTCGCCCGCTATGTACTTAATCGCGCCGATCTGCCCCGATAGACGGCTGTTCGCTGCTCCTCTTCCCCACTCGCATCACCCGCCCCTAATCTGGGGAGTGAGCGCATAGCGACGAAGAGTCACCGGAGGGGAAGCCGGTGACCGTCTTATGCGGAAGGTGCAGGTGTGGCATGGCTGCAGACCAGAAGCCTCTGAACGAGGTTGTGTTCCTGACGGTGGCGGAAGTCGCCACGGTGATGCGAGTGTCGAAGATGACCGTGTACCGCTTGGTGCACAGCGGTCATCTGCCCGCGATTCGGGTGGGGAGGTCCTTCCGGGTTCCGGAGCAGGCGGTTCACGACTACCTCCGTGAGTCCTTCGTGGGGGTGGAATCAGCCTGACGCGTCCGTCGCCGACCCTCGGATTACGCCGTTCGCCCGGCGCCGGGTAGGCTGGCCCGATGTAGGTAGTGTGGGCTCGGACGCCCCGCACCGAGTGATTCGAAGTGAGCGAGGGTAGTCGTGGGCTCTGTTATCAAGAAGCGGCGCAAGCGGATGGCCAAGAAGAAGCACCGCAAGCTGCTCAAGCGCACCCGTGTTCAGCGTCGTAACAAGAAGTAAGCGACGCTGATCGCGATTTCGCAGCCCCCCATCGCCTTGGTGCGATCGGGGGCTGCTGCGCGTTGTGGGCCGTATGGACGGTGGTCGGACGGAAATGTCGCCGCGGGCATCCCGCGGTCATCACAGCGCAACACCGACCCGATAGCGTGGCCTGCACAGCTGGACCTGGGGAAGTCGCGGCGGGAAGGAAGGGCTGATCTTGGGCAAGGTCGTGCTCGTCACGGGAGTCGCACGGCAACTGGGCGGTCGGTTCGTCCGTCGCATTCAGCGTGATCCCGACGTCGACCGGGTGATCGGCGTCGACGCCGTGCCACCGGAGCACCATCTGGGCGGCGCCGAATTCCTCCGGGCGGACATCCGGCACCCGGCCATCGCCAGGGTCCTGGCCGAGACGGGCGTCGACACCGTCATCCACATGGACATCAACGGCACGCCGTTGGGCAAGCGCGGCGGCCGCGCCTCGGTGAAGGAAACCAACGTCATCGGGACGATGCAGCTGCTGGGCGCCTGCCAGAAGGCCCCGAAGGTGCAGCGGCTGGTCATCAAGTCGAGCACCAGCGTCTACGGCTCCGCGCCCCGCGACCCCGCCGTCTTCACCGAGACCACCACCCCCAAGTCCCTGCCCAGCGGCGGCTTCGCCAAGGACATCGTCGAGGTCGAGGGATACGTCCGCGGCTTCGCCCGGCGCCGGCCCGACGTGGCGGTGTGCGTCCTGCGGTTCGCCAACATCCTCGGGCCGTGCGCGGACTCCCCGCTCGCCGAGTACTTCTCGCTGCCCGTGCTGCCCACCGTCCTCGGGTACGACCCGCGGCTGCAGTTCGTCCATGAGGACGACGCCCTCGAGGTGCTGCGGATCGCCGCCGCCGCGCCGCGCCGCGGCACGCTCAACAGCGGCACCTTCAACATCGCCGGGGACGGCGTCCTGCTGCTGTCCCAGACCTCCCGTCGGCTGGGACGGCCCACCCTGCCGCTGTTCCTGCCCACGGTGACCTGGGCCGGTACGGCGCTGCGGTCCATCGGCATCACGGACTTCTCGCCGGAACAGATCCGGCTGCTCACGCACGGCAGGGTCGTCGAAACGACGCAGATGCGCGAGACACTGGGGTTCCACCCGAAGTACACGACGGCGGAGACCTTCGCGGAATTCGCCCGCAGCCGCGGACCCGGGCTGCTGCCGCCCGAGTCCCTCGCCCGCACCGTCGACCGGCTCGCCGGCGTGCTGCCCGCACGCGGCGGCCCGACCCAGTGAGGAGTTCACCCACGATGGCGGACGCCAAGGTCATTCCCTTCGGCGAGGAGCCTCGGGCGCGCAGGAAGGCCAGGCGGGCCGGGCGCACGGGGCGCGATACGGCGCTGGCGCCCGTACCGGAGGCACGGACCGAGCACCCGCCGGCGACGCCCCCGCGGCCGGGCCCGCGGTCCCTCGACGAGCGGATCGCGGGCGGCCTCGCGTTCCTCCGCCGGCGGATCACCGGTGACTACGAGGTCGACGACTTCGGCTACGACGAGGAGCTGACCGACCAGGTCCTGATGTCGCTGCTGCGGCCGGTGTACGAGAAGTACTTCCGGGTCGAGGTCAAGGGCATCGAGAACATCCCCGCGAGCGGCGGCGCGCTGGTCGTCTCCAACCACTCCGGGACGCTGCCGCTGGACGGCCTGATGCTCCAGGTCGCGGTGCACGACAACCACCCGGCACAGCGTCACCTGCGGCTGCTGGCGGCCGATTTGGTGTTCGTCCTGCCGGTGATAAACGAGCTGGCGCGCAAGGCCGGCCACACCCTCGCCTGCGCGGAGGACGCCCAGCGGCTGCTGGAGCGCGGTGAGATCGTCGGGGTGATGCCGGAGGGCTTCAAGGGCATCGGCAAGCCCTTCGCGGACCGCTACAAGCTCCAGCGCTTCGGGCGGGGCGGCTTCGTCTCGACGGCGCTGAAGGCCGGAGTGCCGATCGTGCCGTGCTCGATCGTGGGCGCGGAGGAGATCTACCCGATGGTCGGCAACGCCAAGACGCTGGCGCGGGTGCTGGGGCTGCCGTACTTCCCGATCACGCCGACGTTCCCGTGGCTGGGGCCGCTGGGCGCGGTGCCGCTGCCGACGAAGTGGACGATCCAGTTCGGCGAGCCGATCCCGACGGACGGCTATCCGTCGGAGGCGGCGGACGACCCGATGCTGATGTTCAACCTGACGGACCAGGTCCGCGAGACGATCCAGCACACCCTCTACAAGCTGCTGGTGCAGCGGCGCTCGGTGTTCTTCTGACGTGCAGCACCGAGCGCCGCGGGCGGGAACTACTTCGGCAGGTCCTCGCCGTTGATGCCCAGTTCCGGCAGCAGACCCGGCAGCAGCGGCGGCAGGGTGACATCGGGGTGGCCGGTGGAGTCCCGGCCGCTGCCGTGGCGGTGCTCGTGCGGTGACGGGCTGCCGCTCCTGGACGACGGGTCGAGCAGGCCGCCCGTGTTGCCGCCGAGCAGGCCGTCGTCCCGGGACGGTGAGGCCGACGGGCGGGGGCCGTGCGAGCCGGCCGCGTGCCTGCCGGAGGCGGACGTGCTGCCGGCCGGTGCCGGTCGCCCGTCCGAGCCGGACCCGGTGCCCGCGGAGGCGGGCGTGTTGCGGTGGTGACGCGTGCCGTCCGGGCTGGGCGGCAGCATCGAGCGGAGCGGACCGACCTCTTGGTCTATGGCGTCGAAGACCGAACTGACCTGGTCCCGGACGTCCATGAGCTGCACCGGGAGCTTGTCGCGCAGCTGTGACCAGGTGCCACGGTGGGCCTTGGTGAAGGAGTTCAGCGCCTGGATGGGGCCGAGCGAGCCGTCACGCTCGTACGCCTGGTGCAGCAGCCTGTGGCCCTCGCCCGCGTCGTGGGTGACGCCGGACAGCGCCCGGCGGACCTCCCCGAGCGCCTCGTGGTCGAGATCGGCGACCCGGCCGCGCTCCATCAGGCGACGGGCCTCCATCATGCGGGTGGAAGCCTGGTCCAGGAAGAGCCGGCCGCGGTCGGCGTCGTCGTCGGTCATGCCGAGCCTGAGGTCCTCCATGCCGCGCTTGAGGCCGTAGAGGGAGTCGCCGGGGAGGGCGTCGGAGCTGGCCGCGGCGACGCCGCTGAAGGCTCCGGCGGCGACGCCGACCGTCAGGCCGCCCGCTGCCAGCCCCTTGGAGAGCCGGGAGCGCGGCCGCAGCCGGCCGATCGATTTCGCGGCGCGGTGCGCGCCCCGGTGTTCACGCTGCTCGGGCACCCTGGCGCCGCCGGACGAAGTGCCTTCGGAGAAGGCGGACTCCATCGCGGCGAGGAGCTGGGCGCGCTGGACAGTCTTGACCTCGGCAGCCATTTCCGGCCTCGGGAGTTTCCCGAGGCCGTCGGCGACCGCCAACAGCCGTGCTTCGCCCGGCACTTGCGCCGGCATACCGACCTGCTCCTCGGCCGCCGCGCCCTCGAGGACCTGCTCCTCCAGGGCCTGGGCGAAGGCGTTGGCCCGCCGGTGCACCGAGACATTCGCGATCACGGGCGGCACCTCCTCTCGTCATCCCGCTCGACTCCCCGGACTGGCTTTGACTATCCAGACGGGCCGGACGGTTGCACGCCGGTGTCCGCGGCCACTCGATCGAGTGAGAGGCAGCGGGCATGGCGTGACCGCATGGAGCCTGCATCCCGCACAACGAGCGGCGCGGCACTCGGGTTACGCACTCACGATGATCTGACCGACCGGACATGGGTGATCACCAAGCGTGAGTGAGGCACGGCGTGCGGGCGGTCGGAGAAGCGGCGTACGGGGGGTGGGTGGGGGTCAGCGGGCGTCTTCGGGGAGGAGGCGCGCCAGGGTGCGGACGGCCCGGTACTGGAGGGTCTTGATCGCGCCCTCGTTCTTGCCCATGACGCGGGCGGTCTCGGCGACCGAGAGGCCCTGCAGGAAGCGCAGCGTGACGCATTCCTGCTGTTGGGGGTTGAGCTTGCGTACCGCCTCCAGGAGGGCGGCGTTGGAGAGGGATTCGAGGACCGAGTCCTCGGGGCTGCGCTCGACCTCGTTGGCGTCGAGCATCTCTCCGGTGGTGACTTCCAGGCGGAAGCGCGAGGACTTGAAGTGATCGGCGACCAGGTTGCGGGCGATGGTCACCAGCCAGGCACCGAAATCACGGCCCTGCCAGGTGAAGGTGCCGATGCGGCGCAGGGCGCGCAGAAAGGTCTCGCTGGTGAGGTCCTCGGCCGTGGCGCGGCCGCCGACGCGGTAGTAGATGTAGCGGTAAACCGTGTCGGCGTACTGGTCGTACAGGCGGCCGAAAGCCTCGGCCTCGCCGGCCTGGGCGCGTTCGACGAGGTCCATCATGCGACGGCTGTCGCTGTCGGCGGGGCGCCGGGCGGTGGTGGTGCCGGCGCCGGCGCGGCGGGTTCTGCCGGCGGCCTTGCCGACCGCGGCGCTCCCGTCGGCCAGGGCGTAGCAGGGGCCGGCAGCGGGGACGGCTGAGGCGAATGCGGGGACGGCGTACGCGGTGGGGACAAAACTGCGCAGGTGGTCGACGAGTGTCGTACGCAGCGTAGCCAGGCCCGAGGCGTCAACCCCGACGTGTGGGTACACGGGACTCCCAGAGGCAGAGCTTCCATCACGTGCAGTGCGGGACCGTTCACTCGTCGTAGGGACGTGTGGGTTCCGGATTGCGTCTGAGGAGAATAACGCTTCGTACAGGCAGCGCTACACCCAGTTGCTCAAATCATCGATTACTTACGTTCCGTGCCGGGTTGGTGGCAGATCAAGTATCGATTACTGAGTAACTTTTGATCGGAAGGGAACGCAATCTGCCTGGTTGGAGGGCGTGTTGTGGCTGACCGTCAGCAAGGGGACTGACGGGGCGCTCCAGGGGGTAGGGACCGGGGATGGCTCGCCGCGCCGTGGCGCGATCAGTCCTGGTCAGCGGCGTCGGCGCTGGAGGGCGACGGCGGCCGCGGCGCCCCCTGCGAGGGCTCCCACGCCGGCCGCCGCCGGGATGCCGATCTTGGCCGCCTTGCGGCCGGTGCGGTAGTCGCGCAGCCGCCAGCCCTGCTCCCGGGCGTGCTTGCGCAGCCGGCTGTCGGGGTTGATGGCGTACGGGTGTCCGACCAGGGAGAGCATCGGGATGTCGTTGGCCGAGTCGCTGTAGGCGGCGCAGTGCGACAGGTCCAGGCCCTCGGCCGCCGCCAGGGCGCGGACCGCCTCGGCCTTGGCCGGGCCGTGCAGCGGCTCGCCGACCAGCTTGCCGGTGTAGACACCGCCGACGGACTCGGCGACGGTGCCCAGCGCGCCGGTCAGGCCGAGCCGGCGGGCGATGATCGTCGCGGTCTCCACGGGGGCCGCGGTCACCAGCCAGACCTTCTGGCCGGCGTCGAGGTGGGCCTGGGCGAGCGCGCGGGTGCCCGGCCAGACGCGCTCGGCCATGTACTCGTCGTAGATCTCCTCGCCGATGGACATCAGCTCGGCGACGCGATGGCCCTGGACGATGGACAGGGCGCTGTTGCGGACGTCCGCCATGTGCTCGGGGTTCTCCGAGCCGGCCAGCCGGAAGTAGATCTGCTGCCAGGCGAAGCGGGCCAGGTCGCGCTTGTGGAAGAAGTGCCGCTTGTACAGGCCGCGGCCGAAGTGGAACAGCGCGGCGCCCTGCATGACGGTGTTGTCGAGGTCGAAGAAGGCGGCGGCCGCGGTGTCCCCGACGACCGGGAACTCGGGCTCGGCCGGGGTCTCCTCGACCGGCGGCGCCTCCTGCGAGGACTTGCGGGCGGCCTCGGCCGCGGCCTCGCCGGCCAGCACACTGCGGGCCGTGGCGGGTCGGCGGCGACGAGGGATCCAGCCCAGGTCGAAGAGCGCCCCGGAGGGCATCCAGCCGGATCGGCGAGCGGGCGACATGCCGCTAGCGTAGCCAGTTTGTTCGGGGCTTCCGGTTACGGGCGCGTGTCCGGAAGGGCTGGAGCGGCGGACGGTTGGATTACGGCCAGGTCCGGGGGGTGGGGACCGGGCTCAGGCGCCCAGGGCCGTACGCAGCCGCTTGGGGTCCACCCGCCAGAAGTCGTGCTGGGCGCCGTCGACGAGGACGACCGGAATCTGCTCCCAGTACTTGCGGTGGAGCTCGGCGTCCTCGGTGATGTCCTTCTTCTCCCACGACGCGCCGGTCTCGGCGCACACCTTCTCGATCACCGCCTGCGCGTCGTCGCACAGGTGGCAGCCCGGCTTGCCGACGAGGGTCACCATCCGGTCGGCGGGGCTCTTGCGGGGGCTGCGGCTGAAGAGGGGGGCCATGGAGCCATTGTGCCGGGTCGGGACGGCGTTCCGGAGGGCCGAGGTCGCTTACCATCGGTGGGCGATTTGCAGATTTCCGGGGGTATGGCGGTGAGGAGTGAGGACGCGTGCTCCCGTCAGTGCTGCCGTGTGTTGCGAGCGGCGCGAGTGAACGGTGTGACGTGGGAGTTGGTTCCGCGGAGGCCCGTAAAAGCCGCGTGACCCCCATCACTTTGGCCGGACAAACCGGACACCATCTTTGTGCACGCGTTCACAAAGACATAGCCTGCAGTAGACAGGGCGGTCGGGTTCCGTACGGGCGCCCGCAGCCCCGCTCTACCCGCAGGAGCACCGTGGCAACTGGCCGAACTCACCGACCGGCGACCCGAAGCCGAGGGATTCCCGAGGCCACCGTCGCCAGGCTTCCGCTGTACCTGCGTGCTCTGACCGCGCTCTCCGAGCGTTCGGTACCCACGGTCTCCTCCGAAGAGCTCGCGGCCGCGGCGGGGGTCAATTCCGCCAAACTCCGCAAGGACTTCTCCTACCTGGGCTCCTACGGGACCCGCGGCGTCGGCTACGACGTGGAATACCTCGTCTACCAGATCTCGCGCGAGCTGGGGCTGACCCAGGACTGGCCGGTCGTCATCGTCGGTATCGGTAACCTCGGCGCCGCGCTCGCCAACTACGGCGGGTTCGCCTCCAGGGGCTTCCGGGTCGCCGCGCTGATCGACGCCGACCCGGCGATGGCCGGCAAGCCCGTCGCGGGCATCGCCGTCCAGCACACCGACGAGCTGGAACACATCATCGAGAGCAACGGCGTCTCGATCGGCGTCATCGCCACGCCGGCCGGGGCCGCCCAGCAGGTCTGCGACCGGCTGGTCGCCGCCGGCGTCACCTCGATCCTCAACTTCGCGCCGACCGTGCTGACCGTCCCCGACGGGGTCGACGTACGCAAGGTCGACCTGTCGATAGAGCTGCAGATCCTCGCCTTCCACGAGCAGCGCAAGGCGGGCGAGGAGACCGGGCCCGAGGGCGGCGCACCGACCACGTCCGGCCGGCCCGCCGCCGTCGCGGCCGCGGCCGAGGCCGCCGTCGCGGGCGAGCGCAAGGGACCTGACGGGGATGTGCCCGCCGTGATGCCGGCATGAGCCTTCTGGTCGTCGGACTGAGCCACCGCAGTGCGCCGGTGAGCGTCCTGGAGCGGGCCGCGCTCGCCCCGGAGGCGCGCGGCAAGCTGCTGCAGGACGCGGTGTCGGCCGAGCCGGTCACCGAGTCCGCGGTGCTCTCCACCTGCAACCGCATCGAGCTCTACGCCGACGTGGACAAGTTCCACGCCGGTGTCGCCGAGCTGTCCACCCTCCTGGCCCGCCACAGCGGCGTCGACCTGGACGAGCTCACCCCTTATCTCTACGTCCACTACGAGGACCGCGCCGTCCACCACCTCTTCTCGGTGGCCTGCGGCCTGGACTCGATGGTCGTCGGCGAGGGCCAGATCCTCGGCCAGATCAAGGACGCGCTGGCCGTCGCGCAGGAACTGCACACCGCGGGCCGGCTGCTGAACGACCTGTTCCAGCAGGCGCTGCGGGTCGGCAAGCGCGCCCACAGCGAGACCGGCATCGACAAGGCCGGGCAGTCCCTGGTCACCTTCGGCCTGGAACAGCTCGCCGCCGGGCAGGACGTCGCGGCGTGGGCCCACGGCAAGCGGGCGCTGGTCATCGGCGCCGGCTCGATGTCGTCGCTGGCCGCCACCACGCTCGTGCGCAACGGCATCGGCGAGCTGGCCGTCGCCAACCGCACCGTCGCGCGCGCCGAGCGGCTCGTGCAGATCCTCACCGAGCCCGGCGGGCCCGGCGCCGCGACCGGGCTGCGCGCCCGCGCGGCGGCGATGAGCTGCGTCGAGCACGAGCTGGCGGTCGCCGACATCGTGGTGTCCTGCACCGGCGCGACCGGTCTGGTGCTCGACGGCGCCGCGGTCGCCGAGGCGCTCGCCGGCCGCGAGGCGCCCCTGGCGCTGCTCGACCTGGCGATGCCGCGCGACATAGACGCCGCGGTCCACCGGATCGAGGGCGCGCACCTCGTCGACATCGAGTCGCTGGCCGACGCCTCCGCGGACGCTCCGATGGCGGCCGACGTGGACAAGGTGCGGGGCGTCGTCTCCGAGGAGGTCGCCGCCTTCGGCGCCGCCCAGCGCGCCGCGCACATCACCCCCACCGTGGTCGCCCTGCGCACCATGGCCGCGGACGTCGTCGCCGGCGAGATCGCCCGGCTCGACGGCCGCCTCCCCGACCTGGACGACAAGCAGCGCGCCGAGATCACCCAGACCGTGCGCCGCGTCGTCGACAAACTCCTGCACGCGCCCACCGTGCGGGTCAAGCAGCTCGCCAGCGAGCCCGGCGGTGCCGGGTACGCCGACGCGCTGCGGGAACTCTTCGACCTCGACCCGCAGACGGTTGCCGCCGTCAGCCGGGCCGACACGCGCGGCGAAAGCCACGATGCACGGGAGCGGGCATGAACGACAGCACCACTAGACCACTGAGGTTGGGTACGCGGCGCAGCGCGCTCGCCATGGCCCAGTCCGGACTGGTCGCCGAGGCGGTGCGCGAGCTGACCGGCCGCCCCGTCGAATTGGTGGAGATCACCACCTACGGCGACACCTCCCGAGAGCACCTCGCGCAGATCGGCGGCACCGGCGTGTTCGTCTCCGCGCTGCGCGACGCGCTGCTCGCGGGGGACATCGACTTCGCCGTCCACTCGCTCAAGGACCTGCCCACCGCGCAGCCCGAGACCCTCACCCTGGCCGCGATCCCCGTACGGGAAGACCCCCGCGACGCGCTGATCGCCAGGGACGGGCTCACCTTCGAGGAGCTGACCGCCGATCCGGAGCGCACCGCCCGCATCGGCACCGGCTCGCCCCGCCGGATGGCGCAGCTCAACGCCTGGGCCCGCGCGCTGGGCCGGCGCATAGAGACCGTGCCGATACGCGGGAACATCGACACCCGCATCGGCTTCGTCGAGAAGGGTGAACTGGACGCGGTCGTACTGGCCGCCGCCGGGCTCACCCGACTCGGCCGTTTGGACGAGGCGACACAGCTGCTGTCGCCCGACGTGGTTCTGCCCGCCCCGGGCCAAGGGGCACTGGCGATCGAGTGCCTCGCGGTGCACCCTGTGCACGGCACCGCCCTCGCCGCCCGGCTCGCGGACCTCGATGACCCGGACACCCGGGCCGCCGTGACCGCCGAGCGATCCCTGCTCGCCGCCCTGGAGGCCGGCTGCTCCGCACCCGTTGGAGCGCTGGCCGACCTTTCCCCGAACAGGGGAGGCCCCAAGGCCGACGAGCAGGCTGTCACCGAATTGCATCTGCGTGGTGTCGTCGGCACGACCGACGGCAGCACACTGGTGCACTTGTCCACCACCGGGCACGTACCCGCTTCTCCCGACGACGTCTCGACCCCGCTGAACCTGGGTCGTGAACTCGCCGCCGAGATGCTCGCCAAGGGTGCGGCCGGTCTTATGGGGGAGCGAGCACTTTGAACCCCACCGCCCCTAACCACTCCGCCTCCGGTCAGGTCACCTTCCTGGGTGCCGGGCCGGGTGACCCGGGTCTGTTGACGTTGCGTGCCGTGGAGGCGCTGGCCTCCGCGGACGTACTGATCGCCGACCCGCAGGTGCTGGACGTCGTGCGTGTGCACGCCCGTGCGCAGGTGGACACACCACTGCAGGCGTCAGCTGACGAGGCGTCAATCCCCGCCGACATCCCCACCCTTAGGGACACTGCCAATCTTGTCATGGCGGCCGCCCGCGCGGGCAAGCGGGTCGTCCGTGCGGTGACCGGCGACCCCGGCCTGGACGGAAACGTCGCCGAGGAGATGCTGGCCTGCGCCTCCGAGGGCATCGTCTTCGAGGTCGTGCCCGGCATCGCCGCGGCCGTCGGCGTGCCCGCGTACGCCGGTGTGCCGCTGCGCGACGCCGAGGGCACCGACGTGCGCTTCGTCGACGCCCGTACGGCCGACGACCGCTGCTGGACCGAGCTGGGCACCAGCGACGCCACCGCGGTGGTCTCCACCACCCTCGACGCGGTGGCCGCGGCCGCCGGCGAGCTGGTCTCCGCGGGCCGCAAGCCGGACACCCCGATGACCGTCACCGTCGCCGGCACCACCACCCGGCAGCGCACCTGGACCGCCACTCTCGGCTCGGTCGCCCAGGTGCTCAAGGCCGCCAAGGTGCTGCCGTCGCCCGACGGCGGGCAGCCGGTCATAGCCGTGGTCGGTGAGCGCAGTGCCGCGGCCCAGCGGGACCGCCTGTCGTGGTTCGAGTCCAAGCCGCTGTTCGGCTGGCGGGTGCTCGTACCGCGGACGAAGGAGCAGGCCGCGTCGCTCTCCGACCAGCTCGTCTCCTACGGCGCGGTGCCGCACGAGGTGCCGACCATCGCCGTGGAGCCGCCGCGCACCCCGCAGCAGATGGAGCGGGCCGTCAAGGGCCTGGTCACCGGCCGCTACGAGTGGATCGCCTTCACCTCGGTCAACGCGGTCAAGGCGGTGCGGGAGAAGTTCGAGGAGTACGGCCTGGACGCCCGGGCGTTCGCCGGGATCAAGGTCGCCGCGGTCGGCGAGCAGACCGCCAAGGCGCTGGTCGCCTTCGGTGTGAAGCCCGACCTGGTGCCGTCCGGTGAGCAGTCCGCCGCCGGTCTGCTGGAGGACTGGCCGCCCTACGACCCGGTCTTCGACCCGATCGACCGGGTGTTCCTGCCGCGCGCCGACATCGCCACCGAGACCCTGGTCGCCGGGCTGATCGAGCTGGGCTGGGAGGTCGACGACGTCACCGCCTACCGGACCGTGCGGGCGTCGCCGCCGCCGGCCGAGACGCGGGAAGCCATCAAGGGCGGCGGCTTCGACGCCGTGCTGTTCACGTCCTCGTCGACCGTGCGGAACCTCGTCGGGATCGCCGGCAAGCCGCACAACGTGACCGTGATCGCCTGCATCGGCCCGGCCACCGCCAAGACCGCCGAGGAGCACGGGCTGCGCGTGGACGTGATGTCGCCCGAGCCCTCGGTGCACAAGCTGGCCGAAGCGCTCGCGGACTTCGGGGCGGCGCGGCGCGATGCCGCGCTGGAGGCCGGGGACCCGGTCACCCGTCCCAGCGAGCGCCGGCCCGGTTCGCGCCGGAGAGCGCGGAGCTGAGCAGCGGTTCGGACGGTTTCGAAGGGCGCCTCTTGCCGGGGCGCCCTTCTGCTTGCCGTGTTCCGGGCGGAGTGCGGCCCGGCCCCGGCCGCCGGACGGCGCACCGCGAAGGGGGCCTGCGCTCCGCCGCGCCTGCCGACGACGCGTCGGCAAAGGCGGGTGCACGGCGGGCGTAGCGTGGGCGCTATGACGAAGTACGGAAGCTTCCCCGGTGCGCGGCCGCGGCGGCTGCGCACCATGCCCGCCATGCGGCGGATGGTCGCGGAGTACCGGCTGCACCCGGCCGACCTGATCCTCCCCGCGTTCGTGCGGGAGGGCGTGAGCGAGCCGGTGCCGATCGGCGCCATGCCGGGCGTCGTCCAGCACACCCGCGACACCCTGCGCAAGGCCGCCGTCGAGGCGGTGGAGGCGGGCGTCGCCGGGATCATGCTGTTCGGAGTGCCGCTGGACGAGAAGAAGGACGCGGCGGGGACGGCCGGTACGGACCCCGACGGCATCCTCCAGCAGGCCATCCGCGACGTGCGGGCCGAGGTCGGCGACGACCTCGTCATCATGTCCGACCTGTGCCTGGACGAGTACACCGATCACGGCCACTGCGGTGTGCTGGACTCCGAGGGCCGGGTCGACAACGACGCGACGCTGGAGCGGTACGCGGAGATGGCGCAGGTCCAGGCCGACGCGGGCGTCCACGTCGTGGGCCCCAGCGGCATGATGGACGGCCAGGTCGGCGTCATCCGCGACGCCCTGGACCAGACCGGCCACGAGGACGTGTCGATCCTCGCCTACACCGCGAAGTACTCCTCGGCGTTCTACGGTCCCTTCCGCGAGGCCGTCGGTTCGTCGCTGAAGGGCGACCGCAAGACCTACCAGCAGGACCCCGCCAACCTCCGCGAGTCGCTGCGCGAGCTGGCGCTCGACCTGGAGGAGGGCGCCGACATGGTCATGGTCAAGCCGGCGCTGCCGTATCTGGACGTGCTGGCGAAGATCGCGGACGCGGTGGACGTGCCGGTCGCCGCGTACCAGATCTCCGGTGAGTACGCGATGATCGAGGCGGCCGCCGAGAAGGGCTGGATCGACCGCGACAAGGCGATCATGGAGTCCCTGACCGGCATCAAGCGGGCCGGCGCGAACATGATCCTCACGTACTGGGCGACCGAGGTCGCGCGGGCGCTGTGAGCCGCCGGGCGCACCGCCCCTGACACCGAGCTCCCGTCCCGGATCACCGGGGCGGGAGCTTTGTTGTGGTTGTCAGGTTTTGTCCGCCGTATGGGGGGCACGGACCCGGTGTCAACGAAGGCCGCGACCGAGTGAGAGCGAGTCACCGTGACTACCAAGGACACCATGCGGGCCAAGGGCGCCCAGGCCATCGGCGCCATGAAGGAGGTCGTCGGGAAGGCGACCCACAACCGCAAGCTGGAGGCCGAGGGCAAGGCCGAGAAGGCGGCCGGCCACGGGCTGGACGCGAAGGAGAAGGCCAAGCACCGGTTGCACAAGCCGTGGCACTGAGTGCCTGCCCCGCACGCGCCCGGCTTTGACCCCCCGGGGCCGGCACCGCAGCCGAGAGTCCCGTACCGCCGCCGGGCGCCACGGCGGACAAGCCCGGCGGCGGTACGGGGAACGACCTAGAGGCGCTCGGGGGTGCGGATGCCGAGCAGCGCCATGCCCTGGTGGAGCGTGCGGGCCGTCAGCTCGCACAGGAACAGACGGTTGGCGACCTGCTCCGGGCCGCCCTCGGCCTTCAGGACCGGGCACTGGTCGTAGAAGGTCGTGAACAGCGAGGCGAGGCTGTAGAGGTACGCGGCGAGCTTGTGCGGCTCGTACGTCGCGGCGGCCTCGGTGACGGTCTCGCCGAACTGGTCGAGGTGCAGACCCAGCGCCCGCTCCGCGGGGGCCAGCGCCAGCTCCGGGTGCGCCGCCGGACGCGCGTCGCCGGCCTTGCGGAAGATCGACCGGATCCGGGCGTAGGCGTACTGGAGGTAGACGGACGTGTCGCCGTTCAGCGACACCATCTGGTCCAGGTCGAACTTGTAGTCCCGGCTCGGTGACGTGGACAGGTCCGCGTACTTCACCGCGCCGATGCCGACCTGCGCACCGTTCTCGGTGATCTCCTGCTCGGTCAGGCCGATCGGCTCGCCCTTCTCGCGCACGACGGCCGTCGCCCGCTCGACCGCCTCGTCGAGCAGGTCCTCAAGGCGGACGGTCTCGCCCTCACGCGTCTTGAACGGCTTGCCGTCCGCGCCGAGCACCGTGCCGTAGCCCATGTTGTGCGCGGTGACGCCGTCCTTCAGCCAGCCCGCCCGGCGGGCCGTCTCGAAGACCATCCGGAAGTGCAGCGACTGCCGCACGTCCACGACGTACAGAAGCGTCGTGGCCTGGAGGTCGACGACGCGGTTGCGGATCGCCGACAGGTCGGACGCCGCGTAGCCGAAGCCGCCGTCCGCCTTCTGCACGATCAGCGGCACCGGCTGGTCGTCCTTGCCGCGGATCTCGTCGAAGAAGACCACCAGCGCGCCCTCGGAGCGCACCGCGACACCGGACTCCTCCAGGAGCCGCGCCGTCTCGGCCATCATGTCGTTGTACGCGGACTCGCCGACGATCTCGTCGTCGCGGATCTCCATGTCCAGCTTCTCGAAGACCGAGTAGAAGTAGACCTTCGACTCGTCCACGAACCGCTGCCACAGGTCGAGGGTTTCCTTGTCCCCGCCCTGCAGCGCCACGACCCGCTTGCGGGCCCGCTCCTTGAACGCCTCGTCGGAGTCGAAGACCGCACGCGACGCCTTGTAGACCCGGTTCAGGTTGCTCATCGCCTGCTCGCCGTCGACGTCGGCCGCCGGGGCCAGCTCGCCGGGGTTCTCGATCAGGTACTGGATGAGCATGCCGAACTGGGTGCCCCAGTCGCCGATGTGGTGCCGGCCGACCGTCTTTTCGCCGGTGAAGTCCAGCATGTGCCGCAGGGCGTCGCCGATGACCGCCGAGCGCAGGTGCCCGACGTGCATCTCCTTCGCCACGTTCGGCTGGGCGTAGTCGATGACCGTGACGCCCGGGTTCTCCTTCAGCGGCACGCCGAGCCGGTCGTCGGCGGCGCGCGCGGCGAGCGTCTCGGTGATCGCCCGGTCGGCGATCGTGATGTTGAGGAAGCCGGGGCCGGAGACCTCGATCTCCTGCAGCATGCCGTCCTGGCCGATGGCCTCCACGACCTTGGCCGCCAGCTCCCGCGGGTTGCCCTTGAGCTTCTTGGCCAGCGCCAGCATGCCGTTCGCCTGGAAGTCGGCCCGGTCGCTGCGTCGCAGCAGCGGGTCGGCGGCGCCGGCCTCCGGCAGGGCTGCCGAGAGGGCGTCCGCGACGCGCTGTTGGACCGAAGCTGCGAGGGAAGGGACCGAGGCCATGAGGCTGCACTTTCTGTAGACGGAGGTGTCTTCGAAAGGGAATGGGTTTGCCAATGAGTATCCCACGGCGGCACCACTGAATTTTCGAACGGCGGGCGTCTGGGAGAATGGCACCGTCAGGCTTTTGTGCGTCGCGCGCGCAGGACGGCGCAAACGGGAAGCACCAGGAAGAGGAAGGGCCGATCGTGGCTCAGCAGAGCACCGAGACCGACTGGGTCTCCAGGTTCGCGGACGAGGTCATTGCCGAGGCGGAGCGCCGCGCCGCCGGCAAAGTGGCATCAGGTGCCTCCGCACCGGTGATCGTCTGCGCCTCCGGCCTGAGCCCCTCCGGCCCCATCCACCTCGGCAACCTCCGCGAGGTCATGACGCCGCACCTGGTCGCCGACGAGATCCGCCGCCGCGGGTACAACGTCCGCCACCTGATCTCCTGGGACGACTACGACCGCTACCGCAAGGTGCCGGCCGGCGTCCCCGGCGTCGACGAGTCCTGGGCCGAGCACATCGGCAAGCCGCTGACCTCGGTACCGGCGCCGGCCGGCTCCTCGTACCCGAACTGGGCCGAGCACTTCAAGGCCGCCATGGCCGACGCGCTCGCCGAGATGGGCGTCGAGTACGACGGCATCAGCCAGACCGAGCAGTACACCGCCGGCACCTATCGCGAGCAGATCCTGCACGCGATGAAGCACCGCGGGCAGATCGACGCGATCCTCGGCCAGTACCGCACGAAGAAGGCGCCCGCGAAGAAGTCGCAGAAGCCGGTCGACGAGGCCGAGCTGGAGGCCGCCGAGGGTTCCGGCGCGGCCGGTGAGGACGACGGCAGCTCCGGCTCGGCCGGCTACTTCCCGTACAAGCCGTACTGCGGCGGGTGCGACAAGGACCTCACCACCGTCACCTCGTACGACGAGGAGACCACCGAACTCGCCTACACCTGCTCGGAGTGCGGCTTCGCCGAGACTGTCCGGCTGAGCGAGTTCAACCGCGGCAAGCTGGTCTGGAAGGTCGACTGGCCGATGCGCTGGGCCTACGAGGGCGTGATCTTCGAGCCGTCCGGCGTGGACCACTCCTCGCCCGGCTCGTCCTACGTTGTCGGCGGGCAGATTGTCCGTGAGGTCTTCGACGGCGAGCAGCCCATCGGTCCGATGTACGCCTTCGTCGGCATCAGCGGCATGGCCAAGATGTCCTCGTCCAAGGGCGGCGTGCCCACCCCGGGCGACGCGCTGAAGATCATGGAGGCGCCGCTGCTGCGCTGGCTCTACGCCCGCCGCAAGCCCAACCAGTCCTTCAAGATCGCCTTCGACCAGGAGATCCAGCGGCTCTACGACGAGTGGGACAAGCTGGCCGCCAAGGTCACGGACGGCGCCGCGCAGCCCGCGGACGAGGCCGCCTACCTCCGGGCCGTCGGCACCGCCGCCGGTCCGCTGCCCACGACCCCGCGCCCGCTCCCGTACCGCACGCTGGCCTCGGTCGTGGACGTCACCGCCGGCCACGACGAGCAGACCCTGCGCATCCTCGGCGAGCTGGACCCGGCCAACCCGGTCACCTCGCTCGACGAGACCCGGCCCCGGCTCGACCGGGCCGAGTACTGGATCACCACCCAGGTCCCGGCCGACCAGCGCACCATCGTGCGGGACGAGCCGGACGCCGAGCTGTTGAAGTCCCTCGACGACACCGCCCGCGACTCGATCCGGCTGCTGCTGGAGGGCCTCGACTCGCACTGGTCGCTGGACGGGCTGACCCACCTCGTCTACGGCGTGCCGAAGGTCCAGGCGGGCTTCGCCGCCGACGCGACGCCGAAGGAACTGCCGCCGGAGATCAAGGTGGCGCAGCGGACGTTCTTCGCGCTGCTGTACCACCTGCTCGTCGGCCGGGACACCGGACCGCGCCTGCCCACCCTGCTGCTGGCCGTCGGCGCCGACCGGGTGCGCAAGCTGCTCGGCGGCTGACCACCCGCCGGCGGCGGCGAGCACGGGCGAGAACGGCTTCGGCCCCGGGGAGAGGATCCCCGGGGCCGAAGTTGTCGTGCGGAGGCTTGCGGTGAACGCCCCGCCTCTGCTCGTGCGCCGGCAGGTGTCCTACGCGATGTGCTCTTCCATGAGTTCCGCGTTGAGCCGGTTGCTGAACTGGTCCATGTAGCGGTTCAGCTCCCGTTCCTGCAGGCGGGTGCCGTACTGCGCCTCCAGGTTCGCCGCGAAAGCGCCCCGGGTCGGCATGCCCTCGCCCTCTATCGAGCGGCGGAACACCTGGTAGAGGTCCTCATCGGTCGGGGCCCCGGCCGGGGTCTGCGCCGGCTGGGGGGCCGGCTCCGGGGTGCCCTTGCCGAGGGGGCGCGTCCCGCCCGCACCGGTCGGCACCGGGACCTGAGGCCCGGGCTCCGGTACGCGCGGCGCCGGTACCGGGGCCTGCTCGTGCGTCGAGACCCGCTGGTGCGCGTCGTGCGGGGGCTGATGCTCCTGCTCCGGGATGTACGTCGGGTCGTAACTCCCCCGATACGGGACGTTCTGCGGCGCCGCGAACCACTGGCTCGGGACCTCCTCGGCCTGCGGCTCCAGCGCGGGCGGCGCGGACTGCCGCGGCGTCGGCAGCACCTGCGGTTCGATGCCCGCTGCGGCGAGCCCCGCGGGGGCGGTCTCCGCCAGCGGCACCCCGTACCGGGCGAGGCGCAGCGGCATCAGGGACTCCACGGGAGCCTTGCGCCGCCAGCTCCGTCCGAAGCGCGAACGCAGGCGTGCCTGGTACACGAGCCGTTCCTGCTCCAGCTTGATCACCGCGTCGTACGACCGCAGTTCCCACAGCTTCATCCGTCGCCACAACAGGAACGTGGGGACCGGGGACAGCAGCCAGCGCGTGATGCGCACCCCGTCCATGTGCTTGTCCGCGGTGATGTCGGCGATCCGCCCGACCGCGTGCCGGGCGGCCTCGACGGTGACGACGAACAGCACCGGGATGACGGCATGCATGCCCATGCCCAACGGATCGGACGCCGCCGCGGCATTGAACGCCACGGTCGCGACGGTCAGCAGCCACGCCGTCTGCCGCAGCAGGGGGAAGGGCATGCGGATCCACGTCAGCAGCAGATCCAGGGCGAGCAGGACACAGATGCCCGCGTCGATGCCGATGGGGAGGAAGAAGGAGAAGGTGCCGAAGCCCTTCTTGACGGCCAGTTCGCGCACGGCCGCGTAGGAGCCGGCGAAGCCGATGCCGGCGATGACCACCGCGCCGGCGACGACAACTCCGATGAGTATCCGGTGTGTGCGTGTCAGCTTCAGTGGCGCGGCCACCCAGAACCCCTCCTAGTCGGTCTGTTGCGGGCGACAGCCTGGCACATGCGTCCGCGCGCGCGTGTGCCGGTATGGACGGAGGGGCGCACAGAGGCGAGCCGGCGGCAGTGACCTCGCGCAGCTGCGACAGCCGCGAGGGCCCGCACCGTACGTCGTGTACATCGGTGCGGGCCCTCTGCCGGCTGAGGTGCCCGGGGCGTTCAGCAGGCGTGCGGCGTCAGGACTTGGCCTTCGGGTTCGTGGCGGCGGCGACCGCCTCCTTGGCGGCGGCCTGGGCCTGCTTCAGCAGGTCGGCGCCCTTGGGGGTGTCGGCACCGGCCAGGCCCGCCCCGTTGTAGTTGATCGTGACGACGATGTTGGAGGCGCGGGCGACGAGCGTCGTGTTCTTGAAGTCGTTGCCCTCCTTCTTCACGTCGTAGGTGATCGCGGTCGCCTCGTCGCCGGTGCCGGCGGTCTTGACCGTCTCCAGCTTCTTGGCGCCCTTGGTGGCCTTCGCGTCGGCTATCTGCTTGGCGTAGAACTCCGTGGCGCGCTTCTCGGCCGAGCCGACGCCGGGGTCCGAGTCGTAGCGCTGGTAGCCGATGTCCAGCCAGCGGAACTGGGTCCCGTCGACACCGTGCTCGTCGGAGCTGTTCCAGGAGCAGGTGCCGTGCGCCGCGTTGTCCGTGGACTTGCCCTGGTCGCCGGAGGCGTCCTTCACCTTCGGCAGCATCTTCTTGAGGGTGTCCTTGGAGAACGCCGCGCACGGGTTGGGCAGCGTCTTGTACTTCGCGGGCGCGACGGTCGGCGACGGCGCGCTCGAGCTGCTGCTGGAGGACGCGGACGAGGAGGCGGCACCGGCGCTGTCGCTGTCCGAGCCGGAGCAGCCGGCGACGAGCAGCACCGGTACTGCTGCGCAGGTGAGGAGGCTGGCGAGGCGCTTGGCTGAACGGTGCATGGTTCCTTCGCTGTTCGTCGTCATCGGTACCGGGGCATCGGTACGTTCATCGGTACGGCTAGACGGCACGGTACGCGGGGTGGCGGGGTGGGTGACCGTTTCGTGTCGATGCGCATGACGAATGAATGGGACATAGGGAACTGTCAGCCCGCATCGGGCAATTGCCCTGATGCGGACTATTCGCTGAGGCTGTCCACCAGCTCCCCGGCCAGCGAACGGGCCTTGTCCTGCAGTTCCTGGCTCTCCGGCAACATCGCCTTGTCCGTGGACCACTGGTCGTAAGTGAGCGTCACGATCACATTCGACGTGCGAAAGACCACAGTCACGTCGCGGTGCACACCGGAGTCCGCGGTGGCCAGCTTGTCGTCCAGGAACGCCGCGTCCCCGAGGCCGTCCAGCACCCGCGGGGCGGTCGATCCGCCCGCGTCCGCGCCGGTGCCGGTCGCGGACGACGGGGCGCCCGGCGTCGCCTTGCCGCCCTTGCCCGCCGCGGTGGCCTTGCCGCTCGGCTTGCCGGCCGCGTTCGCCACGCCGTCCGCCGCGGTGCCCTTGCCCTTGTCCTTCGCGGAGGGGGACGGGGTGGGCGCGCCGGAGTCCGCGCCGGCGGACGGGATCTGCGCGGCGAGTTCCTTGCCGTCGTAGATCCCCTGCGCCTTGTCGTCATCGCTGACGGAGGCGTCGTAGGAGACCACGCGCTGGATGTCGAGGCTCAGGTGGCGGGTGCCCTCGGTGGTCTCGCGGGTCCAGTGGCAGCCGACCCGGCGGTCGGTGTCGTAGGTGATGTCGGCCTGACCGGCGTAGAGCTTCTCGGCGTCGGCGCTCGACAGGCGCTGTCCGTCGCCGGGCAGCATGGCGTGCAGCGTGCTGCGTGAGGGCAGCCCACAGGCTTCCGGGAGGGTCTGGTAGCGGCCCGGTTCGGCGGCCTGCGTCGCGGCGGCGGCGTCCCCGCTCTTGGCGTCCGCGGCCCCGGCGCCGCTGCTGGAGCCACCGCTGCAGCCGGCGAGGCCGGCGGCCAGTGCCGCGGCTGCCACCAGTGCGGCCCCGGGTACGAACGACTTCCGTGCCATCGTTCGCGGCTCCTTCCCCTGCGAAATGCGGTTGCCGCCGAGTGGCGGCCGATGGACACAATGTCTACCGCACGCGTTGCCGCATACGCCGGTCCGGCGTCCAAGATCAGGCATCTTGTCCGGCTTTTGCGTTTTTCATGTTTTCGGGGGAATGAGGAAGTTATGTCGTACGTCGAGGTGCCCGGCGCACAGGTACCGATCCGGATGTGGACGGATCCGGCCACGGTCGAGGACGTCGCCATGCAGCAGCTGCGCAATGTCGCCACCCTCCCGTGGATCAAGGGCCTGGCCGTGATGCCGGACGTGCACTACGGCAAGGGCGCCACGGTCGGCTCGGTGATCGCGATGCGCGGCGCGGTCTGCCCGGCGGCGGTCGGCGTCGACATCGGCTGCGGAATGAGCGCGGTGAAGACCTCGCTGACCGCCAACGACCTGCCCGGCGACCTCTCCCGGCTCCGCTCGAAGATCGAGCAGGTGCTCCCGGTGGGGCGGGGGATGCACGACGATCCGGTCGACCCCGGGCGGCTGCACGGCGTCCCGACGGCCGGCTGGGACGACTTCTGGACGCGGTTCGACGGGGTCGCGGAAGCGGTCAGGTTCCGCCGGGAGCGGGCCGTGAAGCAGATGGGCTCGCTCGGTGGCGGCAACCACTTCTGGGAATTCTGCGTCGACGCCGACCAGTCCGTGTGGATCATGCTGCACTCCGGGTCGCGCAACATCGGCAAGGAGCTGGCCGAGTACCACATGGGCGTGGCCCAGAAGCTGCCGCAGAACCAGGGCCTGGTCGACCGCGACCTCGCCGTCTTCATCGCGGACACCCCGCAGATGGCGGCCTACCGCAACGACCTGTTCTGGGCGCAGGAGTACGCCAAGCACAACCGCGAGATCATGATGGCCCTGACCCAGGACGTGATCCGCCGGGAGTTCAAGAAGGCCAAGGTCACCTTCGACCAGGTCATCTCCTGCCACCACAACTACGTGGCGGAGGAGCGGTACGAGGGCATGGACCTCCTGGTGACCCGTAAGGGTGCCATCCGGGCGGGCAGCGGCGAGTACGGCATCATCCCCGGCTCGATGGGCACCGGCTCGTACATCGTCAAGGGCCTCGGGAACGCCGCGTCCTTCAACTCGGCCTCGCACGGTGCCGGCCGCAAGATGAGCCGGAACGCCGCCAAGAAGCGCTTCTCGACGCGTGACCTGGAGGAGCAGACGCGGGGTGTGGAGTGCCGCAAGGACTCCGGCGTGATCGACGAGATCCCGGGCGCCTACAAGCCGATCGAGAAGGTCATGGAGCAGCAGCGGGACCTGGTGGAGGTCGTCGCCCACCTCAAGCAGGTCGTCTGCGTGAAGGGCTGAGGCCAGCACTGCACGTGATCGACAAAGCCCTGGACTGGATGCGGTCTGGGGCTTTTTGCTGAAGGGAGAGGCATATTCCTGCAACCTTCTGGTCCGTGGCTTTGGGCATGTCAGCGCGGTGTCTATGTCCGGGGCGCCGCCCATGTACCGCCGTCCGTTCCTGGCGGCCCCTGAGTTCTAGTCTAGATAAACATCTCTAGCGACTCGATGACGGCAGTCCTCGGGCCCCTTCCACCTTCGCTCCGTTTAGCGTCACTCCTCTGAGCCGTGCGCCAGTGAAGTTCGCGTTCCTGAGGTCTGCGTCGGTTAGATCCGCGTCGGTTAGATCCGCGCCGGTGAGGTCCGCGTCGGTCAGATCCGCGTGGGTCAAGTACGCGCCGGTCAGTTTCGTGTGGGCCAGGCTTGCGCCATTCAGTTTTGCTTCACCCAAGTCCGCACTAGTCAGATCCGGGCAGAAGTACGTAGCCTTCCCAGTCTCAGGGTCGGTGAACGTGTCGGTGCCGCAGACGCTGGTCTTGGTCAAGATCGCATTGTTCAGGTGGGCACCACGGAGATTCGTTCCCAACAGGGTTGCCTGCGTGAGGTTCGCGCCGAACAGCGACGCTAGGCTCAGGTCTGCATTGGAAAGGTCCGCGCCACGGAGGTCTGCCCCTGTCAGGTCCGCTTCGCGGAAGTTGATGGTGCCGGTGCCCATGGACTTCAGCCCGCTCAGATCGGTGCGACTCAGATCGACCGTTGTCCCCTTGTCGAAGGCGGGTCGGCGATGAGCCAATACGTTTATGACCGCCTGAATATCCGCATCTGGCGATTTCCCTTCTGACGTGGCCTGAGACTTGTTGGCCCCACTGGCCGGAAGAGGGGCGTGCTGACGTACGTACGCGGACAGGACCGATACGACCGTGGGATGGTCGCGCGTGGAATCCTGCATGATGCGCTGCAGGGCGTACATTCCCCCGAGGCGTACATCGATGGACTGTGATCCCAAGTTGTTGATCGCGGCGTTGTACCGGTTGGTGATCTGTCCCTGCTCACTGATTCGTAGTTCTATGCTGGTCTGCCCCACCTGCCTCCAGGTGAACAGCAATGCGGCCAGCGCAGCGACCCCCGGCAAGCTCACTGCCAGCAATCCGACCCACTGCATGCGATTGCTGCCCGTAGGACCATCCGCCGCGAAACGCGAGTTCCGTCGCCGCCGACGTCGCCCGGCAGCACGCCGATCTGCGATCCGCCGGAGCCGTCCAACGCCAAGGTTCCTGGTCACTTCCCCATGGCACGCCACAGGGTCGAAGCAGTCACGGCGCCACTCCGCCAAGGCGCACGAACGGGGTTCACAGGCCCCACCGTGAGGCTCACACCACAAAGCACGGACGATGAACCATCGATCGAACGGGTGGCGGTTTCTGGCCAGCCGTAACCCTGGCGCTTGAACCGCCAGCCGGGTGCGAGCCGGGGGCTTGGGTCTCCACGCCCTGCATAACGCGCACCTCGTGTCCTTTAACTCGGCCTCGCGCGGCGCCGGTCGGAGGATGAGCCGGAACGCCGCCAAACGGAAGTACTCGGCGCGGGACCTGGAGGAGCAGACGCGGGGATGGAGTGCCGCAAGGACTCTGGCGTCGTAGATGAGATCCCGGGTGTATACAAGCCGATCGGTCAGGCGGTGGAGCAGCAGCGGGATCTGGTGCAGGTAGTTGCCAAGCTCAAGCAGGTCATCTGTGGGAAGGGCTGATCTTCGGGGCTGCATGCGGTCAAGGGCCCCCGGACCGGCAACGATGCAGGGGCCTCTCTCGCCTCAGGGCACGTGAGTCAGCAAGGCGTGGGACTGGCAATGGCGCAGCACGACTCGTGCAGGCGTGTCTTCGGCGTCTGCTCAGGCAGACAGGTCGTCTGCCACCTCTTCAGCCTCTTGAGAGGAGAGCTGATCGAGGAGAGAGACACATTGGGCCAGGAGCTGGTCGTACGTCATCACTGTGATGCCGTGCATCCTGCTGTTGAGCCCGTGCAGTGCGTGCAGCCTGGTCTTGTCCCAATCATGAGATCGGCCGATTACGACGGCCCGCGGGTGGTAGGTAGTGATCTCCGGTCGGTCGGGCAAGCCCTGCTGAGCTGCTCGATGCAGTGTGTCGAGGTACCGATGACATTGGCCGATGGCCTTGGCCGTGTTTGCGGACCAATACCAGTTCCGATGAGTGCTGTCGTAGAGGATCACCCCATGTCTGGGCGCTTCAGCTCGAAGATGTCCCGCCGCCAGCGAATCGCCGGTGGCGGCGATCATGCGTGATCAGCTGGGGCCGGCGATGGAGAGAACGCTCCTGATCGCGATCACGTTCTTCTTCGGCGCTGGCATGGTGGTGATGACCGCGTGCTCGCGCATCGTCTTCGCGATGTCACGCGATGCCCGGTTCCCCGCCCACCGGCTGATGCGGCGGGTCAGCCCGCGCACCCGCACACCGGTCCCGGCGACGATCCTGATCTTCGCCGTGGGAATCGTCCTGATGGTCGCGCTGCCGGGCGTCGCACTGCTGCAGCTGATCACCGCGTCGACGATCCTCCCGGCGATCATCTACGGCTCGACCACCGTCCTCTACCTGGCGGGTGCGCCGCCGACTGGAACGCAAGAAGGGCGCGTTCGACCTCGGGTGGTTCGAGGCGCCGGTCGCGGTCTGCGCGCTGGTGTGGTCGGTCGCCTCGCTGTTCGTGCTGGTCTCGACCACCGAGGCGCTCGCCCCCGCCCTGATCGTGGTCGGTCTGCTCCTCGTAGGCGGCCTGTTCTTCCTCGTCATGCTGAAACTCGACCGCGAGGCTCTGGAGACCGAGCCGGGAGACGTGAGCGCTCACAAGCACTGGTCGAAAGGTCGCCTTCGCGGGTCACTGTCGCCCTGCCGTCGTGTCGCCCTGTCGCACTGCCCTCGCGACCGTGGGGCCGGAGGGGCAGGGGGCTGCCGAACGCCGCGCTGCGCCGCCTCTTTGGGCCTGGCTTCGCGCGGCGCCGGTCGCGTCTGCCGGGATCAAGTGGTGCGGTGGACCTTGGTGTTGGACGCCTGGGCGCGGGGGCGGACCACCAGGAGGTCGACATTGACGTGGGCGGGGCGGGTGATCGCCCAGGTGATGGTGTCGGCGACGTCCTCCGCGCTGAGCGGCTGGTCCACCCCCTCGTAGACCTTGGCGGCCTTGGTGGTGTCACCACGGAAGCGGGTGGTGGCGAACTCGTCGGTCTTGACCATGCCCGGCGCCACCTCGATGACGCGGACCGGCTCGCCGCACAGCTCCAGCCGGAGGGTTTCGGCGAGGACATGGGCGCCGTGCTTGGCGGCGACGTAGCCACCGCCGCCCTCGTACGTGCCGTGGCCGGCGGTGGAGGAGAGCACGACGACGGTGCCGTCACCGGACGCGGTGAGCGGCGGCAGCAGCGCCTGGGTCATGTGGAGCACGCCGAGGACGTTGACCTCGTACATGGCGCGCCAGTCGGCGGGGTCGCCGGTGGCGACCGGCTCGGCACCGTAGGCGCCGCCGGCGTTGTTGACCAGCACGTCACAGCGGTCGAGGGAGGACGCGAAGGCGTCGACGGCGGCGCGGTCGGTGACGTCGAGAGCGTGGGCCCGGGCGCCGGGCAGCTCGGCGGCGAGCGCCTCGATGCGGTCCTTGCGGCGGGCGGTGAGCACCACGCGGTAGCCGGCGGCGGCCAGCGCCCGGGCGGTCGCGGCACCGATCCCGCTGCTCGCTCCGGTGACGACGGCGGTACGGGCCTCGGCGGTCATCGTGCACTCCTCAAGACGGTGACGGTCCCCTGCTCCTGAGGAGCATGGGGCGAGTGGGGAGGGTGGTACGCGGCCAGGATATGCGGGCCCGGCCCGCGGCCTCGGGGGTATGCGGGATGTGGCTGTCGAAGGCGCCTGGGGTGGGTGTGACCGGCGGTGTCTGGGGGCGGGTGTGGTCAGCGGTGTTTGGGGCGCGGTGGTCGGCGGTGTCCGGGGGTGGGTGTGGTCGGCGGTGCCTGGGTGCCGGCACCGGGCCCGTCGCGTGCCCTCGCGGCGGGCGTCAGCGGCCCCTGGGGGCGTACATGATCACTGCCATGCCGGCCAGGCAGATCAGCGCGCCGATGACGTCCCAGCGGTCGGGACGGTAGCCGTCGGCGACCATTCCCCAGGCGAGCGACCCCGCGACGAAGACACCGCCGTACGCGGCGAGGATGCGGCCGAATGCGGCGTCCGGCTGGAGGGTGGCGACGAATCCGTACACGCCCAGCGCGAGGACCCCGGCGCCGATCCAAGCCCAGCCCTTGTGCTCCCGGACGCCCTGCCAGACCAGCCAGGCACCGCCGATCTCGAAGAGGGCGGCGACGACGAAGAGGGCGGCGGAGCGGGCGATGAGCATGGGCCCAGCGTAGGGAGGAGGGGCGGGGCCGAGGGAATGGGTGGTGGGGGGGTGCGTGCGGGGCGTCGGGTCGGACGCGGGCGTCAGTGGCGTGTGAGAGCTTCGAGGACATGCTGATCGAACGGGCCTACGTGGATCTTCCGCACGGGGAGGGCACGGCCGGGGACGGCTGGCCCTGGACGGTGCCGTGCGTACGCCAACTGATCGAGGAAGGGCTGACGTTCCGCGCGCCGGTGACCTTCCTGGTGGGCGAGAACGGTTCGGGGAAGTCGACGCTGGCCGAGGCGCTGGCGGAGGGCTTCGGGCTGGATTCGTACGGCGGGTCGGCGGGCTACAAATACGCCAGCTCCCGGGAGGCGTCGGTGCTCGGCGGCCGGATGCGGTTCGACCCGACGCGGGAGGGCCGCCGCATGGTGCGCGGGCCGCGAACCCGCCGGCAGGGATTCTTCCTGCGGGCCGAGACGGCGCTGGAGGCGCTGAACGGCGAGCGGAGGTCGAAGCGACTGTCCCGGGACCCGGACGGGATGAGCCATGGGGAGGGCTTCCTGCTGGCCTTCCGTGAACGCTTCGCGCAGCGGGGGCTGTACGTCATGGACGAGCCGGAGGCGGCGCTGTCCTTCTCCTCCTGTCTCGAACTGGTCGGCCTGATGGACGAGTCGGGAAAAGGTGGGGCACAGATCATCTGCGCCACGCACTCCCCGCTGCTGACCGCGCTGCCCGGTGCGGAGATCGTCGAGGTGGGCGAGCACGGCATGCGCGCGGTGGAGTGGGCGGAACTGGGGCTGGTGGACCACTGGCGGCGTTACCTCACCGATCCGCGGGCCTATCTGCGTCATGTGCTGGCGCCGGGATGACAGCCGAGACGCCGGTGGGAGTGGCGGTGGGAGTGGTGGAGGTGTCGGCAGCGGCGGCGGAGGCAGCGAAGGAGCGGGGCGAGGTGGTGTCCGCGGGGGAGGTCCCGTCGGGCGTGGAGCCGGTCCAGTGGAGGAGGGCGGTGCGCAGGGCCGCGGCGCGCTCCGCGGGGGCTGTGGCGTCGGTGGCCCAGGCGACATAGCCGTCGGGCCGGACGAGCAGGGCCGTGCGGCGGTCGCCACGCCAGACGGCGTGTATCAGGCGGCCGTCGGCGGGGCGCAGGGCATCGGCGCGCGAGGGGGTGGGGTGCGAGGCATCGGGGTGTGCGGGAGCGGGGTGCGACGGGGCATCCCCGCTGTTCGCCGGGCATTGGGCGACGGCGGGTTCGCCGGCCGGGGTGATGAGGACGAACCGGCCCTGGCGCAGGAGTTCGTAGAGGCGGCTGCCGTCGGCCAGCTGGATGTCGGGCGCGCGGTGGCCGGCGAGCCGGTGGGCACCGGGCCCGGCCGGATAGGCGATACCGATGCCGGAGAGGTTGCGCACCGCACGGCGGGACAGTGGCCGTAGCCGGTTGACGAGCTGGGCGGCGACCGCGCGGGCGGCGCGGCCCGGCGCGTGGTGCACCAGGGCGAGCCGGATGATGGCGCCGCTGCTGCGCAGCACCATCTTGCCGACGGGGTGACGCTCGGCCTGATAGCTGTCCAGCAGGGCCGCCGGGGCACGGCCCTGGATCACCGCCGCCAGCTTCCAGCCGAGGTTGGCGGCGTCCTGCAGGCCGGTGTTCATGCCCTGGCCGCCGGCGGGGGAGTGCACGTGGGCGGCGTCCCCGGCGAGGAAGACCCGGCCGACGCGGTACTCGGGGGCCTGGCGCTCATCGCTGTGGAAGCGCGAGATCCAGCGGGCGTCATGGATGCCGTAGTCCTTGCCGAGCGCGAGGCGGGCGACCTCCTGGACCTCGGCGAGGTCGGCGGGGGTGTCGTCGTCGGCCTGGCGGTGGCGGTTCCAGCCGATGACGCGGTACCAGCCGTCGCCGAACGAGCCGATCAGGCCGAAGGCGTCCTCCGTGGCACCGACGGTGAAGGGGGACTCCGGCTCCTGCGCCAACCGGACGTCGGCGAGGACCACGGAGCGGATCACGGACTTGCCGGGGAAAGGCAGGCCGATGGCCTCGCGGATCGTGCTGCGCACGCCGTCGGTGCCGACGACATACGCGGCACGGACGCTGGTGGTGCCCCCGGCGCCGCGGAGGTGGACCGTCACCCCGTCCGCGTCCTGCTCCAGACCGGTCACCTCGGAGTCGTACCGGAACACCACTCCGGCCTTGCGGGCCCGGCGGTCCAGCAGGCGCTCGACCTCGAACTGGGGCGTGATCAGCACGAACGGGAAGCGGGAGGGGAGCTGGGACGGGTCGAGGTCGGCCCGGCCGAACAGCCGGAGGCGGGTGATGCGGTGCCCGCCGGCCACCAGCTCGTCGGCGAGTCCGCGGGCGTCGAGCTGCTCCAGCGTGCGGGCATGCACCGCCAAGGCGCGGGTGAGGTTGCTCGTCGTGTCGGGCCGGCGCTCGAGGAGGGTGACGGAAAGACCGGCCTCGGCCAGGTCCCCGGCCAGCAACAGGCCGGTCGGACCGGCCCCGACGACGAGGACGTCCGCGTCGCGGGACTCGTCGGCCGCCCGTTCCTTGGTGTCGCCCTTGTCGGACCGGGGGTTCATGGCGTCCATGGCTGCTGCCTCCTATGGCTTGCCGGGGCCGGTGCACGATGCCCACATTTGTTGGTCAACGCATGTTGGTCAACGCTTGTTGGCAAGCGTAGGACGCGCCGCGCTGGCGTGTCAACAGTTGTTGGCCTACAGTCGTTGACATGCCAGACCCCGCCCACGCCACCAGCACCGATCCCGCGTCGGACACCCCCGCCGACGCGACGACTGCCGCCGCCGCGTCCGCACCGGCCGACGCGGCGGACACCGCCGCCACGGCACCCCGCGAAGCCGGCGGGACCCGTCCCCCGCGCTCCGCCGCGACCCGGGCCGCGATCCTGGCCGCCGCCCGGGACCGCTTCGCCGCCGACGGGTACGAGCGCGCCACGATCCGCGCCATCGCCAAGGAAGCGGGCATCGACCCGTCGATGGTGATGCGCTACTACGGCAACAAGGCGGGCCTCTTCGCGGCCGCGTCGGAGATCGAAGTGCACGCCCCCGACCTCACCCACGTCCCGCACGACGAGCTCGGCGCCCGGCTCGTCCGCCACTTCCTGGAGCGCTGGGAGTCCGACGAGACGATGACCGGCATGATGCGCGTCGGCGTCACGAACGACGCGGGCGCCCAGCGGATGCGGAAGGTCTTCGCCGAGCAGATCGAGCCGGTCCTCTCCGCGGTGTGCCCGGTGCCCGAGGAGGCCGAGCTCCGTTCCGGGCTGATCGCCTCCCAGGTACTGGGCATGGCCCTGTGCCGCTACGTCCTGCACATCCCGCCGGCCGTCGCCCTCAGCCACGACGAGGTCGTCGCCTGGCTGGCCCCCACCATTCAGCGCTACCTGACGGCCGACCTGCCCTGACGCACCACGGACCACCGGCCCCGGCCCCGGACCGGCAGCGCAGCCACCCTCAAGCGGGCGGTGCCGGAACCTCTCCCACGGCCGGCGCCGGCACTCCCCGTACGGCCCGCGCGGGCACTTCTCCTCCGGGCGCCGCCGGAACCCGTTCCGCCACCCGCTCCAGATGCCCCTCGAACACCCGCCGCGCCTCCGGCGTCAGCGTCCGCAGCGCCACCATCGCGGTGACGATCACATCGCACAGCTCGCTGTGGACGTCGTCCCAGCTGTGGGTGCGGCCCTTGCGCGGGTTCTGGCCGGTGGCCCCGATGACGGCCTGGGCGACCTCGCCCGCCTCCTCCGAGAGCTTCAGGATGCGCAGCAACCGCTCCTGCTCCACCGGCAGCGCGCTCTCCCGGTCGAGCCAGCGCACCAGATCGTCGACGGTGTGCCACACAGCTGACGGCTCGTCGGCCGAGGTATCGGACATGGCCCGATTGTGCCCGCCGTCGCGCCTCCTTGTCCCTAGGGTGGATCACCGAGCGCGCCACCGAGCGCGACGCCGACCTCACCACGGATCTCACCACCGGCCGCGCCACGGCGGACGGCGGACGAGGCGGAGAGGACACCACCGATGGACGAGCACCCCCGCGCCCCGCTCCCCGAGGCGCTGATCGCGTTCTACGGGCTGGAGCCGCTGCCCCGTGAGGGAGGCAGGTTCCGGCAGACGTGGGCGGGTCCGCCGCGCCCCGACGGACGTCCCGAGGGAACGGCGATCGTGATGCTGCTGACCGCCGAACCCGGCGACTTCTCCGCCCTCCACCGGCTGCCGGCCGACGAGATCTGGCACTTCTACGGGGGCGACCCGCTCAGCCTGCTGCTGCTCTGCGAGGGCCGCCCGGCCCGTACGGCGCTGCTGGGGCCGGACGTCCTGGGCGGGCAGCACGTCCAGTTCACGGTGCCGGCCGGCACCTGGATGGCCGCCGAGGTCGCCGACGGCGGTGCCTGGAGCCTCTTCGGCTGCACGATGGCGCCCGGATTCACCTACCAGGACTACGAGCACGGGGACGCCGCCGAACTGGCCGCGCGCTTTCCCCAGGAGGCAGCGCGGATCACCGCGCTGAGCCGACCATGACAGAGGATCAGACCCCTCGTGACCTCAACGCCGCCGGAAGGGCGGGGAGTTCCGGAGACGGGAATGCGTACGGGCACGTGGACGGGCACGCGGACAGGAACACGTACGGGAACGGGAACGAGAACGAGGACGAGAACGGGAACGGGAACGAGGACGGGATCGGGAACGGCGACGGGGCCGGTCCGACCGGAGCCGGCTCCCTCAGCGGCCTCCCCGACCTCACCGGGCAAGTCGTCCTCGTCACCGGGGCCGCCGGGGGCATCGGGCGGGGGGTCGCCCTGCGGTTCGCGGCTGCGGGGGCCGCGGTGGTGGTGCACCACCGGACGGGCGCCGAGGCGGCGCGGGCCGTGGTGGCGCGGATCGAGGAGGACGGCGGGAGCGCGCTGGCGCTGCGGGCGGATCTGGCCGTCGAGGAGGAGTGCCACCGGCTGGTCGCGGAGGCGGCCCGCTGGCGCGGTCGGCTGACCGCCCTGGTGAACAACGCGGGCGTCCAGCCGACGCAGGAACTGGCAGGGATGTCGCTCGCCGACTGGCGGGCGGTGGCGGACGTCAACGTGCACTCCGTCTTCGCCTGCACCCAGGCCGCGGCCGAGGTGATGCGGGACGCCGGCGGCGGTTCGGTGACCCATATCGCCTCGATCGAGGCGGACCGTCCGGCCCCGCTGCACGCCCACTACTGCGCGTCGAAGGCGGCGGTGGTGATGCACGCGCGCTCGGCGGCGCTGGAGTACGGGGCGTGGGGCATCCGCGTCAACAGTGTCTCGCCGGGCCTGATCGGGCGTCCGGGCCTGGCGGAGGACTGGCCGGAGGGGGTGCGGCGCTGGCAGGCCGCGGCGCCCGCCGGCCGGCTGGGGCGGCCGGAGGACGTGGGCGACGCCTGTGTGTTCCTCGCCTCGCCGATGGCGTCGTGGATCACCGGGCACGATCTCGTCGTGGACGGCGGCGTCTCGGCCCGCCCCACCTGGTGAGCCAACCGCCCCACGAATGCCCTGCGCCGCCCCGCTCGTGGCCGTACGTCTCCCACCTGTGCCGTACGCCGCCCCGCTCGGGGCCGTACGTCGCCTCAGGTGTGCCGTACGCCGCCCGCCGATGAACGCCCGCCCGCCGTCCCGGGGAGTGACCCACCCCACTCGGCGCGCGGCCCGCCCCGGGCGCACCCGGCCGCGCCGAACCGTTCCCTCAGGGCGCCGGCAGCTGAACCGTTACGGCCACACCAGGCAGTACGCCTGATGGCCCGCCTCGTGCAGCCGGTGGCTGAAGTCCTGCCATTCGTGCAGGAGCTGGTAGACGGTGAAGGCGTCGCGCGGGCCGCCGCGGTCGGGGACGGTGGACCAGATGAACGCCGCCGCGCCGACCGACTCCTCGCCGACGCCGCGCAGCGGGTCGACCACGGTCATGGGCAGTTTGACGACGGCGTAGTCGGGGTGCAGGACGACGAGTTCGAGCGGCGGAACCTTATGGAGCGGTATGCCCTCTATACCGGTGAGGACCATCGCGGCCATCGTCTCCGGCTTGATCTTGGTGAACATGCCGCCCATGCCGAGCTCGTCACCGCCGAGCTCCTCGGGGCGCATGGAGATCGGGACGCGGGCCGCGGTCGCACCGTTCGGCGCGCCGAAGTACTTGTACGTCACCCCCATGCGGCCGCCCCTGATGTCCCCACCCTTGATGCCCTCGGTGTCCTCGCGCCGGTGACGGCCGCGCTGGGCGCGCCCGGGACCCCGGTCCTCGGTTCCCTCGCCCAGTTCGCCACCGCGATGCATATCTCCACCCGACCACTCGCAGCCCCAGCCGCGCAACCCGATCATCGTCTCAGAGACCTCCCCCGTCGCCGGCGCATGAAACGCCCGGCCGCACGCCCCCGTGCGCCTCTGAGACCATTGCTTGCGTGACTTACTCGTACGTCGCCCCAGTTTCGCAGACGAGTGGGGGCTGACGCCCGGTCGAAAGCGAGAGGAATCAAAAAAGGATCGAACGGGAACCGCGCGGCACCTTGGGTGGTCCAAGCGGGGATTCCCGCACCGTTGTCAGCCGGGCCGTGTCCGTGCGTCGCCGCCCTCCCCGTTTATGCAGGTCAGGATCACAGTGTCTTTTCCGTATGAAGCCCCTGTTTCGCAGTCGCTGTTCGAGCGCGCGTCCGCGGTGACGCCGGGCGGCGTCAATTCCCCGGTGCGGGCGTTCCGGGCCGTGGGCGGTACGCCCCGGTTCATGGTGTCCGGTGCCGGTCCGTACCTCACCGACGCCGACGGCCGTGAGTACGTCGACCTCGTGTGCTCATGGGGTCCGATGATCCTCGGCCACTCCCACCCCGAGGTGATCGCGGCCGTCCAGGAGGCCGTCTCCCGCGGTACGTCCTTCGGGACGCCCGGTGCCGGCGAGGTCGAGCTGGCCGAGGAGATCGTGGCCCGGATCGAGCCGGTCGAGCAGGTGCGGCTGGTCTCCAGCGGCACCGAGGCGACGATGTCGGCGATCCGGCTGGCGCGCGGTTTCACCGGCCGCCCCAAGGTGGTCAAGTTCGCGGGCTGCTACCACGGGCACGTGGACGCGCTGCTGGCCGCCGCCGGCTCCGGCGTGGCGACCTTCGGGCTGCCCGACACGCCGGGCGTGACGGGCGCGCAGGCCGGCGACACGATCGTGCTGCCGTACAACGACCTGGAGGCGGTGCGCACCGCGTTCGCCGCGCACCCCGGCGAGATCGCCTGTGTGATCACCGAGGCGTCGCCCGGCAACATGGGCGTGGTGCCGCCGCTGCCCGGCTTCAACCAGGGCCTGAAGGACATCTGCTCCGACAACGGCGCGCTGTACATCTCCGACGAGGTGATGACCGGCTTCCGCGTCAGCAAGTCCGGTTGGTACGGCATTGATGGTGTACGTCCGGATCTGATGACCTTCGGCAAGGTGATGGGCGGCGGCTTCCCGGCCGCGGCCTTCGGCGGCCGCGCGGACGTCATGGCGCACCTCGCGCCGGCCGGCCCCGTCTACCAGGCCGGCACCCTGTCCGGGAACCCGATCGCCACCGCGGCCGGTGTCGCGCAGCTGCGGCTGCTGGACGACGCCGCGTACGAGAAGGTCGACGCGGTCTCCGCCGAGCTGCGCGCGCTGGTCACCGAGGCGCTGGCGAAGGAGGGCGTCGCGCACCGCCTCCAGGTCGCGGGCAACATGTTCTCGGTCTTCTTCACCGGTGCGGACGTCACGAACTACGACGAGGCCAAGGCGCAGGAGTCCTTCCGCTTCACCGCCTTCTTCCACTCGATGCTGGCGCAGGGCGTCTACCTCCCGCCGTCCGCCTTCGAGTCGTGGTTCGTCTCGACCGCGCACGACACGCAGGCCGTCGAGCGGATCGCGGCCGCCCTGCCGGCCGCCGCGCGGGCCGCCGCCGAAGCGACGGAATGATGGGTGACATGAGCAGCGAAGAAATCACCGTCGTCCATCTGATGCGGCACGGCGAGGTGCACAACCCCGACGGCGTGCTCTACGGCCGCCGCCCCGGCTACCACCTCTCCGACCTGGGCCGGAAGATGGCCGACCGGGTCGCCGAGCACCTCGCGGAGCGCGACATCACCCATGTCGTGTCCTCGCCGCTGGAGCGTGCGCAGGAGACCGCGACGCCGATCGCCGGCGCGCACAACCTGGAGCTGGCCACCGACGAGCGGCTGATCGAGGCGGCCAACGTCTTCGAGGGCAAGACCTTCGGGGTCGGTGACGGCGCGCTGAAGAAGCCGGGCAACTGGAAGTACCTGACGAACCCGTTCCGGCCGTCGTGGGGCGAGCCGTACATCGAGCAGGTCGTACGGATGATGGCGGCGCTCGGGGCGGCCCGGGACGCGGCGCGCGGCCACGAGGCGGTGGCGGTCAGCCATCAGCTGCCGATCTGGATCGTGCGCAGCTTCGCGGAGCGGCGGCGGCTGTGGCACGACCCGCGGAAGCGGCAGTGCACGCTGGCCTCGCTGACGTCGTTCACGTTCCACGGCGACAAGATCATCTCGGTGGGGTACAGCGAGCCGGCGCGCGATCTGGTTCCCTCCCACCTTCTGGCGGGCGCCAAACCGGTCAAGGGAAAGGCCAAGGCTTTCGGGGCCTGACATCGTGTCACCTGGCGGAACGTCAAACACAAGCAAAATGAGATATCCGATCGATTAACTCGGAACCCCCTCGCTCGACATGCCCTCTTCTCGGTTGTCCGTTTATATGGACATTGAGTTCGGCGAGCACGGATGGGGACGAGGGTATGCGCGCGATCAGCCGGCGAAACCTGCTGGGTATGGGAGTTGGGGCAGCCGCGGCGCTGGGCGTCGCCGGCTGCTCCTCGTCGGACTCGGACGCGGGGGCGGACAAGCAGAAGGTCAAGAACTCCGTCCAGGCCCGCCCCAAGCTCATCGGTGACGGTTCCACAGCGAATTACGGCGCACAGCCCCACCAGCCGAAAGCACCCGAACGGATGGAGCCCGGACAGACCCCTCCGCAGTTCGTGGTCTTCTCCTGGGACGGCGCGGGAGAGGTCGGCAACGGCCTCTTCCCGCGCTTTCTCAAGCTCGCCAAGGACCACGGCGCGGCCATGACCTTCTTCCTCTCCGGTCTCTATCTCCTCCCGGAATCCCAGAAGCACCTCTACGAGCCGCCGAACAACCGGCGCGGCGCCTCCGCCATCGGCTACCTCAGCGACGACCACATCAAGGAGACGCTGAAGTACGTGCGCCAGGCGTGGCTCGACGGCCACGAGATCGGCACCCACTTCAACGGCCACTTCTGCGGCGACGCCCCGACCTCGGTCAAACACTGGAGCCCCCGCCAGTGGCAGTCCGAGATCGACCAGGCCATGGACTTCGTCACAAAGTGGCGGACCAACACCGGATTCACCGATCTGGAACCGCTGCCCTTCGACTACCGACAGGAATTGGTCGGTAGCCGTACGCCGTGTCTGCTCGGCCAGGAAAACCTCCTGCCGACCGCCCGCGAACTCGGCTGGCGCTATGACGCCAGCTCCCCCGGCGGCCTTCAGATGTGGCCCAAGAAAAAGATGGGGATCTGGGACTTCCCGCTCCAGCAGATTCCCTTCCCCGGGCACTCTTTCGAGGTGCTCTCGATGGACTACAACATCCTCGCCAACCAGTCGAAGAACTCCACCAAGGCGCCGCCGGTCAACTACCCGGGCTGGCGCCGGCAGGCCACCGACGCCTATATCTCCGGTTTCCGCCGGGCCTACGAGACCAACCGCGCGCCCTTCTTCATCGGCAACCACTTCGAGCAGTGGAACGGCGGCATCTATATGGACGCCGTCGAGGACGCCGTCAAGCACATTGCCAACGAGCAGAACCGCGATGTCCATCTGGTGTCCTTCCGGCAGTTTGCCGACTGGCTGGACGCCCAGGACCCCGAGGTGCTGCGCAAGCTCCAGCAGGTCCCCGTCGGCCGGCGCCCGCACGAAGGCTGGAAGACGTACCTCACAGCGGCCTGACGTGCCGCTCCGGCCCCGGACAAAGCCACCCCAGGGGGGCGCGGAAGATCCGGAAAAGGCCCATGCGAAACTTTTCACATGACTAGCCGCGCCCCACGCCGCCGCACGCGCCGCCGGATCACCCTGCTCGCCGCAGGGGCGGCGGCCGCCTCGCTGACGCTGAGCGCCTGCGGGGACGGCGCCTCCGGCGGCTCGGCCCAGACCCGCTTCGTCCAGGGCAAGAACGGCGTCGACACCGTCAAGCAGGGCGACCGGCAGCCCGCGCCAGACCTGTCCGGCGAGACCACCACCGGCAAGAAGCTGGACGTCGCCGACTACAAGGGCAAGGTCGTCATCCTCAACGTCTGGGGATCGTGGTGCGGCCCCTGCATCGCCGAGGCGGACAACTTCGCCAAGGTCGCCCACGACACCGACGGCAAGGGCGTCCAGTTCATCGGGATCAACACCCGCGACTCCGAGAAGTCGCAGGCCACCAGCTTCGAGGAAGAGCACAAGGTGCCCTACCCGAGCCTGTTCGACCCCACCGGCCGGCTGATGCTGCGCTTCCCCAAGGGCAGCCTCAACCCGCAGTCCATCCCCTCCACGATCGCCATCGACCGGCACGGCAAGATCGCTGCCCGCTCGATCGGCCCGCTCACCGAGGACGATCTGCGCAAAATGGTCGCCCCGCTGATCGCCGAGAAGTGACCGGCCCCGCGATGCACCTCGTACCGCTCGCCGCCGCCGCGGAGAACCAGACCGTCATGACCGGCGCCCTGCTCGCCGCCGTGCCCGTCGCCCTGCTCGGCGGACTGGTCTCCTTCTTCTCCCCCTGCGTCCTGCCGCTGGTCCCCGGCTACATGTCGTACGTCACCGGCGTCACCGGCACCGACCTCGCCGAGGCCCGCCGCGGCCGGATGCTCGCCGGCGCCTCCCTCTTCGTCCTCGGCTTCACCGCCGTCTTCGTCTCCGGCGGCGCGCTCTTCGGCTTCTTCGGGCAGAACCTGCAGCAGTACAAGGACGTCATCTCGCGCGCGCTGGGCGTGCTGATGATCCTGCTCGGTCTCGCCTTCGCCGGCGTGCTCAAACGCTTCGGCCAGCGCGAGCTGCGCTTCCACAAGAAGCCCACCATGGGACTCGTCGGCGCGCCGGTGCTCGGGGTGCTCTTCGGCGTCGGCTGGACGCCGTGCCTGGGCCCCACCCTCACCGCCGTCAACACCCTCTCCCTCTACGAGGCCAGCGCCGCCCGCGGCGCCCTGCTCACCGTCGTCTACTGCCTCGGCCTGGGCCTGCCCTTCATCGCCGTCGCCCTCGCCTTCCGGCGGGTGCTCGGCGCGTTCGGCTGGGTCAAGCGGCACTACACGTGGGTGATGCGGATCGGCGGCGGCATGATGGTCGCCCTCGGCGTCCTCCTCGTCACCGGCCTCTGGGACAGTTGGATGTCCGGACTTCAGAGCTGGGCGCAAAGCACCACCGTTGGGATCTGACTGATGTCCACCAAGACCGACACCCCCCGCGACCCGGAGAGCGGACCGGCCGCCGGCGACGCGGGCAACGATCTCGGCGCGGCCGGGTCCCAGCTCTCCACCGCGCCCAGAGAAGACGTCACCCTCCCCTCGCTCGGCCCCCTCGGCTGGGTGCGCTGGTTCTGGCGGCAGCTGACCTCGATGCGGGTGGCGCTGCTGCTGCTCTTCCTGCTGTCGATCGGCGCCATCCCCGGCTCGCTGATCCCGCAGACCAGCATCGACCCCGTCAAGGTCGACCAGTTCAAAACCGACCACCCCAGCCTCGGCGGCATCTACGACAAGCTCGGGATGTTCCACGTCTACAGCTCGGTGTGGTTCTCCGCGATCTACCTGCTGCTGTTCATCTCACTGATCGGCTGCATCGTCCCGCGAACCTGGCAGTTCGTCGGACAGCTCCGCGGCCGCCCGCCGGCCGCCCCACGCCGGCTGACCCGGCTGCCCGCCTACACCACCTGGCGCACCGACGCCGCACCCGACGACGTCCTCGACGCGGCCGGCCGGCTGCTGAAGAAGCGCCGCTTCCGCGCCCACCGCTCCGGCACCGCGGTCGCCGCCGAGAAGGGCTACCTGCGCGAGGTCGGCAACCTCGTCTTCCACGTCGCGCTGATCGTGATGCTGGTGGCGTTCGCCGTCGGCAGCCTGTGGAAGTCCGAGGGCGGCAAGCTGATCACCGAAGGCGACGGCTTCGCCAACAGCCTCACCCAGTACGACGACTTCAAGTCCGGTGCCTTCTTCGACACCGACACCATGGAGCCCTTCGGCTTCACCCTCGACAAGTTCGTCGCCACCTACGAGCGCACCGGACCCCAGAAGGGCACCCCGCGCATCTTCCGCGCCGACGTCCGCTACTTCTCCGGCGCCGACGGCAAGGAGCACAAGACCTCCATCGAGGTGAACAGCCCCCTCGACATCGCCGGGAACCGCGTCTACCTGCTCTCGCACGGCTACTCCCCGCAGGTCACCGTCAAGGACGGCCGCGGCAAGGTCGTCTACAAGGGCGCGGTGCCCTTCCTGCCGCAGGACAGCAAGAACTTCACCTCCACCGGCGTGGTGAAGGTGCCGGGCGCGCGCACCAAGGACGGCAAGCGCAACCAGCTCGGCTTCCAGGGCTTCTTCGTGCCGACCTTCGGCGGCAAGGGCTCCGGCTCGATGTTCTCCCAGTTCCCCGCCCTGGACAATCCGCGGCTGGTGCTGACCGCCTACCACGGCGACCTGGGCGTCGACTCCGGACTGCCGCAGAACGTCTACCAACTGCAGATGAAGAACCTCAAGCAGTACAAGGTCGGCGGCCGGGCCGTCGCCCAGATGATGCAGCCCGGCCAGACGATGACGCTGCCCGGCGGCGACGGCAGCATCACCTTCAACGGCATCAAGACCTGGGCCAGCTTCAAGATCAGCCACCAGCCGGGCAACGGCCTCGCCCTCACCGGCGCGGTCGCCGCCCTGCTCGGCCTGGCCGGCTCGCTGTTCATCCAGCGGCGCCGCGTCTGGGTCCGCGCCGAGCCGGCCGACGACGGCAGCGGCGCCACCGTCGTCGAGATCGCCGGCCTCGGCCGCAGCGAGTCCCCCCGCCTGCCCGAGGAGCTCGGCGCCCTCGCCGCGGCCCTGGAGCCCGACGCACCCCTCGCCCCGCACCCCGAAGACACCGTGGAGCCCACCGACTCCGACGGCCCTGCTGAACCCTCCGAAGGAGCGCGCGCGTGAACATCGCTGCCGCAGCCAACGAGACGCTGGCACACAACAGCAATGTCCTGGTCTATTCGGCAATGGCGATCTACACGCTCGCCTTCGTCGCGCACATGGCCGAGTGGGTGTTCGGCAGCCGCAGCAAGGTCGGCCGCACCGCCGCCGCGCTGACCGCCCAGGCCACCGCCGCGGCCCCCGCCCGGGCGGACCGGCAGGGCGGCGGCACCGCCGTCCTCGAACGCCCCAAGGTCATCACCAAGACCGCCGCCGGCAGCCGCGACGTCCCCGACGGCCCCGGCGCCGCCGGCGGCACCGAGAAGGGCGACCTCTACGGCCGGATCGCCATCTCCCTGACCGTCCTGGCCTGGGCACTGCACGTCGGCGGCGTCGTCACCCGCGCCCTGTCCGTACAGCGCGCCCCCTGGGGCAACATGTACGAGTTCTCCACGACCTTCGCCGCGGTCGCGGTCGGCGTCTACCTGCTGCTGCTCACCCTCAGGAAGAACGTCCGCTGGATCGGCCTGCCCCTGATCACCACGGTCCTGCTCGACCTCGGCCTCGCCGTCACGGTGCTCTACACCGCCAGCGACCAGCTGGTGCCCGCGCTGCACTCGTACTGGCTGTGGATCCACGTCAGCTGCGCCATCCTCTCCGGCGCGGTGCTCTACCTCGGCGCGGTCGCCACCCTGCTGTTCCTCTTCCGCGACCGCTACGAGGCCAAGCTCGCCGACCCGGCCGGCAAGCAGCCCGGCGCCTTCGCCGCCTCCGTCCTGGAACGGCTGCCCTCCGCCGCCTCGCTGGACAAGTTCGCCTACCGCGTCAACGCCACCGTCTTCCCGCTGTGGACGTTCACCATCATCGCGGGCGCCATCTGGGCCGAGGCCGCCTGGGGCCGCTACTGGGGCTGGGACCCCAAGGAGGTCTGGTCCTTCATCACCTGGGTCGCCTACGCCTGCTACCTGCACGCCCGCGCCACCGCCGGCTGGAAGGGCCGCAAGGCCGCCTGGCTCGGCCTGATCGCCTTCGCCTGCTACCTGTTCAACTACTACGGCGTGAACATCTTCGTGACCGGCCTGCACTCCTACGCCGGAGTCTGACCCACCGGCCGCTCACCACCCCGGTGCCGTACGGCAGGCCGGGCCCCGACCGGGCCCTGCCCCGTACGGCACCGTCGTTTTCCCACCGCGGCGCGCCCCGGCCCGCGCCCCCGGCGCCGCTCCGCTCCGCGCGCGCTCAGCGCCGCTTGCGCCGCCCGCGCTCCTGACGCGGCGGCTGCTGCCCCGCCCCCGGCAACGTCGGCTTCGGCAGATGCGCCACCTCCCACTGCGCCTCCGCCAGCTTCTCGGCCGTGTCGTCCGGCAGCCGCGGCGGCCGGTACGCCGCATGCCGGAACCCGAACGCCGACGTCAGATCACCGAACGCGTCCCGCCGCCAGTCGCTGATGTTCGGCTCCTCCACACCCGTCCAGCGCTCCAGGAACTGCAGCACCGACGTGTGGTCGAACGCGTCCCCGGCCGCCCAGCCGCCCACCGTCCACGGCGAGACGATCAGACACGGCACCCGGAAACCGCCGCCGATCGGCAGGCCCCCCACGAACTCGTCCTTCGTGCCCGCCGGCGGCACCGGCGGCGGCACATGATCGAACAGGCCGTCGTTCTCGTCGTAGTTCAGGATGAAGACCGTCTTCGCCCACACCTTCGGGTTCGAGGCGATCGCCTCGATCTTCTGCGCCACGTAATCGGCGCCGGCCGCCGGCAGATAGTCCGGGTGCTCCGACTGGTGGCTGGTGGGGATCAGCCAGGACACGGCCGGCAGCCGGTCGTTGCGGGCGTCCTCCTCGAACGTGCCGGCCGGCTGCGACCGCATCCCCCGCTCGTACAGCGGCTCACCCGGCTTGGAGTCCCGGAACGTCTGGAACTGCTCCAGCAGATTGCAGCCGTAGTCGTCCTCCTCCTGGTACACCTTCCAGCTGATGCCGGCCGCCTCCAGCCGCTCCGCGTACGTCGTCCAGCGGTACGGCTTCGGCGCGGTGTTGTTCAGCACCGGACCGCCCAGCTTGCCGCCCGGGTCGATGGTGCCGGTCATCCAGTACAGCCGGTTCGGCCAGGTCGGGCCGAAGACCGAGCAGAAGTAGTTGTCGCACAGCGTGAACGCCTCGGCCAGGGCGAACTGGAAGGGGATGTCCTCGCGGGTGTGATAGCCCATCACGTACGGCCCGTTGACCCCGTCGGCCTTGCGGTGCGCCGGCAGCCAGCGGTCCATCTTGCCGCCGTTCCACGCCTCGTGCTGCACCGACCAGGCGTGGCTGGTGGACGGGATGGCCTGCGCGCTGGAGGTGTGGGTGTTCAGACGGAACGGCAGCAGATAGCCGTCCGGGTTCTGCGCGTCCGGCTGATGGAAGACCGACCGGCCGTCCGGCAGCGTCAGCGCGTCCGGGTCGGCGAAGCCGCGGACGCCGCTGAGCGTGCCGAAGTAGTGGTCGAACGAGCGGTTCTCCTGCATGAGCATGACGACGTGCTCGATGTCGTGCAGTGAGCCGTGACGTGCCGGTCCGGCGGCGACGGCCTTTTGGACACTGGGCGGCAGCAGTGACAGCACGGCGGCGCCACCGACCGCGCCGGCCGCGGAGCCGAGGAGTCTGCGTCGGGTCATGTCGGGCATATGTGCCACTCTCCCTGAGTCGCGTGAGCCCTCAGTGGGCCGACTTGACTGTGGCGGCGGGAGAGTTTCCCGGGCAGGGGGAGGCATCTGAACGACACCTCAATTGGCTGTGAACGGCCGCCAGTTGGCCAAAGCGCCCTACGTCCCGTACGTCACACGAAGCAGTGCCCCACGGACCCTTCGATGGCCGGAATTACGCGTTTGTGAAGCAACGTCAGGACACGCGGCCAAGCCCCGGAGTTCCCTCGGGTGCCGGGTACGGACGCTCCCGCGGCAGCAACGCGGCCGCCGCCGCGGCCTCCCCTCGCTTCATGAGCTCGGCGTCGCCGTCAGCCTGCGTACCCTTCTCCAGCCGGGGCTGTACGGTGACCCGTCCTGCGTCTCCACAGTGAAATGTCGCTGCTGGTCGCGACGGCGATGGTCTGCCCGGACGGCGAGAAGCCGGTCGCCCGGAATTCGGAGTAGTTCGAGTGGAAGATGTGCCACCACCGCTCGCCGTGGGGACCGGAGTGAGGCAGCCCGCCGTCACGGGAGAGCAGGACCCGATCATTCGGCCACGCCGGGGTGACGACCTCCAGACACCAACCGTCTGCGGTGGTGGTGTGGAGTCCTCCGCCGAAGAGCCCTGCTATGTGTACCCGGCTTCCGGTGATCGGCCCCAGGCCGGGGCAGGACAAGTCTGGAGTGCAGTCGGGAGTCTCATCCTCGGGGTCGGTTTCGCGGTCCCTGGCGATCCTCTCCCCAGTGACGGCATCGAAGAGGCCGTGACCGTCCCGTGAGACGACCATCACCAGATCGCGGCGGTCCTCGGGATGCGACGCGAAGCCGATTCCGAGGAGCCCGCCGACGGGGGCAAAGACCACGGATTGCCAGGGTTCGGGTGCAGGCACAACGGGGGCAGCGAGGAGCCGTTCTCGTACACCCCTTTGGTAGGCGGAGAGCCTTGGCTCAAAATCTCGCCTCTCGACCGGAGTTGCCTTCTTCGTCGACTTCGTCACGGCCCTATGATCCACGCTTCGGCCGGCTTGCCCAACGGAGTGGCTGCGGACCTGCATTGGCCTACGTGAAGGTGATGGTGGCGAATACCGCTTCGCTGCTGGTATCCGCCACATCGCTGCCCCCGCGGCCGCACCTTCGCCGGCGGAACGGTACGCCCCTGCATCCACTCCCCATGGCGGACTCAACGAGCCAAGCGCCATGTAGGGCGCGATGACTGTTCTCTTAGTCCAGAAGGTCCCTGGCCTCGTAGCCGGAAAGCCCGATGTGGACGAGCGGAAAAACAAGCTGATTGAGATACCAGGCAATGTCGGTCATCCTGGGGAGATCCTCATTGAGCGGCTTGCGGTCGATCGACGGCGTGAAGGAAACCTGTGTTCTCCCTGAAAAGAAGAGGAGTGTTCCACCGCGGCCTGTGGACTCGTTGTAGAGGGACACTCCTGTGGCTTTCTCGGTGTTCTCTGGAGCGTCCAGGGCGGTAACGATGAAGTTCGCGTCCTTCGCGTCACCTGTCTCCCAGTCAATGTCTCCGTCTTCCTCAATGAAAAATGAAACACCGAGAGGTTCTACGGGGCTCCATCCCGTAGGGCTAAGTGCGCGCATCATGGCAGAAACGGTGATTGGATCCTGAAAAGTGAAGTCGATATCTGCACGCCTGGACATATTTCTATCTCCTATCCCTTGGGGATGATTTTGTAGGGAACGCCCTTATCACGCTTACGGCAACGGACAGCGTGCGGAAGAGGGTATTGGCAGCGGGCCGTGCTTCTTGCCGGAATGTGTGGCCGTAGTCATCGTTACCGGCCATACCGGGAGCGTGCTGAAGCGCCTATTGAGTGGCAATAGCTTCCGAATGCCCCCTGGGCGTCTCCCTCTCAGGTGCCGGATACCTGCTTCACCGCGTGCCGGCGCTGCGAAGGATTGCCCGCGGGAGCGTCCCGCCGACGCCTCCGCCGGCCTCGACCGTGGCCCTTCCGCTCCGGGCTACAGCAGCTGGAACCCGACAGCGGCCGTGGCGAGGCCGATGACCAGGATCGCCGGGCCGATCACGTAGTGGCCCCAGAGTTTCCGTCCTTCGACGCGCAAGAGAGCGATCGTCACCGCCAGACCGGCGAGGACGATCAGGCACCCTGCGATCACCACCAGCGCGAGGAAGAAACCCGACCAGCCCGGGTCGTAGTGCGGGTTGTTGTGCGCCACGCCCGCCAGGATGACGGTATGGGGCTCAAGCGCCGGGGACATGCCCGCTCCGGACTGGGCCGTACGGCTCACTCGTCGCCGATGTCCTCGTGCCACAGGGCCGGGTACGCGCCGATGAAGTCCCGCATCATCGCCGCGCAGTCGGCGTCGTCCAGCAGCACGATCCGCACCCCGTGCCGGGCCAGCCAGTCGTGTCCGCCGTGGAAGGTACGGGCCTCGCCGATCACCACCCGCGAAATGCCGAACTGGCGCACCAGACCACTGCAGTACCAGCAGGGCGACAGCGTCGTCACCATCGTCGTACCGCGGTAACTGTGCTGCCGGCCGGCCGCGCGGAACGCCGCCGTCTCCGCGTGCATCGACGGATCGCCGTCCTGGACCCGGCGGTTGCGGCCACGGCCGAGCAGCGCGCCGTCCGGCCCGTACAGCGCCGCACCGATCGGGATGCCGCCCTCCGCCAGACCTGCGCGGGCCTCGGCGACGGCCGTCGCCAGCATGGCGCGCGCCTGCTCCTGGAGATGAAGGGGATGCCCGGCCGGATCCCTGTGGCCGTCGCCGCCGTGCAGCCGCACCTCGTCGCGGTCCTGTCCCCAGTCCTGCGTACGGTCCATGGGAGCACCGTACGCGCTGCCGCCCGTCTCAGCCCTTGGCCGGCGGGGTGTCGTCCGGGCCGTTCGAGACCTCACCCTGCTTGCGTCGCAGCTCCTCCTCGCGGCGCCGCAGATCGGCCTCCCAGTCCTTCAGCAGGGCCTCGTCCTTCTTGTTCTCCTCCTTGAGGGAACGCAGGAACTCCGGATTGTCGTCCGGCGCGACCCACTTCGCCGTGCTGTGGCTGCGGTGCCACTCCGACGGGGTGGAGCCGCCGCCCGCCACCGGGTGCCGGTGCTTGCCCGCCACCAGCCATGCGACCGGACCGATCAGCACCTCGCCGAAGAGCAGGATGACGATCACCCAGATGACCTTCGGCAGGCCGCGCACCTGCGATTCGGGGGTGTTCAGGCAGTCGATGAACGCGTAGATCCACAGTGCCAGCACCAGTAGGAACGGCAGATACCTGAGCATTGCGGAACGGGCCCCCTGTGCGCGACGGCGGGCCTCGCGACGGGGCCCGGTGACCCGCCCAGGGTAGTGCGTACCCGATACTGGAACGCATGGCTTATGACGATCTCCGCTCGTTCCTGCGTGCACTTGAGCGGGAAGGCGACCTCAAGCGCATCAAGGCCGAGGTCGACCCGTATCTGGAAGTCGGCGAGATCGTGGACCGGGTGCAGAAGTCCGGCGGGCCGGCCCTGCTCTTCGAGAACGTCAAGGGCTCGGCGATGCCGCTCGCCATGAACGTCTACGGGACCGACCGCCGGCTGCTCAAAGCCCTGGGCCTGAAGGCGTACGAGGACATCAGCGGCAAGATCGGCGGCCTGCTCAAGCCCGAGCTGCCGCACGGCTTCGTCGGCATCCGCGAGGCGTTCGGCAAGCTCGCCGGCATGACGCACGTACCGCCGAAGAAGGTCAAGGGCGAGAGCGCACCCGTCCAGGAGGTCGTGCTCACGGGCGACGACGTCGACCTGGACCAGCTCCCCGCGCTGTTCACCTGGCCCAAGGACGGCGGCTCCTTCTTCAACCTCGGGCTGACGCACACCAAGCACCCCGAGACCGGCGTACGCAACCTCGGCCTGTACCGCCTGCAGCGCCACGACAAGCGCACCATCGGCATGCACTGGCAGATCCACAAGGACAGCCGCAACCACTACCAGGTCGCCGCCAAACGCGGGGAGAAGCTGCCGGTCGCCATCGCCTTCGGCTGCCCCCCGGCCGTCACCTACGCCTCCACCGCCCCGCTCCCCGGCGACATCGACGAATACCTCTTCGCCGGCTTCCTCCAGGGCAAGCGGATCGAGATGGTCGACTGCAAGACCGTCCCGCTCCAGGTCCCGGCGCACGCCGAGGTCGTGATCGAGGGCTGGCTGGAGCCCGGCGAGATGCTGCCGGAGGGCCCGTTCGGCGACCACACCGGCTTCTACACCCCGCAGGAGCCCTTCCCGGCGCTGACCATCGACTGCGTGACGATGCGCAAGCGGCCGCTGCTCCAGTCGATCGTCGTCGGCCGCCCGCCGACCGAGGACGGCCCGCTGGGCCGCGCGACGGAGCGGTTCTTCCTCCCGCTCCTCAAGATCATCGTCCCGGACATCGTGGACTACCACCTGCCCGAGTCCGGCGGCTTCCACAACTGCGCGATCGTCTCGATCGACAAGAAGTACCCCAAGCACGCCCAGAAGGTCATGCACGCCATCTGGGGCGCCCACATGATGTCGCTGACCAAACTGATCGTGGTGGTGGACGCCGACTGCGACGTCCACAACCTCCACGAGGTCTCCTGGCGCGCGCTCGGCAACACCGACTACGCCCGCGACCTGACCGTCGTCGAGGGCCCCGTCGACCACCTCGACCACGCCTCCTACCAGCAGTTCTGGGGCGGCAAGGCGGGCATCGACGCAACGAGGAAGTGGCCCGAGGAGGGCTACACGAGGGACGGGGGCTGGCCGGACATGGTCGAGTCCGACCCGCGCACGGCGGCCCTCGTGGACCGCCGCTGGAAGGAGTACGGACTCTCGTGACCAGCGCATCCGCAGCGATCCCGCAGCCCGGACGCACCAAGGCGTTCCTGCGCCTGGTGATGATCGAGCACTCCGTCTTCGCCCTGCCCTTCGCCTACATCGCCTCGCTGACCGCGATGTACCAGCGGGACCGGCGCATCGACTGGCTCCTGCTGCTCCTCGTCACCGTCTGCATGGTCGGCCTGCGCACCTTCGCGATGGCCGCGAACCGGATCATCGACCGCGAGGTCGACGCCCGCAACCCGCGCACCGCGCACCGCGAACTGGTCACCGGCGCGGTGTCGGTGAAGTCCGCCTGGACGGGCGCGCTGATCGCCCTGGTCGTCTTCCTCGGCGCGGCGGCCCTGCTCAACCCGCTGTGCCTGGCGCTCGCGCCCGTCGCCGTGGTGCCGATGGTGGTCTATCCGTACGGCAAGCGGTTCACCAACTTCCCGCAGGCGATCCTCGGCCTCGCCCAAGCCATGGGCCCGATCGGCGCGTGGATCGCGATCACCGGGTCCTGGTCCTGGGAGGCGGTGATCCTCGGCCTCGCGGTCGGCATCTGGATCGGCGGCTTCGACCTGATCTACGCCTGCCAGGACGTGGACACCGACCGCGAGATCGGCGTCCGGTCGGTCCCGGCCCGCTTCGGCATCCCGGCCGCGATCTGGGGCGCGCGCGGCTGTCACCTCGTCACGACGGCGCTGTTCGTCTGGTACGCCCTGGCGACCGGCGCGGGCGCGTTCTTCTGGCTGGGCCTGCTGATCGTGGCAGCGGCGTTCGGCTACGAGCACACGATCGTCAAGCCGCACGACCTGACCCGCCTCAACCGCGCGTTCTTCCAGGTCAACGGCTTCATCGGGATCGCACTCTTCGTCTGCGCCCTGCTGGATCTGCTGGTGCGGGGACTGTCGGTCTGAGCCCAGTGCGGCGGGGCGGGCCGGCGGTCTGAGCAGCCCGGTGCGGCGGGGGTGGGCTGTCGGCCTGATCAGCCCAGTGCTGCGGGGGTGGGCTGTCGGCCTGAGGCTTGCGGGTTGGGGCCGGCGGGCTGGGCTACGCGGGTGCGGCAGTCGGTCTGAGGCTTGCGGGTGTGGGGGGCCGCGGGCTGGGCTCTGTGGGTGCGGGGGCGCCCCCGTCGGTCTCCTGACTCGCTCTCGCCTGCTTCGCTCCTACCCTTCCTGCCTGCCTCGTTCCTACCTTTGCTGCCTCGCTCCCGTCTGCCTTGTTCCGCTTGTCTGCCTTGCCTCGCCCCTGCTGCCTCCTTGTTCCGGCAACGATTACGGAGCGTAATCAATTCCTTGCAGGTTGGTCGGGGTCGGGGTTCCGGGGCGGGGCCGGCGCTCCCGGAAGAGGAAGGCGGCCAGGACTCCGCCCGCCAGGCCGAAGAGGTGGGCCTGCCAGCTGATGCCGCTGGTGGTCGGGAGGGCGCCCCACAGGATGGAGCCGTAGAGCAGGCCGACGGCCAGGCCGATGGCGATGTCGAGGGGTTTGCGTTCGATGAAGCCGCGGACCAGGAGGTAGCCGAAGAGCCCGAAGACGACGCCGGAGGCGCCCGCGGTGTTGCTGTGCGTGGCGGCGGTCAGCCAGACGCCCAGGCCGCTGGTGAGGATGACCAGCAGGGCGACGGCGACGAAGCGGCGCAGCCCGCTGCGCAGTGCGGCGACGAAGCCGAGCACCAGCAGCGGCAGGGTGTTGGCGGCCAGATGGCCGAACCCGAAGTGCATGAAGGCCGCGGGGACGACGTCGACGAGTTCGGCGGGCTCGCGGGGCTGTATGCCGAAGGTGTCCAGCGCGCCCCCGGTGACGACGTCGACGCCCTCCAGCAGCCAGAGCAGGGCGACCCAGCCCAGCATCAGGCAGATCGCGGGTCCTGCGCGTCGTGTCGTGCGTCCTGCCATCTCCGGCCGTCCTTCCCGTCCTTCGCCCCGGGCGCCCCTCGGCGGGGCCCGGCGTCCCCCGGCGGGACCCGGCGGGACCCGGCGGGACCCGGCGGGACCTGTCGTCCCCCGGCGGGCCCGGGGAGGGCGCACAGGTAAGAACGGCCGTGACGGGGTCCGTGGTTCCGCCGGATAGGCTCGATGCGTGGAGCCGCCGCACATCGACACCAGCAAGCAGGACTCCGGACGGCGCCGTCCGTGGGTCGTGGGGATCTCCGGCGCGTCCGGGACGCCGTACGCGGCTTCCGTGGTGCGCGGGCTGCTCGCCGCCGGGGAGGCGGTGGACCTGATCGTGAGCCGGGCGTCGCGACTGACGTTGCTGGACGAGACCGGGATCGCGTTCCGGGACGCGCACTGGCGTGCCGACCTGCGGGAGTGGCTGGCGCGCGGGGCGGACGGGAAGCCCGCGACGTTTCCGGTGACGGAGGCGGAGCTGGCGCAGGTGCGCTACTGGGCCGCCGGTGATCTGGCGGCGGGGCCGTCGTCGGGCTCGTATCCGGTGAAGGGGATGCTGATCGTCCCGGCGAGTACGGCGTGTGTGGCCGGGGTGGCGCTCGGGCTGTCGAAGGATCTGCTGCAGCGGGTGGCGAGCGTGACGCTCAAGGAGCGCCGGCGGCTGGTGGTCGCGGTGCGTGAGACGCCGCTGAACGGGCCGACGCTGAAGCATCTGGTGGCGCTGGACGAGGCGGGCGCCGTGGTGCTGCCCGCCTCTCCGGCGTTCTATGCGGGGGCGACGCACATCCAGGATCTGGTGGACTTCGTCGCGGGCCGGGTGCTCGATGCGGCCGAGGTGCCGCACGGGTTGTACCGGCGCTGGGAGGGGGAGCTCCGGGGAGGCTCCAGGAACGAGGAGGCCCCGGACGCTCCTTAGCGCTTCTTCGCGGTGGCGCGGCCGAAGCGGCGCCGGGCCCGCGGCTCGGCGGCGAGCTTGTGGACACGTGAACGATTGGCCTGGTCCTGCAGCTCGCGCATGCGGGCGTAGGCCATCTCGATCGAGTACACGGTGACAACTCCTGTGAGATCGTCTTTGATCGCTTGAAAGATTCGCAGGGTCTAGGCCCTGTATGCCTTAGATTCTACATGCAGAACCCGAAAATGCGTAAAGATTGGAAGGCTTGAGGGCATGGACGCGGTGGATAGGCAGCTCATCCAGGCACTTCGCGAGAACGGGCGGGCCTCGTACGCGGAGCTCGGCCGGCTCGTCGGCCTCTCCGGGCCCAGCGTCACGGACCGGATCAACCGCCTCGAAGCGGCCGGCGTGATCACCGGCTACCGCGCGACCGTCGACGCCGCGTCGCTCGGCCTCGGTGTCACCGCACTGGTCGGCATCTCCCTCTCGGACGCCGCCGACCACGAGGACGTCGCGCGCCGGCTGCGCGACCTCGCCGAGATCGAGGACTGCTGGTTCATCGCCGGCGACGACTCGTACATGCTCAAGGTCCGGGTGGGCGACGTGGACGGGCTGGAGCGCACCATCCGCCGGCTCTCCGGCACCAAGGGCGTCTCCCGTACGCGCACCACGATCGTGCTCTCCACCAAGTGGGAGAACCGCGTCGGCGAGCTGCCCGAAGAGGCCGCCGAATAGGCCGAACAGGCCACCGGGCAGCGGCCGGAGACGCGCGACGGACGGGCCCGCCACGGGTGCCCGTCCGCCTCCGTGGGTGGCGCGTCCGCCGCCCGTCCGTCGTCCGTCCGGGCGTCCCGCCGGCCGCCCGTCAGGGCGCCCCGTCCGCCGTCAGGGCGGGGGAGTAGGCTCGGCAAAGCTCGTTTTACGCATCGAAACGGCTAGAGACACGGCTGAAGAAACGGCTAGAGACGCCTGACGACAGGGCGGAGACGGGAGGCGACCGGATGGCTGCGTCGATGGATGTGGGCCTCAAGCGGGAGCTGGAGGCGAAGGTCCACGCCGGGGAGCGGCTGACCCGCGAGGACGGCATCGCCCTCTACGAGTCCGACGACCTGGCCTGGCTGGGCGGCCTCGCGCACGAGGTGCGCACCCGTAAGAACGGCGACGTCGTCCACTTCAACGTCAACCGTCACCTCAACATGACGAACGTGTGCACCGCGTCGTGCGCCTACTGCTCCTTCCAGCGCAAGCCGGGGGAGAAGGACGCGTACACGATGCGCATCGAGGAAGCCGTCCGCCTCGCCAAGGCGATGGAGAACGAGAACCTCACCGAGCTGCACATCGTCAACGGTCTGCACCCGACCCTGCCGTGGCGTTACTACCCGCGCTCGCTGCGCGAGTTGAAGAAGGCGCTGCCGAACGTCTCCCTGAAGGCGTTCACCGCCACCGAGATCCACCACTTCGAGACCATCTCGGGGCTGTCCGCCTCGGAGATCCTCGACGAGCTGATCGACGCCGGTCTGGAGTCGCTCACGGGCGGCGGCGCCGAGATCTTCGACTGGGAGGTCCGGCAGCACATCGTCGACCACGCCACCCACTGGGAGGACTGGTCGCGCATCCACCGCCTCGCGCACGAAAAGGGCCTCAAGACGCCCTCGACGATGCTCTACGGGCACATCGAGGAGCCCCGCCACCGCGTCGACCACGTGCTGCGGCTGCGTGAACTCCAGGACGAGACCGGCGGCTTCCAGGTCTTCATCCCGCTGCGCTACCAGCACGACTTCGTCGACATGAAGGACGGCAAGGTCCGCAACCGCCTCCAGGCGCGCACGACGATGGCCACCGGCGCCGAGGCGCTCAAGGTCTTCGCGGTCTCCCGTCTCCTCTTCGACAACGTCCCGCACGTCAAGTGCTTCTGGGTGATGCACGGTCTGCAGACCACGCAGCTCGCCCTCCAGCACGGCGCGGACGACATGGACGGCTCGGTCGTCGAGTACAAGATCACTCACGACGCGGACAACTACGGCACGCCGAACAAGCTGACGCGGGACGACCTGCTGGAGCTGATCCGCGACGCCGGCTTCCGCCCCGTCGAGCGCAACACCCGCTACGAGGCCATCCGCGAGTACCCGGGCCCGGACCCCGAGCGCCGCGAGTCGCCCCAGCCGATGCGCGTCTGACCAGGTCGGAGCCGTCTGTCAGTGGCGGGCGTAGGGTCCGGGTCATGAACGTGCGTTTCGACCTGGACCCCGCCGTCACTCCCGAACTCCACGACGGCCTGTGCGAGTTGTGGACCGATGTGTCCAACGCGGGTGGCGCGGTCGGCTTCGTCCCGCCGGTGACGCGCGAGGACATACGCCCCGACCTGCTCAGGAAGCTGACGGCCCTGGCCGAGGGGCGCGAGCGGCTGCTGGTCGGGCGCGACGAGGCCGGCCGGGTGCTGGCGACCGCGTACCTCGCGCCCAGCGCCCACCGCCTGATGCAGCACTGGATCTGGGTCTACACCGTCATGGTCCACCCCTCGCTCCAGGGGCAGGGCATCGGCCGGCAGCTGATGGCGGCCGTCGCCGAGGCCGCCCGCACCTTCGACGGCGTCACGGCCATCCGCCTGACCTGCCGCGGCGGCACCGGCGCCCGCCGGTTCTACGAAGCCTGCGGCTACAAGGAGGTCGGCCGGGTGCCCGGCGCGATCAAGGTCGCCGACGGTGACTTCCGCGACGACATCACCCTGTGGCTGGAGCTCGGCTGAGCCGCGACGGGGCGGCCCGGCGGCGGCGCCCGTGAGCCGGGGCCCCGGAGCCCGGGGGCCCGGAAGATCGCGTGTGCCGTGTGCTTGACTGGAGGGCGACCCTTTCGGTTGCCGTTGAGAAGAAGGTCCCGTCCGTGAGTAGCCCCAAGTTCGCCACGCTCCGCTACACCGCCCTTCGCATCGGCCTGTTCGTCGCCTGCTTCGCCGTGGTGTGGGGGCTGGCTTACGTCCACGTCATCCCGCTCGCGGTGGGCGCCGCCAACACCGTGTGGCTGCTGCTGCTCGCCATCGTGATCTCCGCGCCGCTCAGCTTCGTGCTGCTGCGCAAGCAGCGTGACGCGATGTCCGAGCAGATCGTCGCCAAGGTCGACCGCCAGCGTGAGCGGCTCGCGGCCAGCGCCAGCCAGGAGGACGGCCTGCAGTAGGGCCGTCCGCCCGCGCGGACCGCGCAGCCCGTTCCGCCTCTCGGCAGGCGCCGCTTTTCTGTAAGACGCCTCACAGCCGCCGTATGCGCCACAGGCGCCCGTTGATGGAGTTCCGCTCCATGAACGGGCGCCTGTCGCGTTGTTGGCGGTGTGTTCGTCCGGTCCACTCCCCCCGATCCCAAAGATTTTCTTTGGGTTCCTCAAAGTTCAAGTGTTAACGTACTCGTCATGCAGACAGCAGCCGCGCCCCCGTTCCCCATGAGCGTTCCGCTCGTGGCGCGCCTGCACGTCGATCTTTGCCGCTGTATGTCCGCGGCCTGTCGTCGCCGCTGACCGATCTGATCCAGCGGCCGGAGATCCTGACGGAAGTACGGACCTCCTGGCGCTCGTCCACGCCGTTTTCCGACGTTTCACCTGTCCCCGGAGTGTGTCCGTTGTCCACGTCTGCCGAGACCTCTGAGTCCTCACAGGCCCCCCAGACCCCGAAGTCCTCCCGCATACCCAAGGTCCCGTTCTGGGCCCAGATCCTGATCGGCCTCGCCCTGGGCGTGCTGCTCGGAGGGATCGCCAAGAACGGTGACCTCGGCTGGCTCACCTCGACGCTCCAGCACATCGGCGATCTCTTCGTCCAGCTGCTGAAGCTGGCCGTCGCCCCGCTGGTGTTCTTCGCGATCCTCGTGTCGATCACCAACTTGCGGCAGGTCAACAACGCCGCCCGGCTGGCCACCCGCACCCTGCTGTGGTTCATGGCCACCTCGCTGATCGCGGTGGCCATCGGCCTGGCGATCGGCCTGCTGACCCACCCCGGCGCGGGCACCGGCCTGACCCCCAAGGACGGCAAGCTCCCCGACCACGCCGGCTCCTGGATCGACTTCCTGACCGGCATCGTCCCCACCGACATCATCACGCCGTTCACCGAGCTCAACGTCCTGCAGATCGTCTTCATGGCGGCCGTCGCCGGCATCGCCGCGCTCCAGCTGGGGGAGAAGGCCGAGCCGGTCCTCAACATCAGCCGCTCGGTGCTGGAGCTGCTGCAGAAGGCCCTGTGGTGGGTGATCCGCCTCGCCCCGATCGGCACCGTCGGCCTCATCGGCAACGCCATCGCGACGTACGGCTGGAACCTCATCGGCAAGTACGCGACGTTCACCCTCGACATCTACGTCGGCTGCGCGATCGTCCTGTTCGGCGTCTACCCGCTGCTGCTGTCGACCGTCGCCAAGGTCAACCCGCTGCAGTTCTTCCGCGGCGCCTGGCCCGCCATCCAGCTGGCCTTCGTGTCCCGCTCGTCGGTCGGCACCATGCCGGTCACCCAGCAGGTCACCGAGCGCCTCGGCGTGCCGCGCGAGTACGCCTCCTTCGCGGTGCCGTTCGGCTCCACGACCAAGATGGACGGCTGCGCCTCGATCTACCCGGCGATCGCCGCGATCTTCATCGCCCAGATCTTCGGCGTCCACCTCGGCGTCGGTGACTACATCCTGATCGCGTTCGTCTCGGTCATCGGCTCCGCCGCCACCGCCGGCCTGACCGGCGCGACCGTCATGCTGACGCTGACCCTCTCCACGCTGGGCCTGCCCCTGGAGGGCGTCGGTCTGCTGATGGCCATCGACCCGATCCTGGACATGATGCGTACGGCCACCAACGTCGCCGGCCAGTCGGTCATCCCGATCCTGGTCTCCGCCAAGGAGAAGATCCTGGACCGCGACGCGTACGCCCGCGCCACCAGCATCCGCATCGGTGAGAGCGAGACCGGCAGCGAGGCCGGCAGCCGCAGCCAGGCCGAGCCGGTTCCCGCCGGGGCCGCGAGCTGACCCTCGGCGCACCCGCCGCCCCCGGGCGGCAGGCGAGACCCCGTACGGCGCCCCCGCCGGCCAGGCACGCACTGGCCGGTGGGGGCGTCGCCGTGTGCGGGCACCGTCAGCCCGGCGTGCCCGTGCCCGTGACGTTCGTGGCTTCCGGGGTCCCTGTGGCACCCGTTGCCCCGGTGTGGGTGAGGATCGCGTCGGCCAGCGAGCCGAGGACGGCCGGGGGCAGTGCATGTCCCATGCCCGGGATCTCGACCACGTGGGCGCCGTTCACGCACTGCGCGAGGTGCTGGGGGTGCGGCGGCGGGAACACCGGCTCGGCGGGCGCGGCGACGACCAGCGTCGGCACCTGATTCCGTGCGAGCTGCTCGGTGCGCAGCATGCCGTCGCTGTCGGCCCGCCCGTGCGCGGTACCCGTCCGGTGGTGCCCGGTGTGCTCGATGACGCGCTCTTCGAGGGCGTGGAAGAACCCGGCGTCGAAGGGGAGTTGGTCACCGGCGAGTACCCGCCAGTGTTCGATCCGGCGGCGCAGCTCCGCGGCCGGGCCGTGATCCTCGACCGGGCGGGCCCACAGCTCCAGGACCTCGGGCGCGATACCGGGCAGTTCGCCGACCGGGACGGTGCTGCCGTCGGGGCGGGTGTAGGGGGTGGTGCTGAGGGCGCTGGTGCCGATGAGAGTGGCGCTGAGTACGCGGTCGGGGTGGTCCGCGAGCACCATCTGGGCCAGCATGCCGCCCAATGACATGCCGACGATGTGCGCCCGCTCGATGCCCAGCCCGTCCAGGACCGCGATCACGTCCGCGGCGAGGTCCGCGATCCGGTACGGATGCTCCTCGAACGGCCAGGTGGAGCGGCCGGTGTCGCGGTGGTCGTAGCGGATGACCCGGTGGTGCGCGGCCAGCGCGTCGACCAGGGCGTCGGGCCAGCCGACGCCGGTGGCCTGGGCTCCCATGATCAGCAGCAGCGGGGGTGCCCCGGGGGCACCGCGCTGCTCGGTCCACAGGCGGATGCCGGGGGCGGCGTCGATGAACTGCTGCACGGTCTGACCTCCGGAAGCTACGACAACGTGACGAGACGTATCGTCTCGTTATGCCGGTGCGGCTGTCAAGAAAGGAGGGGGCGGGAGGCCGAAGATCGTAAACTTACTTTGCAGTAAAGGGGCGGGATGGAGGGGTATTCAGGGTGGGAGCAGTGAAGAGCAAGCGGGTGCCGCGGGCGGTCCGGGAGCAGCAAATGCTCGACGCCGCGGTGCTGACCTTCGCGCGGCGCGGCTATCGGGCGGCCTCGATGGACGAGATCGCCGAGGTCGCGGGGGTGTCCAAGCCGCTGGTCTATCTCTACCTGAACTCGAAGGAAGAACTGTTCAGCGCGGTGATCCGGCGGGAGCGGGCGGCGCTGGTGGCGGCTGTGACGGCGGCCGTCCAGCCGGGGGAGGCGGCCGACCGCCAGCTGTGGAGCGGCCTGCAGGGCTTCTTCGCGCACACCGCGGAACACCCGGAGGGCTGGGCCGTACTGCACCAGCAGGCCCGCACGCACGGCGAGCCCTTCGCGCTCGAAGTCGCCGAGATGCGGGCGGAGATCGTCGCCTTTGTCACGGAGCTGATCGGCATGGCCGCGAAGGAGGCGGGCTGTGTCGGTGAGCTGGCCGAACGGGAGGTGGCGGGCCTCGCGCACGCCCTGGTCGGCGCGGCCGAGTCGCTCGCCGAGTGGGCCAACGCCCGTACGGACGAGGGGCCTTCGGGCGACCGGGAGCATCCGACGGCGAAGGACGCCGCGGCCACGATGATGAACTTCGCCTGGACCGGCCTGGGCCACCTGATGGGCGGCGAACGGTGGACGCCGGGGGGCGTCGGCGGCGGGGAGAGCCGCGGCTGACGCGGGCGGTCGTCGCCTTCGGCCCGGGCCGTCCGCCCGGTCGGCCCGGGCCCGGGTGGTGCGTCGTCAGCGCGTGACGGTCCCGTACGTGACGGTCCCGTACAGGTGGACGCGGCCCTCTGGGTGCCCGGCCGCGGGGCCGCCCCGCAGCTGGAGGGTGCTGCCCGTGCCGTCCGGGGCGTCCCGCCGGGTGTACGTGACGGTCGCCGGCAGCAGCACCGGTGCGCGAAAGGCGGCGGTGAGGCGTACGGGCGCGGTTCCCGGCGGTACCGCCTCGGCGGCGCAGCGGGCGAAGGTCCACATGCCGTGCGCGAGGGCGCGCGGGAAGCCGAGCGGCCGAGCGGTCGGGCGGCGAGCGGTCGGGCGGCGAGCGGTCGGGCGGCGAGCGGTCGGGCGGCGAGCGGGTGCAGGTGGATCGGGTGGTAGTCGCCGGACACGGCGGCATGCCGGCGGCCGAGGTCGGCGGGCAGCCGCCACTCCCGTGGCCGCGGGACCGGCCCCGCGGCGTCATCGGCGGGCGGCTCGGCCGGATCCGGGCCGCCCGCGCCCGCCGCCGTCCGGTGCCGCGCCAGATAACTGCTCCGGTCCACCCGGACCAGCCGCCCGGCCCGCCGCGCCTCGGTCACCACCACCACTTCCGTGCCGCGCCGGTGTGCCCGCAACTCCTCGCCGTACACGCTCAGTTCGAGTACCTCGGTGACGTCCAGCACGGCATCCGGCCGCGGCCGCTTGCCGATGCCGTTCAGCACGCCCCGGGCGAGCGCCGGCAGCAGTCGCGGCGCCCTGCGCAGCAACACGTCCCCGGCGGATTCAACGTCCGTCACCGGCAGGGGAGTTCCCTTCCCTGCGTCACCTCACGTAAATTTACTTCGCAGTAAGGTTACTGCCGGGTCAGGAGATTCGGGGGTGAACTCCGCGATCCCGGCAGGCAGTCAGCCCGCGCTCAGGAGAAGTCCGCGCACCGGCGGGGGAAGACCGCACTCCGCAGGAGCAGACCGCACTCCACAGGAGAAACGAGGAGCCGCTCGTGTCCCACCAGGAAAGTGCACCCGCCCCCACGCCCTGTCTCTTATACACATCTCCGAGCCCACGAGACTC
>NZ_JNZA01000041.1 GCF_000717345.1 Streptomyces lydicus | reverse complement strand
CTCGTCCCCCACGACGCGGCCTCCACGTACGGCGACGGCGCCCTCCCCTCCCCCACTCCCCACACCGACGCCGAACTCACCGCTCTGCTGGGCCTGTTGACCGCAGCCCGGCCCCGCATCGGCACAGTGGTTGTCGGACACAGCCGGGACGCGGCCTCGCGTGCGTCCGCGGCGGCGTTCGTCGCGGCGTGGTCCGCGGCGGAGGAGCGGACGGTCCTCGCCACGGTGGACTGGCCGGAGACCGCCGCGTCCTGGCTACGGCCGGCCAACCGGTTCGCCGCCTGGGAACCGGACGCCTGGGTCGTGGCCGCGGCCACGCTCGGCTGGGCTCAGATGAGTCGCCGGCTCCGCCAGGACACCACCTGGGACCCGGCCCGCACGTACGGCTTCGCCGCGCTCGGCGACTCCCGTCTCCCCGCTCTGACCGGCCCCGCCGCGTTGCAGGGCATGCGCGGCGTCACGGCCGCCGGCGGGGTCTGGACCATCGACCGCGGCTGGCTCGTCCGGCACCTGCCGCCCCCGGCGTCCGACGCCCCATGACGTGGCACGCTGTAAAGAGGTAGCGAGCGCGATGAGGCAGGAGCAGATGAGCACGCCACTTCCCGGCTTCGAGGACTTCGGGAGCGTCGCGGACAACATGGCCTCCGGGGACAGCGGGAAGCCCGGGGACAGCGGGACATCCAGGGACTCCGCGTTGCACCCCGCGCCCCGCACCGCCCCTGCCGCTCCCCTTCCAGCCCGCCGGGAGATCGCCCCCGGTGCCGTCCACGTTCCCGGCTGGCTGTCACTGACACAGCAGCGCGAGCTGGTCACTGCCTGCCGTGGCTGGGCGCGGGGGCCGGCCCCGATCCGGCACACCAAGCTCCCGCGCGGTGGGGTGATGTCCGTGCAGACGGTGTGCATCGGCTGGCACTGGCAGCCGTATGCGTACACCCGTACCGCCGACGATGTGAACGGTGCCCGGGTGGCGGCATTTCCCTCCTGGATGGTGGAGCTGGGCCGCCGCGCGCTGGTCGAGGCGCATCAGGACGCGGGCGCGGGCGACGGCTACACCCCGGACACCGCACTGATCAACTTCTACGACGGTCAGGCGAAGCTCGGCATGCACCAGGACAAGGAGGAACGCTCGGCCGCACCGGTGGTCTCCCTCAGCATCGGCGACACCTGCGTCTTCCGCTTCGGCAACACCGAGACGCGCACCAAGCCCTACACCGATGTCGAGCTGGCGTCCGGCGATCTGTTCGTCTTCGGCGGAGCGTCCCGCTTCGCGTACCACGGCGTGCCCAAGGTGCACCCCGGTTCCGGCGACCCGGCAACCGGCCTGACCAGCGGCCGCCTCAACATCACCATGCGGGTGACCGGCCTCCCCGGCTGATCCCGGCGACTGACCCCCTCGGCTGACCCCGTCGGCTGATCCGGCGGACGGTGGGATCAGCCGATCCCGTCGTCGTTGTCAGACCCCCGAGGCACACTGGACTCATGTGCCGCAGCATCAAGACGCTCCGTCCGCCCACCACTCCCGAGGTCACGGATGAGGACATCCGCGCCGCCGCCTTGCAGTACGTCCGCAAGGTCTCCGGCTTCCGTGCGCCCGCCGCGCACAACCGCGAGGTGTTCGATCACGCCGTGGACGCCGTGACGGCCGCGACCCGGGAACTCCTCGACAACCTTCAGGTCCGCGGCGGAGCTCCCCGCCAGGAGGTGCTGCCTCCCCGCCAGGAAACGTCGTAGGACGCGTCGCCGCTCACCACTCGACCCATGCCTGCACCGGCAGGTGATCGCTCGGAAACTGACCGTGCGCGGAGTACGTGTTGATCGCCGCGCGGCGGGTCCGCACCCCGGGCGAGGTCAGGATCCAGTCGATCCGGTCCCCGTCCCGCACCAGCGGCTGGTATCCGTGGAAGGTGGCGTACTGCGCGCTGCGCCGCTCGGCCGTGTCCCAGCTGTCGACGAGCGCCCCGCCGTCCAGCATCGCCTCGTACACCGGATTCTTGTGCGCGGCGACGTTGAAGTCACCCGTGACGATCCGCGGCAGTGCGGCGTCCAGTCCGTGGAGCCGTTCGGTGATCAGACCGGCGGACCGCTCCCGCGCGTACTGATGTGCATGATCGAGATGGGTGTTGAGCGCGTAGAACTCGCTCCCGTTGCGCAGATCGCGGAAGCGCACCCACGTCACCATCCGGATGACGGTGTTCCCCCAGGTCGCCGACCCGATCAGATACGGCGTATCGGACAGCCAGAAGTGGTCGTACTCAACCGGTGCGAGCCGCCGCACGTCGTAGAAGACTGCCGCGAACTCGTCCTTGCTGCCGCCGGCCCGCCCCGTCCCCACCCAGTCGTAGTGCTCCCCGAGATCTTCCGCGATATCGCGGAGCTGCCCGTACAGCCCCTCCTGCGTGCCGAGCAGCTGCGGAGCCGCGCGGCGCAGCAGGCTCCGCATCACAGGCCGGCGCTCGGCCCAGGAGTGCGGGCGGACGTCCGAGGCGTACCGCAGATTGAACGTCATCACGCGCAGCGCCGGCCCGTCATCGGCGGCGTACGCGGTCCCCGACCCGTACGCCGCCGACACCACCGGCCCCGCGACCGCCGCGGCGGCCACCGCCCGGACCGCGGACCGCCGACTCAACGGAGATGCCTCCGCCGCCCCGACAGCCTTCGCCCCGTCAGACACCGAAACAGCACCACCAGCAGTCACAGCAACTCCGCTCAGTCAGCCAGTCGGTCAGCCAGCAGGCCACAGACTCTCCAACCTCGCGGCGCGCCGGAAGCAGGCGCCGCAAGAAGCGTCTTAAAACTTCCGGAGCCTCGCTGACCGGCTCCCTGCCCTCCCCCGCTACCGGTCGCTCGCCGGCCCCCGCCAGTCCGCGTGCCGGATACGCGGCAGCTCCCGCACCTCGCCGAGCGTGGCCCACTCGTCCTTGCCCAACCGCGACAACGGCTTGAGCTTGGTGACCTCGGGATGCCCGTCGGCCAGGACGTCGTCCGACACCACCGCATGCACCACCCGCCCGAACACGATCGTGGAGTCCCCGATCCCGATCGTCGTGTGCACCTCGCACTCCAGCGCCACCGGCGACGCCGCCACCCGCAGCGGCTTCACCCGCAGACTCGGCTCGGATTCGATCCCGACGGCCTCGAACTCGCTCACGCCGTGCGGGAAATCGGTACCGGTGTCATTGATCTGCTCAAAAAGTGACTCCGACGCAAAATTCACCACAAACTGCCCGGTCGCTTCGATATTGCGCAGAGTGTCCTTCCGCCCCACCGAGCTGAACTGCACAACGGGCGGCGCCACACTGGCAATCGTGAAGAACGAGTGCGGTGCGAGGTTCTGAACCCCGTCCGCCGAGACCGTGGACACCCAGGCAATCGGCCGCGGCACCACCGTCGCAGTCAGCAGCTTGTAGAACGCGTTGCGGGACATCTCAGCAGGATCGAAGTCAATGCGCATGGTGATCAGTATCCACACAGGCGGCCGCGGATCCTACGGCGGATCCATGGCATCACCGAACCCCTGAGTTCGGCGGAAAGTGCCCGGTATCGGAGCCGACGAGCACCAGGAGCCGACACCGTGTCCACTGCCCCAGCCACCGCCCCAGCAGTCTGGGAAGCCTGACCCCGCCCTGCTCCACGACCCCGCCGCCCTTGAGCCCCACGGCGGCAGCGTCCTCGTCGTCGCCCGCTCACGCGCGCTCACCCTGAGCGTCCTGATGCCGCTCCTGGACGCACTGGCCCGGCAGAACACCCTCGCCGGGGCACTCACCGGCCGCGACGACGCTGCCTGCACCTTCGCCGCGGCCAAACTCCTCGCCCGCCACCCCGCCCAGCCCGGACCTGCGCACACCGCTCTCCTGGACGGCACCACCGGACTGACCCACGTGCTCCGCGCCGGGCACCCGGACCAGCGCAGCACCCTGACCGAAGTCCTGGCCAGCCCGTGGGACAGCCTGTTGGTAGACGCCCACGGCTCCGCCGCGCACGCCTCTCTCGGCACCGTGACCCTGTGCGGGCTCAGCGGAGCGGCCGAGCACGGCCCCGACGGGAAACCACTGGCCAGCGGGTGCACGCCCACGACCTGCAAGACCGACCCGGCCAGCCGCACCCGCCCCCTCGCCCCGCACGATCTGCGTGCCCGCGTCCTGGGCTTGTTCGTGTGCAACGCGATCACCCTGGGCGAGGCCGAGCAGTACCCCTCAGACGTGAGCCTCGCCCTCGACGCCATCGAGGGCCACCCTCAAGCGGTCCTCGGACTGCTGCGCGGCGACCTGGACACCAGCGGCCACGAACCCCGCCTGACCGCCGCGAGCCTGCACTCCGGCGCCCGGCTCGGCCAGCTCGCCACACTGCTGGACGCCCACGGTCGGCGCCGAGGCGTCCGTGGCCCCTCCGCGATCCTGCTTGGTGACCCCGAACAACAACTCCACATGCCCGACGGTGCGCTCGCGCCGCCCGCCCCGCCGGCCCCCGCAGCCGGCCGCGTGCCCGCCGACGCCGAAGCACTGGGCAACTGGCGGGTACGGCTGGCCGACGCCGAAGCCCTCGAACACGGGCTGTATGCCTCCCTTGACCGGCGCCCCGATGCGGACCTGTCCGCCTGCGTGGAGGAGATGACCTCCCACCGCCAGGCGGCCCTGGACATGCTTCTGGCCGCCGCCCGCACGCCGGACGAAACGTGGGAGGAGCGCGTCGAGGAGCGGAGCCGGAACTGGGGGCACGCCGTCCTCGAGATCCTCAACCGCACCCGCGGCGGCGCATTCTCCCGCCAGCTCGTCGCCTCCCGCGCCCATCACCACACATCGCACTGGTCTCCCGCCCCCGCTTGCGGATACTGCCGCGCGCCCCGGGAGTTCGAGCACCTGACCAGCCCGCTCGGCCTCACCGACCGGCGCACCCTGCGATGCCCCAAGTGCGGGCCCGCCCTCAGCCTCCCGCCGACCCTGCACCCCCTCGACATCGACGTCCCACCAGCCCTGTTCCCGAGTCAACCCGCCGACATCCACGTCGCCTTCCCCGAACAGGCCCGGGGTCTGTTCGCCGTCCATCTGCGGTCCCGCTCCACCCAGCGCGGCTCGTACGATCACGCTGCTCTGACCGCCACCCCGGGCCGGCACACGATCACCCTCACCCTGCCCAAGGACCCGCTCTTGGAACTGGACCGGCTGTGGGTCGTGCACACGGACCGCTTCCACGTCGCCTACCACCAGCAGCGACTCCCCCTCCTGCCGCACCACAGCAACACCAACCACCAGCAGTAACCGCACTTCGCCAGGCCGAGCAGGCCAGCTGGCAATGCCGACGAACACGAGAGAGACAAGCACATGATCATCTGGCTCAACGGGCCCTTCGGCGGCGGCAAGAGCACCACCGCCGCACTGCTCCACCAGCAGCTCACCCACAGCCTGATCACCGACCCCGAGGAGGTCGGCTTCCTCCTGCGCAAGAGCATCGGCGACCACCCCAGAAGGCAGAAGGACTTCCAGGACTACCCGATGTGGCGCAAACTGGTCGCCGACGTCTGCGCGGAGCTGGACCGCTTCACCCAGGGCGGGCCAGTCATCGCGCCGATGACGCTGCTGCGCCGCGAGTACGCCGAGGAGATCTTCGAGGCCCTGGCCAAGAGCAACGTCGAGGTGCGCCACCTCCTCCTGCACGCCGACTCCGACACCATCCGGGCCCGCATCGAGGGCAGCTTGGAGTTCCCCGACAGCGAGGAGCGCAGCGAGAAGGTTCGCGCGTTCCGGCGCCGCAAGCTCGACGACTACGAGCAGGCCTACGCGTCCTGGATGGGCGAGCGGGCCGACGTGATCGACACCACCACGCTCACCCCCGACCAGGTCGCCGCCCAGGCCCTCACTCTCCTGCGCCGCCCGTGAACAGCGCCGCGATAGCCCGGATGACCGGGTCGGCCGAGGTCGTCGCCGACCACAGCTGGCCCGGCACGCCCACCACGGCGCTCCGCCTCCGGGCCACCGACGGACGCCACATGATCCTCAAAGGCAACACCAGCACCGACAGCTTCCAGCGAGAGCACACGGCCCTCTCCCGCTGGGCCCCGGCGCTCGGCCCGAGCGCACCCCAACTACTCGACGCCGACGAGGACGCGCAGCTCCTGCTGATGACCGCGGTCGCCGGGCGCCCCCTGCGGTCCTTCACCCTCACACCGCGACAGGAGCGCCACGCCTATGGGCAGGCCGGCGCTCTGCTTGCCCGCTTCCACCACACAGCGCCCCGCACCGCCCTGCCGTCGTTCGGCCCCGACCGCGCTGCGTACATCCGCAGTCAAATGACCGACAGCACCAGCCCTTTGACCGGCACCGACCTCACGGTCCTCGACGAGGCACTGCACCTACTGGAAACCCTTCCCCCGCAGCAAGCGCAGCCATCGCATCTCGACTTCACCAGCCGCAACATCCTGTGGGACACCGAAGCGGGCGTCATCGACTTCGAAACCAGCCGCTACGAAGCCGTCGGCCGGGACTTCCTGCGGATCACCCAGCGCACCCTGCACCACCGCCCGGACCTGCGCACCGCGTTCTACCAGGGCTACGGCCGTGAACCGGACCAGGCCGAGCGTGAACTGATGCGCATCTGCACCGTCACCGATGCCGCCGCCATCGTCATCACAGCCACCGCCCGAGGGCTGCACACCTTCGCCACCGAAGCCCGCCACATCCTGACCGCCGCCGTACGCAGCTGGCCCGACCCGGCGCCGGGAACCGCCCTCCCACACGGACGGAGACCCTTATGACACCCCCGCCACGCACACTGGCCCGGGCGAAGGCCGTCATCACCGCCACCACCGACTTCCACTCCACTCTCGACCGCGCACCGCAGCTGATCGCCACGCTGCACCACGCCCGCTCCACCATCCTGATCGTCGACAGCGGCGACTTCTTCGAAGGCCCCCACGACCCCGCGACCACGGGCACCGTTGGACATCCTGATCTGAACACCCGCCGCATGGCCCGCCGACATCCCTCGCCGCGGCCCGGTCCGTGCTGTTCACAACTCCCTGAAGGAGTGAACCGCCCTGATCGAACGAGTTTGAGCCGCGCCCGCCCAGAGCCCGCACGCCCCACGCCCGGCATGGGAACTCGTGTTCACCAAATGCCCTCCGATCGGGCCGTGACGGGACCAGATCCAGCGCGTTTTTAGAGCATCAGTGCCACACCGACGCCCAGACGGAGGACACGCCATGCACCCCAACCCTGCCCCCTTGCAGCAGCCTCCTGGAATCGAACGGCGGCCCGGCGTGGTCACGCACAACGTTGACGGCAAGCTCAGCTCAGCACGTTCGGATACGGGGTGGGCGGCATGAGTGAGCCCACTGATGCATCGGCCGACAGTGTTCCGGGACCGCGCGCCACCGCCGCAGGGCCCTCCACCGCGCCGTCTGCCGTAGCGCCCGCCCCGGACGGCACCGCGCGCACGCCTGCGCCCGACCCGCAGTTGCGGTACGTCGACCTGACCGGCAGCCGCGAGGCAGCCGGCCGCTCGATTCGGATGCGCGACATGGCCCGCCGCCTGCCGCAACTGGTACACCGCTCGCTGGCACTCGCCTGGCGCGTCGACCGGCGAGCTACCGTCGGCCTCCTGCTGTGCCAAACCATCACCGGCGTGATGCAGGCCCTGGGCCTGGTCGCCATCTCCGGCACCCTGACCGCCCTGCTGCGCAGCGGAGACGTCTACCACCGGCTCCTTCAGGCGTGGCCTTCCGTCGCCCTGCTCGCCGGCGCAGCTGGCGTGCGCGCGCTCCTGGGAATCACCGTCAACTGGCTGTCCTCCCGGCTGGGTCCGCTGATGTCACGCGAGGCCGAGCAGATGCTCCTCACCGGCTGCGCCGAGGTCGAGTTGTGCGCCTACGACGAGCCCGACTTCAACCGTGACCGCGAAGCCGCCGACCGCGGGGCCCAGGTCACGGGCGACCTGATCAACGAAGGCCAGGATCTGATCGGCTCGGGCGCCAGCTTCGTCGCCGGGGCGATCGTGCTGGCCGGCGTGCACTGGGTCCTCCTCCCACTCCTCATTGCAGCCAGCCTGCCGCAGGCCCTGGCTCAGGTCAGCGCCGCGCGGGTGCGCTACCTGGCGAACCTGCGCAGCAACGGCGACAGCCGCATGCTGTCGGTGCTGCGCTGGCACATCTACAACAAGGAGGCCGCCGACCAGATCCGCGCCGGCACCATGGCCGGTTTCCTGTCCGCCCGCTACCGGCAGACGGTCGCCCGGATCAACCGCGAGGACCGGGCCGCCGCCGACAAGGGCGCCCGGATGTCCCTGGCCGGCGCGATGTGCGGAGGGCTGGGGTCGGCGGTGGTGTGGGCGGCGGTCGTCTGGCTGCTTGCGACCGGCCGTATCACCGTCGGGCATGCCGGAACGGCTGTCTTCGCCCTGCAGACGGTGGGCATGTCGGTTCGCGGTCTGGTGGCCATCGGTGCGCGCGCCGTGCGGACCGGGCTATACATGGACGACTGGAGCGGCTTCCTGGACAAGGCCGGCGGCTACCGTATGCGCCGGGGCCCGCACCGCCCAGAGCCGCCGAAGGTGATCGAGGTCAAGTCGGTCACCCACCGGTACGCCGGCAAGCGCCACGACGCGCTGTCCGACGTTTCGCTCACCTTGCGCCGCGGCGAGGTTACCGCGCTGGTGGGTTTCAATGGCTCCGGGAAGTCGACGCTGTCGAAGCTCGTCAGCGGCCTCTACCTGCCCACCGAAGGCCAGGTCCTGTGGGACGGCGTCCCCACCAGCGACTCCGACCCGCAGGCGCTGTGGCAACAGGTCGCCCTCGTTCCGCAGGACTACGCACACTGGCCACTGACCGTGCGCGAGAACGTGACCCAGGGACAGCCCACCGCGCACGGCGACACGGCGGTCCGCGAGGCATGCCAGGCAGCCGACGCCGACGAAGTCGTCGACAAGCTCGGCGCCGGCCTGGATACCCTCCTGGCCCGCGAGTGGCTCAACGGGGAGGAACTCAGCGGCGGCCAATGGCAGCGCATCGCCCTGGCGAGAGCGTTCTTCCGTCAGGCCGGTCTGCTGGTCCTCGACGAGCCGACGGCGAACCTGGATCCCCGCGCCGAGTACCGCATCTTCCAGCGGCTGCGGAACCTCGCCCAGGACCGGGCAGTGCTGCTCGTGACCCACCGCATCACCAGTGTCGCCATCGCCGATCGGATCGTGGTCCTCGACGAAGGCAGGATCGTCCAGGAGGGCTCCTACGCCCAACTTGCCCAACAGCCCGGCTTATTCCAGCAGTTGCTGTCCTGTCAGATCACGTCCGAGCCGAACGGCGCGAAGCGCGAGGCCCCCGCATGAGCGACCCCGGCGCCACATCACTATGCCCCGCCGAAGCAGCCGCCCCCACGGCCGCGGACGACCCCACTCCTCCTACGCCGTCCCGAGGTGCTGACGTGCCGCTCGCCCGTTCCCACATCCGCGAGACCGCCGAGGCTTACCTGGCCCGGCACCCGGACGAGCGGGAATCCCTAGCCGGGCTGTTGTCCCTCCTGGACGGCGCCGCCGACCCCGCCAGCCGTGCCACGCTCCCCGGTCACGTCACTTGCAGTGCGGCGGTCATCGACTGCCGCGGCCAGGAGCGTCCGGTCGTCCTCGACATGGCCGCCCGGAGCGAGGAGCAGCCCCGTGACCTTGTGGCCGATGTGCAGCACGCGTTGTTCCCGCGATCATCGCGGACCCACCCCGCCCCCGCAGCGAATTGCGCAGCAGAGTCGCCATGGCCCCCAAAGCCCTGGATGCCTACCTCACAACCCAAGCCATCCTCACACCCACCAGTCCACGCTCATGACCAAGGCATCCAGCCGCGCCGACCACCACTTCCCGCGCCGGACTTTAGGGGAAGGCCGGCGCCTTGGCGGCGATCGTGTACACGTTCCCGGCTCCGTCCGTGATCTGGGCCGTGGTGTCACGCGGTGGGTGGTCCGACGAGATGCCCACGAAGAAGCTCCTGCCCTCGTCGGCCGCGACACCCGGGATGCCGAAGTCGATGGTGAGCCGGTCCTTCCACTGGGTGATGGACGCGGGCCTGACGTTCCCCAATGCCCCTTGGGTGGTGACGAAGACGTCCGACGGGCCGGCTCCGTTGTAGTTGAGTGGCGTGATGGGCCCGAAGTCGAGGCTGAGCGTGCGCACAGCGGACGCCGGCAGCGGCCCGGAGACCGAGGTCATTTCGACGCTGTACTCGTAGGGGAACTTGCCCGCGCCGATGGTTCCCGCGACACCAGGCGGCGTCAGACGCGACTGGAGGAACCCCTCTCCGGTGGTGCCGGCGAGCTGGATGGGCGGGGTGAGGTCCTCGAGCACCATGAGGACACCCGTGGGATTGAAGATCCGGTTGATGTCGGGAGCGCGCACCTCCACGCTCGCGCGTGTGACTCCGGCGCCCAGGAGGACGGGCGCGCTCTCCACGGTCGTTCCCAGGGCGGGATTGTCGGCGTCGAAGACGAGGCACGTGAAGCTGAACTCACCCGCGACCGCACCGGCGGGCGGAGCCACCTTGATGTCGACGGTCTGGGTGGCGCCCGGGGCGAACGTGCGGGTCTCCCGGTGCAGCGAGAACCAGGACAGGTCCATCCCCGCGCCCGGTTGCACCTCAATGGTGCCCCTCCGTTGCGAGGGAGTTGCCGCGTTGTTCGTGATCGCGAACGACACCACGGTGGCCGGGTTGGCGAACGGATCGAGCGACGTGGGCGACGGCGTGATCCGCCATGAGCTTTCGGACAAGGGCGTGTTCATCTCTGCACCACTTTCCGGCGGATGCGGGTGGGTTCGAAGCGATCGTCGGTGCGGTCGAGTATCCGGGTGGTCTCGGGCGCCGGTGAGACGCCGAGCTCCTGCTCCAGTACTTGCCGGCAGGTCGCGTAGGCGCGGCGTGCCTCGCTGAGGTTGCCCTCCTGGAGGTGGATGCGGATGACCGAGCGGTGTGCGCTCTCCCGCAGGTTGTCCAGGCGCAGCGCGCCGAGAGCCACGTCCAGAGCGAGCCCGAACTTCCCCTGCTCGGCGAGCCGTTCGGCGAACGTCTCCCGGAGGTGGAGGTGTAACTGGCGCAACCGTTCGCGCTCATGGGCGAGCCACTCGTCGTCCCAGTCCGGAAGGAGTTCTCCGCCGTCGCCGACGGCTTCCGGCACGGCCGAGGCGCCGGGCGGCGCTTCCCGCAGGAGAGCCTTCGTCTGTTCGACGAGGACGCGTACGTCCACGGTGACGTGCGCGGCGAGGTCGATGGCTCCGCCGATGCCCGTCACCATCCCCGGAGCGGTCTGGTTGACGCGCCAGATCCCGGTACGGAGATTGCCCAGTGCTTTGCTCTCGGGGCTTTCGGGCCACAGGGTGCCGGCGACCCGGCTGCGGCTCTGCCGCCCGCGCAGGGCAAGGATCACCATCAGCCGCTGCGCGCTGACGGGCAGGCAGACCTCCATCTGCCCGATCTGCAGGCGGAACGAGCCCAGCAGGGTGAGTGCCACGTGCTCGGCCGGCTGTGCGGTGACGAGGCGGCCGCGCGCGGCGACGGGAGGACCGGGTGCGGTGGCATGGGCGGTCGAGTTGCGTGGCATGCCGTCTGCTCCCTCTCCACGAGGCGGCCGCTTTCTCGCAGATTGTGATGCTATAAACACTTTCTGTCAAAATAGTCCGTCGGCGGGTCGCTTGCGATCGCCTCGGCTCCGCAGCGAGCCGCCGGTGCTGTGACGCGTGCGTGACGCCGGGGTGACGGCGAGGACTGAAGGTGACGCCCATGAGGAGCTTTCCGGGCAGTCCGAGGGTCTTGTGCGGGGCCATCGTCCAGGTGGATCCCGACAGCCCGCTCTCCCGTCTCGTCGTCTTCCAGTACAACCCCGACCGGATGACGCGCAGTCTGCAGCCGCGTGCGACCGCGTCCGGCAGGGCCTCCGACGCCCGTCGCACGACGGGAGCGCCCGTGGAGACGGTGACCATGACCGTCGAGGTCGACGCCGCCGATCAAATGGAGCAGGGCGACCCGGTGGCGGCCGTCGGTATCGCCCCCCAGCTCGCCGCGCTGGAGATGCTGTTGTACCCGAGTACCGCACAAGTGGTCGCGAACGCCGCGCTGCTCGCGGTCGGCACCCTGGAGATCGTGCCGCCGGAGAGCCCTCTCGCCGTGCTGGTCTGGGGGCCGGGCCGCGCGGTTCCGGTGCGGATCCAGAGCTTCGGCATCACCGAACACGCCTTCACCCCCGACCTCTTTCCCACCCGTGCCTCCGTGGACCTGTCGGCGCAGGTCCTCTCCTACGACGACCTGCCGGTGGGCAGCCCCGGGTACGCGCTCTTCCTGGTGCACCAGGTGATGAAGGAGGCGATGGCCGTGGTGGCCGGTGTCTCCGGGGCGGTCTCGGCCGTGACCGGCACCGTGGCGGGCTGACGTGGCGGGCAGGTACGACGGTGCCGGGGTCGCGGTGGCCACGGTGCGCGACGCCGACGGCACCGAGCGGCAGGTGCGTTACCTGCGCCAGGACCGGCCGACGGCGCCCGCGCCCGGACGGCCGCTCGCGACCCATCTGGTCATCGCGGGTGACCGGCTCGACACGGTGACCGCCCGCTATCTCGGCGACCCGCTCGCCTACTGGTGGGTGGCCGACGCCAATCCAGGACTCGCCCTGCACGACCTGATCGGCGCCGCGCCGGAGGGCCTCCTGCTGCAGATCCCCACCCCGGAGGTCTGATCGGGTGTCACTGTCCAGCCTGCGCCTGACCGTCCTGATGGGGGCGACGATCCCCGTGCCGTTGCCCGCCGATCTCACGCAGCGGCTGCGGTCCGTCCGGGTGCTCGAGAGCGACGCGCAGCGGTCGGCGTTCACGCTCACCTTCGACGCGGGCCGTTCGGGGCTTCCCGCCCTGCGCGACACGCCGGTTCTGGCGGCGGGGCCGATCACGCCATTCGCCCGGGTGATCCTCGTCCTCGCCGTCGGCGCGGTGCCAAAGGTCCTGTTCGACGGCGTCATCACCGCCGTGGAACTGACTCCGGGGGACGGGCCGGGGACGGCCTCCCTCACCGTCACCGGCGAGGACGTCTCCTATCTGCTGGACCGCGTCGAGGCCGACGCGGAGTACCCGGCCCTCGACGACCACCAGCAGGCCCTGGCGATCCTCGCCCCGTACGCAGCCGACGGGATCATCCCCATGGCCGTCCGGCCCGCGGACACCGAGCCCGCCCTGCCGCTGGAACGCGTCCCCACCCAGCACGCCACAGACCTGGGTCACCTGACCGAACTAGCCCGGCGGCACGGCTTCGTCACCTGTGTGATCCCCGGCCCGACACCCGGGACGAGCCGCTTCTACTGGGGACCCCCGGTGCGCACGGGCGCGCCACAACGTTGCCTGTCGGTGAGTCTCGGCCCGGATACCAACGTCCGCCAGATCCGCTTTCGCACCGACGCGCTCGCTCCGGTCCTCATCGACGGCGCCGTCCAAGACCCGAGGACCGGAGCCCAGGTCCCGGTGGCGGTGTCCGGCAGCCTCCTCGAACCCCTGGCTGTCGTCCCGCTTTGGCTGCGGCACCAGGCGGACGTCCGGCGGCGGCGCGAGGTCCGCGACAGCGGCGTGGACGTGATCGGCGCGTTCTCCCGGGCCCGAGCGCGGGTGGACCGGTCCGCCGACGCCGTGGTGGCCGAGGGCGAGGCCGATGGCGAGCGCTACGGCGACGTGCTCCGCCCGCGGGCCCTGGTCGGCGTGCGCGGGGCCGGCTGGTCGCACGACGGCCTGTGGTACGTCCGCAGCGTCGAGCACGCCCTCGAACCCGGGTCCTACACCCAGCGTTTCGTCCTGGCCCGGGACGGCCACGGTTCGACGGTTCCGGTGGTGCTGCCATGACGACGGGCGGGCCGGGCGGCGACCGGAGGAGGCGAGTGTGACCAGGTTCTACGGGAAGTACCGGGGGAAGGTCACCGCGAACACGGATCCCCTGATGCGGGGGCGGGTGCAGGTCAGCGTCCCGGCCGTGCTCGGCACCGGCCGGCTCTCCTGGGCCGAGCCCTGCGTGCCGTACGCCGGCCCCGATGTGGGTCTGTTCGCCGTACCGCCGACCGGCGCCAACGTGTGGGTCGAGTTCGAGGCGGGTGATCCGGACCGGCCGATCCTGGCCGGATGCTTCTGGGGCACCGGCGAGGCGCCCGCCGCCGGGGCCCTGCCCGGGGTCAAGATGTGGAAGACAGAAGCCGTGACGGTCACGCTCAGCGACCTCCCGGGCGGCGGGTTCACCATCGAGGTCGGCCCACCGGCCGCGGCCGTTCCCGTGCGGATCTCCTGCACCGGCGAGGGACTGGAGCTGTCGGCGGGACCGGCCGATGTGAAGCTCAGCGGGCCCACCGTCTCGGTGAACAACGGCGCTCTGGAGGTGACCTGATGCCTGGATACCTGGCCCATGACGGCGCCGTCACGATCTGCCTCCACGCCGGCCGGGCCACCCCCACCGTCCTGAACCCGCGCGTCAAGGTCTCGGGGCGCGCCACCGTCGTGGTGGGACCGCCGTGGGCGGTCGCGGGGTGCGCCCCGGCCCCGGGCACCCTGCCGTGCGCGACCGGGCAGTGGACGGCGGGCACCAGCCGCATCCGGTCGCTCGGCCTGCCGCTGGTGATCCAGGGCGGCACGGCCGTCTGCATCCCCACGGGCGGACCCCTGTTCGTCACCACCGTCCAGGCCCGAGTACGGGGGGTGTGATGCACCTGGGATTCCCGCTGCGCCTGGACACCCGGGGCCGCCTCGCGCTGGTCGACGACGAGGAGTATCTGCGCGGGCTGATCGAGGCGGTGCTGTTCACCCGGCCCGGTGAGCGGGTGAACCGCCCGGACTTCGGCGCCGGGGTCGACCGGATGGTCTTCGCCCCGGGCAACGACGAACTCGCCCGCGGCACGCAGGCCCTCGTCCAGGCCGCGGTCCAGCAGTGGCTCGGCGACTTGCTCAGACTCGACGACATTACCGTGGAGGCACAGGACGCCGTGCTGTCGGTCACCGTGGTGTACACCGCGCTGAGACCCGGCAGCCCGTCGGGGGAGAGCAAGGTGCTGCGGGTGAGCGGGGGGAGTGGTGCCCCGTGACCGACGCCCACGGACGTCCCCAGGCGCGGGCAGCCGGGCAGCCCGTCGGCTTCTCGCCGGTCGCGGGCCTCGACCGGGACGCCCGGAAGGCCCTAATCGCGGCAGCCCGAGGCCTCGACGGGATCGACTTCGTCGAGGTGCTGCCCGGGCGGCCCGCCGAGCCCGGCCGCCCCGGCACCTCGCAGCAGCGGACCCTGGCCGTACACCTCGTCCAAGGACCGGTGCCCGCCTGGATCACCGGAGGTGCCGCCCGGGACCGGATCGTCCTGGCCGACGGCGCCGGCAACGACCCGATGGCCGACCCGGCCCGGGTGCTCTGGGCTTACTCGGCGGAGGAAGTGACCGGCCCGGACCCATTGCCGGGCGTGACAGGGGACGACCGACGGCAGGTGGACGACGCCGTCCCGGCCGGGGTCCGCAGCCGCGTCCTCGTCGTGCGGACCGAAGGCGGCGGCCGGTCGGTCCACACGCTCGCTCTGGTCGGCGAGGACGGCACGGGCACGCCCCAGGGAATCGACGGACCGCTCGCACAGATCCCGCTGGACTTCGGTGCGGACTGCCCCGTCGAGCTGGACTGCCGAACGCCCGACGACGCGCCCGGGACCGCCGCCTCCCCCGTCCTCGACTACCTCGCCCGGGACTACGAGGGCCTGCGCACCCGACTGCTGGACCGGTTGAGCGTGCTGCTGCCGGACTGGACGGACCGCTCGCCGGCCGACATCGGGATCACCCTCATCGAACTGTTCGCCTACCTCGGCGACCGGCTGGCCTACCGTCAGGACGCCATCGCCACCGAGGCCTACCTGAGCACTGCCCGCCTGCGGACATCCGTCCGCCGACACGCCCGACTCCTCGACCACCGGATGCACGAGGGTTGTTCGGCCCGTACCTGGCTGACGTTCGACACCCCGACGACGACGGACCTGCCGCGCGGCAGCGCGGTCGCCGACCGTGGGTCCGCGCCCGGTCGACGGCCGCCCCCGGTGGCGGAGGCGGCCGGTGCCGGCGCCGTCGTGTTCGAAACCTGCGCCGCTGCCCGGCTCAGCCGCGACCGCAACCGTCTCCCACTGCACGCCTGGGGCGCCCGGGAGGTCACCCTGCCGGTCGGCGCCACGTCGGCCTTCGTGGCGGTGCCGGCGGACGCCGACCCCGGTCTGCGAGCGGGTGACGTCCTGCTCCTGGTCGACGTCGGCGCCTTGGGCGGGACAGCCGACGGCGATCCGGCCCGCCGCTGCGCGGTGCGCCTGGACCGCGACCCGGCCGAACGCGTCGACACGCTCCTGGCCACCCGGCGCGTCCTCGAACTGCACTGGCACGAAGGCGACGCGCTGCCGGTGGAGCTGAGGGTTTCCACCCCTGACCCGACCGACCCACGGCCGACGACCGTGGCGTTCGCCAACGTCGTCCTCGCCGACCACGGCGCCTCGCTCACCGGACAACACCTCGATCCGCCGTCGGTCGCCGACGGCGCCTACCGCCCAGTGCTTCGCCGGCCGGGCCTCGCCTGGGCAGCGCCCGCCGACCCGGCCCCGGTCGGCGACACGGCAACCAGCCGTGGCTGGCGCAGCGCGACGGAGGCCCTGCGCCCTGATCCACGCGAGGCCGTCGCCCAACTCCTGCTCGACGACGGCACCCTGCGCTGGACGGCCAGCCCGGACCTGATCGGCAGCGGCTGCGGGGCAGCGCTGTTCGTCGCCGAGCCGGAAGCCGACCGCACGGTCCGGCTGCGTTTCGGCGACGGCACCACCGGACGGCGGCCCGGGCCCGGCGCGGTGCTGACCGCCCGCTACCGGCTCGGCGGCGGCACGGCGGGCAACACCGGACCGGACACGCTCACCACCCTGCTGCCCCTGCCCGACGGCACGCTGCTCGACGGGATCGCCGTCACCAACCCGCTGGCCGCCTCTGGCGGCACCGATCCGCAGCCGCTGCCCGAGGTCAGGGAACTGGCCTCGAACACCTTCCACCTGCGCCGACGGGCCGTCACCGCCGCCGACTACACCGCCGTCGCCCTCGGCGCCCAGGGCGTCCGCAGGGCCGCCTCCCGGTCACGGTGGGCCGGCTCCTGGCACGTCCAGCAGGTCGTCGTGGACGTCGAGGACGGCGCGGACTCGTTCGCCCCCGGCCTCGCCGGCCTGCTCGACACCCGGCGAACGGCCGGAGTTGAAGTGGAGCTCGCCCGCGCGGTCGTCGTCCCACTGGACCTGCGGATCGCCTTCTGCCCGGGCCGGGGACACCTCGCCGAGACGGTCGCACGCCAACTGCGCACGGCGCTGTCGGCAGCCGTGCTCCCCGCCGGCGGCCGAGGCTTCTTCCACCCGGACCGGCTCGCCCTGGGTCGGCCCCTCCTGCTGAGCGACCTGGTCGGCGCGGCGATGGCCGTGGTCGGAACGGCCCTGGTGGACGTGCAGCGCTTCGCCCGGCTGGGCGCGGGCGAGGCGGAGCACCGGGCCAACCTGGCCGCCGGACGGATCCGGGCGTCGGAGCGCGAAACGCTGCGCTGCGACAGCGACCCCCGTCGCCCCCGGTTCGGACAGATCGAGATCGTCGAGCGGAGCGGCCCGTGACCCGTCCCGAGGCAGGCCGTGCCGAGCGGTCCACCGCCAACCCGCCGGGCCAACCCGCCCTCAGCCGCCGGATCTCCACTCATGCCCGGGCGATGACCGCCATGCGGGCCACCCTCCAGCACCAGGCACAGCCGGCGGCCGTCCGGGCGCTGGCCCGGCGCCCCGCCGACGAACCGGCCATCGCCCTGCTGGACGGATGGGCCGTGGTCGCCGACATCGTCTCCTTCTACACCGAGCGGATCGCCCAGGAGGGCTACCTGCGGACCGCCACCGAACTGCGCTCGGTTCGTGAACTGGCTCGCAGCCTCGGCCAGGAACTCGGTCCCGGAGTCGCGGCCGCAGCCGATCTGGCGTTCACCGTGGAGGAGGCGGTCGGCGCGCCCACGGCCGCCATAGTGCCGAAGGGTTCCCTGGTGCAGAGCGTGCCGGGCCAACACCAGGCACCGCAGGTGTTCGAGACCGACGACGACCTCGACGCGCGGGCCGCCTGGAACGCCCTCGCCGCCGTCACCACCGACCCGCAGGTCTGTGACGAGGCGACGCGGCGGCTCTGGCTGACCGGCACCGCACATGTGCTGCGACCCGGTGACACCCTCTTGGCGGTCGGCCTGGACCCGGGCCCGGAGCGGGACGCACCCACCCCGGCCGTCCTGCGGGTGACCGGCGTGACGGCCGCACCCCCGGGGCACCCGTCCTGGACGCTGCTCGACCTCGAGCCCGTCACGACCGGCACCCTCCCCACGGGCGACCGGCCGCACGGACCGGGCGGCAGTGTCCACACCTTCGCCGCACGCGCCAACCTCTTCGGCTGGAACGCTCCCGATGCCGCTCTCCTCGCACTCACCGGCCAGCCGTCCGGGTCCGCGACCGAGGCACCCGCCAGCGGCACCGACAGGTACCTCACCCTGGACGGCGACCACCCGCGCATCCTGCCCGGCTCCTGGCTGGTCGTGCAGGTCGGCGCCACCTGCCTGCCCTTGACGGCACGACAGGTGACGCCCTCGGGCGAGGCGCACAACGGGCTCAGCGGCCGGACCACGCAGGTCCGGATCGACGACGCCGTCGATCCGGCGCTGTTCGACGTCCGGACCACGCTCGTACACTGCCAGTCGGCCGAGCTGCCGGCGTCGGTGATGCCGCGGACCCGCCCGGTGGCGGGCTCCGAGCTGGAACTCGTGGCCACCACGGACCCGTTGCCCCCGGAGCGGGCCGTCATCGTCCGCGGTACCACCGTCGACGGGACCCCTGCGGCGGAACGGGCGATGGTGCTGACCAGCACGATCGACGACACGGGCACCGTCATGACCGTCACCCTGGACCGCCCCCTAGAGCACTCCTACCTTCCTCATACCGTCTCCGTCCTGGGCAACGTGGTGGGGGCCACCCACGGGGAGCCGGTCCACCAGGTGCTCGGCAGCGGCGACGGCGCCCGTACCTTCCACCGCCTGCGCACCCGGCGCGGACCGCTCAGCTACCGACGGACGCAGGCGACCGCGGAACCGGCGAGTACGCTGCGGATCAGCGTCGACGGGGCTCCCTGGCGCGAGGTGCCGTCCCTGGCCGCCGCCGGACCGCACGACCCGGTGTTCGCCGTCCGCAGCGCGGAGGACGGCACCGTCGAGGTCGTCTTCGGCGACGGCCAGTACGGCGCGCGGCTGCCCACCGGCACCGAGAACATCACCGCGGACTACCGGGTCGGAACCGGAAGGGACGGCGACCTCGAGCCCGGACAGCTGACCCTGCCGCTCAGCCGTCCCCTCGGTATCAGCGCCGTCACGAACCCCACCGCCACCCGTGGCTGGGTGCCACCCGCGGCCTTGGCGGACACCCGGCCCGACATCCCGCTGCGCATGCGCACGCTGGACCGCGTCGTGTCCGTGGCCGACCACGAGGACTTCGTCCGCGGCCTCGCCGGTGTCGGAGCCGCGCGGGCCGAAACGGTCTGGAGTGGTCACCGGCGCACGGTCGTCGTCTCGGTCACCGGACTGGGCTCCGCGCCCCTCGACGACGCCCTGCTGGCCGGTCTCGACGCGGCCCTCGCCGCCGTCCGCGACCCGCGCGTCCCGTTGCTGGTCCTGACGGCCGGGACGCTCTGGTACGGACTGCGGATGGAGGTCGAGCCCGAGCCGGGGTCCGAGTGGTCCGCCGTGCGCAGACGCGTCACGGAGACACTGCGCCAGGAGTTCGCCGCGCACCGACGGCCGTTCGGGCCCCCGGTGACCGACTCCGCCGTGCTGGCAGTGGCCCGGGGCGTCCCCGGCGTCGCCTCCTGCACCCTGCCGCGCCTGCTGCGGCTGTCTCCTGGATCCACGGCTCTCCCCCCGGACACGGCGGCCGAACGGGTCATCGGCCCGTCACCGGCCCGCTCGGCGGCGGGCACGATCCGGCCCGCGACAGTGCTCGCACTGGCGGCGGACCGCTCCGACATCCGAAGGATGACGCCATGACCGTGACCACCACGGGAGCACCCGGCGGGGCGGACCGCTTCCGCGCCCTGCTTCCCGCCCACTTGTGGGCCCTCGACGACCGGTCGGAGGGGACCCTGCAGGCCCTGCTGTCCGCGGTCGCCGAGGAACTGGCCGTGCTGGAAGGGGACTTGGGGGACCTGTACGACGGCTGGTTCGTGGAGACCTGCGAGGAGTGGCTGCTGCCGTATGTCGCCGATCTGATCGGCCTCGCCGAGCCCCTGCCCGACCTCGGCGACGGGGTCAGCTGGCGCACCGTCGTCGCCAATACCCTCTCCCACCGGCGCCGCAAGGGCACCGCGACGGTCCTCGAACAGCTCGCCGGTGAAGTCACGGGGTGGCAGGCGCGGGCCGTCGAGTACTTCCGGCTGCTGGCCGTCTCGACCCACGTCCGGCACCCCCGTCCGGACCGCCCCGCCGTGGCCTCGCTGCGCCACGCGGAACGCCTGGACCACCTCGGCCGCGGTCACGACCGCCGCGTGGACCGCTCGGTACCACCACCCGACCTGACCGATCCCGCGCGGGGCGCCTTCGACCCGCTCGCCCGCTCGGCCGACGTGCGCAGTGTCGGGCGAGGGCGGGGCCGCCACAACCTCCCCTCCGTCGGCGTGGTCCTCTTCCCGCTCCGCACCCGCCTGGTGGGGCCCGACTCGGCCGAACAGCCCCTCGGCGACCGGTGGTCCGCGGTACGCGCCGTCGACGGCGGATACCGGGTCGACCCGCTCGGCCGCACCACCCCGCTCTTCCCGAGCGGCCGGAGCCGCAGGGACACCGACCGGCTCGCGCGCGAGGAGGACCTGCCCGTCCCGCTGCGGCCCCGGCGCCTGCTGGCCCTCCTCACGGCCGCCCGGCGCGGCGAAGTCGCCCCGGACCTGCTGCCCGTCCGGGTCCGCGTCGCCCGACTGGGTCCGGCCACCGTCGAGCAGCCCACCGAGCTGGAGCCGCAGCGACTGCGGGTCTGCGGCCTCGAGGACCTTGCGCCGGTCGAAGGCACGCAGGTGAGCGTGGACACCGTCACCGGGCAGCTCACGGCCTACCAGGACGGTCAACCGGCCCCGCAGCTGGACCTGTTCGTCCGCTACCACTACGCGGCTCTCGCCGACGTCGGCGCGGGCACCCACGACCGTGGCCGGATCCACACCCAGGTGCTCGCGGCCGACGGTCACCGCTACGGGAACGTGCTGGGCGTCATCACCGTCCGCGCCGACGCCGAGCCCTCCGGCACGGTGGCCACCTCACTGGCCGACGGGCTCGTGCTCGCCCACGGGCTGTGGGAGGCAGCCGGTTCCGCCACCGCCGGAACGACCGTGGTCGTGGCGGTCGGGGACAACGCGAGCCACCCCGGTGACCTGACCGCCACGGTGCCTGCCGGCGCCCGGCTCGTCCTGGTCGCCGCGGCCTGTCCGGCCCCCGGCCACCCGGCGGCCGCGGCCCACTTCTACCGGCCCGACGGACTGCGACCGCACCTCGCCGGCCCGCTGGCCGTCGAGGGAGGAACAGACAGCGGCATCGTCCTCGACGGCTTCCTCCTGGACGGCGATCTGACCGTCCGTCCGGGGCAGCTGAGCCGTCTGGCGGTTGCCCAGAGCACGCTGGCCGGGCGGATCACGGTGACCTCGGGTGACGAGGGCGACAACGGCCGTTTGCGGGTGGAGGTCGTGCGCAGCGTCGTCCACGCCGTCGAACTGCCGGAGCGCGTCCCCGTGCTCAACGTCACCGAGTCCGTGATCGACGCCCGAGCCGCCGCGCCGAACGACGACCGGCCCGGCCCGAGGGCCGTCATGGCACCGGGCGCAGCACTCTCGATCGATGGCAGCACTGTACGGGGCACCGTGGCCGCCCGGACTATCGACGGCACCGACAGCCTGATCGACGGCATCGCAGTCGCCGAGCAACGGCAGACGGGCTGTCTGCGCCACTGCTACGCCCGGCCCGGCTCACGCCTGCCCCGACGCTTCCACTGCGTGCCCGCCGACGACCGGGCCCCGCTGGAGCCCGTGTACGTCTCGATGGACCCGGGCTCGCCGTACTACCTGGCGCTCGCACCGGCCTGCCCCGCCGAGATCACCCACGGCGGGGAAGGCGGCACGGAGATGGGCGTCCACCACCATCTGCACCGGCCGCTGCGCGTGAGGGCGGTGCGCGAGCACCTTGCCGCCTACGTACCGGCCGGGCTGGAGATCGGCATCATCGGGAGCTGACACGCATGCACGGAGACTTCACCCGCTGGACGTTCCAACCGCAGCAGGCCTACCGGGCCGTCCTCCTCCAGCAAGGGCGCGTGCTGCTCGACGCGGACTGGAACGAACAGGCCGCGATCACCGCGCACCACGACGAGGTCAGGACCGGCGACGTCGTCGGCCCGGATGGCGGCCCGACGGACGGCGCCGGGTTCGCCGTCGTCACCGCTGCCGCAGAACGACCCGCCGCGACCCCCTGGAGCGACCTGCGCATCACCCCCGGGCGGTACTACGTCGCGGGCACTCTGGTCGAGGCGCCCGCCCCGGCCGCTCCCGAGACGGTCGGATGGCCGTTCGCCGACCAGCCGTACGTTCGCGAGGTCGACGACGTACCGGCCGTCACGGAACCCGCCACGAACGGCCGTTATGCGGTGCTGCTGGACGTCTGGACCCATCACGTCACCGCCGACGAGCGGGCCGCGCTGCTGGAACCGGCCCTCGGCGGCCCCGACACCACCACCCGCGCGCAGACGGTCTGGCGCGTCCGGCTGATGTCCCTGACGGCAGGCCAGGACATGGCCGCACTGCGGGCGCCCGGCTTTTTCGCCACCACCCGGGGGACCATGGCCGCGCTGCTCAGCAGACCCGACGCCCCGGTCGATCCCTGCCGCCTCACGACGAGTTCCGGCGGCTACACACGACTGGAGAACCAGCTCTACCGCGTGGAGATCCGCGCTACCGAAGCAGGTGGTACGGAGTTCGTGTGGTCCCGGGAGAACGGCAGTGTCGTCGCCTCGCTGCTGGCCGTCACGGCGGCGGTCGACGGGGACAGCGCCGAACTGACCCTCGACCGGGAAGGACCCGACAAGGAGCTGTCCATCCGGCCGGGTGACACCGTCGAGGTGACGGGCGTCGACCTGCAACTGCGCGGCCGGGCCGGATTCCTCGCCACCGTCACCGCGCAGCGCGGCACGCGGCTGACCGTGCACTGGACCGGCGACGCACCGGCCTCCCTCGCCGGCCTCGGCCGCACACCACTGGTCCGCCGCTGGGAGGGCCCGGCCCGCCCCCTGGACACCGGGCCGCTTGACTTGGAGGACGGCATCCAGGTCCGGTTCCCCCACGACAGCGGGACCCGGGCGACCGGCGACCACTGGCTCGTCCCGGCCCGCACGGTACGTCTGCTCTACGGCCAGACGGCCACCGCCGGCTCCATCGACTGGCCGGCCGGACCCAACGGGCAGGGCGAGGCACTGCCCCCCTCCGGCCCCGTCCGGCAGACCACGGCGCTCGCGATCCTGCACAAGCAGAACGACGGCTGGACGCTCGAAGCGGACTGCCGCCGGCTCTTCCCGGCGCTGATCCACCTCGTCACACTGGACCCGGCGGGTGGCGACGGCCAGGAGGCCCCGCCCGGCAGCGCACTGCCCCAGCCGCTTCGGGTGGCCGCCCGCAACGGGGGACTGCCGCTGGCAGGCGCCCGCGTCCGGTTCCGCACCCAGGGCGGTCGGCTCGAAGGGGGCGAGGGGGCCGACACCGAGCGCATCGCGCTGTGCGACTCCCACGGCGTCGCCCAGGTCACCTGGACGCTGGACATCCACGGTCCGGCGACACAGACGGTCACCGCCGAACTCCTGGACCACGAGGACGGCCGGTCCGTGACGCTGACCGGCCGGCACAGCACCGCCGACCGGATCTCCTTCACCGCGCCGTCCGGCTGCGGGGTGTTCGCCGCATCGGAGACCGTGCAGAGCGCCCTGGAGAAGGTGGCTGGCCGCAGGACGCTGCGACTGCTGGGGGGTGAGGGCCAACACCTCCGGCCCCAGGACAAGGTCCTTCCTCAGCCGGTGCGACTGGTCGTGGACAGCGCCTGCGGGCCGGTGAGCGGTGCCCAGGTGGTGGCCACGGCGGGAACGGGCGGCCTGGTGCTGAAGGCGACGGGCGCTCAGCCTCCTGCGGACCTCTCGACGGCGGGCGGGCAGGGCACGGCGACGGTGACCACGAGCGCGGACGGGTCGGCGGCGCTGTGGTGGCAGCCCGCGGACGCAGCCGCGACCGATGTGCTCCGGCTGGCGCTGCAGAACGCCCAAGGCGCCCCACTGGCCGTCACCGCGCAGGCGCTACCGAAGGAACGCGTCACGGCCGCCGAGGTCTCCTTCGCTCCACCGGCGAACTGTGGGGTCTTCGGCGCCTCGGAGAGCGTTGAGACCGCCCTGCGCAAAATCGTGGACCGCGCTGAGCTGCGACTGCTCGGCGGTGACGGGCAGCACCTCCAGGCTCAGGGCAAGGTGCTTCCGCAGCCGGTGCGGGTCGTGGCGGACAGCATCTGCGGCCTCGTCGCCAACAAGCAGGTGGTGGCGACGGCGACGACGGGTGGCCTAGTGCTGAAGGCGACGGATGCACAGCCCCCGGCGGATCTGTCGACAGCGGGCGGGCAGGCATCGGCGACGGCCCCGACGGCTGCGGACGGGTCCGTCGCCTTCTGGTGGCAGCCCGCGCCCGGAGCGCCCAGCGACACTCTCCGGCTCGTCCTCCAGAACACGCCGGGTGCCCCGCTGACCGTTACCGCCCAGGCCCCGAGACAGGGGATCCACATCACCGGGGTAAAGGTCAACGGGGAGCCTGACCTGAAACTGGTCAACAGTGACGCGCTCACGCCGGCCATCCTGCGCCGCGGCATCTTCGCCCGGGTCGATCAGGACATCGACCAGCGAAGTGTGAAGGGCAAAGGAGTGTGTTACGTCGAGCTCGATCTGCCGTGGCCGCTCACGGGTGAGTCCTCACCCTGGGCTGGGCCCCTCATCGGGGTTCGCACGATCAGACTGCCTTCCAAGTCCTTCGACAACGGTCCCCGGTTCGTGCAGTGGTTCGCGCAGGACGACACAATCCGGTGGCTCGACAATCAGCTCCCTTCCCAACTGGGCGCGCTTCCGGCGTCGGTCAAACCGATTGTCGGACGCTTCGTCATCGAGGGATCGGCCATTATCGGTGCGGACCCGACCCTGTGCCTTAACTGCCACGCCCCGTTCGTCCTCGACGCAAACGGCTTGACCCGCATTCAGCTCCCCACCGACGACGCCGTCGTCGGCGGCCGTTTCGCTCTGACGTTCTTCCTCGACAAGACCCTTCCCGCCTGACCACGACGCTCCGTCAGTTCCCGGTCCGCTTGGCCACAGCCGACCTGCCGGACTTCGCCAGTTCCCACCGCGCCGCGGTCACCACGTGGTGGTGGGCGACCGGACCGCGGTCGGCCGCAGCGAGGTACGCCGCGGCGAGCGCGACCGAGGCGATCTCACCGCCGGCCAGGTCCAGGTGGGCCAACTCGGCCGGGTCCAGGCCATCGACGGGGGTGCCGGGTGGAAAGGCCCGTCGCCACAGCGCCTCGCGCATCGCCGGGTCGGGGTGCGGGAAGTTGACCACCGTGCGGAGCCGACGGGTGAAGGCCCGGTCCAGGGCGGAGCGGGCGTTCGTCGTGAGGACCGCCAGTCCCCGGAACCTCTCCAGGCGCTGGAGCAGATAGGCAGTCTCCAGGTTCGCGTACCGGTCGTGGCTGTCGTGGACCTCCGAGCGCCGGCCGAAGAGCGCGTCGGCCTCGTCGAACAGCAGGACCGCCGCACTGTCCTCGGCCGCGGCGAACACCCGGCGGAGGTTCTTCTCGGTCTCGCCGATGTACTTGCTTGTGACCTGGCTGAGGTCCACCTGCACCAGGTCCAGCCCGAGCTCGCCGGCGACCACCTGGGCGGCGAAGGACTTGCCCGTCCCGCTCGGCCCGACGAACAGTGCCGTGGCACCCGGTTCCGCGGCCGTACGGTCCGCGAATCCCCAGTCGTCCAGCACCGTGGTGCGGTGACGCACGGACGCCACCAGGGCACGGAGCTGGGCGGCCTGGGCCTCGGGGACCACCAGGTCGCTCCACCGGGCCGCAGGTCGCAGCACTTGGGCGAGCCCCGACAGGGAGGGCCTCGCCCGCTCCCGGCAGGCCTGCCAGAGCGGGGTGCCGAGGGCGGTGTCCCGGGCCGCTTCCTCGGCGTCGGCCGCCGTGAGGTCGAACGTTCCGGCCGCCTCCTCGGCGTGCTGCTCCGGTGCTCCGGCCCGCCGCAGCGCGGACTGGAGCAGCGCCACGCGGTCGGCGGCGGACAGGCGGTCCACCGGCACACGGACGAACGCGTCGGAGGACACGGCCGTGTCCTCGTCGCAGAGGACGGCCAGCGGGACGTCCAGGTCCGCGATCGCCCGGGGCACGGCTGAGCGCTCGGCCGGATCCGCACCGTCGAGGGAGAGTGCCCAGGCGTGCCCGGACAGGACCGTCTCCCGCTCTATGAGACGGGCCGTTCGCCGGCGTGCCGTCGCGTCGGTGGGCAGGTCGTCGACCGAGACGAGCAGGACCTGACGTCCATGGGCGGCTCCCGCCGCCGCGGCGACCAGCTGCAGGTTCGCCGCCTGCGGGCCGGACAGGAGCACGGCCCGGTGATGACTCCAGGCGTGTGCCGCCGATTCGGCCGCGCGGTGCAGCGGGGCGGGCACCTGTGTGCGCACCGGGAGGGGGCGGGCGATCGTGGCCAGTTCGCTGTCGAGGTAGCCGGCGCCGGTCAGGTGGTGGAGCACCCGCTCGTCCACGGTCAGCGGACTGTTGATCGGTGACGAGGTGTCGAGCAGGCGCAGCAGGCTCCATCGTCGCAGCGGGGCGTCCGGGGTGGTCGCGCTCCAGTGCGCTCCAGGCAGCAGGGCGAGCGCGATGCCGAAGCTGGGCAGGGGGGAGCCGCACGCGGTCCGCAGTTCATCGGCGAATGCCGCGGCCAGTTCGGGGCCGGCGGTCAGCAGGAGCAGGGAGCGCTCGAAGCCGGTCAGCCCGAACCCGTGCGCCAGCCGGTCGAGCGCGCTGTCGGCGGGGAGCCGGCGCCGGGCCGCGATCTCGGCCTGCTCGGCCTCGGTGCGCCGGTGCTCCGCCCCGTCGTTCCGTCCGGACTCCGTCAACAGGAGGCGCAGCAAGGCGAGTTCGGCCATCAGGTGGTCACGATTGGCCTGCTCCCAGTCGACGAGCCCGCTCTGGCCCCTGGTCATGGTACCGGGAGGGTGATCGCGGGGGCCTGGTACACGCCGTCGACCCGGTGGGGAAGACTGTCGACGCCGTCGACCTGGATGCGGACCAGCCACCTGCCGTCCGTGACGGCGGCGCGCGGGATGGTGACGGACGGCTGCGCCGGAGCGTCGGGTCCGATCGGCGGCAGGACGAAGCAGAGTTCACCACGGGCGTCGTGGGTGTCCTCGTCCAGGCGGAGCAGTGAGACCGTCGCGTGCTGGCCCGGGAACAGGGGCGGGTCCAGGGCGAGGACGATGTCGGTGGGCCCCGCCGTCACCTCCGCGACGGCCGGACGCACGACGACGGGCAGGGAGTTCGAGGCAGCCGTGACCCGGGCAGACGGCGGATCCGGCGCCGCGGACGGCGTCAGGTGCAGCACCTGGACGGCGTGCATGCCCGCCGGGACCTGTGCGTCGACGGTCACCGTCAACCGGGTCGACGTCGCCCCTGGTCGCACAGCCGGACGCGCCGGGCCGATCCGGACCTGCGTCGTCGGCCCCAGCAGCCGTTCCCCGTGCAGGGTGAGCATCGTGCCGCTCAGCACGGGCGAGTCCGGCGGGTCCGTGACGACGGAGCGCAGGCACGGCGCGCCCGACGCGCCGACGGTGATCGCCCGCTGAGCGACCGGCAGGGGCGTCCGGGAGGCGGTCTCCCCGGTCAGGAGAACGACGCCGGCCGTGTAGCCGATGGAGAGCAGGTAGGGCGTCTGCGGGAAGACCGACCAGATCTTCCACAGCTCGTCGACGGAGAGCGCGGCGGGGAAGAGCCGCACCGACTCGATCTGGTCGGCGAGATCCGTGTGCTTCAGGAAGGCGGTCTCGTCGGCGTCGCCATAGGCGCGCACGGCCGCGGCCACGACGCTGGGGCCCAGTACGGGGTTGACCGCCAGCGCATTGATCGCTCGGCCGAGCAGCCGCTCCGCCTCGAGTGCGCTGTCCTGGCCGTAGCAGGTGATCAGGTAGTGGAGATCGAGGGCCGTGACGGGACGTTGCGAGGGTGCGCCGTCGGTTCCGCGGTGCGGCAGGCTGCGGGCGTGCCAGGCGGCGTTGCGCGTCACGAGGTACAGGAACACGTTGATGCCGGGCACGCGCGCGAGGTCGTCGGCGCCGATGCGGTCCGGCCGCAGGGTGGTCACCTGGGCGCCGCCGACCGAGCCGGGGAGGCTGCTGCCGAGGGCCGTGTCGAGGACGTACCGCAGTGTGGAGGTCGACGCTGCGATCGCCAGGCTGTTGCTCACCGGCGCTCACCTCGGCGCGCGGCCAGATAGGCGGCCAGATCGACGTGGGGCACATCCCGGTGCGGTGCCTGCGGTGCGGAGACCGGCGGCTGCGTCGCCGGTGGTGGGGGCGGGTGCACGTCGATCCGGTCGATGTGCACGTGGACGTCCCCCGCCCCTGGTCCGGCCGACGACGGGCCGTCCGGGACCGTGGCGATGCGCAGCGGACCGACGGTGATCGTCGGCCGGTCCGGCGGGACGTCCGGTCCGGCGGGTGCGTTGCCCGGCCGGTGGACGGCCGGTCGTGTACCGGGCGCGATCAGGCCCCGCTCGACGAGCGCCGGCACGACATGCGCGTGCACCACATCTAGGAGATCCGGGACGGCGGTCGTGGTCGGCCGGGCTGCGGCAGCGGCAGGTGCGGCGGGCGCGGTTGCTTCCGTGCCTGACGGTGTGCTGGGGCGCGCACTGACAGGCCGCGGTGACTTGCTGGTGGTGGGAGCTGTCGGGGCGGTGGCCACGGGGTGGTGGACGGCGATGTGCGGCGGCTGAGGGGGCGCCTCGGTCAGGGGCGACCCGGTGGGGGGGCTGCCGGGTTCCGCGGGACGGGACGTGCCACTGCTACCCGAGGGCTGCTCCGGACCGCCCCGCGTGGAGCGGTCCGCCGTCCCGGGTGGGCTCGCGCGCCGCGATGTGCGGTGGTCGTCGGTCCCCAACTGCGGAGTGGGCTCGGCGGCCGGTGGGAGCGCGTTCCCTGCGGTGTTCGCCAGATCGTCCGACGGCGCATCACCCATGGACGCCACACCGTGGCGGGCATCCGTGGCGGCGTCGGGTTCGAGCTCAGCGGCAGGCGGTCCCATCAGGGGCCCGATGGGCGCTCCGAGGCCGCTCTCAGCCGCGCTGCGAAGCGTCGGGGGCGGCTCCTCACCGAGTGGCCAGGGGCGGGAGACGACCGAGACGTCTCCAGTATTCGCTGTGCCCGTCGCGCCGGACCGCTCCCGGTCGTACGGTTCGGGCTGCGACGCCACGGGGTCGGTGTTCGAGCCGTCATCGCGCCGCACCACCGGGACAGGCCCGTACCGCCCCGGCGTCGAGGAGCCCGGCTCGCGGAGCGCGCGACGCTCGGCACCGGTGGCTCGGTGCGCCGGCTGCCCGGTCGCCTCGACCGACGGAGGCCGACGGGCGCTGTCCGACCGCTCGCCGATCACCGACGGAGGCCGGTGGGCGCCGTCTGTCTGTTCGCCGATCACGGTCTCGAGCGTGAGCGGGCCGGGTGCAGGAGGGCCGTCCCCGGGCGGCGCCGGGGCGAACTCCTCGGTCCCGGCGGCCGTGTCCGCCAGGTCTTGTCGGGTCCCGTTGCCGGCCGGTTCGTAGGAGGAGCGCCGCCGCAGGACGAGCCGGGGCTCGCGGCCGAGCGCACGGGCCACCATCCGGTCGAAGTAGCCGGTCACAGCGCGGCCGCCTGCGTGAGGTAGCGCTGTCGCCGGGTCGGTGACAGCGCCAGGACCGCCCGCTCGCTCCACCCGAAGGCGCGGGCGAGGGCGGCCACCTCCGCGATCAGGGCGGGGGCCGCCGCCTCGACCTGGTCCCACAGCACCGCGCCCACGTCGAGCGTCGCCACCACACAGCCCGCGCAGGCGGGGCATTCCGCGCGCAGCACCACATCCGCCTCGCCCGCGAGCCGTTCGGCGGCCTCGTCCACCCGTGCCTCCTCGTCCGAGGTCAGCGCGGACGGGTCGAAAGGCCGCCCGTCAAGCCTGCGCACACAGCGGGTCAGCAGCACGGCGCGTGCCTCGCCGGGATCGACCGCGGCGGCCAGGAGGTCCCGCACGGTCGGCGCACGGACCGCGTACCCGCCGACCCGCACCTCGCCGGGATCCGCCGGCGGCTCGGCGACCGGCACGTCGGCCGAGGAAGGCAACCGCACCCGTGCCTCGAGCAGTTCGCCGCACGCCGGACAGCGCACTAGCCCGTCGACGTCCCGCCCGAAGGCGATACGGTGCGCCTCGGCCGCCAGCGCCGAACACCGCCCGGTCGCGGAGTCGAGCGCTTCGTCCAGGTCGTCGACGAGCCCGGCCAAGTGCAGCAGCACGGTCACGCGTGAGACGGGAGGCACAGCCAGAGCCTGCTCCCACGCCGTCAACAGGTACGCGGGATCGGCGAGGTTGCGTACCGCGGTCTTCCCGGCCTGCACGCTCAGCCGACTCTCACGACGGGGCGAACGAGGGCTCGGTCGGCTCGGTCACAGCGAGGTCGCGCTGCCAGCCCTCGTTCTCCAGCTTGATCGACTGGATGGCGACCGCGTGGGCGTTGGCGTCGAGGTCCGGCAGAGCGTGGAACTCGGAGACCCAGCAGCGGTAGACCGTGTAGGCGAGCGCCAGTTGCCCGGCCTCGTTGTAGACCTCGATGATGACGTCCTTGCGGAAGTCCTTGAGCGAGCTCTCGGCGCCGAGCCCCGTCCCCCAGTTCCACACCTTGCTCGCCCACTGCTCGAAGTCCGGGTCGTGGGTGACGCCGCGTTCCAGGGTGATCGCCTCGTACTCGGTGCGCCCGGGAGACTTCCGGCTGGTGCTCGGATCCCCTCCGTGCCGGTGCTTGACCACCTCGGTGGTCCGCCGCAGGGCGCCCACCTTGCTGACACCGGCCACGTACCGGCCGTCCCACTTGACCCTGAACTTGAAGTTCTTGTACGGGTCGAAGCGGGTCGCGTTGATCGTGAAGTCGGCCATCTCGCTCCTTCGGGCCCGGTGCGTCAGCCCACCGCGCCGGCGGTCTTCTGCTGAACACTGATGACGACGAACTCGGCGGGCTTCAGCGGCGCGAACCCGACCAGGATGTTGACGACGCCGCGGTCGATGTCGTACTGCGTGGTCGTCTCGGCGTCGCAGGCGACGAAGTAGGCCTCCCGGGGAGTCCGCCCCTGGAAGGCGCCCTGGCGGAAGAGGTCCTGCATGAACGAGCCGAGGGAGGTACGGATTTGGCTCCACAGCGGCTCGTCGTTGGGTTCGAAGACGACCCACTGGGTTCCCCGGTACAGGCTCTCCTCCAGGTAGAGCGCGAACCGGCGGACTGGCACGTACTTGTAGTCGTCGGCGAGCGTGTCCGCGCCGCGCAGGGTCCGAGCGCCCCAGACCACCACCCCTGCCTGGGGAAAGGTGCGCAGGCAGTTGATGCCCAGTGGATTGAGCAGAGCGCTCTCGCCGTCGCCCGTGACATGTTCCAGCCCGGTGGCGCCGACGATGCCCGCGTCGAGCCCGGCCGGCGCCTTCCAGACGCCCCGTGACGCGTCGGTCCGCGCCATGACCCCGGCGAGCCCCCCGCAGGGCACGAACGCGCCGATGGCACCGTCGCGCAGCGGATCGGCGCGCCGGATCCGTGGCAGGTAGGCGGCCGCGTTGCGTGAGGGCTCGCCGGACAACCCCAGGTCCGCGACCCACTGGGGGAAGGCGGCGGGGCGCATGCCGACGGGCGGGTCCACGAGCAGGAACGCCCGGCGCGCCGCGCACAGACCGAGGGCCGCAGGCCACAGGCTGGGCGGCAGGTCACCGTCCGGGCGTGACGGCGGCAGACACAGCAGGTTGAAGAGGTCGGCGCGGCCGAGTGCGTACAGGCCCAGGCCGTCGGCCTCGAACTGGGTGCCCTCCCCGCCGAGGTAGTCCTCCACAACGAGGTCGCGGCCGTCGTCCCCCTGGCCGGCGGCCGTGTCGTACGTTCCCTCACCCGGCCGGGCAAGGCCCTCGGGCATGGTGTCCACGCGGACGAGCCGGGACTCCGCCAGCACCCGGTCCACCCGGCGTGGCCCGTCGACCAGCGTGACGTTGAGGAAGACCTCGGGAGCGTCGCTGCTGCCGGGGCGAGTGTCCCGGATCTCCAGGTGGAAGAGGTCCTCGTCGTCGAAGGTCTCGGCGTGGGCGATCTCGTGGGCGTCCCGCGCGACGGGGTGGGTCACACGGGCGGTCAGGTGGTTGGCCCACGAGCCGGGGCCGGAGGCGATCAACCGCAGGCCGTTCACGTCCAGCTCGGCGCTCGTCGCGCCACCGGCGAGACGGACGACGAGTGCCGTCCCGCCGCCGTTCAGGTAGAAGTCGCGCACGGCGTACCCCAGCGCGCTGTCTCGCCACAGGCCGCCGAAGACCTGCTCGAACTGGGCCAGCGATGTGAGCGTCACGGGTTCGTCGACCGGTCCGCGCAGGGCACGGCCGACGAAAGCCGTGACGGCGGTGGTGACTCCGGTGACGGTCCGGTTTCCGCTGGGGGCCTCCGTCAGATAGACACCGGGGGCGCCCAGTGAGGGCTTGGGCATGCTGACTCCTTCGGCAAGGACCTCGGCCGGATCGTTCCAGCGCCGTGTCAAGCCATCGTCACAGCGCCGTCACATGCGAGGCCCCGTGACAGCAGCGTGACGCCGCGCTGACAGAGGCGGTGCGAAGCTCGCCGCCCGGTACGGACCGTATGGCCGAGGTGGAGGTTCGCATGGTGCAGGTGTCCGTGAGCGCGTCCGTCGCGGTCTCCGAGGGACCCACGCTGCCGATGTCGATGGTGCTGGATCCGGAGTCCTACACCTTCACGTCCGTGACGCTCGCTCCGACCGGTCAGTCCGGCGACCACGAGCAGGTGGTGCTGCTGCCGGACAAGGGTGATCCGGTTCTGCTGGCCGTCCGGGCCCGGACGGAGGCGGGGCAGCCGGCCACGGTCACCTTCAGCGCCAAGGGGACGCCGGAGGCCGTGCCGCCGCTGACCGTCGACGGCGTCCTGCTGGTGTGGGGGGCGGACTCGGTGCGGGCCGTCCTGCCGGGCGGCCTGGACACGCTGTCGGTCGGCCACGACGGCGACCAGAGCGTGCGGATCGACATGCTGGCGTGCCTGGCAGTGCCCTGACGCCCGTGTTGCCGCCACACCGAGCCGGCGGGACGATGGGGGTGTGCGATCGCACCACACGCCGGCTGCTCTCCGCGCCGCACAGCAGCGCCCGGCGGCCGACGCCCGGCAGCCCGCCGACCTCCTCGCCCTAACCCTGGCGCACGCCGCCAAAACGGGCGGCACCGCGCTGGACCCGGTCACCCGAGCCTGGGCGAACAGCCGCTTCGGTCACGACTTCGGGGACGTACGGGTGTACAGCGATCCCGTCTCGACACGGGCGCTGGGAGCCGCCGCACTCACGACCGGCACCTCGATCGTCTTCGCGCCGGGCCGGTACGCACCCAGTACCGCGTCGGGACGCCGACTCCTTGCCCACGAGCTGGCCCACGTACGACAGCAGCGCGGACTCACCAGGCCGCCGAGGTCGGTGAGCCGTCCCGACGCCGCCACCGAGCGGGAAGCCGACCGGGCCGCCGACCTGGCCGTAACGGCCGGGCCGCTACCGCACACCTGGCAGGCGCCCGAGGCCGGGACGGTACAGCTCCACCCCGGCGAGGCGTGTCCGGAGCCACCGGAGTGGCAGCCGGAGAGTGCGGCACCGGCGACGGTGTACGGCCCGGCGAACCGTCTCCTGGAGAAGACGTACCGGGCCACGCACGCAGGACCACGCGACCAGATCCTGGTGGGTTCCGACTTCCTCTACGGCGGAAACCCGGACTACGGGATCACCCTCCCGCGGGGAGCGGAGGACGCGAAGTTGGCGCAGGAGTTTCTGGCGGACTTGCGCGGAATCCGGCGCCAACGGGCACCCGACATCATGGACTTCACCGCCCGGACGATCTACGAGATCAAGACGGCCGGCTACGCGGAGGAGGGGCAGAGACAGCTCGGTGAGGAGTACCGGCTCGCAGAACTGCTCCAGACCAAGCACGGAGGACGCCCGTGGAACCGCGTGAACGCCACGTGGTTCCCGCCCCATGTCCTGGGCCCGCTGGAGGGCAACCCCGACTGCGTGCTCTGCACCGCCGCCACGGAGCACCCAGTGGGCAGGGAAGGACTGATCCTCTACCAGGTGTACCGGCGCACCCGGAAGAACCGGGAACAGGAGGCACCACAACCCTCACGTGAGGCGGACGCGAAGGCCAAGGCCCTGGCAGCGCTGGCCGAGGGCGCGCAGAAGCTGCGACGGCAGCTCGATCACTACTCCGGCGAGCACCGGGTCCAAACCGAGCTGATCGACCGGCCGTCGTACGCCGGCTTCGCGGGCTACTGGACCAACCGGCTCTTCAACGGACCCGTCCCGCCCGAGACCATCTGGCTCAACGCCTTCGCCTCGCTCGCGGCGGTGGACTCCTCGGTGCGGACCGGGGACGTCCGCCGCGCCATGGTGAGCCTGCTCCGGGGCCGTCGGGAGTTCCTGCTGGCACAGCGACGCTACCTGACCTGGAAGGAGGGCATCGAGCCGGCCGGCCGGAAGGCGAAGGTCGCCATTGGCGTCATGGCAGTCGCGGCGATCGTGGCCTTCGTGGCACCTGAGCTCCTCACGCTGGAGAGGGAGCCGGAAGCCAAGGAGCTGGCCGTGCGAGTCGCCGAGCTGGTCGCGGGGAACGACGCCGCGATGCTGGCGTCGGAAGCACTCATGACGGAAGCCGAGATCGTGGCCGAGGCGGAACAGGAGGTGAAGCTCCTGCTCAGAGGAATGTGAACTCAAAGGCCCTACTGCCGGGCGGCGAAGAACACGGCTCACAGTGCCGTCCCAACTCCCACACCACCGGATGGGTCCTGCTCGGTGCCTGCGGGCTCGAGCCCGAGCACCGCCTCGACTCTAAGTCGCTCACCTGGTAAGCTTGTTCTTTTTCTTCCGGCTTCGAATGGTGTCTCGAACTGGGTCGCTCACCTGGGGTTTCGCCGGACGTGGGGGCGGCCTGCGTCTGATCATGTGCTCCGACCAAGGTGCACGTGACCACGACGAAGGCCCCTCCCGGCTCGACCCGGCCACAGGCCAGACCTATGTCCGGGCCCTGGCCACCCCCGAGCAGGTCCTCGAGCTGTTCAACTGGGGCCCCAGCGGTGCCGACCAACTCACCGCGGTCCACCGGGAACGGGCCCGGCTCAGGCTGCCTCGCGCACCCCGTCAGCCCCTCACCCTCATCACCGACAACGGAAACATCACCTGAGTTCCAGGACAGGCGGCCGGCCGTGGCTGGCCCGAGCGCCTGACACCATGGGCCCAGCCCAAGGGGTGTGAGGTGAAGGACGTCCTTGAAGCCCTCACAGCACCGGCCGCCGCCCCATCATCCGAGGCGGCGGCCGATTCGTAGAGCACAAAGATCAGACCGTGGTGAAGCACCAGCGTGTGCTGACAGCGTGACGGCCCCTCAGGGAGATAGCCCGGGCCGTGTCTGGCTTGCATTCTTGGGCACCCGTGAGGACCTCGGCCGTCTTGTACTGGGCCTCAGACGAGTCACATCCGACGATGGTCATTTGGAGAGTGTTGTCGTCCTCGGAACCGGTGACCTTGACGCAGTCCCCGACCTGCGGGTTGTGCCGCTTGTTGTATGCCTCAGCTGAGGCGGAGGCCGACGCCTGCTCTGCGGCCTTTCCACCATTCGGATTGGTGTTGTAGTCGACTACCCACCAGACGACGCCGCCGATGACGGCAAAGAGCACGATGATGTTGATCAACGCCCGCAGTGGGTTGCGCCGCGGTGGCTGAGGGGCCCTGGGTGTCGGCTGTGGCTGACTGTACGGCTGCTGAGGGTGTTGGTGTCCATACGGCGCAGGAGATTGCTGGTATCCGTACGGCTGGTTCTGATGCGGCGGCGGAGCGGGCATGGCCGAGAAGTCCCCCATGGTGAACGTGCTGGTGAAGGCGCCAACAAAGGCGCCTTGAACGACGCGAGGCAGGTTACCTGCCGGTGACGGAATGGCCCACCCGCCCAGGAAACCGCCATCGGATGGGCTGCGACTCTCCGCCGAGGCATTCCTGCCCGTCACTGGACTGACTCATGGCGGCGCACTCGCGGCCCTCCTGCGGACGGCGTTGGTCACCAGTCGCGCGCTCATCCGCGTAGCTGGTCAACTGCCAACGGCGGCCGGCCGTGTCGACGAATGCACGTATATCCTCGTCGGCGAACCTGCGCATGGCGTCCTGCGTGGCGTCCCGCCGGGTGCCGGTGCCCAGCAGGGGCGTGGCGGTTACCTCGGCGACGATGGCGTGGAAAGTGTCGAGGACGGCCCGCAGAATCGAGCGGTGCGTCGAGGTGACGCGGTCGACGGCTTCCTATGCGAGACGGTCGATGGCCTGCGCATTGGGTGTTACGTCGTCGACCAGGGCGCGCGCCTGATCAGGCAGGGCGCCAATCTCGGCGACCGCGGCTCGATGCCCTTCGTTGTACGCCTCGGCGACCACGTCGAACACGTCGAGGCTGACGGCCTTGCCCAACTCGTCGACGACGCCGTGTGACGCTCGGCGTAGCTGCTGGATGGCGGCGAGCTTGCGCTCGGCCCACCCTGGGGCGTCGAGGCCGTCGGCGAGCTGGCGGGCGATGATGCCCAGTAGGCGTTCTTCGGCCGCGGGGTACAGGTCGCGGGTGCGCTCGGCGAGGGGTTCGACCATGCTGGGATGAATCGGCACGCCTCACCCCCCGGAACAGAGAAGCAGAAGGCGGAGTGGCCTATCCGCAGTTGTCTAGTTCTTCTCGCTTATGCGGTAACTTCCACTTTGCGGTAATGTCGAGCGCATTTCCGTGAATTGGTTCACTGAGCGTTTTCAGCGGTGCCTCTCCAGGGTGAGGACGGCTTTGGCGACTGACGTCATGCGGTTGGGGCTGATCCGGGACCTTCGGAAGATCCGCCAGGACTTCAGCAGTGCCATGCCGCGTTCGACTGGTGCCCGGGATGCGGCCAGTGCCCGGTTGATCGTGCGCTGGGTCGGGGACATCTGACCGCCGGGCGGTCGTCTGAGCCCGGCGGTGACCCAGGATCCGGCGCCCTGGTAGGCGCGGTCGGCGAGGACGGGGACGCCTTGACGTTCGCAGATCCGGATGATCCGGTGGGTGCGGGCCGCGGTCAGGTCGTGGCACCGGCCCGGCAAGGCGGGCGAGATCCACAGCACCTGTCCGGTCGGGTCTGTCACGACCTGCACGTTCACGCCGTGGCGACGGTGCTTGTGCGAATAGTCGGCCCGGCCGTCGCTCACGCGGTCGCACTCGGCGAGCGTCCCATCGAGCAGTACGAACTCCGGTTCGTGCTCGCGCAGGACCTCGAGCAGACCGGGCGCCCGGGCGTCCAGGAGGTCGATCACCGCCGTGGTGTAGGCGTGGGCCGTGCCGACCGAGATGTCGAAGCCGGCGGCGAGCTGGGCCAGGGTGTCGTGCTTGCGCAGGTACACCAGAGCGACGAGCACGCGTTGATGCGGCGGGAGCTTGCAACGGCGGTCACCCTCACGGGTGACGATGAGCATGGTGACCCACTCGACCAGCGCATGAGGCCCCGGACTCCCAGCTCTGCCCCAGGGGCAAAGTAGCTGTCTGCGATGTTCAGGGCGATGCTTCGGCGGTGTCGGCTCCGGAGTCCTAGCTCGGACACCGCAAAGTAGCGTTCAGGGCCTCGTGACCGCGGTCTTCTTGGGCTGGCGGGGCACGGTCTTCTCGCGGTCGAGGTGCCCGTACACCGTCGAGCGGGGCACGCTGAACATGTCGGCGATCTGCTGGACGGTCTTTTCCCGCTCGTCGTAGAGCCGTTGGGCAAGCGCGGCCTGGTCCTCGGTGAGCTTCGGCCGGCGCCCTCCGACACGGCCGCGGGCCCGCGCGGAGGCGAGCCCGTCGTTCGTATTCGCCACGATCAGCTCCCGCTGGAGTTCGGCCAGTACGGACAGCATGCCGAACATCGCGCGTCCCTCCATGGTGGCGGTGTCGATGCCCTGCTCGATGACGTGCAGGCCGATTCCGCGTTCGCGCAGCTCCGCGCCGAGGGTGACCAGGTGCAGGACGGAGCGGGAAAGCCGGTCGAGCCGGGTCGCCTTCAACGTGTCGCCCTCGCGCATCAGCTGCATGACGAGATCGAGTTTCGAGCGGGACGCCTTCGCGCCGCTGGCAACGTGTTGTCGCGGTCGACGCCGTTGCGGAGAAGTGCGTCGACCTGATGATCAGGGTTCTGGTCGGCCGTCGATGTGCGGCAGTAGCCGAGAAGGATTGTCGGAAACTACCCCAACGACCGTTCGCCGACGTTGATTTCCGACGCGGGTTGCCAACAGTGCCCACCTGCAGGTTCGTGATCACGGGTGTGAGTGTCGGCAGACGGTCGCTTGCCGACACTCACACCCGAGGGGCGCTTGCATCCCGTCATTCATGTGAGGGGGTGGCTCAGCCTGCCTGATCCTCGTCGCTGATCTTTTGACCATCTGGTCGTACTGCTGGGCGATCAGGTCCCAGCGGATCGCCCTGGTGAGGGAGCCGCCGAGCGCCGGCCAGCCGGGCGGGTCGTCGTCGGGCCGGTACAGGCGGATACTGCCGATGTTCTTCAGCCGGGGCAGCAGACGGAAGTTGAGCAGCTCGGTGAACGCGAACCCCACAACCGACGCGCCGTGCGTGTCGACGTAGTTGGACTCGATCTCGGCGTCCGTGCAGTGCCGCAAGAGTCCCTCGATCATCGCCGCGACCTCGGACGACGAACAGGACTTGAGCTGGGAGTAGATGCAGACGTTCTTCCGCTCCACGTGCCAGTAGATCATCACGCCGTTGCCGCCGTAGCGGGCGTGGTACTCGGTCATGAAGTTCGAGGACCAGGACCCGAACTTCTTCGAGTCCGACGCGCACGCCGTCCCCTGCCCCCACCAGGCGGTGTCGCGGGCGGCGAAGGTGGCGTTCACCAGCTTGGTCACGGCGGCCCGGAGGTTGTCGACGGTGATGAAGTGCCGGCGGACGTGCCGCAGCGCGGCCTCGGTCTCGCCGTGCTCGCCGGTGGCCACGATCGCGCGGATGCCCATGTTCGTGCCCAGGGCGAAGAGCGCGAGCAGGAGGCGGCGCTGGAGGGTGGCGCGGTCGATACGCTCGTACGCGGCGACGGAGGCGAACTCATCGGTGAAGCCGGCGGCGAAGTCGGCGTTCTTCAGCACGTCCAGGAGGTCGAGGACGCCCCCCAGCGGCGTACGACCTCGTCCTTGAGCGCCTGGAGGCCGGTGGGCTCGTCCAGCTTCTCCAGCTTCGGCACGGTGATCCACGGCTCGCCGTGCCGGGTGGTGACCTTCACCCCGCCCGCCGAGCCGTCCGCGAGCGCGGCCGACAGCCTGTCCAGGCCGCTGGTCATGCGCTCCTTCAGGTCCGTGATGAACGCCTGCGGGTCCATCGGCTGGCGGATCGCGGCGTAGTGCACGGTGCGGGTGGCCTCGAAGTCGCCGGGCAGGTCGTCCTCCGGGTTGCGCCAGCGCAGGCCGCCCTCGATGTAGATCTCTCGGCGGCGGATCGCCTCCCGCAGCGCGACCAGGACGCACAGCTCGTACGGGATGCGTTCGACCTTGCCCTTGTCGTCGACGACGGCCTCGCGCCAGTCCTTGCGTACGACGCCGTCCATCGGCACCTCGTCGGCGGCGTCGTAGAAGCGGGTCTTGCCGTCGATGTCGGCGTACTTGGCCAGCAGCTTCATCGCGTCCATCACCGGCCGGTAGGCGGTGTTGTTGCACTTGAAGCCCAGCGTGTTCAGCAGCGGCGGCAGCATCTGCCGGTAGTACGAGCTGTACGACGACCGGAGTGTGGTGCGGACCTTGGCCTTGAAGACCTTCTCGTTTGCCTTCGCCTCGGCGACCAGGTCACGCAGCGTCTTCTCCCCGACCACCGGGTACAGAGCCGTACGCACGATCTCGTCCGGCTTGCCGATCGCCGCGTCGGCAAGCTTGAAGAGGATGCCCTCCTTGCCCCGCACCTTCTTCAGCTCCGCCGTCAACTGCCTCTCCACCCGCCGCTCGGCACGAGCGTTGATCTTCTGCACCAGGGCGACCAGCAGATCCACCAGGGCATCGGTGATCTCCGCCTGCCGGGACGAGCACAGCGCCGCAAGTAGCGTGATCCGTACGTCCTCGGCGGTATCCCGGAAGTCCGAGGGGTACATCTTGATCGCCCTCGCCCGCCACGTGGCCAGCAGCTTCTCCGAGCAGTCCGCGAACAACCCGTCAGACAGGCCGAGTTTCCGCACGTCGTTCAGCTTGATGGTCTCCGTCAGCAGGGAGTCCAGACCGACCGCGCCCGGGTCGCGCTTGAGCGCGGCCAGCAGAGCGACGCCGGCCTCGCTGCCCTCTGTCACCAGCGCCAGAAGCCGGGCCCCCCCCCCCCCGCCGCCAAGGCGCTCGATGGTCCGTGCGCAGAACGCCTTCCCGCCCGGGTCTGGGCCGCGGTGACAATGCGGTCGATGCGGCCCGGCGGCTCGATGGTCCTCTCCCGGCACTCCACCAGCAGGGCCTCGCGGAGCCGGTCCTCCACCAGCTCCACCGGGCACACCTCATCGGCGAGCCACGCGATCAGCTCCTCCTCGTCCGCCCGGGTGGCGGGCCGGAACTTCAGAGCCTCGCGGATCTGCTTGCGGTGGTTCTTCGCCGACCGGCTGGTCAGGTCGTACTTCGTGAAGTCGGCGGCCGGCACCTCCACCAGTCCGGCGACGTACTCCACTGCGGCCTGCGGAACCTCTTCCAGCAGATCCGGGAACCGGCCCTCCGACTCGAAGAACTTCAGCATCAGCGAGAAGCCGAGCCGTGTCGATCCGCTCTTGTTCGCTACCAGGTCCCAGTCGCCGTCCACCAGCGTCCAGCTCGCCAACAGCTCCTCCGGCGACCACTCTTGCCGCACACCCGCCCCTTCCCTCGCCTGCCCTGGGCTCCACTCGGACGGCCCAAAGAGGCGCACGAGAGCGAGGGAACGGGTCATCTGACTATCCGAAAGCTACCCACCGGTTACTTTTCCCCTGGGGGCAGAGCTGGGAGCCCTGGGCCCGTACGGACGGGCGACGGCCCCCCGGTCACCGTGAGGCGCTGGCCCGACGCACCCCAGGGCGGCCAGGCCGGGACCGGGTGAAGTGATGGCGTTCCTCGTCGACTATCTGGAGGAGAAATCAACGTCGTAGCCATTTTCCCGCAGGTGTTTCTTGATTTCCTCGCGGTGCTTCTTACTTTTGGTCTCCAGCTGCAACTGGACGTACGCTTCATGGAAGAGCGAACCTGGTGCGTAGCGCCGGGGCGTCATATCAACCAGATTCGCCCCCATTTCGCCCACCTCATTCAGTAGCTTCGCGAGCGAACCTGGCTCATCCATCAGACGGCACCCGAACGTGAGAAATCGGCCGGCTTCGGGCATGCCATGCTGCAACAAATCCTTTAGCAGCAGCGTATCGATGTTGCCGCCAGACAGGACCACCACCACTGGTGGTTCAAACTCATTCGTGTGGTGCTCGGCCTGGTCGAGGGCAATGCCGGTGTACTCGTTGACGGCTACCGGGGCGGCGCCGGGGGAGGTGCTGCGGTCGGCGCCGGTCTTGGCGTCCAGGGCGACGGGGCACGAATGTGCAGGACGTCGGAGTCCCGGCCGGTCATGGCGGCTCACCTCCGCTCCCGCGGAGAGCACGACATGAAGTCGCTCGTGTGGCTCGCCCTGGGCGGCTCACCTCCGCTCCCGCGGAGAGCACCCTTCGCGACCTGCACATTCATCATGGGTTTGCCATTTCGTTATCTGACTTCCCAGGTGCTGGCGGCGAGTTGAACGCGACCAGTGTGAGCCCGTCGAAGTCACACAGATGGCGGCGACGTTGTCCAGAAATCCGCAAGCTGAAGCCTTGTTCGGTGTCGGTCGGATAGACCATCACTGAGATCCCGTCTCCCGTGCAGTCGGCTACGGCTGCCCAGAGTTCGTCTCTGACCTTTGCCGATACGGTTCCGACGTACAGCTCGGGTGTGACTTCCAAAAGCCAGCGTGTCAGTGCGCCCCGCAGGTGATCGGGAACGGCTGTGACGGACAGAGTGATCATCGACGGCACGTGCCACCGCCCTGCTGCGCTGGGCTCATCGAGCGCTGCCTGCGTAGTTGACGCCGCCGGGCACGGCTCCCGACACCGGGTCCCACAGGTCCACCACTTCTTCCTCCGAGTCCTCTTGCTCTTCGTCGATGGAGTCGGGTTCAAGGAGCCGCTGGATGTCGGAGACGATGCGGGGCATCAGCCGGAACAGGCGCAGTCCCTCGCGGAAGTGGCGGCGGGCAGCCTGCTCTGGGTGGGGTGTGTCGTGCAGTGTGAAGGCGAGCGGGAGGGTGAGTTCGGCTTTGTAGAGGTCGGCGATGTCGTAGATGAACGAGTGCTGTTTTCCGCTGTGTACGAACCCGAGACCTGGTGAGCAGCCCATTGAGATGATCGCTGCGTGGACGATGCCGTAAAGGCAGGTGTTGGCGGCGGACAGGGCCAGGTTGACGGGGTCTTGCTGGTCCCAGGCCGAAGGGTCGTAGACGCGTTTGAACCGGCCGATGCGGTGTTGCTGGGCTAAGAGCTTGTACAGGGCTTTCATTCGCTGCCCCTCAAGACCACGCAGGCTGTCCAGCGAGGCTTCGCGGGGCGCGGTGCCGGAGCCAAAGCGGTACTCGTACATTCGCCGGGCCACTCCGAGGCGTTCGCCGTCATTGGCCCAGGCGCGTGCCTGCTTCTCGAGCCAGCGGGTGTTCAGGGAGCCGGGAACGGTGGCGCTGTAGGTGCGGACGCCGCCAGCACCGGTGGTGACGACGGTGGTCCCGTGGCGTGCCAGGGTGGCCATCGCGCGGGCAGTGATGCTGGTGCCGGGGCCGAGTAGCACGCAGCTGAGGGCCGCGGTGGGTAGGTAGACCACTTCGGTTCCGCGCTGTTCGGTGGTGACGACGGCGCAGACACCGGTGTCGTCTTGCTGGACGCGGACGATGTCGAGGTAGAGGAAGGAGAGGGAGTCGGCGGTGCGGGGCAGCATCGCCACGGTGGGGGCGGCGAGTTTGCGGCGGGCTGTGCTGTGGGCGTTCACAGAGCTTGCCGGGCGGGTGCGAGGGTGAGCAGGCCGCAGCCGTATGCCTTGCCGCGTCCGATGCCGTTGAGAATCCGCTGGCGCAGCAGGTCGGCGTCTTTGATGTGTGCGGTGCCGTCGAACCTGGTGCGGGCGTGGGTGATGAGCCGTTTGTCCTGGGCTCGTTCGCCTCGGGCGGTGTCGAGGGGTGTGGAGTGCGCGCTGCTCAGGTGCAGTCCGCTGTTTTCTTCGGCCTGGCGCTGCCACCAATGGTCGGCGTCGGCTCCGGTCAGCGGTATGACGGCGGGTGCGCCGGTGGTGGCGCGGGTGGTGTGGCCGGGTTTGCGCACAGCGCTGGCGGTGATGCGGTACCGCACGCTCAGGCCGGGGCGCAGGGCGTCGAGCATGGGGGTCAGGTCTTTGGTGGCTGCGCTGGCGTAGCCCGCGGGGAGCTTGTCGAGGTCGGGGCGCAGTTGGCTTTGCAGGAGGATGACGGGGTTGGGGCCGGTGTCTTCGGCGCGGAAGAGCGCGCCGGCTTGGAGGCGGGCGTGGGCACCGAGGCCGTCGGGGAAGAGCGTCATGATGCGGTGGTGCATGGCGACGGCACTGGACAGGTCGCGGCGGGCGTCGCGGTGGCGGAGATCAGGCTGGATGCGGGTGAGCCACAGAGCCGTCATCGTGCAGCTCCTTTGCTGCTGAGGGCGTCGAGATAGAGGGCCAGCGCCGTGAGGTAGTCGGTGCCCTGGCCGGCGCATTGGTCGGCGGGCTGGGTGAGGGTGCGCCGGTAGAGGGCACGCGCACGGAAGGCGCGGCCACCGTGCGGGTCGTCGTTGAGTTCGCTCACGGCGACAGCGCCCTGCTGCTGGTCTTGCGGGTGCCCTCCGCGGGCCAGGGGGTGGGCAGTTGGTCGAGTGGATGGTCGGAGTGGTAGTCGATGCGGGCGTCGCCGCGAGATCGTGGCCGGGCCAGAGGCAGCTGCACGAGGTGGTGCAGCGGGTCGGCCAGCAGCCCGAGCAGCAGGGGGCCTTCCGGCGGGCAGGAGCGTCGTCCGAGGTAGGGCGGCCAGTGCGGGGTGCGCAGGGCCTGTTCGCAGGTGCGCAGCGTGTGGGGGTCTCCGGTGAGGCAGACGGTGAAGGCGGCGTCGGCCAGGTAGGAGCGGTGGGAGAGCAGGGTTCCTTGGGAGGGGGGCCGTTTCTTTCCTTCTGCGGTGGTGACGGTCCCTTTCGCGGGCAGTCCGCCGCCGACGGTGTGCAGGTCGCGCAGCAGGACGCCGGGCCGGTCGGTGCGGGTGGTCAGCGACAAGCGGGCCAGGTCTTCGATGCTTTCGTTGCGTGTACGTCCCAGGCAGGCGCCGAGCAGGCCGATGATGCCGGAGCGGGTGGGGTGTGGGGCGGTGTCGCGTTCGTTGTAGTGGCTGCGTGTGCCCCACGACTGCAGGGGCCCGGCCAGGTGCAGCAGGAGGCCGGGCGCCGCGGTGTCGGTCTCGCTCACGCGGTTGCCTCGCTCAGCGCGGCGGTGACGGAGCCGGTGATCAGGTCGTCGAACGAGTCGATCCGGGCCCCGAGTCCTGTGAGGTCCTTGTCCTCCAAGCTGGCCCAGCCGGCGTGGACCAGGCCGCGCTGGCCCAGCAGCCGGCCGGCTGCCTGCGCGTAGTCGGCCAGCGCCCGCCGTGAGGGCTGGGCGAATCCGCCGGCGCGGTCGGCGCCGACGGGCCGTTCGAACGCCGCGGCGTAGGACAAGGGACGGTCGGCGCGGACGCTGATGTGCACCAGGTCCGGGATGGTGTGCGGCGCGGTGGAGGTCTTCTTCGCCTCCGGCAGCGACAGCACGAATGCCTCACCGAATGATGTCGCCAACGAGCGGGCGGCCTCTACGTCGCCGCCGATGTTGCGCATCAGGTCCGCCAGGTCGAGCGTGGCGTAGCGGTAGAACACCCCGGCGCTGAACTCGCTGCTGCCCATGTGGGCGCTGCCGGTGGTGTCGCGCCAGGCGTCGGTGATGTCGTCGACGGCCGCGAAGTAGTCGACTTCCACGTCCGTGCCGTGGGTGGTCAGGGCGTGTGCGAGCTGCACCGCGCCGTCGACGCCTGCGCCATCGACCTCTGCCAGCATCCGCCCGAACAGGTTGATGATCCCGTTGCGGCGGCGCAGCACCGCGTCGATGTCGTCCTGCGCCAGGACGCTCTTGACGCCCTTCTTCATGTCCTTCGCCCCCTCGATGTCGACCCGGTGGGTCTCGGCGAGGTCCGCGAGTTCCGTGACCGCGGAGGCGGGCACGTAGACCATGGCGTTGGTGCTCCAGGCCGGCTCCTCCTCCGAGGGCGGATCGGCCTTGATGCTGCTGCCCGTGGCGATGTGCTGCCCCGCGCGCCGGGCAAGGTCCGCCGGCCAGCCGCGCTCGTCACGCAACGCGGCCTCGACCGCTTCAACGATCCTGCGGGTGCGCAGCGCCTTGTCGCCGATGCTGCGCTGAAAGTACCGGCGCACGGCGCGCTTCCAGCACTGGCTGCTGACCCGAGTACGTTCCCGGTCCCCGTACTGGACCGTTTTGACCGAGTTGGTGTCGTCCCGGTTGAGGTTGGCGTAGGGCACGCTCTGCAGCACATGGAAGTCGATGAACCGGCCGGCGAGGGCGGGCTGCGAAACGATGTTGGACATGTCTGTCTCCTAGCGAGATATCGGTAACGCGAGGCCAGGTGGGTCAGGCAGCAGGGCCGGTGGTCGGGGCTGCGGAGTCGTCGGCGTTGAGGGCTGCGGCGAGGTCGGCTGCTGCGCGGGCGCGGTAGTAGTCCTGCAACCACCAGCGAGCCACCCGCCGGCGCTGCTGCGGCCAGGTGCGCAGGTCGACCAGGAGCCGGGCCCAGTCCGGCATCGCGTTGCGGTCACACAACTGCCGCACCGCAGAGGGAAGATGCCGGTGCAGCCCGGAGGTGCTCTGTTTGCACAGCAGGTTCAGGCGGGTCTCGGCAGCGCTCTCCCGAATGCCTTGCCGGCCGCCGCGGGCCACCGCGGCCGCGTAGGCCAGCCCCAGACTGTCCCCGAACCGCTCGCGACGCTTGTGCTCGGCCTCCGCCCGCCGCACTGCCCGCTGCGAGGGAACCCCGGCCCCGGAATCGGGCTCTGCGCCCGCAGCTGCCGCCACCAGGCGGGCTGCGTCGCCCTCCCCCTGGCCGGACGGCTCGCCGGGACCGAGGGCACCGTGCCGGTGATAGGCAGCGATCAGTGCGGCGACGGTGTAGAAGGCGCGTTGTCCCTCAGGGTCCCGCAGCACACCGCCGGGCAGGAGCGGAGCCACGATGCGGTGCATCCGCGGCACGTCATCCAGCCCCTTGCCGACACCGCTGCGCAGCGCTGCCCGCGCACCGGAGTCCTTGGCCGCGCTGCGGCTGACCGCGGCGACGAATTGCCGGGCCTCCACCAGCCACGAGGAGGCACCGGCAGGGGCCCGCTGCTCGTCGAGTCCAGGCTGCTGCCGTTCACCGGAGGCGGTTGCAGTGGTCATCGGTCATCTCCCACAGACGGGCGCTGGGCGCCGGCGGCTTTCTTCTTCGGACGCCCGCCGTACAGCTCGATGCGCGCGGACTCCCGGGCCCGCGCGCCGCGCGCCGTGCCGGCGGCCGCTTCGGTGATGTGGTCGTAGATGCGCTCCGCCCGGGCACGAAACGCCTGGGCAGCGCCCTCGAAGCGTCCTTCGTCCAGGCGCTTCCAAAACTCCGTCTCCGCCTCGGGCCAGTACCGGGCCGCCGCGGCCGCCGACCATGCGCAGTCCTGGACCTTGGTATTGGCGAACTGGGCCCAGGCATGCTTGGCCGCACGCTCCAAACGCTGCCCGTACCGCTCCCCCGCCAGCCGCAACTGCCCCACCAACCTGGCCTGCTCCTCATCACGCTCCTGCATCAGGTGCAGCACAGGGGGCGTGGTCGACGAGACGACCTGGGTGTCTTTGGCCTGTCCCTCCTGGTCGATGCCCAGGGCCTGAATCCGCAACGTGCCCTCTTCAAACAGGTCGACCGCGGTGGGGAACACGTCCGGCCGGCGGCTGTCCACACCGGGCAGATCGCTCAGCAGCAGCGCGTCCAGGTCCCGCCACAGACCGCGCCGGCAGTCGGCATAGCGGGCATAGCGGTTGCCTGCCTGGCTCGTCTGCCAGATCAAAAAATCGTCGGTGCGCGCGATGCGCTCGCGGTAGGCCCAGGTGATGTACGCATCCACCGCGTGGGCGCCCGCTTCGTCGGGGACCAGCAGCAACGCGTGCTGGTTGTGGCCCACCAGCTTCGACATCGGGCCGGTCACCACCCCCTTGAGGGTCAGGGGATCCGTCGGCTCGTGGCGCTCCCACGGACAAGGGTCGGCCTCCCGGACGTAGCGGCGACCGCGTTCGGGCTCCGGCAGGCCGGCCAGCAACGTCTCGAACAACGTGGCACCCAGCGGGTGGTACGACAGCGCCGTGCGCAGCGGCCCCGCCACGCAATTCGCTTCCTTCGTGTTGCCCACGGTCCGACTCGAGCAGCGGCCGGACGGCCCGTAGTACCGCCACACCAGCAGATGCTCCAGCGCCTGCGCCGAGGCGAGGGCCACCGGGCGGGCATCCGCGGTGTGCTCGAACCACGCGTGGTTCGAGCCCGAGGGCCGGGTCGTGACGAGTTTGTTGATCCCGGCGGTCTTGTCGCACTGCGACGACAGCCGAGGATCCTGCAGGAAGGGGCGCACCGGGTCATAGAGCCGGAAGCGATCGGCGAAGGCGTCGAAGTAGGCATCGACGCACTCGGCGTCGAAGGCGCCCCTGTCGAGGACGGCGAATCGCTCCTCGTGCCAGTCGCCGGCGGCGTCCAGTTCCGTGATCCGGGCCGCCAGGGCGTACAGCACCCGGTACAGCCCCGACAACGCCGGCGGCAGCGACACCGCAAGCGCACTGATCTGATGCGCTCGCAGGAACAATTCGCGCAGCGACACGGCCTCCGGCCGGTCGCCGTCGGGCACCGAATCCGCCCACCGCACGGGGAAGGCCCGCTCCGTGAGCAGATCGTAGAGGTCAGTGGACATGACACCTCTCTGCGAGAGCTTTCAGTAGGCTCGGCGAACAGCTCCCCGCGAGGGCGGGGGTGACCCGCGTGAGGGAGACGCCTTCACACCGGCGCGGTCGGCTTCCCCGCGCTCGCGGGGGTAGTTCCGCCCCAGTGCCGAGGGCGAGCGGGACGACGGTGTCGTCCCAACGTAGGGCCCGTCACGTTCGCCCAGTTCAGGTCCGCGTGGGCCGGCCTCCAGTCCGCGAGAGTGGTGTCGAGGTCGCCGAAGGTCGAAGTGATCTCCCGTGTGACCCGGGCCTGAGTGATGGTGACGGTGTCCGGCGTCGCGATGCGGGTGGTGGTCTGGCCGGCCAGGGCGTCCAGGGACCTGTTCAGCTGCCCCCACCAGGCGCCGGGGAGCTGCGGATCGATGGTGAGGGTTCCCCCGGGCTTTACTGGGGCGCCGGGAAGCAGGGTCGTCTCATCCGCCCGCCACATCGCCTCGCCTGACGCGTCCCGCCACGCGACGCCGGCCAGCCACCGCGGCATAGCTACGACCTCCAGCGCTGCCGCGGCCTCCGTGCCGTTCCACCCCTGGCCGTCGACCCGCGCCAAAGGCCGGCGCTCCAACCGCACCCAGGTCCCGCGGTCCGTGCGCGCACCGACCGAGCGACGCTTGCACCACGCTCCCCCGCTCCAAACGAACGTCCAAAGACCGCTCGACCCGGTCGAGCACCTCGTCGACCGGTTCGGCATGCAGGTCGACAGCAGAAGGGGAAGAAGCCATAGCCACAATGTGCCATGTTGAGGTGCGAAGCGGCCCCAGTTCCCGTGGAGGAGTTCGCTAGCGTGCCCCGCGACAGATAGCGCGTCGAACGCGCTGCTCAAGCCTTGAGGACGTACCCTTCCGCAGTCATCTGGCCTTCCGCCTTCCCTACGCGTGTTCCTTTCGACGTCCTTCCTAATGCGCCGCAGGAACGCGACCTTGCCGTGTCGACCATGGCATCCGGGGGCACACACCACCGCAGCCCCTGAGGGGCGCCCGGTAGCCCGCATGATCTCCTCATGCGGGCTACCTGCGTAAGTGAGAGCCTGGTTGTACTCCGCGATCTCGCAGTCCTCTTGATCGGTGACCAGCTGCAAGTCGAGTCGTCCGGCGGCCTGTTCGGGGCCGTCGAACCAGATCCTGCAGCTCCGCTCCCCGAACGCGCAGGTGCAGGTGCGCATGTCCTCCTTGAGGGCGAGCCCGCACACGGGGTGAGTGAGATGCTCGATGAGCGTGTCGTGGTCCGTCCAGTGCGATTCCGCGAAAGTCAGCCGGAATCCGTAGGTGCTCACGTGCTTGGTGAAGCCAGCCATGTCCAGCCAGTCGGCGCCCGAGCGGAAGATCAGCAGGCGCCGCAGCAGCGCACCCCCGAGCCCCGACGCTTCCTTCCATGCCTCCTCGAACCAACCGTGCTCCAGCGTGAAGGCGTGTTCACCGGGTGTCGGCCCTTGGTGTCGAAAGGGCGGCACTTCGCCAAACTTCAGTGCCGTCTGATGACGGCGCGCTGCGGCGTCCCGCCACGCGGCCTCGGGGATGCCTTCCAGACGAAAGCGGGCCGGGAGAACCTGTTGCGTCAGGAAGCGGGCTTGTCCCAGATGATCAGGACGTAGCCATTGCCACCGGGCTGCCCGTCTGCGCCGACCAGTCCGCCGTGCCCGGCGAGTTCGGTTGTCCGATCGGCACGGCCTACGCTCGCTGACCGCATGTCCAACATCGGGAGGCCTTGGTATGGGCGTGAACAGCGGCAACGGCCATGGATCGCTGGGACGATTGCCCAGCTATCTCTTCCGGCCGTATCGCGGCAACGAAGACCACGGCGCGATGGCCGCTGTGCGGCTGGGCTGTGCAGGGCGGGATGGGATCGACGCTCGCTCGATTGTGGAGGGAGTTCCGACGGCAGCCGAGATCGGCGAAGCCTCCGCCAAGCTGGACGACCCGTCCGAGAACCAGGTCTTGGTGGAGCACAACGGTGACATCGTCGGCTACGTGACGATCAGGTGGTGGCAGGAGCGGGACGGGACATGGCTGTACCTGCACCGTGGCTACCTGCTGCCCGAGCACCGCGGCGCGGGCATCGGCTCAGACATGGTCGACTGGGCCGAGAGCCGTATCCGTCGGCTCGTGCAGCAACATGGAACCGCACGGACGGCCGTGTTCGGCGCGAACGCCATGGTCTCCGAAGAGGATTCAACGGAGCTGCTGCTCGAAATCGGGTACCGGCGTGTCTTCAGCCTGGTAGAGCTGGAACTGGCCGATCTCCGACGGCTACCCGAGCACAACGGTCAGTTGCCGGCCGGCATCAGAGTGGGTGCCGTCGAGCCGACCAGTTACCACGCGGCCTGGAAGACGGTCGTTGATTCGTATGCGAATGTTGCCTTCACCGAGAAGTGGACGTTCGAGAGCTTCCTCGCCACGGCCGACCCGGCCTGCTGGCGAGCCGCTTGGGATGAGGATCGGATGGCGGGCGTCGCCCTGTGCTCCATCCACCGGCATGACCACACCGTGGGCGAAGTCGAAGAATTGAGCGTCCGCGCAGAGTCGAGGCGTCTGGGACTGGGGCGGGCCCTGCTGCTGGACGGATTGCGATCTCTCCGTGAGCACGGCGCGGAGACTGCCCGGTTGTACACCGGGACCGCGAATCCGCACCGCTCCTACGACCTCTACAAGAGCGTCGGGTTCCGGCGCCAGAACGAATACGTCCGCTACCGCAAGCCGATCGACGTCTGATCCCACGGAGACGGATCCGGAGCACCTTGGCGGAATGGATTCCCGAGGATCGAGCCCAGCTTGATCGCCCGGACAGGTCCTAGCCGACCCGCGGCCCCGATGGACCACGCACGCTCGCAGCATTCAAGTCGGCTGCCTGTATGGCCCAAGGACGTGTTCTTCCTCCCGCAGGGAGACTCCCATGGGGAGCCGGAGTACAACAGTGCCCGAGCCTCACACTGCGCCGTCCTAGCTCGCCGCACGCAGAAGCCCCGCCAGGCATCTTCGGTTCTAGTGGTCGTCGCAACACCCCAGCTCAAGGGGTGCGATGGACTTCGAGATCCGTAAGGTCCGTAAGGCTCGGGGCCTCGGAAGCTCCGGGCTGAGCGGGAGGAATACTTCCGGCTCGTGCAGATGGGGCTGACCAACAAAGAGGCAAGCCGACGCGTCGGCGTCCATGACCGGACCCGGCCGCGAATGGCGAAACGGCCGGACCGACCCGAAGCGGCGGCGGGCTCCTGCTCTGGCAGAGCAGGAGCCCGTGCCATCGGCAACGAGGTACCTGCGCGACGACGAGCGCATCCACATAGCCGACCGGCTGCGGGAGAAGGCGTCCGTCCGCACGATCGCCGCCGAGCTGGGCCGCAGCCCGTCCACGATCAGCCGGGACATCCGCCGCAACGGCATGCCTCTGCGCGGTGACCACACCCGATGGGTCTACCGCCCCCACGCCGCTCAGCGCCGGGGCCGACCGGCGCCGGCCCCGGCCCAAGCCTCGGAAGATCGGCCAGAACAACGAGCTGCGGGACTTCATCCAGGCCCACCTGGCGATGCGGTGGAGCCCGGAACAGATCTGTCACGCTCTTCGCAGACGGTTCCCCGGCCGGCCGGAGATGCACGTGGTCCACGAGACGATCTACCAAGCCCTCTACGTGCAGGGCCGCGGGGAACTGCGCCGTGAGCTGGCCAGAGCCCTGCGCACCGGTCGGGCCCGGCGCAAGCCGCACCGCCAGGCAGCATCCCGCCAGCCGCGCTTCTCCCATCCCATGGTCATGATCAGCGACCGGCCCGCCGAAGCGGACGACCGCGCAGTCCCCGGCCACTGGGAAGGCGACCTGATCATCGGCAAGGACGGCGCCTCCGCCATCGGCACCCTGGTCGAGCGGGCCACCCGCTACGTCATGCTCGTCCACCTGCCGGGCGGCCGCGGCGCCGATGACGTCAGCACAGCCCTGCAGACCACCGTCCAGGCCCTGCCGCGGCACCTGACCAAGTCACTGACCTGGGACCAGGGCTCGGAGATGGCCGCGCACCACGCCTTCACCGTCGCCACCGACATCCCGGTCTACTTCTGCGACCCGGCCAGCCCCTGGCAACGCGGCTCGAACGAGAACACCAACGGCCTGCTGCGGCAGTACTTCCCCAAGGGCACCGACCTCTCCGCCCACGGCCCCGAACAGCTGGTCGCCGTCGCCGCTGAACTCAACAGCCGCCCACGCAAAACGCTCGACTGGGAAACCCCAGCCGAGCGCCTGCATAAACTGCTCACGGCCTGATCAACCGACCACGTGTTGCAACGCCCCCTGGAATCCGCCCATTCCGGCGGGGCTTCTCGTCTCACGCTCTCACACGCGTCTCACAGACTGTGTGGACGCCCCCGGACTCAGGGGCTCCGACATGGTCTTGAGGGCCACTCCCTGTTTCGACTGGACGCCCCAAGACACGGGTTACAACCTGTGCCAGGTGGGACCCAGCGCGGCACCGAGGACAAGTACAGGGGCGTCGTCTGGACCATCAATCCGGTGCTGCAGGGTCTTCTCACTCACCCGGCCACGCTACCCACTCCGTGACGCGATCCTGACACCCGGGTAAGGAAGAGCCCTCGGATTGTGGCCTCAGACTGCGTCTTGAGGCGGGGTCTGCGCAGGTCAGAGACTCACCGTGGAGACTTCGTGGACGACCGGGTGACCCGACCCGTCGTAGCTCACCACGACAGCTGGTACAGATGCGGCGCTTTGCTCGTGGTCAGTTCGGTACCGAGGTCTTCCGGCCCGGAGAAATGGGACGTGTGCTCCGCGATCCGCGACGATCGGCGCGCACGGCCCGGCCGTCTGCCGGCAGTGCACCTTCGCTCCATGTACGGCGCGGAAGAATGCACGGTCGGCGGGTCGGGCATCGCCGATACCGAACGCGCCGCGGCGGGCGAGGGGTGCAGCTCAGCTGTGGTGCGACGGCGATCCGGAGGGGTCTGGGGAACCCTTTGCGCCGTGCCAGACCAGCAGTGACTCGACGAAGGTGGTGAGCCGTTCGGCGATGTGGTCCACGCTGCCGTTCTGCGCGCTCACCTGCGCTCCCTCCAGGGCGAAGGTGAGCTCTGCTGCGGCCCCTTCGGGATCGATGAGTTCGGCGGCGGTGCACATGGCGGTGAGACGGCGAAGTTGCCGCGCCTTGTGCGCTTCGATCACCTGGCGCGCGGGACGGGTGCGATCGGGCAGCTCGGCAAGGGAGTTGACGAAGGGACAGCCGCGGTGCGAAAGCGTCGACAGGGTGTCGGCGACGAATGCGGCCACGCCCTTGATCTGCGCCCGGGGGTCGTCCGGCCACCGTTCCTCGACCGCGTCGAACGCCGAGACGTAGTCGGCCGCGACGATACGCAGCCACTGCGCCACCAGTAGACGAGCCCGTACTCGTATCCGCCAGCGCACTCGGCGACCGCGTCGAACTGCGCGTCGCCGACCGCGGCCCCGGCGTCCCCGACGACGCCAAGGACCGCATCTTCGAACCGTTCCAGCGCTACGGCGACGCGCCGCGCGGCGCGGGTGTCGGCCTCGGCCTGGCGGTCGCCCGCGGCTTCGCGGAGGCCATCGGTGGGACCCTCACCGCCGAGGACACGCCCGGCGGCGGTATGACGATGGTCCTCACCGTCCCCACCGCCGCCGGACACCAGCTGGCCAAGCCCGACCTTCCGGCCGCGGTCACTTCGTAATCGCCCCGGGCATCCCCGGGCACGCTCACGTACGCGGGTCCGCCCGATGCGGCTGCACACCGGTCATCAGGAAGTCCAGGCCGCGGCGGGTGGACGCCACCACGACCCGGTCACCGGCGCGCAGGACCCTGCCGTGAGAGGGCCGCCAGTCGAAGCCCGGCCGGTCGAGACGGAGGCCGCCCAGCGTGTCGCCCGAGGCAGGGGAAGGGGGCGCGGCCGCGGACCCGATCGCCAGCACCCGCCATTCGTTCTCGCGGAAGGCCTGGTGGAGGGAGCGGCCCTCCAGCTCAGGGTGCCCGGCGACGTCCACGGTGGTGAAGAGGAGGGAGCCGCGTTCGACGGGCATGACGCCCAGGACATGACGGCCCATCATGGCGGCGGCGAAGGACGGTGCGGCGAGCGCCGAGACGCTGCGGCTGCGGGTGGTGGCGTCGGGGTAGGAGGCGCGCATCGTACGGGAGACGGTGGCGGCGAAGTCGTCGTCGTAGAGCCGCATCACCACCCGCACCTGGGAGTTGCTCTCGCGGGCGGCCATCGCGATGTCGAGGTTCTCGCCGTCGTCGCGAGTGAGGACCAGCAGCGACTTGCTCTGTCTGATCCGGGCACGGTCGAGGACACCGGGCGCACTGGCGTCCTCCAGCAGCAGCGGCACACCCAGCTCGCGAGCGAGAGGGACACCGCGGGCGTGCGGATCGCGTTCTACGACGACCACTTGGTGGTCGGTGGTGCGCAGTTGGGCCAGCACCCGGGTACCGATCTTGCCGAGGCCGACCAGCACGATGTGATCGGCCAGGTCCTCGGCGGGCGGGTGTCCGACAGATGCCTTGCGGAATGCGTCGGTGGCGTTCATCGTCGCGGCGACCACGAGCGGCAGGACGGCCAGACCGACGAAACCGGCGATGAGCTGGAGCACCCGGCGGGCCGGGGACTCGTCGGTCGCCGGGTCGCCCATGGTGAAGATGTCCAGCAGCGGCAGATACAGCGACTTCCACAGCGGCTCGGACTCGGCCAGGGCAGTGGCACCGGCCAGCACCAGCACGATCGCGGCCAGCACCCCGAAGACGGCGATGAGCTCGCGGGAGAGGAACACCTTCCACGGCAGATGCGCCAGCCGGTCCCGCAGCCAAGCTCCGTAACTGCGCCGGCCCCGTGGCGGGGCCTCGGGCGGGTGGTGGTGGGTGACCTCCTCCAGCATCAGCCGGCCGTGGGTGAACTGCCGGTGGTAGGCGGTGAAGGTGTCGGGCAGCAGCTGGGTGCCCTCCTCCCCCGGCGTCTCGGGGCTGTCCTCGCTGGCCGGGTCGTCCTGATGGGCGCCGGACAGTACGGCCAGCGTGGCCAGGTCGGCCGACCGGAGCGGGGTGCGTGCGGGGCGTACGACGCCGCGGAAGACCTGGCCCTCGACCTGGAGGGTGTGTCCCTGACCGACCGCCGCGGCGGACACCAGCTCCGGGACCGCGGTGTCTGTGTCGGACAGCACCGTGGTGGACATGTCCAGCGACGTGCCGTCGGTCCGGCCGAGCGCCAACACAGCGCGGTCCAGCAATCGTTCGAGATGGCTGCCGCGCTCTCGGTTGTACATGCGGATGACCAGGCGGATGGTCGGGTTGAGAGTGCGGGCGAGCAGTGCGGCGGTCACGTTGACCTGGTCGTCACGGTAGGTCAGGGCGAGCGCGGCGGCCCACTCCACCCCGGCGGCGCGCAGCGTCTGTTCGTCCGGGTGGGTGGCCACCAGCAGTTCGACCGGTGACTGCGGATCACGGTGCAGGGCGGCGATCTCCGGCGCGTGGCCGTCGCGCCCCGAGGGCAGCACCACGGTGACCGCCTCACCGCAGACAGCGTCCAGCGTCACCGCCAGACGGTGCGCGAGTCCGTCGTTTCCGCAGATCACCATGTGCTGCGAGCGCTGCCCGAATGGCATACGCAGATGGAGAGTTGACGTCACGTCGACAAGATTGCCGGGGCGGGGCGAGCGGTTCCGGTGCGCACAACAGTTCGCCGTCAAGATTGCGTATGGCCTGATGGGCCCGATCGTGTCAGACCGTAAGAGAGCCGCAAATTCCGTACGTGCCATGACGTGCGCCGCCCGGTGGCGCCATAGGTTCGATCACGGCCGGCGGATGCCGAGGCGACGGCGCTCCGCCCACCGGCCGGCCCGACCTCGGCCACCGTCTCTCAGACCACCCGGCCGCCCGCGCACGCAGGAGGCCGCACTCCCAGAAGGTCCCCGTATGGCTCCCGCCCCCTCCCCCGCCCCGACGACTTCGCCGAGCGGCTCAATCACCGTCTCCCCCCAGGGCACCCCCACGCCAAGAGGCCGACGGCGGCGACGGACGCCGAGCGGACTCTTCGACCCCAAGGCACTGCTGACAGCCCTTCCCGAAGCGCTGCGCAAGCTGCATCCGCGGGCCCTGGCCACCAACCCCGTGCTGTTCGTCGTGGCCTGCGGTTCGCTCCTCACCACCCTCTCCGCACTCCTCAACCCGTCCGTCTTCACCTGGGTGATCAGCGGCTGGCTCTGGCTGACCGTCGTCTTCACCAACCTCGCAGAGGCGGTAGCCGAGGGCCGCGGCAGAGCGCAGGCCGCATCGCTGCGCAAGGCGCGTACGGACATCACCGCCCGGCGACTGCGCAACAACTGGCGGGTCGGCATCGACCTCCGGGGAGCCGAGACCGAGACCGTCGCCGCCGCCGATCTGCAGCCGTTCGACTTCGTCCTGGTCGAGGCGGGCGAGACCATCCCGGCCGACGGTGATGTCGTCGACGGCGCCGCCGCGGTCGACGAGTCGGCGGTCACCGGCGAATCCGCGCCCGTCATCCGCGAGTCGGGCGGCGACCGCTCCGGGGTCACCGGCGGCACCACCGTGCTGTCCGACCGCATCGTCGTGCGCATCACCTCCCGCCCCGGCAACTCCTTCCTGGACCGCATGATCGCCCTGGTCGAGGGCGCGACCCGGCAGCGGACACCCAACGAGATCGCGCTGCACATCCTGCTCGCCGCGCTCACCATCGTCTTCATCCTCGTCGTCGTCACCGTGCAGCCGATGGCTGCCTACGCCGGCGCGGCGCAACAGACGGCCGTGCTCGTCGCCCTTCTCGTCACCCTCATCCCCACGACGATCGGCGCGCTGCTCTCCGCGATCGGCATCGCCGGCATGGACCGCCTCGTCCAGCGCAACGTCCTGGCCATGTCGGGACGTGCGGTCGAGGCGGCCGGCGACATCAACACCTTGCTGCTCGACAAGACCGGCACCATCACCCTCGGCAATCGCGAGGCGGCCGCCTTCATCCCGCTCCCGGGCCTCGACGAACTCCAGCTCGCGGACGCCGCCCAGCTCTCCTCCCTCGCCGACGAGACGCCCGAGGGCCGCTCCATCGTCGTCCTCGCCAAGAACAAGTACGGGCTGCGGGCACCTGCCGAAGGCGAGCTCCAGCACGCCGAGTACGTCGCCTTCAGCGCACAGACCCGGATGAGCGGCGTCACCCTGCGCTGGACAGGGGGGCACCTCCCACGCCCTTCAGGCGGTGGGGGAGGTTCGGGGTGCGCGCTCCGCAAGGGCGCGGCTGCCCAGGTCATCGATTGGGTGGTGAGGCACGGCGGCCAAGTACCCGCCGAGGCCCTCATGTTCACCGACGCCATCGCCGCGTCCGGCGGCACCCCGCTGCTGGTGGCGGTGCACGACCATTACGGGCCGCGGGTTCTGGGCGTCATCCACCTCAAAGACATCGTCAAGGACGGCATCCGCGAACGCTTCGCCGAACTGCGCCGCATGGGCATCCGTACGGTCATGATCACCGGCGACAACCCCCTCACGGCCAAGGCCATCGCCCAGGAAGCGGGCATCGACGATTACCTGGCCGAGGCCACGCCCGAGGACAAACTCGCCCTGATCGCCCGGGAACAGGAGGGCGGCAAGCTGGTCGCGATGACCGGCGACGGCACCAACGACGCCCCGGCACTGGCCCAGGCGGGCGTCGGCGTGGCGATGAACACCGGTACGTCGGCCGCCAAAGAGGCCGGCAACATGGTCGACCTCGACTCCAATCCCACCAAACTCATCGAGATCGTCGAGATCGGCAAGCAACTCCTCATCACCCGCGGCGCGTTGACCACCTTCTCGATCACCAACGACGTCGCCAAGTACTTCGCGATCATCCCGGCCATGTTCGCCGGCGTCTATCCGGGCCTGGCGGACCTGAACATCATGGGCCTGCACAGCCCGACCTCCGCCATCACCTCCGCGATCATCTTCAACGCGCTCATCATCATCGCCCTGATCCCGCTCGCCCTGCGCGGCGTGCGCTACACCCCCGCCTCCGCCCACGACCTGCTGCGCCGCAACCTCACCCGCTACGGACTCGGCGGCCTCATCGCCCCGTTCCTCGGCATCAAACTCATCGACCTGCTCATCGCCCAGATCCCCGGACTCGGCTGAGCGTCGCCGCAGCTGCACGGGATGCGCGCCAATTGAGGACCCACCCGGCGCGCCGCTGAAGCCGAGTTCGGCGTGCCGGCGCACCACATCGTCATCAGCCCGGGAGGGTTCGCAACAGGCGGGGGTCCATCCGCCGCCTGCCGTCCGGGCTGAGTCGTTATCAGACCTGGAGGCTCGCAACGTCTTCTCGCCGCCGGCGGAGACCCCGCTGTACACGACGCCATGAGCCCGGGGGCGCAAACACGCCGCAGCGGCCACGCACACGGCCGGCACCAGGCCGTCATCAGCTTTGGAGAGCCTGCAGTCGTTCTCCAGCGGCAAGATGGCCACCCCGTGAACAGATCGTCGCTACTTCCAGGGTGCCGACTTATCGCCCTGGTCTTTCTGGCCCCGGAGTCGGATGTGACATCCCGCTGAACACCCCGAATTCAGTCGAATGCGGGGTGTTCAGCGGCCTTCACGCCCCCGGCTTCCAGGCGGCGGTAACTGTCAGATGCGCCTGCCCGCTGCCGTTCACAATCCCCAGCTTCAGGTCCTGTCCGAGTTGCACGCCGAACGTAAGCCGACTCGCAGCGGATCGTGGTGTGGGGCCAAGGTGGCGGTCTCTACCGCTCGTACTCCGCCCGGGATCTGAGCGACAGTGTGCCGCTTGCGGCGACACTGTCCACCTTCTTCGCTCCGGGTACGGCGTCGTCGAGCTCGGCCGCGCCCCCGGCCGAATGATCAAAATAACGACGCACTCTTCCCGCCGTCACACGCTTCAGGCCCCTGCGGGAATTGCCACCGCGCTGCCAAGGCTCTCAGTGGCTGCCCCGGGACGTCGCCCGCTTCGGCCGCTATGGGCGTCCGAGGAGTTGGCTGCCGGCCGTGTTGTCGGTACGGGCGGTGAAGTAGTCGGTGAATGCCTGGACGAATTCGTCTTCGGTGATGCTGCCGTCTCCATCGTGGTCGAGCTGGCGGAAGCCGTGGTTGAGTTCGGCGGGGTGGACCCGGGAGCCGCCGAAGATCGTGCGGTACGCATCGGCGCACAGGCGTCCGCTGCCGTCGGTATCCGCAGCGTGGAAGATCGCCCGCACCGCGACATGCAACCCCTGCTCGAGATAGCCCGGCCCGGCGTCGATCCCGGTGAGCATGGCGGTGACGAACTCCTCGCAGGTCACCTGTCCGTCATCGTCAGCGTCCATGCCGGCCCGCAGGTGCTGCCACCAGGTCTCGAAGGCGGCATAGACGCGGGCTTCGCGCTCAGGGGTGAGTTCGAGCGGCCAGCACACGTTGTGCGCCATGGCCTGCAGATCGGCCGAGCCGATGCGGCCGTCGCCGGTCTGGTCGAGAACCTGACGGAAGAAGGTCCGCAGACGCGCCGGGCGGGAATCGGCACCCTTACGACGGCGTGGTGCGGGAAGCCGGACACCTCTTGCCTCCGGCGGAGCAGAACGGTCGGTGGGGGCCGTGGAAGGCTGTGAGGTCGAGGAGTTGCCCACCAGTGGGGTGCGGTAGCGACGGTGCTCGGGCAGCGCATTCATCAGCACGCGCATGCCACGGTGCAGGATGAAGGACAGCAGGGCCGCGCGGCGGGTGCGGGGCAGGTTGAAGCGCTCGCGGAAGGCTTCCGGCAGGTCCGCGATGGTCAGCGCACCGATCACATGGGCGGCCACCGTGCGCACAAGCGGCCAGACCGGCTTCAGGTGGCCCAAGCGGCGGGGTGCGGGTGCTTCACGGAGCATGTCGAAGAGCAGGTAGCGCACGGATTCGCTGTATTCGAGGCGCTCGCGAATCGTGCGGTCCACATACGCGGGCACGTCCGCGGCCGTGGCCGGTAGCAGGGCATCGGAGAAGCCGAACTCGGCACACACCGCACGGAATTCCCCGTACATCTGATCCAGTTCAGGCGGCGCCAGCGGGCGTCCGGACAGTTCCCGCATCGCCGTCATGCACTCGTACAAGGTGACCAGTACCCACACCCGCACCGCCGGGTCCAACGCCGTGAACGGCCTGCCCTGCTCGTCGGTCCCGGCCAGACGGCGGTGCGTGCGCTCCAGACGGGCCACCTCGCGGCGTAGCCCTTCACGGTCGGAGAAGAACAGCCGCTTCCCGCTGTCCATGGTGTGCTCGATACGCCGCCACGGGTGCGCGCGGTAGGTGGAGAAGTTGGCCATGCCGGCGGCGACCGCCGGATCCGCGGTCTGCAGAACCAGCAGCCGCCACGCCACCAACCCGATCCGCCACTCCCCCAGCGTGCGGCGCAGCAGCGAATCAGGACCGGGAAGATCAGCCGTAGCCAAGGGGACCTCTCCTCAAGCACGTGTACACGAATGAGCAAGGGACGCCCGAAGAGTGATCATCCGGCTATCCGCCCAGCCCAACGGTCCTGTCGGAAACCGGGAGCGGCCAGGTTCCCGAATTCACCCGTCCGAGACACGCCACAGGGCCACGGAAGCGGGCGATTCGGACGCAGGACCCCTACCGGGCGCCTCTACCTGAGCACCACATTCCGAGCAGAGCGGATTCCCTGGCCGCGGCGCGTTCCTTCCCTCGGCGCCGGAAGGCACAGGTGTATCGGTGAATCGCTCGCGCGCGGAAATGAGCACGGTGGCCGCGGCCCTGGCGCGCCGGTGACGTCTGGAGCCGCTCCCAACGGCGCAGGTACCGGGAGTCATGACGTCTACCGACCGCCCCGCCAACCTCCTGATGGGAGTCACTCCTCGTGAAGTGGGGCCGGGGCGACGAAAGTGCGGGGCGCTTGTCGATGCGTCTGCGGTGGTGAACCGAGAGATGTCGTCGCCGGTTCGGCGGCGGCAACGCTGAGGATGTGCGCGCTGCCCAGCAGCGCGTCGGCGATGCGGACGGCGTCGAGCAGCGGGCTCTCGGCGCGGTCAACGGTCGGGAATTGGTGACTGAGCATGTGAATGCGCGAGTTGAGCACGGCGGGGAGCGCGTTCGGCAGCATCAGAGCGTCCAGCCCGCAGGCGTGGCAACACACTGGCCCTGCCTCATTCCTCTGTTGTCGCCCCAGCAGGTGTGACGGAGTGTCCCGCCAGGGCACGCCCGCGGTCCGAGCGCTGTACGTCGTTGGGCTCGCATCAGCGGGCGAGTTCGATTCCCCAGGCGGCGGCTCGGGCGGCGGCGGCCGCGCGGTTGGGGAGGTCGAGCTTGGCGAGGATGTGCTCGATGTGGGTCCCTACGGTGCGCGGCGTCATGTACAGCCGCTCGGCGACCTCCCGGTTGGTGCGTCCGGTGGTCAGTTCAGCCAGCACCTGGAGCTCCCGCGGCGAGAGCCCGCCGGGCCGCCGCGCGTCCACGGCGGGGTCGGCCGTGGCGATCTCCTCGGACGGCGGGGCCCGAGCGGGGATCGACGGCCGCGGCGAGGGCCTCGGTGAGCAGGGTGACCACGGCGCGCACCGCATCGGGCGTGCGCCGCGGCCGGCGGGTGCTTACGTTCAGCATGCCGACGTACCGGCCGTCGGTGGTGAACAGGCACTGCGCCACGCCGCCCTCGATGCGGAGGGGACGCAGCACTTCCTGGAAGCCCGGGGATTTGGCCAGGAGCTGCCGGGGGACGTCACTGAGCCAGAGACCACCTCGGGCCGGGCTGCGGAGCACGGGGAAGACCGGGTCGTGGTCGAGGTGGGTCTCGATGTAGGCCGTGGCGTCGTCCGGGTAGCTTCCGGCCAGGGTGGTGTGGCGCCGGCGCAGCGGGTCCCACCGGGTCAGGGAGGCGTGGTCGTACTCCATCACCTCCGACAGCGCCGCCAGGACCGTGCCGACGCCGGTCGCGCCGCTCGTGGCGCTCCTGGCGGCCTCCCGGACCTGGACGGCCGCGTCCAGGATGTCCGCCGTGTGCTCCGCTGCGCTGCCATCCCCAAGGATGATCACGCGCCCGGAATACGTCAATCGCGGAGGGTGTCGTGCACGACCTGCCCGTCCATGACGGTCAGGACGACGGGCAGGTCCGGGATGTCGTGGGGGTCGGCGGCGAGCAGATCCCCGTCGAGCACACAGAGGTCGGCGACCTTGCCCGGCTCCAGGGAGCCCTTCCAGTCGTCGGCGAAGTCCTGCCAGGCCGCGTCGATCGTGTACGTACGGATCGCCTCGGCCAGGCCGATGCGCTGCTCGGGGCCGCTGACCCGGCCGGCGGCCTTGGACTCGCGCAGCACCATGGTGGCGACGCCCTGGCGCCAGTCCGGGTACGTGACGGGGGCGTCGGACCCGCTCGCGACCCGCACGCCGGCGTCGATGGCATCGCGGTAGGGCCATGCGTACGCGGCACGTTCGACGCCGACGAACTCCTCCTCCATGTCGGCGACGGTCCACTTGATGGTGGGGTTCATGTTGACGCCGAAGCCGTGCGCGGCCAGCACCTTCATGCTGTGCGGGGTGAGGAAGTCGCCGTGGATGAGGTAGTGGCGGGCGTCGGGACGCGGGCGCTCGTCCACGGCCGCGGCGAAGGAGTCCGCGACGGCGTCGCAGGCCCGGTCGCCGGTGACGTGGACGCCCAACTGGTGCCCGGCGGCGTGGGCATGCCGGATCATGGCGTCGATCTCGGCGATCCGCTCGGCGTCGGTCCCGCCGCCGACGCACAGGGAACCGCAGCCGCCGCCGAGGTACGGCTCGTGCATCCAGGCCGTCTTGTTGGGGACGATGCCGTCGGCGAAGATCTTGACTCCGTGGATCGCGAGGCGGCGCGGATCGGCGTCGCCGGACTCACCGGAGTCCGGGCGAGGGTGGCGAGGGTCGACCGGATGGCGTCGGTCCGCTCCTGCCGGCTGAGCGGCGGCAGGGCATTCTGGACGAGGGCCTGGGCCCCCTCGTGGAGCAGCCCGGTGGGCTCCCCGGCGTCGTCCACGACGATGGCCCCGCCGGGCGGCGCGACGGTGTGCCGGTCGATCCCGATGAGTTCCAGTGCCTTGGAGTTGACCCAGGTGGCGTGCCCGGAAAAGGAATACAGGACGACGGGGTGGTCCGGGTTCACGGCGTCGAGGTCGCGCCGGGAGGGCTGCCACGAAGGATCGGTGACGCACTCGTCGAGGAATCCGGGGTCCCAGCCGTGCCCCGTGATCCACTGCCCGCCCGGTACCCGAGCGATGGCCTCACATACCGCCTCGGCCACGTCCGCGAGGGAGGACACGGCGGGATGTCCGAGGTCGAGGGAGAGCGGCGGCGTCGCCATGCCGAAGGCACATCCGTGCAGGTGGGAATCGTTGATGCCGGGAAGCAGCGTCGCTCCCCGCAGGTCGACGAGGCGGGTGTCGGGTCCGACGAACGGCGTGACGTCGTCCCGCCCGCCGACGGCGCTGATGACCCCGCCGGTCACCGCCAGGGCCGAGGCGACGGAGAACTGCGCATCGACCGTGACCACCCGCCCGCCGAGAAACACCAGGTCCGCATACCTGTCCACGGAAGTTCCTTTCGAAAATCGGGTGCACCGCGGCCACCCTCGAACGATCTCCCGAGAACTATGGCCACGCCCCCACCGCCCGCACATCGGTCATCCATCCGATACGCGCTCCCGCAGTGCAGCTGACCGCCAGCCGGCATCTCGGCGCAAGCCGCCCAAGCAGCCGGGTAACTCGCCTCACCGCGCTCGTGCGGAACGCGCGGCTCGACCCGGTCGACGGTGCAACTGCCCACAAAGAGGGGCGGCGCCCAAGGCGTGCGGTCGGCGGAGGCCATTGCCGGTTGTCGTCAGGGTCAGGCGGCGGGCACTGTCTGCGTTTCGGGGAAAGTCGCTCGCAAAACAGCGATCCCGGCTGCCTCGGATATACGAGGCAGCCGGGATCAATCAGCCCGCCGAGCCACAGACCACGTGCCCGGTAGGCACGACCAGCCTCTTCAGTTCGCCTTCAGTGCACTGGTCGCACGGATGGACAAGGAGCCTCCGCGGCATTCGCCAGCGACAGATGGCTGTGCCCGCTTCGCACGGGCGACTCGCTCCAGCTGACTACAGCCCAGCGGGCTTGGAGGACTGGCACCCGGGATCCGTGGAGTCTGTGCTGCATTTGGTGATACGGCATCAGCCCCCTCCCCCGGCTCTTGGGAGTGCAGGACGCGGTCGATGGCTTCCTTCGCCAGATCCGCTGCGGCCTGGGAGGTTCTGGAGCAGGAGCGGGCGTAGGCCAGTACGGCGGCGTAGTGCCGGCGGTGAAACTCGTCGAGGGCTTCCTCGCCGGTCTCCGCTGCGCCGTCCGGAGCCGGCGCGCCATACGGATCAGCCGTCGCCCGGCTTCCGGCCCGGGCTGCGGCACGGATGCGCTGGGCCAGCTCGGTGTCGGAAGGTGTTGTCCCACCGAGGGTGTCGAATTGCTCATGCATGATTGGGCTACTGACCCTTCAATGTCCTGACGGTTAGTGAAAATAGCGCAGGTCGTGGACAGATGTGATGGCTGGCCGTGTGTGAGACCCCCACTGTGGAGGAACTGGCTCGAGAACAGGGCCCAACTGCGGTCAGCTGCTCCGTCATGGCGCGTCAGCTCGAAGGAGATAACCCTCCTGTACTCACTGTGGTGCGTGGCACTTGGCGTCCTGAGTGGAAGTGCTGCGGTAGCCGCGAGCAGGCGTTAGGGCGTGTATCGACGGTCCCGCCCGGCACGCCCGCTGCTGCGTTGTCGGACTGTTTGACTACGCCGAGTACGAGGACAACCCTCCGCCTTGCGACCTAGTTCCGCCGCCGGAGGTGACCGAGCGGCTCACGCCGTAGCCTCCCAATATGACGGCAAATGACGCTCACCCCAGCAACCCCCGTAGCCCGGAGCAGCGCAAGCGCGAGGCGCTGGAACGGCTGTCGCGGGACAACGACGTCTGGGTCGCCACGGCCGACGCCACCGGCGAGCCGTGTCTCGTTCCACTGGCCTTCTGGTGGGATGGCAAGGAGGTGTGGCTGTCCACCCGCGACACCAACCCGACCGGGCGCAACCTGTGTGCGTCGGGCCTGGTCCGGCTCTGCTTCGGCCATACCCGGGACGTGATCCTGGTCCATGGCACCGCGCGCATGCTGACCCGCGAGGAGCTTCCGGCCGAGGTGGGTGACGCCTTCGCCGCCAAGGATGGCTGGGACCCTCGCAAGGACCACCCCTCGTACGTCTTCTTCCAGGTCACTCCGCAGGTGCTGCAGGCATGGGGCACGGTTCCCGAGATGCCCGGACGGACCCTGATGCGCGACGGGAAGTGGCTGGTCTAAGAGGGGCTGACAGAAAGGGATCGTTGGGCCATCTCCCCTTTCGCGGCGTCTCGTTGAACAAGCCGTCCCGCTTGATCCCGCCTCCTGGACCGTGCTGGAACGCTGCTGAACCACCGCGCGGAGTGGCCGACGGCCAACCCGCATGTGATGGTCACCAAAGGAACCAAGGCCGGGCGAAGCCCGGCCTCAACTGCCCATCTTTCCCAAGTCCTTGACGACTGCGGATACCCGCCCCGGATGATCCGCAGCACCCGCCTCGCCGACCTGGTGAACACCACGGCCCCCAAGCTCATCGCCGCCGCCTTCGGCATGGACCCGCAGGCCACCCTCATCTGCCTTGCTGACCAGGCCGCCCCGGGATGCCTGCCCGATACGTAGCCAGCGCGAAAAAAATCGGTGTTCGCAACAGTATTCGATATGCAGAATCAGCAGAATGCCGCGTTTCTTGTGTGACCACTGTCGATCCCCCCTGACCGGACCGGTCGCCAAGGTAAAAGTGCCGCTACCCGTCCCGATGTCAGAGATCCCGGGTGTCCGGACACGTCCGGCCCGTATGCCCCGCGGCACCTATGCCCTGAACCTTCGACGGAGCCGAGGTCGCCACCCGGCAAGCGGACTGTTACACCCAGAACCAGGTGACCTTGGATCCGTCTGCGGTCTGCCTTTCCTTCTCCGACGACTGATTGCCGGGCCCGGCAAGGCCGAACCCGTTGACCTTCGGTGCCGCTTGGCACAGGTTCGCCGGAGCGTGTGCGCTTGCCGAACGACTCGTTGGAGGCGATGGCGGCGCCGTTCTTCTCCTCGCGCTCGGTCAGGACCTGGAAGAGGAGTACGGCGCCGCGGCGGGCGAGTTTCAGGTAGCCAAGCTCTTTCCGGAAACGACTCAACTCACGCTGCGGGGGCCGGCCTTGGCCGAAACTTCCGGGCGTTGAGGTCATCTCTGCCCCGTCTGGGCCCTCGAGTCGCCTTGGCCCAGAGAGAACGGCACCCGTGCCTGTCGGCCACTGTTTCGCGGTGCCGATCGAGGCAGGGCGCGGTCGGCGGCGCACTTTGGGCTACCGCGCGCCCTCCCTCCGACCGGATCGAGGGTCGGGTTCCGGAAGCACAGTTCAAAACGTTTCGTTGCCGCGGAATTTACTCGCCGGCTTTGATTCACTTTTTACGAAGCGATGGACAGGGCGGTTCGATGCATCGACCATCTTGCAGTTAAGCCGAAAATCGCACTTTCCTTTCGGGGGTTGCAGAGGGCCGTGGGCCTGCAACTAGCTTCGTCTGCGAACGCCCCACCTCCTCGTTCCGGGCTCCCGACGGGTCCGGACACCGGGACGGCCGTGGGCCGGCGTGCCCGGTTCACCGTCGCATCAGGGAGGCGGTCGCAACCAACGGCGGAGGAGACGTCATGAAGAAGGCTTACGAAGCACCTACCCTCGTCCGGCTGGGGACGTTCCGGAAGAAGACCGGACTCCTCAACAGCTCCGGAAACGACCGTCTGATCCTGAGCAAGAACTGACCGCGGTCGGCTGACGGATCGTTGCATCGAATCCATGGCTGATTCGCACCAGAGCAAGGGACCGGGCCCCGGCGACGCGCATTTCGCGGTCTTTCCCGACCGCGCGGATGCGGCCGCCGTGGCCCGCTCCTGCTCCTTCTCCCGTCCAGGAACGCGCATCCTGACGCATGACTCGGGCCGGCCCTGGCTGGTCGGTCACTGGAATGACGACGAGATCGTCACCGCACGAGCCGGCCGGGCGGCACTCACCGTCGTCGGATGCTGTCCGATCGATTCCGCCGAACTCCGAAGGCACGCAAGCAAGTTGACGGACCTTGTCCAGCTGGACCAACTGGCGCGCACACTGCCCGGGAGCTTCCATCTCGTCGGCGCGCTCGACGGGCAGCTCAGGGTGCAGGGCACGGCGTCGGGTCTCCGGCTGGTGTTCCACGCCGCCGTCGACGGCGTCCAGGTCACCGCTACCAGCGCGGACGTCCTCGCGGACGCGCTCGGCGCCGGTCCGGACGCGGCACAGCTGGCCGTTCGGCTGTTGTGGCCGGTTCCCCATCCGTTGTTCGAGGCGCCGATGTTTCCGGGGGTCACGGCCGTATCGCCACAGGACGCGTTGATCGTCGCGGCGGACGGGCGGACCGTGCGGCGGTCCCGCTGGTGGACGCCGCCCGAGCCCACGCGCTCGCTCGCCGACGGCGCACCCGTCGTGCGGGAAGCGCTGGCCGCGGCCGTGGACGCCCGCACCCAGCAGGGTGGCGTGGTCAGTTGCGACCTTTCCGGCGGGCTGGACTCCACCTCCATCTGTTTCCTGGCCGCACGGTCGTCGGCCCGGGTGGTGGCCAGTACCTGGCCCGGACGCGACCCCGCAGACACCGACCTGCACTGGGCGGAACGGGCCGCCGGCTTCCTCCCCGACCTCGAACACGTCGTCTGGGACGCCGACGACTCACCGCTGGTCTACACCGACCTGCTCGACATCGACGATCTGCTGGACGAACCGACCATCGGCGTGATGGACCGGTCCCGGGTACTGCACCACCTGCCGGGGCTGGCCGAACGGGGCAGCCGGCTGCATCTGACCGGTATCGGCGGCGACCACGTGGCGTGGTGCTCCGAGGCTTACTACCACCGGTTGCTGCGGACACGTCCGCTCTTCGCCCTGCGCCAGCTGCGCGGGTTCCGGGCCCTGTGGGAGTGGCCGCTCGGCGGCACGGTACGGGCACTGGCCGATTCCCGGCCGTACGGCAGGTGGCTGGCCGACGCCGGCAGCCGGCTGCGTGCCCCCCAACCGCCGTCCGTGGCCAGCAGTCTGGGGTGGGGCATGGCACCCCGGCTGTTCGACTGGGTGAGTCCGGACGCGGAACGGATGGCCGGGGAGGCGTTGCGCGCGGCGGCCGGGCAGGCCACGCCCCTGCACCGGGACCGTGGGCTGCACACCGACCTGGAACAGATCCGTTCCTGCACCCGCATCATCCGGCAATGGGACCGGATGGCCGCACGGTCCGGGGTTCCCATGGCGTCGCCCTTCTTCGACGACCGGGTGATCGAGGCATGCCTCGCCGTCCGCCCCGACGAGCGCGTGACGCCCTGGCGCTACAAACCCCTGCTGGCCGCCGCCATGCAGGGCGTCGTGCCCGAGGTGTGCCTGCGCCGCGGCAACAAGGCCGAGGCATCGATGGACGCCTCGAACGGGCTGCGGGAACACCGCGGCGACCTGATGGCGCTCTGGGAGGACTCCCGACTGGAACAGCTCGGTCTGGTGGACGGCGACGCGCTGCGGCAGTTGGCCCGGCGCCCCTCCGCGCCCGGACTGCGTGACGCGATCCTGTACTCGACCATCGCCTGCGAAGTCTGGCTGCGCGGTCTCGCCCGTACCACCGGACCACGCGCCCTCAACGACGCGGTCTCGCCCGCCTCTTAGGACACCTTCTCACCGCGCCACGACGGAAAGGATCTCACCATGGCACTGCGGTTCGGCGCCGATGTCTCCACGGCGGAGACCGACTACGGCACAGTACTTCTCGACGAGCGCAGCGGGGACTACTGGGAGCTCAACCCCACCGGCACGCTGGTGATCAAGACCCTGCTGGACGGCGGCGATGCAGGGGACGCCGTCGACGCACTCGTCGCGCGGTTCGACATCGACCGGGCACAGGCGGCTCAGGACGTCGCGACCCTGGTGCAGGAACTGCGGGCGTCCGGGCTGGCCGCGTGACGACCCCGAGCGCACTGGACCGGCCGGTCGGCGTCCCCTTCACCCGACGGCTGGCCGCCCGCACCGTCCTGCTGCCTGCCCTGGCCCTGGCCCTCCTGCCGCCGCGCCGGCTCCGGGCGGTCCTCGCCCTCGTCCGCCGCGGCGCAGCTCCGGCCTCCACCGCCCAGGCCGCGGCGGCGCGGGACGCGATGTGTGCGGCGAGCCTGCGGTGCGCCGGCCCCCGCGGCTGTCTGCCGCGCTCGCTGGGTGCCGCCCTGCTCTGCCGACTGCGCGGAACCTGGCCCACGTGGTGCACCGGAGTGCGGGTGGTGCCCCCGTTCACCGCGCACGCCTGGATCGAGGCGGAGGGCCGCCCGGTGGCCGAAGGGGTACCGGACGGCTACTTCACCCGCCTCATGGCCGTCCCGCCGGTGAGCCGGACGGACGCATGACCGGAACCAGCGGGGCGGTCACCAGCGGAGAGGTACCGGCCCCGCCCCCGCCCGGCAGCGGCCGGTCCACGCGGGCCGCGGTGGTCACCCTGTTCCGGCTCACCGCGGGCCACCGGTCCTCGATCGCCGTCGCGACCGCACTCACCATGGTCGGCTCCGGAATCGGGCTGGCCCAGCCGCTCGTCGCGAAGCACATCGTGGACGGCAGCGGCCAAGGGGCCGTCCCCTGGCCGCTGTTGCTGCTGCTCACCGCGCTCTTCGGGACCGAAGCCGCGACCGGCGCGGTGGGACGCTTCCTGCTGGAACGCACCGGGGAGGGCGTGGTGCGCGGACTGCGCCACGGCCTGGTGGCACGGCTGCTGCGGCTGGAGATGAGGGAGTACGACCGGCACCGCAGCGGTGATCTGATCTCCCGGGTCACCGCCGACACCACCCTGCTGCGGGAGGTGGTGGCCCAGGCTCTGTCGGACCTGGTGTCCGGTGCCCTCGTCGGGACGGGCGCACTCGTGCTCATGGGGTGGCTCGACCCGTTGTTGCTGCTCCTGGTCGCCGTGACCATCGCCGCCGCGTCGGGCGTGGTGGCCTCGCTGTTGAGGGGCATCCGGGCGGCCTCGGAGCGCATGCAGGACTCCGTCGGCGCGATCTGCGCCGACCTGGAACGGGCACTCGGCGCCCTGCCGATGGTGCGGGTGCACCGGGCCGAGGACCGCGAGGCGCGGCGCATCGGGGAGCGGGTCGAATCGGCGTACCGCGCGGGCGTGCGGACCGCGAAACTGGCGTCGATGATGAGCCCGGCGGTCGAACTCGCCGTCCAGGGTTCGTTCCTGCTCGTCCTGGTCATCGGCGGTCTGCGGGTGAACGACCGGGCCAACTCGCTCGGCGACCTGGTCGCCTTTCTCCTGTACGCGTCCTATCTGGTCCTGCCGCTGTCCTCGGCGTTCCGGGCGGTCGGCCAGATCCAACGTGGCATGGGGGCCTACCAGCGGATCGAGCAAGTGCTGACCCTGCCCGTGGAACCCGTTGAGCGGGAGGAGACGGCCGTGGATGAGCGTGCCTCCCGGCGGTCGGAGCGATCCGGGAGCGACGCGGCGCCCGCGCTCGTCCTGCGTGACGTCTACTTCGGCTACGACCCGCACCGCCCGGTGCTGCGCGGGGTCTCCTTCGACGTCCCGCACCGCCGGCAGGTCGCCCTGGTCGGCCGGTCGGGGGCAGGCAAGAGCACGCTCTTCGCGCTGGTGGCCAGGTTCTACGAACCGGACGCCGGGACCCTGCTGTTCGACGGCCGGCCCGCCCCGGGCCTCGGCCGCGCCGAGTGCCGGGCCCGTATCGCCGTCGTCGACCAGAACACCCACGTCGTGCACGGGACCCTGCGGGACAACCTCACCTACGCCGTCCCCGGTGCCGACGACGACGAGGTGCGGCGGGTCGTCGAACTCACCCAGTTGGAGGAAGTGGTGGCACGGCTGCCCGGAGGGCTGTCCGGCGTGCTCGGTGAACGCGGCAACACCCTGTCGGGCGGTGAACGGCAACGGGTCGCCCTGGCCCGTGCCCTGCTCGCGCGGCCGTCACTGCTCCTGCTAGACGAGCCGACCGCGCACCTGGACGCCCTCAACGAGGCCGCGCTGACCCGGGTGATGAAGGACGTCGCCCAGGAGTGCGCGGTGCTGGTGATCGCGCACCGGCTCTCCACGGTGCAGCATGCCGACCGGATCGTGGTGCTCGAAGACGGCCGTACCGCTGCCGCCGGGTACCACGAGGAGCTGCTCACCACCAGCCCTGTCTACCGCCGCCTGGCCGCCGGCCAGATACTGCGCGCGACCGGCGCGACGCCGCCCGCCGTGGCCGTACCCCCCGCCCCGCCCGGCCCGCGGTGACGGCATGGGGGTGCGGCTTCGCGCGCCCCACACCGATGGCGCGCGGCCGGGGCCAGGACGTCGCGGACGGGCGCGCCCGCGGGTTCCGGTGGCGCGGCGGCTCGGCGAAGTCCGGAAGCGTACGGTCTGGCCGGGGCGGAGTTGGGCGGCCTGGTCGAGGTCGGCCTCGTGCACCCACGCGATGACGGGGTAGCCGCCGGTCATGCGCGTCCCCCGGCCTTCCCGGACAGCCCGCCCATCGGTGACCGGGCCCGCCCCTGCTGCCGGGTAGGGAGGTGACCTCCCGTTTGTTCGGGTTGGCCAGCTCATCGAACCGGTCCGCCACGTCCGGCTCACGGCGCCCTTCACTCGCTGCCCGCCCCTTGCGTATCTCGGCCCCCGCGCGGTGAGCCCGGCGCAGCCCCACCGGCTTGCGTCTCGCACTGCTTCCGGGCCGCGCGAGTTCGCGGATGACCGTCCCACTCTGCAGCGCTGCTGTGCAGAGACGGCGGCCGCCCAGCCCGGTGGCCCGTTCCTGGCCTTCCGTCACCCCCTGAGCGCTGTGCCGTCGACCCCTGGAAATCAGGCGGTATGGCCTCGCCATCACTCTCCAGCAGGGCGGACAAAAGGGCTTTTTCCGGGTATGCCGACAGGGGTGCCGCCGTCGGTGGCCGACGAGGAACGAGGACGAACATGCGTGACATCGGCACTGCCAGCGGGCCCGGCTCCTCTCCCGGTACACCCCTGCGGGGGCGGGTCGCGGTCGTGACCGGCGCCGCCCGCGGCGTCGGTGAAGCCCTGGCGCGGCGCCTGTCCGACGCGGGAATGCTCGTCGCGCTGCTCGGGCGCGAGGAGGAGACCCTGTCCCGGGTCGCCGCCTCCTTGCCGAACCGAAGCGCCTGTGTCGAGGCCGATGTCACCGACCGCACCGCACTCGAGGACGCTGCCCGACAGGTGGGCAGCGAACTGGGTCCGGCCAGCGTGGTCGTGGCCAACGCCGGCATCGCCGTCGGCGGCCCGTTCATCCGCACCGCGGCCGACCTATGGCAGCGGGTCGTCGAGGTCAACCTCGTCGGATCCGCCAACACCGCCCGAGCCTTCCTCCCGCAGCTCAACGAGACCCGCGGCTACTTCCTCCAGATCGCCTCCACGGCCGCCTTCGGCTCCGCACCCATGATGAGCGCCTACTGCGCTTCCAAAGCCGGCGCGGAATCCTTCGCCCAGGCACTACGCGGCGAGGTCGAGCCCGACGGGATCACCGTCGGCATCGCCTATCTCCACTGGACCGGTACTGCCATGGTCGCCGGCATCGACGACCATCCCGTCCTGCAGGCCCTGCGGCGGAACCAGCCCCGCTTCGCGCGCCGGGTCCACTCCCCCGCCCAGGTGGCCGACTGGCTCGCCACCGGCATCGCCCACCGCGCCCACCACATCTACGCACCGCCGTGGCTGCGCTGGTGCCAGCCTCTGCGGCCGCTCTTCCCCGCACTCGTCGCCCGGATCACCCGGCGTGAACTGCGGACCCGTTCCCGCACCGAGCTGGCAGCCGACGTCAGCGTCCTGGGCGCCGGCGGTCTCGCCGACTGGAACTCCTACCTGTCCCGCAAACGCCACTGAGGCCCACCGACGTTCCGCCGTACCGAGCACCTTGCTAACGGGGGGGAGTCGGACCGGCCGGTGGTCGGGCCGTACTCGCCCAGCGCGCGCCGGGCGGCATCGCCGCCGCCCAGTGCTGCTGCGAATCCAGTTGCGACGCAATGCCTAGCCGGGCAGGGCGAAGCGTTCTTTGAGGGTGTCCAGGCCGGCGGCGTAGATGTTGTCGCCGAAGTGCTTCTCGATCTCGGAGACCAGTTCGTCGGCGGCCTCGTATGTCGCGGCCCAGCGGATCTCGGCGCCTGCGTCGTGCGGGTGCACGGACAGCGTGGAGACGTAGTCAGAGACGGGGACGGCAGATTCATGGATGGTGTAACGGAGCATCCGGCGCGAGTCGTCCTTCTCCAGGAGCCGCTCCCTGATGACCACTTGGCCGTTGACGGAGAACGCCTGTATCGCTCCGGACGTCTCGGGATCGGCGCCGTCCTCGATCACCGACGGCGGCAGCAGGGGGTGCCAGTCGGCGAGGCCGCCGAACTTGCCGATGACCTGCCAGACGTCATCGGGGGCAGCGGTGACGACGGTGGTGCGGATGAGCGTGTGCATGGATGGCCCTCCGATGACTGCGGACTGCGATGACTGCGGGTTGTCTCTGATCGGCCGCTTCCCTGGACGGTTCACCACGTGCCGTCGCCGCGCAGTACGGCGTCGGCGCCGCCGTCGATGAAGACGACCTGGCCGGTGACCAGTTCGTTCTCGGGAGAGGTGAGCCAGGTCAGGAGGGGAGCGATCTGTGCCGGCTGGGCGTGTCCGTGGAGCGGCATGGGGACGGTCTCGTCGACGATCTTGCGTACGTCGGGGCTGGCCAGCATGGGTTCAGTCATGGGGGTGATGACCGTTCCGGGGGCGATCGCGTTGAGAGGGATGCCGGCGCCCGCCCAGTCTGCGGTCACGGCGGTGCGGCGTATCCATCGGGCGATGGCGGCCTTGGTCGAGCCGTAGATCGCATAGCCCTCGCCCCGATCGACGGCTGCCTGGGCGGCGGCCAGCGCCGCTTCCTCGTCACCGGCGAGCGCCGCGTCGGCGATGGCCGTGTCGTGAGGGTGGACGGAGGCGACCGAGGCGATGACGACAGCGCGCGGGTCCGTACCGGCGGCAAGCAGGGGGCGCAGCCCTTCCAAGGTGGCGACCGCGCCGAAGTAGTTGACGCTGACGGCGCGCGGGTCAAAACCTGCGAGGCCGGCACCCGCGATCACGGCGTCGAGCCGTCCACCGCTCAACTCGCCTGCGCGCCGGACCAGTTGCGCCCGGCCATCGGGGGTAGCGAGGTCCGCGACGATATCGGCGTCCATGAGGTCGGCGCCGATGACCGTGTTCCCCTGCTCCTTGAGCCGGGTGGCCGTGGCCTTGCCGATGCCGGAGGCGGCTCCGGTGATGAGGTAAGTGCGGGACATGGTCGGCTCCTTCGCTGACGCTGTACGTTCACCGGTCACTGATCACCGCGCGTCGGCCGTTGGCGGTACGCCGCCGACCGCCGACCACCGCGCGGCACCACCGGCGCACAGGCAGGCAGGGGCAGCGCGACAGCACGGGACAGCGGATGGATCGACCACTGGTCGACCCGCTCCCGATCAGTCTCTGATCAACCTACGCTTTTATGGCACGACATGCCACAAATTCCGTCTGTGACAATAAGGGCCGAGGTGAAGCACGGCAAGGAGCACACAATGACGGCAGCGCGGGGCCGCCCGTCCCTGACGGAACAGCGGCGCCTTCAGACTCGGCTGGAGATCGCGGAGGCCGCGGCGGCCCTGTTCGCCGACCGCGGTTATGACACGACGACGGTCGAGGACATCGCCTCGGCCGCGGGCATCTCCCTGCGCACCTTCTACCGCTACTGCCCGGCGAAGGAGGACGCCCTCACCCCCCTCTTCGCCTCCAGCGTCGGCCAACTCGTGGACGTCCTCGCGGAACATCCGACCGAAGAACCGCTCAGTGCCGCCGTCGAAGCATCCTTCGGGACGGAGACGGCCGGGCGGCGCTTGGAGGACACCGCCCGGGCCCGTCGGCTGGTCCGGGTCCTGGGGACCGTCCCCGTCCTGAAGATGCGCTGGCTCGCCGCGGGGCGGGAGATGCAGGAACGGCTCGCTCCCGCGTTGGCATCCCGTATGGACGCCCCTCTCGACAGTCTCGAAGTGCGTCTGCTGACCACCGCGGTGCTGGATGCGTTCACCGTCACCATGGAGCACTGGGCCTGGCAGGACGAGCCCGAGGAACTCATCGATCTGATGCGCCGCGCGCTGGCGTTCCTGCGGCTCGACGAACTCCGGGCGAAGCCCTGGCCCCCCGTCGACGAGTAGTCAGCGCCGCCCATGCCGTCGCGCACTTGCCGTCTGATGTAAAGGCGGCGTGGTCCGTGGAGACGGGCGAGGGCCGACTCAGCGACCCGGCGGACGCGCCCACGCGCCCGAGCGTTGGGCTTGTCCCCGGCGAGCGATCTTCGGTGCGATGCTCCCCTCCCGCAGGCGCCGGCGACAGACGTCGGACTCGTAGCCGCGGTCGGCGTAGAGAGTCCGGCGTCACTGTCTGATTGGGAGTACGAGCGGTTACGGGAGGGCCTGATCGCTAACTGCTGCCGGGCGGCTGCACCACAGCAGCCGGAGAACCTCCTGTGGGTGGCGCACGGAGGAGCACGGCTCCCTGCCAGTTCGTTGCCGGAACGCTCTGACCTGCGCTAACGTCCTCCGGACCGATACCACTTTCCTCGGAACTTCGCAGGGGCGAGATTGTGCGTTCCGTCCGCCGAGGTGGTGGACACCCAGGCGATCGGCCGAGGAACCACGGTGGCGGTCAGCAGCCGGTAGAAGTCGTTGCGGGACATGACGGCGGGATCAAAGTCAGTGCGCATGTGGATCAGCATCCAGGAGAGCGACCACGATCCGTACAGCGGATCCACGGCACCAACCGGCCCCTGACTTCAACAGAAGTGCCCGATATCGGACCCGCCGATCGCCAGGAGCCGACACTGGAAACAGCAGCCGCCAGCGCGCCCGGGAAGACCTCGACATCCCCGCGGAGGACAGGTCCCCCGGCTTCGGCCTCGAAGCCGACATGGAGCGCCAGCTCGACTCCTGCCCGACCTGCACCATCAGTTGTACCCACCACGCGGCCAGCAGCGCCTTGAGTAATTCTTCCAACACCACCGTTGCAGGCAGTGGCCCCCCACGGGCTTCCCCACGCCGCACAGCCGCGGACGCTTCCGCAGTCCGCTGGCTGCACGGAAGGATCATGCCCATGAGGATTCTGGTCATGGGCGGGACGTGGTTCCCTCGGAGGAGGCATCCACGAAATCGACGTTCCCCCCGGCATGAAACAGCCCGGTGATGCCCCGCCGCTATCCGGCCATGGGTTCCCAAGTTCGAGGCTTGGCAATGAGGCACAGCACCACTTCATGTAAGACACCTGCGGTGGGAAGTGCGGCACCCGCTGAGGTCGGGCTTCTCAGTGGGCCGAGGCCATGACCGCACCGTGCGCACCGTTTCAGCTTCGCTCGCTCTGCTCGATCTCCACACCCACATCGTCCAGACGAGTTGTTCGTCGACACGACACGCCCCCTTCATCGATGCATCGATGCGACACGGCCGTGCGCGCCAGCAACCGCGAGCACGGCCGTGGCCAGCTGATGTGTTAGCCGACGAAGGTGAACCGCTGGTAGGACAGTCCGTTGTACCCGAAGGCGCGCAGGCCGAAGTCCAGGCTGTCGTCCATCACGCGGCCTGTGTTCTGGTTTTTGAGCGTCTTCGTGCCGTCGGACTGGTAGATGATCGACCACCGCTGGTACGCCGAGTAGTTGCAGCCGAAGGCGCGTAGGCCGTAGTCGGTGCTGTCGTCGATGCAGCGGCCGGTGTTCTGGTTCTGGATGACCCAGGTGCCGTCGGACTGCGGATACCAGTTGAAGTTCTGGTAGTTGAGCCCGTTACAGGTGAAGGCGCGCAGGCCGGCTCCCCATGAGTCGTCCACGCAGCGGCCGGTGCTCTGGTTCTTGAGGGCGTAGTAGTAGATCTGGCCGTTGGCGATGGCGGGGCCCTTGGGCCTGGGTGTGACGGCGTGTGCGGCCGTGGTGCCGGTCAGCAGCAGCGCGGCAGTGACACAGGCGGCTGCCGCCGGTCTCGCAACGCGGGTGGCGAGGGTGGTACGCAGGCTCATGATGGTCCTCCCGTTGTGGTGGCCCGCCTGTCCAAAGGGCAGGCGAGTAGGCGCCGCGGCCGTGCGCTGTGGGGCGGGGTCATCAACCCGGCCGCGCATGCCTCGCACACGCTATGGGTCGGACATGAACACTTCAATCCGGTCTGCGATGTACTATCCGGTATGGCCGGTTCCGTGTGGTCTGACCGTCCCAGGCACATGCCAATGACGCACTGTCCTCGCCGCCGTTTTCCGAGCCAGTGGCAGACGCGTTGTGCCAGCAGTGCGTGAACCGTGGCGTGTCTGGCCCGGATACGGTCGGCGAACCGGTGACCGGTTGGCCACGGCGAGCCGGCAGCGTCCTCGGGCGGTGTGGGTTCGGGGGCAGTCCGGGGAGCTGGTTCAGGCACCAGGACTCGCAGGCACCCGCGGTGCTGGGCGACGCTCCGCTCGGCGGCTTCGCCCAGGTTGTGCCACAAATGCCACCTGTCTGCGACTTGGACCGCTTGGGGCGCTCCGGTGGCGGCGCCCTTCCGCGACGAACGGCGCGCGCGCCGGAACGATGCGGTGAGCGGGAACACCTTCATCAAGTCCGGCCAATACGCCATGTTCAGCGAGTGGGGTCGGCTGGAGGAGGGGGAGAGTTGTGGTCGCGGCAACGTCTTCAGGAGCCCCAAGCGCCCCGTCCATCTGTCCCGCTCGGCCTCGCAGGGACGCCCGCTGCCCGTCGGCACCCCGAGGACAAACGCCGGGCGCGTTGGTGAAACGGTATGTTCCTAAGCGACCGTGAGAACGATCTTGCCCTGGATGTGCCCCCGGGCGGCGCGCTCGTGCGCTGCTTGGGCGTCCGCGAGCGCGAACGTGCTGTCGATCGCGACGCGCACCGTGCCCGCGTCGAGCAGGCGTCCAAGTTCTGCGAGCTGAGCCCCATTCGAGCGGACCTGAGTGCCCGTGACCGTGACGCCCAGTTCGGCGGTCTCTTCTTCGTCGAACTCGCCGAAGAATACGGGGAACTGGGAGCCGCCGCGCTTGAGCGTGCGGAGGAAGCGATTGCTGTGGGGGCCGCCGACGGTGTCGAGAACGAGGTCGACGTCGCGTACAAGTTCCTCAGGGCGACTCTTGGTGTAGTCGATGAACTCGTCGGCACCGAGCTTGCTCAGGAACGATTCATGCGCGCCCGATGCCACAGCGATGACACGTGCACCCTTCCACTTCGCCAGCTGGAGCGCGAGGTGGCCGACCCCACCCGCGGCCCCGTTGATGAGCACCGTCACGTTGGCGTCGAGTGGCACCGGACGATGCTTCGCAGCCTGGAAGGGCGACGGGTGATCGTGTCCGACCTCGATCAGGAACTGCCACGCGGTGAGCCCGGCCATGGGGGCCCCGGCGGCGTGCACGTGATCGATGCCGGCCGGCTTGAGTGCGAGGTCCGACGCAGGCGCGGCCACGTACTCGGCATATGTGCTGCCGTCGAAGCTGGGGAAGCGGAGCAGACCGAAGACTTCATCGCCAACGGAGAAGCCGTCCACATCCGCGGCGACGGCCTCGACGACGCCCGACAGGTCCGTACCCGGAATCACGGGCAAGTCGAACGTCGGCCTCGTCTCCGGAGGCAGGTTGGACATGCCGTCGCGCAGGTACCAGTCGGGGGGATTGATGCCGACCGCGTGCACGCGGACGAGCACCTCACCCGGTCCCGGCTCAGGAATCGGCACCTCGTCGTACCGCAGAACCTCAGGGCCGCCGTGCTCGTGGAGCCGGATCGCCCTCATCTTGTGTGTCGGCATCTTTTTCTCCTGCCCGCGCTGCGGGATACGCTTATCCGGATCAGCGATCCATATAAGTGGACCACTGATCCGAATATATGGACCACTGATCCGGATAGTCAAGAGGGGCAGATGCGGGCCGACGCCAGGAAGAACCGCGATCACCTGCTCGCAGTAGCGGGCGCCGCCATCACCGAGCAAGGCGTCGATGTGTCACTGCGCGACATCGCGCGCAGGGCCGATGTCGGGCTCGCGACGCTGTTGCGGCACTTCCCGACGCGCGAGGCGCTGCTGGAGGCCCTGCTTCGCACAAGCTTCGACGAACTGACGGCAAAGGCAGATGAGCTCGACGTCTCGACGAGCTCACCCGAAGTAGCTCTCGTTTCGTGGGTACGCGATTGCGTCGCGTGGACGACCGAGTATCGGGGCGTGACCGTGCTGATGGCAGCCGCCATCGAGGACGCCGACTCTGCACTCCACGCTTCGTGCGTCACGCTGCGCGCAGCCGGTGCGCGGCTTCTCACCCGTGCCCAGGTCGCAGGCATGGCGCGGAACGATATCGATGGCGACGATTTGTTTGCGCTGATCGCCATGCTCGCTTGGCTCGGCGATCAACCTTCGCTTGCGCCACGCGCCGATCATCTCTTTGACGTCGTCGCGAGCGCGATTCTGACGAGCGCAGGGAACAGCGTTACCGAGCGGGCAAGCTCCCCGCGGGCAGGGAGCTGAAATATCCACACAGGCGGCCGCGGATCCTACAGCGGATCCACGGCACCACCGAACCCCTGAGTTCGGCGGAAAGTGCCCGGTACCGGGAGCCACCGAGCACCAGGAGCCGACACCGTGCCCACAGCAGCAACCACTGTCTGGGAGGACTTCGAGGTCCCCGCCCATGCCCACGGCGGCCTCGAAGCCGGTGTCGACCGCCAACTCGAAGACGCCGAGGACACCACCCGTCGTGTCGCCCGCCGAAGCGATCAAGCCCCCTGCCGCCTCCACGATGGTCGCCGGCCTCCCTGCCCAGGGGGAACCGAACGCCTAACTGATCATTTCAGAATGAGGTTCGAAGGCGTCTCAAGCAGTTGATGGTGCAGGCGAGTTGGAGTGGGCCGAGGTGGAGGTCGACCGAGGCCAGACACCGGCCTCGGTCCAGTCCCGCAGCCGCCGCCAGCACGGTCATCCGCAGGCAACCGGCCCGTGTACCGCCGACGCCGCGGCGGACGAGGAGGAAGTAACGGAGCGATGCGTTCCCACAGGTCATCAGGCACAAGGTCATCCGACACCCCGGAAGACCTGCCGCCCGCCAACCCACAGCGCACGGGCCTGTCACGACTGTGACGCCGCTGCCGTGCTCGTCCCCGTACGGGAGCTCGGTGCCGGCAGCCCGGAAAACTGCCGTTATCGCAGTTCACCAGGTATGTGTTCGCCGTCAAGGGACCCGCAGCCGATCACCGTTCGATGGAGCAAGTCCCAAAGCCTGCACACAAGTTGCACACATCCCCTCTACAGGCGGGCCCCGATGCTCTAGATTGACCGTGCTCCGCAAGCGGACACGAGGCGAAAAATAGTGATCTATAGGTCCGGCGCTAGGGACAGCCAGCAGTAGCTTCCCCGGCGCCGGACGTGGTGGCGATCAATTCCTTGAGCCCGATAGGGGGCCTGGGGTGTGGGGAGCACCCAAGGTTTCGGCGGGTTTCCGCGTACCTCGAAAGACCGGCAGGACATGCGAGTCCGCCGCCGGGGTGGGGTGTTCACGTAGCGCTGCAACAGCGACATGTCATTCGCGGGGGGCGGAGGCCCCCTCAGGGGGAACAGCGCGGCGCGGGGGGCGGGGGCCTCCCGAGGAGCGGAACAGTGCGGGGGG
>NZ_JNZA01000040.1 GCF_000717345.1 Streptomyces lydicus | reverse complement strand
CAACCCACCCACCGCCTCCACCTCCACCACCATTCCGCGGGCGCTCCCCCTCCCGCTGCGGCCGCTCCCCCGCGCACCGCGGTCCGCCCGAAACCGGCCGCGGGCGCCTTCCGGGCCGGCCCGCGCCGAACGTGCCCGGTCCGCGGCGTCCCGCCCGCGGCGCCCGGCCCCCGGGGCCGGCCTGCGGCCCCGCGGCGGCGGGGTCCGCTCAGCCCGTCGCCCGCCGGTCGGGGTCAGGAAGGGGCCCGGTGGCGCCCGCGTAGGCCACCAGGAAGCCGACCCGGCCTGCGGCTCGACCGCCGTACGGGCCGTGGGCCGCTTCCACGCCCGCGCTCCCCCGGCCGTGGGCTGTCACCCCGCGCGCTGGGGTGGCAGGGACGGCTGGAGGAGCAGCATGCGCTCCACCAGGCGCAGGAACATCGCGGCGTCGCGCAGGAGATCGTCCGCGTCGCGGCGGCTGGCCGCGCCGGCTATGCCGGCCTCCGCCTTGGCCCGGCGGGGTGCGCCGGCCTCGAACAGGGCGCTCCACTCGGCGAGTTCGGGAGCGACCTCGGGCAGGACCTCCCAGGCGCTCCGTATACGCTGCCTGCGGCGGACCGTCGTCTCCGGCCGGCCTCGGACGGCGAGGACGGCGGCGGCGGTGCGCAGCGCGGCCAGATGGGCGGTGGCGAACTGCTCGTTCGGGGTCTCCAGGGTGCGGGCTTCCTCGAGCCCGTGCTGAGCCTTGGCGAGCAGGTCGAGGGCGGCGGGTGGCGCGGCCGCCCGCCGCAGGACGGGGTGGACATCGCTCGGGGGACCGTACGCAGCGGAGCTGCCCCTGCGGGGACGAGCTGCCATGACGAACCTCCTGTCGTCGCATGCCGGTTAGGACCGAATGCTCATTCGGACCGTATGACCCCATCGTGAGGTACGCCACTGACAATCGACCCTGAGCTGCACTTTCGTGGGTAAGAGGGACACGCGCCGGGTGGATACCGGGCGGGCACCGGGCAGGATCGCCAACTTCCCCTTGCGGAACGGGGGGTGCGATGCTGCATACTTTTTGAACTGACCAGTCAGTTCAAGGAGGGATCGTGGACAGCACCCCGCACGGGGCGGCGGTCACGGCCGCGGGCTTCGGGCTGAAGGGCCCCCGCGGATGGGCGTTCCGGAACATCGACCTCACCGCCGGACCCGGGTCGCTGATCGCCGTACAGGGCCCCTCGGGCTCGGGCCGTACGTGTCTGCTGCTCGCGCTCACCGGCCGGATGAAGCCGGCCGAGGGCACCGCCGAGGTCGGCGGGCTGCCGCTGCCCAAGAAGATGGCCGCCGTCCGGGCCGTCAGCGCGCTGGCCCACGTACCGGGGGTCGCCGAGCTCGATCCCGCGCTGACCGTGGGCGAGCATCTGCGCGAACGCGCCCTGCTCCAGGGCCGGTTCGGCGGTTCGCTGCGGGCTCTGCTGCGTCCGCGCCGGGAACGGCGGGCCGAGGCCCGCGCCCTCGTGGACGGCGCACTCGAAGCGGCCGGGCTCGACCCGGAGTCGCTGCCCAAGGGGATCCGCACCTCCGTCCGCGACCTGGAGCGGCTGGAGGCGCTGCGGCTGTCCGTGGCCCTCGCGCTGGTCGGCGGGCCGCGGCTGCTGGCCGTCGACGACACGGATCTGAAGCTGTCCGACGAGGAGCGCGCGGCCGCCTGGGCGATGCTGCGCGGCCTGGCGGCGGCCGGCACGACGGTACTCGCGGTGTGCAGCGAACCGCCTGAGGGCGGCAAGGCTCTGGGTGAGGAACTGGTCCTGGTGCGTACGGGAGACCGCCCGGCGCCGGCGCCCGAGAAGGCCGCCCCCACCACGCCCGTAACCTCCACGGACACCGCAGACCCCATAGACCCCGCGGACACCGCAGACCCCGTAGACCCCACTGACCCCGCAGACGCCGCGGACACCGCCGTCGAGGGGGACTCGCGGCCGGCGGCCGACGGGCGCGCCGAGGGCCACGACGACGAGGAAGGGGCGGTCGATGCGTTCGCCGAAACTGGCCGCGCTTGAGCTGAAGCGGTTCGGGCGGGGGAAGCTGCCGCGTGCGGCGCTGGCCGCGCTGTTGCTGCTGCCGCTGCTGTACGGCGCGCTGTACCTGTGGTCCTTCTGGGACCCGTACGGGCGGCTGGAGAAGATACCGGTCGCGCTGGTCAATCAGGACCAGGGTGCCGAGGTCGGCGGGAAGCGGGTCTCGGCGGGCGACAGCATCGTCGACGGGCTGGCGCGCAGCCACACCTTCGACTGGCAGCCGGTGGACGCCAAGGAGGCCGCCAAGGGCGTGGAGGACGGCAGGTACTACCTGTCGTTGTCGATCCCGGAGGACTTCAGCCGGCGGATCGCCTCCAGTTCGGGTGACCACCCGGAGACCGGCGCCCTCAAGGTGCGCACGAACGACGCGAACAACTACATCGTGGGGCAGATCTCCCGGACGGTGTTCTCCGAGGTGCGGGCGGCGGCCTCGGCGAAGTCGTCGCGCACCTTCCTCGACAAGATCTTCGTCTCGTTCTCCACCCTGCACGGCAAGACCGAGCAGGCGGCCGACGGCGCGGACCGGCTCAAGAACGGCCTGGGGAAGGCCAAGGACGGCTCCGGCAAACTGGCCGACGGCCTGGGCACCGCGAAGGACGGCAGCGGCAAACTGGTCAGCGGCCTCGGCGACCTCGACTCGGGCGCCGGGCAGCTGTCCCGGGGCAGCTCCGACCTCGCGCGGGGAGCGGGTACGGCGGCGAGCGGGTCGCGCCAAGTGGCCGACGGCTCCCGGCAGGTGGCCGACGGGACGCAGCAGCTGGCCGACACCGTCAACGGCTTCGCCGGCAAGGTGGGGCCCTTCGTCCGGGCGCACGGCAAGGAGATCGGCGAGGCGGCGCAGCTCGTCGCGGACGGTTCGCAGGCGATCCGCGATCATCTGGACAAGCTGCCCGCCGCGGCCGCCACCGGGGCGAAGCTCTCCCGGGGGATCTCCGACCATCTGGCCTCGTACTACCGGCTGCACTGCGCCGGCGGCGTGGATCTGCTCGACTCCTGCTCCGAGCTGAAGCAGCTCAAGGACCAGGCGGCCACCGCGGCCGACCAGGCGGAGAAGGTCAGCGGGTATGTCCACGACCAGAAGAACCTCGACCAGTTGGACCGCGACCTGGGCACCCTGCACACCCTGGCCGGTGAGCTGGCAAAGCACGGGCCGACGCTGGGCGCCGACATGGACGCCGCGGTGAAGAAGATCAACGATCTCAACGACGGTGCGCACAAGGTGGCCGCGGGCGCCCACAAACTGGCCGCCGGCAACGCCCGGCTGGCCGCCGGCGCGGACCAGCTGGACAACGGTGCGCACCAGCTGCACGACGGTACGGGCCGGGCCGCGTCCGGTATGGGCGACCTCGACGCCGGTGTGGGCAAGCTCAAGAACGGCGCCCAGACCCTGGACGGCGGTCTGTTCAAGCTCTCCGACGGCTCCCGGAAGCTGGCCGGCGGGCTGCACGACGGGGCGAAGCAGATCCCCGACTACGGCAAGAAGGCCCGCGACGCGCGCACCCTGGTGATGTCCGACCCGGTGCAGCTCGCCTCGGACTCCGCCCACAAGGCGCCCAACTACGGCACGGGGTTCGCCCCGTACTTCATCCCGCTGTCGCTGTGGGTCGGCGCCATGGTGGCGTACATGCTGATCCAGCCGCTGAACAGGCGGGCGCTGGCGATGGGGGCGCCCTCGTGGCGGGTGGCGGTCTCGGGGTGGCTGCCGGTGGTCGGCATCGGGGTGCTGCAGACCGCGGCGCTGATGTCCGTGCTGCACTTCGCGCTCGGCCTCCAGATGGTGCGGGCGGCCGGCACGATCGGCTTCCTGATGCTGGTCACGGCCTGTTTCTCGGCGATCGTGCAGTGGCTGAACGCGCAGTTCGGACCGGCCGGCCGGATCCTGGTGCTGGCGTTGCTGATGCTCCAGCTGACCTCGGCGGGCGGTACGTATCCGGTGCAGACCAGTCCCGGTTTCTTCGGCGCCATCCACCCCTATCTGCCGATGAGTTACATCGTGGAGGGGCTGCGCCGGCTCATCACGGGCGGTGAGCTCGCGCCCGTGTGGCAGGGCAGTGCGGTGCTGCTGGCGTTCACCGTCGGGGCGCTCGCGCTGACGTCGCTGACGGCCCGCAGCCGCGAGGTGGTGCGCATGAAGGACCTGCATCCGGAGCTGAGCCTGTGAACACGGACGCCGCCGGGACCGGCACAATCGCCCCCATGGACAGCTCCAACACACGCCGCGACGCCACCCGGCGCAAGCTCTTCGAGGCCGCGGTCACGCTCATCGCCGAACAGGGCTTCTCCTCCACCACGGTGGACGAGATCGCCGAGCGGGCGGGGGTCGCGAAGGGCACGGTCTACTACAACTTCGCGAGCAAGAACGTTCTCTTCGAGGAGCTGCTGCGGCACGGCATCGAGCTGCTCGCCACTTCCTTGCAGGCGGCCGCCGAGGAGGTCACCGAGCGGGGCGGCAGCCAGGTCGACGCGCTGGACGCGATGATCCGGGCCGGCCTGGACTTCATCTCCCGTTACCCGGCGCTCACCCAGCTCTACGTCGCCGAGCTGTGGCGCACCAACCGGGCCTGGCAGTCGACGCTGATGGTGGTGCGCGAGCGGGCCATCACGGTGGTGGAGGACGTGCTGCGGGAGGCGGTGGCCCGTGACGAGCTGAGCGGGGAGATCGACATCCCGCTGACCGCGTCGGCGCTGTTCGGGATGGTCCTGGTGGCCGCGCTGGACTGGCAGTCGTACCAGCCGGACCGGTCGATCGACGACGTGCACGCGGCGCTGTCGCGGCTGTTGCAGGGGCGGGTCAGCGGCCGTCCGTCGTAGCGGCGGACCCCGTGGCCGGGGCCGGATTCCGGCCCCGGGAAGCGAAGAAGAGGGACGAGGTGAGTGCGCACCGTATTGGTCAGGTACGGCGCGCACCCCCCGTTTCCCCCGTGGGCCCGCACAAAGGAGTGCGCCGCCCTGGCACGGATCGTTCCCCCTCCGATCCGACCAGGACAGCGCTTCCCCCGTGCTCCCCCGTGGAGCCCCCGTGCTCCCCCGATTCCCCCGTCACGGTCGGGAGCCGCGCCGTTCCGCCGCCCCGTGTCGGCGGTGCGGCGCCGCTTCCCTTCCGTGGCCCCCACTCTTCCTTCCTGGCAGGGCCCGGCCTATCCGCGTACCTACTCATCTGGCGGTCTGAGTACGGATACTCAAACCTGAGCACCGGCCCCCAGCGGGGGCCTACGATCTCCGTCGTGTCCGTACTTCCCTTGGTTTTCACGAGCGGCTGGGCGAGCGGGATCAACGCCTACGCCGTCGTCCTGCTCCTCGGTCTGCTCGGCGCGACCGGCGTCAGCGAGGACGTGCCGGCGGCGCTCCAGCGCCCCGATGTGCTGATCCTGGCCGGCGTGCTGTTCGTGGTAGAGGCCATCGCCGACAAGGTGCCGTACGTGGACTCCGTCTGGGACGCCGTGCACACGGTGATCCGGCCGGTCGCCGGCGGTGTGGTGGCGGCCCTGCTGGCCGGGCACGACGGTTCGCTGCCCGAGCTGGCGGCGGGTGCGGTGGGCGGCTCCACGGCGCTGCTGAGCCACCTGGTGAAGGCGGGTACGCGGATCGCGGTGAACACCTCGCCGGAGCCGGCCAGCAACATCGTGCTGAGCCTGGTCGAGGATCTGGGCGTCGCCGGGATCATCGCGTTCGCCGTCTTCCACCCGGTGGCCGCCGCGGTCCTCGCGGGGACCCTGCTGGCCGCGGGCATCACCCTGGTGATCGTGCTGTGGTCGCGGATCCGCCGCTTCCTGCGGCGCCGGCGGCAGCGGCGTGCGGAGAAGCGGTTGGCCGCGGCGGGCAGCGTGGTGCCGCCGGCCGGCTGAGCGCGCGGGGCGGGCCGGTCCGTGGCCGGCGGCGGCCGTGCGGGCGTTGTCAGTGGGTCCGGATAAAGTCGCAGGCATGGCACGGATTGCGGTGATCGGCGCCGGGATGGGCGCGATGGCGGCCGCTGCCCGGCTGGCCGTCGCGGGCCACCGGGTGGCGGTGTTCGAGCGCGGCGCGACGTACGGCGGCGCGGTGCAGCGGCTGACGCGGGACGGCTTCGTCTTCGACACCGGACCGGGTCTGCTGCATCTGCCCGCGGTCTACCGCGATCTGTTCCTCAAGACCGGACGGGAGGCGCTGGAGAGCCGCGTCGAGCTGTCCCAGGTCGACCCCGCGAGCCGTCATGTCTTCGCCGACGGTACGGCCGTGGCGCTGCCGAACGCCTCGCGGGCCGGCGTCCTCACGGCTCTGGACGAGGCGCTGGGCGAGGGCTGCGGTGAGCGGTGGAGCGCGCTGGTGGGGCGGGCCCGCGACGCGTGGGACGCCACCCGGCGGCCGCTCCTGGAGGAGCCGCTGCGGCGGGATTGGCGGGCGCTGGGGCGCGATCCGTATCCGGCGGTGCGCAGGCGCGGGCTGTTCGGCCGCGGCAAGGGCCCGACGACCGCCACCCTCGCCGAGGTCGCCCGCCGCGAGCTGGCCGATCCCCGGCTGGTCGCGCTGCTGGAGAGCCATGCGCTGGCGTACGGCTTCGATCCGCGCAGCGCCCCGGCGAGCGCCGCGGTGCTGCCGTACATGGAGCAGAGCTTCGGGAGTTGGTACGCGGGCGGCGGGATGCGGGCGCTGGCCGACGCGCTGTACGAACGCTGCCTGGCGCGCTCGGTGGAGTTCACCTTCGGCGCGGAGGTGACCGCCGTGGCCGAGAAGGACGGCCGGGCGGCGGGCGTCGCGCTGGCCGACGGCCGGTTCGTCGACGCGGAGTTCGTGGTGGCGGGCCTCGATCCGGCGCGGCTGCCGGCCCTCCTCGGTGGGCGGCAGCCGTGGGGCGAGGACGACGTACGGCCGCCGGAGCACCCCGGTCAGGGGGCGGCGGCGCGGCTGACGGTCGCGCTGGCGTTGCGCGGCGGGCGGGAGCCCGGGGCGGCGCACCGCACGGTGGTCCATGCCGCGGACCGCGCGGCGGAGTTGGCGGGCGTGTTCGGGGACGGTGCCACGCCGGGCGTGCCGTGCGCGCGGCCGACGGTGACGGTGCTGCGCCCGGACGACCCCGCCACCCGGCCCGACGACGACCATGAGGCCGTGACGCTGAGCGCGGCGGTGGCGCCGCGGGGCCCGGCGGACGGACCGGCCGGCGCCGGCGCGGAGGCGGCGGCCGACCGGCTGCTGGAGGCCGCCGAGGCGGCGGTTCCGGGGCTGCGGGAGCGGGTGCTGTGGCGTGAGGTGCTGCCGGCCACGGCTGACACGCTGGTTCCGGGGCCGGCACTGGCGGGCCGGGACGGGCGTTTTCTGCGGCCCGGCAACCGCACCCGCATACCGGGTCTCTACGCGGTCGGCGGCTGGTCGCACCCGGGCGGCGGGCTGGCGCACGCCGGGATGTCCGGGGCGCTCGTCGCGGGTCTGATCGTGAACGGCGACGACTGGCAGGGCTCCACGTGAGCGGGCCGCCGCCCGCAGGACCCGGCCCGGCGGTTCAGTAGCGGTACTGCTGCTCGTCGTAGCCCTGCTGCTGGTACGGCGGATAGGGCGGCTGCTGCTCGGGCGGGAGGTCGCCGTCGCGCTGCTGCGGGACCCAGACCCCGCCGGGCGGCGTCTCACCGTAGCCCTGGCCGGGCTGCTGTCCGGGCGGCTGGCCCTGACCGCCGTACTGCTGCGCATCGTAGGGCGCCTGGGCGTAGGGATCGGGCTGCGCGTACGGGTCGGGCTGCGCGTAGGGATCGGGCTGCGCGTAGGGGTCGTAGGGCGTGGCGTACTGCTGGGCGCCGGCGTACGGGTCGGAGTAGCCCTGCTGCCGGCCGTCGCCGTAGGCCGCGTACGGGTCGCCGTAGGGGTCCTGGGCGGCCGCGGGCTGGCCGTAACCGCCGTCGTAGGCATAGCCGTTGGCGTCGCCGGGGGCGGTGCCGGCGGGGGTGCCGTACGCGTCGTATCCGGGGTAGCCGTCCTGCTGGGCGCGGGCGTCGGGGCTGTAGACGCCGTACTGGCCGGTTTCGTCGGGCATCGGCTGCGGGGCGTAGACGGTGGTGGCGTCGAAGGACTGGGTGGGGAACGACTGGGTGGCGAAGACGCTCTGGTCCTGCGGGTCCTGGTAGGGGTCCTGGCCGCCGTAACCGCCGCCCGCCGGATAGCCGTTGGCGGTGTAGCCATTGGCGGTGTAGTCGTCGGGCTGGTAGCCGTCCGCCTGGTAGTCGTAGGAGCCCTGCGCGGCGTAGGCGTCCTGGTTCGGGAAGCCGGCGGGGCGCTGGAAGCCGCCGGTGCTCTCGAAGGTGTCCGGGCCGCCGCTGTCGGCGGCCGGGCGGGCGGGGGCGTCGGCGGGCGGCTCGCCGGCCGGGACCGCCTCCACCTCGGAGACCTGAAGGGACGGTTCGGCGGCGGGCCGGCCGCCCCGGCGGCCCCGGCGTCCGCGGCTCTCCCCGCCCCGGGTGCGCAGCGCCCAGCCGTCGGTGAAGCCGCGTTTGAAGGACAGGGTCACATTGGTCTGGCCGACGGCGAAGGCGACCAGGCCGACGCCGATGACGATCACCGAGGGGATGACGACGCCCACGACCACCGCGAGGAAGCCGGCGAAGGCGAGCAGCCGCCAGCGCAGCCGGGCCTTGTTCTGGAGCAGCACCTCACCCAGCAGCCACAGAGCGACCAGGCCGAACGCGATGTAGAGGATCGTCCAGCCCATATACGCCCCATCTTCCGCCGCTGTGGCGGCCAACCGTGATCAGGACTGCTGGTGCAGTCCCAGATTCTCGTAGATTTCCAGGGTCGCCGTGGAGTGGTTCAGGGTAATGAAGTGCAACCCGGGAACGTCCTCGGCCATCAAGCGCGCACACAGTTCCGTCGCGTACTCGATGCCAATGGAGCGTACCGCCGCCGGGTCGTCCTTGACGGCGAGGATGCGCTCGGCCAGATCGGGCGGGAAGGCGGCATTGCTGAGCTGCGCGAACCGCTCGATCTGACGGACGTTCGTCACCGGCATGATCTCCGGGATGATCGGTGTCGAGCAACCCGCGGCGGCGACCCGTTCGCGCAGCCGGAAGTAGTCCTCGGCGTAGAAGAACATCTGGGTGATGGCGAAGTCCGCGCCGGCCCGGCACTTGTCCACGAAGTGGGCCACGTCGGTGTCCCAGTCCGTGGAGCGCGGGTGCATCTCGGGGAAGGCGGCGACGCCGACGCAGAAGTCGCCGGACTCCTTGATCAGCCGGACCAGGTCGGCGGCGTAGGCGATGCCGTCGGGGTGCTTGACCCACTCGCCCATCGGGTCGCCGGGCGGGTCGCCGCGCAGCGCGAGCATGTTGCGGATCCCGGCGTCGGCGTACTGGCCGATGATGTTGCGCAGATCCGCCGTGGAGTGGTTGACCGCGGTCAGGTGGGCGACCGGGGTGAGGGTGGTGTCGGTGGCGATGCGCTCGGTGGCGCGGACCGTGCCGTCACGGGAGGTGCCGCCGGCGCCGTACGTCACCGAGACGAAGGTCGGGGAGACGGCCTCGATCCGACGAATGGCGTTCCACAGGGTCCGCTCACCCTTCTCGGTCTTCGGGGCGGCGAACTCGAACGAGTAGGACTGCTTGCCGGAAGCGAGCAGGTCGCGCACGGTTCGTGCGCGATCAGTCCTGGTGGAAGCTGTACCTAGGGCCATACCGGCAGGTTAACCACCGCCCGGGCGCACACCAACCGTCATCGGCGTTATGCCTGGTTGGCCGGGTTCGTGTCCACTGGTTGGACATTTTCCGGCCCGGCGGCCGTCCGGGAAGGCGGCCCGGTGCCCGTCTCAGGAGGCGTCGGCGGCGTCCCGGATGCGCTTGGCCAGCGCGGCGGCCGCGGCGCCCGGGTCGTCGGCCTCGGTGATCGCGCGGACCACCACCACCCGGCGGGCGCCGGCCTGGAGCACCTCGTCCAGATTGCCGGCGTCGATGCCGCCGATCGCGAACCAGGGGCGCTCGGGGGCGCGCGCGGCGGTGTAGCGGACCAGGTCGAGGCCGGGGGCGTGGCGGCCCGGCTTGGTGGGCGTGGGCCAGCAGGGGCCCGTGCAGAAGTAGTCGACGCCGTCCTCGGTGAGCGCGGCGTCCACCTCGGCCTCGGCGTGGGTGGAGCGGCCCATGAGGACGTCCTGGCCGAGGATCGCGCGGGCGGCCGGGACCGGCAGATCGCCCTGGCCGAGGTGCAGCACGTCGCTGCCGACGGCGTGTGCGACGTCGGCGCGGTCGTTGACCGCGAGCAGCTTGCCGTGCCGCCGGCAGGCGTCCGCGAAGACCTCCAGGTGCCGGAGCTCCTCGCCGGCCTCCATGCCCTTGTCGCGCAGCTGGACGATGTCCACGCCGGACGACAGCACCGCGTCCAGGAACTGCGGGAGGTCGCCGCGGTCGGTGCGGGCGCCCGTGCACAGGTAGAGACGGGCGTCGGACAGGGCCTGTCGTGCGGTGCTCATCGGGCGGCTTTCCCCCAGGTCAGGGGCGTACGGGCCGGCCGTCCGGCCCGTACGCCCCGCGGATGTGGTGATGGATGCCGGTGCGGCGGGCCGTCGGGGGCGCGCCGCACCGGGTGGATCAGACGGCGAGCGCCTGGGCCCGGCGCTTCACCTCCGTGCCGCGATTCTCGCGCAGCGCCTGCGCGGGGGTGCCGGGCAGGGTCTCATCCGGGGTGAACAGCCACTCCAGCATCTCCTCGTCGGTGAAGCCGTCGTCCTTGAGGAGCGTGAGCGTGCCGACGAGGCCCTTGACGACCTTGTCGTCCTTGATGAAATCGGCGGGTACCTGGAGCACCCTGTTCTCCCCACGGCGCACCGCGATCAGCTGGCCCTCCTTGACCAGCTGCCGGACGCGCGTCACCTCGACGTCGAGGCGTTCGGCGATGTCGGGGAGGGTGAGCCAGGCGGGGACGAGTCCATCGATGTTTGCGTCAATCTCGGTCACAGGACAAGCGTGCCACCTCGCACTGACAGCCGGTAGCCGGGCCTCGCCATCGGGGGCCGCCGGCACACCGGTGGGTGACGCCGCACCCGGGGCGCGCCGGGCGTCCCGGCGGCCGGGCCCGCCGCTGCCGGGCGGCGGCTACCGGGCGGCGGCCTTCAGCGGCACGGCCGCGTTGGCGGCCCGCTCCCGGTCGAGGGCGACGCCCCGCTCGATCAGCTTGCGCCCCTGGGCGAGGTCGCGCGGGCGCCCCACGGCCAGCAGCGCGACGAGCCGGCCGGCCCCGCGCCCGCCTTCGCCCCCGCCGGCCTGCCCCTCGTGCGGGCCCTCCTCGCCGCGCAGCCAGAGGACCGACCAGGCGGCGCCGGACGGGTCGCCGCGCCAGACCATCTCGTCGGCGTCCCCGTGGTGGCCCGCGTACTGCACGAACCGGCCGAACTGCTCGGACCAGAAGTACGGCACCGGGTCGTAGACCAGCCCTTCCGTGCCGCCCCGGGCGATGTTCTCGGCGACCGTCCGCGGGCCCTGGAGGGCGTTGTCCCAGTGGTGGATCAGCAGGCGGCTGCCGTAACGGGTCGAGGGGAAGGAGGCGCAGTCGCCGACCGCGTACACGTCGGGCACCGAGGTGCGCAGCCGCTCGTCGGCGAGCACGGAGCCGTCCTCGGCGGAGATCTCGACGCCGGAGCCGGCCAGCCAGCCGGTGGCGGGCCGGGCACCGATGCCGACGACCACGGCGTCGGCGGGCAGCGTCGTGCCGTCGGCGAGGGTGACCGCGCCCGGGGCCACCGAGGCGACCCGCGCGCCGGTGCGCAGCTCGGCGCCGGCGCCCGCGTACCAGCCGGTCATGTGGGCGGCGACCTCGGCGGGCAGCGCACCGGCCAACGGGCGTTCGGCGGCCTCGACGACGGTGACCGCGCAGCCCGCCTCACGGGCGGCGGTCGCGAATTCGGCGCCGATCCAGCCGGCTCCGACGACCACGATCTCGTGCTGGGCGGCGAGCACCGGGCGCAGCCGTTCGGCGTCGTCGAGGGTGCGCAGCAGGTGGACGCCGGGCAGGCCCTGGCTGCCGGGCAGCATGACGGGGTCGGCGCCAGTCGCGATGACCGCGTGGTCGTAGCGGACCGGGCCCTCGGACGTCTCGACCTGCCGGCGGTCCGGCGTCAGGGCGGTGACCCGGCGGCCGAGGTGCAGCTCGATGCCGAGTCCCTCGAAGTCCACGTCGAAGGCCGAGCCGTCGGCCTTGCCCAGCAGCACCGCCTTGGACAGCGGCGGGCGGTCGTAGGGCGGGTGGGGCTCGTCGCCGAACAGTGTGATCGCGTCGCGCCAGCCCTGTTCGCGCAGGGCGACCGCGGTCTGCACACCCGCGATGCCGGCGCCGATGATCACGACGCGGGGCGTGCGGTCAGGGGCCTGGGAGGACTTGCTCTGCTCGCTCACCCGATCACTCTAGGACGGTGGGGGACGCCGCTCGCAGCAGCACGCAAGGAGATCTCTGACACAGCGTCACGGACCGGCGCGCCGGTGTCCCGGCCCGCGCCCGGCACCGGCGGGCGCCCCCGCGCGCACCCGGGCGTTGCCTTACGGCGCTTTGCACCCCCGTACTAGGGTGACGGATACACGCACTCGCGGGAGCCCGGACGCACCGGGCTGAGAGGGAGGCTGGCCGGCCTCCGACCGTACGAACCTGATCCGGGTCATGCCGGCGAAGGGAGGGGCTGGACGCCCATGCATCCACCTGCCACACCATCGGTGCCCGTCACCGGGCATCCCGACGTGCTCGTCATCGGGGGCGGCATCATCGGCCTGGTCACCGCCTGGCGGGCGGCCGGCCGCGGGATGTCCGTCGCGGTGGCCGACCCGGCGCCCGGCGGCGGCGCGGCGTACGTCGCGGCCGGCATGCTCGCCGCGGTCACCGAGCTCCACTACGGCGAGCAGACGCTGCTGGGCCTCAACCTGGCCTCGGCCCGCCGCTACCCGCGGTTCACCGAGGAGCTGGAGGAGGCCGGCGGGCAGCGGATCGGCCACCGGCGGTGCGGCACGCTGGCGGTCGCGCTGGACGCCGACGACCGCGCCTACCTGCGCGAGCTGCACGCGCTGCAGATCCGGTCGGGCCTGGACTCGCAGTGGCTGGCGGGCCGGGAGTGCCGCCGTCTGGAGCCGATGCTGGCCCCCGGCGTACGGGGCGGGCTGCGGGTCGACGGCGACCACCAGGTCGATCCGCGGCGGCTGGCGAGCGCGCTGCTGGTGGCCTGCGAGCGGGCCGGCGTGGTCTTCCACCGGAGCCGGGCCGAGCGGCTGACCGTCGAGGGCGGCCGGGCCCGTGGTGCCGAACTCGCCGACGGCACAAGGGTGTCGGCCGGGCAGACCGTCCTGGCGGCGGGCAGCCGCAGCGCGGGGCTGGCCGGGGTGCCCGAGGAGGTGCGGCCGCCGGTACGGCCGGTCAAGGGCCAGGTTCTGCGGCTGCGCCTGCCGAAGGTGCCCGCCGGCTCGCCCCCCTTCCTGTCGCGCACCGTACGGGCCGTGGTCCGCGGCAATCCGCTCTATCTGGTGCCGCGGGAGAGCGGCGAGCTGGTCATCGGCGCCACCAGCGAGGAGCTGGGCTTCGACACCACCGTCACCGCCGGCGGCGTCTACGAGCTGCTGCGGGACGCGCACGAGCTGGTCCCGGGCATCACCGAGCTGCCGCTCGTGGAGAGCTGCGCCGGGCTGCGCCCCGGCTCCCCCGACAACGCCCCGCTCCTGGGGCCGACCGCGCTGCCCGGCCTCCAACTGGCGACCGGCCACTTCCGCAACGGCGTCCTGCTGACGCCGGTCACCGGGGACGCGATGGCCGAGGCGCTGGCCACCGGGAGCCTGCCCGAGGAGGCCCGTCCCTTCTCCCCGCAGCGCTTCTCCACGCCTGAGCGCGGCGGGACCCCCCGCACCGCCGCGGAGCCCGCGCCCGCCCCCTTCCCGGAGGAGCAGCCCGTATGAGTGCCGCCACCCCTGCCCCCACCGCCTCGGTGTCCGTCAACGGCGAGACCCGTGAGGTCCCCGGTGGGCTCACCCTCGACCGGCTCGTCGCGACCCTGACCGCGGCACCGTCCGGCGTGGCCGCCGCGGTCAACGAGACCGTGGTGCCGCGCTCCCAGTGGCCCACCACCACGCTCGGCGACGGCGACCGCGTCGAGGTGCTCACCGCCGTCCAGGGAGGCTGATCCCCATGCCCGACTCCGCACTCCTCGCGGACACCCCGGCCGCGGGCGGCTCCGCCCCGGCCGCCGACCCCCTCACCATCGCCGGCACCACCTTCGGTTCCCGGCTGATCATGGGTACCGGCGGGGCGCCCAGCCTCGACGTCATGGAGCGTGCCCTGCTCGCCTCCGGCACGGAGCTGACGACCGTCGCCATGCGGCGGCTGGACCCGACCGTGCAGGGCTCGGTGCTGTCCGTACTGCAACGCCACAACATCCGGGTGCTGCCGAACACGGCGGGCTGCTTCACCGCGGGTGAGGCGGTGCTCACCGCCCGGCTCGCCCGGGAGGCGCTCGGCACGGACTGGGTCAAGCTGGAGGTCGTCGCCGACGAGCGCACCCTGCTCCCCGACCCGGTCGAGCTGCTGGACGCCGCCGAGACCCTGGTGGACGACGGTTTCACGGTGCTGCCCTACACGAACGACGATCCGGTGCTGGCCCGCAAGCTGGAGGAGGTCGGCTGCGCCGCGATCATGCCGCTGGGCTCGCCGATCGGCTCCGGCCTGGGCATCCGCAACCCGCACAACTTCCAACTGATCACCGAGCGGGCCGGCGTCCCGGTCATCCTGGACGCCGGCGCGGGCACCGCCTCGGACGCCGCCCTCGCCATGGAGCTGGGGTGCGCGGCGGTGATGCTGGCCTCCGCGGTGACCCGCGCGCAGGAGCCGGAGCTGATGGCCCACGCGATGCGCCACGCGGTCGCGGCGGGCCGCCTGGCCCACCGGGCGGGCCGCATCCCCCGCCGCCATTTCGCGGTGGCGTCCTCCCCGTCGGAGGGCACACCGGCGCTGGACCCTGAGCGCCCGGCGTTTTAGGGGCTTCCCACGTTTTCGGCTTTCCCGCCGTGGTGGTTGCTCGCCGTTGCGCTTTGCGGCGCCGCCGCACGTGGTCGTCTGCGGCGCCGTGCTCGTTGCTCGCCGTTGCGCCTGCGGCGGGCCAGGTGATTGCTGGGTGCGGTGCCGCTCCTCCGGACTTCGTCCTGCGGCGCGGCCCCTCCCGTGGGGGAGAAAGTTGAAGGCCGGTGGGGGCTAGCGTCAGTAAGACGCCCGCCCCCACCGGCCTTTTTCCTCCCCACTACGGGAGGGGCTGGACCGGAGGACGAAGTCTGGAGGGCCGGCACCGCACCCGACCACCCACGCCCGCCGCAGGCGCAACGGCGAGCAACAACCACGGCGGGACAGCCGACAACGTGGGACGGACAAAAACGCGCGCGACAGTAGACTCCTCTGCCGTGGATACGACGCTCGAAGACCCGCTCGTGGGCCAGCTGCTCGACGGCCGCTACCGCGTCCAGGCACGCATCGCGGCAGGCGGTATGGCCACGGTCTACCGGGCCGTGGACACCCGGCTCGACCGTGTGCTCGCGCTGAAGGTGATGCACCCGGGCCTCGCCGCGGACGGCGAGTTCGTGGACCGTTTCATCCGGGAGGCGAAGTCGGTCGCCCGGCTGTCGCATCCCAACGTGGTGGGCGTCTTCGACCAGGGCACGGACGGTACGTACGTCTATCTGGCGATGGAGTACGTCGCCGGCTGCACGCTGCGTGACGTGCTGCGCGAGCGGGGCGCCCTCCAGCCGCGGGCCGCGCTGGACATCCTGGAGCCGATCCTGGCCGCCCTGGGGGCCGCGCACCGGGCCGGTCTGGTGCACCGCGACATGAAGCCGGAGAACGTCCTGATCGGGGACGACGGCCGGGTGAAGGTCGCCGACTTCGGGCTGGTGCGGGCGGTCGACACCAACACCACCTCCTCGACGGGCTCGGTCCTGGGCACCGTGTCCTATCTGGCGCCCGAGCAGCTGGAGCACGGCACCGCGGACGCCCGGGTCGACGTCTACGCCTGCGGTGTGGTGCTCTACGAGATGCTGACCGGCTCCAAGCCGCACACCGGCGGCACGGTGGCCCAGGTGCTCTACCAGCACCTGCACGAGGACGTGCTGCCACCGTCCGAGCGGGTGCCGGGGACCGCGCCGCAGCTGGACGCGCTGGTCGCGCTGGCCACCGCCCGCGAGCCGGAGCGGCGGGCGCAGGACGCGGTGGTGCTGCTGTCGAGGACCCGGGAGGCCCGGGCGGAGCTGACCGACGAGCAGCTGGACCTCGTACCGCCGCAGGCCAAGGAGGTGCCCGCGGGCGACGGCTCGGAGCCCACGGACGTCATACCCCGGGCCGCCGGGGTACAGCTGCCGCTGCCGGGGGCTGACCAGCCGGAGCTGAACCGCACCAGCCGGCTGGAGGTCCCGCCGGACGGGCACACGACCCGGCTGCGCCCCGCGCCGGCCCCGGCGGCGCCTGCCGGCGGGCTGCTGCAGCGGCGCCGGCTGGCCACGATCGTCGCCGCGGTGCTGCTGGTTCTCGGTGTCGGCACGGGGGTGTGGTACATCAACTCCGGCCAGTTCACCTCGGTGCCCGCGGTGCTGGACATGCCGCAGGCCAAGGCCGTCTCGACGCTGCGGGACGCCGGGCTGGGGGTCAAGGTCGTCCGCGGCTTCAGCTCCAACGTGGAGCGCGGGCACGTCATGAAGACGGACCCGGAGACCGGCAAGCGGATCCGCGGGACGGGCACGGTCACGATCACCGTCTCGCGGGGCCCCGACATCGTCACCGTCCCCGACCTGTCGGGCACTCCGGTCGCGGACGCCAAGCGCAAGCTGCGCGACCTGGGTCTGGTGCCGGGCACCGTGACGCGGGAGTTCAGCACGGACGTCGCCAAGGGATCGGTGATCCGTACGGACCCGAAGGCGGGCACCAAGAGGCGGCCCGACACGGCGGTGGCACTGACCGTCAGCCGGGGCGCGCCGGTGGATGTGCCGGGTGTGGTCGGCAGCGACCGCGCGGACGCCGAGAACACCCTGCGCCAGGCCGGCTTCCAGGTGCGCTTCGCCGCCCAGCCGGTGTTCTCGCCGGAGGACAAGGGCACCGTCGCCCGGCAGACGCCGTCCGAGGGCGACCAGATCGGCAAGGGCGACACCGTCACCCTGACGCTCTCCAAGGGCCCGGAGATGATCACCGTGCCGGACGTGACCGGCAAGAAGGTCGACGACGCCAAGAAGGAGCTGACCTCGCTCGGCTTCGAGGTCAAGGTGGACAAGCCCTGGCTGTTCCCGCAGGACGAGGTGGACTCGCAGTCCGTCGAGGGCGGCCAGAAGGCACCCAAGGGCGGCACGATCACCATCAAGCTCAAGGGTGCGCTGTAGCGGACCTGACCGGGTGCCGTACGACCTGCGTGCGGCACCTGGCACGCTTGGGAGCGTGAGCAACTCTCCCTTCCCCCTTGGTACCGAGGACGCCGCCCGTCTGCGCAATCCGGTCGGCGGGCATGTGCCGGTGGCCGGCGGGCTGGCGAAGACCGGCCTTCCCTACGCCCGTGAGATGGGCGCCGAGGCCGTCCAGGTCTTCGTCGCCAATCCGCGCGGCTGGGCGACGCCGGCCGGCAGCCCCGAGCAGGACGAGGCGTTCCGCGCGGCCTGTGCGCTGGCGGGCATGCCGGTGTACGTGCACGCCCCGTATCTGATCAACTTCGGCTCGCACACCGAGGCGACGGTCGAGCGGTCGGTGGAGTCGCTGCGGCACTCGCTGCGCCGGGGCCGGGAGATCGGTGCGCTGGGCGTGGTGGTGCACACCGGTTCGGCGACCGGCGGGCGGCCGCGCGCGGAGGCGATGGCGCAGGTCGGGGCGCGGATGCGGCCGCTACTGGAGGAGCTGACGCACCCGGAGGACCCGTGGCTGCTGCTGGAGCCGACGGCCGGGCAGGGCGCCTCGCTGTGTGCGCTGGCGGAGGACCTCGGGCCGTACTTCGACGCACTGGAGCGGCACCCGAAGCTGGGCGTCTGCCTCGACACCTGCCACGCCTTCGCGGCCGGGCACGACATGGCGGCGCCGGGCGGGGTGAAGCTGCTGCTGGACGAGCTGGTGGAGGTCACCGGCGAGGGCCGGCTGAAGCTGATCCACGCCAATGACTCCAAGGACGTGGCGGGCGCCCACAAGGACCGGCACGCGAACATCGGCGCGGGGCACATCGGCACGGAGCCGTTCGCGGACCTGTTCACGCACCCGGCGACGGCCGGGGTGCCGCTGGTCGTGGAGACCCCGGGCGGCAAGGAGGGGCACGCCGCGGACGTGGCCCGCCTCAAGGAGCTGCGGGCGCCCTGACCCTCACCGGGCCGGCGCCCGGCTGAGCGCCGGCTCAGAGCTCGGGGCCCTCGCCGGGCTCCTCCTGGTAGGAGTAGCGCTGCTCGCGCCAGGGGTCGCCGAGGTTGTGGTAGCCGCGCTCCTCCCAGAAGCCGCGGCGGTCGGCCCGCATGTATTCGATACCGCGGACCCACTTGGGGCCTTTCCAGGCATACAGATGGGGCACGATCAGCCGTACCGGAAAACCGTGCTCGGCGGTGAGCAGTTCACCGGAGCGGTGGGTCGCGAAGATGCACTTCTCCGCGGCGAAATCCTCCAGCCGCACATTCGAGCTGAAGCCGTACTCGGCCCACACCATCACATGGGTGACATCGGGCGCGGGCGGCGCGAGGTCCAGGATGGTCTTGGTGAGCACCCCGCCCCATTCGGCGCCCAGCATGCTGAATTTCGTCACGCAGTGCATATCGGCAACGACCGTGGTGTACGGCAGGGCCGTGAATTCCTCGTGCGACCAGCAGTGCTTCTCGGCGTCCGCGGTGGCGCCGAAGGCCCGGAATTCCCAGCGTTCGGGGCGGAACTTCGGGACGGGTCCGTAGTGCGTCACCGGCCAGCCCCGCTGCAGCCGCTGCCCCGGAGGCAGCTGAGGATGCTCTGCTCCGCGGCTTTCCGGCTGACCCATGCCCTCCATGTTGTCAGACCGGAAGGGGTGCCGATGACCAGGGAGGGAGGGATTCGGGCAACTCGTACTAAGCGTGAACTTACTGGACGCCCTCTCCGGGCGGTGCAAGGATGCGCGGCACCTGCCCAGTACTCGCGTGGAAGGAGCCCGCAGCCATGCAGGGCGACCCCGAGGTCATCGAATTCCTCAACGAGCAGCTGACCGCCGAGCTGACCGCGATCAACCAGTACTTCCTGCACGCCAAGATGCAGGAGAACTTCGGCTGGACGAAGCTCGCGAAGTACACCCGCGCCGAGTCCTTCGACGAGATGAAGCACGCCGAGGTCCTGACCGACCGGATTCTGTTCCTCGAGGGGCTGCCGAATTACCAGCGGCTGTTCCACGTACGGGTCGGCCAGACCGTCACCGAGATGTTCCAGGCGGACCGGCAGATCGAGGTCGAGGCGATCGACCGGCTCAAGCGCGGTATCGAGCTGATGCGCAGCAAGGGCGACATCACGTCGGCGAACATCTTCGAGGACATCCTCGCCGACGAGGAACAGCACATCGACTACCTCGACACGCAGCTGGAGCTGGTGGAGAAACTCGGGGAAGGGCTGTACATCGCCCAGGTGATCGAGCAGCCCAGCTGAGCGAGCGGCGCGATGCCGGCGACCCGTCGTACGGCCCTGGGGCCTACGCGGCCTCCGAAAGCGCCGCGGGCGCCGCTGCGGCCACCTCCGCGACCGGCTGCGGTCCCGGGGCCCGGCCCTCGGGCGCCAGCGGGTCGGACGCGCCGTTGTCGACGAGCTCCCGGCGGGGGCACGCCCCCCGGCCGAGGAGTGCCTGGATGCGGCGCACACAGTTGCCGCAGTCGGTGCCGGCCTTGCAGGCGGAGGCGATCTCGCGGGGCGTGCAGGCGCCGGTGTCCGCGTGCTCGCGGACCTGCTGCTCGGTGATCCCGAAGCAAGAGCAGACGTACACGCGGTTTCACCTCTTGGGCGGCTCGGCGGTGGCTCGTCGACCAGACCAGCTGATCTTGAGTGAGGTTACCCTTACCTTACCTGGCCCCTGAGGTGGCGACAACGCCCGGCAGGCTCCGAACAGCGCAGTGGGGCGCGGATCACAGATCCGCGCCCCACTCCCGTTCCGTCACCGCTTACTGGTCGCGGTACATCTCCGCCACCAGGAACGCCAGGTCCAGCGACTGGCTGCGGTTGAGCCGCGGGTCGCAGGCCGTCTCGTAGCGCTGGTGCAGGTCGTCGACGAAGATCTCGTCGCCGCCGCCCACGCACTCGGTGACGTCGTCACCGGTCAGCTCGACGTGGATGCCGCCCGGGTGCGTGCCGAGGCTCTTGTGGACCTCGAAGAAGCCCTTGACCTCGTCGAGCACGTCGTCGAAGCGCCGGGTCTTGTGACCGGAAGCCGCCTCGAAGGTGTTGCCGTGCATCGGGTCGCAGATCCAGGCGACCTGCGCGCCGGAGGCGGTGACCTTCTCAACCAGCTCGGGGAGCTTGTCGCGGACCTTGTCCGCTCCCATGCGGGTGATGAAGGTCAGCCGGCCCGGCTCCCGCTGCGGGTCGAGCCGCTCGATGAGCGTGAGCGCGTCCTCGGGCGTGGTCGTCGGGCCGAGCTTGACACCGATCGGGTTGCGGATGCGCGCGGCGAACTCGATGTGCGCGCCGTCCAGCTGACGGGTGCGCTCGCCGATCCAGACCATGTGGCCGGAGACGTCGTAGAGGTTGCCGGTGCGCGAGTCGGTGCGGGTCAGCGACGACTCGTAGTCCAGGATCAGCGCCTCGTGCGAGGAGAAGAACTCCACCGTCTTGAACTCCTCCGGGTCCACCCCGCAGGCGTTCATGAAGTTCAGCGCACGGTCGATCTCGCGGGCCAGCGCCTCGTAGCGCTGCCCGGAGGGCGACGACTTCACGAAGTCCTGGTTCCAGGCGTGCACCTGGCGCAGGTCGGCGTAGCCGCCGGTGGTGAAGGCGCGCACGAGGTTGAGGGTCGCCGCGGAGGCGTGGTACATCCGCTTGAGCCGCTGCGGGTCCGGGATCCGGGCCGCCTCGGTGAACTCGAAGCCGTTGACGGAGTCGCCGCGGTAGGTCGGCAGGGTCACCCCGTCACGGGTCTCGGTCGGCTTGGAGCGCGGCTTGCTGTACTGGCCGGCGATCCGGCCGACCTTGACGACCGGGACGGACCCGGCGTAGGTCAGCACGGCGCCCATCTGCAGGAGCGTCTTGAGCTTGTTGCGGATGTGCTCGGCGGATACGGCGTCGAATGCCTCCGCGCAGTCGCCGCCCTGAAGCAGGAACGCCTCACCACGGGCGACCGCTCCCAGGCGCTCGCGCAGCTGGTCGCACTCGCCGGCGAAGACGAGCGGCGGATAGGACTCGAGCTCCGCGATCACATCGCGCAGAGCCTCTTGGTCCGGCCAGTCAGGCTGCTGCGCCGCGGGCAGGTCTCGCCAGGTGTTGCCACCGGCGTGGGTTTCAGCGTTCACGGTCACAAAGCCAACATTACGGGGTCGGCCGAGGCTGTCCGTCCGGCATCCGGACTTTGAGACGGACTGCACTCGGACGGTCCGGTAGGGTGCCCCCCATGTGCACGCGACCGATCATGAACATGAACTGGTGGTGGACCGCTCATCCGGCGGCCCACTGATTCGCGCGCACATCCCACACTTCGCGAAGGCCGCCCGAGGGGCGGCCTTCAGCCTTTCCGGCGGCCGTGCCCTCTTCCCGGTCCACCTGGAAGGAACCCGCCATGCACCGCGAGCCCCACGACGCCCGCACCGACGCCGCCGTGCTCGTCCAGCGGCTGCTCGACCCCGGCTGCCCGCCGTTCGCCCTGCTGCGCCGCCGCTCCCCCGGCCGGGAGACGGCCGACACCGTGGAGGTGCTGATCGGCGAGGTGACCGAGGTCGAGCGGCTCGCCGACATCCCCCTGGGTGACGCGACGCCCGGCGCGCCGGTGACCCACGCGCTCGCGATGGTCCCGTTCCGGCAGATCCGCGAGCGCGGCTTCCGGGCACACGACGACGGCACCCCGCTGGCCGTGCTGCGGCCCCGCGAGACCGGTGAGCTGCCCCTGGACGAGGTGCTCGCGGCCCTGCCGGCGCACGACGTGACGGTGACGGACGGCGCCTTCGACGTGGACGACGAGGAGTACGCCGGGATCGTCGGCCGGGTGGTGCGGGACGAGATCGGCACCGGCGAGGGCGCGAACTTCGTCATCCGCCGGACGTTCGAGGGCACCATCGACGGCTTCTCGGCGGCCGACGCGCTGGCGCTGTTCCGGCGGCTGCTGGCCGGTGAGCGGGGCGCGTACTGGACGTACGTCGTGCACCGGCCCGGGGTGCGCACGCTGGTCGGGGCCAGCCCCGAGGTGCACGTCCGGATGACCGGGGGCACCGTCGTGATGAATCCGATCAGCGGCACCTACCGCTACCCGGCCGGCGGCCCCACCCCCGAGAGCCTGCTGGCCTTCCTCGGCGACCGCAAGGAGGTCGAGGAGCTGTCCATGGTGGTGGACGAGGAACTGAAGATGATGTGCACCGTCGGGGACCGCGGCGGGGTGGTGATCGGGCCCCGGCTGAAGGAGATGGCGCACCTCGCGCACACGGAGTACGAGCTGCGCGGCCGGTCCACCCTCGATGTGCGCGAGGTGCTCAAGGAGACGATGTTCGCGGCGACGGTCACCGGGTCGCCGGTGCAGAACGCCTGCCGGGTCATCGAGCGGCACGAGCCGGTGGCCCCCGACGGGCGGGGGCGCGGCTACTACGCGGGCGCGCTGGCGCTGCTCGGCCGGGACGCCGGGGGCGCGCAGACGCTGGACTCGCCGATCCTGATCCGTACCGCCGACATCGCCGCGGAAGGGCGGCTGCGGGTGCCGGTCGGCGCCACCCTGGTGCGCGCCTCCGACCCGTACGCCGAGGTCGCCGAGACGCACGCCAAGGCCGCCGGGGTGCTGACCGCGCTGGGCGTACGGGAGGCGCCCGCGCGCCCGGCGGACGGGAGCCGGCCGGCGCGGCTGGCCGACGACCCGCGGGTGCGGGCCGCGCTGGACGCCCGCCGCGCCGACCTGGCGCCCTTCTGGCTGCGCATGCAGACCACCGCGCCGACCGCGGAGCTGAGCGGCCACGCGCTGGTGATCGACGCGGAGGACACCTTCACCGCGATGCTGGCGCACCTGCTGCGCACCTCGGGGCTGACGGTGACCGTGCGCCGCTTCGACGAGCCGGGGCTGCGCGAGGCCGCCCGCGCGCACCGGGGCCCGGTCGTGCTGGGCCCCGGGCCGGGCGACCCGTCGGACGCCGGCGACCCCAAGATGCGTTTCCTGCGGTCGCTGACCGCGGAGCTGGTCGCGGGGCACCGGCACGGTCTGCTGGGGGTCTGCCTCGGCCACGAGCTGCTCGCCGCGGAGCTGGGGCTGGAGATCGTGCGCAAGGAGGTGCCCTTCCAGGGCGCGCAGGAGCGGATCGACTTCTTCGGGCGTCCGGAGACGGTCGGCTTCTACAACACCTTCACGGCCCGCTGCGACGACCGTACGGCGGCCGAACTGGCCATGCACCGCGTGGAGTTGAGCCGGGACGCGGCGACCGGTGACGTGCATGCGCTGCGCGGTCCGGGCTTCGCCGGCGTGCAGTTCCACCCGGAGTCGGTGCTGACCCTGGACGGCGCCGCGGTCACCGCGCAGCTGCTGGCAGCTGTCCTCGTGTGACCAGCATGTTCTCGTTGGTGCGGTGGGCCAGGTAGTCCTCGACGTTGGCCACGGTGGCCGCGACGATCTGGCCCACCGCCTCCTCGGTGAAGTACGCCTGGTGGGAGGTGACGAGGACGTTGGCGAAGGTCATCAGGCGGGCGAGGGTGTCGTCGTCGATGACGTCCAGGGACTTGTCGCGGTAGAAGAAGCCGGCCTCCTCCTCGTAGACGTCCAGGCCGACGCCGGTGAGCCGGCCGGCCTTGAGGGTCTTGACGAGGGCGCGGGTGTCGACGAGCCCGCCGCGGCCGGAGTTGATCAGGATCGCGTCGTCCTTCATCGCGGCCAGCGCGGCGGCGTCGACGAGGTGCCGGGTGTCCGCCACCAGCGGGACGTGGAGGGTGATCAGGTCCGCCTCGGCGAACAGCCGCTCGCGGGGGACGTAGGTCATGCCGAGGTCCACGCACCTCGGGTTCTCGACGAGGTCCCAGCCCAGCAGGTTCATGCCGAAGCCGTGGGCGATCCGGGTGAACGCCTCGCCGATCTTGCCGGTGCCCAGCACGCCCGCCGTGCGGCCGCACAGATCGCGGCCCATCAGGCCGTCCAGCCGGAAGTCGAAGTTGCGGGTGCGGTTGGCGGCCCGTACGAGGTGCCGGTCGACGGCCAGGGCGAGGCCCCAGGCGAATTCCGCGACCGCGTGCGGCGAGTAGTGGGAGACCCGGCCGACGCTCATGCCGAGGTCGGCCGCGGCCTCCAGATCGATGTTGTTGAAGCCCGTGGAGCGCTGGGCGATCATTTTCGTCCCGCCGGCCGCGAGGACCTGGAGGACGTCGGCGCCGAGCTCGGCGTTGACGCTGGAGCTGACGATCTCGTAGCCGTGCGCGATGGGGGCGGTGTCGCGGTTGAGGAAGACCTGCAGGGTGCGGATCTGGTGCGGGCCGTTGAAGGCCCTCTCCAGCAAGGGCCGCTCATCCGCCTGCACGCCGAAGGCCACGATCTCCACGAGCCCTCCCGGGTCGTCCCGCCGGTTCTCCGTGTCCGCGCCGGGGAGCGGCTCCGCCGGTGTACGAGGGACCGCCGTCGGTGCAGGTACGGCACATGCCGTGCAGTGCGAATATACGGCGGCCCGCCCGGCGGCGCCGCCCGGGAGCGGTGCGGGCGGGACGGGGAAACGGGCCGGTCGGAAACCGGCCGGTCAGCCGAAGAACACCCCGACCTCGGCATAGAGCGCCGGATCGACGGTCTTGAGCTTGGCGGTCGCCTCCCCGATCGGCACCCGGACGATGTCCGTACCGCGCAGCGCGACCATCTTGCCGAAGTCGCGGTCGCGCACCGCGTCGATGGCGTGCAGCCCGAAGCGGGTGGCCAGCCAGCGGTCGAAGGCGCTCGGGGTGCCGCCGCGCTGGGTGTGCCCGAGCACCGTCGTACGGGCCTCCTTGCCGGTGCGCGCCTCGATCTCCTTGGCGAGCCACTCCCCCACGCCCGACAGCCGGACGTGCCCGAAGGAGTCCTTGGAGTCGTCCTTGAGGACCATCTGGCCGTCCTTCGGCATCGCGCCCTCGGCGACCACCACGATCGGGGCGTAGCGCACCTTGAAGCGGGAGTCGATCCACCGGCAGACCTGCTCGATGTCGAAGCGCTGCTCGGGGATGAGGATGACGTTCGCGCCGCCGGCCAGGCCCGAGTGCAGCGCGATCCAGCCGGCGTGCCGGCCCATCACCTCGACGACCAGGACGCGCATGTGCGACTCGGCGGTGGTGTGCAGCCGGTCGATGGCTTCGGTGGCGACACCCACAGCCGTGTCGAAGCCGAAGGTGTAGTCGGTGGCCGACAGGTCGTTGTCGATGGTCTTGGGGACGCCCACGCAGGGGATGGCGTGTTCGCCGGAGAGCCGCGCCGCGACGCCGAGGGTGTCCTCGCCGCCGATCGCGATCAGCGCCTCGACCTCCTGCTTGGCGAGCGTCTCCTTGATCCGGCGGACGCCCTCGTCCTGCTTGAAGGGGTTGGTCCGTGAGGAGCCGAGGATGGTGCCGCCCCGGGGCAGGATGCCGCGCACCGCCGGGATGTCGAGCGGCACCGTGTCGTTCTCCAGCGGTCCGCGCCAGCCGTCCCGGAAGCCGACGAACTCGTATCCGTACTCCTGGGTGCCCTTGCGGACGATGCCCCTGATCACCGCGTTCAGACCCGGGCAGTCGCCGCCCCCGGTCAGTACTCCGACCCGCATCGTGTCCCTCACCTACATCCCGTCAGTGGCCGCGCGCGGCCGTACTCGATCCGACGGCGGTCACGCTAATGGTGATCTGGGTCACTCAGGGATGGGACAAACCCCGATTCCGGGGATTTTCCGGGGAGTTGACGTGCGGTGTTCACCCGTACGGGCGGGCCCTGCCGGGCGACCGCTACGCCGACCGGTGATCTTGCTCCTCATGCCTCGTCGAGGCCGCGCTCTATCGCATAGCGCACCAGCTCCACGCGGTTGTGCAACTGGAGCTTGCCGAGGGTGTTCTGGACGTGGTTCTGCACCGTGCGGTGCGAGATGACCAGGCGCTCGGCGATCTGCTTGTACGAGAGTCCCTTGGCGACCAGCCGCAGCACCTCGGTCTCGCGCTCCGTCAGCTGCGGTGCGCCCGGCTCGTCCGGCCTCGCCGGGGCGGGCTCCGTCGCCAGCCGGCGGTACTCGCCGAGGACCAGACCGGCCAGGCCGGGGGTGAACACCGCGTCCCCGGCGGCCGTGCGACGCACCGCGTCCAGCAGTTCCTCGGTGCTCGCCGACTTCAGCAGATAGCCGGTGGCACCGGACTTGACCGCCTCCAGGACGTCGGCGTGCTCACCGCTGGCGGACAGCACCAGCACCCGCAGCGCCGGGTTGGCGCCGACCAGCTCCTTGCAGACCCGTACGCCGGGCAGGCCCGGCAGGTTGAGGTCCAGGACGAGGACGTCGGGTGCGGCGGCCTGCGCCCTGCGGACCGCCTGGAGGCCGTCGCCGGCCGTCGCCACCACGTCGAACCCGGCCTCCGCCAGGTCCCGCGCGACCGCGTCGCGCCACATCGGGTGGTCGTCGACCACCATGACCTTCAGGCTCGGCTGCTCGTTCATGCCCGGCTCTTCCCCCGCTTTCCGCCCTCGGGCGCCGTGCCCTTGGGGACCGTCAACTCCACTTCCGTGCCCTGGCCGGTGACCGAGACCCATGCGGCGCTGCCGCCCAGGTCCCGCAGCCGGCCGCGGATCGACAGGGCCACCCCCAGCCGGCCCTCGCGCTCGGCGTCCGCGAGCCGGCCCTCGGGGATGCCGGGACCGTCGTCGCGGACCGTCACGATCACCGCGTGCGGTTCGTCCTCCACCAGGATCCATGCGTGGGCACCGTCCCCCGCATGCACCCGCACATTGTCCAACGCGGCACTGACAGCGGCCGCCAGTTCCGCGGCCGCGGCGGCCGGCAGCTCCACCGGGGCACCCGGCTCGGAGAAGGTGACCCCGGCACCGGCGAACGGGGCCAGCAGCGCCCGGACGTCGCAGGAGCCGTCGGCGGCCGGCGGCGCGCTCCGCGCGGGGGCCACCACCGTGCCGGCCGTCCCCTCGTGCGCCGCGGTCACCGGTGCCGGTGCCGGTGCGTACGACGCCACCGCGGCGGCGCCGGCCGGCCGCACCAGGCCGCCGGCCACCAACGTCCGCAGCGCGACCTCCTGTTCGCCGGCCATCCGGCCCAGTTCGGCCGCCTCGCCGCCGATCGCGGTGCCGCGCCGCTGCACCATCGCCAGGACCTGGAGCACGCTGTCGTGGATGTCGCGGGCCAGCCGTTCCCGTTCGCGGGTGGCGGCCTCGATCTGCAGCGCGCGGGCGAGGGTGCGCTCACTGGCGCGCGCCACCTCGACGACATAGCCGATGGCGACACCGGCCACCCACACCAGCACCACGTTGCGGAGGGTGTCGCGGGCCAGTTGCTCGCGCTCGACCAGGTTGGCGACCGCCACCGCGCTGGAGGCCACGGCCGCCCAGCGCCAGCCGCCCTTGATCGCGAAGCCCAGCACGGCGCCCGCCGTCCAGATGGAGGGCAGCGTCGGTGCGCCGCCCATGATGCGGGCGTGGGTGTCGACCAGCGACGTGAGGAGGATGCCGCCGACCGCGAAGCCGAGGTCGACGATCAGGAACTGCCGGGTGCAGCGCTCGGGGGACGTCGTACGGCGCCAGGTCAGCGCCATCCAGACGGTCAGCGCGCCCATGTATGCGACGGCGCCGAGCGGATGCTCGTAGTGCCGGTAGGAGAGCGCGACCTGGCACAGCGTGTAGACGAGGGTGAGGATGCGGTAGCCGGTGATGGCGCGCCACAGCGGGAGCTCGACGGACATCCGCAGCGCCTTCGGCGGGCGCTTGCCGTGGCGTCTGGCGGCCATGGCGCCGCTCGCCGTCCGTATGTCCGCATCCGTCATTGCCGGCCCCCACCCCTCGCCGGGCGTGCCCCACGCCCGGCCTCGGCTCCGTGCGTCTCCGCCGCCTATTCGGCGGCGGCCTTCTTGGCCTGCTCCGCCTCGGCCTTCTTCTTCGCCTCCGCGGCCTTCGCCGCGTCCGCGATCTGCCGCTTGGCGGCCGTCGCGTAGATGTCGACGTACTCCTGGCCGGAGAGCTTCATGATCTCGTACATGACCTCGTCGGTGACCGACCGCAGGATGAAGCGGTCGCCCTCCATGCCCTGGTAACGGGTGAAGTCCAGCGGCTTGCCGATGCGGATGCCCGGCCGGATCATCTTCGGCACGATCTTGCCCGGAGGCTGCACCTTCTCGGTGTCGATCATGGCCACCGGGATGACCGGCGCGCCGGTGGCCAGCGCCACCCGGGCCAGGCCGCCGGGCTTGCCGCGGTAGAGCCGGCCGTCCGGGGAGCGGGTGCCCTCCGGGTAGATGCCGAACAGCTCACCGCGCTCCAGCACCTCGATGCCGCTCTTGATCGCGGCCTCGCCCGCGCCCCGGCCGCCCGAGCGGTCGACCGGGAGCTGGCCCACGCCCTTGAAGAACGCGGCGGTCAGCTTGCCCTTCACGCCGGGCGAGGTGAAGTACTCGGCCTTCGCGATGAACGTGACCTTCCGGTCGAGCACCGCGGGCAGGAAGAAGGAGTCCGAGAAGGACAGGTGGTTGCTCGCGAGGATCGCCGGACCCTCGGCGGGAATGTTCTCGATGCCTTCCACCCAGGGCCTGAAGGCAAGCTTCAGCGACCCGCCGATGGAAAACTTCATTGCGCCGTAGATCAACCGACTGCCTCCTGTGTGTGACGCAAAGACCTTAACCTGCCCCGGTGACACCCTCGCCCCGACCGGCCCCCTCCCGGTGCGACGGCGGCGCGGGCGCGCCCGCGCGCGGGCCGCTCGCCCGGCCCGCGGGCGCCGGACCTACCCGCTCGCCGTCACTTTGCGTACCCTGAGGTAACTCGCCAGGTCCCCTCATCGATCGGAGTCTCCCGGTGCCGCTCCTTCCCGGAGCCGAGCCGTTCCGCCGTGACGGCGGAGAGGTCGGCGTCCTCGTGTGCCACGGCTTCACCGGCTCCCCCCAGTCCGTACGGCCCTGGGCCGAATATCTCGCCGACCAGGGGCTGACGGTCGCCCTCCCGCTGCTGCCCGGTCACGGCACCCGCTGGCAGGAACTGCAGATCACGACCTGGCAGGACTGGTACGCCGAGGTCGACCGCGAACTGCGCGCGCTGACCGAGCGTTGCAGCAAGGTCTTCGTCTGCGGCCTGTCGATGGGCGGCGCGCTGGCGCTGCGGCTGGCCGCCAAGCACGGTGACGCGATCAGCGGGGTGGCGGTGGTCAACCCGGGCAACAAGGTCCACGACGCGGCCGCGCCGCTGCTCCCGGTGCTGCGGTACCTCGTGCGGACCACCAAGGGCATCACCAGCGACATCGCCAAGCCCGGCGCCCAGGAGGTCGGTTACGACCGGGTGCCGCTGCACGCGGCGTACGCGCTGCGCCGGTTCTTCCAGCAGGTCGACTCCGAACTCCCCGGCGTCACCCAGCCGTTGCTGGTGATGACCAGCCCGCAGGACCACGTCGTCCGGCCGGTGGACTCCGAGCGGATCCTCGCCCGGGTCTCCTCGACGGACGTACGGCAGACGCTGCTGGAGCGCAGCTACCACGTCGCGACGCTGGACCACGACGCCGAGCAGATCTTCCGGGAGACCTTCGCCTTCATCTCGCGGCTCGCGCCGGAGGCGGGCACGGGTGCGCAGGCCGAGGCCGCGGAAGCAGCCGCCCATGAGGGGACGGCGGCCAGTGGCGGAGCGTAGCCCCGGCGACCCCCGGGACCCGCTGGACGAGGAGGCCGCCTGGGCCGAGATCGTCGCGGGCTACGGCGAGCAGCCGTCCTTCCCGGCGAAGGACGGCACGGACGAGCCGCCCCGTACGGACGGCGCCACCGGAAAGCGCGAGGGCAAGGGCGAAAGCCCGGCCCCCGGCAGCTTCGTCGTCTACGCACCGGGGGTCGGGCCGCGCGACTGGTCCGCCGCCGACGCCTCCGACGACGACTTCGACGAGAACGACGAGGGCCACTTCACCCCGCCCGAGCCGCCCCCGCTCCCGAAGGCCGACGTCACCGCCAAGTTCGCCTGGCTCGCGGTGATCGGCGGCCCGCTGCTGCTGGTGGCCATGGTGATCCTCCAGCAGCCGGTGACGTGGTGGGTCACCGTGCTGGGCATCGGCGGCTTCCTGGGCGGCTTCGCCACGCTCGTGGCCCGGATGAAGAACGACGACGAGGACGGCGACCACCATCGGCCGGGCGGCGGCGCGGTGGTGTGAGTCAGTCCGCGGCCGGCACCCGCAGCGCCGCCAGCACCGGCAGGTGATCGGAGGCGGCGCGCAGGTCCGCCTCGTGCACACCGGGCAGCCCGAGCGGCACCCCGCAGCCGAGCACCTCGACGCCGTCGGTGGTGAAGAGGGCGTCGATCCGCTGCCGCGGCTCGTGGGGGGTGGAGGTGAACTCCCCACCCCACGGCTTGGCGGCCCAGCAGTCCGTCAGCGCCCCCGCCACCCGGCGGAAGCTCCGGCCCTCCGGCCGGTCGTTGAGGTCGCCGCCGACGACCGCGTGCGGCACGTCCAGGGCCGCGACGTGCTCCAGCAGCAGCCCGGCCTGCTCGTAGCGCTCGTGGTCGGCGAGGCTGAGATGGCAGCTGAGGACGCCCAGCCGGGCCCGGCCGACGCGGACCACGGCGGTGGCGAAGCCGCGCTGGTGCAGGCCGGGGGTGCGGGGCAGCAGGATGTCGTTCGTGCGCTCCGGATGGGCGCGGAGCGTGGCGAGGATCATCGGGCCCGCGGTCGTGGCCCCGCCGGTGACGTAGTACAGGCCCGCCGCGCGGGCCAGCCGCTCGGCGGCCTTGCGCCAGCGGAAGAACCGCGACGCCTCCTGGATCAGCACGAGATCGGCGGCGCAGGCCCGGATGACCCTGGCCAGCGCCGCCCGGTCGTCGCGCATCGAGCGGATGTTGTAGCTGAGCACGCGGACGACCGAGGCGTCCTCCTCCGAGCCGGACGCCGGAAGTCCGGGGTGCTCAGCCACCACCGCGGTCAGCCCTGACGCGCCAGGTCGGCGGCGCCGACCAGTCCGGCCTTGCCGCCGAGCTGTGCGGCGAGCACCTGGGCGTGCGGCCGCCATTGGTTGCCGACCAGCCAGCGCCGGAAGGACTTGCGGATCGGTCCGAGGACCAGCTCGCCCTCGTCCGAGACGCCGCCGCCGACGATGAAGGCCGACGGGTCGAAGAGCGAGGCGAGGTCGGCCAGGCCGGCGCCGGCCCAGCGGGCCAGCTCGCGGAAGGAGTCGATGGCGACCGGGTCGCCCTGGCGGGCGGCCTCGCTGACGTGCCGGCCCTCGATGCCCTCGGAGGTGCCGTCGCCGAGCGCCAGCAGGATCTGGGCGTTCTCGGGGGTGGCGAAGGCACGCTGGCGGGCGTAGCGCAGCAGGGCGCGGCCGGAGGCGTACTGCTCCCAGCAGCCCTGGTTGCCGCAGCCGCACAGCAGGCCGTCGGGCACGACCCGGATGTGGCCGAACTCCGCGGCGACGCCGAAGCGGCCGCGGCGCAGCTTGTTGCCGATGATGATGCCGCCGCCCAGGCCCGTGCCCAGGGTGATGCAGATGACGTCGCTGTGGCCCTGGCCGGCACCGAACTTGTACTCGCCCCAGGCCGCGGCGTTGGCGTCGTTCTCGACGACGACGGGGAGGCCGACGCGCTGTTCGACCTTGTCCTTGAGCGGTTCGTGGCGCCAGTCGATGTTCGGTGCGAACAGGACCGTGGCCCGCTTCTCGTCGACGTAGCCGGCCGCGCCGATGCCGACCGCCTCGACGTGGTGGCCCGCCCCGACGGTGCGGACCGCCTCCGCGATGGCCTCGGTCAGCGCGTCGGTGGCCTGCGGGGTCGGTACCTTGCACGTCTCAAGGATCGAACCCTCTTCGTCGACCACGCCGGCCGCGATCTTCGTGCCGCCGATGTCGACGCCGATGGTGAGTCCCATGTGTCCCTCAGTTTTTCGCTCGAACCCCGCCGAGACCCACCGTACCGGAGCGGGGGGTGGCGCCCGCGCTCTTCAGGCGGCGGGGTCAGTCGAGATCGATGCGCTCGGTGCCGGTGGGGCCGTCGTCGTCGCGGGGGTCACGGGAATCGCGGGGCTCGCGGGGGTCACGGTCCTGGCGGGGGGTCCGGTCGTCGGGGTCGTCCCGGGTCCAGCGGCGCTCGCTGCCCTCGACGGCGGAGCGGTAGGCGGCGAGCAGCTCGGAGCCCGCCGCGGCGAGGTGGTCGAAGATGTCGGGGTTGCGCTCGATGACCGGCTCGACGGCGGCCTTGGCCTGCTTGAAGAGCTGGTTGACGGCGTTCTGGGCGGCCATCCCGCCGAGCGCGCCGGGCAGCTGGATGCCGGCGAGCTTGTCGGTCACCGCCTCGGCGAGCTTGCGCAGCTCCTCGGCGGCGCTGCCCGGCTGGGGGCCGTACTCGGTACGGCGGCGGGCCTGCTCGGCCGCGAGGTCCTCGGCGCAGGCGGTCTCCCAGGCGTCGGCATCGGGCTCGGCCCGGTGGTCGGCGGGGCGCTCGGTGGCATCACTCATGATGAACTCCGTGGACTGCGGCGAGGCGGTACGGCGAAGGGTGCGGCGGGCCCGTCGGGACAAGGCGCATCGAGGCGGGCACGCCGGACCGGCGGCTCACCCTCGACGTTACCCGAACGGTGGTTGCCCGTTCAGTCGCTCTTGGGCCACAGGTCGGGATCCGGGCTGAAGCGGATCTCCAGGACGCCGTCGCGCAGCCCGGCGCCGGAGACGGTGCAGCGGCGCAGTACGGACGGCAGCGTACGGATGCGGCGGAAGCGGCCGACGGTCACCACGATCTCGTCGCCCCGGCGGACCAGGCCGAGGCCCCGGCGCTCGGCGCCCGGCAGCGGCACCCGCCACACCAGGAGGCCGTCGGTGGCGAGCCGGTCCTCGACGGTCCAGGGGTCGGGGCGGCGCCCGGCGGTTTCGCCGTGCCGGTCGCGGTCGCCGGTCTCCCCGGTGTCGCCGGTCCCGGTGTCGCCGGTCCCGCCGGCCGGGCCGTCGATCAGGGCGTCGAGCTCGTCGACGCCCTGGGGGTCGCGCCCCAGGTGCGGCACCTCGTGGACGGGGACGTCGGGGAACTCCTCGCGCAGGGCCTTCAGGGCGGTCTGCTGGCTGCCGGAGAGCGCGGCGAGGAAGGGGTCGGCGGAGCCGGTGGGCAGCAGCCGGTTGACGACCACGCCGTCGGTGCGCCGGCCGTGCAGGGCGAGGCCGGCGCGGATGGCGCGCAGGTTGGCGGCGGCGACCGGGCTGGCCTCGGTGACCAGGCGAACCGAGGTGCCGGGGTCGTCGATCACCCGCTGGACGGCGCTGAGTTCCGTCTCCCAGCGTTGGGCGGCCTCGTACAGCTTCTGGGCGGGCATCGGGACGCCGGCGAGCTGGGCGAGGACCGGGCGCAGCGCGCGGGCGGCCTGGCGCTCGGGCGGCAGCAGCCGGCGCAGGTAGCGGCGCACCTGGTTCGGCAGCGCCAGCAGCCGGATCGTTTCGGCCGCCGAGGGCATGTCGACGACGACGGTGTCCCAGGCGTCCGAGGCGTGTTCGGCGCGCAGTGCCTGGAGCAGCGCGAAGTCCTCGGAGCCGGGGAGTTCGGTGAGTTCGTCCTCGTCGAGGGGGGCGGCGCCCAGCAGGTCGAGGGCGGCGCCGGCGCGCTCCTGGAAGGCGAGGAATTCCTGGCGGAAGCGGCCGCCGGGGTCGATGCGCCGGGCGTGCAGGCCGGGCGCTATCGGGGTGGGGGCTTCGGCGCCGAGCGAGGTGCCCAGCACCGTTTCCGGTGCGCTGCTCTCCGTGGTGAGCAGCAGTGCCCGGGCGCCCTTGCGGGCGGCGGCCAGTGCGGTCGCGGCGGCCAGCGTGGTGCGGCCGGCGCCGCCCGGGCCCGTGACGAGGACGGTGCGCACGCTCAGTGCTTCTCCGCCTCGTCGGCGGGGCCCGCGTCGTGGCCGCTCTCGACGCGCTTCTTCAGCCCGGCCAGCGCGCGGTCGATGATGACCTTCTCGGCCTTGCGCTTGATCATGCCGAGCATCGGGATCTTGACGTCGACGGTGAGCTGGTAGGTGACCTCGGTGCGGGCCCCGCCGCTGAGCGACGCGAGGCGGTAGGAGCCGTCGAGGGCGCGCAGCATCTGGGACTTGACCAGCGACCAGCTGACCTCGTTTGCGCCGGTCCAGGTGTAGGCGAGGGTGTGGTCGTCCTTGATGGCGCCGGCGTCCAGCAGCAGGCGCACCTGTGCGGCGCGGCCCTGGTCGTCCTTGGCGAGCACCTCGGCTTCCTTGACCTCTCCGGTCCACTCCGGATAGCGGTCGAAGTCGGCGATCACGCCCATCACTTCGGCGGGTGCCGCCTCGATCGTGATGCTCGAGCTGGTGTGTTCGGCCATCGCCGTGACTCCTCCATACCGATTCGTTCCGGTCCGCCGACCCTTCCCCACGCTCTCGGCTCTTCCCCCGCTCTCAGCTTCGTTCGAGCGGAGGGACCCCCAAGAGCAGGGGAGACCCCGTTATGCGGTGTCTGTGCTGCTGAAGGCTACCGCGCGGGGGATGGCGGGTGGACGCGGCCGGGCTCACCACTCCAGGACGTAGGGGGTTCCGGTCGCGTTGAAGTGGCCGACATTGACGCACTCGGTGGCCCCGAGGCGGACCCGGCGGGCGAGCGGCTGGTGCACGTGGCCGAAGAGGGAGTAGCGGGGCCGGGTGGTGCGGATGGCGTGCAGCAGGGCCGCGCTGCCGCGCTCGAAGCGGCGGGCGACGGTGTCGTAGCACAGCTCGGGGACGTCCGGCGGGATGTGGGTGCACAACACGTCGACCTCGCCGACCGCCTCGATCTTGGCGGCGTACTCCTCGTCGCTGATCTCGTAGGGGGTGCGCATGGGCGTGGTCAGGCCGCCGCCGACGAAGCCGAACACCCGGCCGCCGATCTCCACCCGCTGGCCGTCGAGGACCGTGATGCCGTCCCCGGCGTACTCGGGCCACAGGCGCGGGATGTCGACGTTGCCGTAGGTGGCGTACGTGGGGGTCGGGAAGGCCGCGAAGAGTTCGGCGTACTGCCGGCGGACCGCCGCCTCGATGACCGACTCCCGGCCGGCGCCCGTGCGGTCCAGTTCGCCCCACAGCCGGCGGCCGAGCGCGCGGGCCTCGTCGAAGCGGCGGTCGGTGCGCAGCTCGACCAGTGCCGCGGCGTTGGCGGCGCCGAAGAGGTCCGGGAAGATGCCGCGCGAGTGGTCGGCGTAGTCAAGGAAGAGGACCAGGTCACCGAGGCAGACCAGGGCGTCGGCGCCGTCCCCGGCCGTCGCGAGGTCCCGGCTGTTTCCATGTACGTCACTCACCACATGCACGCGCATGGCGGCAGCCTAAAACGCGTCGGCGGGTGGCGGGAGGGGTGGCCGGATCCCCGGTTACTTTCGGGTCACCGACCGGCTGGTCTAGTCTGCGCGCAACAGTCCCCATGGCGTTTCTTCAAGCATGTGACGCATCGAACATCTGGCCGCAACCCCCTATCCCAACAGCGATACCCATGGGTAACGTCCGGGCAGTCCAATCCCCCTGCATGAACATGGACCGCCGCCGGTGCACCACACAGCGTCGTGGCGCCGGCGCTTTCGAGGAGCAGCAGTCTTGCGCGAGTTCAGCCTTCCGGCCCTGTACGAGGTCCCCGCGGACGGCAATCTGACGGATCTCATCCGCCGAAATGCCGCGCAGCACCCGGATGTTGCCGTCATGGGCCGCAAGGTGAACGGTGAGTGGCAGGACGTCACCGCCGCCGCCTTCCTCGCCGAGGTCCGGGCCGCCGCCAAGGGCCTGATCGCCTCCGGCGTCCAGCCCGGCGACCGGGTCGGCCTGATGTCGCGCACCCGCTACGAGTGGACGCTGCTGGACTTCGCCATCTGGAGCGCCGGCGCGATCACCGTCCCGGTGTACGAGACCAGTTCGGCCGAGCAGATCCAGTGGATACTCGGCGACTCCGGTGCGGTGGCCTGCCTGGTGGAGACGCCGACCCACGAGGCGACGGTCGAGTCGGTGCGCGACCGGCTGCCCGAGCTGGCGAACATCTGGCAGATCGAACGCGACGCCATCGCCCGGCTGCGGGCCGCGGGGGCGGCGCTGAGCGACGACGAGGTCGACGCCCGCAGCGCGCTCGCCGACGCGGACTCGCCGGCCACCATCGTCTACACCTCCGGCACCACCGGCCGCCCCAAGGGCTGCGTGCTCAGCCACCGCAGCTTCTTCGCCGAGTGCGGCAACGTGGTCGAGCGGCTGCGGCCGCTGTTCCGTACGGGCGACTCCTCCGTCCTGCTGTTCCTGCCCATCGCGCACGTCTTCGGCCGCCTGGTGCAGGTCGCCTCCGTGATGGCCCCCATCAAGCTGGGCCACGCCCCCGACATCAAGAACCTCACCGACGACCTGGCCTCCTTCCGGCCGACGCTGATCCTCGGCGTCCCCCGGGTCTTCGAGAAGGTCTACAACTCGGCGCGGGCCAAGGCGCAGGCGGACGGCAAGGGCAAGATCTTCGACAAGGCGGCGGACACCGCGATCGCCTACAGCCGCGCGCTGGACACCCCGGACGGCCCGCCGCTCGGCCTCAAGATCAAGTACAAGGTCTTCGACCGCCTGGTCTACGGCAAGCTGCGCGCCGTCCTCGGCGGCCGGGCCACCCACGCCATCTCCGGCGGCGCGCCGCTCGGTGACCGGCTCGGCCACTTCTACCGCGGCATCGGCTTCACCGCCCTGGAGGGCTACGGCCTGACGGAGTCCTGTGCGGCCACCGCCTTCAACCCCTGGGACCGCCAGAAGATCGGCACCGTCGGCCAGCCGCTGCCCGGCTCGGTCGTGCGGATCGCCGACGACGGCGAGGTGCTGCTGCACGGCGAGCACCTCTTCACCGAGTACTGGAACAACCCCTCGGCCACCGCGGAGGCGCTCTCCGACGGCTGGTTCCACACCGGCGACATCGGCACCCTCGACGAGGACGGCTACCTCGCCATCACCGGCCGCAAGAAGGAGATCCTGGTCACCGCGGGCGGCAAGAACGTCGCACCGGCCGTGATCGAGGACCGCATCAGGGCGCACGCGCTGATCGCCGAGTGCATGGTCGTCGGCGACGGCCGCCCCTTCATCGGCGCGCTGGTCACCCTCGACGAGGAGTTCCTGCCCCGCTGGGCCGAGGAGCACGGTCACCCCGCCGACGTCTCGCCCGCCGAGATCGCCCACGACCCGGAGCTGCTGGCCGCGGTGCAGCGCGCGGTCGACGACGGCAACGCGGCCGTCTCCAAGGCGGAGTCGGTGCGCAAGTTCCGCATCCTCCCGACCCAGTTCACGGAGGAGTCGGGACACGTCACCCCGTCGCTGAAGCTGAAGCGGAACGTCGTGGCGAAGGACTTCGCCGAGGACATCGAGGCGATCTACCGCGGGTAGCGCCCTCCGGCACCGTGCGGGAACCGCCGTCGTGGCACTGCCGCGGCGGCGGTTTCCCGTTGGCGGTACGGCCCTCCGGGGGCCGGGCCTACAGCAGTTCCTTCAGGCGCTCCGCCAGCAGGTCCCAGCGCCACTTCTCCTCCACCCACGCGCGGCCCCGGTCGCCCATGGTGCGGCGCAGCGCGGGGTCCTTCAGGAGGGTGATCAGGCGGTCGGCGGTGGGGGTCGGCGCGTTGCCGGGGACGACCCAGCCGGTCTCCCCGTCGAGGACGGCGTCCGGCGCACCGCCGGAGTCGCCCGCCACGACGGGCAGTCCGGTGGCCGACGCCTCCAGGTAGACGATGCCGAGGCCCTCGACGTCGAGGCCGCCGCGGCGGGTGCGGCAGGGCATCGCGAAGACGTCGCCGGCGCCGAAGTGGGCCGGCAGCTCCTCCCACGGGACCGCACCGGTGAAGTGGACGGCGTCCGCCACGCCCTTCTCCCGGGCCAGCGCGCGCAGTTCCTTCTCGTACGGGCCGCCGCCGACGATCAGCAGGGCCGCGTCGGGCACCGCCGCGCGGACGGCGGGCATCGCCTCGATGAGGGTGTCCTGGCCCTTGCGCGGCACGAGCCGCGAGACGCACACCACGACCGGGCGGCCGGCGAGCCCGAGCCGGGCCCGTACCGCGTCGCCGCCGGAGCCGGGGTGGAAGGTCTTCTCGTCGACGCCGGGCGGGAGTTGCACCATCCGGGCGGCGGCGGCCGGGGTGAGCGCGGCGGCGATCCGGGAGCGGGTGTACTCGCCGAGGTAGGTGAGGGTGTCGGTGCCCTCGCCGATCCGGCGCAGCAGGCGGCGGGCGCCCGGCAGCTGCGCCCAGCCCGCCTCGTGCCCGTGCGTGGTCGCCACGATGCGGCGGGCGCCGGCCTGCCGGAGCGCGGGCGCCATCAGGCCGAGCGGCGCCGCGGCGCCGAACCAGACGGACGAGCAGCCGTGCTCCCGCAGCAGCGCGGTGGCCCGCCGGGTCACCCTCGGGGTGGGCAGCAGCATCGTCGTACGGTCCCTGATCACCCGGAACGGCTGCTCGGCGTCGAAGGCGGCGGTGGCCGCGAGACCTTCCTCGGTGCGCTTCCAGGTCGAGGCGTAGACCACGACCCGGTCCGGGTCCAGGCGCAGCGCCATGCTGTGCAGGAATGCCTGGATGCCGCCGGGCCGGGGCGGAAAGTCGTTCGTGACGATCAGGGTCTTGTGCACGATGGTCTCTCGACGGTCGGTCCGAGCGGTCGGTCTCGGTGGTCGGGGCCGACAGTACCGGGCAGTCGCGGGCCGGGGTCCGGCCACCCCGCCGCGCCGTGCTGCACTACGGTCGTCACCGGCCGGTACCGGCATGATGCAGGGAGCAATGATCAAGGGCAGCGGCGAGGTGGCGATGGCCGGCGGCGGGCGCGGGGTGTGGGGGCCGGTCGCGGCCTGGGCCGTGACCCGGACCGTGGTGATGTTGTGCGTGCTGAGGGTGCTGGTGCTGCCGGGGCCCGATGTCACCACCGATGTCTCGGTCATCTACCAGGGCTGGTTCGAGGTCCTCAAGACCGGCAGCTACCCGCTGAACGACGTGACCTGGCAGTACCCGCCGGCCGCCGCGCTGGCCGTGCTCTCCCCCGGGCTGCTGCCGTTCCTGGACTACGCCCCGGCGTTCTTCGCCCTGGTACTGGCCGCGGACGCGGTGACGCTCGCGCTCTTCCTGCGGGCCGGCCGGCGGCCCGGCAACCGGCCCGCCGGCGCCTGGGCGTGGATCGTCGGGGTCGCCCTGCTGGGCCCCACCGCGTACGCCCGCTACGACCTGATGGTCACCGCGGTGGCCGTCGCGGCGCTCTTCGCAGCGGTGCGGCGGCCCCGGGTGGCGGGCGCGCTGATCGCGTTCGGTGCGCTGCTGAAGGTCTGGCCGGCGCTGCTGCTGACCGGGGCGGCGCTGCGCGGCCGCCGGGCGCGCGCCCTGTGGCGCACCGCGGCCTGCGTCGCGGCCGGGCTGACCGTCGCGTGCGTGGCCGCGGCGCCGGGCGCGCTGGCCTTCCTGACGTTCCAGCGCGACCGCGGCACGGAGATCGAGTCGCTCGGCGGCCTGGTCTTCCATGTGGCCCGCCACTTCGGGTGGAGCGGGGAGGTGCTGCTGAACTACGGCTCGGTGGAGTTCCTCGGCCCGGGCGTCCCGTTGGTGAGCACCGCGGCGATGGTGCTGAGCGGGGCCGCGCTGGGCTGGCTGGTCCTGTGGCGGGCGCGGGCCGGGGAGCTGACCGGCACGACGCTGTGCGAGGCGGCCTTCACCGCCACCCTGCTCTTCACGACCACGAGCCGGGTGATCAGCCCGCAGTACCTGCTGTGGCTGGTGGGCCTGGCCGCGGTGTGCCTGACCGTACGCGCCGGACGGCAGGGGCTGCCGGCGGTGCTGGTGCTGCTCGCCACCGGGGTGACGCTGCTGGAGTTCCCGGTCCGGTTCGCCGACGTCGTGGCGAGCGCGCCGCCGGGGATCGCCCTGCTCGCGGTGCGCAACGGCCTGCTGGTCGCCGCGTCGCTGCTCGCCTGCCGCCGGCTGTGGGTCTCGACGCGCGCGCAGGCCGGCCCCCGGGTCGCCCCGGTACCGGCCCGCGAGGCCCCGGTCACCGGCACCGCGCGCCACCCCGTGTGACCACCGTCGCCGGCGGCACGCACGCCCTCAGCGGGAGCGCAGCACCTTGCGGACGTACGCCCGCCACTCCCGGGTGAACTCCGCCAGCCCGACGCCCAGTTGGGACCGCAGCGCGCGGTCCGTGCGGTCCGCGCGGGCCGGCTTGCGGTGCAGCGCGTCGGTGGCCTGGGAGGCCGGGCCGGCGGGCGTCGGCGCCCTGGTGGCCGCCTCCATCGGCACCGCCGCGCCGCCCGCCGCCGACGCCTTCGTCAGGCCCTGCCCCGCCGCCCGGTAGAACGCCAGCAGCTTGGCCTCGCCCCACTTCCCGGCGATCATGCGGCAGGCCAGCCAGCTGCCCTCGTACGCCTTCGCCAGCCGGTCCGCGCCGGTGCGGAACCCGAAGTCGGCGTCGGTGGGCAGCCGGTCGGGCAGGTCGCCGTTGTGGACCGCGCGGGTCAGTTCGGGGGCGGCGACGGTGGCCCTGCGGCGGGTGCCGCGGTAGGCGACCCAGTCGGCGAAGCCCTCGGAGAGCCACAGCGGGGTGTCCGCGGTGGTGACGGCACGGGTGGCGACGTGGGTGGTCTCGTGGGTGAGGACCACCCTGCGGCCGAGGTCGTTGAGCTCCTCGTACGCGTCGGGGTTGATGATCACGCGGTCCGCGGGCGCCGCCGTGCGCACCCCGGCCTCCCCGGTGGTGACCGCCGCGATGCCCACGTACCCGGAGGGGTCGTCGCTGCCCATCAGCTGCGCCATCCGCTCGACCGAGTCCGGCGCCTCCACCACCACCTTCCCGGCCCACTCGCCCTTCCAGGCGGCGGAGACCGCGGGCACCGCCTGGTCCGCCCGGCGCGCCAGGTCCTTCAGCCGGGCCGGGTGCCCGGCGCCGCCGAGGACCAGGCTGTGGCGGCCGCGGACCAGCCGGACCGGCCCCTGGTCCCACAGCTGGCGGGTGCCGACCCGGCCGGACCCGGCCCCGTCGGTGTCCGAGGAGATCAGCCAGCGCCCGTCGCGTTGGGTGAGGGTGAGGTACTGGACGGCGTTGACCGGGGCGCTGTCGTAGCCCTTCAGGCGGTAGCGCAGCCGGACCTTGGCGGCCAGCCGTTCGCCGGCGGGGGCGTCCGGGAGCGGGAAGGCGCCGATGGAGTCGAGGTCGTAGTGCCAGTCGGTCAGCGGGACGCCCGCCAGATTGCCGAAGGTCGCGCGCTGGCGGGCGCGGAAGGCCGCGGTCCGGGGATCGACGGCGGCGAGGAAGCCCGCCTCGTCGCGGTGCTGGACGGCCCGCGCCCGGGCGTCGAGCATCCGCTGCACGTCCGGGAAACGGGCCGCCGACGAGGTCCTGGGGCCGCAGCCGGTCAGGGGCGCGAGCAGCACGACGCCGCACAGGGCGGCGCAGCACGCCGCCCGGGCCCGCGACGGCCGTCCCGCCCGCTGCTCCGACATGCGGCCGATCGTAATTCCGGCCCGGCCGGGGCAAAAACGCTGGGTGGCCGCCTCAGGGCCTGGTGACCGCCGAGACCGGCATCATCCCGATGGGGTCGTAGCGCACCCGCGCCCCCGGGTAGGGCGCGTGCACGACCTGGCCGTTTCCGACGTACATGCCGACGTGGCTGGCGTCCGAGCGGTAGATGACCAGGTCACCGGGGCGCACCTGGCCGATCGGCACCGCCCGGCCGGCACCGCGCTGGGCCTGCGAGGTACGCGGCAGGGAGACGCCGGCCCGGCGGTAGGCCCATTGGGTGAGTCCGGAGCAGTCGAAGGCGCCGGGGCCGGCGCTCCCCCAGGCGTACGGGGAGCCGACCGCGGCACGCACCGCGGCGACGGCGGCGGCCGCGCGCCCCGAGGCCGGCACCGCGCCGTCCAGGTCGGGGACCGCCTCGGCGCGGCCGTCGCTCCTGGCGGCCCGCTCGTAGGCCGCCCTGGCGCCCCGTGGCAGCGCGTTCAGCAGCCGCTGTGCGGTGGCGAGGCGGCGCTGGACGTCCTTCTTGTGCCGGGCGACCTGCCGGCGGCTGGACTCCAGATCGGCGAGCTTGGCGGCGGTCTCCCGGCGCTGCTGCTCCAGGGAACGCTGCGCCGAGCGCAGTTCGCGCAGCCGGGCGGCCCGGTCGGTGCCGAGCCGGTCGAGGGTGGCGGCCTTCTCCAGATAGCTGTCCGGCCGCTCGGAGAGCATCAGCTGGACGGTGGGGTCGATGCCGCCGGCCCGGTACTCGGCGGCGGCCAGCGCGCCGAGCCGGCCGCGCATCCGGTTGACCCGCTCCTGGGCGCGGGCGGTGCGGTCCTGGAGGGCGGCCACCTCGCCCCGCAGCCGCTTGGCCCGGGCGTCGGCGCCGTTGAACTTCTCGGTGGCCCGCTCCGCCTGCTCGTAGAGCCTGTCGACCCGGGCGGTCGCCGCTTCCCTGTTCGCGGCCGGCTGGTCCGCGGGGGTGGCCGAGGCCGGCGGGGCCGACAGCGCGGCGGCCGCGGTGGCCAGGGCGGCCGACAGCACGGTGACCCCTGCGAGGGTGGCCTGACCGTGCTGCGAGGTACGGCGGTGGGACGCCACGAGAGCCCTACTCCTTCCGATGGGGTCCCCCTGTTCGAGCGCAGCCGAGAGCTTGGGGGAGGCCCCTGCCGCCCGGAGAGGGCGTGCGGTGACCGGATGCTGCGAGGGCAGACAGTAACGGCGCCGGTCCACACCGGCCAAAGACCGCATTTCGTACGCAAAAAGCCGCCCCGCCGGTGACTGTGCAGGTCACCGGCGGGGCGGCAGGTCAGCGGGGGGAGCCGCAAATCGCCCGTTCGGGCGGCAGGTTGAGAGTGTTGTGAGGCTTTTCAGACCCGTACGGCGGCCCGTTGACCGCCTACGTGACCGCGGCGCCGTACGTCAGACCCGCACACCGAACTGGAACGGCATGTTGTTGATCGACTCGTAGCGCACGGCGGCACCGGGCTTCGGGGCGTGCAGCACCGTGCCGTTGCCCGCGTACAGGCCGATGTGGTGCAGGTCGCCGTAGAAGAGCACCAGGTCGCCGGGCTTGAGGGCGCTCTCCGAGCCGATCCGGGTACCGGCGTTGGCCTGCTGCTGGGAGGTGCGCGGCAGGGACTGGCCGGCCTGCGCGTAGGCCCAGGAGGTCAGGCCGGAGCAGTCGAAGGACGACGGGCCGGTGGCGCCCCAGACGTAGGGCGAACCGATCTTGGACTGTGCGGCGGACAGGGCGGCCGCGCCACGCTGCGAAGCGGGCACGTCGTCGCCGAGGTTGACCCGCTCGTTGCTGCGGTTGGCGCGGTTCTCCTCGGCCTGCATGGCCGCCCGCTCCTTGGCCGTCATCTGGTTGAGCAGCTGCTGCGCCTTGGCGAGCTTGCCCTTGATCTCGTCCTTCTTGTCACCCAGCGCCTTGCGGGTGTCGGAGAGGTCCTTGATCTTGGCCGCGGCCTCGGCGCGCTCCTGGGCGAGCCGGCGCTGCTTGTCCGCGATGGTCTTGAGCTGTTCGGCCTGCTTGCCGCTCAACTGGTCGAGCGTGGCGGCCTTTTCGAGGTAGGTGTCCGGGTCGCCGGAGAGGAAGAGCTGCACCGAGGGGTCGATGGAGCCGCTGCGGTACTGGCCGGAGGCGACCGCGCCGAGGCCCTTGCGGAGCTGGTTGAGGTCACCCTGGCCGCGGGCCACCTTGTCCTGGAGGGCGTCGACCTCCTTCTGGAGCTTGTCCTGCTGCTCCTTGACCCCGTCGTACTTCTCCGTGGCCTGCTCGGCCTCGTTGTAGAGCTTGTCGACCTCGGACTTGACGTCCTTCTTCGACTGGTGGGGGTCGGCCTGGGCGGCCTGGGACGAAAGGGCGACGGCCGCCGCGGCGGTGGCGGTGAGCACGGTCACGCGAGTACGGCTCGGCTGCTTGGGTCGACGGTGGGACGCCACGGGGGCGAGCTCCTTCTTCCTCCAGCCGCCTACCGGGAAGTGGGGGCGAACCCCGGCTCCGCGTCAACGCTGCGGACTCGGCGGTACCTTCACTGTTCATCCCGGTTGGATGATCACCTGTATGAAGGTTCGCCCTGACCTTAGTAACCGAGCTGTGATCGCTTCAAATCCTCACGGGAAAAATCTGCGCCACAAACCCCATCCTTTACCAACATCACACAGGCAGTAAGCGTCAATTGACGCTCAGAGACGAATGACGGGCACAATTCCCCCCGGCGCACCCCGTCGGGATGCCGTGCGTCAGGTCCGGGCAAGTCGCTTGAGGAGCAATGCCGATGAGACCGGCCGGGCCCCGGCCTTCGCCACGCCGTCGGCCACTTCCCGGTCCGTGGAGACCACCACGACCGGCCGGCCGGGCGGTTCGGCCCGTACCAGCTGACGAATCAACTCATCGGCCGTTACGCCCGGTTTGCTGAAAAGGACCCGTACGCCCCGCGGCGGCGCGAGCAGCACCGGAGCCGCCAGCTCGGCACCGTCGAAGACACAGGTCATCTCCGCGCCGGTCTGCGCGGCCAGCACCGCCAGCCCGCCCAGCAGCCGCAGCCGCTGCTTGTCGAGCGGCATGGTCGGATAGCCGGTCTTGGTGACGTTGTAGCCGTCGACCACCAAATGCGCCTGCGGCAGCGCCAGCAGCTGGTCGAGCAGCGCCGGATCCATGTCCGACAGGGCCCGCGTCGCGATGTCCTTGGGCGTCATCCGGCCCGGCGCGACCGCCTCGACGGTGTCGGCCGGATGGACGTTGGCGGGCGGCAGCGCCAGCTCACGGCGCAGCCCCTGCGCCGCGTCCAGGACGGTGTCCAGCAGCAGCCGCAGCCGCATGTCCTCGACGCTGCGGCCCTCGCGGGTGGCCCGCCGGCTGGTCTCCAGCGCCGTCTCGACCTCGGCGATACGGGCCTTCAGCCGGCGCATCTCGCTGTCCGCCGCGGTCTTCTCCGCGGCCGCCCGGTCGCGCGCCTCGGCGATCGCCGCGTCGGCCTTGCGCACCGCCGCCTCGCCCCGCTTGACGTCGCTCTGCGCGCTGCGCAGCTTGCGCCGGAGCGACTCGTTCTCCCGGCGGGCGGCGTCCAGGTCCGCCCGGATCCGCTCGGCGTCCGCGCGGGCCTCGCCGCGGGCCTGCGCCAGCTCCTCGCGCAGCCGCGCCAGCTCCCGTTCGGCCTCCTCGCCGGCCCGTTCGGCGCTCGCCCGCTGAGCCTCCTCACCGGCCGCCGCGACGAGCTTGACCCAGCCCTCGGGCCGCAGCACATAGGCGGCCGCGGCGACATCGAGCGGATCGGCGGCGGCGGGCGGGGTACCGTGCTCCAGCGCCCCGGCCAGCTCCGGCTGGGCCTCGCGCAGCTTTCCGGCGATCCGCTGCCGGAAGACCGCGTCGCTCTCCAGCGTCGCGGCCATCGCGTTCCCGGCGAACTTGGCCCGGCGGGTCGGGGTGAAACGGGCGTACTGCCGCAGTGGCGCGGGGAGTTCGGCAACCGTCAGCGCACCGAACGACTCCGCGGTGAGCGCCACGACCCGGCGCCGTACGCCCTCGGGCAGCGGTCGGTCGAGCACCTCGTCCGCCGCACCCTCGGGTACGTCGTGACGCTCGGCCCCCGACTCCCCTTCTGGACGGTCCACCACGGCTGCATCGCTCCGATCTCAGGCGCTCGCGCCCGGACGGTCCACCAGCTCGATCTGGTCGACCGCGTTGCACCAGCGGCAGCGCACGGACTCGATGGTCTCACTGAGGACCTCGCGCTCCTCCACCTTCGGCTCACCGGCCAGGTCCAGGTGGACGTACTCCACGACCTTGGCCTGGCGGGTCACGTCGAACCGCGTGAGGTTTCCGCACAGCGTGCAGCGCCACCGGGTTTCGGCCGTCGGCAGGGGAACAGACATCCTGTCGTCCTCTTTCGTGCTCGTCGATCTCGTGCTGCTGCGCCGTTCACGCGGTGCGCCGTCGGACTGCGGAAGTACGCAAAGTACTGCCTGCAACCCTACGGCCTGATGGGGGGCCGGTGCGGGCCCCGCCCAGGAGCCGGGACACGGCGAGGCACTCTGTCCCGATTGCCCGCATTACGCCATGATCACTTCATGACGGCGCCGGCTCCCCCACCCCGTTCACCCCGTTCCCCCCGCTCCCGTTCGCTGTTCCCGTCCGGCCTCCTCCCCCGCCCGCCGCACCCCACCGCGGTGCTCTCACGGGTGACGAATGTGCTGATCGGCCTGTGCTGTGCGGTCTTCGTCCTCGGCCCCGCCGCCGGCCTGAACCGGATGTACGGCACCGGCGACGCGCTGCTGAAGGCCCAGACCGCCTATTTCGAGCGGTGGGGCGTGGTCCCGCTGGAGCTGTGGAGCGGTTCCCTGCGGGCGCTGATCACTCCGCTCACCGCACTGTTCGTGCACGGCAGCTGGCTGCATCTGCTCGGCAACATGCTGTTCCTCTACGTCTTCGGCGGGATGGCCGAGGCGCGCATGGGCCGGCTGACGTTCGCCGCCTTCTACCTCATCATCGGATACCTGGCGCTGCTCGGCTACGCGGCCGCACACGCCTCCTCGAACCAGACGCTGGTGGGCGCGTCCGGCTCGATCGCCGGCGTCCTCGGCGCCTTCCTGTACCTCTTCCCCAGGGCCCGGGTCACCAGCGTCTTCCCCTTCCTCTTCTTCCTCCCGCTGCGCTTCCCCGCCTGGGCCGTCCTGCTGTTCTGGTTCTTCCTCCAGTGGCAGGCCGCCCAGGACGACCCCAACGGCCCGGGTGTCGCCTACCTCGCCCATGTCGTCGGCTTCGCACTCGGCTTCCTCTACGCATGGGCCCGCTACCGGAGGGATAGTGTGGGGGCCACCAGGGGGAACGACCGGGCGACCGAGGGAGAGAGCCAGCCGTGATCACGTCGATCGTGCTCATCAAGACCAGCGTGGACCAGATCCCGGAGATCGCCGAGAAGATCGCCGCGCTGGAGGGCGTCAGCGAGGTCTACTCGGTCACCGGCGCGCACGACCTGATCGCCATGGTCCGCGTCGCCCGGCACGACGACCTCGCGGACGTCATCCCCGGCCGCATCAGCAAGATCCCCGGCGTCGCCTCCACGGAGACGCACATCGCCTTCCGCACGTATTCGCAGCATGACCTTGAGGCAGCCTTCGCGATTGGCCTTGAGGCGTAGCCCGCACGTTTTTGTCTGCCCCGCCGTGGGTGTTGCTCGCCGTTGCGCTTTGCGGCGCCGCGTACGTTGTCGGCTTTCCCGCCGTGTGCCTTCTCGCCGTGGCGCCTGCGGCGGGCCGGGTTGTTGTCGGGTGCGGTGCCGCTCCTCCGGACTTCGTCCTGCGGCGCGCCCCCTCCCGTAGTGGGGAGGAGAAAGGCCGGTGGGGGCGGGCGTCTTACTGACGCCCGCCCCCACCGGCCTTCAACCTCTCCTCCAACGGGAGGGGCTGGACCGGAGGACGAAGTCCGGAGGGCCGGCACCGCACCCGACAATCACCCGGCCCGCCGCTGGGGGTACCTCCCACGCCCTTTAGGCAGTGGGGGAGCAACGGCGAGCAACACCCACGGCGGGCCAGACAAACACGTGGGAAGGTCAAACAACGGCCACGCAACGCCCGTCCACCGTGCGGTAGTTCCAGCGGGCGCCGTCCGCGACGAGTTCCTTGACCGCGCGGAGGAAGCGGTCGACGTGCTCGTCGGGGGTGCCGGCGCCGAAGGAGACCCGGATCGCGTTGAGGGAGAGTTCGCCGGGGGCCGCTTCGGGGGCGCCGCACTCGCCCGGGTCCTGCGGGTCGCTGCCCAGGAGGGTGCGGACCAGCGGGTGGGCGCAGAAGAGGCCGTCGCGTACGCCGATGCCGTACTCCGCGGAGAGCGCGGCCGCGAAGTGCGAGCTGTTCCAGCCGTCGACGACGAAGGAGAGGACCCCGACGCGCGGGGCGTCGTCGCCGAAGAGGGAGAGGACGCGCACCTCGGGCACCTCGGCCAGGCCCTCGCGGACCCGGGTGATCAGTTCCTGCTCACGGGCCACCAGGGTGTCGAAGCCGGCCTCGGTCAGGGCCTTGCACGCGGACGCGATCGCGTAGGCGCCGATGACGTTGGGCGAACCGGCCTCGTGGCGGGCGGCCGTCGTGTGCCACTCGACGTCCACGCCGCCGTCCGTGCGCCGGGAGACCTTGCGGCTGGCGCCGCCGCCCGCCAGGTACGGCTCGGCGTCCCGCAGCCAGTCGGCGCGGCCGGCCAGCACCCCGGCGCCGAACGGCGCGTACAGCTTGTGGCCGGAGAAGGCGATCCAGTCGACGTCCAGTTCGGCGAGGTCGACGGGGTGGTGCGGGGCGAGCTGCGCCGCGTCCAGGACGATCCGCGCGCCGTGCGCGTGGGCGGCGGCGGCCAGTTCCCGGACCGGCCAGAGCTCGCCGGTGACGTTGGAGGCACCGGTGACGCAGACCAGCGCCGGGCCGTAGGGCTCTCCCCCAGCTACCGCTGGGGGTGCCCCCAGGTCGGCCAGCGCCTGCTCCAGGGTGGCCACCGCCTGTGCGGGCGTGCGGGGTGCGTTGAGGTACGTCACCGTCACGTCGGCGCGCTGTTCCCAGGGCAGGAGGGAGGCGTGGTGCTCGGTCTCGAAGACGAACACCCGGGTGTCCTGCGGGAGTACGGCGGCGAGCAGGTTGAGGGAGTCGGTGGTGGAGCGGGTGAAGACGACCTGCTCGTCGGCGCGGCAGCCGAGGAACTCGGCGATGGTGCGGCGGCTGTTCTCGAAGAGGTCGGTGGACAGCTGCGAGAGGTAGCCCGCCCCGCGGTGCACGCTGCCGTAGTACGGGGCGTAGGCGGCCACGTCGTCCCAGACCCGCTGCAGTGCCGGTGCGCTGGCGGCGTAGTCCAGCGCGGCGTAGTCGACCTCGCCGCCGGTGACGAGCGGGACCCGGACGTCCCGGCCGAGCACCGGCAGCGGGGCACAGATGGCGGGGTCGGTGGCAACGGCGGAAACAGACATGGCGAACTCCCGTAAGAGGAAAGCGAATTCGCTGCGGGAAGGCGCGTGACAGGGTGTGCGGAAGCGCACGGCGCGGCGGCGCAGCGTGAAGGAAAAAGGGTGCGGAAAAGGGGCCGTCGAGCCCTATCGCATTCGCTGATTCACGGAAGTTCTCCCTCGGGGACCAGGATCCCTGGCGAGGGATCCGCGCTTGCCGCAGACCTCGCTGCCTGCGGCCTGGTCATCACCCGGGGCACCCCGCCACGGAAGGAGGGTTGCCGGACAGCGGGCCGGGGCCTGTGTCGCTGTCACTCGTGACCTGCGCAGAATCATGCCACACGAGCAATGACGCGCAAGGGCTCAGTCCAGATGACGGACTGAGCCCTGGGTCACACCCTGCGTCACCGGCCGCTCAGGCGTTGCTGGCGGCCACCCAGCGCTCCAGCGCCCGCTTGGCGGCGCCGGAGTCGATCGAGGCGGCGGCCTTCGCCATGCCGGCCCTGATCTGGTCGGCCAGCGGCTCCCCGGACGGCTCCAGCGCGACCAGGGCCGCCGCGGAGTTCAGCAGCACCGCGTCGCGTACCGGACCGGTCTCGCCGTCCAGCAGGCGCCGGGCGACATCGGCGTTGTACGAGGCGTCCGCACCGCGCAGGGCCTCCACGGGCACCAGCGGGATACCGACGTCACGCGGGTCGAAGGGCTCCTCGTGCACCGCGCCGTCCCGCACGATCCACACCCGCGAGGTCGCGGTCGTGGTCAGCTCGTCCAGGCCGTCGTCGCCGCGGAAGACCAGCGCCGAGGAGCCGCGCTCGGCGAGCACCCCGGCCAGGATCGGCGCCATCCGGGCGTCCGCGACGCCGGTCGCCTGGGCGCGGACCCGGGCGGGGTTGGTCAGCGGGCCCAGCACGTTGAAGGTGGTGCGGATGCCGAGCTGGCCGCGGGCGTTGGCGACGTGCCGCAGCGAGGGGTGGAACTTCACGGCGAAGCAGAAGGTGATGCCCGCCTCCTGCGCGACCTCGACGACCCGCCGCGGGGTGAGGTCGAGGTTGACGCCGAGCTTCTCCAGGACGTCGGAGGCGCCGCTGGCCGAGGAGGCGGCGCGGTTGCCGTGCTTGACGACCTTGGCGCCGGTCCCGGCGACCACGATGGAGGACATCGTGGAGATGTTGACGGTCTTGGCGCCGTCGCCGCCGGTGCCGACGATGTCGACGCTGGGGCCGGGCACCTCGATCAGCCGGGCGTGCTCGTACATGGTCCGGACGAGTCCGGAGATCTCCGCGACGGTCTCGCCCTTGGCGCGCAGGGCCACCACGAACCCGGCGATCTGGGCGTCGCCGGCCTCGCCCCGCATGATCTTGTCCATCGCCCAGGCGGTGTCGTCGGCGGAGAGGTCACGGCCGTCGAGCAGGGCGTTCAGGATGCCGGGCCAGGTGTGGGCCGCCACGCTGTCGCCGCCTGCCGGGGTCACAACGTTCATGGTCCACGCTCCTGATGTCTGTCCTGCTTATGCCGTCACCCTATCGAGACGGCAGGCATGCCGGAGGGCCCCGTTCGATGCTCGGACGGGGCCCTCTGGGTGGCGTACTACCTACGGTGCGCTACGAGGCGCACGGGGGATCAGTGGTGGCCGTGGCCGCTGCTGATCTCCTTGTATTCCTCCACCGTGGGCTTGGGAATGACGTTGTCCTCTTCGTAGTAGGCCCGCGAGAGCCTGGCGCGCAGCTTCTGCGTCAGCTTCAGCTTTCGCTCCACGCCGTTCTCGTCGACCTCCGGACCCAGCTCGAGCGGCTTGGGCTGCTCGTGCTGCGTGAGGACGTGCAGCTGCTCCTGGTCGAGCGGCTCGTGGACCTCGATGAACTCACCGTGCGGCAGACGCTTGATGATGCCGGTCTCGCGACCGTGCAGCACCTTGTCGCGGTCGCGCCGCTGCAGGCCCATGCAGATCCGCTTGGTGGCGATGAAGCCCAGCACCGGCCCGACGAAGAACGCGATCCGGACGAACCAGGTGATCGAGTTGATCGACAGGTGGAAGTGGGTCGCCCACAGGTCGTTGCCGCCACCGATCAGCATCACGAAGTACGCGATCAGCCAGGCCACACCGAAGCCGGTGCGGGTGGGCACGTTGCGCGGGCGGTCCAGGATGTGGTGCTCGCGCTTGTCGCCGCGGACCCAGGACTCGACGAACGGGTAGACCGCGATGGCGACCAGGACCAGGGGGAAGATCAGGATCGGGATCAGCACGCCGAAGTTGACGGTGTGGCCCCAGAAGTTCCACTCCCAGCCCGGCATGACGCGCACCAGGCCCTCGGCGAAGCCCATGTACCAGTCCGGCTGCGCACCAGTGGAGACCTGGTCCGGCCGGTACGGCCCTATGGCCCACACGGGGTTGATGCTGGCGATCGCGGCGATCGCCGAGATCACACCGAAGACCAGGAAGAAGAAGCCTCCGGCCTTGGCCATGTAGACCGGCATCAGCGGCATGCCCACGACGTTGTCGTTGGTCTTGCCGGCCCCGGGGAACTGGGTGTGCTTGTGGTAGAAGACCAGGATCAGGTGCGCGACCAGCAGGCCGAGCATGATGCCGGGCAGCAGCAGCACGTGGACGGTGAAGAACCTCGGGATGATGTCGTGCCCGGGGAACTCGCCCCCGAAGATGAACATCTGCAGGTACGAACCGACCAGCGGCATCGCCAGGATGACGCCCTCGATGAACCGCACGCCGGTGCCGGAGAGCAGGTCGTCGGGGAGCGAGTAACCGGTGAAGCCGGTGAACATGCCCAGCACGAACAGCAGGAAGCCGAACAGCCAGTTGACCTCACGCGGCTTGCGGAAGGCGCCGGTGAAGAACACCCGCATCATGTGGACCATCATCGCGGCCAGGAAGACCAGCGCGGCCCAGTGGTGGATCTGCCGGATGAGCAGACCACCGCGGACGTCGAAGCTGATGTCCAGCGTCGACTCGAACGCCTGGGTCATCCGGATTCCCTGCATGGGCACGTAGGAACCGTGATAGGTCACCTCGGCCATGCTCGGGTGGAAGAACAGCGTCAGATAGACACCGGTCAGGATGATGATGACGAAGCTGTAGAGCGCGACCTCACCCAGCATGAAGGACCAGTGGTCCGGGAAGATCTTGCGCAGGTTGGACTTGGCGAGGCTGTAGATGCCCAGCCGGCCGTCCGCCCAGTCGGCGATCCGCTCACCCCGTGGCGCCGGGCCACGGCGCGTGGTGGTCGCGGTTGTCTCGTTACTCATCCGCGCTCCCAGAAGCTCGGGCCGACGGGCTCCGCGAAGCTGCTAGCGGCCTCGAGGAAGCCGTCCTTCACCGTGATGTGCAGCTGCGGCAGGGCGTGACCGGCCGGACCGAAGATCACCCGACCGCCGTCGGACAGGTCGAAGGTCGACTGGTGGCAGGGGCAGAGCACGTGGTGCGTCTGCTGCTCGTACAGGCTGATCGGGCAACCCACGTGGGTGCAGATCTTCGAGTACGCCACGATGCCCTCGTGGGACCAGGCGAGTTCCTTCTTGTCCTTGATGTCCTGCGGCTGGATCCGCACGAGCATCAGGGCGTCCTTGGCGATCTTCTCGTTGAAGTCCTCCTGGTCCTCCTCCAGGCCCTCGGGCTTGGCGAAGGTCAGGGAGCCGACCGCGATGTCCTCGGGACGCAGCGGAAGGTTCGTGGACTGGTTGACGAGCCGGACGCCCTTCTTCCAGTTGGTGGTCCGCAGCTTGGTGCCGGGCAGCGGGCCGAGGTCACGCAGCAGGACGACCCCGGAGAGCGGCACCAGGGCCAGCGCGCCGAACATCGTGTTGCGGATCAGCTTGCGGCGGCCGAACTGCGACTCCTCCGCGCCCATCTTGAAGTCGGCCAGGACCTTGGCCTTGACCTCGGGCTCGGCCTCGATCGGGTGACGGTCGTCGGCGACCTCCACGTCCGACATCAGCGTGCGGGCCCAGTGGACCGCGCCGGCGCCGATGCAGAAGAGGGCGGCACCCAGCGTCAGGCCCAGCGCGAAGTTCAGCGCGCTGATGTGCCCGATCGGCCAGATGTAGACGATCTTGTCGATCGGGATCGCCACGTACGCGGCGATGAAGCCGACCGTCGCGATCATGGACACCAGGAAGAGCAGGGCGACCGTGCGCTCGGAGCGCCGGGCGGCCCGGTCGTCGATGTCCTGCGCGCGGTGCTCGTGGGCCGGCAGCCCCGGGTCGGCGAACGGATTGTCCGCCGTGCTCACCGCGCCTTCGTGAGCCGTCTCCCGCTCACCGGGAAGAATTTCTTCTGGCACGTCTTCGTGTCGTCCAGTCTCGCTCATGACTTCTTGGCCTTCGTAGTCCGGGCTGCGACCCAGATGGCGACCGCGACCAGCGCGCCCAGGCCGAAGATGTAGCCGAAGAGACCCTCACTGACCGGGCCGAGACCGCCGAGGTCGAGGCCGCCGGGGCTCTCGGATTCATCGCCGTTGACGGCGCCGAGGTACGCGATGATGTCCTTCTTGTTCTGCTTGCTCAGCGAGCCGTCACCGAAGGAGGGCATGTTCTGCGGGCCGGTTTCCATGGCCTCGTAGATGTGCTTCGGGTCCACGCCCTCGAGCGTCGGTGCGAACTTGCCGTCGGTGAGGGCACCGCCCTTACCGGTGAAGTTGTGGCACTGCGCGCAGTTGGTGCGGAACAGCTCGCCGCCCTTGCCGATGTTGGCACCGTCGGAGCTGTACTGAGACTTCTCCGGGACGGACGGGCCGGGGCCCAGCGAGGCCACGTACGCCGCCAGCTGCTCGCGCTGGGCGTCGTTGTAGATCGGCTTCTTCCGCGGCACCTGGGCGCCGGGCTGCTGGGCGGGCATACGGCCGGTACCGACCTGGAAGTCAACGGCTGCGGCGCCGACGCCGACCAGGCTCGGGCCGTCGGTCGTACCCTGACCGCCGGAGCCGTGGCAGCTTGCGCAGCCGACGGCATAGAGCTTCTTGCCCTCCTTGATGGCAAGGGACTGGGCGGTGTCATCGGCCTGAGCCTTGTCCGCCGGCGCGAACGCGGCGTACAGCCCCCCGGTGACCGCCAGCGCGAAGAGTAGGACGACGAGCGCCGCCAGCGGATGGCGCCGTCGTGCGGAGAGCTTTTTCACGGATTACCCCGGTGTCAGGATCTTCTGCGTCGATGCTTTGGCTATGTCTGTCTGATGTGCGGACCCGGCAACCAGGCCCGGTACCGGTTACCGGATCAGGTAGATCGTGGCGAAGAGGCCGATCCAGACGACATCGACGAAGTGCCAGTAGTAGGACACAACGATGGCCGCGGTGGCCTGCGTGTGGGTGAACCTCTTGGCCGCGTACGTCCTGCCCAGGACCAGCAGGAAGGCGATCAGACCGCCCGTCACGTGCAGTCCGTGGAAACCGGTGGTCAGGTAGAACACCGAGCCGTACGGGCCGGACGAGAGCGACAGGCCCTCGTGCTTGACCAGCTCCGTGTACTCGAAGACCTGACCGCCGATGAAGATCGCACCCATGATGAAGGTGACCACGAACCACGCGCGGAGCTTCTTGACATCGCCGCGCTCGGCCGCGAAAACGCCGAGCTGGCAGGTCAGTGAGCTGAGCACCAGGATCGTGGTGTTGGTCGCGGAGAACGGAAGATTCAGCGCACTGGCGGATTCCTTCCAATACGCGGATCCGGTCACCGATCGAAGGGTGAAGTACATCGCGAAGAGGGCCGCGAAGAACATCAGCTCGGAACTCAGCCAGATGATGGTTCCGACGCTGGTGAGGTTCGGCCGATTGACCGACGGGTGCGCGTGCCCGGTTTCTACTGTCGTTGCTGTCGCCACGACCGACATTATGTCGGTCGCTTATCCCGCCCTCACTCCGGGGGGTGCCGTTCGGTGTGTCAAGGACGTATGCCCTGCTCGTACGGACCGTTTCGGCAGTCGCCCGAAGGGGGGAAGCCGACCGGACGCGGCGGCCCGCCCGGCCCCCGGATGCCGGTCCTGACGGGCTGTCGGGCAGATCTTGGATCCGCTCAACCCCTCCTGCGCCATGGGGCCGCGGGAGTAGCATCCGGCCCAAGAGCGCCACCCGAGGCTCTGCCGCTACGAGGAGCGTGGAGGAACGATGCAGGCGACTGCCACGGTGCTGGTCTACAGCGACAACGCCCACACCCGCGAGCAGGTCCGGCTGGCGGCCGGACGGCGCCCCGCCGCCGATGTCCCGCAGATCGAGATCCTGGAGTGCGCCACCGCGCCCGCGGTCCTCGAAGCCCTGGACCAGGGCGGTATCGACGTCTGCGTGCTGGACGGCGAGACCGCGCCGGCGGGCGGGATGGGTGTCTGCCGGCAGATCAAGGACGAGATCTTCCGGTGCCCGCCGGTGCTGCTGCTGATCGGCCGCCCCCAGGACGCCTGGCTGGCCACCTGGAGCCGGGCGGACGCGGCGGTGCCGCACCCGATCGACCCGATGGCCTTTGCCGACGCCCTGGCGGGGCTGCTGCGCCGCAAGAACCTCGTGCAGACCTGAGCGGCGGGCCCGGCCCCGGACGGGGCCTGGGCGGCCGCTGAGCGGGCTCAGATCCGAGGGCGGAGCCGGGCGTCGCTGCCGGGGTCCTGCTGGCGCTCTGCGGCGCCTGTGGTGCTGCCGGCCTTGTTCTTCAGCGCGCTGCCGGCCCGCCATTCCTTCCAGGGCATGTTCCAGTCGCCGAAGCCGTTGTCGAACGGCGTCATGGTGTCCCCGCCGCTGTTGATGACGGTGACCAGGTCGCCGACCCGCACGGTGTTGAAGAACCACTGGGCGTTGCCGGTGGACATGCCCGTACAGCCGTGGCTGACGTTCGCCGCGCCCTGCGATCCGACGGACCAGGGTGCGGCGTGGACGTACTCACCGCTCCACGTCACCCGGGTGGCCCAGTAGACCGGCAGGTCGTAGGAGTCGGAGCTGCCGGCGGCGATGCCGACGGTCGAACTGCGCATCCGTACGAAGCTCTCCTTGCCGAGCACGACCTTGACGCCGTTGCGGGTGGAGAAGCCGGGCTTGCCGGTGGTCACCGGGATGGTGTTGATCGACTGGCCGTTGCGCTTGACCGTCATCTGGTGCGCCGCCGCGTCGGTGACGGCCTCCACACGGTCGCCGGTAGTGAGCTTGATGGGCTTGGACTGGCCGCCGTAGAGCCCCTTGGCGATCTTCAGGCCGGTGAGGTTGCTGTGCACCGAGATGGTGGCGTGGGCAGGCCAGTACTCCTTCGGGCGGAAGTGCAGCTTCTTGTCGTCCACCCAGTGCCAGGAGCCCTCGACGCGGGGCATCGAGTCGACCTTCAGGGCGCTCTCGACGACGGCCCGGGCCTTGGCGTCCTTGATGGGCTGGCTCAGCTCGGCGGTGACCGGCTGGCCGACGCCGTACTCGCCGCTCTCCGGGCCGAAGGTCGCGGTCAACTGGCCGTCCGCGTCGGTGGTGTTGACCACCAGCGTCTTGCGGCCGGGCGAGCCGTCCTCGTCCTCGGTGTCGACCCGCACCGTGTAGCGGGTGCCGGCGGCCAGTGGCGCGGTGGTGCGCCAGTGCCGGCCGTCGGCGCTCAGTTCGCCGCGGATGAAGCGGCCGGTGGAATCGGTGGCGGTGACGTCCGTGATCCGGGCGTCGGAGTCCTTGACGGAGACCTCAAGCGGCTTGTCGGGGTCCGCTTTCTTCTTGCCGTCAGGGGTGTTGGCGGTGATCTGGTCGCTCGCGTCATAGGGATTGGCGGAGAGCTGTTCCGACGCCGAGCCCCCGCACGCGGCGGTGCTCACCGCGAGGGGCACGAGCAGGAGGCCGCAGCTCAGCACCGTCCGGGTTCGAGGTCTGTAACTCATGCCCCAAAAGTACGAAGAATCACCACCCCCAGCGCGCTGGAGGACTGCAAACGGGTCTGCCCCGCGCCGCCAAACGGGGCAGGCCCGGACACCTGTTGAGGTGTCCGGGCCTGCCGTACGGCGTGTCAGCCGTGCTTTTTGCCGCTCACTGGGTGCGGTTCTCGCCGCGGTAGTACTCGAAGACCCAGCCGAAGAGGCCGACGAGGATCACCGGGGCCGAGAAGTACAGCAGCCACCAGCCGAAGACGACGCCCAGGAAGGCCAGCGCACCGCCGACCGCCAGGGACAGCGGCTGCCAGCTGTGCGGGCTGAAGAAGCCCAGCTCACCGGCGTCGTCCGAGACCTCGGCGTCCTCGTTGTCCTGGGCACCCGCGTCGACCCGCCGGGCCGTGAAGGCCAGGTAGTAGCCGACCATGATGCACAGGCCGAAGGCGAGGAAGAGCGCCGTGGTGCCCGCCGGCTCCTTCGACCAGAGGCCGTAGACGACGGCCATGGCCAGCACGAAGACCGAGAGCCAGATGAACATCTTGCCCTGGATTCTCACTTGCCCGCCTCCTTGCCGCCGGCGAGGGACTTGTCATCCGCCGCGCCGTGACCGTTGTGCAGCGCGTCGAGGGCCGCGATCTCCGGATGGTGCAGATCGAACGCCGGGGATTCGGAGCGAATCCGGGGCAGGGTGAGGAAGTTGTGCCGCGGCGGCGGGCAGGAGGTCGCCCACTCCAGCGAACGGCCGTAGCCCCACGGGTCGTCGACCTCGATCTTCTTGCCGTACTTCGCCGTCTTCCAGACGTTGTACATGAAGGGCAGGATCGACAGGCCCAGCAGGAACGAGCTGATCGTCGAGATGGTGTTCAGCGTCGTGAAGCCGTCGGCCGGAAGTACGAGTCGGAGATGTGGAAGTCCATCGGCGGCGAGGCCAGGATGACACCGGTCAGACCACCGAAGGTGAAGGTGATCAGGAAGCCGACCGCCCAGAGCATCGGCGTCTCGAAGGACAGCGAGCCCTTCCACATCGTGCCGATCCAGTTGAAGAACTTCACACCGGTCGGAACGGCGATGAGGAACGTCATGAAGGAGAAGAACGGCAGCAGCACGCCGCCGGTGACGTACATGTGGTGCGCCCACACCGTGACCGAAAGGCCGGCGATCGAAATCGTCGCCGCGATCAGACCGATGTAACCGAACATCGGCTTCCGGGAGAACACCGGAATGACCTCGGAAGGCCAGCAGGACCAGCACACCGGTCAGCAGCACGTTCCAGGTGAAGATCGGCATCCGGAACATCGTCATGCCAGGCGCACGCATGCAGATGATCGTGGTGATGAAGTTGACCGAACCGAGGATGGTGCCGAAGCCGGAGAAGGCCAGACCCATGATCCACATGTCGGCGCCGACGCCCGGCGAGCGGACCGCGTCCGACAGCGGGGAGTAGGGTTCGCGAAACCGGCGAACAGCGGCGTCGCGAACATCAGCAGCATGATCGTGCCGTGCATCGTGAACGCCTGGTTGAACTGCTCGTTCGACATGATCTGCGTGCCGGGACGGGCCAGCTCGGCGCGCATCAGCAGCGCCATCAGGCCGCCGACGCAGAAGAACGCGAACGACGTGACCAGGTACATCGTGCCGATGGTCTTGTGGTCAGTGGTCGTCAGCCACTTCACGGCAGCGATACCGGGTTGCTTCTTGCGTACGGGCGGTGCTGCCGGAGCCGTATCGGCGGCGGCACCCTGAGGTTCGTTGAGGATGCTCACTGGTTCTTCGTCTCCGCATTCCTGGCGTGATCCGTCTGCTTGATGCCCGACGGCAGGTATCCGGTCTGGCCCTTCTTCGCCAGGTCCTTCAGGTGTGCCCGGTAACGCTCGGGGGACACGACCTTGACGTTGAAGAGCATCCGGGAGTGGTCGACGCCGCAGAGCTCGGCGCACTTGCCCATGAAGGTGCCCTCCTTGTTGGGAGTCACCTCGAAGACGTTGGTGTGGCCCGGAATGACGTCCTGCTTCATCAGGAACGGCACCACCCAGAAGGAGTGGATGACGTCACGAGAGGTCAGCACGAACTGGACCGTCTCGCCCTTCGGCAGCCACAGGGTGGGACCGGGGTTACCGGTCTGCGGGTTCCGCTCGCCCGGGGTACCCGTGTCGTAGACACCGTCGGCACCGGCCGGCGCGGTCTTCTTCCACTTGTCCGGGATGGCGGAGAGCGCGCTGGAGTTGATGTTCGTGGTCGACTTGTTGCCGTCCACGTTCTCCAGGTAGTTGAACGCCCAGCTCCACTGGAAGCCCACCACGTTGACGACGTGGTCCGGCTTCTTGGAAGTCTTGAGGAGCGCGCTCTCATCACGCGCGGTGAAGTAGAACAGCACCGCGATGATGATGAAGGGGACGATCGTGTACAACGCCTCGATCGGCATGTTGTACCGGGTCTGCGCGGGGACCTCCACCTTGGTCCTGCTGCGGCGGTGGAAGATCACGCTCCAAATGATCAGGCCCCACACCAGCACGCCCGTTGCGAGGGCGGCGGCCCAGGAGCCCTGCCAAAGAGAGAGGATCCGCGGCGCCTCGTCGGTGACGGGCGTTGGCATGCCGAGGCGGGGGAAGTCCTTATATGTGCAACCAGTAGCGGTCGCCAGGACCAGGCCCGCAGCAAGCACCTGCGGCAGCTTCCGCCGCATCGGGCGCCGCGACGAGCGGTCGGAGCCGTTGGGACTCACGTAGCGCCTTCCCGAGAGTCTCGCCCGCGCGGTCGGCTGCGGCCTTACTCGCTGGTCGGTCGCCGCCCTGCGTCGGGCAGGGGTTTGGATGTTTATGCGGACCAAACCCTACTGGACGCTATTTGGGGTCGCGCGGGGAGGGTGCCCAACGCGCCGCGCAGCACCCCTAAGGGGTGGCCGGGGCGTCCCCGAGCCGCCGCCCGAACGCCCGAATACCCGCTTCCACCAGGCATCTGACGGCGCGCCGGTGCTGGGCTAACGTCTCGTACGTGCCCTACTTCGACGCCGCGTCCGCCGCCCCCCTGCACCCCGTCGCCCGCGAGGCCCTGCTCGCCTCGCTGGACGAGGGCTGGGCCGATCCGGCCCGCCTCTACCGCGAAGGGCGCCGCGCCCGGCTGTTGCTGGACGCCGCCCGGGAGGCCGCGGCCGAGGCCGTCGGCTGTCGTCCGGACGAGCTGGTTTTCACCCCATCGGGGACACATGCGGTGCATTCGGGAGTGTCCGGCGTGCTGGCGGCCCGCCGGCGTGCCGGCCGCCGGCTGGTGCACTCCGCCGTGGAGCACTCCTCCGTCCTGCATGCCGCGGAGGTCCACGAGGCGGCCGGCGGCACCCGTGCGGAGGTGGCCGTGAACGGCGCCGGGCGGGTGGCGGCCGGTGACGTGGCCGCGGCGCTCACCGGGGACACGGCGCTGGTCGCCGTGCAGTCCGCCAATCACGAGGTGGGGACGGAACAGCCGGTCGAGGAGGTGGCCGGGCTGTGCCAGGAGGCCGGGGTGCCGCTGCTGGTGGACGCCGCGCAGTCGCTGCCGTGGGGGCAGGTGCCCGGCGCCTGGTCGGTGCTGGCGGCCAGCGCGCACAAGTGGGGCGGCCCGCCCGGAGTGGGGCTGCTCGTGGTCCGCAAGGGGACCCGGTTCGCGCCCCAGGGACCGGCGGACGAGCGGGAGTCGGGCCGCAGCGCCGGGTTCGAGAACCTTCCGGCGATCGTGGCGGCCGCGGCGTCGCTGCGTGCCCTGCGGGGCCCGGAGACGTCCGCCGAGGCGAGCCGGCTGCGGGCGCTGGTGGACCGGATCCGGGCGCGGGTGCCGGAGCTGGTCCCGGACGTGGAGGTGGTCGGCGATCCGGTGCACCGCCTCCCCCATCTGGTCACCTTCTCCTGTCTCTATGTCGACGGGGAGACCTTGCTGGGCGAGCTCGACCGGGCCGGCTTCTCCGTCTCGTCCGGGTCGTCCTGTACGTCGAGCACGCTGATCCCGAGCCATGTGCTGCGGGCGATGGGCGTGCTCTCCGAGGGGAACGTCCGGGTGTCGCTGCCGTACGGCACGGCCGAGGCGGAGGTGGAGCGGTTCCTGGAGGTGCTGCCGGGGCTGGTGCGGTCGGTGCGGGAGCGGCTGGGGGTGCCCGCGAGGCCGGTGGAGGCCGCGCCGGCCGGGGCCGCCGGACCGGAGGCCGCGCCGGCCGCCGGGCCCGGGGACCTGGTCGTCGACGCGCTCGGCAAGCGCTGCCCGATCCCCGTCATCGAGCTGGCGAAGGTGATCGGCCGGGTGCCGGTCGGCGGGACGGTGACGGTGCTCTCCGACGACGAGGCGGCCCAGCAGGACATCCCCGCCTGGTGCACGATGCGCGAGCAGGAGTACGTCGGGGAGCGGGCAGCCGAACGCGGCGCCGCGTATGTGGTGCGGCGCCGCGTCTGACGGGACGGACCGGCCGGTTCAGGCCAGGTGCTGCTGGACCTCGGCGGCGGCCTCGTGGCCGTACGCCTTGGTGAAGCGGTCCATGAAGTGGCTGCGGTGCAGCTCGTACTCCTGGGTGCCGACGGTCTCGATGACGAGGGTGGCCAGCATGCAGCCGATCTGCGCGGCGCGCTCCAGGTCGACGCCCCAGGCCAGGCCGGACAGGAAGCCGGCGCGGAAGGCGTCGCCGACGCCGGTGGGGTCGGCCTTGACCTTCTCCTCGGGGACGCCGACCTCGATGGTGGGCTCACCGACCCGCTCGATGCGGACGCCGTTGGAGCCGAGGGTGGTGACCCGGGTGCCGACCTTGGCGAGGATCTCGTCGGCGGTCCAGCCGGTCTTCGACTCGATGAGGCCCTTCTCGTACTCGTTGGAGAAGAGGTAGCTGGCGCCCTCCATGAGGGTGCGGATGTTCTCGCCGTCCATGCGGGCGATCTGCTGGGAGAAGTCGGCGGCGAAGGGGATGCCGCGGGTCCGGCACTCCTCGGTGTGCCGGATCATCGCCTCGGGGTCGTCCGCGCCGATCAGGACGAGGTCCAGGCCGCCGACCCGCTCGGCCACGTGCTGCAGCTCGATCAGCCGGGCCTCGCTCATCGCGCCGGTGTAGAAGGAGCCGATCTGGTTGTGGTCGGCGTCGGTGGTGCACACGAAGCGGGCGGTGTGCAGGACCTCGGAGATGCGGACGGAGCGGGTGTCGACGCCGTGGCGGTCGAGCCAGGCGCGGTACTCCTCGAAGTCGTTGCCCGCGGCGCCGACCAGGACCGGCTCGATGCCGAGCTGGCCCATGCCGAAGCAGATGTTGGGGGCGACCCCGCCGCGGCGGACGTCGAGCTGGTCGACCAGGAAGGAGAGCGAGACCGTATGCAGCTGGTCGGCCACGAGCTGGTCGGCGAAGCGGCCGGGGAAGGTCATCAGGTGGTCGGTGGCGATGGAGCCGGTGACTGCGATACGCACGACGGGTCTGCTCCTGCGGATGGCGGAGGGACGGGCGGACGTAGAGCAACGCTACCCGGCTGGACGCACGGGCATCCGGTCATCCCGCCCACCCGGAACGAGTGAAACTACCCAATAGTAGGGCTTTCTCCTCGGAACGCGGCTGCGTACGGTGCCCCTATGACCAAGCCTGTGAAAGCCGTCACACCGCGTGTCGCCCCTTCGCACGCCGCGACCGAGCCGGAGTCCCTCGACGAGCTGCGCGGTGACTGCGCGCGGATGTCCGGGCGCTGGAAGACCGGCCGGCACCCGGCTCCGGCGCCGGGCCGGGCGGCCGATCTGCACGGCGTCGAGGTGCCCGCCCGTTCCGCCGCTCTGGTGGAGGGCATGTCCGAGTACGGCGACTGAGCCGACCGGGTGCCGCGGGGTGAGTGGTCGCCCCCCGGCGCCCGTACGGGGACCCTGAGGGAACCGTGTGCGCCCCCGCTCCGTCCCATCGATGTCCGTCCCGAGAGGATGGCACGTCAGATGTTCAGCGGAGGCGAAGGAGCGATGCGGTGAACACCGAGGAGAGCCCTGAGACGCCGGACGGCCCCAAGGAGCGCAGGCGGCGCAGCCCGGTGCTGGTCGCCTCGATGGCCGCCGCGGTGCTGCTGGCCGGGGGCGGCGCGGCGTACTGGGCCTCGTCCGCGTCCAGCGACGAGGGCTCCGGCGGCGCGGGCCCGGGCGGTCCGCCGCCGCTGGCGCTCGACGGCTATACGGGCGGCGGCTCCATAGCCGCCGGGGAGCCGAATCCGCAGGGTGCGAAGTACAAACCGGTCGGCAAGCTGCCGGACGGGCCCTCGTCGGCGCCGGTCTACCGGCCCAAGGGCGAGATCAGCCGGGAGTCGGTGGAACGGCTGGCGAAGGCGCTGGACGTGGCGGGAAAGGTGCGTTCCGAGGGGAGCACCTGGAAGGTCGGCGGACCGACCCGGGACGCCCGTAGCCCGGTCCTCCAGGTGACCAAGACCGGCTCGGGCTCCTGGACGTACTCGCAGTACGGGACCCCGGGCGGCACGAACTGCGCGCTGCCCGCCTCCCCCAAGGGCGACAAGGGCGGCGACGAGGCGTCGAGCCGGCCCGGCTGCCCCTCCTACCGGGGTGGCGGGGACATCACGACCGAGGACGACAGCAGCGGCAAGGGTGCGGTCTCGCCGGCGAAGGCCGAGCAGGCCGTGAAGCCGGTGCTGGCGGCGCTCGGCCAGCAGAACGCGAAGCTGGACGCGAGCGGGCTGTCCGGCGCGGTGCGGATCGTGACCGCGAATCCGGTGCTGGGCGGGCTGCCGACGTACGGCTGGCAGAGCGATCTGCAGGTCGGCTCGGACGGTCAGGTGGTCGGCGGCAGCGGTCAGCTGGCGCATCCGGCGAAGGGCGCGGTGTACCCCGTACTGGGTGCGGAGAAGACCCTGGACCGGCTGAACTCGGGCGGTGGCCGCACCCCGGCCGGCTGCCCCTCGACACCCCCCAAGGGCGAGAAGGGCAACAAGGACGGCTCGATCGCGCCCTGTGAGCCGGCACCGACGAAGGCGGAGAAGCCGGCCGAGGTGACCGGTGCGGTCTTCGGGCTCGCGGTGCAGTACGTGGACGGCGGGCAGGCGCTGGTGCCGTCGTGGCTGTACAAGGTCCGTCAGCCGTCCGCCGGCGGCGCTCCGGACGCTCCCGCGACGATCGTGGCGCAGCCCGCGGTGGACCCGAAGTACCTGGCGCACAAGGACCACACCCCCAAGGGCCCGTCCGGGAAGCCCGGGGCGATGGCGCTGGAGTCCTACGACGTGGGTGACGGCGGCCGGAAGCTGACCGTGCACTTCTGGGGCGGGGTGTGCAGCGTCTACTCGGTGAGCGCCGAGGAGTCGGCCGCCACGGTGAAGACCAAGGTCGTCGGCAAGGACAAGAAGCCGGGCCAGATCTGCGTGAAGATCGCCAAGGAGTTCACCAAGACCGTGACCCTGGAGAAGCCGCTGGACGGCCGGAAGGTGATCGATGTGTCGACCGGTGAGGCCGTGCCGAAGCGCTAGCGGCGTCCGGCAGGCCGCTACGCCGAAGGCGGCGCCCCCACTCGGGGGCGCCGCCTTCGGCGTGTGTGCTCGTCGGCCCGCGACCCTTAGCTGAAGGAGTCGCCGCAGGCGCAGGAGCCGCTGGCGTTCGGGTTGTCGATCGTGAAGCCCTGCTTCTCGATGGTGTCGACGAAGTCGATGGAGGCACCGCCCAGGTAGGGGGCGCTCATCCGGTCGGTGACGACCTTGACGCCGTCGAAGTCCTTGACCACATCGCCGTCGAGCGAACGCTCGTCGAAGAAGAGCTGGTAGCGCAGACCGGAGCAGCCACCGGGCTGAACGGCCACCCGCAGCGCGAGGTCGTCCCGGCCCTCCTGCTCCAGCAGGCTCTTGACCTTCGACGCGGCCGCGTCGGACAGGATGATGCCGTCACTGACGGTGGTCTTCTCGTCCTGCACGCTCATCTACATCTCTCCCGGGTTGTACGGACCGCTTGTCATCGGATGCAACAAGCTGCAACCGGCGTCGCCCCGGATTAATTCCGACCGGGCGCTACTCCTTCATGCTCGCACACCGCCGGCCGGGGACCGGTGGCCCACGGCACATGGCGGAGTGCTGATGCGTCACATCGACACTATGGCCATCGTCAAAGTGACGTGAAGCAGCTATGATAGATAGCGTCAAATAGACGAAAAGGCTGCATCAAGAGCCGTCTGCAGAAAAGAGAGGGTGCGTGTTGTGACCACCGCCCAGCCCCTGGACGTCCAGCCGACCCCGCTGGCGCTGCTCCTCCTCGGCCGTGAGGCCGACCCCAGGAGCGAGCGCGGCGTGGACTGTCCCGGCGACCTGCCGGCCCCGTCGGACCCCGACCTCGTCGAGCGGGCCCGCGCGGCCAAGGCGAAGCTCGGGGACAAGGTCTTCATCCTGGGGCACCACTACCAGCGCGACGAGGTCATCGAGTTCGCCGATGTCACCGGCGACTCCTTCAAGCTCGCGCGGGACGCCGCCGCCCGCCCGGACGCGGAGTACATCGTCTTCTGCGGCGTGCACTTCATGGCCGAGTCCGCGGACATCCTCACCGGCGACGGCCAGCAGGTCATCCTCCCCGACCTCGCCGCCGGCTGCTCGATGGCCGACATGGCGACCGCCGAGCAGGTCGCCGAGTGCTGGGACGTGCTGACCGAGGCCGGCATAGCCGACCAGGTCGTGCCGGTCTCGTACATGAACTCCTCGGCCGACATCAAGGCGTTCACCGGCCGGCACGGCGGCACGATCTGCACCTCCTCCAACGCCAAGCGTGCGCTGGACTGGGCCTTCGAGCAGCGGCCGGCCGGCGACGCGAAGGTGCTGTTCCTGCCCGACCAGCACCTGGGCCGCAACACCGCCGTCCGGGACATGGGCATGTCCCTGGACGACTGCGTGGTCTACAACCCGCACAAGCCGAACGGCGGCCTGACCGCCGAGCAGCTGCGGGACGCCCGCATGATCCTCTGGCGCGGGCACTGCTCGGTGCACGGCCGCTTCTCGCTGGACTCGGTGAACGACGTCCGCGCGCGCATCCCGGACGTGAACGTCCTGGTCCACCCCGAGTGCAAGCACGAGGTCGTGGCGGCGGCGGACCACGTCGGCTCGACGGAGTACATCATCAAGGCCCTGGAGGCCGCCCCGCGCGGCTCGAAGTGGGCCATCGGCACGGAGCTGAACCTCGTCCGCCGGCTGGCGAACCGCTTCGCGGCGGAGGACAAGGAGATCGTCTTCCTCGACAAGACGGTCTGCTTCTGCTCGACGATGAACCGCATCGACCTCCCCCACCTGGTGTGGACGCTGGAGTCGCTGGCGGCCGGCAAGGTCGTCAACCGCATCGAGGTCGACAAGGAGACCGAGCACTTCGCGAAGCTCGCGCTGGAGCGGATGCTGGCGCTCCCGTAGGGGCCGCCGTGGAGCCCCTGCCGCGCCCTGGGCGCCGGCAGGGGCCCGGCGTCAGCTCGCGGCCTCCAGCTTCCAGCTGACCTTGTCGTTGTCCTTGACCGCGGTGCCGCAGGGCCCGGTCGAGATCTTCGTCTTGCCGACGTACGCGTTCCACACCTTGCCGCCGGTCGCCTCGTCGCCGTGGATGCTGTTGACGACGTAGTCCTGCTTGGTGGCGTCCCAGCTCACCCGTACCCCGAAGCCGTAGCGGTCGTCCGCGTCCAGCAGGGCGGTCAGCGGGGTGGGCTTGCCTTCGACCGTGGCGCAGTAGACCCCGCCCTTACCGGTGCGCGCGAACGTCTGGACGAGCCCCACGTTGGCCGTGAAGAGCCCGCCGGAGACGCCCACCCGGACGGCGGCGGTGAGCCCGGTGTCGCCGTCCGCGCCGACGGGCGGAACGGCCACCGGGCCCATGGTGAGGGCCAGCCCGGCGGCGGGCACGAGGACGGCCTTGCCGGCCAGTGCGGAGAGCACGGTTGCCTGCCTTTCGTCGAAGCAGTACGCACAGCTACGTTCGCATCACTCCTCGCATTCCGCGAGCCGGTCACCCGGCCGGCCGCCACCTCGTCGGCCGGCAGGGCCGGCCGGCTCCCCCGATCCCGATCGTCCGATCGGCCCGTCCCGGCGCACCCCGCCGGGACGGGCCGATCGGTGTGTCACGAGGTCAGGGACAGGTCGATCGGTTCGCCGGCCTCCAGACCGGCGAGCCGGAGGTTCTCGTCGACCGTGTCGCGCACCGCCTCGAACTGCGGCTGTTCCACCTCGAAGGTGGGGCTGGCGAAGAGGCCCTCGGCCGCGAGCGTCGGGTCGGGGTGCGGGTTGCGGTACAGCTGCTCGGAGCGGTCGCGCAGCTCCAGCATCGTCGGGACGGCCAGGGCCATCGCCCGGGGCCATCCGTCGAAGGCGGACTGGAGGTAGCTGAGCAGCGCCGCGTAACGGGTGTTGAAGGCGACGGCGTGCCCGTAAACCGCGCTGGTCTGCTCGTACTTCTTGTAGTCGGCGACCTTGGAGTCGCCGTGGATCGGGTACGCGTCGTCCCAGGTGACGTCCAGCAGCGGGCCGCTGGGCGGGGCGTCGGGGGTGTCGTGGGGGCCGTAGCTGCGGCCGGTGTAGATCTCGTTGAAGCGGAAGTAGTGCGCGAGCTGGCGCGCTTCGCCGAAGATCAGGTCGTCGCTGTCCCAGATCGTGCCGTCGGTGCCCTCTCCCTGGTCGCTGATCACGCGGATCGCCAGCTGTGCGGACTTCAGGTCATGGACGGCGAAGACCTCGCCGCCGGAGTTGTAGAAGTCCTCGGGGCCCACCTGGCGTTCGGGCCGGCCGGTGAAGATCGCGGCCGCGCCGTGCTGCGCGACGAGGTGCTCCAGGCCCTGCCGGATGGAGTCGTAGAACTGGCCGATGGAGGTCCAGCCCTCGCCCGGCTTCGGGTTCGGCGCCATCTTGCGGGGGCGTTCGATGAGCAGGAACGTCTTCAGCGCCGCGGGCGAGAAGTGCTGCAGGCCGATGGCCGGCAGCTGGGGGCTGCTGAACGGCAGGCGCGCGGGGTACTCGGCGACGAACTCCTTGCGGCCCACCCGGGGCGTGCCGCCGACCGCGTTGAGGAGGTTCGCGGCCAGCGTCATGTGGAGCATCTCCTCCATCAGGACGCTGCGGATGGCGAAGTGGGCGGTGCGGTTGGTGCCGGGACGGATGGAGTACAGGCCGGTCATGTAGACGGGGAGGGTGAGGTGCTCCACCTCCAGGGCGGCCTGGAGGTACTCCCGCAGCTCCTTGACCGTCGTCGGGATGCCGAACCCCTTCGCGTGCAGGGCGAGTGCGGTGATCACGCCGGGACCTCCTCGTGCTGCGGGGTACGGAGCCGGGCCGGGCGGCGGGCGGCGGTGAGGTCCTTGTGGATCTCGGCGGCACTGCGCAGGGCGAGCGCCATCATCGTGAGGGTGGGGTTGCTGGTGCCGACCGACGGCATGCTGCCGCAGCCGACGGCGTAGAGGTTGGGATGGTCGTGGGTGCGCTGGTCGCGGTCCACCACGGACGTCGTCTCGTCGTCGCCCATGATGTGGGTGCCGGCGCCGTGGCCCGCGCCGCTGTAGGCGAGGTGGGTGCCGCTGTGGACGAAGTGGCCCAGCGGGGGGACGCCGTCGCGCGGGGCGTGGTCGGTGTAGTCCGTCGCCTCCAGGAAGCCGAAGATCTGCCGGGCCACGAGCCGCGCCGCGTACAGGCCCTTGCGGACGTGTTCGTCGAGGTCGTAGGTGAGGATGGGGCGGGGGTTGCCCATGGCGTCGCGGTAGCGGGCCGGGTCGATGGTGACGCGGTTGTTCTCGTCGGCGGACTGCTCCACGGCGATCTGCAGTTGCAGCTGGCGGCCGATGGAGGAGCCGAGCAGCCGGCGCAGCTCGGGCCCGTAGACGCCCTTGTCCCGTACGCTGCCGTCCGGTGTGCCGCCGAGGCCCAGGGCGGTGGCGACGTTGCTCAGCGGGGCGCCGGTCGCCCAGCCCCAGCCCCAGTTGCCGATCTCGATGCGGAACGGGGCGCGTTCGCTCCGGCCGAATCCGCTGCGGAAGACCTCCCAGCCGGAGGTGTGCCCCGGGCCGCGGAACGGCCCGATCGGTCCCTTGGCCTCGGGGGTGAGCGCCCAGTTGAGGATCGTCGGGTGGTCCATCAGGTTGCGGCCGACCTGGCCGCTGCCGGTGGCCAGCTCGGAGAAGAGCAGCAGGCGGGCGTTCTCGATGGCGTGCGCGGCGAGGATGACGACATCGGCCTCGGCGACGTAGGAGCGGCTGACCGGTGAGGCGGGGTCGGTGTAGGTGCGGTACTCGACGCCGGAGACGTACGCGTCCCGGCCCTTGCGGACCCGGGTGACCACGCAGCGGGTGGCGAGGGTGACGGTGCCGGGCCAGGCGGCCTGGAGGCGCAGCGGGTGCGACTTGGCCTGCACGGGGCAGATGGGGACGCAGCTGGCGTTGCCCACGCAGCGCTCGCCGTAGTTGGGGATGCCGACGGCGCCCTGGATGCGGTAGGGGGCCGGGTAGGCCGGGTTGGGGGTGGAGTTGCGGGCCTGCGGGAGGCCGTACATCTTCAGCGCGTAGTCCTCGTCGGCGACGCTGTCGTTGACGGTCGTGCCGTCCAGCGTCCGGCAGCGCTCGTCGAGGTAGCTCTGCGGGATGTGGTGCATGGGGTACTGGTAGGCGCTGTCGGTGACGACGCCGAGGTCCTTCTGCTCCTCGGCGTTGCCGGCGACGCCGAGTTCCCGTTCGGCCTCGGCGTACCAGGGCTGGAGTTCCTCGGCGGTGAACGGCCAGTCGCGGCCGTAGCCGTAGACGGTCCCGGTGGCGAAGTCGTCGGGGAGCATCCGGGGGACGGCGCCCAGCCAGTGCATCGCGGCACCGCCGAGTTCGCGCAGGTAGTCGGTGCCGTACGGGAGGCGGCCGTTCTGCACGAAGTAGCCGTTGGCGGTGAACTCGGGCCTGCCGGGCTCGGGGTCGCGGACCGGGGCGAGGTCGAGCACGTCGGGGTAGGGCGCGGCCTTGTTGCGGCGGTAGGCGGAGTTGGGGACCTTGGCCACGGCCGCGTAGTAGGTCGAGAGCGAGTCCAGGTAGCCGGGCCAGGTCTCGGTGCCGCCGTTGCCGGCTTCCAGGACGAGGACGTGCCAGCCCTGGGCGCCGAGGCGCTTGGCGAGGGCGCTGCCGGCCCAGCCGGCGCCGACGATGATCGCGTCGTAGCGGCGGCGGGCGGCGCCCTCCGCGGAGATGGTCTCGGTCATGCGGTGCTCTCCTCGGGTGTGCCGGCGGCGTCGGCGGTGGGGACGGCGGAGGGCGGGATGTGGCGGCTGATGCGGGGGCCGGGGAGCAGCCGGCCGGGGATCTCGTCCGGGGAGACCTCGTCGGTCAGGCCGGTGCGGTACGGGACGTCCGCGAGGCCCAGGCCGGTACGCAGCTGCTCGACGCTCTGCGGCGCGGGCGGCTGAACCGCCCAGGTACCGAAGCCCGGTGGTTTGGCGCCCGCCGGGTGGCCGTGGAACGTACGCCAGACCAGGCCCTCCACGTAGGCGCTGGGCGAGGCGACGGACTCGGCGTTGGCGACCTCGCGGCGGAGGGCCGCGTGGGCGGCGGGGGCCAGCCTCGGCCAGGCGCCGGTGTACCAGAGGTAGATCAGCGCCCTGGCCACCTCCTGGTGCACGGGGGACAGGTCCTGGGGGCCCTTGTGCTGGGCGACGGCCTGCTTCCACGCGGTCCAGAACGTCGTGAACCGCTTCTCCCCCACCTGGTGGCGGGCGGTGTCCAGATAGAGCCGGGCCATGCCGGTGGCGTGTAGGTCGAATGCGGCGAAGCCGGTGAGCGGCACGCAGTACCGGACGAACTCGGCGAGTTCGTCCGGTACGTCGGCCGGCTCCCCCTTCGCGGCTGCGGGGACAGTCATCGCTCTCCTCCCGGGCGGCATATACCAGGGGCCATGCTTCTCGGCCGGGGCGCGCGCATGCCGCTGTGCCGGACAAACCACTGAAAAGCGTATGACGGTAGGTCAGTTGAGCGCCGGGGTGCCTCCGGCGTACGCGGGAGCCCCCGCTGCCGTGGGTACGGCGGCGGGGGCTCCGTGTGGCGGACCGGGGGCGGCTAGACGCCCGCGGGCTCCGGGGTGCGGTCGCTTTCCTCGGGCTGCGCGCCGGACTTCGCGGCGCGCTTGGCGGACTTCTTCTTCGCCCGGCGCTCCTTGCGGAGTTCGATGATCGCGTAGAGCGTCGGGACGAGGAGGAGGGTGAGGAGGGTGGAGGTGATCAGACCGCCGATCACGACCACGGCCAGCGGCTGGGAGATGAAGCCGCTGTTGCCGGTGAGGGACATCGCCATCGGCAGCAGCGCCATGATCGTGGCCAGCGCGGTCATCAGGATCGGGCGGAGGCGGTGCCGGCCGCCCTCGATGACCGCCTCGACGACGCCGTAGCCCTGCGCCCGGTACTGGTTGATCAGGTCGATCAGCACGATGGCGTTGGTGACCACGATGCCGATCAGCATCAGCATGCCGATCATCGCCGGGACGCCCAGCGGGGTGCCGGTGGCGACCAGCAGGCCGATCGCGCCGGTCGCCGCGAAGGGGATGGAGACGAGCAGGATCAGCGGCTGGATCAGCGACCGGAAGGTGCCGACCAGGAGCATGAAGACGATGGCGACGGCCGCCAGCATGGCCAGGCCCAGCGAGGAGAAGGCGTCGGTCTGGTCCTGCGAGACGCCGCCGATCTTCGCGGTGGCGCCGTCCGGCAGCTTCAGGGAGTCGATCTTGCTCTGCAGCGCGGCGCTGACCGCACCGGTGTTGTCGCCGGTCGGCTTGGCGGTGACGGTCGCCGAGCGGGCCCCGTCGATCCGGGTCATCTGAACCGGGCCGGCCACGGTCTTGACGGTGGCGATGGTGCCGAGCTTGACCTGACCCGCCGGCGTGGGCAGGGCGAGGTCCTTCAGCTCCGCCTCGGTGGTGGCCGGGTGCGCCGCCTTGATCACGATGTCGCGCTCGGTGTCGTCGAGAACGGCCGTGCCGCTCGTGGTGCCGCGGACCGCCTGGGCGACCGCGCCGCCCAGCGTGGCCTGGGTGTAACCGGCCTCCGCCGCCTTGGAGTTGGGCGTCACGGAGATCCGCGGGACGCTCTGCGCGAGGTCGCTCTGCACGTCGGTGACGTGGTCGAGCCCGGCGACGGCCTTGCGGACCTGCTCGGCGGCCCTCTTCAGGACGTCGGCGTCACCGGCCTTCACGACCACGCTCAGGTCCTGGTTGCCGAAGCCGCCGCCGGCGGTGACGGTGGTGTCGCCGATCGACGGGCCGAGCTTGTCGAGCGAGGCCCGCAGCTCGTCGGTGACCTTGCCGGAGTCCCCCGCGTCCTTCAGCTTGACCTGGTAGGACGCCTGGTTGGCGCCGGTGCCGCCGCCGAAGGCCGCCATGAAGCCGGAGGAACCGACGGTGACCTGGTAGTTGTCGATGTGGTCGTTGGCCGCGAGCAGCTTCTCGACCTTCTTGGCCTGCGCGTCGGACGCGCCGAGGCTGGTGCCGGGCTTGAGCTCCTGCTTGACGGTCAGGGTGTCCTGGTCGCCCTGGTCGAAGAAGTTGGTCTTCAGCAGCGGGCCCATGCCGAACGTCCCGAGCAGGATGACGACGGCGATGACCAGGCTGGTGACCCGGCGGCGGGTGGCGAAGCGCAGGACCGGGACGTAGAGCCGCTGGAGGGGGCTGCCGGTCTCCTTCTCCTCGGCCGCGCGGCGCAGTTCGTCCGCGGTGGTGCCCTCGGGGATCTGCGGGGCGCGCAGGAACCAGTACGACAGGACCGGCACGACCGTCAGCGAGACGATCAGCGAGGACAGCAGCGCGACGGTGACGGTCAGCGAGAAGGAGCCGAACAGGGCGCCGACCATGCCGCCGACCACACCGATCGGGAGGAACACCGCGACCGTGGTGAGGGTCGAGGAGGTGATCGCTCCGGAGACCTCCTTGACGGCGGCGAGGATGGCCTCGCGGCGCTCCTCGCCGTAGCCCAGGTGCCGTTTGATGTTCTCCAGGACGACGATGGAGTCGTCGACGACCCGGCCGATCGCGATGGTCAGCGCGCCGAGGGTGAGCATGTTGAGGGACAGGTCACCGGTCCACAGCACGATCAGCGTGATGACGACCGAGAGCGGGATGGAGACCGCGGTGACCAGGGTCGAGCGCAGGCTGAGCAGGAAGACCAGGATGACGATGACCGCCATGAGCAGGCCCAGCAGGCCCTCGGTGGTCAGCGAGTCGATCGACTTGGACACCGCGGGGCCCTGGTCGGAGACGACCGTGACGTCGGTGCCCTTGCCCAGGTCCTGACGGATCTTGGTGAGCTTGTCCTTGACCGCGTCGGAGATCGCGACCGCGCTGCCGTCCTGGTCCATCGTCACCCGCACGGCGAGGCTGGGCTTGCCGTTGGTGCGGGTGATCGAGGTCGGGGTGGCCGGCTCCTCCTTGACGGTGGCCACGTCGCCGAGACGGACCGGGGCCGCCGACTGGCCGCCGCCCGCCGCCGCGCCCGCGCCGGGAGCCGGGGCGATGGACAGGTCCTTGATCTGGGCGACGGAGGTGAAGCCCGCGCCGACCTGGACGGTCTTGCTGCGGCCGCCCTCGGCGAAGGACCCGGCGGGCACCGACGTGCCGCCGGCCTCCAGCGCCTGGCCCAGTGCCTGGGAGGTCAGGCCGGCGGCGGCGAGCTTCTTGGTGTCCGGGGTGACCGCGACGATGCGGTCCTGGACGCCGTCCACCGCGACCTGGCTGACGCCGTCGATGTTCTTCAGGTCCGGGACGACACCGCGGTTCAGCTGGTCGGCCAGGGTCTGCTGGTCCTTGGTGGTGGAGGAGACGGCGAGGACGACGGTGGGGATGTCGTCCGTCGAGCCGGCCACCACCTGCGGGTCGACGTCCTTCGGCAGCTTCGCGCGGGCGCGGTTGACGGCCTGCTGGACGTCGGCGACCAGGCGCTTGGAGTCGTTGCCGTAGTCGAACTGCGCCATGATGACGCCCGAGCCCTCGCTGGACGTCGAGGTGACGCTCTTGATGCCGTCGACCGCCTGGACACCGTCCTCCAGCGGCTCGATCACCTGCTTCTCGACGACATCGGGCGAGGCACCCTGGTACGGGGCCAGCACGGAGACCATCGGAAGTTCGATGGAGGGCAGGAGCTGCTGCTTGAGCTGGGGTATCGCGATGGCGCCGAAGGCGATCGCGACGATCGACATCAGCGCTATCAGGCCCCGTTGTACGAGGCTGAGCCGGGACAGCCAGGACATGGGTGGGGTCTCTCTTCTGTTCTGAAGAACGGTGCTTACGGAAAGGTCGGCGAGGCCCGCACGGGCCCGACGGCAGGGGCCTTCGCAGGCCCACCTACACCTTCGGCCATGGCCAGGCCGCTTTTCCTCGCTCGCAGGTCGGTTTCCGTCCGGCGCCCGTACCGCGATCGGAGTAGGGGCGCTCCACCCCTACTGCACCCGTGGGCGTACAAGCCCTGACTCGTAGGCGATGACGACCAGCTGGGCGCGGTCCCGGGCCCCCAGCTTGGCCATCGCGCGGTTGACGTGCGTCTTGACCGTGAGCGGGCTGACGGCCAGCTGCTCGGCGATCTCGTCGTTGGAGAGCCCGCCGGCGACCAGCGTCAGCACCTCGCGCTCCCGGCCGGTCAGCGTCGCCAGCCGCTCCGCGCCCGGCCCCCCGGGCCCGCCGTCACCGGAACTGCCGCCCTGCGCGAGGAACTTGGCGATCAGGCCCTTGGTCGCGACGGGCGACAGCAGCGCCTCGCCGGCCGCCGCGATCCGGATCGCGTTCAGCATCTCGTCCGGTTCGGCGCCCTTGCCGAGGAAGCCGCTGGCGCCGTTGCGCAGCGACTGCACGACGTAGTCGTCGACCTCGAAGGTCGTCAGGATCACCACCCGGACGTCGGTCAGCTCCGGGTCCTGGCTGATCATGCGGGTCGCGGCGAGGCCGTCGACACCGGGCATCCGGATGTCCATCAGGACGACGTCGGGACGCTCCGCCTTCGTCAGCTCGTACGCCCGCGCACCGTCGGACGCCTCCCCCACCACTCGCATGTCCGGTTCGGAGTCCACCAGCACCCGGAACGCGCTGCGCAGCAGCGCCTGGTCGTCGGCGAGCAGCACCTTGATCGTCATCTTGTCTCCCCCGTACGGACGGTCTGCAGCGGAAGGGTGACCCGCACCTGGAAGCCGCCGGCCGCGCGGGGGCCGGTGACGACCGTGCCGCGCAGCGCGAAGACCCGCTCGCGCATCCCGATCAGGCCGTGGCCGCCGCCGCTGTCCTCCGGCGCACCCGGCCCGCCGGACTCCGCGGCCGCCCGGTCGCCGCCCTTCTGGCGCGGCACGCCGGCCCGGCCGGCGCCGTCGTCCAGCACCGTCACCGTCAGCACGCTGTCGGAGTGCACGATCCGGACCGTCGCGCGGGCGCCCTCGCCGGCGTGCTTGTGGACGTTGGTCAGCGCCTCCTGGACCACACGGTAGGCGGTCAGGTCGACGGAGGCGGGCAGCTGCCGGGGCGGCTCCTGGACGTCCAGGTCGACGGGGATGCCGGCGTGCACGAAGCGCTCGACGAGCTGGTCGAGGACGCCCAGGCCCGGGGCGGGCTCGGTGGGCGCCTTGGGGTCGTCGGACTGCCGCAACAGACCGACGGTCGCGCGGAGTTCGTCCAGGGCCGAGCGGGACGCCTCGCGGACGTGCGCCAGGGCCTCCTTGGCCTGGTCGGGGCGGCTGTCCATGACGTGCGAGGCCACCCCGGCCTGGACGTTGACCAGGGCGATGTGGTGGGCGACGACGTCGTGCAGGTCGCGGGCGATGCGCATGCGCTCCTCGGCGACCCGGCGGCGGGCCTCCTCCTCGCGGGTGCGCTCGGCCCGCTCGGCGCGCTCGCGGATCGCGTTGACGAACGCCCGGCGGCTGCGGACCGCGTCGCCCGCCGCGGCGGCCATGCCGGTCCAGGCGAAGATCGCGAGGTTCTCCTGCGCGTACCAGGGGCTGGGGCCGCAGAGCATCGCGGAGGCGGTCAGCACGACGACGGTCAGCGCGCCGACCCGCCAGACCGTGGGCCGGTCCGTGCGCGACGCCAGGGTGTAGAGCGCGATCACCGCGGCGGCCGCCACCGGGGCGCGCGGGTCGGTGGAGCTGGCGACCAGCTCGACGATGGTCAGCGCGCCGGTCACCGCCAGGACCGTGCGCGGCAGGCGGCGGCGCAGGACCAGGGCGGCGCAGGCCAGCGCGGCCAGCCCGACGGTGGTCGCGGAGAGCTGGTGCGGGGCGATGCGCGGGCCGTTCATGCGGTGCGGGTCGACCACCGCGCCGAACAGGACGCAGGCGAAGACGGCCACGGCGAGGGCGGCGTCGAACGCAAGCGGATGCGAACGGTGCCACTGGAAGCGGCCGGCGGCGCGCGGCGCGTCCGGAGCGGGGCCTTGGAGGGTCACAAGAGCAAACGGTAGCGCCCCGGTCCGACGGGGGACCGGGGCGCCGTGTGCCGTATGCGCTGGAGTGGAGGTTCCGGGAGGCGGTCAGCCGGGGATGAGCCCGCCGTCGCTGAGCATCTCCCGTACCTCGGCGAGGGACGCCCCGGGGGCCGGCAGGATCAGCTCGGACGGTTCGAGGGCGTCGTCGGGCAGCGGCGTGCCCATCCGGCGCACCGCGCCCAGGAGGGCGCCCAGCGTGCGCCGGAAGCCCTCCTCGTCGCCGCTCTCCATCTCCCGGAGCAGCTCGTCGTCCAGCTTGTTGAGCTCGATGAAGTGGGCATCGTCCAGCTTCACCTGGCCCTCCCCCATGATCCGTACGATCACGACGGTCTCCCTCGGTCCGGTGCCGACGATCTCTGCGAGGCTAACGCCCGCCGGCCGTCACTGCTTGTCGAAACGCGGCTGGTCCTGCTGCGGTGCGGGCTGTCCCTCGCCACCCTGACCGCTCTCGAGGGCCTGCTTGCCGGCCGACGGTCCTCCCGACAGCTCGGCCTTCATCCGCTGCAGCTCCAGCTCGACGTCACTGCCGCCGGAGAGCCGGTCCAGCTCGGCGGTGATGTCGTCCTTGGCCATGCCGGACGGGTCGTCCAGCGCGCCGGACGCCATCAGCTCGTCGATGGCACCGGCCCGGGCCTGGAGCTGCGCGGTGCGGTCCTCGGCACGCTGGATCGCCAGGCCGACGTCGCCCATCTCCTCGGAGATGCCGGAGAACGCCTCGCCGATCCGGGTCTGCGCCTGGGCGGCCGTGTACGTGGCCTTGATCGTCTCCTTCTTCGTACGGAAGGCGTCGACCTTGGCCTGCAGCCGCTGCGCGGCCAGCGTGAGCTTCTCCTCCTCACCCTGCAGCGTCTGGTGCTGCGTCTCCAGGTCCGTGACCTGCTGCTGCAGCGCGCTGCGCCGGGTCAGCGCCTCGCGGGCCAGGTCCTCGCGGCCGAGCGCCAGCGCCTTGCGGCCCTGGTCCTCCAGCTTGGCGGACTGGCCCTGGAGCTGGTTGAGCTGCAGCTCCAGGCGCTTGCGGGAGGTCGCCACGTCGGCGACGCCGCGGCGCACCTTCTGCAGCAGCTCCAGCTGCTTCTGGTACGAGTAGTCGAGGGTCTCGCGCGGGTCCTCGGCCCGGTCCAGGGCCTTGTTGGCCTTCGCGCGGAAGATCATCCCCATCCGCTTCATGACACCATCGCTCATGGGCCTCGCGCGCCCCCTTCTGACCGAGTTACATCGGGCTTGGACTCCAGCACCTCTACAGACCCCACAGTACGGGCCCTGGTTCCATTACCGCACTGTTCGCGCCCGGATGCGCTCCTCCTCCAGGACGATCGCGGAGCGCGTTTCCTCCCGCGCAAGGAGTAGGGGGCCCGGCGGACAGGGGCGTGCGCGGTGCTCCGTTGCCGGATCGTGCCCCGTCGGACCCTGGCCCCCGCGCCCCGAGCACGTACCCTTGGGTGTTGTGTTCCGAAGCCGTTCGAAGGATGAGCAGGCCGCGACCGCCAAGGTGACCGCGGACCAGCCCCAGCAGCCCCGCGATCCGCAGGCCCCCAAGGGCCGCCCGACGCCGAAGCGCAGCGACTCCCAGTCGCAGCGCCGCTCCCGCGCGCACACGCCGGCCAACCGCAAGGACGCGGCGAAGGCCCAGCGTGAGGCGCGCCGCTCCGATTTGGCCCGCCAGCGCGAGGCGATGGCCAGTGGCGACGAGCGGTATCTGCCCGCACGCGACAAGGGGCCGGTGCGACGCTTCGCGCGTGACTACGTCGACTCCCGCTGGTGCGTCGCCGAGTTCTTCCTGCCGATGGCCGTGGTGATCCTGGTGCTCACCATGGTCCGGGTGCCCTCGATCCAGAGCATCGCGCTGCTGCTGTGGCTCGTGATCATCGTGCTGATCGTGCTGGACTCGGTCTTCATCTGGTTCCGCCTGGGCAAGCAGCTCGACCAGCGGTTCCCGAACGACAACCTCAAGGGCGTGAAGGCGTACGCGGTGATGCGCACGCTGCAGATGCGGCGGCTGCGGCTGCCCAAGCCCCAGGTCAAGCGCGGCCAGCGGCCGTAGCTCCGCCCCCTTCGGCGCCGGGCCGGGTCCGTACCGTACGGACCCGGCCCGGCGCCGTTTCGCGGGTCAGCCCTCCGCGTCCGCGTGCAGACTCATCGGGCCCGCGTAGATTTCGGTGCCGTCCTCGAAGAGCCGGACCTGGTCGACGCCGCCTTCGAGGAGTGCGCGCCACTCCTCGCCGACCCACGACTCCGCATCGCCCTGCGTGGTGAACTCCTCCGGCTCCACGGCCGGCACCGCCTCCGTGCCGTCGGCCTTCTCGAACCGCCACGTCCACGCCATGTACGCCTCCTGGGTCCCACCGAGTACGTGTCTGTGCCACCGCGGACCGCGCCTGCGCGCACTCCGCCATGTCGTGCTTCCGTGCTGATCGGCAGCCTAACGGCCGTGTCGAGTCCGCCCCCGCCGCGCTCACCGCGACGGGACGCGAGAAACTCGGCGGTGTGGATGTGACTCTCCTCGGCACCGGGGCCCCGCAGGGGCTGCCGCGCCCCGACTGCCCCTGTGCCGCCTGTGCGACGGCCGTCGGCGCCGAAGCGCGCGCGGCGACCGCGCTGCTGATCGACGGCGCGCTGCTGATCGACCTGACACCGGGTCCGGCCTTCGCGGCCGCCCGGGCCGGGCAGTCGCTGGCGGGCGTACGGCAGGTGCTGCTCTCCCATCCGCACGACGGACCGGCGATGGAGGTGCCGGCCGGGCTGCCCACGCCGGGCCGGGTCGCGGACGGGCGGGAGCTGGCGCTGCTCGACGGGCACCGGGTGCGGGCCCTCGCCGTGGACATCCCGGGTACCGGGTACGACATCTCCGGCGCGGACGGCGAGCGGCTGCTGTACCTGCCGCCGGGCGCGGCACCGGCCGGGCTCGCGCTGAACGGCGCCCACGAGCCGGCGGGCGGCCCCGGGCCGTACGACATGGTGCTGCTCGACGTGCTGGAGCGGCCGGACGCGCTGGCCCGGCTGCGGGCAACCGGGGCGGTGGACGCGGCGACGGACGTCATCGCGGTGCACCTCGACCACGCGGTGCCGCCGGGGCCCGAACTGCACCGCAGGCTGGCGGCGGTGGGCGCCCGCGCGGTGCCCGACGGCAGCTCGCTGGTGGTCGGCGAGTACCACGCGGTGCCGGACCTGCCGCGCCGCACGCTGGTCCTGGGCGGGGCGCGCAGCGGGAAGTCGGCCGAGGCGGAACGGCGGCTCGCGGCCTTCCCGGACGTGGTGTACGTGGCGACCGGCGGCACCCGGGAGGGCGACGCGGAGTGGGCCGAGCGGATCTCGCTGCACCGCGAGCGGCGGCCGAACAGCTGGCGCACCGTCGAGACCTGCGATCTGGTGCCGCTCCTGGAGGCCGGGGACGCCCCGGCGCCGGACGCCGGGGACGCGGAGTCCGGCGGGGACGCGGGCACCGGGCGGGCGGCGGAGGTCTCGCCGCTGCTGATCGACTGTCTGGCGCTGTGGCTGACGCACGTCATGGACGAGGTCGGGGCGTGGGACGACGCGGCCTGGGAGGCCGGGGGCCGGCGGGCGCTGCGGGAACGGACCGACGCGCTGGTGGCGGCGGTGCGCGCGACGCACCGGCCGGTGGTGGCGGTCAGCAACGAGGTCGGCTCGGGGGTGGTGCCGGCGACCGCGGCGGGCCGCCGGTTCCGCGACGAACTGGGGCGGCTGAACGCGGCGTTCGGCGCGGAGTGCGAGCAGCTGCTGCTGGTCGTCGCGGGCCAGGCGCTTGCGCTGCGCGGATGACACCGGGCCCGGCCGGCCCGTGTCCGCTTGCCCGGGGGCGCCGCGCCGGGTGCTCTTGATCCGTGACCGGAACCGAGCTGACCGAGTGTTTCGATGCGGCGGTACGCGCCTATCTGGCCGAGCGCCCGGCGGCGACGGTGGTCGCGCTCGGCGAGGGGCTCGGTACCGGCTTCTGGCGGCTCGACAACGGGCGGCTGAACTGGCTGACGGTGCAGCCGCCGGAGCCCGCCGCGCTGCGCCGGATGCTGCTGCCGGACGACGCCCGGCGGCACACCGTCGGCTGCGGACCGGCCGATCACCGCTGGCTGGACGCGGTGGCCGAACCGCGGCGCGGGGTGGTCGTGGTGGCGCGGGGCGTGCGGCGGCGGCTGGCACCGTGTCAGGTCCGGGATCTGGTGGCGGCGTGCGCCGGGCGGTTCCCCGGTGGCGTCCTGCTCCTCGACGCCCCGGCCTGGTGGACGCCCGCCCTGACGGGCTGCCACCCGGGCATCGCGGCGGTGCGGGCGCTGCGGCCGCCCGGGGTCCGGCACCGGCTGCCGGTGGTGCGGGCGCTGCTGCCGGTGGTGTGCGAGGTGCGGTTCGCAGCGGGCGGCAGCGCGGCCGCCAACCCCGCCGCACGCCGAACGTATTGCCGGTAATCTGCGCCCAATGAGCGCCCTGAACCTCGATGACTTCGCCAACCTGATCGAGCGCCCCGACGGCGGTGTGCGCCGTGACGCCGAGGAGCGGCGGGCGCGGCTGGCCGTGCCGCCCGGGGCGCTGGGCCGGCTCGACGAGCTGGGCGAGTGGCTGGCCGGCGCGCAGCAGCAGGTGCCGGTGCGGCCCCTGGAGCGGCCGCGGGTGGTGCTGTTCGCGGGCGACCACGGCGTGGCGGAGCTGGGCGTCTCGGCCCGTCCTGCCGGCGGCACCAAGGACCTCGTACGGGCCGTGCTGGACGGCGCGAGCCCGGCGGCGGTGCTGGCGCGCGGCGCGGGGGCCCAGGTGCGGGTGGTGGACATGTCGGTGGACTGCGACCCGGCGGACCTCCCGGAGGAGGTCACCCGGCACCGGGTGCGGCGCGGCAGCGGCCGGATCGACATCGAGGACGCGCTGACGGCCGAGGAGGCCGAGGCGGCGTTCCGGGCCGGGATGGCGCTCGCGGACGAGGAGGCGGACGCCGGCACGGACGTGGTGGTGCTGGGCGATCTGAGCGTCGGCGGGACGACCGCCGCGAGCACGCTGATCGCCGCGCTGTGCGGGACGGACGCCTCGGTGGTCACCGGCCGGGGCGGGGCCCCGATCGACGATCTCGCGTGGATGCGCAAGTGCGCGGCGATCCGGGACGCGCTGCGCCGGGCCCGCCCGGTGCTGGGTGACCAGCTGGAGCTGCTGGCGACGGTCGGCGGCGCGGATCTGACCGCGATGACCGCGTTCCTGCTGCAGAGCGCGGTGCGCCGGACGCCGGTGATCCTGGACGGAGTGGTCTCGGCGGCCTGTGCGCTGGTGGCGCAGCGGGTGGCGTTCCGGGCGCCGGACTGGTGGCTGGCCGGTCAGGCCAGCGGTGAGCCGGCCCAGGCCAAGGCGCTGGACCGGATCGCGCTCAACCCTCTCCTCGACCACGGCGTCACTGCTGGTGAGGGGACGGGGGCGTTGCTGGCCCTGCCATTGGTGCAGGCCGCCGCGGCCCTGGCGGCAGAACTGCCCGTACGCGACTGACGCGGCGCCGGCCGAACGCGGCCGGCCGCAACCAGTAGCGCTCGGCCGGGCGCTCCGGGACCGGGGCGCCCGCTGCCTCACGCCCGTACCGGATCACCGGCGGCGCCCCATAAGATCGCGCTTTACACGTTTTATGGGAGACATCGCTTGAGTCGGGACGAAGGCCACGAGGACCGCCCCCGCGGCCGCTGGTCACAGCGCGGTGCCGCATTCGGCATCTGGTATTTGCGCACGGTCACATTCATCAATCTGCTGAGCGCGGTATCGGTGTCGTTCGGCAATGACATCCGCCGGCACAACATCGCGGAGTACTTCACTCCGTATCTGCTCACGGCGGGGTTCGCGTCCGCCGCCTTCTCGCTTTTCCTGTCGGTCACGCTGCGGCGGCGCAAGCGGGCGGCGTGGATCCTCAATCTGGTGCTGTCCGGACTGCTGGCGCTGCTGTTCGCGTTCTCGCTGGTGGCGGCCCCGGAATTCCGCGCGCACGTGCAGAACTGGGTGTCGCTGGCGCTGACGGTGGTGTTCGCGGCCGCGCTGGTCGTCGGGCGCCGGGAGTTCTACGCCAAGGGCGACCGCTCGAACCCGAAGCTGGCGGCCGCGGTGGCGGTCGGCGGGCTGCTGGTCACCTCGCTGCTCGCGGCGCTGCTGGTGACCGTCACGAACACCGCGCAGGACGCCTCGTCGACGTTCGTGCAGCGCTGGCGCTACGGCCTGATGCGGCTGGTGTCGCTGGCCGCCGACGACCAGCGCTTCCCGGGCATCGACACCCCGAACTGGGTCAACGTCACGATCAACGTGCTGAGCGCGCTGCTGCTGGTGGCCGTGTTGTGGGCGGCGTTCCGCTCCGTCCGCAGCACCGAGGCGATCACCGAGGACGACGAGGAGCGGCTGCGCGCGCTGCTCGCCCGGCACGGGGACCGCGATTCGCTGGGCTACTTCGCGCTGCGCCGCGACAAGAGCGTGCTGTTCTCCCCCAGCGGCAAGGCGGCGGTCACCTACCGCGTCGTGGGCGGGGTGTCGCTGGCCTCCGGCGACCCGCTGGGCGACCCGGAGGCGTGGCCCGGGGCGATCGAGGTGTGGCTGGCCGAGGCCCGGGAGCACGGCTGGGCACCGGCCGTGATGGGCGCGAGCGAGGAGGGCGGCACGATCTACGCCCGGCACGGGCTGGACGCCCTGGAACTGGGCGACGAAGCCATCGTGGAGACCGAGGAGTTCACCCTCGCCGGCCGGGCGATGCGCACCGTACGGCAGGCGTACAACCGCATCGAGCGGGCCGGCTACACGGTCCGCATCCGGCGGCACGAAGACATTCCCGCGGAGGAGATGGACCGGCTGCTGCGGCTGGCCGACGACTGGCGCGACGGGGAGACCGAGCGCGGCTTCTCGATGGCGCTGGGGCGGCTCGGCGACCCGGGTGACGGGCGCTGCGTGATGCTGGAGTGCTCGGACGGGAACGGTGAGCTGCGGGCGGTGCTCAGCTTCGTGCCGTGGGGCGCGAAGGGCCTGTCGCTGGACCTGATGCGGCGGGACCGCAACTCCGAGAACGGCCTCATGGAGTTCATGGTCCTGGAGCTGATCCAGCGCGCGAAAGAGGTGGAGGTCACTCAGCTCTCGCTGAACTTCGCGATGTTCCGTTCCGTCTTCGAACGCGGATCGCGGCTCGGCGCGGGCCCGGTGCTGCGCCTGTGGCGCTCGCTGCTCAGCTTCTTCTCCAGGTGGTGGCAGATCGAATCGCTCTATCGCGCCAATGCGAAATACCGGCCGATCTGGGAGCCCCGCTACCTGCTTTTCGAGAAGAGCACGGATCTGGTGCGGATCGGCCTCGCCTCCGCCCGCGCGGAAGGCTTTCTGGAAGCACCTGGTCTGCCCAAGTGGCTGAACCGCAAGCACCTGGAGAACGTGAGATGACCGAGGCTGGGGCAGGACGGCAGGGGATGCCCGTTCTGCGCCGCGCCGCACGTGCCGAGTGGGGGCCTCTCCTGCGTACGGTACGGTCCGCGCTGGCCGTGGCGAAGCTGCGGGCGATCCCGGTGACGCTCGCCGCGGTGTGCCTCACCCTGGTGTTCCAGTTCGTGCAGAACCAGCCCTGGGGCTACCAGGCGGTGCAGGACATCGGCTCCGTCCAGGCGTGGGAGCACCTGTGGCTGGCGCTGCTGCGCACCCCGCTGTCGCTGTTCGTGCCCGCGCTGGACCTGCCGGTGTGGGGCGCCCTGGCGCAGATCCTGATCGTCTTCGGGATCGCGGAGATCTGTGTGGGCTGGCGGCAGACGCTGCTGGTCGCGTACCTGGCGACGCTCGCCGGGACGATGTACGCCCGGATCGGCATCTGGATCGGCCCGCAGAGTCCGCTGGGGCTGGCCGACTCGGACAAGTACGTGATCGACACCGGCCCGTCGGCGGCGGTGGTGGGGCTGGCGGTGTTCATCTGCTGGCGCTACCGGGCGTGGTTCACCTGCGCGCTGGTGGCGCTGTCGATGCTGCTGGAGGTGTTCTTCATCAAGAACAACCTGGCGGGCAAGGAGCATGTCGCGGCGATCCTGGCGGTGCTGGCGCTGTCCGGGCTGTGGGAGGTGTGGCGTCCGGCCAAGCCGCGGGACGCGCACGTCAGCGGCTGGGGGCGCCCCCGATGAGGTGCTCGACCCTGCGGCGCAGGGCCGACCAGCGGCGGTCGTGACGATAGGCGCGGACCCGGGAACGGGCCCGCGCCTTCGGCCTCTTGCGGTAGAAGCGCCTGGCCCAGGGCGAGTGCGGCCGGGCCAGCCGGACGGCGCCGAAGAGCGCGACGAACGGCACGAAGACCCCGATCACCGCGATCCGGCCCTTGCCCTTCGTCAGGGCGACCAGCGCGAACAGGAAGTTGACCGCCACCGTCCGGATGACGGTGAGGCGGTCGTCGGTCTCGTCCGGGCTGAGCTCGTTGACGCCGAACGGCAGGAAGCCGCCCAGGATCAGGGCGACCAGGGCGACGGTGAGGATGACGATCTCGACGCTCTTGGTCCCGTCCTCGGTCCAGTAGACGTCGTCCAGGTGGAGGATCAGCGCGAACTCGTCCAGGACGAGGCCGACGCCCATCCCGAAGAGCACCGCCGCGACGCCGGCACCGAAGCCGGTCCGGCCGCCGGCGATGGCGATGAAGCCGCCGACGACCATGAGCGCCACGCCGGGCACGACGTGGTGGACGTGGACGCCGCCGGGGGTGATGTTGCGGAACGGCCCCCGGCCGGCGCGGATGAGCCGGGTGATGGCCCGGGTGATCAGGAAGGTCAGCACGAAGGAGGCCAGGGCGAGCAGCAGCGGCAGCTTCTCCGGCTCGACGATGTTGCGGTACCACCAGTGACCCATCCGCCCGCTCCCGTTCATCGACAGACCTCACGCCGCCCGCGCGCGGCACCTCGTCGCACGCGGGCAACAGGACATACCGGAACCATTAGGCCCTCTCCGGTCGGGTGGGGGCGGGAGCCAAACGCCGCGGGCGCCCGGATAACCTGCCGCGGTGAACGACACCCCCGCTCCCCCGGCCCCCCTCGACGCCCTGCGCTTCGCCTTCGGGACGCTGACCGTGCTGCCGGTACGCGTCACCCGCTGGGACCGGGACGCGGCGCGCGGCGGAATGCTCTGCGCGCCGCTGGCCGGGCTGGCCGTCGGGCTGGGCGCGGCGGCGCTCGGCGGGGGGCTGCTGCTGCTCGGCGGGGGCCCGCTGCTCGCCGCGGTCGGCTCCGCCGTGGTGCCGGCGGTGCTCACCCGCGGACTGCATCTGGACGGGCTCGCGGACACCGCCGACGGCCTGGGCAGCGGCAAGCCCGCCGAGGACGCGCTGCGCATCATGAAGCAGTCCGACATCGGCCCGTTCGGGGTCGTCACGCTGCTCTTCGCCCTGCTGGCCCAAGTGGCCGCGCTGGCCGCGCTGTACGGCCAGGGCTGGGCGTACGGCGCGCTGGCCGCGGTGGTCGCGGCGGTCACCGGGCGCGGCGCGCTGACCCTGGCGTCCCGCGCAGGGGTGCCGGCGGCCCGGCCGGAGGGGCTGGGCGCGGCGGTCGCGGGCACCGTCCCGGTGCCGGCGGCGGCGCTGTGTGCCGGGCTGGTGGCCGCGGGGTGCGCGGCCGCGGGTGCCGCCTTCGGCGCGTACGGCGCGCTGCACGCCGGGCTGGCGGCGCTGCTCGGGCTGGGTACCGGCGAGTTGCTGCTGGGGCACTGCCGGCGGCGGTTCGGCGGGGTGACCGGGGACGTGTTCGGCGCGCTGGCGGAGACCGCGGGGCTCGCCGCGCTGGTCGTGCTGACGCTCGGCTAGCGGATGTCTGCCCGGGGCCGGAAAGACGCTCCCGGCCCGGGATCATCCCAACTCGCCTGATTCCCGGGTGAGTTGGAGTCACAGGACACGGGCGGCGGGGGCCCGGGAGACACCGGGCCGGTAACCGGTACTGCGGCAGGCCGGGCCTGACCGCGCCGCCGAGCGTAGGCTCAGCCGCAGCAGCGCCCAGGGCGCAAAAACGGATTCCCGGACGGAACAGGACTCTCATCACCGTGACTGCACTGACCCTCAGTACTTCCTCCGCCGCAACGGTGCGTGCGGATGCCCTCGTCGTCGGCGTGGCAAAGGGCGCCAAGGGCGTCGTTGTCGCCCCCGGCGCGGAGGCCGTGGACAAGGCGTTCGGCGGCAAGCTCGCCGGTGTGCTGGAGACCCTCGGCGCGAGCGGTGCCGAGGGCGAGGTGACCAAGCTGCCCGCCGCCGACGGCCTCAAGGCGCCGGTCGTGCTGGCGGTCGGCCTGGGCGACGCCCCGGCCAAGGACGAGGCGTACGACAACGAGGCGCTGCGGCGCGCCGCGGGCAGTGCCGCCCGTGCGCTGACCGGCAGCAAGAAGGCCGGCTTCGCGCTGCCGGTCGAGGACGCCGAGGCGGCCGCCGCGGTGAGCGAGGGCGCGCTGCTCGGCGCGTACACCTTCACCGCGTACCGCAGCAACGGCAACGGGCAGAACGCCAAGGGCGGCAAGAAGAACGACGCCAAGTCGGCGCCGCTGGCGGAGGTCGCACTGCTCGGCACCAAGCCGCGCGACAAGGAGTTCAAGGCCGCCGCCGAGCGGGCCCAGGCGCTCGCCGCGGAGATCAACCGCGCCCGCGACCTGATCAACATGCCGTCCAACGACCTCGACCCGAAGTCCTTCGCGGCCGAGGCGCAGGCCGCGGCCAAGGAGTTCGGCCTCAAGGTCGAGGTGCTGGACGAGAAGGCGCTCAAGAAGGGCGGCTACGGCGGCCTGCTGGGCGTCGGCCAGGGCTCGGAGGCCCCGCCGCGGCTGGTGCGGATCGCCTACACCCACCCCAAGGCGGAGAAGACCCTGGCACTGGTCGGCAAGGGCATCACCTACGACTCGGGCGGCATCTCGCTCAAGCCGGCGGGCCACAACGAGACCATGAAGTGCGACATGAGCGGTGCCGCCGCGGTCTTCGCCGCGGTGGTGGCCGCGGCCCGGCTGGGCCTGGCGGTCAACGTCACCGGCTGGCTGGCGCTCGCCGAGAACATGCCCTCCGGGTCCGCCACCCGCCCCGGTGACGTGCTGACGATGTACAGCGGCAAGACCGTCGAGGTGCTCAACACCGACGCCGAGGGCCGCCTCGTCCTGGCCGACGCGCTGACCCGGGCGTCGGAGGAGTCGCCGGACGCGATCGTGGACGTCGCCACCCTGACCGGCGCGATGGTGCTGGCACTGGGCCACCGCCACTTCGGGATCATGGCCAACGACGACGCCTTCCGCACCGCGATCCACGAGATCGCCGAGGAGGTCGGCGAGCAGTCCTGGCCGATGCCGATGCCCGAGCACCTCCGCAAGGGCATGGACTCGCCGGTCGCCGACATCGCGAACATGGGTGAGCGGATGGGCGGCGGCCTGGTCGCCGGGCTCTTCCTGAAGGAGTTCGTCGGCGAGGGCATCACCTGGGCGCACCTGGACATCGCGGGTCCGGCCTTCCACGAGGGCGCGCCCTGGGGCTACACCCCCAAGGGCGGCACCGGCTCCGCGGTCCGCACCCTGGTGCGGCTCGCCGAGCGGACCGCGGCGGGCGACCTGGGCTGAGGTCGTTCCGTCTCGTCCGATATGCCCGTACGGCCCCGAGCTCACCGCCCGGGGCCGTCGGTGTGCGTACGACCGCGTGTTCGCCCTCAACGAAATCCGCACGTCCGAACTCGCCGGTAACCCCCTTCGGGCGGCTGATCGGCCGCCCGGAGCCCGGCCCGCCGTCCCGGCTTCGTGGAACAAGTGCGAAGATGGGTTCTCGGCAGGACAGGGCCCCCCTTACCCAGGGCCGAAGTTAAAGCGGCCGAACAACAGCCGCGGTCCGGTCATCGACGACCGGCTCCGGCGTACCCATGCATGGAGGACGTGACGTGGCGAACGACGCCAGCACCGTTTTCGACCTAGTGATCCTCGGAGGCGGTAGCGGTGGTTACGCCGCTGCCCTGCGCGGGGCGCAGCTGGGCCTGGACGTCGCCCTGATCGAGAAGGGCAAGGTCGGCGGTACCTGCCTGCACAACGGCTGCATCCCCACGAAGGCTCTGCTGCACGCCGGTGAGATCGCCGACCAGGCTCGCGAGAGCGAGCAGTTCGGTGTCAAGGCCACTTTCGAGGGCATTGACATCGAGGCGGTCCACAAGTACAAGGACGAGGTCATCTCGGGCCTGTACAAGGGCCTGCAGGGCCTGATCGCCTCCCGCAAGGTGACGTACATCGAGGGTGAGGGCCGGCTGTCCTCCCCGACCTCCGTCGACGTGAACGGCCAGCGCGTCCAGGGCCGCCACGTCCTGCTGGCGACCGGCTCCGTGCCGAAGTCGCTCCCCGGCCTGGAGATCGACGGCAACCGCATCATCTCCTCGGACCACGCCCTCAAGCTGGACCGCGTGCCGAAGTCGGCGATCGTCCTGGGCGGCGGCGTGATCGGCGTCGAGTTCGCCTCGGCGTGGAAGTCCTTCGGCACCGACATCACCATCATCGAGGGCCTCAAGCACCTCGTCCCGGTCGAGGACGAGAACTCCTCCAAGCTTCTTGAGCGCGCGTTCCGCAAGCGCGGCATCAAGTTCAACCTGGGCACCTTCTTCGACAAGGCCGAGTACACCGCGGACGGCGTCAAGGTCACCCTGGCCGACGGCAAGACCTTCGAGGCCGAGGTGCTGCTGGTCGCGATCGGTCGCGGACCGGTCTCGGCGGGCCTGGGCTACGAGGAGCAGGGCGTCGCGACGGACCGCGGCTACGTCCTGGTCGACGAGTACATGCAGACCAACGTGCCGACGATCTCGGCGGTCGGTGACCTCGTTCCCACCCTCCAGCTCGCGCACGTCGGCTTCGCCGAGGGCATGCTGGTGGCGGAGCGGCTGGCCGGTCTGAACGTCGTCCCGATCGACTACGACGGCGTGCCGCGCGTCACGTACTGCCACCCCGAGGTCGCTTCGGTCGGCATCACCGAGGCCAAGGCCAAGGAGCTGTACGGCGCCGACAAGGTCGTCGCCCTGAAGTACAACCTCGCGGGCAACGGCAAGAGCAAGATCCTCAAGACCGCGGGCGAGATCAAGCTCGTCCAGGTCAAGGACGGTGCAGTGGTCGGCGTCCACATGGTCGGTGACCGTATGGGCGAGCAGGTCGGTGAGGCCCAGCTGATCTACAACTGGGAGGCCCTGCCGGCCGAGGTTGCCCAGCTGGTGCACGCCCACCCGACCCAGAACGAGGCACTCGGCGAGGCCCACCTGGCCCTGGCCGGCAAGCCTCTCCACTCCCACGACTGACCCCAGTCCCGGGCGCGACCACATCCGCACATTCGTAAGGAGCAACCGAAACCATGGCGGTTTCCGTAACCCTGCCGGCGCTCGGCGAGAGCGTCACCGAGGGCACCGTCACCCGCTGGCTGAAGGCCGAGGGTGAGCGCGTCGAGGCCGACGAGCCGCTGCTCGAGGTGTCGACCGACAAGGTCGACACCGAGATCCCGGCCCCGGCCGCCGGCGTGCTGACCTCCATCAAGGTCGCCGAGGACGAGACGGTGGAGGTCGGCGCCGAGCTGGCCCTCATCGACGACGGCACGGGCGCGCCCGCTGCCGCCCCGGCCCCCGCGGCCGCCGAGGCTCCGGCCCCGGCTGCCCAGCCCGAGCCCACCCCGGCTCCGGCTGCCGAGACCCCGGCCCCCGCCGCCGCCCCCGCGGGCGGCGCCGAGGGCACGGACGTCGTCCTCCCCGCGCTCGGCGAGAGCGTCACCGAGGGCACCGTCACCCGCTGGCTGAAGGAGGTCGGCGAGGAGGTCTCGGCCGACGAGCCGCTGCTGGAGGTCTCCACCGACAAGGTCGACACCGAGATCCCGGCGCCGGCCTCCGGCACCCTGCTGGAGATCGTCGTCGGCGAGGACGAGACCGCCGAGGTCGGCGCCAAGCTCGCCGTCATCGGTGCCAAGGGCGCGGCTCCGGCCGCCGCTCCGGCCCCGGCCGCCCCGGCCCCCGCCGCCGAGCCGGCTCCGGCCCCCGCGCCCGCCCCGGCGCCGGCCGCTGCCGCCCCGGCGCCCGCGCCGGCTCCGGCCCCCGCGCCGGCTCCGGCTCCGGCTGCTCCGGCCCCCAAGCCGGCCGCTGCCGCTCCGGCGCCGGCCGCCGGTGAGGGCGACGGCGCCTACGTCACTCCGCTGGTGCGCAAGCTCGCCGCGGAGAACGGCGTGGACCTCGCCGCGGTCAAGGGCACCGGCGTCGGTGGCCGCATCCGCAAGCAGGACGTCCTCGCCGCCGCCGAGGCCGCGAAGGCCGCCGCGCCGGCTCCGGCCGCCGCCCCGGCCGCCGCCACCAAGGCTCCGGTCATCGAGGCGTCGCCGCTGCGCGGTCAGACCGTCAAGATGCCGCGCATCCGCAAGGCCATCGGCGACAACATGATGAAGGCCCTGCACGGCCAGGCGCAGCTGACCTCCGTGGTCGAGGTGGACATCACCGCGATCATGCGGATGCGCAACAAGGCCAAGGACGCCTTCGCGCAGCGTGAGGGCGTCAAGCTCTCCCCGATGCCGTTCTTCGTCAAGGCCGCCGTCCAGGCGCTGAAGGCCCACCCGGTCGTCAACGCCCGGATCAACGAGGACGAGGGCACCATCACCTACTTCGACACCGAGAACGTCGGTATCGCGGTGGACTCGGAGAAGGGCCTGATGACCCCGGTCATCAAGGACGCCGGTGACCTCAACATCGCCGGTATCGCCCGTAAGACGGCGGACCTGGCGGGCAAGGTCCGCGCGAACAAGATCACGCCGGACGAGCTGTCCGGTGCGACCTTCACCATCAGCAACACCGGTTCGCGCGGCGCCCTGTTCGACACCGTCATCGTGCCCCCGAACCAGGTCGGCATCCTGGGCATCGGTGCGACCGTCAAGCGCCCGGTGGTCATCAACCACCCGGACCTCGGCGAGACCATCGCGGTGCGCGACATGACCTACCTCGCGCTCTCCTACGACCACCGTCTGGTGGACGGCGCCGACGCCGCCCGCTACCTGACCACGGTCAAGCAGTTCCTGGAGGCCGCCGAGTTCGAGACCGAGATCGGTCTCTGAGTCCCGGCAGTCCCCGGTAGGTGACAGCAAGGGGCCGGCCCCGGTTCGTACAGCATTCCGTACGAGCCGGGGCCGGCCCCTTTGCGCGTCGCCGATCCCGTTCCCCGCCGGGGCCGCCCGCCCGTCCCGGATAATGGCACCCTCGCCACCCCGCCGTGCGCTCTGAAGGAGCACCTCATGACCCCGCCCGTCGTCCATTCGCTGCGCGAGCAGATTCGCGAGCACATCCTCGAGGGGATCGTCAGCGGCCGCTGGCAGCCGGGCGAGCGGATCGTGGAGCGGCGGATCGCGGTCGAGCTGGAGGTCAGCCAGACGCCGGTGCGTGAGGCGCTGCGCGAGCTGGAGTCGCTGCAGCTGATCGAGTCGGCGCCGAACAAGGGCGTACGCGTGCGGAATCTGACCGCGGACGACCTCAAGGAGAGCTATCCGGTGCGGGCCGGGCTGGAGCAGGTGGCCGCCGAGCTGGCCGCCGGGCGGCTGGCCGAGGACACCGCCGCGCTGGAACGGGAGGTGGCGGCGCTGCGCGAGGCGGATCTGACCGGTGACGGGGAGGCGCAGGTGCGGCACACGGTGGCCTTCCACCGGGAGGTCGTGCGGGCGGCCGGCAACTCCGTGCTGCTGCACACCTGGGAGTCGCTGGGCATCGAGGTGTGGACGACGCTGTCGATCCGCTGGTTCAGTCCGGAGCCCCGGTCGCACGCCCAGGACCACCAGGAGATCGTGGACGCCTTCCGGCGGCGCGACCCGAAGATCGGGACGTTGCTGAAGACCCATGTGCTGAGCTGCGCACCGAGGGTCTGAGGGCGGCGCGCACCGACGGTCCGGGAGGGACCGCGGGGCGTAACGGAGGCGGACTCCGGGGCTGGCACGGGGTGCCCCGAAATGCGGCACCCCGTGCCGACCTGCGGTTTTTCGTTCCCGAAGCGTTGATCGATCATCGATCAGAGGCGTATCGTCCTCTGTCGGGGCGCGACACCCTGCCTGCCGAAACCCTGCCGAACTCGCACGGGGTGCCGCCGAAGACCCACCGTCCACGCGACGGGCCGGGCCCGACTTCGACGGCACCCCCGCTTCCCTCCCGTCCGGAAAGGGGCCACCCATGCCCGACCCCGTGCGCCTGCCGTACAGCCAGCTCGACCAGCTCCCGGACCGCGACCCCGAGGAGACCGCCGAGTGGCGCGAGTCGCTTGACGCCGTCACCAAGGCAGCGGGCCCGCATCGCGCCGCGTATCTGATGCGCCGCGCGCTGGAGCACAACGGTGCCCCCGGGCTCGCGCCCCTGGAGACGGACTACGTCAACACCATCCCGACCTCCGCCGAGCCGGCCTTCCCGGGCGACGAGGCGATGGAGGCCCGGATCACCGCCTGGAACCGCTGGAACGCGGCGGCGATGGTCACCCGCGGCTCGCGGTTCGGCGTCGGCGGCCACATCGCGACCTTCGCGTCCGCGGCCTGGCTGTACGAGACCGGCTTCCAGCACTTCTTCCGCGGCAAGGAGGGCGACGGCAGCGGCGACCAGCTCTACATCCAGGGCCACGCCTCCCCCGGCATCTACGCCCGCGCCTTCCTCGACGGCCGCCTCACCGAGGACCACCTCGACCACTTCCGCCAGGAGTCCGGCGGCAAGGGCCTGCCCTCCTACCCGCACCCGCGGCGGCTGCCGTGGCTGTGGGAGTTCCCGACCGTCTCCATGGGCCTCGGCCCGCTGTCGGCGATCTACCAGGCCCGTTTCAACCGCTACCTGGCGGGCCGCGGCATCAAGGACACCGCCGGCTCGCACGTCTGGGCCTTCCTGGGCGACGGCGAGATGGACGAGCCCGAGTCGACCGCCGCCCTCGCGCTGGCCGGCCGCGAGGGCCTGGACAACCTGACCTTCGTCATCAACTGCAACCTCCAGCGCCTGGACGGCCCGGTGCGCGCCAACTTCAAGATCGTTCAGGAGCTGGAGGCGCAGTTCCGCGCCGCCGGCTGGAACGTCGTCAAGTCGCTGTGGGGCTCCGCCTGGGACGAGCTCTTCCAGCTCGACACCACCGGCGCGCTGGTCCGCCGCCTGCGCCAGGTGCCGGACGCGCAGTTCCAGACGTACGCCACCCGCGATGTGGCCTACATCCGCGAGCACTTCTTCGGCGCCGAGCCGGCCCTCGTCGAGATGGCGAAGGTGCTGACCGACGCGAAGATCTCCGAGTGCTTCCACACCTCCCGCGGCGGCCACGAGGCCCGCAAGGTGTACGCGGCGTACAAGGCCGCCGTCGAGTTCAAGGGCGCGCCGACCGTGATCCTGGCCCAGACCGTCAAGGGCTACACCCTCGGCCCCGGATTCGAGTCCAAGAACGCCAACCACCAGATGAAGAAGCTCTCGGGCAAGGAGTTCCGCGCGATGCGCGATCTGCTCGACCTTCCCATCCCGGACGCCAAGCTGGACGAGGACCTGGTGCCGTACGGCCACCCGGGAGCCGACTCCCCCGAGGTCCGCTACCTCCAGGAGCGCCGCGCCGCGCTCGGCGGCCCGGCCCCGGCCCGCCGCCTGCACGCCTCGGCCGCGCTGCCCCAGCCCGAGGAGCGCGCCTTCAAGGCCCTGTACAAGGGGTCCGGCAAGCAGGAGATGGCCACCACCATGGCCTTCGTCCGCCTGGTCAAGGACCTGATGCGGGACAAGGAGACCGGCCGCCGCTGGGTGCCGATCGTCCCGGACGAGGCCCGTACCTTCGGTATGGAGTCGCTGTTCCCCTCGGCCGGCATCTACTCGCCGAAGGGCCAGACGTACGAGCCGGTCGACCGCGACCAGCTGATGTACTACAAGGAGGCCACCGACGGCCAGATCCTCAACGAGGGGATCACCGAGGCCGGCGCCATGGCCGACTTCATCGCCGCCGCCACGTCGTACGCGACCCACGGCGAGCCGATGATCCCCTTCTACATCTTCTACTCGATGTTCGGCTGGCAGCGCACCGCGGACCAGATGTGGCAGCTCGCCGACCAGCTCGGCAAGGGCTTCATCGTCGGCGCCACCGCGGGCCGTACGACCCTGACCGGTGAGGGCCTCCAGCACGCCGACGGTCACTCGCACCTGATCGCGTCCACGAACCCGGCGTCGCTCAACTACGACCCGGCCTTCGCGTACGAGATCGCGGTGATCGTCAAGGACGGTCTGCGCCGGATGTACGGCGAGAACCCTGAGGACGTCTTCTACTACCTCACCGTCTACAACGAGCCCAAGCAGCAGCCCGCCATGCCCGAGGGCGTCGAAGAGGGCATCCTCAAGGGCCTCTACCGCTTCAAGGAGGCCGCCGACGCGACCTCCGAGAGCCCGCGCGCCCAGCTGCTGGCCTCCGGTACCGCGATCCACTGGGCCCTGGAGGCGCAGCGGCTCCTCGCCGAGGACTGGGACGTGGCCGCCGACGTGTGGTCCGCGACCTCCTGGGGCGAGCTGCGCCGGGACGCCCTGGAGTGCGACGCCGCCCGCCTGGACGGCGAGGACCGCATCCCGTACGTCACCCGTGCGCTGGCCGGTGCGCCCGGCCCGGTCGTCGCGGTGAGCGACTGGATGCGGGCCGTCCCGGACCAGATCGCGCCGTGGGTCGAGCAGGACTGGACCTCCATCGGGACCGACGGCTTCGGCCTCTCCGACACCCGCGAGGCGGCCCGCCGCCACTTCGGTGTGGACGCCCAGTCCGTCGTCGTCCAGTCCCTGGCCGCCCTGGCCCGCCGCGGCGAGGTCAAGGCGGAGACGGTCAAGGAGGCGAAGGAGCGCTACGGGCTGTGAGCGCTCGGCGGGCCCGCGTCCGGTGAGGCGCAGCCGCCACCACGCCCTGTGAGAGACGGGCGGCCCCGGCCGACACCGGGGCCGCCCGCCACTCCGGGGCCACCGACTCCCGTGCGGGGGCGACCTACCCGCGCCCGGAGCCTCCGCACGGGAACCCACTGGCCCGGCCGGTCACGCCCTGACTTCGGCCGGGCCTTCCTTCTTCGCACGCCCGCCTCGGCGCCGCGCACCGCGGCCCCCGCGTTGTCAGTGGGTGGCGGGATGATGACGGCATGCGTGCTGCACGGCTGATCAAGATGGTGTTGCTGCTCCAGGCGCGGCCGTCGATGACGGGCCCCGAGCTGGCGCAGGAGCTGGAGGTGTCCGAGCGTACGGTCGCGCGGGACGTGCTCTCCCTCTCCGAGGCCGGGGTGCCCGTCTACGCGGACCGCGGCCGGTCCGGCGGCTACCGCCTCATCGGCGGCTACCGCACCCGCCTCACCGGCCTCGGCCGCAGCGAGGCGGAGGCCCTCTTCCTGTCCGGAGTGCCGTCCGCGCTGCGCGAGATGGGCCTCGCGGACGCCGCGTCGGCCGCCCGTCTGAAGGTCTCCGCCGCACTGCTGCCCGAGCTGCGGGACGCCGCGACGGGCGCCGCCCAGCGGTTCCACCTCGACGCGCCCGCCTGGTATCAGGAGCCCCGGACCCCGGCCCTGCTGCCCGCCGTCGCCGGCGCGGTCTGGGACGACCGCCGGATCACCGCCCGCTACCTCCGCAAGGACATCGAGGTGGAGCGGCAGTTGGAGCCGTACGGCCTGGTCCTGAAGGCGGGCGTGTGGTATCTGGCGGCGCGTGCGCAGGGGGACTTCCGGGTCTACCGCGTCGACCGGTTCACCGCCATGGAGGTCCCGGACGGCGGAGAGGGCGGCGGAGAGGACGGCGCGGAGGGCCCCACGGGCGGCGGGCGGTTCATCCGGGACGAGGCGTTCGACCTGCCCGCCTTCTGGGCGGAGCGGGCCGCGCAGTTCGCCCGCTCGCTCCTGCGCGAGGAGGTGGTGGTCCGGCTCTCCACCCACGGGGTGCGCCGGCTGCCGCACGTCACCGAGCGCGCGGCCGCCGAGGAGGCGATCGACGCGGCCCGGTCCGGCGACGGCCCCGACGCGCAGGGCCGGCTGACCGTCCGGCTCGCCGTGGAGTCCGCCGAGGTCGCCTACGCCCAGCTGCTGGGGCTCGGGCCGGAGGGCGAGGTACTCCACCCCCCGGCACTGCGGGAGCGCTTCGCGGCGGCCGCCCGGCGCACGGCTGCCCTGTACGCGTAGAGCCGGATCCGTACTACACCCGGAGCGGTGTCCGTACGCCCCCGGGACACTGTCCACACGCCTGAGCCGGTGTCCGTACGCCCCCGGGGCCGGCGCCCGTGCGCGCCCCGGCCGCCGCGCTCACGGCCTACCGGTAGTCCGCGGCGGTGGCCTGCTTGCCGCCGAAGACCACGTCCTCGAAGTAGCCGAAGCAGTCCGGGCGGGAGCCGTCGGTGTCGGTGAAGCCGTACTCCTTCGCCAGCTGGCCACTGGAGAGGGACTGCCCGGTCCAGCGCGCCCGTTCCGGGTCGGCGGCGAGCGCGCGGACGCCGCGGCCGATCAGGGCCGGCGACTCGGCGATGGCGAAGTGCGGCTCCTGGGCGACCGCCTCGCGCCAGGTCTCCTCCGTCACCCCGAAGTGATCCAGCATCTCCTCGGACCGCAGGAAGCCGGGGGTGAGCGAGACCGCCGTGCCGCCGTGTTCCGTCAGCTCGGCGGCGAGGCCGAAGGCGATCCGGTGCGGGGCGTTCTTCGTCAGGTCGAAGCAGAGGCTGCCGCGGTAGCGGCGGTTGAACGCGGCGGTGCCGTCGGTGACCTCGACCACCAGCCCGCCGGGCCGCCTGATCAGCAGCGGCAGCGCGAAATGGCTGGTGATGACGTGGGTGTCGATGCCCAGGCGGAACATCCGCAAGGCGTTGTCCAGATCCAGGTCCCAGAGCCTGGTGTCGAACTCGATCAGCCGGTCGCCGCCCCAGACGCTGTTGACCAGCACGTCCAGCCGCCCCTGCTCACGGTCGATGCGCTCGATCAGCGCCTTGACCTGCGCGGGCTCCAGATGGTCGGTCGGTACGGCGATCCCGGTGCCTCCCGCCGCGGTCACCAGCTCCGCGGTCTGCTCGATCGTCTCCGTGGGCCGGCCGACCTCGCTGACCCGCTCCCGGGTCGTCCGCCCGGTCACGTACACCAGGGCGCCGGCCCGGCCCAGCTCGACCGCCATCGCCCGCCCCGCGCCCCGGGTCGCCCCGGCGACCAGCGCCACCCGCCCGGCCAGCTCCCCCGCTGCCGCCTGCCCCGTTGCTGCCTGTGCCGTCATGTACGCCGCTCCTCGGTGTGGTGGTCAGGTGTGTCCGGCCTCCGTACACGGTGACGATGACAGCGAAACCCGACATCTCCTGTCCGGATTCACGGACCGCTTCACCGGCCCGGGCCGCCCCGCCCGCCTACGGCCGGAGCGCCCGCACCGTGCGGCCGTCCCGGAGCCGGCCGACCACCTCCGCACGGGCGCCGGGACCGGGAGCGGGTGCGGCGAGCGCGGTGGCCTTGGCGGTGGCCCGTACGCCGCCGGTGGCATCGAGCCCGGTGACGGGGCCGCCGCCGGCCGCGAGCAGGTACCACCTGCCGGACTGCGCCCGCCAGTTGACGTCCCCAACCACCTGCGGGCCGAAGCGCCCGCAGGTCACGGTGGAGGCGGCCCGCCCCGCGAGCCGCCCCGGGTCGGCCGGCCGGGCGGCGGGCGGCAGGAAGCGGACGGTCACGCTGCCGGGGCCGCGCCAGGTGTCGGCGCGGGTGCAGACCCAGGTCGCCCGGCCGCCGCCCTCGGGCAGGGGCTGCTCGGCGAACGCCCAGTCGTTGACGGTCCGTACGCCGGCGCCCCGCAGCGCCCCGAGCGAGCACGCGGTACGCGCCCAGGTCCGCAGCGCCGCCGGGTCGGTCGCCTCGTGCGGCCCGGCTCCCGGGGCGCCGCCGGACGCCGGCGGTCCCGAGGTGAGGTGGACGGGCACGAGGTCGTCGAGGTCGGCGAGCAGGAAGGCGGGGGTGCTCCCGCCGAGCCGCGTCGAGGGGCGGAACTGCGCCACCGGCCAGCGTCCGCAGCCGGCGCCCGCCGGGGGCGGGGTGGGGATGCGGTCGGTGACCCCGTCCGGGGCGACGTGCAGTCCGTGCGGCGGGGCGCCCGGGGCGAGCAGATCGCGGCTGGCGACGTCGGAGATCCACGGTGCGAGCAGATAGCGCATCCAGCCGTTGCCCCGGCCGATGACCAGCCCCGCGGCGGTCGTCACATCCGCGGCGTCGACGCGGGCGAAGTGCAGCGTGGGGGTGGCGTCCTCCGGCTCTGCGTAGCGGACCAGGCGCTCGCCGTCGTACAGCACCACCACCATGACGTTGTCGATCAGCCCGGCGTACAGCAGCTGCGGCGGATGGCCGGGCGGGCGGGTGGAGGTGCCCGCGGCCGCCGTGATCCGGGTGCCTTCGGGCGGCGCCGCCCACACCCGCAGCGCCCGTCCCAGCAGCTCCCGGTCGCCGGCCTGCCGGCCCCGGGCGGGCCAGGCGGTGAAGTCGACGCGGGAGGTGTCGGCCCACTGCTCGTTGGGGGTACGCAGCAGCCGGGCCGGGTCCAGGGCCTGCTGGGCGACGGTCGCGGCGGGGGCCGGCCGGTCGTCGCCGCCGGGCACCGCCGCCACCACCACGCCGATCGCCGCCACGGCCGCCAGCGCGACCGCGACCCGCACCCGCTGCCGGCGGCGCAGCAGGTCCGTCGGCCGGGTCTGCACCGTGCACGGGTCGAACTCGCCGGAGTTGAGCAGCGCCGCGGCGCCGGTCACGGTCTCCCGGTCGAGGTGTCCGGCGGCCCGCTGCGCGGCGTCCGGGTCCTCGGCCCCGGCCCGCTCCAGCACGGCGCGCGCCGCGTCCTCGTCCAGGCCCTCCAGGTGCCACAGCCCGAGGGCCGCCCGCACCGCTGCCGGGACGGCGGACAGCGCCTGGTCCAGGGCGAGTTCATCGGCGCCGCCGGCCCGCGGGAAGAGCCGGAGCCCCCAGACCACGGGCACCGCCGGCAGTCCCGGGCCCGGCCGGCCCTCGTACGCCAGGGCCAGCCGCAGGATCCGCAGCCGCACCTGGTCGTAGCCGGACTCGGGGGCCGGTCCGCGCTGCGCCGGCAGCCCGCGGGGCGGCCGGCGGCGGTTGGCCCGCGGCAGCGCCCGCTGGACCAGGCCGTGCGCGGTCAGGACCCGGCGGTGGCGGCCCATCGACGGGGGTAGCACGAGGTAGGCGAGGCGGACGAGCCGTGGATAGTGCTCAACGATGACCGCCTCGGCCCGTTCGACATCGGCCCGGGTGCGTTCGTCCATGGGCATGGCCTGGAACAGCCCTTCACAAAGTGGCGGATTTGCCGTCTACGCCGTGGTTCGGTCGTTGCACGCCTTCCAACGAGTGATTCTTGGGACGGTCACAAGCGGCGGATCACCGGTACGGAGCACCGGCGGCGGGGGCACCCACCGGGCGGGACGGTCACCACGGGCCGGGGCAACCACCGTCCTCCGCCGTCCGGACAACGACACGGTCGCATCCGGGGCATTCCGCATGCGGCACGCGGCGGCAGGGCAGATGCTTGAGCGGTGATGGACGAGACGGAGTTCTGGGAGCTGATCGACGCGTCCCGCGAGGCCGCCGAGGGCGACCCCGAGGAGCAGGCCGACGCGCTGGTCGAGCGGCTGCTCGTGCTCGACCCGGACGCCGTCGTGGACTTCGCCCGCCACTTCGAGGCCCGGTACAACCGTGCGTACACCTGGGACCTGTGGGCCGCGGCCTCGGTGATGCTGGGCGGCGCCAGCGACGACGCCTTCGACTACTTCCGCTGCTGGCTGATCGGCCAGGGCCGGGAGATCTTCGAGGGCGCGCTGCACGACCCGGACCAGCTGGCCGAGCTGCTGGACGACTTCGACGAGACGGTGGACGGCGACGCCGAGGACCTGGGGTACGCGGCCGACGAGGCGTACGAGCAGATGACCGGCGGGGTGATGCCGGACCTCCAGCTTCCCCCGCCGCCCCGTGAACCGCTGGGTACCTATGTCGACTTCGACGACGACGAGACCCTGACAGAACGCTTCCCCACCCTCTGCGACCGCTTCCGGTCCTAGGGGGTGCCGTGCGCACCGGTCCCGGCGGCGGTGGCTGAGGCCGTTTCAGACCACGCGGGCGGCCGGCCGGGCGGCGTATGCGGCCGCCGGCGCGGCACTGCGGGCAGTATGGGCCCATGCGGATCGCGATCACCGGCTCGACCGGACTCATCGGCAAGGAGCTCGTACGGTCCCTGCGCGCGGACGGCCACGACGTCGTCCGGCTGGTACGGCGGGCGCCCGCGGCCGCCGACGAGGTGCGCTGGGACCCCAAGGCGCAGCGGGTCGACACGGCCGGGCTGGCCGGCTGCGAGGCGGTGGTGCACCTGGCCGGCGCCGGGGTCGGCGACCACCGCTGGACGGCGGCGTACAAGCAGGAGATCCGGGACAGCCGGGTGCTGGGCACCCGGGCCCTCGCCTCGGCGCTCGCCTCGATGGACGCCCCGCCGCGGGTCCTGGTGAGCGGCAGCGCGATCGGCTACTACGGCGACACCGGTGACCGGCGGACGGACGAGACCTCGCCGGCCGGTTCCGGATTCCTGCCCGAGGTGTGCGTGGCCTGGGAGAACGCGGCGAAGCCGGCCGAGGAGGCGGGGATCCGGACGGTCTTCGCCCGCACCGGGCTCGTCGTGGCGCGTTCCGGCGGTGCCTGGGGCCGGCTCTTCCCCCTCTTCAAGCTCGGCCTGGGCGGGCGGCTCGGCGACGGCAGCCAGTACTGGAGCTTCATCTCCCTGCACGACCACATCAGGGCGCTGCGCCACCTCGTCGACTCCGCGGAGCTGACCGGCCCGGTCAACCTCACGGCTCCGGAGCCGGTCACCAACCGCGAGGTCACCGCCGTCATGGGCCGCGTACTGCACCGTCCCACGCTCTTCACCGTCCCGGAGCCGGTGCTGCGGGTCGCCCTCGGGGAGTTCGCCGGTGACGTGCTGGGCAGTCAGCGGGTGATCCCGCGGCGGCTGCTGGACTCGGGGTTCGCCTACGACCATCCGCGGATCGCCGAAGCGGTGCGGGCGGCGTAGTCGCGTCGCCGGGTAGCCGCGGGTGGTGGCGCCGGCCGGACCGGCGGGCCGCGGACAGCAGGGGCGGGCGGCCGTCCAGACGGCGTAGACGGCCGCGCCCCCGGCAAGCTTTGGCCAAAGGCGCCCCGACGCGCCCCGGTCGCCCCCTGTCGCCCGCGCGCCCGCCTCCCTACCCTCCTCGCACACACCACTCGGCATCCCGCGCGCCGGCACCGGGCATGAGTCCGGTGCGCCGACGCTGGGTCCGATCTCCGGGAGGGGCATGTGCTGCGCACCGCATCGACCGTGGACGTCGTCATCGTGGGAGCCGGCCCGGCCGGTCTCGCCGCGGCCCGCCATCTGACCGGCGCGGGAGTGTCGGTCACCGTCCTGGAGGCCGCGGAACGGATCGGCGGCCGGTCCGTCACCGACCGGCTCGACGGCTTCCGGCTGGACCGCTGCGGCCGGCCGCTGGCGGTCCCCGCCGCCGAGCTGCGCCGGACGCCGGGGCTCGAAGACCTGACGCCGCGTCCGTTCGCGCCCGGCCTGAGCGTCCACAACGGGCAGCGGGCCCAACGTATCGGCGCTCCCCGGAGCACTAGGGGCGCACTTTCTGCGGCGCGCGCCCTCACGCGCGCCGCCCGCTGGCTCCCCGCACACACCGATCACCGCACCGACCGCACCACCCCCACCGCCCTCACACCGCCCGACCGCCCCCTCCGCGACGCCCTGGCGGGCCGCCCCGCCTTCCCCCCGCGCACCCACGACGCGTTCCTGCGGCCGCTGCTGGGCGCGCTGCTGTGCGATCCGCAGCTGCGCGGCTCCAGCCGTGTCGCGGCGGCCGCACTGCGGGCGTACGCGCAGGGCCCGCTGTGGCTGCCCGGTGGGGGCGGCGCGGCGGTCCCCGAACTGCTCGCCGCCGCGCTGCCGCCCGGCACGGTCCGTACGTCGGTCCACGTCACTTCGGTCTCCGTCACGGGCGTCAGCACCGCCGAGCACGGCCCCATCCCCTGCCGGGCGGTGCTGGTGGCCACCGGCGCCCGCGACGCGGCCCAGCTGCTGCCGGGGCTGCGGGTGCCGGCCTTCCATCCCGTGACGGTGCTGCACCACACCGCGGGCGCGGCGTCCCAGGGGCGCGGCGCGGCGTTCCGCGACACCGCGCTGGTCCTGCCGACGGACGGCCCGGTCGCCTACAGCTACGTCGCCGGCGCGATCGACCCGTCCCGCACCCCGCCCGGCCGGTCGCTGATCACCACGACCGTGCTCGGTGCCGCGGCGGCGCTGCCGCTGTCCGTCCTCGACAAGACCGTCCGCCCTCAGCTGGAGCGGCTCTACGGGGCGCACACCGACGACTGGCAGCTGCTGACCGGCCATCACGATCCGTACGCGGTCCCGTCGATGCCGGCGCCGCACGACCCGGAGCGCCCGGTCCGGGTCCTCGCCGGCCTCTACGTGTGCGGCGACCACCGCGACACCGGCACACTGGAGGGCGCGCTCAACTCCGGGCGCCGGGCCGCCCGCGCCCTGCTCCAGGACTTCGGCCTGCCGGCCCTGACTGCGGAGCCGGACACCCTGCGGACGGCGGCCTGACCGCCGTACGACGAAGGGGGGCCCGGCCGCGGCGGCCGGGCCCCCCTTCGTCGTACGGGCGTGGTCAGCCCAGCGCCGCCACCCGCTCGCGGTAGCCGCGCACCGCCGCCGCGTCGCGGTACGGCTCCAGACGGCGCTCGAACTCCCTGACGTACTCATGGGCGCGCGCGGAGCGCATCTCGGACGCCTGCAGCGCCGCCTCCGCGCCCAGCGTGCACGCCTGCTCCAGCTCGCCCAGGCCCAGCCGCGCGGTCGCCAGCACCACCCGGCAGAACAGCCGGCTGCGGGCGAAGCCGGCCGCGCGCAGCTGCAGGGAGCGCTCGGCGTGCTGCGAGGCCGCACGGTACTGCTGGAGGTCGCGGTGGCAGTGCGCCAGCTCGTCGGCGAGCTGCGCCTCGTCGAAGAAGCGCGCCCAGTACGGGATGTCGTCGCCGGGGCGCGCGCTCTCCAGCGCCCGCTCCGCCCGGGCCAGCGCCGTCGTGCAGGCCCGGACCTCGCCCAGGACGCCGTGTCCGCGCGCCTCCGCGGAGTGCAGCAGCGCCTGCACGGCGGGCGGGGCGCCGGAGCCGATGCCCTGCTGGGCGACGCGCGCCAGCTGGACGGCCTCCCTGCCGTGCCCCAGATAGACGGCCTGCCGGCTCATCGTCACCAGGACGTAGGAGCCGTACGCCCGGTCGCCGGCGGCCTGCGCCAACCGCAGGGCCTGGACGAAGTACCGCTGCGCCAGTCCGTGCGCGGCGATGTCGTACGACGTCCAGCCCGCCAGCCGGGTCAGATCGGCGGCGGCCGCGAACAGCCGGCGGCCGGTGGCCTCCCCGTAGGTGCCGCGCAGCATGGGCTCGGCCTCGTGCTCCAGGTAGCGCACCAGCGCCTGCCGGGCGTGGCCGCCGCCGTAGGCGTGGTCCAGCGCTCGGAAGAGTTCGCCGACCGAGCGCAGCGCGGCGATGTCCCCGGAGGTGACCCGGGAGCCCTCGGCGCGGTCGACCCGGTCCGTACGGCGCTGCCGCGGCACCGCGGCCCGGCCGCCCTGGGCGGGCACCCGACCGGCCGCCTCACCGGCGGGTTCCCCGCGGGCCACCCGGTCGTCGGGGCGGCCGATCAGCCAGTCCCGGCTGGGCACCACGAGCCCGGCCGGGGTGAAGGCGATCTTGCGGAGCTCGGCATGGCTCCCGGAGTCCTTGCGCCACAGCCCGCTGACGATGTCGACCGCCTCACTGGGGGTGGCGGCGAATTCGAGCCCGGCGTACACCGGCGCACAGGCGTCCAGGCCGAGGTCCTGGGCGGACAGCCGGCGTCCCAGCCGGCGGGTGAAGACCTCGGCGATCAGCGCGGGGGTGGTGCCGCGCGGTTGCTGGCCGCGCAGCCAGCGGGTCACCGACGTCTTGTCGTAACGGAGGTCGAGCCCGTGCTCCAGGCCGAGCTGATCCACCCGTCTGGCAAGTCCGGCGTTGGAAAAGCCCGCCTCGGCGATGAGCGCGGCGAGCTGGCGGTTGGGCGTGTGGTGCGGGGGTCGTTCCGTCATCAGCTTTACCGGTCTCCTGCCTTCCGGGCCGGGCAGCCGGGTTCGGCGGACCCTGTCCGGCATGCTCATCGCCCTTGTGGAACGGCGTGAATGTAACGGCCCTCAGGAGCCGTTCTCGCCGCCTGGGCCACGCGTTCATCCGATCGTGTGAGCAGGGACGGGACCCGGACAGTGGCCGGTACACCGGCCGCCTGAGGGGAACGGAACCGGCCGCCGTACAGTTGCATGGGCGCCAGGGCACTGAATGTGCGACACAGGTTCGAAGAGGAGCTGCCGTGACTGCGATCTCTCGGGGGGAGACCCCCGCACCCGAGGGGCTGCGCTTTGTACACCTGGGCTTCGGCGCCGAGGCCGTGGACTACGAGTCGGCCTGGCAGGAGCAGCGCCAGGTACACGCCGCCCGGTTCGCCGACGAGGTCCCCGACACCTGCCTGCTGCTGGAGCACCTGCCCGTGTACACCGCGGGCCGGCGCACGACCGACGACGAGCGCCCCCTGGACGGGACGCCGGTCATCGACGTCGACCGCGGCGGGAAGATCACCTGGCACGGACCCGGCCAGCTGGTGGGCTACCCCATCCAGAAGCTGCCGCGCCCGGTTGACGTGGTCGCGCACGTCCGCCGCCTCGAAGAGGCGCTGATCGCTGTCTGCGCCGAGTTCGGCGTCGAGGGCAGCCGGGTCGAGGGCCGCAGCGGCGTGTGGGTCCTGGGCGACCCGGTGGAGGAGCGGGCGGCCCTGGGCGGCCTGAACCTCGACTTCGACCCGCGGATGACGGACGAGCTGTTCGACCCGCGGCTCAACGGCCCCGAGTACGCCCCGTCCAACGCCGGCCAGCGCCGCGAGGACCGCAAGCTCGCCGCGATCGGCATCCGCGTCGCCAAGGGCGTCACGATGCACGGCTTCGCGCTGAACGTGAACCCGGACAACACCTCGTTCGACAAGATCGTGCCGTGCGGCATCCGTGACGCGGGCGTCGCCTCCCTCGCCGGGGAGCTGGGCCGCGAGGTGACCATCGCCGAGGTGCTGCCGGTCGTCGAGAAGCACCTGCGGAATGTCCTGGAGAACGCCGAGCTGCTGCCCCGGGCGGTCTGACCACCACGGCAGTGCGGGAATGCGACCCTGCCACCCGGGGTTGCCACGCACGTAAAGACGTGCGAATCAACGGGCGTACCCTGGTGTACGCCGCAGAAACGAATGCCGCGTGAGCAGAGAGGGGCGCCGGTCGTGTCCGCAGTCGCACCCGACGGACGCAAGATGCTGCGCCTGGAGGTCCGGAACAGCCAGACCCCCATCGAGCGCAAGCCCGAGTGGATCAAGACCCGGGCGAAAATGGGTCCCGAGTACAACCACCTCCAGGGCCTGGTCAAGAGTGAGGGCCTGCACACGGTCTGCCAGGAGGCGGGCTGTCCCAACATCTATGAGTGCTGGGAGGACCGCGAGGCGACCTTCCTCATCGGCGGTGACCAGTGCACCCGCCGCTGCGACTTCTGCCAGATCGACACCGGCAAGCCGCAGGCGCTGGACCGCGACGAGCCGCGCCGGGTCGCCGAGTCCGTGCAGACCATGGGCCTGAAGTACGCCACGATCACCGGCGTCGCGCGCGACGACCTGGAGGACGGCGGCGCCTGGCTGTACGCCGAGACCGTCCGGCAGATCCACGCCACGATGCCGGAGACCGGCGTCGAGCTGCTGATCCCCGACTTCAACGCGGTGCCCGAGCAGCTGGCCGAGGTCTTCTCCTCCCGCCCCGAGGTGCTCGCGCACAACGTGGAGACGGTCCCGCGGATCTTCAAGCGGATCCGCCCCGGCTTCCGCTACGAGCGCTCGCTGGAGGTCATCACCAAGGCCCGCGAGGCCGGCCTGGTGACCAAGTCCAACCTCATCCTGGGCATGGGCGAGGAGCGCGAGGAGATCAGCCAGGCGCTGCAGGACCTCTACGACGCGGGCTGCGAGCTGATCACGATCACCCAGTACCTGCGCCCGTCGGTCCGCCACCACCCCATCGAGCGGTGGGTCAAGCCGGCCGAGTTCGTGGAGCTCAAGGAGGAGGCCGAGGAGATCGGCTACGCCGGCGTCATGTCCGGTCCGCTGGTCCGCTCCTCCTACCGCGCCGGCCGCCTTTACCAGCAGGCGATCCAGAAGCGCGAGGTCGAGGCGTCCAGTCAGGCGGTTTGAGCTCTCCGGCGCGCCGTCTTGTGAAACGTGGCACATGCTGGGAGACGCGGCCCGCACTCCCCCGGACGGGGGGCGTGGCGGGCCGCGTCAACGTTTCATTGGTGTTTGACCGGCAGGTCATCCGTTGGTAACACCTTTCCGTGACGATGGATGCACGCACCGCTCCTGCACCACCTCCTGTTTCATCGACCGACCCGAGGGAGTCACCCACCATGCAGGCCGCGCCGCTCCGCGCCACCCCCGCCCTCTCCCGTCCGTCCGTCGCCGGTGCCCTGCGCGCCGTCGAGGCCGTCCTGATGCGCAACGGGCAGCGCACCGCCCGCCGTAACGCCTGGACCTCGGTCCTGGAGGACCGCCGCCGCGCCAAGGACCGGTACGAGGCCGAGTACGTACTGGAGGCCGCGGCTACCAGCCGTCCCCAGGCCACGTAAACTTCGCTGTATGGCGAGGAAGGCAAACTCAGACGGCGCTGCCGGCGCTGAGAACTCCGGGCGACTGAAGCAGATCGCCCTGACCTACAAGATGACCCGTCGGGTCGACTCCAAGGTCGGTCTTGTCGTCGCTGGCGTAGGCATCGTCGTATTCGGCGTTCTCCTTGCCATCGGCTTCGTGATCGGCCACCCCATCTACGCGGGGATCCTGGGCTTCGTCCTGGCCTTCCTCGCGATGGCGATCGTCTTCGGACGGCGCGCCGAGCGAGCTGCCTTCGGGCAGATGGAGGGCCAGCCCGGTGCGGCGGCGGCCGTGCTGGACAACGTCGGGCGCGGCTGGACCGTGACCCCGGCGGTGGCCATGAACCGCAGCCAGGACGTGGTGCACCGCGCCGTCGGCAAGGCCGGCATCGTGCTGGTCGGCGAGGGCAATCCGAACCGTCTGCGCGGCCTGCTGGCCGCGGAGAAGAAGCGGATGGCGCGCACCGTCGCGGACGCCCCCGTCCACGACATCGTGGTGGGCGACGGCGAGGGCCAGGTGCCGCTGAAGCGGCTGCGCACGACCCTGCTGAAGCTGCCTCGGGTGCTGCCGGGCGCACAGGTCACCGTCGTCAACGACCGGCTGCGCGCGCTGGGCGACCTGATGAGCAACATGCCGGTGCCGAAGGGTCCGATGCCGAAGGGCATGCGGATGCCCAAGGGCGGCGGCAAGACGCGCTGAGCCGGCCGGCTCGTACACAAACGGGTGGGCCCGGGACCGTCATGGTCCCGGGCCCACCCGTTTCGGTTTCGGTTCCGGCTCCGCGGTGGCTACATCCGGACCTGCACGGCGCGGCTGAGGCGGTCGTGCAGTCCCCGCCCGTCCCGGTCCCAGACGACGGCCGGGATGACCACGACGAGCAGCAGCGTCCGCAGCACGACCCGCGGCAGCGAGATCCGGCCGCCGCCCTCGGCGAGCACCCGCAGGCCGAGCAGCCGCTTGCCCGGTGTGAAGCCGACCGTGCCGACCGTCAGCACGCTGAGCACCGCGAAGACCACCAGCGCCCAGTTGCTCGCGGACTGCGCCTTACCGCCGCTGAGCAGGCCGTATGCGATGAGCATGCACAGCGCCCAGTCGATGAAGAGGGCGGCGAAGCGGCGTCCGGGGCGGGCGAGCGAGCCCGGCCCCTCCTCCGGCAGCCCGAGCCGCTGCCCGCGGTGTCCGAACTCGACACCCATGTCCTCGGCTGCCGCGCGGGGCCCGGAGATCCACGATCCGATTGCTTGCCTGTTGTCCACCCGACCACGGTACTGCGACCGCATACGTTCCCCGCGGGGAGGTCGGCGGCGGGGCCCGGACGGCACCGCGACAGCAAGGGACGGAGTGCCGCACCGGGCGATTCACAATGTCCCGCTTTGACGCACACTGGGGGATAAGAGCAGCCGCGCGGCGGTTAACCTCGGCGAAACAATTGGGTCATGCTTGGGAAATCCCGCCTGCCTATGGTCGGGCGAGCGCGCCACCGCACTTGGTCGCGTTCCGAGTAGCAATCCCGCGTCCGCCGACCGGTGACCGGGCTAGGAGGAGTTGGATGTTCCAGAACGCCGACGAGGCCAAGAAGTTCATCGCGGACGAGGACGTCAAGTTCGTCGATGTCCGTTTCTGCGACCTGCCGGGTGTGATGCAGCACTTCACGATCCCGGCAGCGGTCTTCGACCCGGCCGAAGAGCTGGCGTTCGACGGCTCCTCGATCCGCGGTTTCCAGGCCATTCACGAGTCCGACATGGCTCTGCGCGCGGACCTCTCCACCGCTCGCGTGGACCCGTTCCGCCGTGACAAGACCGTCAACATCAACTTCTTCATCCACGACCCGATCACGGGCGAGCAGTACAGCCGCGACCCGCGCAACATCGCCAAGAAGGCCGAGGCGTACCTCGCCTCCACCGGCATCGCGGACACCGCGTACTTCGGCCCCGAGGCCGAGTTCTACGTCTTCGACAACGTGCGCTTCGAGACGAAGTCGAACGAGTCCTTCTACCACATCGACTCCGAGGCCGGCGCCTGGAACACCGGCTCGGAGGAGAACAACCGCGGCTACAAGGTCCGGTACAAGGGCGGCTACTTCCCGGCCCCGCCGGTCGACCACTTCGCCGACCTGCGTGCCGAGATCTCCCTGGAGCTGGACAAGGCCGGCCTCCAGGTCGAGCGCCAGCACCACGAGGTCGGCACCGCCGGCCAGGCCGAGATCAACTACAAGTTCAACACGCTGCTCGCCGCCGCCGACGACCTGATGCTCTTCAAGTACATCGTGAAGAACGTCGCCTGGCGCAACGGCAAGACCGCGACCTTCATGCCCAAGCCGATCTTCGGTGACAACGGCTCCGGCATGCACGTCCACCAGTCGCTGTGGCAGGCCGGCGCGCCGCTCTTCTACGACGAGCAGGGCTACGCGGGCCTCTCGGACACCGCCCGCTACTACATCGGCGGCATCCTCAAGCACGCCCCCTCGCTCCTCGCCTTCACCAACCCGACGGTGAACTCCTACCACCGCCTGGTCCCCGGCTTCGAGGCCCCGGTCAACCTGGTCTACTCGCAGCGCAACCGCTCCGCGGCCATGCGCATCCCGATCACGGGCTCCAACCCGAAGGCCAAGCGCGTCGAGTTCCGCGCGCCGGACCCGTCCTCGAACCCCTACCTCGCCTTCTCGGCCCTCCTCCTGGCCGGCCTGGACGGCGTCAAGAACAAGATCGAGCCCGCCGAGCCGATCGACAAGGACCTCTACGAGCTCGCCCCCGAGGAGCACGCGGGCGTCCCCCAGGTCCCGACCTCCCTCCCGGCCGTCCTGGACGCCCTCGAGGCCGACAACGAGTACCTCCAGCAGGGCGGCGTCTTCACCGCCGACCTGATCGAGACCTGGATCGACTACAAGCGCACCAACGAGATCGCCCCGATCCAGCTCCGCCCGCACCCGCACGAGTTCGAGCTGTACTACGACATCTAAGAGCGGGCGCCCGGCGACCTGGGCGTAGTCTGAAAAACCAGCTGTGACCTGCGGAAACTCTTCTCGTGAGTTCTCGTGGGTCACAGCTGTTTTCCGCTCCCTCGTGCACCGCGTGTGCACCGCCTGGCCAGTTCTCTGATGGGACGTCAGGTTGACCGGTGAGGGCCGCTACCCGGATCCGGGTAGCGGCCCTCACTGGTTGGGCGACGCTTCGGGGCCCTTGCATATCAGCTGGTCAAGCCGGCGGAAGCCCTCGCGAATCGGTCGGCAGGCTCGCTCCGTGGCCGCCTTCGGAGTCCCAGACCGAGACCAGGGACAGTTCCATCTCCTCCGCGATCCGGCGTTGCTCCGCTTCGTCCATCAGGGCGCCCGCCGTGAGGATGCCCAGCGGATCGGCGGCCTCGGTCATGAGCCGGGCGGCCGTGGCGGCACCGGTCTCCGGAGGGATCACCAGGAGGTCCCAACGGCCAACGTTGTAGGAGAACAGCAGCAGCTTGTGGGGATCTTGCTCGGCCCTGAACCAGCCGACACCCACCACATGCCCGTCGACGGGCACCTTCCGTGGGATGGTTGGCCAGAACGTGGGGTTCACCGTGACGTGGGTGATCCGCCCCCACAGCGGGTCCAGGACGGCCGTCAGTGCGGGAAGTTCCGCCGTGAGGTCACGGGAGCGGGGCCACCACGCACCGTCGAGCAGAGCCGGAGCGGTGCCGACCGGCGCCAGCATGAGTCGGAGGGGCAGCGAAGCGGTCCGGCCTTCGAACGCAGGCGGATACCGAATGGTCGTGGTCATGATGCACGCCCTGCCCCGGGCTGACCGTAACCGGCCCGGTGTCGTGAATCGCCGAAAACGACACGAGCATGGGAGCTGGTGTACGGAGTGCCCTCGGTAGTTCCAGCTTACTGCCGTTGAGGCCCGCCGGACCGATGCGGAGCGACGGGGCGAACGGCACAGGAGGCCGTGGGGTAGCCGACCCGAGAATTACCTCGTTAAGGGGGTAAGACCAGCGGTTGAGCGGCTCGGGCCGGAGCGGCCCTGGCCGGCTGCTCGGTGGTGGCCCTCATCCGGCTCCGCTTGTGATCGCGGGGACGAAGCCTCCCGTGCGGGCATCTGGGCTGTCTCGTACGGCACGGGCTGCCAGCAGGGGCGGTCAGCCGCAGGACCGGGTGGGTCGTGTGGTCAGCTGAGGAAAGACAGCCGGACCTGGCGTTCCGGGCTGTCCCTGTCGGTGTTCACCAGTACGACGGACTGCGAGGTCCCCAGCTCCAGCTCACCATCGACTACGGGCAACGTGGCGTGTGGTGGCACCAGAGCCGGGAGCATGTGGGCGCCGCCGCGGCCTGGACCACTGTGGCGGTCCCGCCAACGGTCGTCCGCGGGAAGAATGTCGCGGAGGGCCGCCAGCAGGTCGTCGTCACTGCCCGCGCCCGTCTCGATGATCGCCAGGCCGGACGTAGCGTGGGCGGTGAAGACGTTCAGCAGCCCGTTTCGCCCGTGAGCGGCCTCCCGGAGGAACGCGGAGCATGCGTTCGTGAGGTCGTGCAGGGTCTCAGTAGAGCCGGTTGCGATGTTGATCGTGCGGGTGGTGAAGGTGCCAGCCATGGTTCACCGGTACCCCACTCGCAGCCCGAGCCCTAACGGCCGGATGGGTTGTTCTTCCGGATCTCCGCCGGTAAGGGCACGCGCTCCCGTCCCTGACAGATTCCTCGTGCCGTCGCATCCGAGTCCGGCAAGCGAGATCTGGACCGCGACTTCCTCGCCCGCCCGGCCCCACACGCATCCTTTGGCGATACAGGCACTGTGGCGGTCGAACGGACCGGACGCCGCCTGAGCATTGCGTCAACCGTGCTCTTCTTCTTCAGCCTCCATGCGTCGAATGCCCTGGTGCGTCAGCGTGACCATGGCCGGCGTATTGCCCGAGACCCAGTCGACCGTGATCAGGCCCTCGCCCACCAGATAGGTGCAGGCGGCCGCCAGATCCTCTTCGGGGATCGCGAGTTCCTGGAGCAGCTTCGCCCCGGTAACACCCAGAAGGCGGTTGCCTTCAGTGGCCTCGTAGAGAGCCTGCATGATCTTCTCGCGGTACGCCTTCCGGTCGGCTAGTGATGCCATGACTGCCACCTCTGGGGAAAATGTGCCGTGCTATCGCGGCGGAGGGGGCCGGGACGCCCGGTCGAGGAGCCGACCCTGTCGCAGCTGCCGAATCTGAGGCCCGGCTTTTTCAGACCTCGTCCGGATGCGGGCGGCCACGCGCGGCCGACTTACTTGCCACCAGCCACGGCGGGGCCGTCGCATGGGGCTCGGGGGTGTGAGTGGTGTCCACGGTCATGTGGAGCCGGGTCCCGCCATCGTGGCCGGCAGGGTAGCTGCGCTGTTCGGTGGCAGGGAAGCAGTGCCGCAGAACTTCTGCGACCCGGCGGGCAGCCTCGGGGGATGCGGCGACGATACGGACCTCGGCTATCCCTGCCGAAGGCATCGTTTCTGTCGGTCTCATGCCGGCCTCTCTGTCAGGCGAGGTGCCCACGGGGTGAGGCGAAGGCTCACACCCACCGCCGCCAGCCATGGAACGTTGGCGTCCTCGCCGCCCTCATCGTGCTGTCCGCGGCGCGTTGCCGACGTACGGCGGGATGATCCGTCCCGGCCCACCGCCGGACTTCGCGCTCCGGCAAGGCATCGCCGCAGTGGGAAGCTTGCGTCCCTCTCGTTTCCGCCGGGAGGAACCACCGCCAAGGGGAGCGGTCGAAATATCCCGGTGTGTTCACCGTACTCCGGCCGACGGTCCACCAAACCCACACACGACCAGGCGTTCGTGGAGGCGGCCCGTTGCCCTTACCGCCTTCGACGGTCGGAGCGTGCGAAGAGGTCCTCCAGCGGTGCCGGGGCTCACCGGCTCATGCGGGGAGGAGCTCCGCCCACCAGGTGACACCGCCCGCGTGGATCCGTGTGCCGCACTCGGCCGCCAGGGCGGTGACGATGCCGAGCCCGCGGCCGTGCTCGCCCGCGGCGGACTCGGCGGCCGGCCAGCCGGCCGGTGCCGCCGGCCCCGCGTCGATGACCTCGATACGCAGGCCGCTGCGCCCGTCGGCCCCGACCCGCGACAACCGCAGCGTCGCCGGCGGCACGGCGTGGACGACCGCGTTGGTGATCAGTTCGGAGATCACGAGGAGGGCGTCCTCGGTGAGGTCCGGGGCCAGATTCCAGTCGGCCAGGACCGTGCGTATCCGCCGGCGTACGACCGAGACGGCCTCGGGGATGTGCGGCAGCGGAAAGACATATTCGGCCGCCTCCCGAACCGCCGCACCAAGCTGTGCCGTCATGCCTCCTCCTCCGGTGCCCTCTGCCGGCTGGACGCCGGGCTTGAGAGGGACGCTATGGGGGACGGTGGGGGCGGTCAATGAACAGCGGTCGGCATTACCGAACGCTCTGCTGCGCAAGGGCCGTCTCTCCCGAAGATGCCGACCGCGGGACTACGATTGCCTCATGGCCGGCCCGGTCCAGTCGATCGAACGGGCGGCGGCAATTCTGCGTCTGCTCGCCAGCGGGCCCCGTCGGCTCGGGCTGGGTGAGGTGGCCGGGTCGCTCGGACTGGCGAAGGGCACCACCCACGGCATTCTGCGCACCCTGCAGAACATCGACTTCGTCGAGCAGGACCCGGCGACCGGGAAGTACCAGCTCGGGGCCGCGCTGCTGCACCTGGGCACCAGCTATCTCGACGTGAACGAGCTGCGGTCCCGCTCCATCAACTGGGCCGACGCGCTGGCCGCCCGCAGCGGGGAGGCGGTGCGTCTGGGGGCTCCTCTGGAGGGCAAGGTGCTGATCGTCCACCACGTCTTCCGCCCCGACGACACCCTCCAGACCCTGGACGTGGGCGCACTGCTGCCCCTGCACGCCTCCTCGCTCGGCAAGGTGCTGCTGGCCTTCGGCAGCGTGCCCCTGCAGCCGGCCGTGGAGGCCGGGCTGGAGGCGTACACCCGGCACACCCTGATCACTCCGGAGCGCCTCTCCCGGGCACTCACCGAGATCCGGGAGCTCGGGTGGGCTGCCGAAGTACAAGAGATGATCACGGGCGAGGCCGGCGTCGCCGCGCCGATCCGGGGCCACGGTGGCCTCGTCGTGGGCGCCATCGGCGCCTCCGGCACGGTCGAGCGGATCTGCGATGCCAAAGGCGTCCCGCAGCCGGCCCTGGTCACCCAGGTCCGCCACGCCGCCCGGGCGATCTCCCGGGATCTGGGGGCCGCCCGCTGGTGAGCCCCGCCGCCCTCGTGCACCGCAACGGAAGGCTGATCATGGTTGAGCGGTATGTGATGTCCATCGATCAGGGCACCACCTCCACCCGGTGCATCCTGTTCGACCACCAGGGGCGGCTGGTGTCGGTCGCCCAGCGGGAGCACCAGCAGCACTTCCCCCGGCCCGGGTGGGTCGAGCACGACGCCGTCGAGATCTGGCACACCCTCCAGCGCGTGGTGCCGCACGCACTCTCCGACGCCGATGTCCGCCCCGAGGAGATCGCCGCCATCGGGATCGCCAACCAGCGGGAGACGACCGTGCTGTGGGACCGGCGTACGGGCACCCCGCTGGGCAGGGCGATCGTCTGGCAGGACACCCGTACCGCCCCGCTGGTCGAGGAGCTCAGCAGCCGGCCCGGGGCCGAGTTCTTCGTCCGGCGCTGCGGCCTGTCCCCCTCCACGTACTTCTCCGCCCCCCGGATCCGCTGGCTGTTCGACCACGTCGACGGGGTGCGGCAGCGCGCCGAGGACGGCGAGGTGCTGTTCGGCACGATGGAGAGCTGGCTGATCTGGAACCTCACCGGCGGGCCGGCCGGCGGCATGCACCTCACCGACGTCACCAACGCCAGCCGCACCATGCTCATGAACATCAGCACCCTCGACTGGGACGAGGAGCTGCTGGAGTTCTTCGGGGTCCCCCGCCCGATGCTCCCGGAGATCCGCTCGTCGGCCGAGATCTACGGAACCGCCCGTACCGTCCTCCCGGGCGTCCGGATCGCCGCGGCACTCGGTGACCAGCAGGCGGCGCTGTTCGGGCAGACCTGCTTCGCCCCCGGGGAGGCGAAGTGCACCTACGGAACCGGCAGCTTCCTGCTGCTCAACACCGGCACCGACCTCGTACGGTCCCGGCACGGACTGCTCACCACGGTCGCCTACAAGATCGAGGACCAGCCCGCGGTCTACGCACTCGAAGGCCCGATCGCCGTCACCGGCTCGCTGGTCCAGTGGTTCCGCGACCGGCTGGGGCTGATCAGCACCGCCCCGGAGATCGAGACACTCGCGCGCACCGTCGAGGACAACGGCGGCTGCTACATCGTCCCGGCTTTCTCCGGCCTGTACGCGCCGCACTGGCGCAGCGACGCCCGCGGGGTCATCGTCGGCCTCACCTCGTACATCACCAAGGGGCATCTGGCCCGGGCCGGGCTGGAGGCCACCGGCTGGCAGACCCGGGAGGTGGTCGACGCCATGAACGCCGACTCCTCGCTCGCCCTGAAGGTGCTCAAGGTGGACGGCGGCATGACGTCCGACAACCTGCTCATGCAGTTCCTTGCCGACGTGCTCGACGTGCCCGTGGTGCGCCCCATGGCCGTCGAGACGGTCTCCCTGGGCGCCGCCTACGCCGCCGGACTCGCCGCCGGCTACTGGCCCGACCTGGAGGTCCTGCGCCGCAACTGGCACCGGGCCGCCGAGTGGTTGCCGGACATGGACCCCCAGCGGCGGCAGTCGGAGTACGAGAACTGGAAGCGGGCGGTCGAGCGCTCGCTCTGCTGGGTCCGGCCGCCGGGTGGCTGAGGTGAGGGCGGGAAACCACGCGAGGGCCGCTACCCGTGACGGGTGGCGGCCCTTGGCGGGTTCGGGGGCGGGCGGGTCAGCCGATGTTGGTGAGGGGGAGGAGGCCGCGGTCGGCGAAGACCTTCTTGGCTATCAGGGTGGCGTTGATGGAGCGGGGCATGCCGCAGTAGACGGCCGCGTGCAGCAGGGCCTCGGTGATCTCGGTGGGGGTCAGGCCGACGTTGAGGGCGGCGTTGATGTGCACGTCGAGTTCGATCTCGCAGCCGCCGAGGGCCGTCAGTACGCCGAGGGTGACCAACTGGCGGTCGCGCGGCGGGAGTTCGGGGCGGGCGTACATGTCGCCGAAGGCCCAGGCGACCACCTGGTGGCCCAGCTCCGGTGAGGTGTCGGCGAGGGAGTCGACGATGCGCTGCCCCGCTTCGCCGTCGACCTGCTCCAGGACCTTCATGCCGTACGCGTAGCGGTCTTCGCGGTTCATGGTGTTCTCCTCGGGAGGGGGAAGCGGGGGCTCCGGGTTGGCCCGGTGCGTTGTGCTTCAAGCCTGGTGGACGGGGCGGCCGGGGCTGCCTTGCAGGCATCGGTGGGTATGGTTGCCATGCCTGGGAGGTATGGATGGAGCTACGGCTACTCGGTTACGCGGTCGCGATCGCGGAGGAGGGCAGCATCAGCGGCGCGGCGCGGCGACTGCATCTGACGCAGCCCACGTTGAGCCGTCAACTGCGGGAGATGGAACGGCAGTTGGGGACGAAGCTGTTCGTCAGGGAGGGCCGGGGGCTGACGCCGACGGCGGCCGGTCAGGTGCTGGTCCGGCGGGCGGTCGGGGTGCTGGCCGAGGCGGAGGCCGCGCTGAGGGACGTCCGGCTGGCCGCGCAGGGCATGACCGGGCGGCTGACGGTGACGTTCGCCGGTTCGGGCATCAACGGGCCGCTCGGTGGCGCGCTGAGCCGGGTGCGGCGGGAGCTCCCCCGGGTGGACCTCCAGCTGGTGGAGAGTTTCAACGACGCCGAGATGTCGAGCGGCGTGCTGGAGGGCCGCTTCGACCTGGCGGTGCAGCGCCTGCCGATGCGCGACGCCCGGCTGGCCACCCGGGTCTGGTGGCAGGAGCCGCTGACGCTGTTCCTGCCCGCCGGGCATCCGCTGGCCTACTCCCCCGAACCCGCGCCGCTGACGGCCCTGGGGCAGATCCCCCTGGTCATCTGGCCGCGGGAGGTCTCCCCGCGGTCGTACGACGAGATCATCGCGCTCTGCCACCGTGCCGGCGTCGTGCCGAAGGTCAGCGCCGAGGGCCGCAGTGTGCAGACGCTCCTGGCGCTGGTCGCGGCCAAGTTCGGGGCGGCGGTGCTGGCCGACTCGCACCGCGCGCTGCGCCGCATCGGCGTGACGCCCCGGCCGCTGGCCGACACCTCGACCACGCTGCACCTGGTGTGGCGTGCCGAGGAGACCGACCCGCTCGTCGAGCGGCTGCGCGCGGTGCTGACCGATGTGGTGGGGAGTGGGTGACGGGCCCGGGGGCGGCGGCCGTCAGCGGGGTGGGTGGTCCGGCCAGCCCAGCGGGTAGGCGTGGTGGCCGGCCGGGGGGACGGCGGGCTCGCCCGCCGCTTCGGTGAAGGCGGTGAGGGCCTCGATGAGGGCCGCGCGGTGGGCGGGGTCCATGCGGCTGACGACGGCGGCGATCTCGGCGCGGCGGCGGGCGGTGACCTCGTCGACGACGCGGCGGCCGGCGTCCGTCAGCTGGATCAGCGTCTCGCGCCGGTTGTCCGGGCTGGCCTGCCGGCCCGCGAAGCCGACGCCGGTCAGCCGGTCGATCATGCGCATCGCGGTGGAGGGGTTGACCCCGAGGAGTTCGGCGACCGTGGACAGGTTGGCCGCGCCGTGCACGGAGAGGACCACCAGCAGCCGGAACTGGGGCAGCGTGATCTTGTCCTCGACCGCGGTCAGTGAGCGGGCGGAGACCCCGACCAGGACCCGCGAGGCGGTCAGTACCGCGCGGGTCACCGCGTCGACGTCGCCGGCGTCCGGCGACCTTCCCTTGCTCTCGGTCATGCTCCTTTCTACCGCGGGAGGGAGGTCGCCGGGCGGGCTCACCCCGTGGTCAGCAGTTCCCGCAGGTCGCGGACCGCGGTACGGAGGTGGTCGGCGAAGGCGTGCATCCGGTCGGCCACCGGGGCCGGGGTGCTCAGGTAGAGGTGGAAGCGGTCGGGGAGGAGGACGTAGGCGACGCCGATGCAGCGGCTGCTGGTGGAGCCGAAGCCGAAGTACTGGATGTGGGTGGAGGGGGCGGAGCTGGTGCTCAGGTAGTCGTCGCGCAGGGTGAGCCAGCCGGGGCTGCGGTAGAGGGCGGGCTGTTCGGTGAGGCCGAGTTCCGGGCCGCGGCGGCGCTGGATGAGTTCGAGTTCCCACAGGTGCTGTTCGGGGGCGTCGCCGGCCTGGCACTGCTGGGCGCGGGTGACGTGGGCCGCGGCGGCGGTACGGAGGGCGGCACGGCGGGTTTCGGGGTCGGTCGCCGGGTCCTCCATGGCGGCCACGAACGCCACGATCTCCGGGGTGACGACGCGCATCGCCTCGGTGCGGCCGCGCCGCCACTGCCGGGTGGCGATCGACTCGTAGGTGGCGCCCAGGTGTCCCTTGGCGCGCTGGTGGGCCAGCTGGTAGGCGAGCTGGACGAAGGCGTCCGGGGAGACGCCGAGGGACTTGGCGGTGGTGGCCCCGAAGTCGTCGAAGGCGACGGTGCGGGTGGCGGTGTCGGCGCCGTACTGCGCGAAGGCCGCGGCGGCGGAGTGCACCTGGTCGCGCAACGCGTCGTCGAGGTGGAAGGTGAGCGGGCTCAGGGCGGGCGGCCCCTGGGGGCGGGCGCCGGAGAGGCGGGAGTGTTCCTCGGCGGGGGTGGTGAGCAGGGCGTCGACGAAGCTGAGGATGGTGGTGCCGTCCAGCTCGCAGTGTTCGACGTTGATGCCGGCCCGGCCGTCGGCGAAGACGACGAAGGAGACGGCCTTGTCGAACCAGCGGTTGCCGCGGTCGCCGTAGAGCAGTTCGTCGCAGGTCTGCTGGGTGTCGACGGGGGCGAAGTCCTCCAGGCAGACGCAGAACAGGGCGGTCTCGACGTCGTCGAGGGCGGCGGCGTTGGCGGGGTGGTGGGCGAGCAGCGCGTCCCGGGCGGCCGCCCATTCGGCGCGGGCCATGGTCGTGAGGTGGCCGACCGGGGCGTCCGCGCCGGGCGGCGGCGCGCCGGTGCCGGCCTCGACGACGGCACGCAGCCCGGCCTCCAGCTCGTCCAGGCTGTGCGGTACGCCGTCCGGGCCCAGGACGTCCAGCTTGACCATCCCGCCGCGGAAGAAGACCACGATGTGCCGGGCGTCGGACGGGCCCGGCCAGTCCTCGGTGTACGGGGCGCGGACGGTGTCCTGTTGCGCGCCGGGGATCCGGGTGGTGGAGAAGAGGAACTTGTTCTGTTCCATGCTCTGGGGGCGGCCGCGCTGGACCACGGGAGGGATGAGTTCGCGGTCCAGTTGGTGCTTGTGGTTCAGGGCGGCGGCGATGAGGCCGGCCGCGCGTTCCAGCTGGGGCCGGCCGGTGTCCTGGAAGAGGAAGAAGAAGTTGGCGTTGAGGGCGATGCGGTCCCGGCGGCCGAGGTAGCGGTAGGGCCAGAAGGTGTCGAGCCAGCTGTGCACGCCCTTGGTGGCGTTGTACTCCTCCAGGGCCGACTGGAGCACCCGGCCGGGGCCGTCGGGCCGGAGGAAGGCGGCCACCTCCGCCTCCGTCGCGGCCAGTTCGCCGGCGGTCAGCAGCGGCCCGCACCAGGCGAGGAACCGCGCACAGCTCTCCTCCAGGGAGGGCAGCGGGACCCGCGGGAGGCTGTCCTCCAGCGCGAAGGTCGTGGTGGGCGCGGGAGGCGCGGGGGCGGTGGGGGTCGTCGGGGTGGCCGGTGCGCCCTGACTGTGGTTCACGTCCGGTCTCGATTCAAGTCGTCGGTGCGTGCGGGTGCCTTGGGACTACCAGAGCCTGCTCCCACGGGGTGGCGAACCGCCGCCGTTTGAACACCTTTTGGGTCGGGAGGGGTCTGGCGTACGGGTGGGGGCGGTGCGCCGCCGCGTCAGCCGGCCCGGGAGCCGGTCGCCGCGTTCAGTCCAGGAGCCGGTCGCCGCGTACGGCCCGCCCCTCGGCCGCCAGGTGTTCGGGCCGTACCCGGCCGAAGAGCTGACGGGTGCGGGCCACGCTCCCGATGACACCGGGGCGCTCGCTGTAGGCGAAGATCGCCGAGTGCCGTGCGGTGTCGCCCTCGACGGGGCTCACCCGGTGCAGCGAATAGCGGCCCTTGAACAGCTGGAGGTCGCCCGGGCGGAGGGTGAGGCGGCGGGTCAGCCGTTCGCCGCGGCCCTCCAGGACGTCCCGGACGTCGGGGAAGTGCTCGTCGTGCGCGGAGCGGATGTTCGGGCAGTACTCGAAGATCCCGCCGGAGTCCGCCGCCTGGGTGAGCATGCTCACCGTGAACTCGTTGGTGTCGAAGTGCCAGGGGTGTTCCTTGCCGGGCTCGACGACGTTGAGGACGAGCCCGGAGAGCGGGTCGGCCAGTTCGTGCAGCCGGGGCAGCCGGAAGCAGCGGGCGAGGAAGCGCTGGAAGGCAGCGTGCGTGTACAGCCGGCTGATGAGGGAGCCCTCGGGGATGCGGTCCCGGGCGACGAAGGCGTTGCCGCGCTCGAAGGACGTGCGCCCCGGGTGCCCGGCCGGCAGGGAGCGGTCGACGGCGATGTTGTACACGTTGACGGTCTCGACGTCGGCGTGCGCCCGGGGGGCGAGGGCGGCGCACTCGCGCCGCAGGACCTCTCGCTGCGCGGGGTGGATGAAGTCCGGCAGAACGGTGCAGCCGACGGTGTCCAGCTCGTGCCGGGCCCGGTCCACCACCGCCTGCGCGGCGGCGCTCTCCGGCTCCGACAGGGGGTAGCGGGCGGTGTCGACCACCCGATCCAGCGTCATGGCTTCCAGCGTGCTCATACGTTCCTCTCCACGTGCGTGAACACCTGCGTCAACTCCCCCGTGCAGAAGCGCACTTGAAGCTGCCACAGGGGCCGGGGCGTTGTCTGTGACCCGACACACGATGGCGGCGTGCGGCGGTTCAGGGGTAGACCACCGCCGCCACCTGGTAGGGGGCCCGTCACCTTCGCGTCCGGGATCGGCGGGCCCCGGGTCCGTACGAGCCGGTCGCGCGTCGGCTCGCTCACAGTTTTTGCAACTTGTTGCATAAGGGGCCGGGGCTGGTCTACAACGGTGCGTACGTCCACCGCGCAAGGAGGCCCGATGAGCCCCGTGACCCCGTACCCGCACCTGATGAGCCCGCTCGACCTCGGTTTCACCACGCTCCCCAACCGGGTGCTGATGGGGTCGATGCACATCGGCCTGGAGGAGGCGGAGAACGGGTTCGCGCGGATGGCCGCCTTCTACGCCGCCCGGGCGCGCGGCGGCGTCGGCCTGATGGTGACCGGCGGCATCGCGCCGAACGACGCGGGGCGGCCGTACGAGGGCGGGGCGAAGCTCACCACCGAGGCGGAGGCCGCGCAGCACCGGACGGTGACCGACGCGGTGCACGCCGAGGGTGGCCGGATCGCGATGCAGATCCTGCACTTCGGGCGGTACGCGTACCACGCCGACCTGGTTGCGCCGAGCGCGCTGCAGGCGCCGATCAGCCCGTTCGTCCCGCACGCGCTCACCGACGACGAGGTCGAGCAGACCGTCGAGGACTATGTGCGGGCGGCCGAGCTGGCCCGGTCCGCCGGGTACGACGGCGTCGAGATCATGGGCTCCGAGGGCTACTTGATCAACGAGTTCATCGCCGGGGCGACCAACCACCGCACGGACCGGTGGGGCGGCTCGTACGAGAACCGGGTGCGCTTCCCGCTGGAGATCGTCCGGCGGATCCGTGAGCGGGTGGGTGCGGACTTCATCCTGATCTACCGGCTGTCGATGCTGGATCTCGTACCGGGCGGCTCGACGCTGGAGGAGGTCGTCGCGCTCGCCAAGGAGATCGAGGCGGCCGGGGCGACGATCATCAACACCGGGATCGGCTGGCACGAGGCCCGCATCCCGACCATCGTGACGTCGGTGCCGCGCGGGGCGTACACCTGGGTGACCAAGCGGCTGATGGGCGCGGTGACCGTCCCGCTGGTGACCAGCAACCGCATCAACACCCCCGAGGTGGCCGAGGAGCTGCTCGCCGACGGGCGGGCGGACATGGTGTCGCTGGCCCGGCCGTTCCTCGCCGACCCGGACTTCGTGGTGAAGGCGGAGGAGGGGCGGGCCGCGGAGATCAACACCTGCATCGGGTGCAACCAGGCGTGCCTCGACCACACCTTCAGCGGGAAGCTCACCTCGTGCCTGGTCAACCCGCGGGCCTGCCACGAGACCGAGCTGGTGCTCGCGCCGACCCGGCTGCGCAAGCGGCTCGCGGTGGTCGGCGCCGGCCCGGCCGGGCTCGCCTGTGCCGTCTCGGCGGCCGAACGCGGCCATGACGTCACGCTGTTCGACGCCGCGGCGGAGATCGGTGGGCAGCTGAACCTCGCCCGGCGGGTGCCGGGCAAGGAGGAGTTCGACGAGACGCTGCGCTACTTCCGTACCCAGCTCGCCCTGCGCGGCGTGACGGTCCGGCTGAACACCCCGGTCGCGGCCGGGGACCTCGACGGGTACGACGAGATCGTGGTCGCCACGGGCGTCACTCCGCGGGTCCCGGAGATCGAGGGGGTCGACCACCCGAGCGTCGTCAGCTACCTCGACGTGCTGCGCGACGGCGCGGCGGTCGGCGAGCGGGTGGCGGTCCTCGGGGCGGGCGGGATCGGCTTCGACATCGCGGAGTTCCTCACCGACGCCGGGGACGCGGCGAGCCAGGACCCCGAGGCGTACTTCCGCGCCTGGGGCGTGGACACCACCTACGGCGAGCGCGGGGGGCTGCGCGCGCCCGAGCGGCCGAAGCCGCCGCGCCAGGTGCACCTGCTCCAGCGCAAGACGTCCAAGGTGGGCGCCGGGCTCGGCAAGACGACGGGGTGGATCCACCGCACCGAGCTGCGGCACCGCGGTGTGACCATGGTCGCCGGGGCGACGTACGAGCGGATCGACGATGCGGGGCTGCACCTGACGGTGGACGGTACGACCACCGTGCTGCCGGTCGACACCGTGGTGCTGTGCACCGGCCAGGAGCCGCGCCGCGACCTCTACGAGGAGCTGCGGGCCGCCGGGCGCGCGGTGCACCTGATCGGCGGGGCGGACGTCGCCGCCGAGCTGGACGCCAAGCGCGCGATCAAGCAGGGCACGGAGCTCGCGGCGGCCCTGTGAGCCGCGGACGCCGGGTGGCCCGCGGTCGCGGTGCCTAGGATTCCTCCATGTCACTCCCGCACGCGATCCTCACCGCCCTGCTGGAAAAGCCGTCGTCGGGGCTGGAGCTGACCCGCCGTTTCGACCGGTCGATCGGCTACTTCTGGTCGGCGACGCATCAGCAGATCTACCGGGAGCTGGGGAAGCTGGAGCGGGCCGGGTTCATCCGGGCACTGCCGTCCGAGCAGCCGGCCCGCGGGCAGAAGAAGGAGTTCGAGGTGCTGCCCGCGGGCCGCGCGGAGCTGACCGGCTGGGCGTCGGGCGAGCAGGAGCCCAAGCCCATCCGGGACGCGCTGCTGCTGCGGCTGCGGGCGGCCGCGGTGGTGGGGCAGGCCGGTCTCGACGAGGAGCTGCGGCGCCATCTCGGCCTGCACCGGCGGCAGTTGGCGGAGTACGAGGAGATCGAGGGACGCGACTTCGGGGCCGCGGGGGCCGGGGGGGGGGGGGCGCCGGGGGACGGGGGGGGGGGGGGGGGGGGCCGGGGGGAGTGCCCCCCGGCCCCCCCGCCCGCGCGCGCCGTGCGGGACCGGCGCCGGTCGCCCGGCGCCGGCCGTCGGGCCGTCAGCAGTTGTCGTAGAGGAGCGTGCGCACGAGTCGGCAGGTCGTGTCGGAGGGGGCGTGGACGCCTATCTGGGCGGCGGTGTGCCGGATCTTGCGGTTGTGGGCCTGCTCGGGGCGGTAGACGCCGGTGTCCATCAGGGCTATGGCGAGCCGCATGGCCTTCAGGCGGCGGTTGTGGGATTCGTACCGCTCGCGCGGCCAGCCCGCGGGCAGCGGCCTCTTGGGCAGCGGGTGGGCCGGGAGAGGCTTCGTCATGAGTGTGGCAGCGGCCATCAGCGACCTCCTGGAGCGTGGGAAAACCCTCACTGACTGGTTCCCATTCTACCGGCCACCACTGACAAAAGCCCCTGGCCAGAGGGGATTTGAGGCCCCCTGGCCCGACCTCCCGCCGCACCCCGGGCGCCCCCCTGACGGCCCCTTCCCGGCCCCCTTTCCCGGCCCCGGCGGGCGGACCTGTTTCAGGCCGTCGCGGCACCCGCCCGCAGCCGGTTCTTGTCGGGCTTGCCGGCGGGGGTCAGCGGGATCTCGTCGACGACGTGCACGGCGGCCGGGGTGTAGAGGGAACCCTTGTGCTCGGTGACGAAGGCGCGCAGCGCGTCGGCGTCGGCCCGCTGCCCCGGGGCGGGCACCACCGCGGCGTGCACCTCCTCGCTGTCGTCGGCCCGGCGGACGCCGAAGACCGCGCAGTGGGCGACCGCGGGGTGGGTGTGCAGCAGGTCCTCGACCTCCGCCGGGTGGACGTGGCCGCCGACCACGATGATCAGGTCCTTGACCCGGTCGACGAGGTAGAGCCGGCCCTCCTCGTCCAGGCATCCGGCGTCGCCGGTGCGCAGCCAGCCGTCGTCGGCCAGCACCCGCGCGGTCAGCTCGGGCTGCTTCCAGTAGCCGGTCATCACGCCGGCGGAGCGCACGCAGACCTCGCCCTGCTCCCCCGGCGGCAGGTCCCGCCCGTCCGCGTCGCGGACGGCGAGTTCGACGCCGGGCAGCGGGCGACCGACGGTGATCCGCCCGCCGGGGCCGGTCGGTACGTGGTCCTCCGGGAGGGCGATGGTGATCGACATCGCCTCCGACATGCCGTAGACGCCGTACAGCACCGGGCCGAAGACCTTGGCGGCCTCGGTCAGCCGCGACGGGGAGGCCACGCAGCCGCCGTAGGTGATGCTGGTCAGCGAGGTGAGGTCGGTGCCGGGCAGGGACGGGTCATCCAGGAGGCGGTAGAGGAGCGGGGGCAGCAGCCAGAGGTGGCTGACGCGGTCGCGGGCGACGGCGGCGAGCACGGCGGCGGGGTCGAAGGCCCGGTGCAGGACGACGGAGCCGCCGGACACGAGCGTCAGGTCGGTCAGCACCCCCGCCAGGTGGGCGAGCGAGGTGCAGGCGAGGAAGCGGGGCGGCTCCGCGTCGGCGAACGGCTGCTGGGCGAGCATCGCGGCGTACGCGGCGTGGCTCATCCGGACTCCCTTGGGGATGCCGGTCGTTCCTCCGGTGTGCCGGATGCACCAGTCGTCGTCGGGTCGGGCGGCGCTCGGCACGACGGGGGTGGCCGGCAGGGCCGCCGACTCGGCCAGCAGGTCGGGGCCGAGGGCGGGCGCGGGCGACGGGCCGAGGGTCATCACCTCGGGAGCCGGGCCGGGGGTGTGCCGGAGCAGCTCCCGTGCGGTGGCGTGCAGTTCGGGGTCGACGAGCAGCAGCGCGGTGTCGGCGCTCTCGGTGACCCGGGCCAGGGGCTCGGCGGCCATGCCGTCGTAGAGGAGCACGACGCGGGCGCCGACGAGGTTGGCGGCGTAGCGGGCGGCGATCACCTCGTGGCGGTTGCCGCTGAGGAGGGAGACGGTGCGGCCGCGGCCGATGCCGTGCGCGGCGAGCACCGCCGCCATGCGGTGGACGGTGGCGTGTAAGGCGCCGGCGGTGACCTCGGGGCGGACGCCGGGGTCCGTCGCGCCGCCGGCGCCGGGGTGCGCGGCCGGGCCGGTCAGCACCGTCCGGTCCGGGTCGTGGGCGAGGACGGCGAGGACGGAGTCGACGTAGCTGGTGAATCCGGTGGCGGACGTCATGGCGCGGGGGCTCCCTCGGTGCGTTGGCGGGCCGGCCGGCGGCCCGTTGACGACCTCGACGCTACGTCCCCCCGCTCATGGCCTCCATGACCAATTCCGCCATACGCTCATGACCCGAGAGGCATGAGGGAGTCCAGGGACGCCTCCGCGGCGGCGAGGATTTCGGTGACCCGCAGGCCGAAGTGGACGTCGCAGGCGTTCGGCAGGCCGGTGCCGGCCGCGGCGAGCAGGGCGTCGACCGCGCGGTGGTAGGCCGCCTCGGCGCCCTGCTGCCGGCGGGGCAGGGCGGTGACGCCGGCGGTGCCGCGCAGGGTGACCTCGACGCCGGCCGCGGCGGGCGGCGCGGTCAGGCCGACCGTCGCCGAGCTGGCCGCGCCGCTGCTGTGCCGCATCGTCAGCAGCACCGTGTCGGCCGGCCCGCGGGTGGCGGTCACCGCCTCGGCGTCGCCGAGCACCGCGAGGAGGACGGACAGCGCGTGCGGGCCGATGTCCCACAGGCCGCCCTTCTCCCGGCGCCAGGGCGAGTGGGCGTACGGGCTGCTGGTGCCCTCGACGAAGACCGGGGCGAGCCAGTCGGCGTGTGCGGTGAACCAGCCGCCGGCGGCGGCCTGCGCGGCGATCCACTCGCCCTCCTCCTTGCCGAAGCGGGCGGTGAAGAACACCACCGAGGCGACGCCGGCGCGGTCCGCGGCGTCGGCGACCGCGCGGGCCTCGGGCACGGAGGTGGCGACCGGCTTGTCCAGGAGGAGGTGGCAGCCGGCCGCGGCGGCCCGGACCGCCAACGGGCCCTGGACGGACGGCGGGAGGGCGAGCGCGACGGCGTCGCAGTCGGCGAACAGTTCCTCGGGGTCCGCGTACGGGCGGCTGTCGTGGGCCTGGGCGAGCGCGGCCGCGGCCTCCGCCCTGCGCCCCCAGACGCCGGTGAGGTCGACACCGGGGTGGGCGGCGAGGGCGGGGGCGTGGACGCTGCGCGCCCAGGGGCCGGTACCGAGGAGTCCGATGCGCATGGTCGTCATGCGGTCAGTGTCTCGCGGGGCGCGCCGCGCGCGGGGCAGCCGCCCGCCGCGGGCCGGGCGGGTAATCCGTATGCCCCGTCCGCCCGGCCGGTGTTACGTTTCCCCCGCCGGCCGCGGGACTCCGGCGCGACTTCCGGACCTGCTCTGCAAAGCAACGATTCGCTGTTCGCGCCCCCATTCCCCGGCCGGCACCGCGGCTACGGGGAGGACGGGGTGACGAGGCAGGATCTGGTGGCGGCCGAGGACGTGCTGCTGTTCGTCCATGCCGCGATCACCGCCACCGGGCAGCGCGAATTCCACTCCGACGCGGACGGGCAGCGGCTCTCGCTGGACTTCCTGCACGCGTACGTACGGGTCAACTACCGCCCCCTGTACGCCGCCGCGCTCGCACTGGACATCAACGACCACAACGCGGCGCTGATCGTGCGGCGGCTGCTGGAGACCGCGGGCGAGGCGACGGACGAGGAGCGGCGCACCGAGGGGCAGCTGATCGCGGCCCGGCTGGCGCGGCTGCCCGCACCCCGGGTCTACCGCCTGTTCCGCGCGCTGCGCGCGGCGAAGGTCAACAACCGCCGGACCCGCGCGATCATGCGTGACTGGTGCGCGGCGCGGCCGGACCCGGCGCTGGACGCGGTGAAGTACCGCGCCGGCCTCAAGTGCGCGGCGCGCCACGCCCATCTGCGGCTGGACGGGGAGCCGCAGCGCGCCGGCGAGCTGGGCGACTTCCTGTTCGCGCCGGGCCGCCGCAAGCACTTCACCACGCCGCTGCTGGACGCCTGGCGCCGGGCGCACTACGAGCAGAAGGCGGTCTACGAGCTGTCGTTCACCGTCGCCGAGGGCTTCGCGGCGGCGCACGGCATCGGCCGGCGGGCCTTCCTGGAGCGCATCGCCCCGCGGATGACGCGGCTGGAGCGGCTGCGGGTGCAGGAGTCGGCGCGTACGACACGGGCCGAGGTGGACCTCGATCCGGCGCGCCTGCCGCTGACCCGGCTCGCCGCGTACGTGCTGGGGCTGCCGCTCGACGACCGGGTGGCGCGGCGCGCGGAGCTGACCGGTGCGCTGCGGGCGGCGGCGCGGCGTACGGCGGGGGCGCGGGCCGGGACCTGGGGCCGGGTGGCGGCCGTGCTGGACGACAGCTTCTCCACCACCGGTTCCCGGCAGAAGCGGCGCCGTCCGCTGGCGACCGCGCTGGCCTGCCACTTCCTGCTGGCGGAGCTGGCCGGCTCGTACCGTCCGCTCTGGACGTCGGGGCGGCGGGATCCGCTGCTGGCCTACCCGTACGGGCCGACCCCGCTGGGCATGCGGCTGCTGGACGCGCTGGAGTACGCGCCCGAGCGGCTGGTGATCGTCTCGGACGGCTGGGACAACGCGCCGCCCGGCCTGGCCGGTGAGGTGCTCAGGGTGTGGCGGACCCGGCTCGACCGGGAGGGCCGCACCTCGGTGGTGCATCTGAACCCGGTGTACGACGCGGAGAACTTCGCGGTGCGCCGGCTGTCCGCCGAGGTGCCGACGGCCGGGGTGCGCGATGCGGAGGACCTGCCGGCGCTGGTGCAGCTGGCGCGGTTCGCGGAGGGGCGGACGGGGCTCGCGGAGCTGCGGGCCCATCTGGACGACCGGGTGCGGCAGTTCGTGCGCGGCGACCACGGGGCGTCCGGGGAGCACGGGGCGACGGTCCGGGAGGGGGGCGCGGGATGAGCGGGCTGGATCTGAGCGGGCTGCGGGCCTGCCCGGGGCAGGTGTGGGGCGCGGTCCGGCTGGTCCCCCTGGTGCGCGCGGAGCCGGTGACCGATCTGCGGCTGCACCGCGAGGTGTACCGGGACGAGCCGGCCGGGCCGGTGACGGTGCGGTCCGGCAAGGGCACGTACTGCAGCACGTACGTGCCCCACGGCTTCGTGGCGGACTGGACGGGTGACGGGTCGCCCGCCGCCGCGTACGGCTCGCAGCTCGGCGACGGGCGCGGCCCGGTGGTTTGTGCACCGCTGCACTTCCCCCGCAAGCCGGCCCAGCGGGCGCGCGACAAGGGACGGCCGTCCGGCGGCGCTTCGGGCACGCTGCGCTTCCTGCCGCTCCACCTCGCGCTCGACGGCTATCTGGCGCTGCACTTCGGCGGCCCGTCGACGGTGTGGGAGGAGTGGACCCGGCGTGCGGTGCGCGAGGGGCTCTCGCCGCGCGCGGAGCGGGCGTACCGGGGCGAGGCGGTGCCCGGACTCGACGACGCGCTGCGGGTCTTCGAGATCCATCCGGGGCAGTGCGGGGTGCTGGTGTACGTCGCCGACGCGCCGGCCGCCGCGTTCGTGGTGCCGCATCCGGACGACTACCGGGCGCTGCACCCCTCCCTGCTGCAGGACCTGTACGGGGAGCTGATGTACCAGTACGCCCTCTACGGCGGGCCGGTGCGCGAGGACCCGGTGCGGCTGCCCGACGCGTACATCGGCTCGCTCGCGGAGCTGCGGTCGGCCGCCGAGCGGCGGGCGGCGGAGTGGGCGGCGCAGCACGCCGGACTGATGGCGGACTCCTGGCTGGACGCGTCCTACGACGTGCGGCAGGTGTACCGGATGGGGCGGTTCCGGCTGTCGCGCTTCCTGCCGCCGTTCGCGCTGCACCGCCCGCAGCACATCGGGGAGATGATCACGGACGGCAAGGGGAGGGTGGTCTACCTCAAGACGTTCCGGCTGACCGACAAACAGGTCCGGCGCGGCCATGTGCTGCACCGGCTGGCCGCGCACGACTGGCAGGTGGGGCACGCGGCGGAGGCGATGGGAATCGGCCACCGGGAGCTGATGCGGCGGGTGGAGCACCTGGGGTTCGAGGGGCTGCTGAAGCTGCACGGGTGAGTCGTCCGCCACACAGCAAGGGGCGAAGCGGGGCATACCGCCCCGCACGCGAGGGGGCAATCCCGGGTAAACAGGACTGTTGACCTTCGAAATGGCGGGATGTCCGGCTGAGTAACCTGCGGTTCACAAAAGAGCAACGGACGGGAAATGGCCCCTTGCCAGAGTGCGAACGTACGCCCGCACGCGTACCCGCACCTACCCGTATAAGAGGACCCCCGTGAGCATCAAGGCCGAGTACATCTGGATCGACGGCACGCAGCCGACCGCCAAGCTCCGTTCCAAGACCAAGATCCTGACGGACGGCAGCAAGCTCCCCCGGTGGGGCTTCGACGGGTCCAGCACCAACCAGGCCGAAGGCCACTCCTCGGACCTCGTCCTCGAACCGGTCTTCAGCTGCCCCGACCCGATCCGCGGCGGCGACCACCTGCTGGTGCTGTGCGAGGTGCTCAACACCGACCTGACGCCGCACGCCTCCAACACCCGCGCGCTGCTGCGCCCGGTGGAGGAGAAGTTCGCCGGCCAGGAGCCGATCTTCGGCATCGAGCAGGAGTACACCTTCCTCAAGGGCGACCGCCCGCTCGGCTTCCCCGAGGGCGGCGGCTTCCCGGCACCGCAGGCCGACTACTACTGCGGCGTGGGCGCGGACGCGATCTTCGGCCGCGAGATCGTCGAGAAGCACCTCGACCTGTGCCTGGCCGCCGGCCTCGGCCTGTCCGGCATCAACGCCGAGGTCATGCCCGGCCAGTGGGAGTTCCAGGTGGGCGCGCTGCCGCCGCTGGAGGTCTCCGACCACATGTGGGTGGCGCGCTGGCTGCTGCACCGCACGGCCGAGGAGTACGGCGTCACCGCGTCGCTGGACGCCAAGCCGGCCAAGGGCGACTGGAACGGCGCGGGCGCGCACACCAACTTCTCCACCCGCGCGATGCGTGAGGGCTACGACGCGATCATCACCGCCTGCGAGGCGCTGGGCGCGGACGGCAAGCCGCTGGAGCACGTCCGCCAGTACGGCACCGGCATCGAGGACCGGCTGACCGGCGCGCACGAGACCGCGCCCTGGGACGCGTACAGCTACGGCGCCTCCGACCGCGGTGCCTCGGTGCGCATCCCCTGGCAGGTCGAGGTCGAGAAGAAGGGCTACATCGAGGACCGCCGGCCCAACGCCAACGTCGACCCGTACGTGGTCACCCGGCTGATCGTGGACACCTGCTGCACGGAGCTGGCGCGGCGCGAGCAGATCTGAGGCGGGCAGCAGCACGCCTGAGGGGCCGGACCGGCGGGTCCGGCCCCTTTCGCGTGCCCTGCGCGGGCCGGACCGGCGGCGGTTGCCCGTGCCGACCGGCACACTGGCGGCATGCCCCCGCACCGCCACCCGAGGAAACCCCGGCTGCCCTGGGTCGCGCCGCTGTACGTCGGCGCGGTGCAGCTCGGCGCGTACGCCACCGCGCGGCTGCCGGCCGGGCGCCGCACGGAACTGCTGCGCGCGCACTCCACCAACGTCGCCAATCTGCGGGCCGGCCGGTGGGCGACGCTCCTCACCAGCGCGGCGTTCGTCGAGCGCCCGCTGACGGTGCCGTACGGCGCCGCGCTGCTCGCCGCGCTCGGCTCGGCCGAGGCACGCTGGGGCGCGCCCCGCGCGGCCGGGGTGTTCGCGGCCGGCCACACCGGCGCCAGCCTGCTGGTGTACGCGGGCCTGCGCGGCCGGGTGCGCACGGCCCCGCCGGACGCCACCGCCCGGGCCGTCGATGTCGGGGCCAGCTACGGCCTCCACGCCACACTCGGCGCCCTCGCCGTGACGCTGCCCCGCCGCGGCGCGCGGGCCACCGCGACCGCCGGGCTGCTGGCCCTGAGCACGTATCCGGTGCTGCGCCGCGCACGGACCTTCACCGACGCCGGGCATCTGGCGGCGCTCGCGCTCGGGATGGCCATGGGCCGCGGGATGCCGGCGACAGGAGCGGGCTGACCACCGCACGATTCCGGCCACCGTCCACCCCTTGGACGGCCGGCCCCGCACCTCAACTCCGGTGCGCGCAAGCCGAGTCGGAGGCGGATCAGCCCTTGTCCCGCCGCCCGTCCGGGCATGGGAGGGCCGAATCGCGTCACACCGCCACCCGCACGAGGGACAGATCACCGACTGTCTGGTTCAATAGTGGCCATGGCCAGCCTTACCGACACCGCGACAGGTCGCAGCGACCTCGAGCCTTTCTGGCCGTCCCGGCAGGCGCACGCTTTCGACCGTCTGTGTTGCCGCGCGCACTGAGCGCGGGCCCGCACATGCCTCTCCGACGCCGCTGACCGGCGTCTCCAGCCCAGCCCGCGCGCACGACGTCCCCGACGCCCCTTCTGCGCGAAAGAGCTGACTCCCGATGACGAACGTCCGTACCCTCGCTGCCGGTTCCGCGACGGCTCCCGTTTCCCCCCTCACCACCCCGCCCCCGCACCGTCACCGGCTGCGTGCCGTGGCGCCCGACGAGGCCCCGCACTCCCCCGGCGCCGCGCCGGGTGGCGGCGCCGCACGCCACGGGGCCCCACCGGTCGCCGAACTGCTGGACTCCGGCGCGACATGGATCCCGGCGCCGCAGCACAGCCTGCCCGCGCTGCCCGGCCAGCCGCCGATGGTCGGCTACCTCGTGCTGGTGCCGGCCGAGCAGGCCGCCGTCCAGCCGGCCGCCGAGCCGGCGGTGCCCGCACCGACCGGCGACGCGATCGTCCGGATCGACCCCGAGCAGCGCACCGCACGGGTCCAGGACCGACCGCTCGACCTGACGTACCTGGAGTTCGAGCTGCTGGCCCATCTGGTCGCGCATCCGCACCGGGTGCACACCCGCGACCAGCTCGTGACCACGGTGTGGGGCTACGGGCACGTCGGCGACGGCCGCACCGTCGACGTCCATGTCGCCCGGCTGCGCCGCAAGTTGGGCGTGGAGCACCGCGGGTCGATCGTGACGGTGCGCCGGGTCGGCTACAAGTACGTGCCGAGCACCTGAGACCGGACGCCCTCAGGCGCCCTCCCGTTCCTCCCGGAGCGGGAGGGCGCCCGGCGCCCGCCGGTACAGCCAGCCCACCCCGCAGGCCACCAGCAGCCCCGTGCCGGAGGCCAGCAGCATCCCCGCGGCCGGGGAGTCGGTGAGCGCCGCGCCGCCCAGGCCGCCGAGGGCCGTGCTGCACAGCGCCCACAGCCCCGCGCCCACCGCGTCCAGCAGGACGAAGCGGCGCAGCGGAAAACGGACGCTCCCGGTGGACAGGGCGGAGACCACCCGGCCACCGGGCACGAAGCGGCCGGCGATGACGAGCAGCGCGGCGTGCCGCTCGACCGCGGCGCGGGCCCTGAGGTGCCGGGCCCGGCCCCGTTCACCGCGCAGCAGCCGGGCGGTCGCCCGCGGGCCCGCGTACCGGCCCACGGCGTAGCCCAGGCAGTCGCCGGCCAGTGCCCCGGCCGCGGCGACGCCCGCCAGCAGGGCGAGCAGCGGCAGGTCGGGGCCGATGAGCACGGCGACCAGCAGCACGGTGGTCTCGCTCGGCATGAACGGCAGCAGCGCGTCGAGGCCGGACACCAGCAGCACCACGAGCCACAACCAGGGCGAGCCGAGCAGTCCTTGCAGCGGGCCGGCGAGCTGGTCCAGCTCGTCAAACATGGGCCGGGGCATCCCGTACGGGTGCCGCCACCGGCCCCGCCGGCACGCCTCCCGCCGGCCGGCCGCCCAGCACCGCCCGAGCCGCCCGCGCCGCCAGCTCCCGCCGGTCCAGGCCCGGGTCCCGCCCCGCGGTGGTCAGCGCCGGATGCGCGGTGACGCGCACGCTCAGCGCGCGGGCGGCCAGCACCCGGCGCAGCGAGGCGAGGAAGGTGTCCTCGCCGCAGAAGGCCGCCACCGTGCTCGGCAGGCCCTGCTGGCTGTACGCGACGGTCACCGGCCGCACCGGCGCGCCCGCGTCGAGGGCGGCCTGGAAGGTGGCCCGACGGAAGGCGCCCCGGTCGGCGGTGCACCAGGTGGTGGCCTGCGGGAAGACCGCCACCGAACGCCCGGACCCCAGAAGCTCGGCCAACTCCCGGACGATACAAGGAAGTTGTCTCGGGTTCGTACGGTCGATGAAGTGCGTACCGGCTCTGCGGGCCAGCCCGCCGACGACCGGCCAGCCACCCACCTCACGCTTGGCGAGCAGGGTGACCGGTTCCACCGCGAGCAGGGCCGGGATGTCGAGCCAGGAGATGTGGTTGACGACGAGCAGGGTGCCGGGCCCGCCGGCCGGGCAGGTGAGCGCACCGGCCCCGGGCGCGGGACCGTCGAGGCGGATGCCCAACGCGTCGAGCAGCGCGCCCGCACGGTCCCGCAGCCGCGGCGGTTCGGCCAGCCGCGCGCCGTCCGTGAGCGCGCGGCGCACCCGGTACGCGAAGACGGCGGAGCGCCGGACGGCACCGGCCGCCGGCAGCGGCGGCAGCGCGTGCGCGGCGCAGCCCGGGGTGCAGTCGGACCGGACGTCCCAGGGGCCGTTCACCGCTCCCCCAGGAAATAGCGCCGGTAGCGGTCGCCGAGCCGTTCCATGTCCAGGACGACGAAGAAGTCGGCGACGTCGAACTCGGGGTCGTGGGCGGGCGCGCCGCAGATGACCGCGCCGATCCGCAGGTAGCCGCGCAGCAGCGGCGGCAGCTGGGCGGCGCTGGGCCGCTCGGGCACGGGGACGGTGCACTGCCAGGGGCGGTGCGGGGTGACCTTGAGCTCGGGCGGGGCGGCGTAACGGGTGCGGCCCAGTGCCCAGGCATGGGCGGCGGCGGTGCCCCCGTCGGCGAGCGGAACGGAGGCGCAGCCGGCCAGATAGCGGTGGCCGGAGAGCAGCGTGTAACGGGCCAGCGCGGCCCACATCTGCGTCATCACCGCGCCGCCGCGGTGGTCGGGGTGGACACACGACCGGCCGGCCTCGATGAGCGAGGGCCGCAGCGGCGCCAGCGCGCCGAGGTCGAACTCGCCGTCGGAGTAGAGCCGGGGACTGCGGCCGGGCGGCAGCAGCCGGTAGGTACCGACGACCTCGCCGGTCGCGGTACGGGTGACGACGAGGTGGTCGGCGAGCGCGTCGACGGCGTCGATGTCGTGGCCGGCCAGCGGGGTGTGCAGGGTCGCGCCCATCTCACCGGCGAAGACCTGGTGGCGCAGCCGCTGGGCGGCCCGGATCTGCTCGACGGTGTCGGCGATCCGCGCGGTGTAGCCGGAGTCGGCTGCGGCGGTGGGAGCGGGGACGGTGGCGGACGCGGTCGTTGCCATGCTCATGGGAGCGCTCCATGGGGAGTGGGGAGGGACTGCCGGGGGCTGACCTGGCCCTTCTCTACGCGCCAGACTGTTCCCGGGCGCCCCGGCCGACCGCGTGAAGCGGAGGGATCGATTGGATGAGCCTCGGCGGAATTCTGGGCTTCCCACGTTTTTGTCTGTCCCGCCGTGGGTGTTGCTCGCCGTTGCGCTTTGCGGCGCCCCGCACGTTGTCGGCTTTCCCGCCGTGTGTCGTCTCTCCGTTGCGCCTGCGGCGGGCTGGGTTGTTGTTGGGTGCGGTGCCGCTCCTCCGGACTTCGTCCTGCGGCGCGGCCCCTCCCGCGGGGGAGAAAGTTGAAGGCCGGTGGGGGCTAGCGTCAGTAAGACGCCCGCCCCCACCGGCCTTTTCCACCACCCGGCCCGCCGCAGGCGCAACGGCGAGAAACACCCACGGCGCCGCAGACAACAACGTGGGAGGCCGCAATACTGGCCCGCATGGGCCATCCGTCGCGACGGGCGTTGTTGGGCACAGCCGGGGCGATCGCGGGAGCAGCGTTCGGCGGGAACGCGTTCGCCGCGGGCCGGGCGGAGCGCGGGGCGTGGGACACCGCGCCCGCGCGAGCGGCCCTGGAGCGGCTGCTCCCGGGGCACGCCGAGCAGTTCGCGCTGGTGCCGCTGGCCGGGGAGGGCGGTACCGACCGCTTCCGGGTCTCGGGGGCGGAGGGGCGGATCACCGTGGCCGGCACCACCCCGGCGGTGCTGCTGACCGGCGTCAACTGGTACCTCAAATACACCTGCCGGGCGCATCTGTCCTGGGCCGGGGAGCAGCTCCGGCTGCCGGCGCGGCTACCCGCGCCGGACTCGCCCGTCGAGCGCGCCACCGCGCTGCCGCACCGCTTCGCCCTCAACGACACCCACGACGGGTACACCGCCCCGTACGCGAACTGGCCGCGCTGGGAGCGGCTGATCGACGTGCTGGCGCTGCACGGGGTGAACGAGGTGCTGGTCACCCCGGGTGCCGAGGCCGTCTACCACCGGCTGCTGACCGGTTTCGGGTACTCCGACGCCGAGGCCCGCGGCTGGCTCCCGGCGCCCTCGCACCAGCCGTGGTGGCTGCTCCAGAACATGAGCGGCTACGGCGGGCCGGTGAGCGCCGAACTGCTCGGCAAGCGCGCCGAGTTGGGGCGGAGGATCTGTGACCGGCTGCGGGCGCTGGGGATGCGGCCGGTGCTGCCCGGCTACTTCGGTACCGTCCCGGACGGGTTCGCCGCCCGGAATCCCGGGGCCAGGACCGTTCCGCAGGGCACCTGGTCGGGGCTGAAGCGGCCGGACTGGCTCGATCCGCGGACGGAGGCGTTCGGCCGGGTCGCCGCCGCCTTCTACCGCCATCAGGAGCAACTCCTGGGCACCGCACAGCACTTCAAGATGGATCTGCTGCACGAGGGCGGCGACCCGGGGGACGTTCCGGTGCCGGCGGCCGCGCGGGCGGTGGAACGGGCGCTGCGCACCGCCCGGCCGGGCGCCACCTGGGTGATCCTGGGCTGGCAGAACAATCCGCGGCGCGATCTGCTGGACGCCGTCGACCACGACCGGATGCTGATCGTGGACGGGCTCAGCGACCTGGACGCGGTCACCGACCGGGAGCGGGACTGGGGCGGGGTGCCGTACGCCTTCGGGTCGATCCCCAACTTCGGCGGGCGCACCACGATCGGCGCGAAGACGCACATCTGGGCCGAGCGCTTCACGGCCTGGCGTGACAAGCCGGGCAGCCGGCTCGTCGGCACCGCGTACATGCCGGAGGCCGCCGAACGCGACCCGGCGGCCTTCGAGCTGTTCAGCGAACTGGCCTGGCGGGAGCGCCCGGTGGACCGCGTGGCGTGGTTCGACGGGTACGCCGAGCTGCGGTACGGCGGCCGCGACGGGCGGGCCCGGGACGCGTTCGCCGCGCTCCGCACGAGTGCGTACGAGATCGCCAGCAAGGACGGCCGGCCGCACGACTCGGTGTTCGCCGCCCGGCCCGACCTGGCCGCCCGGTCGGGCACCGTCTACGCCACCCACACCCCGGCGTTCGACCCGGCGGCCTTCGACACCGCGTTCGCCGCGCTGCTCGCCGTCCGCCCGGCGCTGCGCGGCAGCGACGCCTACCGGCACGATCTGACCGACGCCGCGCGGCAGGCGCTGGCGAACCGTTCCTGGCAGCTGATCGGGCAGCTGCAGGACGCCTACCGGCGCAAGGACCGGGCCGCCTTCGGTGCGCTGTCCTCGCTGTGGCTGCGGCTGATGCGGCTGAGCGAGGAGGTCACCGGCGCGCACCGGCAGTTCCTGCTCGGGCCGTGGCTGGCCGACGCCAGGGCCATGGCGTCCGGGCCCGGGGAGGCGGCTCAGCTGGAGCACAGCGCCCGGGCGCTGGTCACCACCTGGGCCGACCGTCCCACCGCCGACGGTGGTGCGCTCGCCAACTACGCCAACCGCGACTGGCACGGCCTGATCGGCGACGTCCACCTCCCGCAGTGGCGGGCGTATCTGGACGAGCTGGCGGACGCGCTGGCGGCGGACCGGCCGCCCGGGGCCTTCGACTGGTACGCCAGGGAGGAGCCCTGGACCCGTGCGCGCAACGACTATCCGCTGCGGCCCACCGCCGAGGCGCACCGCACGGCGCAGCGGGTGCACGACGCCCTCGCCACCGCTCCCTACCAGGGCACGGTGACGGTCACCGCGTCCCCGGCCGGGCTGCCGCCGGGCGGCCGGGCCACCGTCGCCGCGGCGCTGCGCAACGTCAACGGGCTGCGCGCGACGGGCCGGGTCGACTTCGCGCTGCGCGGCGTGGACGCCACCGCCGCCGGCCCGGTGTCCCTGCCGTCCGTCCCGCCCGGCGGCACCGGCGAGGCCCGTTGGCGGGTCACCGCGCCGCCCGGCCCCCTCGACGCGCCGCTGCGCCCGCTGCCGTACGACCTCACCGTGGACTACGGGCCGAAGGGTGAGCCGCGGGTGCGGGCCGCGCGGTCCGGCACGCTCTTCGTGGCCGGGCCGCTGGCCCCGGGCCTGGCGACGGTGACGACGAACGCGGCGGTGTTCGGGCAGCTGGACGACCGGTTCGCGATCAACGGCGCGGGCGCCGACCTGTGGAAGGCCACCGCGGAGTTCGGGGCGGTCTACCGGCCGGGCGCGCTGGCCGCCGGCGGCTCGGTGACGGTCGAGGTGACCCGGCAGGACGCCACCGGCCCCTGGGCCCGGGCCGGCATCGTCGTCCGCAACCGCCTCGCCGGCGGGGGCGCGCCGGACCCCCTGGGCTTCGTCAACCTCTCGGTGACGCCCGCCAACGGCATCGTGCTGTCGTACGACGCCAACGGCGACGGCACGCTGGACACCTACCGGCGGATCACCGGCGGCACCGCGCCCGTACTGCTGCGTCTGACGCGCGGCCGGGACGGCACGAACGGCGGCACGTACACGGGATCCTGCTCCACCGACGGCGGTGACAGCTGGCGGGAGGTCGGCACCGTGAGCGTCCCGGGAGCCGCCGTCCGGCAGGACGCCGGGCTGCACCAGTCGGCCGCCAACTCGGGTACCGGGGACCGCGGTACGGCCGAGTTCGGCCGCTGGAAGCTCACCTGACCACCGCGTACGCTGACCGGCACGGCCCACGGCCGGAACGGACCACGAGCGAGGGGATCACGGTATGAGTGCCGCAGCTGAGAAGGAGTGGCTCTACGCCCTCGACATCTCCGACGCCACCTGGCAGCGCGCCCCCGGCGACACCGAGGAGGCCGTGGAGATCGCTTTCCTGGAGCGCGGCGCGGTGGCGATGCGCAACTCCACCGAACCCGATGTGGTACTGCGCTACACCGAGGCGGAGTGGCGCGCCTTCGTGCTCGGCGCGCGGGACGGCGAGTTCGACCTCAAGCAGTAGACGGGGCACCGAAGTTGGTCGTGCGGCCACCGCGGCAGGCGTACCGCGGTGGCCGCGGCCGTGTCCGGACGCCGTGCCGCCACCCGTCAGGGCACGCGGGTGAGGGCCGGTGACCATCACAGGATTCACTCGTTTCACCGAACGTGAAACAGCAGCAGGCGACCTCCACGCGTCCGGACCGCCCCTCCCCCGGCGGCCTCGACGACTTCGGTGATGTCATCGACGTCGAGCAGGCCGAGGCGGCGCTGGTCGAGCACTACCCCCGGCTGGTCCGGCTGGCCTACCTCGTCCTGCCGGCCGGGCGGAGCCGCAGCCGCCGGGTGCTGGCCGCACACGGCGTGGTGCAGCGCACCCTGCCGCGCCAGCGCGCCGCCGCCCACGGGCTCGGCCTGCCCTCGCAGCGGGCCGGCGCCGAGGCGGTCATCGACCCGGGCTACGCCTTCGTACGGCTGCGGGTCCTGCGCGCCGCGCTCGCCGCCGGCCGCGCCCGCCGGCTGCCCGCCCCGCCGCCGCTGCTGCCGCAGGTGTGGGGGCTGCGGCTGTTCCCGCGCGCCGGTGGCGCCGATGAACTCGCCCTGGACCAGGCGCTGTCGGCGCTGACCGCACCGGCCAGGGCGGCGTTCGTGCTACGCGATCTGGAGCGGCTGAGCGCGCCGGAGGCCCGGCGGGTGCTGGAGGCCGCGGGGGTGGCGCACCCCCGGGAGGCGCTGGAGGAGGCGGAGCAGGCCGAGACGCCGGCCGGCAGCCGGGACCGTTCGCTGCTGGAGTCGCCGGAGTTCGACCCGTGCGCGCTGCAGGCCCGGCCGACGGATCTGATCCGGCGGCGGCAGCACGGCCGGGCGGTGCTGGCGGCGGGCGTCGCGGTGCTGGTGTGCGGGGCGCTGCTGGGGCTGCCGGGCGACGGCTGGGGCCCGGACGGCGCCGCCGCCCCGCCCTACGCCCGGAACCCGGCGGCCGAAGCGGCCCTGGATCCGGGCAAATTGACGGTGACCTCGGCGACCGCCTGGAAGACCACCGCCCGGCAGGACTTCGCCGCCTGGCCGGCCCGCGGCGACCGGGTCCACGACCGGGCGCTGCTGCGCCGCGCGCTGGCCGTGTGGGCCAGGCCGGGCGCCGGTGTCCAGGTCTCGGCGACGCCCGGCACCCCGGCCGGCCCGGCCGCCGGGCCGGCCCAGCTGCTGTTCGCGGGCGTGGTGGACCACGCGGTCGTGGTGATCTTCCATGACGGCCTGCGGGTGGTGCGCTACGCGGAGGCGGCGGACGGCGAGGGCCAGGCCGACGGGACGGGCGCGGCGCTGGACTTCGCCCGGACCGACGGTGCGGCGGCGGACTCGGCGAGCGCCCTGGTGGCGGGCCGTACGCAGGGCAACGTCCGCTATCTGGCCGCGCCCTGGGTGACGTCGGCGCGCCAGGTCGACCTGTTGAAGCCGGACGCCGCGGGGCAGCCGGTGCCGATCGACGCGAGCGGGCTGACCGGGCCGGTGCCCATGCCGCAGGCCGCCGACACCTGCACCGGCTGGCCGGCGCTGCGCATGGGCGGCCGCCTCCTGACGGATCTGGGTGAGCTGACCCCGGCCCGGCTGACGTACGGCTCCCCGCGCAGGCCGGGTGAGGTGCGCTCCCGGCAGGCCAGGACGGCCTGGGCGCGTACCGCCTGCCAGCTCGCGACGGTCCGCGGGCAGGGCGTGCGGACGGTGAACTCCTGGAAGTTCGCCGAGCAGCCGCTGCCGGGGGCGGCGGGCAGCGCGGCGTGGCTGTGTACCCGCGCGGAGACCTGGCGCGGTGCGGGCAGCCGGACGACGGCGCAGATCCAGGCGCCGGCGCCGAGCGGGCAGCCGTACGCGACCGGGTCGGTGGTGGCCCGCGCCGACGGCGGTACGGCCTGCGGGCCGCGGTCGCCGAAGGCGCTGGCCGGCGTGTTGTGGAAGTCGCCGGCCGGCTCGTGGTGGCTGCTGGCGGCGGGCAGCGAGCAGGTCACGTCGATCACCGCGACGGGCGGGGTGCGGGGGCAGGCGCCCGGCCGGCTGCTGTCGCTCCCGGCGAAGGCGGGCGACCGCGCGGAGCTGGCGGGGCGGCTGGCGAACGGCCGGACGGTCGAGGCGCTGCGATAGCGGGGCGCCGTCAGGGGTGTCGTGCGGCCAGGCCCCTGACGGCGGGTCCGGCGGCGGGCCGGCGGCGGCAACTTTCGGCGCCCGAGGGGTACCGGCATTCCTTACCCGCCAGTACATTGACGCCATGTCTAATACGGCCTCGTTGCGGCCCCAGCCGGCCGCGTCCGAGCACACCCCGCTGAAGGCCCGCAACGTCGCCTTCGACTGGGCGGACACCCCGCTGCACTGGATTCCCGGCGACCCCGCCAGCACCCACACGATCAATGTGCTGCACCTGCTGCTGCCGGCCGGCGAGCGCTGGTTCGTGCACGTCTACAAGCAGGTGCTGCCCGCCATCCGCGATCCGCAACTGCGCGCGGACGTCCTCGGGTTCATCGGGCAGGAGGCGATGCACTCGCAGGCGCACGACGACGTGCTGCCGCACCTGGCGGCGCAGGGCCTCGACCCGACGCCGTACACCGCGCAGGTGGACTGGTTCTTCGAGAAGCTGCTCGGCGACCGCACCCTGCCGCCGGGCCGGGCGCGGGAGTGGTGGCTGCTGGAGCGGGTGGCGCTGATCGCCGCGATCGAGCACTACACCGCGTTCCTGGGCGACTGGGTGCTCAACGCCGAGGCGCTGGACGCCCGGGGCGCCGATCCGACGATGCTCGACCTGCTGCGCTGGCACGGCGCCGAGGAGGTCGAGCACCGCTCGGTCGCCTTCGACCTGTTCGTGCACCTCGACGGCGGCTACCGGCGACGGGTGCGGACCTGGGCCACCGCGTTCAGCGCGCTGGTGTTCCTGTGGCAGCGCGGCGTCCGCTTCTTCATGGAGCACGACCCCACGCTGCTCGACGGCCGGGCGCGGTTCCGGGAGTTCCTGCGCGGCGGACGGGAGGGCGTGCTGCCCACCGCGGGGGCCATGGCACGCTCCATCCCGCAGTACCTGAGCCAGGCGTACCACCCCTCGCGGCACGGCAGCACCGCGCAGGCCGCTGCCTACCTCGCCGGATCCCCCGCCGCGACCGCGGCCGAGGCCCGTACGACCGGAGGAGCCTGAGATGCCCCGGATTCGCACCGTGCTGGTGGTCGGCGCGGCGGCGCTGGTCGTCCGGAGGGCGCTGCGCCGCCGGGTGCAGGCGTCGCCGCTGTGGCCGATGCCGGCGCTGGCCGAACCCGTCTCCGGCCGGGGCCGGCGCGGCGCGGGCGGCACGGGAACCCGGCGGCTGACGGTCGTGGAGCGCACGGAGGAGGCCGAGGGCGTGGTGCGGCTGCGCCTGGAGGGGGCGGGGCTGCCGGGGTGGGAGCCCGGCGCGCACCTCGACCTGGTGCTGCCGTCGGGGACCGTGCGCCAGTACTCGCTGTGCGGTGACCCCGCGACGCCCGGAGCGTACACCGTCGCCGCCCGGCTGATCGAGGACGGCCGGGGCGGTTCGCGGGAGGTGCACGAGCAGCTGCACGAGGGCACCGAGGTGGAGGTCCGCGGGCCGCGCAACCGCTTCCCGCTCCGCGACAGCCCTGCGTACGTCTTCGTCGCGGGCGGCATCGGCATCACCCCGATCCTGCCGATGGTGCGGCAGGCCGAGCGGGAGGGGGTGCCGTGGCGGCTGCTGTACGGGGGGCGTTCGCGGGCCTCGATGCCGTTCCTGGCGGAGATCGAGAAGCTGGCGGGGGCCGGCGCGGACCGGGTGACGGTGGTCGCCGAGGACGAGGACGGCCGTCCTGACCTGGCCGCACTGCTCGCCGGGGCGCCGCCGCACGCGGCGGTGTACTGCTGCGGCCCGGAACCGCTGATGGACGCGGTGGCGGCCCTGCTGCCGGAGGGGCCCGAGGGCCTGACGCTGCACACCGAGCGCTTCGCGCCGGCCGCCCCCGCGGCCGCCGGTGAGGACGTGCCGTTCGAGGTGGAGTTGCGCCGCACCGGCCGGACGGTCGAGGTGGCCGCGGACACCAGCGTGCTGCGGGCGATCCGCGAGCAGGCGCTGCCGGATCTGCCGTACTCCTGTGAGCGGGGGTTCTGCGGCACCTGCCAGCAGCGGGTGCTGGCCGGCGAGGTGGAGCACCGCGACGAGCTGCTGACCGACGCCGAGCGCGCCGACTCCCTGCTGATCTGCGTCTCCCGGGCGCGGGGCGGCACCGGGCTCGTGCTGGACCTGTGATTCCGCGCCGCGCCCCGGGTGGTTATGGTGGCCGCATGACGACCGGGGCGCGCCGCAGGATGGGCGTCGAGGAACGACGCGATCAGCTGATCGCGGTCGCCCTCGACCTGTTCAGCCACCGCTCCCCCGAGGACGTGTCGATCGACGAGATCGCCGAGGCGGCCGGTATCTCGCGGCCGTTGGTCTACCACTACTTCCCGGGCAAGCAGCAGCTCTACGAGGCCGCGCTGCGGCGGGCCGCCGAGGAGCTGACCGCCCGGTTCGTCGAGCCGCACGAAGGCCCGCTCGGCGCCCGGCTGTTGCGGGTGATGGAACGGTTCTTCGACTTCGTCGACGAGCACGGCCCCGGCTTCTTCGCGCTGATGCGCGGCGGCCCGGCCATCGGCTCGACGCGGACCGGCGCGATGATCGACGGTGTCCGCCAGGCCGCGTACGAGCAGATCGTCGCCCACCTCGGCGTCCCCGCGCCCGCGCCGCGGCTGGAGATGGTGGTGCGCTCGTGGATCTCCCTGGCCGAGACCACCGCGCTGCTGTGGCTGGACGGGCGCCGCATTCCCCGAGGGGAGCTGGAGCGCCAGCTCGTGCACGACTTCGCGGCGCTGGCGGCGGTGAGCGCCGCGTACGACGACGAGATGGCCGCGGTGGTCCGGCGGATGCTGGCCGACGAGCCGGCGGACGGGATGTTCGCGGACCTGGTGGGCCGGCTGCTGACGCTGCCGCAGCCGGCCTGAGCCGCCCCCGCCGCTGTCTCGCGGCGACGGGCTAGGCACCGCCCGTGAGGCTGGCGAACACCACCACGTTGTCGGGGTAGTAGTGCTTGCCCTGGTCGTAGTCCCCGCCGCAGGTGATCAGGCGCAGCCCGGCGTGGTCGAGGTTCTTGTACACCTCCAGCGTGGGGAACTTGTTCTTCGGGTACGTGGCGATGCGGTCGACGGTGAACTTCGCGGTCCGGCCGTCCTGCCGGGCGACCTCGACGGTGTCCCCGCGCTTCATCGACGACAGCCGGCGGAACACCGACGGGGTGCCGTTCCAGGTGACGTGGCCCGCGATGACGGCCGGGCCCTTGGCCCCCGGTGTCGGCCCCGGCCCGTACCAGCCCGCCTTGGCCGGGTCGCGCGGGGTCTCCATGCTGCCGTCCTTGTGCTGGCCCAGCGTCTCCAGCGTGGAGGACACGTGCAGCGAGGGGATGGTGAGCCGCATCGGGACGGACGCCGGCATGCTCGCGGCGGCCGCACCGCCGGAGCCGTCCGCTGCGGACGCCTCGTCGTGGGCCGGGTGACCGCCCTGGCCCTGCTGCCCGCCGGGGAGCGACTGCGGCGCCGCCGGGGCCTGTTCCCCGCACCCGGCGAGGAGCACGGCCGCCGCGGCGACGCACACCCAGCCGGTGGCCCGGCGGGCCCGGCGGCGGGTGGTGACGCGGCCGGTGCCGCGGGCGCTCACGCGGCGGCCCCGCTGTTCCCGCCGCGTCCGGCGGCGGGCCGCTCCCGGCGGCGGCGCAGGACGACCAGCGCGCCGGTCGCGGCCGCGGCGAGACCGCCGGCGGCGAGCGCCGCGCCCGGCACTCCCGTGCTCCCGGCGGCACCGTCCACCGGCCCCGTCCCGGTCTCGACCCCGCCGACCGGGATGGACCCGACCGCGGCGCCCTGGACCTCGCCGCAGTTGGTCGGGGCGGTGGCCTCCTGGGGGAGGGTGGGGTCGAGTTCGCTCTTGCCGGCGCCGTCGAAGTCGTACTTGTTGTTGCCGTTGCGGTCGATGCCGTGCTGCACGATGTGCAGGTCCTTGATGTGGTCGACGACGGCCTGGGAGACGGTCAGGGTGCGCTCGTAGGAGACCTTGCCCTGTGCGTCCGCCACCGGCATCCGGTCCACCGCGAGACCGCTCTTGGCGTCGGTGGAGCCGCTGGTGGTCAGGGAGATGTTGATGTTGCCGTAGTGGACGGTGGCTTCGGTGTTGTCGATGACCCCGTCACCGTTGGTGTCGGCGCTGGCGTCCGGGCAGTGGAAGTCGTGCCCGTCCGTGGAGCCGTGCAGGTGCTGGGCGGAGGGCTGCCCCGGTACGTGCCCCTCGGACTCGATCTTCACCGTCAGCTGGTTGCCCTTCAGGCTGAGCATCGCGACGCCCTTCGAACCGGAGTTGTTCAGCGGCGCCAGGTTGATCTGGTAGGCGCCGTTTCCGTCGGCGGCGGCCGGGGACGCGAGGGCCACGGTGAGGGCGAGGGCGGCCGGGAGAGCGGCGAGTGCGGCGCGGCGGCTGGTGTGCTCGGGTATCACGTGCGGTCCTTTCCGGCGGCCTCGTGACGGGAGGGCCGCAGGTCATCCGGGTGCGAAGCGACACCTCGGCGAGATGTCGCCCCGTATTCGGAGCACCGGTGCCGCAGGGATGGGTGGTGCGGGAAATTTGTCACCACGGCACAATTCCGGGCATGAACACGATCACTTTCCGGCTCGCCGAGGACGGTCCCGACGTGGCGGTGCTGGTGGAGTTGTACGACGCCGCGGCGCGCTGGATGCAGGCGTCGGGTATCGCGCAATGGCGGCCCGGCGGGAAGAGCGAGGAGCACTTCCGGTTGCGGATGAAGGAGGGGGAGGTGTGGCTGGCCGAGGCGGGCGGGCGGACGGCGGGGGCCTGCGAGCTGTGGTGGAGCGATGAGCCGGCCTGGGGGCCGCAACCGCCGGTGGCGGGGTATGTGCACCGGCTGATGGTGGACCGGGGGCGGGCGCCGGCGGGCACCGGGCGGGCGATACTGGCGCACGCCGAGCGACGGATCGCCGAGGCGGACCGGGAGTGGGCGCGGCTGGATTGCCTCGCGAGCAACCCGCGGCTGCGCACGTACTACGAGGGCGCCGGGTACACGGTCGTCGGGGAGCAGCCCGGCAAGACGGACGAGGACAACGGCGGCAGCCCGTACGCCGTCACCCTCCTCGAAAAGCGACTGGACCGTTAGCCGGCGGGCACGGGACACACCGCCCCGCCGGCCTTCGGCGCGCACCCCCTCGGCGGGGCCGCCGAGGGGGCGGGCTCAGCCCCGGCGGAAGACCGCCACCGTGCGGGCCGGGACGGTGAAGGTGCCGGACGCGGCGGTGTACGACGCGGTGGCGGTGGTGCGGTCCGCGCCCCGGGCCTGGACGGGGTGCAGGGCGTAGGGCCGGCCGGCGAGGTCGCCGAGGGTCTGGTCCTGCCGGTGCGGGGTCGCGTTGAAGACGATCACCAGGTCGGCGAGGCGCATGGTGAGCACGCCGGGGGTCTCGTCCTTGCCGGACAGCGGGAAGGACAGCTGCGACTGGACCGCGGCGGCGGTGGGCAGGGCGAACGCCGGTTCGGTGGCGTGGATCCGCAGCAGGTCCCGGTAGGCGGCGGAGGCGTCCTGGATCGCGGCGCAGCCGGGGCGGAGCGCGGGGTCGGCCAGGAGGGGCTTGGCGTAGGGCCACTTGTCCTTGTTGTCGGCGGCCGGGGGCAGCCCGCGGCCGAAGCCGTTGCCGTCGGCGCAGTTCCAGTGCAGGGCGTTGAACCAGTCGCCGCTGTTGAAGGAGTTGCGGTCCAGGGACTTGGAGCGCAGCAGGTCGGTGCCGGCCTGGGAGAGCGCAGGTCCTTGCGACAGCGTTGCGGTGGCCAGTGCAAGGACTTGCATGCGGGCGCGGTCGGCGGCGCTGGTTCCTTGCGGCAGTTTGTAGGCCAGGGCGTCGTAGAGGGTTTCGTTGTCGTGGGCGTCGACGTAGGCGAGCGCGTCACCGGGGGCTGCGGCGTAGCCCGCGGGGGCGCCGTTGTAGTCGACCTGGGAACCCGTCACCCGGCGGCCGGCGGTGTCGGTGAAGGCGTAGTCGGCGAGGTTGCCGGTGAGGCCGACCTTGATGAGGTCCTGGTCGTGCAGGAGCCGGGCGCGCTGTTCGGCGGACGAGCCGTTCCCGGGCGCGGAGTTGGGGTCGGTGTACAGGCCCGAGGCGAAGCCCTGGAGGCGGCGGTCGGCGTCGAAGGGGCCGCCGCCGCGCACCGCGTCGCGGGCCCGGTCGCTGAAGGTGGCGATGCCGGTGCCGGCCATGTTCCGCTGGGTGGCCTGCACGAAGCGGGCGTCGTTCGCCGCCTCTCCGAAGTTCCAGCCCTCCCCGTAGAGAATGATCTTCTTGCCGTCGACGCCGTCCTTGCGCGGCGTCAGGGCGTCCAGTGCCTTGCGGACGGCGAGGATGTTGGCCTTGGGGTGGTGGCCCATGAGGTCGAAGCGGAAGCCGTCGACCTTGTACTCCTTGGCCCAGGTGACGACGGAGTCGACGACGAGCTTGCCCATCATGGTGTGTTCGGGCGCCGTCCCGGAGCAGCAGGTGGAGGTGGCCAGGCTGCCGTCGTCGAGCAGCCGCTGGTAGTAGCCGGGGACGATCCGGTCCAGGACGGAATGCGGGTCCTGGCCGCTCGCGGCGGTGTGGTTGTAGACGACGTCCATGACGGTGCGCAGGCCGGCACCGTTGAGACCCTGCACCATGCGGCGGAACTCCACGGTGCGCGCGGCACCCTCCGGATCGGAGGCGTACGAGCCCTCCGGGACGGTGTAGTGCAGGGGGTCGTAGCCCCAGTTGTAGGCGTCCCGGGCGGCGGCCTCGGTGACGCACTCCTGCTGGCTCTCGGAGTCGGGGGCGTAGGAGGCGAGGTCGCAGCGGGGGCGGCCCTGGTCGGCGCGGCGCTCGGGGACGGTGGCGCCGTCAAAGACCGGCAGCAAGTGAACGTAAGAAGTTCCGGCCGCTGCAAGGGATTTCAGATGCCGCATGCCGTCGGACCGGCTGTCGGTGAAGGCGAGGTACTGGCCGGGGTGGCGGGAGGTGCGGTCCTCGACCGAGAAGTCACGCAGGTGCAGCTCCTGGATACGGGCCCGGCGCAGTGGTACCGCGGCGGGCTTGCGCAGCGCCGCCCAGCCCTTGGGGGCGAGCCGCGGGTCGTCGAGGTCGACGACGAGGCTGCGGGCCGAATCGGCGGTCAGGGCCGTGGAGTACGGGTCGGTGACCTTGTTGGTGACCATCCGGCCGGCCGCGGGCGCCCAGACGGTGACGAGGTAGCGGTAGGGCTTCCCGACCCAGTCCCGCTGCCCCTGGACCCGCCAGACGCCGCTGCGGTCGTCGCGCCGCATCGGGACCGTACGGCCGCCGAGTTCCAGCGCGACGGTGCGGGCGGTGGGCGCCCAGACGGAGAGGGTGGGGCGGCCGTGGTCGAAGACCGGGCCGAGCGCGGCGTGCCGGGCCCGCGTGCCGTAGAGGTCGTCGAGTACGCCGGGTATCTGCACGCCGGTGGTGGTGCGCCGGCCGTCCGCGGTGCGCTGCGCGGCGACCAGGTGGCCGCGCAGCGCCGTACCGGCCAGGGCCCGGTCCCGGGGGTCGACGGTGAAGGCCGGGTAGCCCGTCAGGTGCGGGAAGGCGGCTCGTTCGGCGGGGGTGAGGGTGCCGGGCGTGAGCCGGAGCCGCTTGACGGCCCCGCCGGAGGCGGGCGCACCGGAGGCCGCGTCGGTGACGGCGGCCCTGCCGGCCGGCGCGTCGAACTCCAGCTGCGCGGCGCCGCGTTCGGCCCCCTTCCAGACCACGGTGTCGCGGTCGATCCACTGGGCCAGGGCCTGTTCCGGGCCGGGTGGCGGGGCGGCGTGTGCCGGCTGCTGCGGGGAGGAGACGAGCAGGGCGGCCGCGCCGACGGCCAGGGCGAGGGCGGCGGCCGGGCGCCGGGCGGGACGGCGAGGGGTGGAGGACATGGGTCATGGTTCTATCCGCGACGATTCGGCGTTGCAAGACCTTACGCAAGACATTGCAAGGGTGTTACGTTCCCTCCGCGGTAGGCGGTCCGGCCGGCCGGAGGCCCGTCAACGGGCCCCAGGCGCCCGGCCGTCCGGACCGATCCGCACCCCCGACCGGCAACGGACGCCCCCACCCCGGCGCCCCACCTCCACTCCCCCGCCCCAGACACCGACCGATACGGGCGTATACGACCCACCGCCCGAAACGCTGGAAGCACCCAAAGCAAAACGATTGCGCGAAGGGGGGCGCTGCGGTCGGCTCCTCGGGGCGCGCGCCCACAACAGGGGGAGCATTCATGAAGATACGCATCGGCGGAGCATCGGCCGTACTGGCCGTCCTCGTGGCGAAGACACAGACGCTGTACTACGGCGTCCAGCATCCGGCCGGGGCACGCGGACAATCCGGTCGAGTACAGAAAGGGCCATGGCGTGTACTACGAAACGCTCGTTGCCTTGCACGGGGTACTCGACCGGTACCCGTGGGCGGCGCACCTCGCGTGCGACGACACCGGAAGCCCGCTGTACGACCTCGCCATGCGCCGGTCCGAGGGCTACGGCTGGTATTCCACCGGCGGTTGGACCTACAAGTACAAGGGCTGGGGCGAGGCCCGCATCGTCCAGGACCCGGGGCGCTGGGCCGATTGCCTGGCCGGCGGGGACTGGACGCAGGACGGCGAGGTCCGGGAGCTGGCGTGGATGTCGGCGGACATCCCGGTCGACGTCCGCGAGCCGCGGCTCCCGGTCCTCCACATCACGCGCATCCTCTCGGACGCGCTGCACCGGATCGGACGCGTCCGGTTCACCGGTCTGCATGCCGTCCTCCCGCTGCACGAACTCGTCGGCGACGCCTCCGACGACCTGGAGGCGATGCGGAACTGGTTCGCCCTCGCCGACCCGTCCGCCTCGGTCCCGGTGACCGTCACGGTCGGAGCCGGCCCCACGGCGTGGGGCAAGGAGACGGCGGTGTGCAGCGCCGCCCGGGAGCGCCTCGGCGACATCGCGGAGCTCGACGTCGCCGCCGGACGACTCGACGTGTCCGGCATGGCCGACCTGCACGGCGAGCACGGCTACAACAAGACCCGCGAGCGCGGCGTGCTGCGCTTCACCTGCCGTACGCGGGAGTGGTCACCGGACGTCGCGGTATGGCTGGTCGAGGTCATGGGCGACGCCTTGCGCGCGACGGGCTGCGCGGAGCAGGTCGTGGTGACCGCCTCCGTGGCCGCCGCCCCGGACGCCCGGACGCCGACGGCTTAGTGGTCGGCTCCGGAAGTCCTTCGGGGGATCATGCTGCCAGTGCGATGGAGGATTCTTGCTGGTGATCGGTGGTGTGCCGGTCGAGTCTGACCAGCAGAACACCGGCGGGCGGCCGGAGCGTGCCCGGTCTGCGAGCCCGGCGAGCCCCTGCTTGGCGAACCGTCCGCGCGCGGCGTGCAGTACCACCTGTGCCCGCACTCGTTGCCGGTACTCGCTCTTGGGGCTCCAGGCCATCTTCTTGAGCCGCCTGCGGTCGGCGGCGGTGAGAGATGTCGGGCAGGCCATGGGCACGGCGGACGGACCAATCGGGAAGGAGGGGACGAGCGCCGGCTGTAAGCGACAGCACCCGGGCCGAGCGTCCGTACCGCGGGGCCCGAAGAGGTCCCGCGGTACGGACGCTCGGGCTACTTGCCGCTGCCTTCGGCGAGGGTGTGGGCGACGAGCGCGTTGGCGTGGCCGTGGCCGAGTCCATGCTCGGTCTTGAGCCAGGTGACGAGTTCCATGTGCTTGGTCAGGGGCGAGGTGCGGATGCGTTCCTTCCACTCCGCGATCGGGCGGCCGTACTTCTTCTCGATCGAGGGGAAGTAGCTGGCGGGACCCTTTACCGGTGCGCTCATGGGCGTTGTCCTACCTGTTCGCTTCGAAGAGTTCATGCTGGTCGTCTTTGTGCCCGGCGGGCCGGGCGGATACCGCTAGGTCTGCGTGGCCGGGAGCGTGGTGGCCAGCCGGGCGGTGATCGCGGTCAGCCACAGGAGGCCGAGGGCGGCTCCGGCGGTGAAGGCCAGCACGGTGGCGGAGGACGCGGCGAACCCCGCAAGGACACCGAGCGGCACCAGGCGGGAGCCCACCGCCCAGCCGCGCTGTCGCCGGGCGGCGAAGTGGCGGGCCAGCATCACAAAGGATGCGCACAGGGCGAGGAAGCCCACCATGGCGCTGAGCATGTGGAGGGCGCCGTGCCAGCTGAGGGAGGCAACCGGGGCCTCAGGGGCGCCGACGGGGAATCCGGCACCCGGGTCGGCGGTGCATACCGCGGCGAGGAGAAACGAGACACCGAACACGCGGATCAGCCGCGGCGCCCAGCGGCCCTCGGTTGTACCGGCCAGCGTGCGGCGGATTCCGGCGGCGCCGGCGATGGCCAGCGAGCCTGTCAGCAGGAAGCTCGCGACCTGGATCCATCCCAGGTCGCCCAGGCTGAGCTGACTGATCGCGTTGCGGGTGAAGTCGAAGCCGTCGCGGGCGAGTCCCTGGACTGCGCCGGCGCCCAGGAACAGCGGACCGGTCGCGATGCCACCGGCCAGCAGGGCCCGCGTCGTGGGCCGCGTCGTCGATACGGAGTCGGCAGTGGCTGAAGCGCCGATGGCCTGAGTCAAGGAATCCCCCGGATAGAACTAGACGGTCTGGTACTCCTGCGAAGTCCGGCGCTAGAGTAGCCACGAAAAAACTAGACTGTCTAGTACTGACGAGAGGGTGGGGCATGACGGCGAGTGAGGAAGGCCGGTCGGCACGCAAGCGCACGGCGATCATGGACGCGGCGACCAAGGCGTTCATGGCCAAGGGCTACGCCGGGACCAGCATGGACGACATCGCGAAGCTCGCCGCGGTCTCCAAGCAGACCGTCTACAAGCACTTCACCGACAAGGAGAAGCTGTTTGCCGAGATCGTCCTTGCCACCACCGACCGAGTCGACGCCATGGTCGACCTGGTAGCCGACATCCCGGCCGACGCCCAGGCCCTCGACGAGAACCTCACCCGCCTGGCCCGCCAGTTCCTGACCGCCCTCACCCAACCCGAAGTACTCCAGCTTCGGCGCCTGATCATCGCCAATGCCGACACGTTCCCCCAGCTCGGCGGCGCCTGGTATGAGCAGGGATTCGAACGCGTCCTGTCCACTCTCGCAACCACCTTCCACCACCTCGCCGACCAGGGACTTCTCCGCATCGCCGACCCCCACCTGGCAGCCAACCACTTTTCCGGCTTGCTGCTCTGGATCCCCGTGAACAAGGCCATGTTCCACGGAAGCCCGCAGCACACACAGGACGAACTCGACCGCTTCGCGGCCGCCGGCGTCAGCGCCTTCCTCGCCGCCTACCGCTGACCTCGGCGACACCCAATCGGGACGCCCCCCCGCAGGACTTCGGGAGCCGACTGCTCAGAGGTCCACTTCAGCGCGCACGATCTTGCCGACCGGGTCGCGGCCGAGCACCGTCCAGCGGGACGCGAGCGCCGCCACGACGAGCAGGCCACGGCCGCTCGTGGCGTCGGGCGGCGGCACCACGAGGCCGGCGGGGGCCGGCGGGAGCGCCTCCGTACGGGTGTCGGCGACCTCGACGCGGAGGATGCCCGGGCGGGCCGAGCCCGGCAGTTTCAGCAGCCGCAGCTCGAAGTCCCGGCCGGGCACGCGCCCGTGGGTCGCGGCGTTGGCGGCCAGTTCGCCGATGATCAGCGCCACGGTATCGGAGACCTCGCCGCCGTACGGGTGGCCCCACACATCGAGCTGCTGGACGGCGAGGTACCGGGCGAGGCGGGCCCCGCGAGGGGTGGCGCTGAAGCGCTGCGTGAACATCCGTACGGTGACGGCTGGTTGGGCTGACATACGGAAAACGGTGCTGGTCAGCAGCCTCGTACACCAGGTACTCGATACGTACTCCGGAAACTGTACGAGCCGGGTACGTGGACGGGCCGAGCCACGACTCGTCACCATGGGTGACGAGTGGGTCCGTACCAGTGATCGGGAGTACCGGGAATGGAAGACGCAAGCACCGACACCTACGACGGCGGCAAGCCCGAGCCCTCCGGCAGTCTGCGGACCTTCGGCGCCGTCTATCAAGGGTTCCGCGAGAACGCCGGCTTCACGCAGGAGGCCCTGGCGCCGGCTATCCGGTACTCGGCGCACTACATCGGCTCCGTCGAGCAGGGCCGACGCCTCCCTTCGAAGACGTTCATCGACCGCTCGGAAGAGACCCTCCACGCGAACGGCGTCCTGCGCAAGGCCGCCAAGCGGCTGTCGAAGCAGCCCGGACTGGCCCGCTGGTTCCGCGAGTGGGCGGAGCTGGAGAAGCAGGCGATCAGCCTCTACACGTACGAATGCCGCCTGGTGCCGGGGCTGTTACAGACGGAGGCGTACGCGCGGACACTGTTCACGGAGCAGATTCCGCATCTGGACGACGGCCAGATCGAAGCGCAATGGACCGCACGTTCCGAGCGACAGCGGCTGCTTCGGGAGCGCCCGAACACCGCGTACCGCTTCATCCTTGAAGAGCATCTTTTCCTTCGCCACACGGGCGGAGTGGAGGTCACGCGTGAACTCATCGGTCACATTCTCGAACTCGCCGAGCTGCGGAACACGCAGGTGCAAGTCATGCCTCTCGTACGGGAGAAGCACGCCGGGCTGGACGGCCCTATGCAGCTGCTGGAGACCCCGGACAACCAGTGGTTCGCCTACTGCGAAGGCCAGCGCGGTGGCCTCTTCATCTCCGACCCGAAAGAGCTGAGCGTCCTCCAAATGCGGTATGTCAAACTGCTTTCCCAGGCTCTCACTCCCGAAGACTCGCGGAGCCTGCTGGAGCAGATGCGAGGAGCGCTATGAGCATCCCCGAACTTGCGTGGTTCAAGAGCAGTTACAGCAGCGGCGGCGACGGCGACTGTGTGGAGGTCGCTCTCTCCTGGCACAAGTCCAGCTACAGCGGCGGCGACGGCGACGACTGCATAGAGATCGCCACCTGCCCCACCACCGTCCACGTCCGGGACTCCAAGGACAAGGACGGACCGCAACTCGCCGTCCCCGCCCCGGCCTGGGCGGCGTTCGTGGCGTACGCCGCCCGGCGGGGCTGACGGCCGGGCGCTACCCCTGCATCGAGAGCAGGACCCGTTCGCGCACCGTGTCGAGGAAGGCGGGCACGTCCTCCATCTTGGTGTCGGTGCACTGGACGATCAGGCCCATCACCTCGCCCGCCGACACCGCGATCACCATGGGCCAGGCACGGGCGATCTCCACCCGCTCCTCCATGTTCCGTACGACGTGGAGGGCCAGGTTGAGTTCGGGGACGTTGCGGGTGTCGCCGAAGCTGAAGCCCTTCTTGATGACCCACATCTCGGGGACGATCAGCCCGTGGACGATGATGTGGGCCATCGCGAACATCGCGCGGGCCGCCTCCACCGCGGAGTTCTCGTCCTCCTCGTCGTAGAGGGCGTCCACCGCGTCCTCGTCCTCCGCGAGGTGCGCCTGAATGAGCGCGACCCCGTGCAGCACTTCTTCCTTCGTGTACGGACGCGGCTCGTCGCTCATCACACACCAGCTTCCGGTCGTGGGCGTTCGTCAAGGCGCGCCCAGTGTGGCAGGTGGCGCGACCCCTGAGGTCATTCCCGGACCGGCCCCGTCGATCCCCGTACCACCAGCTCCGGCTGGAAGATGAACTCGGTGCGCTGCGGCGGGTTTTCACGGCCCTGCGCGCGGTCGTGGATCTCCTCTATCAGTGCGCCGACGGCGGCGGTCGCCATCGCCTGCACCGGCTGGCGCACCGTGGTCAGCGGTGGGTCGGTGAAGGCGATCAGCTGGGAGTCGTCGAACCCGACGACGGAGAGCTGCCCGGGCACGTCCAGGCCCCGGCGGCGGGCCGCGCGGACCGCGCCGAGCGCCATCAGGTCGCTGCCGCAGACGATGCCGGTGCAGCCGTCGTCGAGCAGGGCCGCGGCCGCCGCGTCGCCGCCCTCGACGCTGAACAGGGTGTGCTGGACGAGTCGTTCGGCCTGCCCCCTCGACAGGCCGAACGATTCGCCGAGCGCCGCCACGAAGCCCTCGGCCTTGCGGCGGGAGGGCACGTAGCGGGCCGGGCCGACGGCGAGCCCGATCCGCCGGTGACCCAGTTCGGCCAGGTGGCGCACCGCCATCCGCGCCGCCGCGCCGTCGTCGGGTGAGACGAACGGCGCGTCGATCTGCGGGTTGTAGCCGTTGATCAGGACGAACGGGACGCCACGGGACGACAGGCGGGCGTAGCGGGACGGGTCGGCGCGGGTGTCGGCGTGCAGCCCGGAGAGGAAGACGATGCCGGTGACACCGCGCTCCTCCAGTTGTTCGACGAGTTCGTCCTCGGTGGCGCCGCCCGGCATCTGGGTGCACAGCACCGGGGTGTAGCCGTGGCCGGCCAGCGACTGCTCGATGATCTGGGCGAAGGCCGGGAAGATCGGGTTGGTCAGCTCCGGGATGACCAGCCCGACCAGCCCCGCGCTGCGGCGCCGTAACCGTACGGGACGCTCGTAGCCGAGGACGTCGAGCGCGGCGAGCACCCGCTGCCGGGTGCCCGCCGCCACGCCCGCCTTGCCGTTGAGGACCCGGCTCGCGGTCGCCTCGCTGACCTGCGCCTGGGCGGCGATGTCGGCCAGGCGGGGCGTCGGGTGAGGTTCGGGCAGGGTCACTCCTCCCACCAGGCGGTGGTGTCGGCGGGGAGGGTGAACTCGCCTGCTGTCGCCTCCAGTCGGTCCGACGCAAGCAGCAGCCGGCCCGGGGTGGGGAGGCGGACCGGGGTGCCGGTGGTGTTGACGGTGCAGACGAGGCCGCCGGGGCGGCGGAAGACCAGTACGCCGTCGGGCGCGTCCAGCCACTCGACCGCGTCGCCGGCGCCGAGGCCCGGCTGGACGCGGCGCAGGCGGAGAGCCGTGCGGTAGAGCTCCAGGGTGGAGGCGGGGTCGCCGGTCTGGGCGTCGACGGTGAGCCCGGCCCAGTCGGCGGGCTGCGGCAGGGTGACCTCGGGCAGGCCCAGTTCCTCGCCCTGGTAGAGGTACGCGGAGCCGGGCAGCGCCAGCATCAGCAGGGTGGCGGCGCGGGCCCGGGCGAGACCACCGCCGAGGCGGGTGGTGTGCCGGACGACGTCGTGGTTGGACAGCACCCAGGTCGTGGGGGCGCCGACCGGTCGCATGGCGTCCAGCGAGGAGTCGATCGCCTCCCTCAGGTCCGCCGCGTCCCAGCCGGTGTTCAGGTAGTGGAAGTTGAACGCCTGGTGGAGCTCGTCGGGGCGGACGTAGAGGGCGGTGCGTTCGGCGGTGGGGGTCCAGGCTTCGGCGACCGCGATCCGCTCCCCGTCGAACTCGTCGAGGACGGCGCGCCAGGAACGGTAGATGGCGTGCACCCCGTCCTGGTCGAAGAACGGCAGGGACTGGGTGCCGAGGAGCTTGAGCTGCTCGGCCCGGCCCATGTCGGGCAGGCCCGGGGCCTTGACCAGGCCGTGGGCGACGTCCACCCGGAAGCCGTCCACGCCCAGGTCCAGCCAGAAGCGCAGGATGGAGCGGAACTCGTCCTGGACGGCGGGGTGGTCCCAGTTGAAGTCGGGCTGCTCGGGGGCGAAGAGGTGGAGGTACCACTCGCCGTCGGGAAGCCGGGTCCAGGCGGGGCCGCCGAAGAGGGACTCCCAGTCGTTGGGCGGCTCCTCGCCGTTCTCGCCGCGCCCCTTGCGGAAGTGGAAGCGCTCGCGGGCGGTGGAGCCGGGCCCCTCGGCCCGTGCGCGCAGGAACCATTCGTGCTGGTCGGAGCAGTGGTTGGGGACGAGGTCGACGATGATGCGCAGGCCGAGGCGGTGGGCGTCGGCGATGACGGCCCCGGCGTCGGCGAGGGTGCCGAACATCGGGTCGATGGTGCGGTAGTCGGCGACGTCGTACCCGGCGTCGGCCTGCGGCGAGGCGTAGAAGGGGCTGAGCCAGACGGCGTCCACGCCCAGGTCGCGCAGGTAGGGCAGCCGGCTGCGGATGCCCGCCAGGTCGCCCATGCCGTCGCCGTTGCCGTCGGCGAAGCTGCGCGGGTAGACCTGGTAGATCACCGCATCGCGCCACCAGTCGGTGGCAGGAGTGACGTTGTGCTGTGGAGTCATGTCATCCCTTGGTGGTGCCGGCGGTGAGTCCGGCGACGAGGTGGCGCTGGGCGAAGGCGAAGACGAGCGCGGCCGGTACGGCGATGATCACGGCGGCGGCGGTCATCGAGCCCCAGTCGTTGGTGTACTGGTTGACGAACGTCTGCAGCCCGCCGGCGAGGGTGAGGTTCTCCTCGCCCGTCATGAAGGCGGAGGCGTAGGCGACCTCGGCCCAGGCGGTGACGAAGGTGTAGAAGCCGGTGACGGCGAGGCCGGGGCGGGCCAGCGGGAGGACGAGTCGCCAGAAGGTGCCGAACGGGTTGAGGCCGTCGACCCGGCCGGACTCGTCGATCTCCACCGGGATGGTGTCGAAGTAGCCCTTCATCATCCAGGCGCAGAACGGAACGGCGATCGTCAGGTAGGTGATGACCAGTCCCGCGGGCTGGTTGAGCAGGCCGAGGCTCGCCAGCAGGTTGTAGAGCGGCACGATCAGCACCGCGACCGGGAACATCTGGGTGATCAGCAGCAGCCACATCAGCGGACGCATGCCGGGGAAGCGGAAGCGGCTGACGGCGTAGCCGGTGGTCGCGGCGATGAAGACGCCGAGGACGGTGGTCAGGCCGACGACGACGACGGAGTTCTTGAACCAGGTGAGGAACTCGGTGTCGGCCAGGACGTGGGTGTAGTTGGCGAAGGTGAAGTGGGTGACGACGCCGGTCGAGAAGGCGTCGTTCCTGGGCTTGAACGACGTGATCAGCAGCCAGAGGGGCGGGAACACGGCCACCACGGCGGCGATGATCAGCGCCACGTGCAGGCCCACCGAGGCCGGGCGGGAACGCTGGTTGCGCTTCCGGGTCCCGGCGGGGGCCGGCCGCACGCGGCCGTTGTGCTTGCGGGTCATGGTCACCACACCTCTCCCTGCTTGCGCAGCGCCCGGCGGTAGACGACCGCGACGACCGAGAGCAGGACCAGGATCAGTACGCCCCAGGCCGCGGACTCGGAGAAGTTGCGGGGGCTGTCGACGAAGGAGAGCCGGTAGGCGTAGGTCACGAGGATCTCGGTGGCGTCGCCGGGGCCGCCCCGGGTCAGCAGGAAGATCACCGGGAACATGTTGAAGGTCCAGATGGTGGAGAGCAGGATGACGGTGCTGCTGACGGCCCGCAGCCCCGGCATGGTGATGTTGCGGAAGCGCTGCCAGGGGCCGGCGCCGTCCATCTCGGCGGCCTCGTACAGCTCGCCCGGTATGGAGGTCAGGCCGCCGAGCAGGGCGACGAGCATGAAGGGCACGCCCAGCCAGACGTTGACGGCGATGACCGAGAGCTTGGCCCAGGTCGGGTCGTTGAGCCAGGGGACGGCGTCGATGCCGCCGCCCGCGAGCAGCTTGTTGAGGATGCCGTTCTTCTCGTTGTAGAGCATCCGCCAGGTGAAGACGGAGATGAACGCGGGGATCGCCCAGGGCAGGATCAGCGCGAGCCGGTAGAAGGTGCGGCCGCGCAGCGTGCGGTTGAGCATGTTCGCGAGCGTGAGGCCGATCAGGAAGGTGAGGCCGACGCAGCCCACGGTCCAGACGACGGTCCAGCCGAGGCGGTCCCAGAAGACGCCGTCGGTGAGCACCGCCTTGTAGTTGTCGAGGCCGGTGAACTTGTAGGTGGCGGGGAGGTGGTTGACGCCGATGTTCCGCTCGACGTTGGCCTCGTTGGCGTCGGTGAGGGAGAGGAAGACGCCGCGCACCAGCGGGTAGCCGATGATCACCCCGATGACGAGTACCACCGGGGCGACCATCGTCCACGCGTACCAGTGGGTGCCGAGCGCCCGGCGTACCCGTACAGCGAGGGTCACTTGTAGTCCTTGAGCAGCTTCCGGTAGGCGTCGCCGGTCGCCTTGGCGGCCTGCTCGGGCGTGGCGGAGCCGGTGAGCACCTTGTTCATCTGGACCTTGATGGGCTCGAAGAGGGAGTTGCCCTCGGCGATCCAGGGACGCTGCACGGCGCCGTCGACGGCGGGCTTGAAGAACTTGACCATTTCGTTCTTCTTGACGGCCGGTACGTCGTATACGGACTTGCGGGTGGGCAGCAGGCTGAGCTTCTCGGTGGTCTGCTGCTGGACAGAGGCCGAGCTCATGTACTTCACGAAGGCGTAAGCGGCCTGCAAGTTCTTGCTGCCGGCGTAGACGGAGAGGTTCCAGCCGCCCTGCGGGGAGCCCTGGGCGCTGCTGCCGCCGGGGACCGGGGCGACGCCGAGGTTCTCCTTGTCCTTGAATGCCTTGCCGGCGCGGGCGCCCTCGATGTCCCAGGGGCCGTCGATCGCCATCGCGACGGTGCCGTCCTTGAGGGCCTTGAGCTGGTTCTCCTGGCCGTCGGTGGCGTCGGTGACCGCGGCCTTGGAGTCCACCAGGTCCTTGATGGTCTTGAACGCCTTGACGCCGGCGCCGTCGTCGATCTCGATGACCTTGTCGCGGGCGTTGACCATGTCGCCGCCCTCGCCGTAGAGGTAGGGGAGGAACCAGTAGGGGTCGTCACCGCGGAGGTAGAGGGCGGTGGCGCCGGTCTTGGCCTTGATCTTCTTGGCGGCGGTGGCCAGCTCGGTGAAGGTCTTGGGCACCTCCACCCCGGCGTCCTTGAGGATCTTCTTGTTGTAGAAGAGGCCGAGGGTGTCGATGACCTGGGGTGCGGCGTAGGTCTTGCCCTTGAACTGGGTGGAGCCGACGGCCTGCGGGAGGTAGTCGTCGGGCTTGTCGAGGGCAGGGGTGCCGTCGAGCGGGGCGAGGTAGCCGAGGTTGGCGAAGTCGGCGGTCCAGGCGACCTCGGTGCGCATCACGTCGGGAGCGCCGGAGTTGCCGCCGGCCGCGTTCTTGAACTTGGCGTTGGCGTCGCCGAACGGGACGTTCACGTACTGGACGTGGACCTTCGGGTGCTCCTTCTGGAAACCCTCGGCAAGCTTGCGGTAGGTGGCCTTCTCGGCGTCGTTGGAGGTGTCCCAGAAGGTAACGGTTCCGGCCAGTTCTCCCCCGGCGTTGCCGTTGCCGTCGTCACCCCCGCTGCCGCACGCCGATGCCGTGAGTGCCAGGCCCGCTACCAGCGCGGTGACCGTTACGCCCCGTATGCCACGCCGCATGTGAACTCCTTAGGGAAATGCCTCAGATGGCGGTCAGGAACGTAACAGCGCTGCAAACAAACCGAAAGACCTTGCGGCAATTTGCTGCAAGATTGCTGGAAGGTATTGCAGCGAAATGGCCGGAACGGGACCCTGGACACGCTTGCGGCGGCGTCACCCCGCGCTCGCCCGGACGTTGAGTCCGTGAAGGCGCACCCCATGCCTTGTGGCCCGCCTCTTACGGCTTCTTGACCTCAGACAGGGACGGCAGATGACCCAGGAGCTCACTTCCCCCAGCCCCGCCCCCCAGGCCCCCGGACCGGGCCGAGGTCCGGGGTGGTGGCGCGACGCCGTCATCTACCAGGTGTACGTCCGCTCCTTCGCGGACAGCGACGGCGACGGCGTCGGCGATCTGCGCGGTGCCCGCGAGCGGCTGCCGTACCTCAGGGACCTGGGCGTGGACGCCGTCTGGCTCACCCCGTTCTACGCCTCGCCGCAGGCCGACGGCGGCTACGACGTCGCCGACTACCGCGCCGTCGACCCGCTCTTCGGCAACCTCCAGGACGCCGACGACCTCATCCGCACCGCCCATGACCTGGACCTGCGGGTGATCGTCGACATCGTGCCCAACCACACCTCCGACCGGCACCCGTGGTTCCGGGACCCCGAACTCGCCCGGCAGCGCTACGTCTTCCGCCCCGGCAAGGGCGAGGACGGCGAGCTGCCGCCCAACGACTGGGAGTCGGTCTTCGGCGGCCCCGCCTGGACGCGCACCGACCGCGGCGACTGGTACCTCCACCTCTTCGCACCCGAGCAGCCCGACCTGGACTGGGACAACCCGGACGTGCACGCCGAATTCGAGGCCGTCATGCGCTTCTGGCTCGACCTGGGCGTGGACGGCTTCCGGGTGGACGTCGCCCACGGCATGGTCAAGGCGTCCGGCCTGCCGGACATCGGCCACGGCCAGCAGGCCAAACTGATCGGCAACCAGGTGCTGCCGTTCTTCGACCAGGACGGGGTGCACGCCATCCACCGCACCTGGCGCCGGCTGCTGGACGGCTACGGCGACACCCACGGCCGGCAGGTGATCGGCGTCGCCGAGGCATGGGCCCCCACCGCCGAGCGCCTGGCCCTCTACGTACGCCCCGACGAACTCCACCAGGCGTTCAACTTCCGCGCCGCCACCCTGCTGATGCTGGCGCTGCCCGGCTCCGCGTACCTCTACCAGGGCGAGGAACTGGGCCTGCCCGAGGTCACCGACCTGCCCGACGACGTCCGCCAGGACCCGGCGTTCTTCCGCGGCAGCCGGGCCGGCGGCCAGGACGGCTTCCGGGACGGCTGCCGGGTGCCGCTCCCCTGGACCGGCGAGGCACCGCCGTACGGCTTCGGCGCCGGCGGCAGCTGGCTGCCGCAGCCCGCCGACTGGGCCCCGCTCACCGTCGACGCCCAGACCGACGACCCCGACTCCACCCTGGAGCTCTACCGCACCGCACTCGGCCTGCGGCGCCGGCTGCCGGGCCTGGGCGACGGCGGGATGAGCTGGCAGCCGGCCCCCGACGGCGTGCTGGCCTTCACCCGCCCCGGGCTGCTGTGCACCGTCAACACCCTCCCCCACGACGTCGAGCTCCCGTCGCCCGGAACGCCGCTGCTCTCCTCCGCCCCGGTGACCGTCAACGGCTCGGTGGCCGTGCTGCCGGGTGACAGTTGCATCTGGTGGGCAATCCCGACAGCCGGACGGTAAGGTCCCACCCATGACCGCCCGGCTGGCCGACATCGCAGCGCAGGCGGGTGTCAGCGAGGCCACCGTCAGCCGGGTTCTCAACGGGAAACCCGGCGTCTCCGCGACCACCCGCCAGTCCGTGCTGGCCGCCCTCGACGTGCTGGGCTACGAGCGGCCGGTGCGGCTGCGGCAGCGCAGCGCGGGCCTGGTCGGCCTGATCACCCCGGAGCTGGAGAACCCGATCTTCCCGGCGTTCGCCCAGGTCATCGGCCAGGCGCTGACCCGCCAGGGCTACACCCCGGTCCTCGCGACGCAGACCCCGGGCGGTTCCACCGAGGACGAGCTGACCGAGATGCTGGTCGACCGCGGGGTGGCCGGCATCATCTTCGTCTCCGGACTGCACGCCGACACCTCCGCCGACATGCAGCGCTACGAGCAGCTGCGCGGCCAGGGCGTGCCGTTCGTGCTCATCAACGGCTTCTCCGACAAGGTGCAGGCGCCGTTCGTCTCGCCCGACGACCGGGCCGCGGTGGACCTGGCCGTCACCCACCTCAGCGCCCTCGGCCACCGGAAGATCGGCCTGGCGCTCGGGCCCAAGCGGTTCGTGCCCGTCCAGCGCAAGATCGAGGGCTTCGTACGCGCCATGCAGGAGCGGCTGGACATCGGCCCGGCCGAGGCGGAGCCGTACATCCAGCACTCCCTGTACACCCTGGAGGGCGGGCAGGCGGCGGCGGGCGCGCTCATCGAGCGGGGCGCCACCGCCGTCGTGTGCGCCAGCGACATGATGGCGCTCGGCGCGATCCGGGCGGCCCGGCAGCGGGGGCTGGAGGTGCCGCGCGACATCTCCGTCGTCGGCTTCGACGACTCCCCGCTCATCGCCTTCACCGACCCGCCGCTGACCACGATCCGGCAGCCGGTCACGGCCATGGGGCAGGCGGCGGTGCGCGCGCTGCTGGAGGAGGTCGGCGGTACGCCGGCGCCGCACAGCGAGTTCGTCTTCCACCCCGAGCTGGTGGTGCGCGGCTCGACCGCCTCGGTGCCGAAGACGGCCCGGATCCCCCGGCCGCTGCGGGCCACCTGAGGGTTACGACCCGGAGAACGGCGGGGGTCCGGCGTCCGTCTCAGGACCGAGACAAAGGATCGAATATTCGACCGGAGGATGATCGGCAACTCGCCCCTTTCTGGCAGACTGTCTGCCTATGGGTGATGCGAATACGAGGATTCTGGACGGCCTTCCGACCACCCCGCCACCCAAGGGGGAGCACGCGGAACGCCCGACGGAAGAGGGTCGGCTGATCCGTCTGCGTTCTCCTCGCACGCCCCGGCTCTGGTTCGAGATCCTGCTGATCGCGGTCAGCTACTGGACGTACTCGATGATCCGCAACGCGGTGCCGGAGCAGAAGATGAAGGCGCTGCGGAACGCCGACTGGATCTGGCAGGCGGAACACTCGCTGGGCATCGCCGTCGAGCACACCGTCAACCACGCGGTGAACTCCGTGACGTGGCTGATCGTGTCGATGAACTACTACTACGCGACGCTGCACTTCATCGTCACCATCGGGGTGCTGGTCTGGCTCTACCGCTGGCACCCGGGCCGCTACGCCGCGGCGCGGCTGGCCCTGTTCGCCACCACCGGCGTCGCCCTGATCGGCTATTACTTCTACCCGCTGGCACCGCCCCGGCTGATGCCGGACGGCGGCTTCATCGACACTCTCGTCGACCACGGCACCTGGGGGTCGATGGCGTCCGGCAACCTCGCCTCGATGTCCAACCAGTACGCGGCGATGCCGTCGATGCACATCGGCTGGTCGCTGTGGTGCGGCATCACCATCGCCCTGCTGGCCCGCCCGTTGTGGTGCCGCGTCCTCGGCCTGCTCTACCCGACGACGACCCTGCTGGTCATCGTCTCCACCGCGAACCACTTCTGGCTGGACGCGGTGGGCGGAGTCCTCTGCCTCGGCTTCGGATTCAGCCTCGCCTGCGTCTGGTACGGGTCCTTGCCTCATCGCTTGGCCCGCGTTGCCCCTGCCGTGGCTTGAGCTTCCCACGTTTTTGTCTGCGGCGCCGTGGTGGTTGCTCGCCGTTGTGCTTTGCGGCGCCGCCGCACGTTGTCGGCTTTCCCGCCGTGGGTCTTGCTCGCCGTGGCGCCTGCGGCGGGCCGGGTTGTTGTTGGGTGCGGTGCCGGCCCTCCAGACTTCGTCCTCCGGTCCAGCCCCTCCCGTTGGGGAGAAGTTGAAGGCCGGTGGGGGCGAGCGCCCGCCCCCACCGGCCTTTACGGACCACGACGTGGGAAGCCCTACGCTCCGTAAAACCGTTCCTCCACGACCCCGCGAGCCCGGCGGGTGATGCGGCGGTAGTCGTCGATCATGTCGCCGACGTGGCCCTCCTCGTAGCCGAGGTAGCGGCCCACCGCGGCCAGTTCGCGGCCGTCGGTGGGGAACGTGTCGCCGGGGCGGCCGCGCACGATCATCACCGCGTTGCGGACGCGCGCCGCCAGCACCCACGCCTCGTCCAGTATCTGCGCCTCTTCCGTGCCGATCAGCTCGGCGGCGTGGGCCGCGGCCAGCGCCTCGCGGGTGCGGGTGGTGCGCAGTCCGGGGATCTCCCAGCCGTGCTGCATCTGGAGCAGCTGCACCGTCCACTCGACGTCGCTCAGGCCCCCGCGGCCGAGCTTGGCGTGAGTGGTGGGGTCGGCGCCGCGGGGCAGCCGCTCGGACTCCATGCGGGCCTTGAGCCTGCGGATCTCGCGGACCGCTTCGTCGCCCAGCCCCTCGGCCGGGTAACGCAGCGGGTCGACCAGCTCGATGAACCGGCGGCCCAGCTCCTCGTCGCCGGCGACCGGTTCGGCGCGCAGCAGGGCCTGCGCCTCCCAGACCAGCGACCAGCGCCGGTAGTAGGCGGCGTACGAGGCGAGGGTGCGCACCAGCGGTCCTGACCTGCCCTCCGGGCGCAGATCCGCGTCGATGATCAGCGGCGGGTCGGAGGAGGGGAGTTCGAGCAGCCGGCGCATCTCGTTGGCGACGGCGTGGGCGGCCTTGGCGGCCTCCTGCTCGTCGGCGCCCTCGCGCGGTTCGTGGACGAAGAGGACGTCGGCGTCCGAGCCGTAGCCGAGTTCGTCGCCGCCGAAGCGGCCCACGCCGATCACCGCGAAGCGGGTGGGCAGGGTGTCGCCCCACTGCTCGCGGACCGCGGCACGCAGCGCGCCGGCCAGGGTCGCGGCGTTGAGGTCGGAGAGCGCGGAGCCCACCTGGTCGACGGAGCGGCCGTGGTCGGTTTCGGCGGGGCTGAACTCCGTGCCGTACGCGCCGATCACGTCCGCCGCGGCGGTCCGGAACAGCTCCCGGCGGCGCACCCCGCGGGCCGCCGTCACCGCGGCCTCGGCGCCGTCCGCCCGGCCGACCGCGGCCAGCACCTCCTGCTCCAGGGCGGCCCGGGAGCGCGGTTGGAGGCCGTCGGGCGCGCCGAGCAGGGCGACCGCCTCGGGGGCGCGCAGCAGCAGGTCGGGGGCGAGGCGGCCGGCCGACAGCACGCGTGCGAGGTTCTCGGCGGCCGCGCCCTCGTCACGCAGCAGCCGCAGGTACCAGGGGGTCTTGCCGAGGGCGTCGGAGACCTTGCGGAAGTTGAGCAGTCCGGCGTCCGGGTCGGCGGAGTCGGCGAACCAGGCGAGCAGCACCGGCAGCAGGGTCCGCTGGATGGCGGCCTTGCGGGTCACGCCGGAGGCCAGCGCCTCCAGGTGGCGCAGCGCGGCGACCGGGTCGGCGTAGCCGAGCGCTTCGAGGCGGTGCCCCGCGGCCTTGGCGGAGAGCCGGGCCTCGCCGGGTTCCAGGTGGGCGACGGCGTCGAGCAGGGGGCGGTAGAAGAGCTTCTCGTGCAGGCGGCGCACTTCTCTGGCGTGCCACTTCCACTCCTTGCGGAGGGTGTCGACCGGTTCGGTGCGCAGCCCCAACGACCGTGCCAGGCGCCGGAGTTCGGACTCCTCCTCGGGCATCAGGTGGGTGCGGCGGAGGCGGATGAGCTGGATGCGGTGTTCCAGCGTCCGCAGGAAGCGGTAGGCGGCGTCCAGGGCGGCGGCGTCCTGGCGTCCGACGTAGCCGCCGGCCGCCAGCGCGGCGAGGGCGTCCAGGGTGGTGGCGCTGCGCAGCGTGGCGTCGCTGCGACCGTGCACCAACTGCAGCAGCTGGACGGCGAATTCGACGTCGCGCAGTCCGCCGGGGCCGAGCTTGAGCTCCCGCTCGACCTGGGCGGCGGGGATGTTCTCGACGACGCGGCGGCGCATCTGGCGCACGTCGGCGACGAAGTTCTCCCGTTCGGCGGCCTCCCACACCATGGGCGCCAGCGCGTCGACGTACTCCTGGCCCAGGCCCAGGTCGCCGGCCATCGGGCGGGCCTTGAGCAGTGCTTGGAACTCCCAGGTCTTGGCCCAGCGCTGGTAGTAGGCGAGGTGGCTGCTGAGGGTGCGCACCAGGGGGCCGTTGCGGCCCTCGGGGCGCAGGTTGGCGTCCACCGGCCAGATGGTGCCCTCGGGGGTGTTGTCCGAGCACAGCCGCATCATGCGGGCGGCGATCCGGGTCGCGGCCTGCAGCGCCTTGGCCTCGTCGACGCCTTCCTTGGCCTCGGCGACGAAGATGACGTCGACGTCGGAGACGTAGTTGAGTTCCCGGCCGCCGCACTTGCCCATGCCGATGACGGCCAGCCGGGACACCGCGGCGTCGCCGGGCGCTTCCTCGTAGGAGATCTCCAGGGCGGCGCGGACGGTGGCGGTGGCGAGGTCGGCGAGTTCGGCGGCCACCTCGGCGACATCGGTCGTGCCGCACACGTCGCGGGCCGCGATGCCCAGCAGGGCGCGGCGGTAGGCGGCGCGCAGGGCGTCCGCCCGCGGTCTGGTGGCGCCCTCCTCGCCCCAGATGCCCTCGGCGAGCGCCTGCTCGAACTCGGGGGTGGTGGGGTGCAGGTCCACCGACTCGTAGGTGACCAGCGACTGCCAGTCCTCCGGGTGGCGGGCGAGGTGGTCGGCGAGCGCCTCGGACGCGCCGAGCACCCCCAGCAGCCGGTCCCGCAGCGGCTTGGCCGCGACGACGGTGGCGAGCAGCGTCTGCCGTCCGTCCGGCGGCAGCGCCTCCACCAGCCGGACCAGGCCCCGCAGTGCGAGGTCGGGATCCGCGGTCCCCCCGAGCGCTTCGAGCAGCGCCGAGTCGTCGCGTACGGGGGCGAGTTCGGGGGTGTCGAGCAGCTCCCCGGCCGCCGAGGGGTCGGTGAAACCGTGCCTCAGCAGCCGGGTGAAGGTGCTGCTCCGCCGTCCCTGCGGAGCGGGTAGTGCCATGGTCCAGCCTCTCGGTGGCGCGGTGGCTCAGAGCACGGGCAGCATCTTGCGCAGCTCGAAGGCGGTGACCTCGGAGCGGTACTCCTCCCACTCCTGCTTCTTGTTGCGCAGGAAGAAGTCGAAGACGTGCTCGCCGAGCGTCTCGGCGACCAGTTCGCTGCGCTCCATCAGCTCGATGGCCTCGCCGAGGTTCTGCGGCAGCGGCTCGATGCCCATCGCCCGGCGCTCGGAGTCGGACAGCGCCCAGACGTCGTCGTCGGCGCCGGCCGGGAGCTCGTAGCCCTCCTCGATGCCCTTGAGGCCGGCGGCGAGCAGGACGGCGTAGGTGAGGTAGGGGTTGGCACCGGAGTCGATCGAGCGGACCTCGACCCGGGTCGAGCCCATCTTGCCGGGCTTGTACATCGGGACGCGGATCAGCGCGGAGCGGTTGTTGTGGCCCCAGCAGATGTACGAGGGGGCTTCGCCGCCGGCGCCCGCGGTGCGGTTGGCGCCGCCCCAGATGCGCTTGTAGGAGTTGACCCACTGGTTGGTGACGGCGGAGATCTCGCCGGCGTGCTTGAGCAGGCCGGCGATGAACGAGCGCCCCACCTTGGAGAGTTGGTACTCCGAGCCGGACTCGTGGAAGGCGTTGCGGTCACCCTCGAAGAGGGACAGGTGGGTGTGCATGCCGGAGCCGGGGTACTCCGAGAACGGCTTGGGCATGAAGGTCGCCTGGACGCCCTGCTCCAGTGCCACCTGCTTCATGACCAGCCGGAACGTCATGATGTTGTCGGCGGTCGAGAGGGCGTCGGCGTAGCGCAGGTCGATCTCCTGCTGGCCGGGGGCGCCCTCGTGGTGGCTGAACTCCACCGAGATGCCCATCGACTCCAGCATCGTGATGGCCTGGCGGCGGAAGTCCATGCCGACGTTCTGCGGGGTGTGGTCGAAGTACCCGGAGGAGTCGCCGGGGGTCGGCCGCTGGCCGTCCACGGGCTTGTCCTTGAGCAGGAAGAACTCGATCTCGGGGTGGGTGTAGAAGGTGAACCCGAGGTCGGAGGTCTTGGCCAGGATCCGCTTGAGGACGTAGCGCGGGTCGGCGTAGGAGGGGGAGCCGTCCGGCATCAGGATGTCGCAGAACATCCGGGCGGTGCCGGGGGCCTCGGCGCGCCAGGGCAGGATCTGGAAGGTGCCGGGGTCCGGCTTGGCGATCATGTCGGATTCGTACACCCGGGCGAATCCTTCGATGGCCGAGCCGTCGAAGCCGATGCCCTCGTCGAATGCCTGCTCCAGCTCGGCGGGCGCCACCGCCACCGACTTCAGGAACCCGAGCACGTCGGTGAACCACAGCCGTACGAAGCGGATGTCGCGCTCCTCGAGCGTACGGAGCACAAACTCCTGCTGCTTGTCCATGGGTCACCAATCCTTGCAGGTCAATCGGCCTGTCCGACGCACGTGGATCGACGTGCGCGGCTCACCAGTATCACGTGAGGGGGTTACCGTCACATTACGCACCCTTGGCCTGAATCAGAACCGCTGTCCCGTAACCCTCACCCCTGATCCTTCCCACGTCCGCCCCGCTCAGCGCGGCGGGCGGCCGGAATCGGGGCCGCTTGGCCCACTCTTGATGCGGCCCTGAGGGCCCGTTGACCCGGTGTTGAAGGGTCCGTGCCTTGCCGTTCCTAGGGTGGTTCCGGTCGGTGTACGGCCGACGACGGCGGGGAGACGGGGAGAACGGGAATGGGAGCGGGATTCCAGACCAACCCGGACGCGATGTTCAGCTACGCGTCCGGTACGGAACGGCTGCGGGAAGAGGTGCCCCGCATCGCGCGGGCGCTGGAGCACGTGGAGATACCGTCGGGCGCCTTCGGCAAGCTGCCGGAGTCCGACGAGCTGCACTCCTCGTACAACGAGCACGCCACCGCGGCGCAGCAGAACATCCACGACATCGCCGAGCTGCTCCAGGGGGCGGCGGAGGCCCTGCGCGCCATGGCGGGCAGCTACGTCGCCAACGAGTACGCCACCCAGGAAGGGTTCGGCGGGGGCGGCGGGAGCATGTCCGTATGAGCGTCACGGATGCCTACGCGTGGGTGAACAAGGAGATCGAGAAGCTCCCCGACGTCGAGCAGATCCACAGCAACGAGGAGCACGGCATCGACGCCGGGCTCGACGACGCGATCCGGTGGTTCCTCGACAAGATCGGGCTGATGGACTCGCTCGAAAAGGTCACCGGCATGCCGACGCAGCTGACGCAGGCCGCCCAGGAGTGGAAGGCGCAGGGCGAGGCGCTGCACAAGGTGGCCGAGGGGCTGCGGGCGGCGGCGCGGGGCCTGCCGGAGCAGTGGGAGGGTGACGCCTCCGCGGGGTTCGGCCGCGGTATGGGCAAGATCGTCGACGCGATCGACGACACCGGCAAGGACATGGGCGAGACGGCCAAGATCCTCAGCCAGGCCGCCGCCGAGTGCAAGTTCGCCGAGGACGCCATCGTCGCGATCATCCGCGAGGCGATCGAGTGGGCGGCGATGACGCTGGCCGCGATGGTGATCACCGACATTCTCACCCTGGGCCTGGCCACCGTCGTGGACGGGCTGGTGGCGGAGGCCGAGGTCGCGGTCTTCATCGGCCGGGTGGAGAAGGTTTCCACGGGGCTGGCCAAGACGCTGCGGGACCTGATGAAGGCCGTCAAGGAGTTCAAGAGCGGCGCGAAGTCCTTCAACGAGGCGCGGAAGGTCGCGGGCGCGCTGCGCAAGCTGGGCGGTCCCACCGGCATGCGCGGCCAGAGCATGCGGGACTGGATGGCCCATCACGTCGTCACCGGCCAGATCGCCGGCCACGGCTCGAAGCCCCTGATCGGCGCGGCCACCGGCCTGACCGGCGACTTCAAGACCCCGGCCGAGGACGCGATCAAGCACTTCGGCAAGGAGGCACTGGACGACGAGGGCCCGAAGGAACCCGCGCCGTACCGCGTGCCCAAGGGCAGTATCGAGGACACCTTCGGCTGAGCGCCGAGCGGACAGGAGAGACGGAACCGATGCACCCCTCCCCCGTCGTCCCGGAACAGGACGCGTGGCTCGTCACCCACTCCGCGGGCTTGCTGCGCCCCGGGGAGGTGGTGCGCGGGGCGCTCTGCGTACGGCTCGACCCGCTGGCCCCGGACACGCCGCCCGAGCGGTACCGCAGGCCGAAGCCGGCGGCGGACGGGGACCGGTTCGAGGGGTGGGGCAAGCTCCTGCTTCCGGTGGCGGCGGTCATGTACGTCGTCTCCGCTCCCGCGCGCCTGCTGGAGCGGGGCGCGCACCACACCTGGCGCGGTATCCGCCGGCTCTTCCGGGGGCCCGTCTGGGACGGCGGCTGGGACAGTGCGGCGGGCTGGTTCGTCATCACCACCCGCGCGGGCGCCGGCGACGTCGCGGGCCACCGCAACGAACAGCTCGCGCTGGTCTTCACCGACCAGCGGCTGCTGCTGCTGAGCAGGCCCGGACAGCCGGAGCGGGAGGCGGCGCAGCTGCTGGGCGAGGTGCCGGCCGGCCGCTTCGCCCGGCGCCGGACCCCGCCCCCGGCCCGGCACCCCCGCCGGGCGGACATCGCCTTCCCCGACGGCTCCTGGCTCGCCCTGGAACCCGACGACCGCCGGCAGGGCCCCCTGCTCAGGGAGCTGCTGCCGCCGGCTTAGGGAGGGTCGCGCGGCAGGAGCGTCCTCCGCGTCGCCTGACCCCGCAGGTCGCGCGGCAGCGTGCGCGTCGGCAGGGAGCCGGGGGCGGCCGGTGGTGTGCGGTGGGCTAGGGGCTGTCGTTTGGATCAGGCCGGATCAGGGAGCGGGGTCTGGTGCCGTGCATCGCAAGGCGGAGGAGGGAGTCAGGGCGGAGCCCTGGCGA
>NZ_JNZA01000039.1 GCF_000717345.1 Streptomyces lydicus | reverse complement strand
CACCCGCCCCCCGCCCCCCCCCGCCCCGCCGGCCTTCGTGCCCGGTGCCCCGCTCGCCGGCTCCCGGCCGCTGCCCACCGCCCCGCCGCTGCCCACCCAGGCCGCCGTCAGCCGCGAGATGGCCGCCCTGCACGCCGCCGCCGAACGGGACCGCGACCGGGGCGCCCCCGCCCCGGAGCACCCCGCGCGGAACTACCCCCCGTACCGCAGCAGCACCCCCCGCCACCCGCACCGGCCGCTGGTCGAGATCGACCACCGGGCCGACCCGGAGGCCGTGGAACTGGCCGGGCCCGCGTTCGGCGTCACCGACCTCACCGCCCTCGACGCCGACCTGACCCGGCAGCACCCCGGTGAGCCGCTCGGCGAACGCATCACCGTCACCGGGCGCGTCCTGGACCGCGGCGGCCGGCCCGTACGCGGCCAGCTCGTCGAGATCTGGCAGGCCAACGCCTCCGGCCGGTACGCCCACCGGCGGGATCAGCACCCCGCCCCGCTCGACCCGAACTTCACCGGCGCCGGGCGCTGTCTGACCGATGACGAGGGCCGCTACGCGTTCACCACCGTCAAGCCCGGCGCCTACCCGTGGCGCAACCACGACAACGCCTGGCGCCCGGCCCACATCCACTTCTCGCTCTTCGGCACGGCCTTCACCCAGCGGCTGATCACCCAGATGTACTTCCCCGGCGACCCGCTCTTCCCCTACGACCCGATCCTCGGCTCGGTCACCGACCCCGCCGCCCGCGCCCGCCTGGTGGCCGCCTACGACCACCAACTGTCGTGCCCCGAACGCTCCCTGGGCTACCGCTGGGACATCGTCCTGGACGGCCCGTCCGCCACCTGGACCGAGGAGGGCCACTGATGCCCCGCGCCACCACCCGCCCGCAGCCGGCCGGCCGGGAGCCGGGCGCCGCCCCCGCCGCACCGCTCGCCCCGACGCCCTCGCAGACCATCGGGCCGTTCTTCGGCTACGCCCTGCCGTTCCCCGGCGGCGGGCAGATCGCACCGGCCGGCCACCCGGACACGGTCACCGTGCACGGCCTCGTACGGGACGGCACCGGCGCGCCGGTGCCCGACGCGCTGCTGGAGTTCTGGCAGGCGGGCCCGGACGGCAGCCTCACCGGCGCGCCCGGCTCGCTGCGCCGCGACCCGGCCACCGGCGCCGCGATCGGCCGCGACGGCGTGGACTTCACCGGCTTCGGCCGGGTACCGACCGACGCCGACGGGCGCTACGTCCTGCGCACCCTGCCCGCCACCGCCCCCGCCGGGCGCCCGGACGCCGCGCCCTACCTCGCCGTGTGCGTCTTCGCCCGCGGACTGCTCCACCACCTCGCCACCCGCGTCTATTTCCCCGAACACGCCACCGCCAACGCCGCCGACCCGCTGCTGGCGCAGCTGCCCACCGAGCGGGCGCGTACGCTGCTCGCCCGCGCGGACGGCCCCGGCCGCTACCGCTTCGACGTCCAGCTGCAGCAGACGGCGGACGGCACGCACGAGGAGACGGTCTTCCTTGCCTTCCGCTGACCGCCCCGGCGCCGACGACACCCCGCCGCCCGCACCTCCTTGCGCCGAGGCCGACGTGGGGCTGCTCGCCCCCGCCCGGGCCGGCTCGGCGGTGGCCGGCGCCACCGGTGACGCCGGGTACCTGCGCGCGCTGCTCGATGCCGAGGCCGCACTGACCCGGGCCCAGGCCGCGGTGGGCCTCGCCCCGGCCGCGGCGGGCGCCGCCGTCACCGCGGCCGCCGCGCGAACCCGCCCCGACCCGCACGGCCTCGCCCTGCGCGCCCGCGCGGCCGGGAACCCCGTCGTCCCGCTCGTCGCCGACCTGACCGCCGCGGTCGCCGAGCACGATCCCGGCGCCGCGGCCCACGTCCACCGGGGCGCCACCAGCCAGGACATCCTCGACACCGCCACCATGCTGGTGTGCGCCCGTGCCCTGGACCTCGTGCTGCCGGATCTCGCCCGGACCGCCGACGCGCTGCGCCGCACGGCCGAACGGCACCGCGACACCCCCATGGCCGGCCGCACCCTGACCCAGCACGCGGTGCCGACCACCTTCGGCCTCAAGGCGGCCGGCTGGCGCAGCCTGGTGCTCGACGCCCACGCACGGCTCGCGGCCGTACGGGCCGCACTGCCCGCCCAACTGGGCGGCGCGGCGGGCACCCTCGCGGCCTTCCACGCCTACGCGGAGGCCGGGGCGGAGGCCGCCCCCGCGGCGCCGGGCCTCGGCCCGCGCCTCCTCGCCGCCTACGCCGCCGAGACCGGACTCGCCGAACCGGCCCTGCCCTGGCACACCTTGCGCACCCCCGTCGCCGACCTCGCCGGTGCGCTGGCCTTCACCGCGGGCGCCCTCGGCAAGCTCGCGGCCGACGTCCTGAGCCTCGCCCGTACGGACACCGGCGAGCTGTCCGAGGGCAGCGGCGGGGGTTCCTCCGCCATGCCGCACAAGGCCAACCCGGTGCGCGGCACGCTCATCGCGGCCGCGGCCCGTCAGGTCCCGGCCCTGGCCGCCGTGCTGTACGGCTCCCTCGCCGCCGAGGACGAGCGACCGGCCGGTGCCTGGCACGCCGAATGGCAGCCGCTGCGGGACGCCCTGCGGCTGGTCGGCGGCGCCGCCCGGGACGCCGCCGAACTGACCGCGGACCTGCGGGTCCACCCGCGGCGGATGCGGCACAACCTCGACGCGACCGGCGGACTGGTCGTCACCGAACGCCTCGTCGCGGCCCTCACCGCGCTGACCGGCCGCGGCGAGGCCCGCCGCCTCGTGGACGCGGCGGCCCGGCGGACCGCGCAGGACGGCGTGGCACTCCACGACGCGCTGCGCGCGGAGCTGGACGAAGGCCGGGCCGCCGCCCTCCCCGAGGCCCGCCTCCGCCAACTCCTCGACCCCACCACGTACACGGGGTCCGCCGGCGCGCTCGTGGACCGCGCGCTGGCCCGCACCCCGCACGACCCTCAGGAGCCCGTATGACCCGCCCGCCCGCCGCCTCCGGCGCGCCGCCGCACCACACCGTCGACGGCCCGGACACCGCCCCGCCCCTGCTCCTGGGCCCCTCCCTCGGCACCACGGGCGCCGTCTGGGATCCCCAACTCCCGGCACTGGCCGAGCGGTTCCGCGTGGTGCGCTGGGACCTGCCGGGTCATGGCGGCACCCCGGCCGCGGAGACGACCACCGTCCCCGCCCTCGCGCGCCGCGTTCTCGAGCTCGCCGACGCCCTCGGCATCGACCGCTTCGGTTATGCCGGTATCTCGCTCGGCGGCGCGGTCGGCGCCTGGCTCGCCGCGCACCACCCCGAGCGGATCACCTCGCTCACCCTGATCTGCTCCTCCGCCCGCTTCGGCGAGCCGGCGGGCTGGCACGACCGCGCCGCCCTCGTCCGCGACAAGGGCCTGGGCCCGGTCGCCGGCGGCACCGCCGGCCGCTGGTTCACCCCCGCCTTCGCCGGCTCCCCGCAGGCCGTGACGCTGGTCGACACGCTGCGCCGTACCGTCGCGCCCACCGGCTACGCGGCCTGCTGTGACGCCCTCGCCGGCTTCGACCTGCGGGACGGGCTGGCCCGGATCACCGCCCCCACCCTCGTCGTCGCCGGCCGCGCCGACCCGGCCACCCCGCCCGCGCACGCCCGCGAACTCGCCGACGGCATCCCGGACGCGAGCCTCGTCGAACTCGCCGGCGCCGCACACCTGGCGAGCGTGGAACGCCCGGCGGCCGTCCTGGCCGCGCTGCTCGGCCATCTGGCGGCCCACCCGTCCGACGGATCGTCAGCGGCCCCGCCACCGCCACCCGGCGCCCCGCACCTCCCCGACACGGATGACCGCGCCCGGCGCGCCGCCGGCACGGCCGTCCGCCGCGCCGTCCTCGGAGACGCGCACGTCGACCGGGCGCAGGCGCGGACCAGCGCCCTGACCGAGGTCTTCCAGGACTTCCTCACCCGCTACGCCTGGGGCGAGATCTGGACCCGCCCCGGCCTGTCACGGCGGACCCGCAGCTGCGTCACCCTCACCGCGCTGGTGGCCCGGGGCCACCACGACGAACTGGCGATGCACCTGCGGGCCGCGCTGCGCAACGGCCTCACCCCGCAGGAGATCCAGGAGGTCCTCCTGCAGACAGCCGTGTACTGCGGCGTGCCCGCCGCCAACACCGCCTTCGCCCTCGCCGACCGCATCGTCACCGAACACCTCCGGGGCCCGGACGGCCCGCCCCCGCACCCCGTGGAAGGAACACCGCAGTGACCCGACCCCGCCGCACCACCGTCGGCATCATCGGCGCCGGACCCGCCGGCCTGCTGCTCGCCCGCCTGCTGCACCGCTCCGGGATCGACTGCGTCGTCCTGGAGAGCCGCGACCGCGACTACGTCGAGCGGCGGCAGCGCGCCGGCATCCTCGAACAGGCCACCGTGGACGTCCTGCGCGCCAGCGGGGCGGGGGAGCGGATGGACCGCGAGGGCCTGCCCCACGACGGCATCGAGCTGCGCTTCGACCGGCGCGCGCACCGCCTCGACTTCCCGGCGCTGACCGGCGGCCGCCGGGTCATGGTCTACGCCCAGACCGAGGTGGTGAAGGACCTGATCGCCCTGCACCTCACCGACGGGCCGCCGCTGCTGTTCGGCGCGCGGGCCACCGCCGTCGAGGGCGCGCACACCGACCGCCCGCTCATCCGCTACCTGCACGACGGCACCGCACACACCCTCAGCTGCGACTACGTCATCGGCTGCGACGGCTACCACGGCGTGACCCGGCAGGCCGTGCCGCAGAGCGAACGCCGCACCTACGAGCGCGGCTACCCCTACTCCTGGCTCGGTGTGCTCGCCGACGTCCCGCCGTCCTCCGACGAGCTGGTCTACGCGCACTCCGACCGCGGCTTCGCCCTGCTCAGCATGCGCACCCCGGCCGTCAGCCGGCTCTACCTCCAGGTCCCCAACGGCACCGATCCGGCCGACTGGCCCGACGAGCGGATCTGGGACGAACTGGAGGCCCGCACCGCCGTCGACGCGCCGTGGAAGCTGCGGCGCGGCCCGATCACCGCGAAGTCGGTCCTGCCCATGCGGAGTTCGGTCACCGAGCCGATGCGCTACGGGCGGGTCCTGCTGGCGGGCGACGCGGCGCACATCGTGCCGCCGACCGGCGCCAAGGGCCTCAACCTCGCCGTCGCCGACGTCACCGTCCTCGCCCGGGCCCTGGACCGGCTGCACCGGACCGGCGGGTCCGAGCTGCTCGACGCCTACTCCGACACCTGTCTGCGCCGGGTCTGGCGGGCCGAGCACTTCTCGTACGCCATGACGACGATGCTGCACACCGCGCCCGGGCAGACGCCGTTCGACACCCGGCTCCAGCGCGCGCAGCTCGACCGGATCGCCGGCTCCCCGCACGCCGCCGCGGAACTCGCGGAGAACTACACCGGGGTGGCCCTGAGGTGAAACATGCTCAGCGGCGCTCGCGGTAGCGGACCAGCAGCATCGCCGCGTCGTCGTGCAGCGGGCCCTCCGCGTGCTCGACCAGATCCTCCCGGACCGACCGCAGCGCGGTCTCCGGGTCGGGGTCCTTGAGGTGGGCGGCGCGCTCGTCGAGGGGGTAGAAGCGGCCTGCCGCGTCGCGGGCCTCGGAGACCCCGTCGGTGTAGAACAGCAGCTGGTCGCCGGGGCTGAACGGCACCTCGTGGGGGAGCGGGGCCCCGGAGTCGTGGAGGGTCAGGCCCAGCGGCAGGGCGCGGTCGGGGGGCGCGGCGAAGGCGACGGTGCCGTCGGGCCGGACGACCAGCGGGGCCGGATGGCCGTAGTTGAGGAGCGTGGCGTCCGGGCCGTCGCCGATCTCGGCGAGCACCGCCGTGACGAAGCGCTCGCCGGACAGATGGCGGTTCAGGGCCCGTTCGACGCGCTCGCCGACGGCGGACAGATCGGGCTCGTCGTGCGCGGCCTCCCGGAAGGCGCCCAGCACCACCGCCGCGCTCTCCACCGCCTCCAGGCCCTTGCCCTGGACGTCGCCGACGATGATCCGCACGCCGGCGGGCGAGGTCACCACCTCGTACAGATCGCCGCCTATCCGGGCCTCGGCCACCGCCGAGGTGTACGAGACCGCGATCCGCAGTGGTCCGGCGCTGCGCGGGACCGGCCGCAGCAGCACGCGCTGGGCGACCTCGGCGATCGAGCGGACGCTGGCCAGCTCCGCCTCGCGGCGCTGCCGCATCACCGCGGCGACCACGCCGGCCGCGGTCACGCCGGCCACCGACAGCAGCGCGGTCAGCCCGCGCCGGTCCTCGAACAACCCGTTGTAGACGCCCAGACCGACGCAGAGGATGAACGCGGTCAGCCCGACCAGCGCGGTCCGCCGCCAGCCGCCGACCAGGCCGGCGAAGGCGGGTCCCAGCGAGACCAGCGGCAGGAAGCCGACTTCGGGGCCCGCGGTGAGGTCGACGGCGCTGACCACGGCCATGACCGTGTAGGGGAGCACGGACAGCACACGGGAGCCGGTGCAGTGCTCCCCGTTCTCCACGGCCAAGGTGTTCTCCGACGGTGTCTTGATGAGGCGTTGGGGGACAGGGCGTTCCTTGGGGGCAGTCGGCCGTCGGAGTGTCCGGAAACGGCCCCCAGGCCCCCGAGCTGAGCATATGCAACATATGCCGTATCGAAATACCTCGCGGGGGCCTGTTACCGAATCGCAGTGGCCACGGTGATCGAGCGGTCACAGAGCCGCCGGATCTTACGGAGCCATGACGCGACGGCCGTGACGCGCGCCGGAACGCGTCCGCCCGCTTAGCGTGACCCGCATGCGAGTACTGGTCACCGGCGGCGCCGGATTCATCGGTTCGCGGGTCGTCGAGGCGCTCCTCGCCCGCGGCCACGAACCCGTCGTGTTCGACGCCCTGCTGCCCTCGGCCCACCCCGAGCCCCCGCCGCCGCACCCGGGCGAGCAGCGGATCGTCGCGGACCTGCGGGACCGGGCGGCCGTCGACGCGGCACTGGCCGGTGTCGACGCGGTCTGCCACCAGGCGGCGATGGTGGGCCTGGGCAAGGACTTCGCGGACGCGCCTGAATACGTCGGCTGCAACGACCTGGGCACGGCCGTCCTGCTGGCCGCCATGGCCGCCGCGGACGTCCGCCGGCTGGTGCTCGCCGGATCGATGGTGGTCTACGGGGAGGGCCGCTACACCTGTCCCGAGCACGGCGCGGTGCGGCCCGGCCCGCGGACCGTCGCCGACCTCGACGCCGGCCGGTTCGAGCCACGCTGCCCGCTCTGCGGCGCGCCGTTGCGGCCGGGCCTGGTGGACGAGGACGCGCCCGGCGACCCGCGCAACGTGTACGCGGCGACCAAGCTCGCCCAGGAACACCTGGCCGCCTCCTGGGCGCGGGCGACCGGCGGCCGGGCCGTCTCGCTGCGCTACCACAACGTCTACGGGCCCGGGATGCCGCGCGACACCCCGTACGCCGGCGTCGCCTCCTTCTTCCGCTCGGCGCTGGCCCGCGGCGAGGCGCCGACGGTCTATGAGGACGGCGGGCAGCGGCGGGACTTCATCCACGTACGCGACATCGCGGCGGCCAACGCGGTGGCCCTGGAGGCGCTGCCGGACCGGACGGCGGGCACCCTGACCGCGTACAACACCGGCAGCGGGCAGCCGCACACCGTCGGGGAGATGGCCCGCGCCCTGGCGGACGCGTACGGCGGGCCGGCGCCGGTGGTGACCGGGGAGTACCGGCTGGGCGACGTACGGCACATCACCGCGTCGTCGCGGCGGATCGCCGAGGACCTCGGCTGGCGGGCGGAGACCGGCTTCGCCGAGGGGATGGCGGAGTTCGCGCGGGAGGAGATGCGGGCGCCGGCCCGTCCCGCCGCCCGCCTGACCGCCGCCGCCCGCCCCGCCCCGGTGGACGTCGTGCTGCCCTGTCTGGACGAGGCCGGCGCACTGCCCTGGGTCCTGGGGCGCATCCCCCGCGGGTGGCGGGCGATCGTCGTCGACAACGGTTCCACCGACGGCTCCGCCGAACTCGCCCGCGACCTCGGCGCCACCGTCGTCCACGAACCCCGCCGCGGCTTCGGCGCCGCCTGCCACGCCGGACTGCTGGCCGCCGAGGCGGACATCGTCTGCTTCTGCGACTGCGACGCCTCGCTCGACCCCGCGCTGCTCGTGCCCTTCGCCGGCGCGGTGGGCGCCGGCGAGAGCGACCTGGTGCTGGGCCGTCGCCGCCCCGAGGGCCGCGGCGCCTGGCCGCCGCACGCCCGGGCCGGCAACCTCGCACTGACCCGGATGCTGCGCCGGCGCACCGGGCTGCGGCTGGGCGACCTCGGGCCGCTGCGCGCCGCCCGGCGCACCGCGCTGCTCGACCTCGGCCTCACCGACCGGCGCAGCGGCTACCCCCTCCAGATGGTCGTACGGGCCGCCGACGCCGGCTGGCGCATCGAGGAGCGCGAGGTGCCCTACCGCCCGCGCACCGGCCGTTCGAAGGTCACCGGCACCTGGCGCGGCACCTGGCAGGCGGTCCGCGACATGCGCGACGTGCTCAACCAGCCGCCGCTCCCGCCCCGTACGCAGCGGACGACGACCCGATGACCGGGGCCGCGGAGCACCGCGCGCGGGCCGTCACCGGACCGACGACGGTCCTGGTCATCGCCAAGGAACCGGTGCCGGGCCGGGTCAAGACCCGCCTCACCCCGCCCTACACCCCCGAGGAGGCCGCCGAGTTGGCCGAGGCCGCGCTGCACGACACCTTGCGGGCCGTTCGCGCCATGCCCGCCCTGCGGCGCGTGGTGGTGCTCGACGGCCGGCCCGGGCGGTGGCTGCCGGCCGGCTTCGACGTCCGGCCGCAGTGCGCCGGCGGCCTCGACGAGCGGCTCGCCGCGGCCTTCGCCGGCAGCGCCGGCCCGACCCTGCTGATCGGTATGGACACCCCGCAGGTCACCCCGGACCTCCTCGCCCCCGCCCTGCGCCGCGGCGCCTGGGACGGCTGCGACGCCTGGTTCGGGGCGGCCGAGGACGGCGGATTCTGGGCGCTCGGCCTGGCCGTCCCCGACCCCCGGCTGCTGCGGGGCGTCCCCATGTCCACCGACCGCACCGGCGCCGCCCAGCGCGCCCGGCTGACCGCCGCCGGGCTCCGGGTGCGGGACCTGCCGCCGCTGTGCGACGTGGACACCGCGGACGACGCCGAGCGGGTCGCGGCCGCCGCGCCCGACGGCCGGTTCGCCGCCACCCTGGCCCGGCTGCGGCCGGGCGCCCGCCGATGAGCGCCGTCGCGCCGGCCACGGCCACCGCCTCCTGGGGCGCCGACCCGTACGCCGAGGCGCTCCGCAGCGGACGCGGTCCGCTCTTCCTGCGCCGCAGCGACGGCTGGCTGCTGCCGCTGGAGGTCGAGCGCTGGTGTGCCGGGCCGGACGCCGCCGACCGCTCCGCGCTGCGCCGCTGCGAGGGCGCCGTCCTCGACATCGGCTGCGGCCCCGGACGGCTGGTCGCCGCGCTCGCCGCGCGGGGCCGGCGGGCGCTCGGCATCGACGTCAGCCCGGCCGCGGTGGCCCGCACCGCCGCGACCGGCGGCACCGCACTGCACCGCTCGGTCTTCGACCCCCTGCCGGACGAGGGGAGGTGGGGCACCGCCCTGCTCCTCGACGGCAACATCGGCATCGGCGGCGACCCGCGCGCCCTCCTCGCCCGGAGCGCCGAACTCGTCGGCCGGTCCGGTCTGCTCCTCGTGGAGACCACCCCGGCGGACCTCGACGAACGCGTCCAGGTGCGGGTCGAACGCGGCTGCCCCGGCGGCTCCCGCACACCGGGCGAGCCGTTCCCCTGGGCCCGGGTCGGTACCCCCGCCCTGCTGCGGCACGCCGCGGCCACCGGCTGGACCGCCGTCGAGCAGTGGTCCGTCGCCGGTCCGCCGGATCAGTCGCCGGGCGGCGCGGAACGCTGCTTCGTCGCCCTGCGCCGGCGGCGTACCGCCCCGGTCCCGGCCCGCCGGGCGGCGGCCGTACGGCACAGCAGCCACACCGCGGAGAGTGCGAACAGCGCGGCGGTGAGCAGCAGCCAGCGGGGCAGGAACACCCCGGCGGGCAGGCCGGTCGCGGCCTCGTAGTGCGCCGCGCTGCCCGCCGAGGGCGCGATCAGCGGGAACCACACCAGGAGCAGCAGCGCGGAGAGCGCGGCGGGGACCCGGACGTACGCGGTCCAGGCCCGGTGCCCGCCGCGGGCCGCCGTGTACCGGGCCAGCGCCCGGTCGGCCAGCGCGTACAGCGGCAGCAGCACGAGGTCGTGCAGCAGGGCCGCCCCGGCGAACCAGACCACCACCAGGGGCCACTGCCCGCCGGCCAGCAGCCGCAGCCCCGCGTAGGCGGTGAGCGCGAACGAGGCGAGCATCAGCAGCAGATGCAACGACCCCTCGCCGCACCAGTGATGACCGGACAGCAACTGCCGTACCCGCCGCGCGCGTTCGCGCCACCGCATCCGCACCACCGTCACCACTCCCCGAACGTCAGCCGCGAGACCCACTTGGTGTTGAGCACCCCGGGCGCGGCCGGGACGATGATCCGCGCCGGGTGGCCGTGGTCGGCGGACAGCTCGGCCCCGCCGACCCGCAGGGCGAGCAGCGACCGCGGATCGCGCACCTGGTGCGCGCTGAGCGCGGCCCGCCGGAACGCGCCGCGCAGTTGCAGCGACTCCACCACCACACCGGGCGGCTCCCCCTCGAACCCCACCAGCGCCGCGAGGTCCCGCAGCCGCACCCCGCCCCACTGCTGGTTGTCGGTGGACCAGCCCTCCACACAGGCGATCGGCAGTGCCGAGGTGTGCTGCGGCAGCCGCAGCAGCCCGGCGCGGTCCAGCCGTACCCGGCGGCCGCCGCCCTCGACCGTCAGCCGCCAGTCCGCACCGGTGTCCTGCTCCCGGATCCCGACCGCGGCGGCGGACTTGTTGATCTGGAAGCCGTTCGGCCCGCTGCCCGGGTCGCGCCCGCCGTGCGGCGCCAGCAGCGCGGTACGCCGCCACCACCCGCCGATGCTCTGCCCGGCGGTCGTCGCGAGCAGCAGCAGCGAGCCGGCGCCGACCAGCCCCAGCGCGCCGCGCCGGGACACCGTCGGCGGGTCCGGGCGAGGGGCCACGAGCCCGGTGTCGTCGGCGTCCGGCGCCGGGTCGGTGCGTTCCCGCACGGCCCGCACGGTCCGCGGCAGCCGCAGCGCGACGTGCGCGACGAACGCGCCGATGAACACCCAGGCGCCGTAGAAGTGCAGGGGGTAGAAGGACCCGGGGAAGACGTACTCCAGCTGGATGTTGAGCAGGCCGGTGGCGAACTCGAAGAGCGCCCCGCCGACCAGCAGCAGGAGGGACAGCCGCTCCATCGCGTGTCCGAGCGACCGGGCCGGCGGCAGGGTGAACAGCTTCGGGATCACCGACCACAGCTTCGCCAGCAGGACGGGCACCAGCGCGACGCCGACGGTCACGTGCAGGCCCTGGGTGAGCCGGTAGAGCCAGTACGGGCCGGTCGGCCAGCTGAAGAGGTAGAAGCCGAGCAGGCCCTTGCCGGGCGTCTTGTCGTTGACGCCGCCGGCCAGGTCCGGGTTGTACGCGGCGTACGACAGCAGGCCGGTGACGAACAGCAGCGTGATGCCGGCCAGCAGCACCACGCCGAGCAGCGCGGTCAGCCGCGGGCCGCGCAAGGGGCTGCGCCAGAACGACGGCGAGGTCGGGGGAGTGAGGTGAGAGGCGCCCATGCCCCGAAGGTATGCCGCACACCCTGTGCCGAGGAGGCTACGACCCATGACGAAACTCTGACGTCAGCGGATCGGCGCGCCCCGCCGCCCGCCCCGCGGCCTAGCGTGCCGGTGTGACCCCCCGACCGACCTCCGAAGCCCCCGCCGCCGCGGCCCGCCACGCCGGCCCCGAGGTCCGCGCGGCGCGCCGCGCCGACGTGCTGGCCGCCGCGGCCGGGCTGCTGCTCGTCGTGGCCGCCGCGGCCATCGGCACCGTCATCGAGCACGCCAACGGCAGCCTGCACGTCAACTGGCCGCCGCTGTACGCCTCCTGGTTCCCGCACGTGGGGCCCGGCACCCCCGTAGCCCTGACCGTCGCCGTCCTCGTCGTCGGCTACGGGCCGCCGCTCGCCGCCCGCCTGCCCTGGCGCGGCCTGCTCCTGGCCTGCTGGGCGGCGGCCATGGCCTGGACGTGGTCGCTGGCCCTGATCGACGGCTGGCAGACCGGTATCGCCCGCCGCCTGACCACGGAGTACGAGTACCTGACCGTCATCCGCCGCTTCGACGACCTGGGGCCGGCGCTGCGCGGCTTCACCGGACACATCCTCAACAACGCGCCGGACCACTGGCCCGCCCATGTGGCCGGGCACCCGCCGGCCGCGGTGCTCACCTTCGTCGGACTGGACCGGATCGGTCTGGGCGGCGGCGCCTGGGCCGGCGTCTGGTGCATCACGGTGGGCACCTCCGCCGCGGCCGCGGTCCTGGTCGCGCTGCGCGCGCTGACCGATGAGCCGCTCGCCCGCCGGGCCGCGCCGTTCCTCGTCCTGGCGCCGGCCGCCGTCTGGGTCGGCACCTCCGCCGACGGCTACTTCGCCGCGGTCGCCGCCTGGTGCCTGGCGCTGCTCGCCCTCGCCGCCACCCGGCGCACCGGCGGTGGCCGGCGGAGCGCCCCCGTCCCCGCTGCCGCCGCCCTGGCCTCGGGCCTCCTCCTCGGCCTGACCTGCTACCTCTCCTACGGCCTCACCCTGATCGTGCTGCCCGCCGCCGCGGTGCTGCTGCTCGCCCGGAACGCCCGCCCGGTGCCGCTGCTGGTGGCCGGTGCGGTGACCGTCGCGGTGGCCTTCACCCTCGCCGGCTTCGACTGGTGGGAGGGGTACCGCCTGCTGGTCGAGCGCTACTACCAGGGTGCCGCCGGCGTCCGCCCGTACGCGTACTGGGTGTGGGGCAACCTCGCCTGCGCCGTGCTGATCACCGGGCCGGCCACCGTGGCGGGGGTGCGCCGCGCCCTCGCCGCGGCCCCCGCCGCCCTGCGGCGGCTGCGACCCTCCGCCGGGCCTCCGCCCGGCCCCGCGGACCGTCTGACCGTCCTCGTCCTGGCCGCGCTGCTGGCCGTGCTGATCGCCGACCTCTCCGGTATGAGCAAGGCGGAGACCGAACGGATCTGGCTGCCCTTCGCCTGGTGGCTGCTGGCGGCCTGCGCCCTGCTGCCCGGTGCCCACCGCCGGCCCTGGCTCGCGGCGCAGGCCGTGCTCGCCCTGTTGCTCAACCACCTGCTGTACACGGGCTGGTGACGGGGCATCAGGCAGGGGTGGGGCGGGGTCAGGCCAGGTAGGTCCGGGCCGCGTCCACCCGGCCGGGGCGCAGGATCCGGATCGGGCCGAGGTTGCAGGACGGGCATTCGTTCCGGGTCAGCGGGGAGGCGACCCGGACGCCGTGGGTGAAGTAGTCGGCGCGCCGGTGGCCGGCCAGATCCGTGGTGTGCCGGATCTCGTATTCCTCTTCCCAGCCGTGTCCGCAGTGCAGGCAGACGAACGCATACGCCTCGTGAACCGTCTCGGTGTCCCGTTCCATGGTCACCACGCCCTCTCCCCGGGCCCGCCGCACTCGCAGCGGGGCCGGATGCATGCCGCACCTCCCATTATTGCGCCGTGCAACCGCAAGCGCGGGCGCAGCTCTCCGGGCGGTGCCGGGGCCCGGGGGTGGCCCCCGGCGTCAGCTCCGGGCCTGCTCCAGCGCCCGGTAGACCGCGGCGACCAGGCCGCCGTTGCGCGGGTCGGTGCCGGTGGTGCCTCCGCCGTACCTGTTCATGGTGTACGCGTACGACAGCCGGTTCTCCGGGTCGGCGAAGGCGTACGAGCCGCCCGCGCCGCCGTGTCCGAAGGCCCGCGGATTGGGCCCGGCCTGCCCCTGGTTCAGCATGTAGCCCAGCCCCCAGCGCAGCGAGGCGCCGCCCGGCGCGAGCGCGTCGATGGTCAGGTCGGGCTCGCCGGGCAGGCTCTGGGAGCGGCGCATCGCCTCCAGGGTCGCCGGCCCGACGAGCCGGCCGCCCGCCAGGGCCCCGTAGACGGTCGCCAGCCCGTGCGCGGAGGCGTGCGCGTTGCCCGCCGGGATCTCGGCCGAGCGGTAGGCGGCACTGTTGACGTCGCCGGTGGGGATGGAGGTCAGCGCCAGCATCAGAACGGCCAGCGGGTGGTCGGCGATCGAGGTGAACGGCGGCTTGGGCGCGCCGGGGAACTGCTCGGCGAGCCGCGCCTCGTCCAGCTGCCCGACCATGTCCGCGCAGGAGGCGTGCTCCTCCTCCGGGGTGCCGATGAACACCCGGGCGCCCAGCGGCCCGGTGATCTCGCTGCGCAGGAACGTGCCCAGCGACTGCCCGGTGATCCGCCGTACGACCTCCCCGACGAGGTATCCGAAGGTCACCGCGTGGTAGCCCTGCGCGGTGCCCGGCTGCCACCACGGCTCGGTGGCGGCCAGGGTGGCGCACACCGCGTCCCAGTCGTAGGCGCGCCCGGCCGGGAGCGGCCGGCGGGGCGCGACCAGACCGGCCCGGTGGCTGAGCAGCCAGCGCACCGGCAGGTCCTGCTTGCCGGCCTGCGCGAACTCCGGCCAGTAGCGGGCCACCGGCGCGTCGAGGTCCAACTCGCCGCGGTCCACCAGGAGATGGGCGCACAGCGCGGTCATCCCCTTGCTCGTGGAGTAGACGTTGACGAGGGTGTCGCGCTCCCACGCGCGGGTGCGGCCGGCGTCCGCGTGACCGCCCCACAGGTCGACCACCGGCTCACCGTCCACGGTCACCGCGACCGCCGCGCCGACGTCGCCGTGCTCGCTGAAGTTCCGCTCGAACGCTTCCCGTACGCCGTCGAAGCCCGGTGCGCAGTGGCCGCTGACCGTGGCTGCTCCCATGGTGGCTCTCCTCACGTCGTCCGTGTGCGGTCATCCGGTGCGTCGTACGCGCGTACGACGTGTCCTACCGGATGATCCGTCCCGGTCGATGCCCCTGGCAACCATGTGCGGCCGGACGGCTCAGCGGCGCGTGTCCGGACAGGGCGGGCGGCGGACCGGCCCGGTGTCGCGACTGGTGAGGGAAGAGGGGCGGGTGGGGGCGCTTGGGGCGGCGGGAGGGCGTCGCGCACCCCGGTGGCCGGATCGCGCCGCGGCCGGCCCGCACCGCCCGGCCGCCCCCGCACCATGGTCACCATGACCGCGACGCCCGTGCCCCGTACCGACACCGCTTCCGACAGCGACACTCCCACCGAGGCCGCTCCCGCTACCGACACCGCCGCTGCGGCCGAGTACACCGCTGCCGGTGCCGCCACCGGTGCCGGGGCGGCGGAGGCCGTCGAGGCGCTGCTTCTCGTCGACCTCCAGACGGCCTTCGTCGCGGGCGACGAGGCCGTGCCCGACGCGGCCCGGGTGCTCGACCGTGGCCGCGCGCTGCTCGCCCGGGCCCGCGCGGCCGGCGCGCTCGTCGTCCATCTTCAGAACGACGGCGCGCCCGGCACCGTCGACGAGCCGCACACGCCCGGCTGGGAACTCCACCTGCCCGTCCAGCCGGGCCCCCGCGAGTCCGTGATCCGCAAGGGCGAGGACGACGGCTTCGACGGCACCCCGCTCGGCGCGCTGCTCGACGGGGCCGGGGTGCGGGCGCTGGCCCTGTGCGGGGTGCTCTCCGAGATGTGCGTCGCCGCGACCGCCCGCACCGCGCTGGCCCGCGACTTCCGGGTCGTGCTCCCGCACGACGCCCACGCCACCTACGACATCCCCGCGGCGGCCGGGATCAGCGAGCGGGTGCCGGCCGCCCTGTCCTCCCGCGCCGCCGAGTGGGCCCTGGGCGACGAGGTTGAGATCGTCCCCCGGGCCGCCGACGTCACCTTCACCGCTCCCCGCCGCGGCCGGTGAACCCCCGCCGCGGCGTGTGACGTCACGCCGCGGCCGGGTCTCCCCGTCTCCGGCGCGATCCTCGACCCGCCGGTCAGTTCTGGTTCTTCTCCAGCGCGTCGATGTAGGCGTGCATGAAGTGGTCCCGGACGCCGTCGGAGGCGGGCGCGAGCAGGTCCGCGGTGAAGCCCTTGGCGCGGTCGGCGAGGCCGGTCAGCAGCGGCATGGTGTTGTGGATGGTGCCCTTGGCGTCGATGTAGCGCAGCGCGGAGACATGGTGGAACGGCTCCGGGGGGAGCTGGGGCACGATGTCGTTGTTGTTGACGAAGCGGTACATCCGGTCGCTGAAGGCCGAGTTGAACGCCTGCGAGAGCAGCCGGTCACAGGTGCGCGGCTGGCCGAAGGTGTAGACACCGGTGGCCGTCACGTGCGGCTCCTCGAAATGCAGCCGGGCGCCGGCCAGCATCGCCAGCGCGCCGCCGAGGCTGTGGCCGGTGAACCACACGGTCTGGTTGTTGTCGCGGAACTCGTCGACGGCCGCGCGCACCTGCGGCCAGATGCTCTGCAGCGCCTCACCGAAGCCGTAGTGGACGTACCCCTTCCCGCCGGGGCCGGGCCACGGCGGCGTGGTGGCGTCGGACAGCCAGTCGATCATCTTCGCCGGCTCCGTCCCACGGAAAGCGACGATGATCATGTGCCGGCCGCCGAGGGTGTACGCCTGGGTGTCCTCCAGCGGGAACGGCGGGCGGAACTCCGTGTGGTGGTGCCGGACCCGGTCGAAGCCCCAGTCCCGGGCGGCGGCCTCGACGGCCTTCTCGTCCTTGTACGCGAGCTCGGCGGCGCGCGCCATGCACAGCGCATGGCGGACGCTGTAGGCGATGGCCTTCTGATCGATGGTGAGGCTGGTCAACGGGGGCTCCTGATCGGTTCGGCGCTCGTACGGCGGTGTCCGGGCGAGACGCGTCCGGCCGGTGTGCGCACCGCGGCGGTATGCCGGGCGCACTGATGGTTACGGAGCGCTCGCATTGACTACACAGCGTAATGGTCGCGTCCCGCGGCGTGCCGGTGCGCCCGTTCAAACCACTCGTTCGAGCCTCGGGTCGCACACACCCGGCCGGGGGGCGAGCCTGGAAACGTCCGGCAGCCGGAGGAAGGTCCCCAGAGGAAGGCCCCACAGTGAACAGCGCGGAACAGGCATCACACACGGAACACGTATCGGCCGAGGTGGTGGTGGAGCTGGAGAGCTGCGCCGCACAGGACGCGCACGCCGTCTTCAGCGCGCTGCGCACCTCCTTCAGCTCCGACCGGTCCGCCGACGACGTGCCCGAGGAGATGTCGGGGCCGGGGGCGACCGTGTGGACCTCGACCTTCGACGTGAGCGAGATCAAGGAGCAGGCCGAGCCCCGGCGGTTGACCGCACCGGTGCTGCTCAGCGCCCAGGGCGGCTACTGGGCGGTCGACCAGCTGACCAAGGCCCTGGGGCCGGCGTTCGTGGTGCACGTCCTCGGAATGGCCGCCGGAGACCAGGAGAAGGAGGTCGAACTGCGTCTGGAAAGCCGCTAGAGCGTGTGCGGACGGGCCCCGGGCCCGCGGGCACGGTGGGCGGCGGCGGGGGAGACAGCCAGGTACACGACCCGCGTCGAAAGGTATGAGCGAGTGGAGCCCACCAACCAGCCGGCGGCCGAGCAGCGCTCCGCGCTCGTGCTGCACATCAACGGCACACCGCAGAGGCTGACCCTGGACCACCGGACCACCCTGCTGGACGTGCTCCGTGAGCACCTCGGTCTCATCGGCGCCAAGAAGGGCTGCGACCACGGCCAGTGCGGCGCCTGCACGGTGCTCGTCGACGGACGGCGCGCCAACAGCTGCCTGCTGCTGGCCGTGGCGCAGGAAGAGCGGCAGATCACCACCGTCGAGGGCCTGGCGGAGGGCGAGCGGCTGCACCCGCTGCAGGAGGCGTTCCTGGAGCGGGACGCCCTCCAGTGCGGCTACTGCACCCCGGGCCAGATCTGTTCGGCCGTCGGGATGCTGCGGGAGGTGGCCGACGGCTTCCCGTCCCACGTCACCCCGGCCACCGCGGACCCCACGGTCCCGGTGGAGCTGAGCACCGACGAGATCCGCGAGCGGATGAGCGGCAACCTGTGCCGCTGCGGCGCCTACCCGCGGATCGTGGAAGCGGTCGAGGACGTCGCCGCGGCCGGTGCGGACGGGCATCCGGCCGGTGCGGCCGGCCGCCCGGGACAGGGGGTGGCCTGATGAAACCCTTCGGATACCTCCGCGTGAGCAGCGTCGAGGAGGCGGTACGCGCCGCTGGCGAGCACCCCGGGGCCCGGTTCCTCGCCGGCGGCACCAACCTCGTGGACCTGATGAAGCTGGGCGTCGAGGAGCCGCGGACGCTCATCGACGTCACCCGGCTGCCGCTGGACCGCATCGAGGAGCTGCCGGACGGGGGAGTGCGGATCGGCGCGATGGTCCGCAACAGCGACCTCGCCGCGTCCGTCCCCGTGCGCGAGCGCTACCCCGTGCTGTCGCAGTCGCTGCTGGCGGGAGCCTCCGGGCAGCTGCGCAACACCGCGACCACCGGCGGCAACCTCCTCCAGCGCACCCGCTGCCTGTACTTCCAGGACACCTCCAAGCCCTGCAACAAACGCCTTCCGGGCACCGGCTGCCCGGCCCGGGAGGGCGTCCATCGCGACCTGGCCGTACTCGGCCACTCCCAGCACTGCGTCGCCACCCAGCCGTCGGACATGGCGGTCGCGCTGGCGGCCCTGGACGCCACCGTTCACCTGCACGGCCCCGACGGCGAACGCAGCGTGCCGGCCACCGACTTCCACCGGCTGCCGGACGACCACCCGGAGCAGGACACCGTGATCCGGCCCGGCGAACTGCTCACCGCGATTCAGCTCCCGCCGGTGGCCACGGGCACCCGCTCGCGCTACCGCAAGGCCCGCGACCGCGCCTCGTACGCCTTCGCGCTGGTCTCCGTCGGCGCCGTACTGGACGTACGGGACGGTGTCGTACGGCGGGCCGCGCTGGCCTTCGGCGGGCTCGCGCACCGGCCCTGGCGCGCCCGCGCGGCCGAGGAGGTGCTCCAGGGCGCCCCCGCCACCGAGGACACCTTCGCCCGTGCCGCCGAGGCCGAACTCGCCGCCGCCCGCCCGCTGCGCGACAACGGCTTCAAGGTCCCGCTGGCCCGCAACCTCGCCGTCGGCGTGCTGACGGACCTGGCAGAGATCGAGGACCCGGCAGATCCGGGCCCGTCCCGGCCGGCCTGACCGCTCCCACCCGAAGGACTCGCCCCATGAATCCGCACTTCCCCCCAGGCCCGCCCCCGTACCCCCTGGGTGCGCCCCTCGTCCGCCGCGAAGGCCGCGAGAAGGTCACCGGCACCGCGCGCTACGCCGCCGAACACACCCCACCGGCCTGCGCCTACGCCTGGCCGGTGCCGGCCACCGTGGCCCGCGGCCGGGTCACCGCGGTGGACACCGCGGCGGCGCTCACCCTGCCGGGCGTGTGCGCGGTGCTGACGCACGAGAACGCGCCCCGCCTCGCGACCGCCGACGATCCGACGCTGCTGGTCCTTCAGGAGGACCGGGTGCCGCACCGCGGCTGGTACGTCGCGCTCGCCGTCGCCGACAGCCTCGAAGCCGCCCGCGCCGCCGCCGACGCGGTCCGGGTCAGCTACGCGACGGAGGAGCACGACGTCGAGCTGACCACCGGGCATCCGCGGCTCTACGAGCCGGAGACCGTCAACGGCGGCTATCCGGCGACCCGGGAGCGCGGCGACTTCGACGGGGCGTTCGCCGACGCCCCGGTCACCGTCGACGCCCTCTACACCGTTCCGCCGCTGCACAACCACCCCATGGAGCCGCACGCGGCCACCGCCTGGTGGAGCGACGGCCATCTCACCGTCCATGACGCGAGCCAGGGCTCCACGAAGGTGTGCGAGGACCTCGCCGCGCTGTTCAAGCTGGAGAAGAGCGACGTCACCGTCGTCTCCGAGCACGTCGGCGGCGGCTTCGGCTCCAAGGGGACGACCCGGCCGCAGGCCGTGCTGGCGGCGATGGCCGCCCGGCACACCGGCCGGCCGGTCAAACTCTCCCTGCCGCGCCGGGAGATGCCCGCGGTCGTCGGCCACCGCGCGCCCACCCTCCAGCGCGTCCGCCTCGGGGCGGGCAGGGACGGCGTTCTCACCGCCCTCGCGCACGAGAGCGTCACCCACACCTCGACCGTCACGGAGTTCGTCGAGCAGGCCGCGGTGCCCGGGCGCGTCATGTACACCTCGCCCAACAGCCGTACCACGCACCGGGTCGTGCCGCTCGACGTGCCGACGCCTTCCTGGATGCGGGCCCCCGGCGAGGCCCCCGGGATGTACGCCCTGGAGTCGGCCCTCGACGAACTGGCCGTCGCCCTCGACCTCGACCCCGTCGAGCTGCGGATGCGCAACGAGCCGGACACCGAGCCGGACTCCGACCGTGCCTTCAGCAGCCGGCACCTCGTGGGCTGTCTGCGGGAGGGCGCCGAGCGGTTCGGCTGGCAGCCGCGGGACCCGCGCCCGGGCGTACGGCGCGAGGGGAGGCTGCTGCTGGGAACCGGCGTCGCCTCGGCCACCTACCCCGTCCTGATCGCCGCCTCCGCCGCCGAGGCGCACGCCACGGCCGACGGCGGCTTCCGCATCCGCATCAACGCCACCGACATCGGCACCGGCGCCCGCACCGCGCTCGCGCAGGTCGCCGCCGCCGCGCTGGGCGTGCCGGAGGAGCGGGTCGGCATGGAGATCGGCAGCAGCGATCTGCCGCCCGCGATGCTGGCCGGCGGCTCGGCGGGCATGGGCTCCTGGGGCTGGGCGGTCCACAAGGCGTGCACGGCGCTGCGGGCGCGGCTGCGGGACCACGTGGGGCCGCTCCCGGCGGACGGCTTCACGGTCACCGCGGACACCCGCCAGGAGACCTCCGAGCGGTCCCCGTACTCCCGGCACTCCTTCGGCGCCACCTTCGCCGAGGTACAGGTCGACACCGTCACCGGCGAGGTGCGGGTGCGCCGGCTGACGGGCGTCTACGCGGCCGGACGGATCCTCAACCCCCGTACGGCGCGCTCCCAGTTCACCGGCGGCATGACGATGGGGCTGGGCATGGCGCTGATGGAGGGCAGCAGCCTGGACCCCGCCTTCGGCGACTTCGCGGAACGCGATCTGGCCTCCTACCACGTGCCGGCCTGCGCCGACGTTCCGTGGATCGAGGCGCACTGGCTCGACGAGGACGATCCGCACCTCAACCCCATGGGCAGCAAGGGCATCGGCGAGATCGGCATCGTCGGCACCGCGGCGGCCATCGGCAACGCCGTGTGGCACGCCACCGGCGCCCGGCTGCGCGACCTCCCGCTGACCCCGGACAAGGTCCTGCCGTACCTGTGAGGCGGCAGGACGGGCCGATCGCCCGGACTGCGGCAGCTCACGATCGGTTGCGGAACCCCCGCCGCCGGGTCACCATGACAAATGACCCATACGTGATAAATGCTCACTCTTCGTGTTCGGGGTTCGTTGGTCCAACGAGGTGAAGGGCGTGAGCCTCGCGGTGAGGAGCCACGACATGACACTTCCCAGCGACCGGCACTACACGGTCGAACTGCACGCTTCGGCGGAGCGCGTGCCGCAGATCCAGCGGATCCTGGCCGCGCACCTGCGATATTGGAGCCTTGAGCTCCATATCGAGCCCGTGTGCCGGGGAGTGGCGGAACTCCTGACCAACGTCCATCGCCATATCGGCCCGGACGCCCCCTGTGTCGTCGAACTCCGCTGGTCCGGCCGCCACCTCACGGCGTCCGTCGCCGACGGGGGCCCGCGGCTGCCGAAGCTGTCCAGCGCCGGCGGCGGCGGACTCTCCAGGGTGGCGGCGCTGAGTGACAGTTGGGGCACCTGCGGCACCCCTGACGGCAAGGTCATCTGGTTCACCCGCCGGGTCGAGGCGACCCGTAAGGTCCCGCTGACCGCCCCCACGCCGCTGCGCAGCGTGCCCGACGCCAAGGGCCAGCCGGCGGTGCCGCCGGTCCTCCCGGTCGAGCCGCTCGTCGAGCCGGTGCCCGAGGTCGCCGCGGCCGGACCGGCCGCGACGGCCTCACCGGTGGTGGCCTGCGCCTGACGCACCACCAATAACGCGCACTCTCAGGGCGGGTGTCCGCCCCGGTCGGTAACGGCCGGGCGGACACCCGCCCTTTCGCCGTGCCCGCCGACGGACGGGGACGAAGGGGCACCCGCCCCGTGAGCACCCGCCCCGTGATCGCCTGCGCCGGGCTCTCCCGCGTCCCGGCCGCCGTCTTGACCCGGCACGCGCCGGTTGCCCGAAATGTTCTGGCCGGAGTGCCGTACAACGCTCCCCACCAGGGAGTTCGTCATGCGTACCGCGATGAGTCATCCGTGTGACACCCCCCCTTCCCTGGCACTCGTTCCTCTTGGAACACTCTGCTGACCGTTGTCCCCTCACACGAGCGCGCAGTCCGTCCCCTACCGCGAATTCCCCACATCCGAAGAGGTTCCCACACTCATGCCTGAACTCAACCGGCGGCGTTTCCTCCAGATCGCCGGCGCCACCGCGGGCGTCTCGGCGCTGTCCAGCAGCATCGCCCGCGCCGCGGCCATCCCCGCCAAGCGGACCTCCGGCTCCCTCAACGACGTCGAGCACGTCGTCGTGCTGATGCAGGAGAACCGTTCCTTCGACCACTACTTCGGCTCGCTGAAGGGCGTGCGCGGCTTCGGTGACCCACGCCCGGTCATCCTGGAGAGCGGCAAGTCCGTCTGGCACCAGCCCGACGGCGGCAAGGACGTGCTCCCCTACCACCCCGACGCGGACGACCTCGGCATGCAGTTCATCGAGGGCCTCAACCACGACTGGGGAGGCGGCCACAAGGCGTGGAACAACGGCAACTACGACAACTGGATCCCGGCCAAGGGCACCGGGACGATGGCCTATCTGACCCGCAAGGACATCCCGTTCCACTACGCGCTCGCGGACGCCTTCACCATCTGTGACGCCTACCACTGTTCGATCATCGGCGCCACCGACCCCAACCGCTACTACATGTTCTCGGGCCACGTCGGCAACGACGGCTCGGGCGGCGGCCCGGTCCTCGGCAACGAGGAGGCGGGCTACAGCTGGACGACGTACCCGGAGCGGCTGGAGAAGGCCGGGGTGTCCTGGAAGATCTACCAGGACATCGGCGACGGCCTGGACGCGAACGGCAAGTGGGGCTGGATCGACGACGCCTACCGCGGCAACTACGGCGACAACTCGCTGCTCTTCTTCAACCAGTACCGCAACGCCAAGCCCGGCGACCCGCTCTTCGACAAGGCCCGCACCGGCACCAACGCCAAGCAGGGCGACGGCTACTTCGACCGGCTCAAGGCCGATGTGAAGGCCGGCAAGCTGCCGCAGGTCTCCTGGATCGCGGCGCCCGAAGCCTTCTCCGAGCACCCCAACTGGCCGGCCAACTACGGTGCCTGGTACGTCTCCCAGGTCCTGGACGCGCTCACCGCCAACCCCGAGGTGTGGAGCAAGACCGCCCTGTTCATCACGTACGACGAGAACGACGGCTACTTCGACCACATCGTCCCGCCGTTCCCGCCGGCCTCCGCCGACCAGGGCCTGTCCACCGTGGACACCTCGCTCGACCACTTCCCCGGCAACGCCACCTACGCCGCCGGCCCCTACGGCCTGGGCCAGCGCGTGCCGATGCTGGTCGTCTCGCCCTGGAGCACCGGCGGCTACGTCTGCTCCGAGACCTTCGACCACACCTCCATCATCCGGTTCCTGGAGCGCCGCTTCGGCGTCCACGAGCCGAACATCTCGCCCTGGCGGCGCGCCATCTGCGGCGATCTGACCTCCGCTTTCGACTTCGGCCTGGAGAACACCAAGCCGGTCGCGCTCCCGGACACCGACGGCTACCAGCCGCCGGACAAGGACCGGCACGACAGCTACGTGCCCAAGCCGCCCGCCAACCCCGTGCTGCCCAAGCAGGAGCGGGGCTCCCGTCCGTCCCGCCCGCTGCCGTACGCGCCGCTGGTCGACGGTGCGGGGACCGCCTCCACCGGCCGCTTCACGCTCACCTTCAGTGCCGGGGCCAAGGCCGGCGCCTGCTTCACCGTCACCGCGGGCAACCGCACCGACGGCCCCTGGACGTACACCACCGGGGCCGGCAAGACGCTCTCCGACACCTGGAACACCGCCTACTCCAAGGGCGTCTACGACCTGACGGTCTTCGGCCCGAACGGCTTCCTGCGCACCTTCAAGGGCGACGGCAAGAAGACCGGCCCCGAGGTGACGGCCCGTCACGACGCGACCGCCGGCCGCGTCGAGCTGACCCTGACCAACCCCACCGGCACCGACTGCCACCTCACCGTCACCCAGGCGTACGGCGGGGCGCACGAGACCTTCGCGGTCCGCGCGGGCGCCACCGTCAAGCACGCCTTCGACCTGCGCGCCAGCAAGCGCTGGTACGACCTGTCGGTCACCTCCGACACCGACAAGACCTTCCTGCGCCGGTTCGCCGGCCACGTCGAGACCGGCCGGCCGGGCGTCAGCGACCCGGCGATCATCACCGGCTGAACCGCCCGGCACGCCCGGCGCCGCACCACGACGGCGGTACCGGCCCCGCACCTGACCGAAGGCGCGGGACCGGTACCGCCGTTACGTTTGCGCTGGAGCGCGCTCCAACTCCTAGCGTGGCAGGCACCGACGAGCGAAGGGAAAAACCGTGCGCTACACACTGTTCGGCAAGACCGGCCTGCGGGTGAGCGAGCTGAGCCTGGGGACCATGACCTTCGGCGAGGAGTGGGGGTGGGGCACCGCCAAGGAGACCAGCGGCCGGATTCTGGACGCCTACGCGGACGCCGGCGGCAACTTCCTCGACACCGCCAACAACTACACCGAAGGCACCGCCGAGCGGACCCTGGGCGAACTGCTCGAAGGGCGCAGGGACAGCTTCGTACTGGCCAGCAAGTACACCTGCGCCACCCACAAGGGCGAGGTGAACGCGGCGGGCAACCACCGCAAGAACCTGGTCCGTTCGGTGGAGGAGAGCCTGGCGCGGCTGCGCACCGACCACCTCGACGTGCTGTGGGTGCACGCCCGGGACAACTTCACCCCCGTCGAAGAGGTGATGCGGGCGCTCGATGACGTGGTGCGCACGGGCAAGGTCCAGTACGTGGGCGTCTCCGACTGGCCGGCCTGGGAGATCGCGCAGGCCAACACCCTCGCCGAGCTGCGCGGCTGGACCGCGTTCGCCGGCTCGCAGCTGCGCTACAACCTGCTGGAGCGGACGCCGGAGCGGGAGCTGCTGCCGCAGGCCCGCGCCTTCGACCTGGCCGTGCTGGCCTGGGCGCCGCTCGCGGCCGGGAGGCTCACCGGCAAGTACCGGCGGGGCGGGACCGGCCGGCTGGACCTCGTCACCCCGGCCGGCGCGCGGAGCCGGAACGAGGAGGAGACCGTCACCGCGGTGCTGGAGGTCGCCGAGCAGGGCGGCTGGAGCCCGGCGCAGGTGGCGCTGGCCTGGCTGCGCAGCCGGCCCGGCAACATCGTCCCGATCATCGGCGCGACGAAGGAGAGCCAGCTCGCCGACAACCTCGCCGCCGTCGACGTCGAGCTGGACGCCGACGCGCTGGCCCGGCTCGACCGGGCGAGCGCGGTGGAGCTGGGCTTCCCGCACGACTTCGTGCGCGAGCCGGCCATCACCGAGAACATCTACGGCGACCGCTGGGCCGACATCGAGGACCGCCGCTCGACCTACCGCCGCACGGCGCACGAGGTCCGCTGACCGGCCACCGCCGCCCCCGCTACGCCGAACGCCGCCGCCCCGATGGCCGGGCGGCGGCGTCTGCGCTCTAGTGAGGTCAGGAGGCCGGCCACGGGGCCGGAACGAAGGAGAGCGACGCACCATGAGGAACTTCGTCAGGACGGCGCTCGCCGTGGCCACGGTCGCCCTCTTCGCCACGGCCACCGGTGGCTGTTCGGGCGGCGGGGGCGGCACCGCTCCCGCCACGTCCCGCGCCCCCTCGCCCGCGGGCAGCCCCGGCGCGTCCAGCCCCAGCGCCACCCCGCCCGCGGCCGGGCGGATCACCGTCAAGGACTACGCCTTCAAGCCCGCCGCCCTGGTCGTACGGCCCGGCGCCTCGGTCACCGTGGTCAACCAGGACTCCGTGACGCACAACGTGACCGCCACCGGCGGCAAGGCGTTCGCCACCGGCAGCATCAAGCCGGGCGCCAGGGCCACCTTCACCGCTCCCGCCAGGCCCGGCGCCTACCCGTACTTCTGCAGCATCCACCCGTACATGAAGGCACTGCTCACCGTCCGCCCATGAGGAGCGGGACCGGGTCGCCGGCGGAAGGTGCCGCCCGGCTGCTGGCGGCGGCCGGCCTGGCACTGGACGCCTACGTCCACGCCCGGCTCGCCGGCCGGTACGACGCGATCACCGCGACGATCGGCCAGGGCTTGCTCTTCCGCGTCGAGGCCGCGCTGGCGGCCCTCGCCGCCCTGCTGGTGCTCGTCGTGCGCCGGCCGGCCGCCGACGCCTTCGCGTGCCTGGTGGCGGCCGGCGGACTCGCGTTGCTGCTGCTCTACACCTACGTCGACGTCGGCCCGCTGGGGCCGCTGCCCGACATGTACGAACCGTTCCTGACCGGCGACAAGCAGCTCACCCTCGTCGCCCAGGCGGTCGCCGTGCTCGCCACCGGCTATCTGCTGCTCACCCGCGAACGGAGCCCGCGGCGCCACCGCAGGTGAGCGGCGTCGTGCGGCTGCCTACTTGAGCGCGCTGCGCTGCTGCCACTGCGACCAGGACTCCTGCCAGACCTCCAGGCCGTTGCCGACGTCGGTCTTGTTGGGGTTGCTGGTGCCCTTCACCTCGACCGTCGAGCCGACGGTGAGGAAGTCGTAGACCTTCTTGGCGTCCGCGGTGGTCATGCCGAAGCAGCCGTGGCTGTTGTTGACCACGCCGATCGACTTGTTCCACGGGGCGGAGTGCAGGAACGTCCCGGACGCGGTGAGGTGGGTGACCCACTTGGAGTCCAGCATCCACTCGGAGCCGTGGCCGATGGTGGCGGAGTCCATCGTCTCCGCCGCGTTCTTGCTGCGGACGGTGTGCACCCCGCCGCGGGTCGGGTCCTGCGGGGAGCCCGCGGAGCCGCTGATGCTGCCGACGTTCTTGCCGTTCTCGTACATGGTCAGGGTGTGCGAGGGGACGTCTATGACGGCCTTGTGGTCGGCGCCGACGCTGAAGCCGAAGTTGTAGTCCCGGGCGAACCAGCCGCCCTGCGCACCGGAGTTGACGCCGGACAGCGCGCCCTTCACGGAGACCTTGGTGCCGGCCGGCCAGTAGTCCTTGGGACGCCAGTCGATCCGGTCCTTGCCGGACCAGTCCTTGACCCAGCCCCAGGCGCCCTCGACCTTCGGCTGGGAGGTGACCTTCAGCGCCTTCTCGATCTCGGCGCGCCGGTCCTTGGCCACCGGGTTGTCGAAGAGGATCGAGACCGGCATCCCGGTGCCGACGTGCTGCCCGCCGCCCGGGGTGTTGGTGAGCTTGTTGACCTTGTCGGCCTGCTCCGTGGTGAACACGGAGGTGGCGGCGGACTCCTTGCCCTCGGTCGACTTCGCCCTGGTCTTCACGGTGTAGGTGGTCTGCGGCCGGACCTTGCCGTCCGACGTCCATGAGGTGCCGTCACCGGCCAGCTGCCCGCCGACCGTGCCGCCCTTGTCGTCCTTCACCTCGACCGAGGTGAGCTTTCCGCCGGCGGCCCGTATGGATATCGGCGCGCCGAGCTTGGCCGACTTGCTGCCCGCGGCCGGGGTGACGGTCACCTTGGCCGCCGGGGTGTCGGCCTTTGACGCACCGGCACCCGCTCCGCACGCGGTCAGCAGACCGGCCGCCGCGGTCAGGACGGGTACGAACCGGGCGGGGTGGCGGCGGAGTGCGGCGTGCACGGGATCCCTCCAAAGCAGAACGGCTGGCAGTGGCGGGCCCGGGCTCCGTGAGGGGCAAAACCCTCAAAGCCCGCCGTTGCACCCGCCGCATATGCAGAGGGTCTGTCCGCTGTGGAGGTTGTCCGGCGTACCGGATAATCAGGACACAGTTCGATATCGGAAGGGCACCCGCCGCGGCGGGTGCCCTTCCTGACGGTTACCGGTCCGGTCCGGCGGTCACGTCGCCGGTGGTGTGACTCCGCCCGAGGCCGGGCCGCCGCTGCCGGACGATCCGCCGGTGGACGTACCACCGGTGTTGGACCCACCCGTGGAGCCGCCGCCCGTCGTGGAGTTACCGCCCGTGGTGGAGTTACCTCCCGTGGTGGAGCCGCCGCCCGTCTCGGACCCGCCGCCCGTCTCGGACCCGCTCCCGGGTGGGGTGCCCCCGGTGGAGCCGGTGGGCCCACTGGTGGAGGACCCGCCGGTGGTGCTCGACTCGCCCGTCCCCGTCGGCGATCCGGGAGAGCTGGGGCCGCCCGACGGACCCGAGCTGCTGGTTCCCGGACCTGTGGTGTCGGAGGTGCCGGGGGAGCTGGCACCGGGCGGCGTCGAACCGTAGGGCGGTGGCTGGGAGGACGCCGGGCCGCTGGGCGTATTGGCCGGCGGGGCGGTCGGGCTGTCCGCGGCCGGACCGTTGGCGCCCTCGGGCCGCTTGAACCACTCGCCCGTCTTCGGGTTGCGCAGCGTGAATTCCTTGACCTTGGTCGGGGCCGGTTCGACGACGACGGCCTTGTTCGGCTGGAAGCCGGCCCACTTGTCGCCGACCACCTTCATGTCGTGGACCTGCTTCGGCTTCGTCAGCGGATTACCGCACTTGCAGCGGACCCGCGGCACGCCGTACGGGTCCACCATGACCGCGGTGCCGGCCTGGAGCACCGACTGGAATTCGTACGCCTTGCCGTCCTTGTAGCCGTGGTTGGTGACCCGGGTGTCGTAACCGAGCTGTACGGGCGTCAGCGACCGCAGATAGGCCGGGACCCCGCCCGGGGAGACACCCAGGACACCGGCGAACGCCTGGTTCCGCGCCGGGGCGCTCTGCAGGTACGTGATCTGCTTCTCGACGTCACAGGCCGCGTTGTGCTGGGTGCCGCCGTACAGGCCCGCCGTGGAGCCGGAGATCTCGGTTTTTGCGTTCGAGCTGCCGGCTTTCACCGGAGTGGGGGACGGGGAAGCCGTGGATGTGTTCGCCGTCGACCTGGTGACCGGGTTCTGGCCGACCGACGCGGCCGGTTCGGCGAACACCTCGGTCTGGCCGCCACCGCCCGGACGGGTGAGGACGACGGCCGCGATCACGGCCGCGACCACGATGGCCGCGATGATCGCGACCCGCGGTGCGGACCGCCACCAGGGCTGCCCGCCGCCGGCTCCGCCACCGCCCCCGCCGCCCCCGCCGCGGGGTCCGCGGGGTCCGCCGGGCGGGCCCGGGCGGGAGGGCTGGCGCTGGGGCTCCCACGGCTTGCCCGCCTGTGTCGGCTCGTGCCCCTGCGAGGGGCGGCCGGAGGGGGCGCCGGGTGGCCCGGAGAGGGGGCCGGTCGGTGGCCCGGTCGGGTGGCTGTCCGGCGGCGGTGGAGATGTCACGGGTCCCTCTTCCGGCGCGGGTGGGTCCTCCGCGCTGAGCGGTATGCCCACATTCATCCCTGTCTGAATCATTGTGTGCCCGGAGAGGGGGCTCTCCGCAAGCGGTCGGGACCTGCCGTGCTTACGGTGGGGGAGGGATGCGTGACATGCCGTGATCGGCACCTCGTGGACCGGCCCCAGGCAACCGACCTTCCGGGAGACAGCGTGAGCCACCTGCGAGGCCCCGCGCCGGCCGGTCCCCCCGGCCCGGTACGCGCCCGAGGCGTACCGTCCGTCGTCCGCGTCTGGGCGGAAGCCCTCGGCACGGCCGTGGCGGGCATCGTCACCATGCTCGTGATCGCCGCGCTCGGCCTGTGGGCGGCCGGCGCCGCCGACCTGCCCGGCGGAGCGTTTCCCTCGGTGGTCGCGGCCACCGTCCTGACCGCCGCCGGCGGTTCGGTCACCCTGGCCGGCGACGCCGGGATCATCGGCCAGGCCGACGCCTCCCTGGACGTCGTACCGCTCTCGGTCACCCTGGCCGGAGCGCTGGTCACCGCCGCCCTCTTCCTGCTGCCGCTGCGCCACCGCGCGGTGGCCGGCACCGGCGAACTGCTCGGCCGGATCGCCCGTACGGCGGTGTGCTGGCTGCTCCTCCTGCTGCTCCTCACACCCGCCGCCCGGCACAACTTCACGATCTCGGTGGGCAACGACCTCGCCGACCGGATCGGCGCCGAACTCGGCAGCACCCCCACCGTCGGCTTCCACGCCGATGTCCCGGCCACCCTCGGCGTGGGGTTGCTGTGGATACTGGCGCTGCTCGTGCTGACCTTCGTCGTCTCGCGCCGGGCCCCGCTCTCGCCCCGGCTGCTGCACTTCCAGGACTCCGTACGCCCGCCCGCCTACGCGATGGTGTTGACGCTGCTGGTCTACGTGGTGATCGGCCTGGTCGTCGCGGTCGTCGAGCTGTTCAAGGAGGGGCACCCGGCCGACGTCCTCGCGGTGGTCTTCCTCGGACTGCCGAACCTGGCCTGGATGGCGCTGGGCATCGGCGCCGGCGGCGCCTGGGTGGGCCATGTCGACAAGGCCATCGGGCTGCCCGTGCCGCACCTCCTGGACCAGGTGCTGGTCGGCCACGGGCAGCAGACCGTCGACGTCGGCTCGCTCGCCGAACAGGACGGCCGGGCCTGGCTGCTGGTGGCGGTGGCCGCCGTCGTCCTGCTGTCCGCCGCCTTCCTCGCCGCGGTCCGCTCACCGGCCCGGCTCCCCGCCTGGCGGCACGCCGTCGAGATGGCCGTCGCGCTGGCGCTCACCCTGCTCGTCGTCGGCCTGCTCACCCGCATCGCCGCCCACTACGGCCTCTCCCTGATCGGCGTCGGTGACCTCGGCGGCAACCTGGGCGGTGAGGTCACCGTGGAACCGCAGCTCCTCCGGCTGGTGGGCGTGGGCCTCGCCTGGGGACTGGTCACCGGCTTCCTCGGCAGCCTGCTGGCCCGCGGCGTACGGCACCGCGGCGAGGTACCCGGACCGGAGACCCGGCGCCCTCCGCACCCGCCGGCCTGAGCGGCGGCTACTCCGTGCGGCGGGCCGGGAAGACCGGAGCCGCCCAGCGCGGCGGCGGCGGGGGAGAGGTGCTGCGCCAGCTGCTCCGGCTCCCCGGCCCCGCGTCCACCTGCGTCAGATCATGCTTCTTCGGCCCGTCCCGCGGCGGCTCGGGCGACGGGGTCCGGCCCGCCGCGCGCACCGCCGCCACGAAGCCGCGGCAGGTTTCGTAGCGGTCCGCCGGCGCCTTGGCCAGTGACTGGGCGAACACCGCGTCGACGGCCGGCGGCAGGTCGGGCCGCAGCCCGGTGACGGCCGGCGGGGGGTCGTACTGGTGCGCCCACAGCAGCGCCATGTCGTCGTCCCGCCGGAACGGCGGTCCTCCGGTCAGCATCTCGAACAGCACACAGGCCAGGCTGTAGACGTCGCACCGGCCGTCCACCGGGCGGCCCGAGATCTGCTCGGGCGCCACGTAGTCCAGCGTGCCGACGAACTGGCCGACGCTGGTGAACCCGGTCAGCGACAGCGACTTCTTCGTCAGCCCGAAGTCGGTCAGATAGACATGCTCGGGGCGGTCGCTGTCGGTGCCCTCGGCGACCAGGATGTTGCCCGGTTTGACGTCCCGGTGCACGAGGTCGTGCGCGTGCGCGGCGTCCAGCGCGGAGGCCACCTGAAGGGCGATCCGGCAGGCGGTCTCCAGCGGCAGCGGGCCGTCACGGTCCAGCAGCGCCGCCAGGTCCCGGCCCTGCACGTACCGCATCGCGATGTAGAGCATGCCCTCGGTCTCGCCCGCCTCGAAGACCGGCACGATGTGCGGATGGTCGATGGCCGCGGCCACCCGCGACTCGTGGGTGAAGCGCTTGCGGAAGGTGTCGTTGCGGGCAAGTTCCGGCGCCAGCAGCTTCACCGCCACGGTGCGCCCGAGCCGCAGGTCCTCCGCCCGGTAGACCACCGCCATGCCGCCCCGGCCGATCTCGTCCTGGAGCAGGTACTCGGCGATCCGGCGGCCGCGCAGCCCGGAGGAGTCGGGCGCGGTGGAGCGCTCCCGGCTCCGGTCGTGCCCTTCGCCGTTCACCGGTACTCACCCGGCGGGTACGCCTGCGACCGCGGCGGGGGCTCGGCCGGCTGCGGCGTCGGTGGCTGCCGCGGCGGCTGCTCGCCGGAGCCCCTCGACGACGGCCGCGACTCCACCGCGTAGGTGTGCAGCGACACCCCGTCGCAGTAGCACCAGCGCTCGTGCCGGACGTCGTAGAGCCACAGCGCGTCGCCGTCCACGACCACGCCGATCCGGGTGCCGCGGCTCCGCTCGGAGAACGACTCGCCGTCCAGCTGCCCGGCGACCAGCTCCTCGACCAGCCGCCGGTAGCGGGCCAGTTCGCCCTCCAGGGCGCCCAGCAGCGGCCGGGGGTCGGCGGTCCGGGCGGCGGGCTGCCCGGCGGCCGGCGGTTCCCGCGGTACGGCCAGCAGCAGCCGGCCGTCGACCCAGGCCGCCCAGCCGTTGGAGCACAGCGCCAGCGCCCAGTCGCCACGGCGGTCGATGATCTGGACGGGCAGCAGCGGATCGAGCGGCGAACTCGGCAGCGACGAGTCCGGTGCCGACCAGGTCGCCATGCCCTCCGGCGGAACGACATGGCTGGGGGCGAACTCGGGAGAGGTCACGGGCGCCTCCTCGGCGCTACTTGCGCATGATCTCGGGCTCGTGCCGCCGCAGCAGGCGGGTGACCAGGAACCCCAGTACCAGGGAGAGCACAATCATCATGCCCATGTTGAGCAGCCAGACGGCCGGCTTGTGCTGGAAGAGCGGATCCGCGGTGATGTCGCCCGGCACCAGCCGGTGCAGATCGATGGTGCCTGCCATGGCGCCGAGCGCCCACCGGGACGGCACCAGCCAGGCCAGCTGCGCCAGCCCCGGCACGCCGTTCAGCTTGAGCAGCGCACCGCAGAACACGACCTGGATGATCGCGAGGAGGACCAGCAGCGGCATGGTGACCTCCTCCTTGCGCACCAGCGCGGACACGAAGAGGCCGAGCATCATCGCGGTGAACGCCAACAGGGCCACGGCCAGGGTGATTTCGATCAGTGGTGGCATCAACACGCCCTTGCCGCCGGGCGTGTTCAGCTTCACCCCGACCAGGCCCACCATGGTCAGCACCACGGCCTGGACGACCGTGATCGCCCCCAGCACCAGCACCTTGGACATCAGATACGCCGAACGGGACAGGCCGACGGCTCTCTCCCGCTGATAGATCGTCCGCTCCTTCACCAGCTCCCGCACCGCGTTGGCGGCACCGGTCAGCACCGCGCCGACGCAGAGGATCAGCAGGGCGTTGAGCGCCGAGTCCGGGGTGAGGCTGGATCCGGCCAGGGCGTGCGCCATCGCCCCCATCACGAAGGGCAGCGCGACCATGATGATCAGGAAGGTCCGGTCGGAACTCAGCGCCGCCGCGTACCGCCGCACCAGGGTGTTCAGCTGGCCGCTCCAGCTCTGTGCCTTGTGCGCTTCCACCGGGCCCTTCGGCGGCTCCGGGGCTTTCGGCGGCTGGCGGGAGTCCATCGCGATGTAGCGGCGGTGCTCCGGTGAGGCGCGGTAGTCGCTCGCCCAGGGCCGGGCGGTGTCGTTCTCGAAGGCTTCGAACGCCTCCGGCCACTGGGTGAACCCGAAGTACGGCAGTGCCTCGTCCGGCGGCCCGTAGTAGGCGATCGCCCCGCCCGGCGCCATGACCAGCAGCCGGTCACAGACGTCGAGGCTGAGCACGCTGTGGGTGACGACGATGACCGTGCGGCCGTCGTCCGCCAGGCCGCGCAGCATGTGCATCACGGAGCGGTCCATGCCGGGGTCGAGACCGGAGGTCGGTTCGTCGAGGAACAGCAGCGACGGCTTGGTCAGGAGCTCCAGGGCCACCGAGACGCGCTTGCGCTGGCCGCCGGAGAGGCTGTGGATGGGCTGGTCCGCCCGCTGGTCGAGGCCCAGTTCGTGGATCACCTCGTCGACCCGCGCCTGCCGTTCGGCCTTCGCGGTGTCCTCGGGGAAGCGCAGTTGCGCGGCGTAACCGAGCGCCCGGCGCACGGTCAGCTGCTGGTGCAGGATGTCGTCCTGCGGTACGAGTCCGATGCGCTGCCGCAGCTCGGCGTAGTCGCGGTACAGGTCACGGCCGTCGTAGAGCACCGTGCCGTCGTCCGCGGGACGCAGCCCGGTCAGCGCGTTGAGCAGCGTCGACTTGCCCGCGCCGCTCGGTCCGACCACCGCCAGCAGCGACTTCTCGCCCACCGGGAAGGACACCCCGTCCAGCAGCGTCTTCTGCGTCTTCTTGCCGTCGGAGACCCGTACCGCCAGGCCCTGCACGTCCAGTGAGACCTCGCCGTTGTCGATGAACTCCTGGAGCTCGTCGCCGACGAGGGCGAACGCGGAGTGGCCGATGCCGACGATGTCGCCGGGGATCAGCGGGGCCCGGTCCGCCACCGGCTGGCCGTTGAGGTAGGTGCCGTTGTGACTGCCGAGGTCGACGATCTCGAAGCCTTCGGCGCCGGCGCGCAGCTCGGCGTGCCGGCGGGAGACCGACAGATCGTCGATGACCAGGTCGTTGTCCGGTCCGCGGCCGATCCGGGTGGTGCGGGCGGCCGGGATGGGCCGTACGGAGCTGGGGGCGCGGAAGGTGCGGGTGCCGGCCGGGTGGGAGACGGCCGAGGGCCGGTCGATACGGGGCGGTCGCGGCGGCACCCGGGAGAGGACCGCGGACGGCCCGTCGGCGGGGTTGCCGAACCGGATCACGCTGCCCGGTCCGACGCCGGACTCCTGAATGCGCCGCCCGTCGGTGTAGGTGCCGTTCGTACTGCCCTCGTCCTCCACCATCCAGTGGCCGGCCCGGGCGACCAGCACGGCGTGGTGCCAGGAGACCCGGGCGTCGTCGAGGACGAGCTCGCTCTCCGGGTCCCGGCCGACGTGATAAACGCGACCGGGGTTCATCACCTGCGTGCCGCCGTCCGATTCGACGACGAGATCAGGCGCGGTGGGCGCATCCGGCCGCTCAGCCATACCGCGATTTTACGGCGGCGGGGCGGGCCCCGCCTCTTCAACCGCCCGCCGCCGAAGGCACAATTACCCCTCCGCAAAACGGCATTTCGGGTGTGATCCCGCTATGTGCGAGTGAATACGACCGGTTACTCGCGAGAAACAGCCCAGGTCAACTAAGGTGAGCGCTCCGATTGGCCCCACCTGCAAATTCCAAGCAAATGCCGGACTTTGCTGTGCTGATCGAAGGAAGTCCTGTCGAACCAGGACGTAAAGTGCAGCGCAGGGCTACGTGGTGTCGGCAACACCGCCAGACGTCGGCTTTGCAATACCGCGCCGGCCCGTCCGTCATCCGGGACACGACGGTGCCGGTTCCTTCTTATTCACCTACCTCGTGAAGGCAAGGCAGAGATGGCACGAGTCCCCCGACAAGACCCCCAGACGTTCTCCCGCCAGCGGGCACACCCCGTCGACGAGGTGCTCCCCGTCGGCAAACTCACGCTCTACGGTTTCCAGCACGTCCTCGCCTTCTACGCGGCCGCGGTGATCGTCCCGATCCTGCTCGGCAATGCCCTGGAGCTCTCCCACGAACAGCTTGTCTATCTGATCAACGCGGACCTGCTGACCTGCGGAATCGCCTCGATCATCCAGGCCCTCGGGGTATGGCGGATCGGCGCGAGGATGCCGCTGGTCCAGGGCGTCACCTTTACCGCGGTCTCCCCGATGATCGCCATCGGCCAGGGCGCCGGCGGCGGCACCGCCGGGCTCCTCGTGGTCTACGGCGCGGTGATCACCGCGGGCATCGCGACCTTCCTGTTCGCCCCGTTCTTCAGCAAGCTGGTGAAGTACTTCCCGCCGGTCGTCATCGGCACGATCCTCACCATCATCGGCCTCACGCTGATACCGCAGGCACTGCAGGACGCGGCCGGCGGTGCGCAGTTGATGGGCAAGCCCGAATACGGTGACCTCAAGAACCTCGGATATGCCCTGGGAACCCTGCTGTTCATTCTCGCCGTGGTCCGTATCGGCAAGCCGTACCTGAGCAGTCTCGCGGTTCTGCTCGGCCTTATCGGCGGCACCGGGGTCGCCTGGCTCCTCGGCGATGTGGATTTCAGCGCGGTGCAGAAGGCCGACTGGTTCGGCGTCAGCACGCCCTTCCACTACGGAATGCCGAAGTTCGAGGTGTTCCCCATCATCGCGATGCTCGTCGTCATGCTGATCACGATGGTGGAGACCACCGGCGACGTCTATGCCATCGGGGAGATCACGCGCAAGCGGGTCGACAACGACACGGTGGCCCGGGCGCTGCGCGCCGACGGTGTGGCGACCGTGCTCGGCGGAATTTTCAATTCCTTCCCCTACGTGGCCTTTGCCGAAAACATCGGCCTGGTGCGGATGTCCAAGGTGATGAGCCGCTTCGTGGTGGTCGCGGCCGGCGGCTTCATGATCGTCCTGGGTCTGCTGCCGAAGGCGGGCAGCCTGGTCGCCGCAATTCCGCATCCGGTGCTCGGTGGTGCGGCGATTTCCATGTTCGGCATGGTCGCCACGGTCGGCATCCAGATTCTCGGCAAGGTCGATCTGCGCGAGGAGCGCAATGCGCTCATCCTCGCCGTCAGCCTCGGTGCCGCGATGCTGCCCACCGCGGTCGCGCCGTTCTTCGACCGGATGCCGGAGGACGTCCGCGCGGTCCTCAACAGCGGGATCACGCTGGGCGGTCTGACCGCGATCCTGCTCAACCTGCTCTTCAACGTCTTCACCCGCCGCTCGGCGATCGAGATCGACTGGGACGAGATCGAGGACGACGACGCGGACGCGGACGCACCGCACCTGACGGCGGTGCAGGAGCCGGCCGGCGGCTACGAGCCACAGGGCGGGTACCAGCCGGCCGACCCGTACGGCCCGTACGCCCCCCAGGGACCGCACGGACCGCAGTCTCCCCAGCCGCCCCAGGCGCCGTACGGCCAGCCGGGCCAGCCGGGCCAGCAGGGACCGCACTGGGGTCTGCCGACACACTGAGCGGCGTCGGCTCCGCACCCGGGGGCGGGCCCTCGCCGGCCCGCCCCGGGGTCAGTGGGTGGTCACCGTGTTGAACGGCGGGGCCTCGCCCGCCTCGCCGATCAGCTCCCAGAAGTGGTCGACCAGCCGGCGCAGATACGCCGAGCGCTCGGCCGCGATCTCCTTGAGCCGGGAGTCGGCGTTACGCGCCACCAGATGTCCCATGTAGCGCTCGGAGAACTCCGCGAACTCGGCGTGCATGGTGCGCAGCGCGTCGCTCACCCGCGTCTTGTTCAGCGTGGTGATCTCGATGACCGGTGCGACATGCGCCTTCCAGCGCCCCTCGATCGCCGACCGCAGGTGCCCCGAGAGTTCCTCGTCCCGCCCCATCACCCCGATGAGTTTGCGCAGCGACAGCCCCAGCGCCTCCACCAACGCCTTGGTCTGGCGGTAGTCACCGCTCCACTGCCGCGCGGACTCCGCCGCCCGGTACCCGGCCGGGTCCATCCCGATGAGCTGGGACAGCCGCTCCACGCTCAGCTGCCGGGCCATGCGGTGCTCGGCCAGGGTGCGGGGCTCGATGCCCATCAGCGTGGTCGGCGGGCACCACAGGACGTCGGCCAGCACGAAGAGCTGCCCCTCGGTCGGCGCCTGGGAGCCGTACTCCCAGGCGTCGATGAGCTCGGGACGTACCGGCTCGCCGCACGCCGTCATGGACTGGGCGACCTGAGCCGTGGTCAGGCCCACCCGGGCCCGCGCGGATCTGGCCTCTGCAGGAGAGAAGGGAGTGCTGTACACGTACGCGACACCTCGCTGCACCCGGCGATGGAGGGGTGCTTTGGGGGCGGAGAGATGGAGGAACATCCAGGAGCGGGCAGATTAACAGATGGTCCATAGGTACGAAGCTCCAGTTCCCCTTCGAGTCGAAGGCGTCGGACCGCCGAGCCGTCACGGGCGAGAGATGTGCACTATCTGTCCTATTTCACGCATCAACTGGCTTACTGGGTATAGCCGATACCTTGGCGCTTACCGGGCGGTAGGGCCGTAACGATGTGCTCGGTTCGAAGGGCTGTCATGCGAGCGTTACGCGGACGAAGGGGGCCGCTGGCGGTGCGCGCGAGTTCTATCCGGAGCCCGCCACCCGCTGACCGCGCCCGCTTGCCCCTTCGCCGGGGACCCGCGCCGAGCGCGCCGGGTTACCGGCGAAGATCTTGTCGAGGTGGTAGTCGAGGGTGCGCCGTACGTCCGCCAGCGTGCGGCGCCCGTGCAGGACGTCACCGCCCAGCCCCACCGCCCCGGAGACCAGCAGGTCGGCCTCCCGCCAGGCGTCGAGACCGGGAGCCGTGTGCCCCGTCGCCTGCGCCGCCTCGATCAGATCCGCCACCAGCCGCTCCAGGGGCTGCTCGGCGGCCAGGAAGACCGCGGCGAGCGCGGGGTCGGTCAGGCTGCGGGCGTAGTAGGCCGCGAACACCCGCAGTGCGGTGGCACGTTGGGCGTCGACGGGCAGGAACTCCTCGAGTACGGCGCGCAGCAGGGCGCGCGGGTCGGCGGGGTCGTGGTCGATACGGGAGCGGGCGATCCGCTCGTTGTCGTCGTGGAGCAGGTGCAGCGCGTCCACCAGTAGCTGGTGCTTGCTCTCGAAGTGGTACTGCACCGCCCGCAGCGACACCCCGGCCTCGGCGGCCACCTCCCGCAGGCTCGCCTCGTGCAGCCCCCGCTCGGCGGCGATCCGCCAGAGCGCCTCGGCGATCTGCCGGCGCCGAGGGGCCTGCGTACCGCCCGCCGCCGGCCGTTCGGGCGGCGGCGGAGGGGCCTGTCTGCGCCGCCGGTACGCCTTGGCCTGGCAGCTGCGCGAGCAGTACAGCGCGGGCCGGCCGCGTCCCGCCGGGCTGAGGGCCGTACGGCACATCCGGCACACAGGCCCGGTCGCCGCCCCCTTTTCGTCACGCACCATTTCTTTCCGCGGCCCCTTAAATTGTGTGACGTAAAGCGAATTCCCCTGCCAATTAAAGGGACTTTCGCCTCTCACTCAATGATACGTTCGTAACGTCCTGAGGGGGCAAACGGAAATCTTCGAGAGGACTTCGGTGACCATGAAGTACGACGTCCTGCAGATCGTCGGTGCGGCCATGACGGTGGTCTTCGCCCAGGGGGCGATCCGGCTGCTCTTCGACCACGACAACACCGGGCTGCTCGGCTGGCTGGGCGGGGGATTCGGGCCCGTCCTGGCCGCCCACGCGGCGCTGGTCGCCGTCGGAGTCCTGCTGGCCGGCTGGTCACACACCCGCGCGAAGGCGGCCGGCCGCCGGAACTGAGGCCGCCGCGACGTGTACGTATTTTTTTTCCCCACCGCCCACCCCCCTTCGGGGGGTGGGCGGGTCTGGTGGAGAGGTAGGGAGGGCGGGGCTGCGGCCCACCGCCCGTAGCCGGGGCCCGGGGCCGCTCGACGCCCCGGACGTCAGCCGACGTGCACCCGAGGCCGGCGGGCCGGGTCCGGCTCGGCGCGCCGCAGCACCTCCCGGGTGACCGGCGCGACCTCACCGTCGCCGAACACCAGGAAGCGCAGCAGATGGCTGAGCGGGTGGCCCTCGGTCCAGTTGAAGTACGCGTGCGGGACCTGGCCGGTCCGCTCGCGCAGCTGCATCAGCACCGCGGCGATGGTGTTGGCCACGCCGGCGCCCTCCACCTGAAGGATCTGCGCCCCGTACCGCTCCTCGCCCCGGACGTGCAGGTTCGTGGTGAAGTCCGAGGAGTCCGTGACCGTCACCTCCAGGAAGAGCACCGGCCGCCCGTCAGGTATATGGGTCTCCTCGCGCTGGCTGTACTCCTTCTCCTGGTACTCCGCCGCGTCCCGCTCGTCGGGTTCGTTGGCGATCACCCGCAGCGGCCCGGCCGTGATCGCGGCGTCGATCAGCCGCCCGGCGGTCTCGTCGAACTCGACCTGCACGGCGCGCAGTTCGAAGGCGCGGTGGACGCGGGAGGCGAACGAGGTCAGCAGCATGCCGAGGATGAACAGCAGCGCGATCTTCAGGCCGTCCGGCCGCTCGATGACGTTGGCGACCAGGGTGTAGCCGAAGACCAGGGTGATCGCGCCGAAGCCGACGGCGGCCGCGCGGTGGCGCCGGTGGCGGGCGGCCACGGTGGAGGCGAAGGACGCCGAGAGCATCAGCACCAGCACGCCGGTCGCGTACGCACCGCTCTGCTCGTCGACGCTGGCGTTGAAGAAGAGGGTGATACCGAACGCGATGGCCAGGAAGATCAGCACCAGCGGGCGCACCGCCCTGGTCCACTCCGGTGCCATGCCGTAGCGCGGCAGGTACCGCGGTACGAGGTTCAGCAGGCCGGCCATCGCCGAGGCACCGGCGAACCAGAGGATCGCGATGGTGGAGATGTCGTAGACGGTGCCGAACGCCTCGCCCAGGTGCTGGTGCGCCAGATAGGCCAGCGCGCGGCCGTTGGCCGAGCCGCCCGTCTCGAACTCCTTCTGCGGGATCAGCAGGGTGGTGGCCAGGCTCGACAGCAGCAGGAAGCAGCTCATGATCAGGGCCGCGGTGGTCAGCAGCCGCCGCGTGCCGCGGATCCGGCCGGCCGGCGCGGCGTCCGTGTCGGTCGCCTCGCCCCGCACCTGCGGCATCACCGCGACACCGGTCTCGAAGCCGGACATGCCCAGGGCCAGCTTGGGGAAGACCAGCAGCGCCACCCCGACGATCGCCAGCGGCGAGGAGTGCGCGGCGGTCATCGCCCCCCACCAGTCGCCCACCACGACCGGGTGCGCGAGCACCTGCCAGGCCGAGGTGGCCAGCACCACGACGTTGAGCACCAGATAGACCCCGACGAGGCCGACGGCGATGCCGATCGCCTCACGGAAGCCCTTGAGGAAGACCGCGCCGAGGGCGGCCAGCAGCAGCAAGGTGATCCACAGGTTCGCGCCGTGCAGCGCGGCCGGGGCGAAGGGATTCTCCACCACGTGCGCCGAGGCGTCGGCGGCCGACAGCGTCATGGTGATCACGAAGTCGGTGGCCGCGAACCCCAGCAGCACCAGGACCAGCAGCTTCCCCGCCCACCAGGGCAGCAGCCGCTCCAGCATGGCGATCGAACCCTCGCCGTTCGGGCTCTCCTTGGCCACCCTGCGGTAGACGGGCAGGGCACCGAGCAGGGTCAGCGCGATCAGGACGAGCGTGGCGAACGGCGAGAGCAGTCCGGCGGCCAGCGCGGCGATGCCCGGCTGGTAGCCCAGCGTCGAGAAGTAGTCGACACCCGTGAGGCACATGACGCGCCACCACGTGTGCCCCTTGTGCTCGGCCGGCGGAGTGCCGTGCGGGCCGGGGTGGCGGGCGGACTGACTGCTCAGTCCGTCCAGCAGCCAGCCGCGCCATCGTTGGGAAGGGAGCGCGGCAGGCGCGGGGTCCGCCTGCGTGGGGGTGGTCATGCCGGTGTGTCCTGCCGTTCGTCGGTCGTCGGTTCGAGCAACGAGCAGCGAGTATGCATCACTGCGGACGTCCGGCCACGGTCCACCCCGCACCTGGCGCGACACTCCGCGTTAAGAATGCGTCAAGGCCGGTCACGGCGGCGTCAAGAGCGCGTCAGTGTGCGCCGCCGCTCCGTACGGACGGCGTCAAGGACACCGCCGGAACGCTCCCGCCCCGGTCCGGGACGCGCAGCCTGACCGTAGGGGCCGAGCCGTCAGGCCCCACGGCAGGAGGTGCTTCCCATGGCCGTCTTCCATCCCCCGCTGCCCTTCCACCGCCCGCACATCCCCCGCGCCCCGCGGCCCGGCACCCCGCGCTCGCGGGCGCTGCCCCGGCCGCGCACCGTGCGCCGGACGGCGACGCCCGGCCGCACCCTGGCCCGCGACCTGGCCGTACCGCTCGGCGCCGGCGCCGCCGCCCTGCTGGCCACCGGCCTGCTGCTGACCGGCCGCACCGGCCACGCCACCCACCCCTCCCACACCGCCGTCACCCTCGCCGTTGCCCTCGCCGGCTTCGCCCTGCTGACGCTGCTCGTGTCCGCGCTGGCCAGGCCGCTGCTCATGCCCGTGGTGGCCCTGGTGTCCTGGATGTTCTACGACGGGTTCGTGCTCCACCAGCGCTCGGACCTGGCCTTCCAGCAGCCGGACCGGACGGGCCTGCTGGTGCTGCTGCTCGCGGGCGCCGCCGGCGCGGGCTGTGCCGCTGCCGTACGGAGCCTGCGGCGTCGCCGGACGAGCTGACGGCGGCCGAGCGCACCCGGGCGCACAGGGGTACACCCGAGACGCCGCCGGGCGCCGCCCTCAGTGGAAGTGGCAGGGGCAGTGGCAACGGCCGTGGTGCCGGCGCGCGGCCGCCCGCCTGGAGCGGGACGCCGCGGCCCGTCGCCGGCACGGCGCGGTCAGGAAACCCAGCCCGATGCCCAGCATCCAGGCGTCCTTGGCCAGCGCCATGCCCTCCGGGGTCGGTCGCAGACTGCCGGGCCGGCGCATCCCCGGAAGCCGCAGGTACAGGCCGACCAGACCGCCGGAGAAGCCGGTCAGCGCCAGCCCGGCCAACCGGGTCGGCACGAACGGGGCCAGCAGCACACCGCCGACCGCGACCTCCGAGCACGCCACCAGCCGAGTGAACCGCTCGGCGGACAGCTGCCGCAGGAACGGGTACGCCGTGGCCGCCATGCCGTGCACGGTCTCGACGGTCGCCTCGTCCGCGCGCAGCATCTCCAGCCCGGAATTGAGGATGAACGCGCCCGTGACCAGCCGTGGAGCCACATCACGCGCGTCGGGCACCAACACCATCGGAGCCTCCCGTGAGCGTCGTCGGCCCCTTCATCGAGCCTAGGGCCGGTCCGCCCGATCGGCGCGGGCTGACCGCTCCAAAGGACCGGAAACGTGAGGGGCCGGACGACGGCTCAGGCGGGCTCGTCCGTCGGCCGGCAGCGGGCCGTGTAACGGTCGTCGCCGTCGGGGGTCCAGCCGGCGTCGCCCCCTGCGGGGTCGGCCGGTGCGAAGCCGTTCTCGCGCAGCTGCTCGCGGAGCGCGTCGGCGGGGAAGCCGTTTTCCTCGGGTGTGCCGTCGACCGGCCGGAGGGTCACCAGCAGCGCTTCGGTGTCGCCGGTGTCGGGCTCGCTGTCGAGGCTGGTGACCTCGAGGTGCCAGCGGCCGTCACGGACGAAGGCCACCGCGCGGTACAGCGTCTGTGCGGTGGCGGGGTTCTGACGGGTCTCGGTCATCCGGGGAGCTCCTGTCGTGGGCCGGCGAGTGCTGAACACGCTGTGCCGAGTCTGCGTGATCGGCGGCCGGCCGGGGAGGAGTTCCGCGGCAACCGTGGCGGCCGGGGAAGACGGGGCGGGAGTGCACGGGCCCCCGGGCAGCGGAGACCGCTCGGCTGCGGTGTGGCGGTGGCAGGTGCCCGGCCGCGCAAGGGGACCCGCCCGCACGGGTGGGTCCCCTCTGGTTGAGTTCCGTTGATGGTTGTCGTGGCGTGGCGAGGAGATTCAGCCGCGGCCTCCGCCGCCGTATCCGCCTCCGCCGCCGTAGCCTCCGCCGCCGTATCCGCCGCCGCCGTAGCCGCCGCCGAATCCGTGACCGCCGTCGCCGTATCCGCCGCCGCCGTGGCCGCCGCCGAATCCGCCGAAGCCGTAGCCGCCGCCGAATCCGTATCCGCCGTCACCGAACCCGTAGCCGTGGCCGCCGTGGCCGCCGTGGCCGCCGTAGCAGTCCGAGTCCCAGCTCCAGGAGTCGCAGCTCCAGGAGTGGGTGGGTGCGGTGTCGGAAACGGCACTCGCGGTGCCGGCGCCGGCCAGGAGGAGGAAGGGCACCGCGCACAGTGCTGCGACTGTGCGACGGGTCCTGGTCTTCGTGCGCATGGTCGTCCCCTTTCGGGGCTGGTGCGTTGCCGATTGCTCGGCGTATCGATGGGGAGCTCCTGGCCGCATCACCGGGCGCCGGCAACGCGTGCGGCCCCGGCACATCGGTGGGGCGGCTTCGCAGGGCTCCGACCTGCTCACTGACATCAGGCAGACTCCGTGAGCGGTGCGCTCTTGAGGAGTCGCCAATTCGAGCCTAGGCAGGGGGTTCCGGACGGTCAAACACACGCCGGAGGCATATGCCCAGAGGCTCTGCGGTCTCAGAGCGCCGGCACGTCGTCCCACTGGTCAAGGACGTCGTCGGCCGCGTCCGGGCCCCGTCCCGGCCGGCCCTCGTCGAGGGACTGCTCGGTCCAGATGACCTTGCCGCCGGGCGTGTAGCGGGTGCCCCAGCGCTGGGCGAACTGGGCGACGAGGAACAGTCCGCGGCCGCCCTCGTCGGTGGTGGCGGCCCGGCGCAGGTGCGGGGAGGCGCTGGTGCCGTCGGAGACCTCGCAGATCAGGGCGCGGTCGTGGAGGAGGCGGACACGGATGGGCTGGGCGCCGTAACGGATGGCGTTGGTGATCAGCTCGCTGAGGATCAGTTCGGTGGTGAACTCCAGCGCCTCCAGGCCCCAGGACTCCAGCGTCCGCAGGCAGGCGGCCCGGACGGGGGCGACCGCCGCCGGGTCCGAGGAGACCTCCCACTCGGCGACCCGGGAGGGGCCCAGCAGGTGGGTGCGGGCCACCAGCAGGGCGATGTCGTCGCTGGGATGCTCGGACAGCATCGCGTCGAGGACCGCCGCGCAGGTCTGCTCGGGGGTGCGGTCCGCCCCGGTGGCCAGCACCGTGCGCAGCTGGTCCAGGCCGGTCCCGATATCGCGGTCGCGGTCCTCGACGAGGCCGTTCGTGTACAGCACGAGCCGGGAGCCCTGGGGCAGGGTGAGCTCAGCGGTTTCCACCGGGACGCTGCCGCCCAGGCCCAGGGGAGGGGAGACCGGGACCTCGGGGAACGTGACGGCCCCGTCGGGGTGGACCACGGCCGGCCCCGGGTGGCCCGCCCTGGCCAGGGTCACCCGGCCCGCGACCGGCTCGTAGATGGCGTACAGGCAGGTCGCGCCGGTGATGCCGGTACGCCCGGCGTCCGGGCGGGCCCGGTCGGTGTCGCTGCCGGTGCCCGGCCGGACCGTCTCCTCGACGCCTTCGCCCCGGCCGCCGGCCTCCCTGGAGGCGGCCCGCGCCTCGTCCGTGTCGATGTGGCTGACCAACTCGTCCAGATGGCTCAGCAACTCGTCGGGCGGCAGGTCCAGGGCGGAGAAGTTGTGCACCGCGGTACGCAGCCGGCCCATGGTGGCGGCGGCGTGCAGACCGTGTCCGACGACATCGCCGACGACCAGCGCGACCCGGGCGCCGGGCAGCGGGATCACGTCGAACCAGTCGCCGCCGACCCCGGCCTGGGCCGGCAGATAGCGGTGCGCCACCTCCAGGGCCGACTGCTCGGGCAGGGTCTGCGGCAGCAGGCTGCGCTGCAGGGTGACCGCCGTGGTGTGCTCGCGGGTGTAGCGGCGGGCGTTGTCGATGGAGATCGCGGCGCGGGCGGTCAGCTCCTCGGCGAAGGAGAGGTCCTCCTCCTCGAAGTCGTCGGCGTGGTCCGACCGCCAGAAGTTGGCCAGCCCCAGCACCACGCCGCGCGCCTGGAGCGGTACCGCGATCAGCGAGCGGATCCGGGCGTCCAGCACCCGCTGGGTGCCCTCTAGATCCTGTCGCCGCCACGTGTCCGACCTGCGCAGATCGTCCACGAGGACCGGGCGGCGGCTCTCCAGGCTCGCCGCCATCGGGGTGCCGGGCACGAATCTGATCACGTCGCCGACCTGATAGATGGCCGACTCCTGGGGGACCCCCCGGACCGCCATCCGCCGCAGGTCGGCGGTCGTCCCGGACTCCGGCTCGTCGCCCCGCAGCACCGGCTCCAGCAGCTCGACGGTGACCACGTCGGCGAACCGGGGAACCGCGACATCGGCCAGCTCCGCCGCGGTCCGCCCCACGTCCAGCGTGGTGCCGATCCGCAGTCCCGCGTCGTGAATCAGCCGCAGCCGCTCCTGGGCGACCGCCGCCCGGCCCGTGAGCGCCCGCAGCTCGGTGGTGTCCCGCAGGGTCACCGCGCTCCCCGCCGGGCCGCCGTAGGGGGCGGTGGGCCGGACGTTCACCGCCAGCAGCCGGTCGCCGGACAGATGGACCTCGTCGGTGGCCTCCCGCCCGGACGTCAGCAGCGCGCTCAGCCGGGGCTCCAGACCCAGGTCGGCGATCGGGCGCCGGTTCTCCTCCGCGTCCGCGGGCAGTTCGAGCAGCCGTCGGGCCTCGTCGTTGGCCAGGAGCAACCGCCCGTCACTGCTCACGATCAGCACCCCCTCGCGGACGGCGTGCAGCACCGCGTGGTGGTGGTCGTACATCCGGTACATCGCCGCCGGGTCCAGGCCGTGCGTCTGCCGCCGCAGCCGGCGGTTGACCAGCGCCGTGCCGGCCACGGCCAGCAGCAGCGCCCCGGCGGCCGAGCCGAGCAGCAGCGGCAGCTGGCCGGCGATCCGCTCGTCGGCCTTCGCCGGGCGGATGCCGGCGGAAACCCGGCCGACGACGTGGTGGCCGGTGTCGACGACCGGGGTCACGGTGTTCAGGCCGAGCCCGGAGTGTTTGCGGGCGGACTCCGCCTGGGGCTGGAGCAGCGCGGTGGGGTGCGCGGACTTCATGGCGGTGAGGGTGCCCGGGGCGTGCGCGAAGGTCTCCGCCCCCACGATGGAGCGCTGCCGCGCCTCCCGCACCGTCGCGTCCTGTGCCTGGAAGACCAGCGCGAGTACGGCCGCGACGACCAGCAGGACCGCCAGGGCCAGCTGCAGCACGAACACCTGACCCGCGACGCTGCGCACGTCCAGCAGGGAGCGAAGGCGTTGCCGGTGTGAGGGCGACGAGCCGCGGGGGTCGTCACCCTCTCGCCGGAAATTTTCTCTCTGCCCCATATTTAGCATTCTGCCCCTTTGTGTGGTGATCGACTGTGCTGCTGAGCGGCGGGTGGCCCGTGCTCGCGGGGCGGTGAGCGGCCGGTGCTCGCGCGGTGGGGAAGCGGTCGTGCCCGCACGGCGGGTGCCCCACGCGGCCGACGGCCGGGTCCGCCCGGGTCCGAGTCGTTGAGGGCTGCTCACCGACTGCCCGCGCCCGGCGGCGGTCCACCCGGCGCACCCCGCGCGGCACAGCGCGACCACCGGCAACCCGGCGCGACGTCGTATACGCCCTCAACTCCTCGTCACCCGCGAGGGGTTCACGGCGGGCGCCGCCAACTGCGCCGAGGTGCCCCGCTGCGGGCGGGTTGCGGCGGTGAGCGGCGGTCGTTCGGTGGGCCGCCGTCGAGCGCCCAACTGTCCGCACATGTCACTGGCATATGCCAAACAGACTGCCATGCGCATGAACAAAAACGGACATAGTATCAAGAAATCGCCGGGTTGCAGCCCCGTGCAGAAGCAGGAGGAGGTGTGGCCGGGCAGGCCGCTGGCGGATCACGCGTTGCTGACGAAGACGCTGGTGTCGTCGGTCCGGCAACGGGAGGAGGCGGTTCTCCGTGATCCGCACACACCACCTGATGACCGCGTACGTCCTCGCGGTGATCCCTCCCACGGTCGTCTATCTGACGGTGCCGGCCGCCCACACCGTCACCTGGGCCGCGATCGGCCTCGCCAGCGTCGGCGCCATCCTGCTCGGCATCCGGATCCACCGGCCGGCGCACGCCTGGCCCTGGCTGCTGCTCGCCGCCGCGAACCTCGCCTTCACCGCGGGCGACACCACGTACAACGTGCTCAACACCTTCTTCGACCAGCAGAATCCGTTTCCCTCGCTGGCCGACGTCTTCTACCTGGCGACCTACCCGCTTTTCGCCGCCGGGCTGCTGGGCTTCATCCGGTACCGCAGGACCGGCCGCGACATGGCGAGCCTGCTGGACGCGCTGATCCTGACGTCCGGTCTGGCGCTGCTGTCCTGGGACTTCCTGATCAACCCCTACACCACGGCCGCCGACATGACGTGGGTGCAGCGCTCGATCTCGATCGCCTATCCGCTCGGTGACGTGCTGATGCTGGCGATGCTCGCCCGGCTGCTGGCCCCCGGCGCGGTGCGGACGCGCGCCGTCCAGTTCCTCACCCTCGGCACGCTCGGCATCCTCTTCTCCGACGTGCTGTACGGGCTCCTCCAGCTCAAGGGCACCTGGCAGGTCGGCACGCCGATGGACCTGGGCTGGGTGGTCTTCTTCACCGCGTGGGGGCTGGCCGCGCTGCATCCGTCCATGGTGGAACTCACCGAACGGACCCCCGTGCGGCCGTCCGGAATCCATCCGCGGCGGCTCGTCGTGCTCGGCATGGCGTCGCTCATCGCGCCCCTCATGCTCATTCTGGAGTCGCTGCGCGGCGACATGCACGACGTGCCCGTGATCGCGGTGTTCTCCGCCGTGCTCTTCCTGCTCGTCCTCGCCCGTCTGTCGGGCCTGGTCGCCGTGCACCTGATGGCGGTGACCAGGGAGCGGGGCCTGCGGACGGCGGCCGCGTCCCTGGTCGCCGCGGCCGGCGTGGAGGACATCGCCACGTCCATCCAGCACGCCGCGGAGCCCCTCTTCGGGACGGGGGAGCGGTTCGAGGTCGCGCTGCTGCGGCTCGCCCCCGACGAGGCCCGGCTGAGCGCCGTACGCACCGTCACGCACCGCGCGAACTGGTCCGTCAGCTGGACCGACGAGACGGCCGACGCCTGGCGCCCCCACTTCCTCGCCCGGGAGACGCAGCTCCTGCCGGTCGAGGAACTCGGCGCGACGGCGACCGTCGCCCTGGGGGCCCTGCCCAAGGCGCTGCTGTGCCCGCTGGCCATCAGGAACGGCCCGGCCGGGGACTCACTGATCGGCGCCCTGATCGTGGCGGGCACGGAAAAAAGCCTTGTGGAGCGGTGGAGTTCCTTCGAGACCCTCGCCTCCCAGGTAGCCCTGGCCATGGAACGCGTGGCCCTCGGCCAGGAGATCAACCGGCGCAACAGCGAGGCGTACTTCCGCACCCTCGTGCACAACACCTCCGACGTCATCCTGATCCTCGACGACGACAACACCATCCGCTACGCCAGCCCGTCCGCCGAGGGGATGTTCGGCCGGACGCCGCTCGGCGGGGTCCGGCTCACCGAGCTGATGGCGGACCAGGACGGCAGCCGCGCCCTGCACGCACTGCAGCGCATGCGCGAAGAGGGCGACCAGGACACCCGCGACGACTGGCAGGTGCTCCAGCGGGGCGGGGCGCGCATCGACGTCGAGGCCCGGTGCAGCAACCTGCGGCACGACGAGACCGTGCACGGACTGGTCCTGACGCTGCGGGACGTGACCGAGCAGCGCAAGCTGGAGCGCGAACTGACCCACCGCGCCTTCCACGACTCCCTGACCGGGCTGCCCAACCGGGTGCTCCTCGTGGAGCGGATCCAGCGCGCGTTGCTGCGTGGCCGCCGGGACCGGACCGTGCCGTGCGTGCTCTTCATCGACCTCGACGACTTCAAGGTCGTCAACGACACCAGTGGCCACTCGGTGGGGGACGAACTCCTCGTCGCGGTGGCCCGGCGGCTGTCCGGTTCGCTGCGCGTCAGCGACACCGCGGCCCGCCTGGGAGGCGATGAATTCGGGGTGCTGATGGAGGGGGCGCGCGACCCCGCGGACGCCGAGGTGCTCGGTGAACAGGTCGTACAGAACCTCAACCAGCCCTTCCGGCTCTCCGGCGAGATGATCCGGATGTCGGCCAGCGTGGGCATCGCCACCGCCCAGGACAGCGCCGACGCGGAGGAACTCCTCGGCCACGCCGACCTCGCGCTCTACGCGGCGAAGACGGCCGGCAAGCGGCAGTGGCGCCGCTACCAGGCGCAACTGCACAGCGGAATGCTCGAACGGCACGAACTCCGGGCCCGCCTGGAGGGCGCCATCGACAGCGAGGCGTTCGACGTGCGCTACCAGCCCATCGTGGAGATCGCGACCGGCGAACTCGCCGGATTCGAGGCACTGGCCCGCTGGCCGCACGCCCGCCACGGCCTGGTGCAGCCCGACCAGTTCATCGCCCTGGCCGAGGAGACCGGGCACATCATGCCGCTGGGCGCCTGGGTGCTCGAACAGGCCGCCACCAACGTCGCCCGCTGGCAGCAGTCCATCCCGAGGCCGCATTCCCTGCACATCACGGTCAATGTTTCCGCCCGTCAATTCCGGGACCCCGGTTTCCTGGACGAAGTGCGCGACGTGCTCAGTTCGTCCGGTCTCACCGCCGGTTCGCTCGTACTGGAACTGACGGAGACCGTCCTCATGCACTCCGACGAACAGATCCGGGAGGTGATGAGGGAACTCAAGGACCTCGGCGTGGGGATGGCGATCGATGACTTCGGCACCGGATTCTCATCGCTCAGCTATCTCCGGGAATTCCCCATCGACCTGCTCAAGGTCGACAAGTCATTTATCGACGACATCGGCGTCGACAAGCAACAAGTCGCACTGGTCGAGGGTATCGTGCGCATCGCCGACACCCTCGGTCTGCAGGTCATCGCCGAAGGCATCGAAGAGGTTGAACAAAGAGACCGGCTGGCTGCCATGGGATGTCGATTCGGGCAAGGCTATCTGTTCGCCCGCCCGATGACAGCGGACCAGGCGGAGCAACTGCTGCGAAGCATGGGCGAGCACAGGCTTCCCTCCCTCACCGGCAACGCCGCGCAGCGCCATGCCCGCCTTCCCCGGAGCACCGCACCCTCGGCCCCCCAAGGGACGGGGACCACCGGTCTGCACGGGGTGGAGGAGGATCACGTGCGAAAGGCACTGGGGACACAGAGCGGCGCGCGGCACGACCCGCGGTGGGGCGAGCTCGAACGACTCCGGCAGACCAACCCGATGTGTGATGCGGTGATCGACGAGGTGAAGGGCCGGCACCTGCGCAGCGGCAAACGCTGGCTCATCGACTTCGCGTCCTGCAACTACCTGGGCTTCGACCTCGATCCCGAGATCATGGACTCGATCGAACCGCAGGTCAGGCGCTGGGGCACGCACCCCAGCTGGTCACGGCTGATCGGCAACCCCCGGCTCTACCCGGAGATCGAGGAGCGGCTGGCCGAGCTGCTCGACGCCCCCGACACCCTGCTGCTGCCGACCATCACCCTCATCCACGCCTCCGTCATCCCGGTGCTCGGCGGCGAAGGGCACATCTTCGTCGAGGCCCGGGCACACCGCACCGTCTACGACGGGTGCCAGGTCGCCCGGTCACAGGGCGCCACGGTCCAGCGCTTCCACGCCGACCGGCCGGAGGAGCTGGAGGCGCTGCTGAGCAGGGCACCGGCCGGCGCCACCCGCATGGTGTGCCTGGACGGGGTCGACAGCATGACCGGGAACCTCCCCGACCTCCCCCACCTCGTGGACATCTGCCGCGCCCGGGACGCCCTGCTCTACATCGACGACGCGCACGGCTTCGGCGTCATCGGGGAACGCCGGGCCGACGAGACCTCCCCCTACGGCTCCCGCGGGAACTGCATCGTCCGGCACCTCGGCGAGACCTACGACGGCATGGTGCTGGTCGGCGGGTTCTCCAAGGCGTACTCCTCGCTGCTGGCGTTCCTGGCCCTGCCGACGTGGATGAAGAACCACCTCAAGGTCACCGCCGCGCCGTACCTGTACTCCGGCCCCTCGCCGACGGCCTCGCTCGCCACCGCGCTCGCCGGACTCGACGTCAACGACCGGCGCGGCGACGGCATCCGCGCGGACCTGCACCGCAAGACCGCGCGCGTGCTGGAGCACGTGCACCGGCTCGGCGTCGAGACGCCCAACACCAGCGGGCTGCCGATCATCGAGCTCCCGCTCGCCAACGGCGCGGACCTGGACGACGTCGGCCTGTTCATGTGGAACCACGGCATCTACGTCACCCTCGCCGCCTACCCCCTCGTCCCGCGTGACCGCGTCGGCGTACGCGTCCAGATCACCGCGGCGAACACCGATGACGACATAACCCGGCTCAACGAGACGATCTCAGTCCTGGCGGAGCGGTTCGAACTGCGGCGAAAGACCTGAATGCGAGTCATGGACGATGCGGGCCGCGCCCGCCGGGTGCGCCTGCTCACACCGCTGGCCCACCGCGACTTCCGGATCCTGTGGATCGGGATGAGCATCTCGCTGCTGGGCGACGGGGTGCTGCTCGTCGCCCTGGCCTGGCAGGTCTACACGCTCTCCGGCTCGCCCGCCGCGATGTCCGCGGTGGGTGTGGCGCGCGCCGTTCCACAGGTCGCCCTGGTCCTGCTGGGCGGCGTCGTCAGCGACCGCTTCGACCGCCGGCGGACCATGCTGATCAGCGACATCGTCCGCATGCTGTGCCTGGTGGCGCTCGCGACGCTGGCCCTCGGCGGCTCGCTGGAGCTGTGGCAGCTGATCATCGCCGTCATGGTGTACGGCGGCGCGGCCGGGTTCTACCCGCCGGCGTACGACGCCATCGTGCCGACCCTGGTCCTGAAGTCCGAACTGGTCGAGGCCAACGCGCTCGACCAGTTCGTCCGCCCGGCGGCGGTGCAGATCGGCGGGACCGCGCTGGGCGGGGTGCTCGTCGCGGGCATCGGGACCGGCGGGGCGTTCGCGTTCGACGCGGTCACCTTCATGGTCTCCGTGTTCTGCCTGCTCTGCATCCGCCCGATGCCGCCGCCGACGCAGGCGGCCGGCTCGGTGTGGGCGGACCTGCTCAAGGGCCTGGTCTACGTCCGCGCCAACAGCTGGCTGTGGGCCACGTACGTCTCGGCGACCTTCGCCTACCTGCTCTTCCTCGGGCCGGCCGAGGTGCTGCTGCCGTTCCTGATCAAGAACGAGCTGGGGGGCACCGCCGGGGACCTCGGCCTGGTCCTGACCTGCGGCGGCCTGAGCTCCGTGCTGGTGGCGCTGGCCGTGGGGCAGCTCGGGGTGCCGTCGCGGTTCATGACCTTCATCTACGTGTCGTGGACGCTGGCCACCCTCGCGGTCGCCGGATACGGCCTGTCCCAGGGCTCCTGGCAGCTGGCCGCGGCCTGCGCGGCGGTCAACGGGTTCGAGACCGCCGGCCTGATCGCCTGGGCCACGGCCAAGCAGCGACTGGTGCCGGGCGTGCTGCTCGGCCGGGTCTCCAGCGTCGAGTGGTTCGTCTCGATCTCCCTGCTGCCGCTGTCCTACGCCCTCGCCGCGCCCGTCGCGTCCGCGGTGGGCGTACGGCCGACCCTGATCGGCGCCGGCGTGCTGGGCGCCGTCGTCACATTGGTCTTCCTCTACGTCCCCGGCGTACGCTCGGTGGACCGGGACAGTGACCCACGTTCCGTGAAAGAGGGCACATGAAGCAGCCCGCCGGTGACACGCCGGATCTTGTGCGTAATGACGACGCCGACTGGGACAACTGGCCGGTGCTGGACTACCTCGCCGAGAACTACCGCCAGATCCACCCCTGCGACGCGGCCGTCATCCGGCACCACTCCGCCTTCTACCAGCAGTTCCCGCCCGGCAGCATCGGCCGCTCGGTGGAGTTCGGCGCCGGGCCCAACCTCTACCCGCTGATGCTCGCCGGCGCCGCCAGCCGGCGCGTCGACGCGATCGAGCTGAGCTCGGCCAACGTCAGCTACCTGACCGGCCAGCTCCGCGACGGCCCCGACGCCAGCTGGCAGCCCTTCTACGCGCTCTGCCGCGCGCTCGACCCCGCCCTGCCCGCCACCCTCCCGGAGGCGCTGGCCCACGTCCGGGTGGTGCACCGGGACGTCCGCACCCTGCCGGCCGGCAGCTACGACCTGGCCTCGATGAACTTCGTCGCCGAGAGCGTCACCGAGGACTTCGAGGAGTTCGCGGAGCTCTGCCGCGCCTTCATCACCGCGGTACGGCCGGGCGGGCCCCTCGTCGCCGCCTTCATGGAGAACATGCCGACGTACCGCATCGGCACCGCACCCCGGTGGCCGGGCTGCCCCGTGGACGGCACCGTCATCCGCGCGGTCTTCACCCCGCACACCGAGCGGCTCTCGCTCACGCACGTGCCGGCCGACCCCACCTGTCCCGACTACGGCGACACCGGCATGGTGCTGCTGCGGGCGGTCAGGCGCGCGTGACCGGGCCGTACGCGACCCGGGGAACGGGCGTGACACCACCGGGCAGCCCGCCCGGCGGGCCCGTCGCACAGCCATGCGGTATCCCGGCGTGGTGTGCGTCGGACCCCTCGGACGCAGGGTAGATATGAGCCATGGCCCGATTCTCCGGCCGCGTACCGTGGCCACCTCGGAGGCGCCGGTTCACCGGTCGGCGCCAGGGCCGCAACGACCGGCACGAGCGCCCTGACGGCTCGGCCGGGACGGCCAAGCCCTCGAAGGGGCGGCTGCGTGCGCTCACGGGGAACCGCAGCGTCGCGGGCCAGATGTTCTTCCTCCAGATCCTCATCGTGCTGCTGCTCGTCGTGGCCGCGGTGACCACGCTGGTGGTCCAGTCCCGCAGCGACCGGTTCCAGGGAGCGAAGGACCGCTCGGTCGCCGCCGCCGAAGCCTTCGCGCACAGCCCCGGCCTGGTCGCCGTGTTGCGCAGCCCCCACCCCAGCGCGGTGCTCCAGCCGCTGACCGAGGACGCCCGCAAACGGGGCGGCGTCGACTTCATCGTCGTCATGAACCGGCAGGGCATCCGCTACACCCACCCCAAGCCGCAGGAGATCGGCAAGCACTTCGTCGGCACCATCAAGCCCTCGCTCAACGGCCACGTCACCATCGAGAGCGTCCACGGCCCGCTCGGGAACGAGGTACAGGCCGTCGTCCCGGTCACCGACGCGCGCGGTGCGGTGGTGGGCCTGGTGTCGTCCGGCCTGAAGGTCAGGCGGGTCAGCAGCGCGGTCGACCGGCAACTGCCGCTGGTGCTCGGCGCCGGGGCCGCCGCGCTCGCCGTGGCCACGGCCGGCTCGGCGCTGGCGAACCGCCGGCTGCGCCGCCAGACCCACGGCCTCGGCCCCGCCGAGATGACCCGCATGTACGAGCACCACGACGCGGTGCTGCACGCCGTGCGCGAGGGCGTGGTCATCGTCGACGCGGACCGGCGCGTGGTGCTGGCGAACGACGAGGCGCGCCGGCTGCTCGGCCTCGATCCGGACGTCGACGGGCGCCCGGTCGCCGACCTCGGACTGGGCCCCCGGACCACCGAGCTGCTGGCCTCCGGGCGGGTCGCCACCGACGAGGTGCTCCCGGTGGGGGACCGATTGCTGGCGGTGAACAACCGGCCCACGGACCGCGGGGGCGGCCCGCCCGGCAGCGTGGCCACGCTGCGCGACTCCACCGAACTCCTCGCGCTGGCCGGGAAGGCGGAGGCCGCCCAGAGCCGGCTGCGGCTGCTCTACGAGGCGAGCGTCGCCATCGGCACCACCCTCGACGTGCAGCGCACCGCCGAGGAGCTGACCGGGGTGGCCGTCGGCTGGTTCGCCGAGTACGTCACCGTCGACCTCGCCGAACCCGTGCTGAGCGGTGAGGAGCCGCCGACCGGGTCGTCCCGCGAGGCGCCGGAGCTGCTCCGGGTGGCGCTCGCCGGTATCCGCGAGGACCATCCCCTCTACGAAGCGGGCGAGAGCCACCGGTTCCCCTCCACCACCCCGATGGCCACCGGCTTCCTCACCGGGGAGTCCGTGCTCATCACCGACGTGCGGGCCGCCGACGACTGGCGCGCACAGGACCCCGAGCGCTTCGAGCTGGTCGTGAACCACGGCTGCCGGTCCCTGATCACCGTGCCCCTCCAGGCGCGTGGCGTCCTGATGGGCGTGGCCAACTTCTGGCGCACCCGGGAGCGGCCCCCCTTCGAGGAGGGCGACCTGTCCCTGGCCGAGGAGATGGCGGCCCGCGCCGCGGTGTGCATCGACAACGCGCGCCGCTACACCCGGGAGCACGCCATGGCCGTCACCCTCCAGCACAGCCTGCTGCCCCGGGGCCTGCCCGAACAGAACGCCCTCGACCTGGCCCACCGCTACCTGCCCGCCCAGACCGGCGTGGGGGGCGACTGGTTCGACGTCATCCCGCTGCCCGGCGCGCGCGTCGCCCTGGTCATCGGCGACGTGGTCGGCCACGGACTGCACGCCGCCGCCATGATGGGCCGGCTGCGCACGGCGGTGCAGAACTTCTCCACCCTCGACCTGCCGCCCGACGAACTCCTCAGCTACCTGGACGAGTTGGTCAACCGCATCGACCAGGAGGCGGTGGTGGCGGACGAGGACGCCGTGGTCGCGGGCGCCACCTGCCTGTACGCGATCTACGACCCGGCCGGCGGGGTGTGCAGCTTCTCCCGCGCCGGGCACCTCCTGCCGGCGATCGTGCACCCCGACGGCACCGTGCAGTTCCCCGAACTCCCGTCCGGCCCGCCGCTCGGCCTCGGCGGCCTGCCCTTCGAGGCGGTGGACCTGCGGCTGCCCGAGGGCAGCAGCATCGTCCTCTACACCGACGGGCTCGTCGAGGACCGGGCCCGGGACATCGACAGCGGGCTGCGCACCCTCGCCACGTCCCTGGCCCGCCCGGGGCGGACGCCCCAGGAGACCTGCGAGGCCGTGCTGGGCGCCCTGCTCCCGGACCGCCAGCGCGACGACATCGCCCTGCTCGTCGCGCGCACCCGCCTCCTGGAACCCGACCACATCGCGGAGTGGGACGTCCCCTCCGACCCGGCCGCCGTGGCCGACGCCCGGGCGAAGATCTCCCAGCAGCTGACGCGGTGGGACCTGGACGAGAGCGCCTTCACCACCGAGCTGATCCTCAGCGAACTGATCACCAACGCGATCCGCTACGCCACCGGCCCGATCCGGGTCCGCCTGCTCTACGACCGCACCCTGATCTGCGAGGTCTCCGACACCAGCAGCACGTCCCCGCACCTGCGCTACGCCGCCGACGAGGACGAGGGCGGCCGCGGCCTCTTCCTCGTCTCCCAGCTCGCGCAGCGCTGGGGCACCCGCTACACCCCCGAAGGCAAGATCATCTGGGCCGAGCAGGGTCTCGGCGGGCCGCTGCTGTAAGGGGCGGGCCGCCCGGTGCCGACGGGGCCGGATTCCCCCGCAATCGGCGACGCAATACCCTGCGATGCGAATACATTTCCCCAAGAGCGGCGCATGTGCACGAATCGGTGAGAAGTAATGCCGTGTCCGATTTTGATCCGCGGGACGGCCGGAGAAATGGGATCCCGGCTCCGGAAACCGATATCGAATCGCAGGTTTGAAAGGCGTTTCGGGATTCCGTGCGAGGCAAGTAAGGGGGCATGAACGGTCCTCATGAACCCATGCCCGTAAACGACGCCTACCACCCCTACGAACCCCACCGCGACACCCGAAGGGTCACCCGGGACGGCGCCGGGGCAAACCGGGCAGCCCTGGCCCTCCACACGATCGCGGACATCGCCGCAGGGTTTCTGGGCCTGTGGATCCTGCTTTACCTCCTCGAAGCAAACCAGGGAAATGTCTTCGTCGGATTTGTGCACGGCGTGGCCGACTGGCTGGCCGGCTGGTCGCAGGACATATTCACCATGGACGTCGAGGGTCTGCGCGTGGTCCTCAATTACGGTCTGCCCGCGGTGATTTACCTGCTGCTCGGCCACGGGATCGCCGCGCGGATACGCCGCATCTGACTCCCTTTCGGTTCCCGCACGGCCTGCCGGTGAGGCCCGTGACCGCCATCAGCGCACCCGGCACCTCGCGGACCTCCCAGGCCGGGCGCGGGCCGGGGAGGCCCGCTCGATGCACAAGCGGCCGCGAGGGCGCCGGTCAGGAGCCGACGTAGGCCGCGAGGTGCTCGCCGGTGAGGGTGGAGCGGGCGGCGACCAGGTCGGCCGGGGTGCCCTCGAAGACGATCCGGCCGCCGTCGTGACCGGCGCCCGGACCGAGGTCGACGATCCAGTCGGCGTGCGCCATCACCGCCTGGTGGTGCTCGACGACGATCACCGACTTGCCGGAGTCGACCAGCCGGTCGAGCAGGCCGAGCAGCTGCTCGACGTCGGCGAGGTGCAGGCCGGCGGTCGGCTCGTCGAGGACGTAGACGCCGCCCTTCTCGGCCATGTGCGTGGCCAGCTTGAGCCGCTGCCGCTCGCCGCCGGACAGCGTGGTGAGCGGCTGGCCGAGGGTGAGGTAGCCGAGCCCGACGTCCGCGAGCCGTTCGAGGACCTTGTGCGCGGCCGGTGTGCGCGCCTCGCCGGCGCCGAAGAACTCCTCGGCCTCGGTCACCGACATCGCGAGCACCTCGCTGATGTCGCGGCCGCCGAGGTGGTACTCCAGCACCGACGCGTCGAACCGCTTCCCGTCGCACTCCTCGCAGGTGGTGGCGACGCCGGCCATCATCGCCAGGTCGGTGTAGATGACACCGGCGCCGTTGCACGTGGGGCAGGCACCCTCGGAGTTGGCGCTGAACAGCGCCGGCTTCACGCCGTTGGCCTTCGCGAACGCCTTGCGGATCGGGTCGAGCAGTCCGGTGTACGTCGCCGGGTTGCTCCGCCTGGAGCCGCGGATCGGGCTCTGGTCGACCGAGACCACGCCCCCGCCGGCGGCCTCCGACTGCCCCGGCAGCGACCCGTGCACGAGCGAGCTCTTGCCGGAGCCGGCGACGCCGGTCACGACGCACAGCACCCCGAGCGGGAGGTCCACGTCGACGCCCTGGAGGTTGTGCGTCGTCGCGCCGCGGATGGGAAGCCGGCCGGTGGGCTTCCGCACCGTCTCCTTGAGGGCGGCCCGGTCGTCGAGATGGCGGCCGGTGACCGTGCCGCCGGCCCGCAGTCCCTCGACGGTGCCCTCGTAGCAGACGGACCCGCCCGCCGTACCGGCGCCGGGGCCGAGGTCGACGACATGGTCGGCGATCGCGATCGTCTCCGGCTTGTGCTCCACGACCAGGACCGTGTTGCCCTTGTCCCGCAGCCGCAGCAGCAGGTCGTTCATCCGTTGCACGTCATGGGGGTGCAGGCCGATGGTGGGCTCGTCGAAGACGTAGGTGATGTCGGTGAGCGAGGAGCCGAGGTGGCGGATCATCTTGACGCGCTGCGCCTCGCCGCCCGACAGCGTGCCCGACGGCCGGTCGAGCGCGAGGTAGCCGAGGCCGATCTCCACGAACGACTCCAGGGTGTGCTGGAGCGTGGTGAGCAGCGGCGCCACCGAGGGCTCGGTGAGGCCGCGGACCCAGGCGGCCAGGTCGCTGATCTGCATCGCGCAGGCATCCGCGATGCTGATCCCCTGGATCTTCGACGACCGGGCCGCCTCGCTGAGCCGGGTGCCGTCGCACTCGGGGCAGGTGGTGAAGGTGACCGCCCGGTCCACGAACTCCCGGATGTGCGGCTGCATCGCCTCCCTGTCCTTGGCGAGCATCGACTTCTGGACCCGAGGGATCAGCCCCTCGTAGGTCATGTTGATGCCCTCGATCTTCATCCTGGTCGGCTCGCGGTGGAGGAAGTCGTGCAGCTCCCTCTTGGTGTACTTGCCGATCGGCTTGTCCACGTCGAAGAACCCCGACCCGCTGTACAGCCGGAAGTTCCAGCCGCCGGGCTTGTAGCCGGGGACGGTGAGCGCACCCTCGCTGAGAGACTTGGAGTCGTCGTAGAGCTGCGTGAGGTCGAGGTCGGAGACCGAGCCCCGGCCCTCGCAGCGCGGACACATGCCGCCGGTGCGGGAGTAGGTCGCCTTCACCGCCTTCTTGGTGCCGCGCTCGACGGTGATCGCACCGCTCGCCCGGACCGACGGGACGTTGAAGGCGAACGCGCCGGGCGAGCCGATGTGCGGCGTCCCGAGGCGGCTGAAGAGGATGCGCAGCATGGCGTTGGCGTCGGTGGCGGTGCCGACCGTGGAGCGGGGGTCGCCGCCCATCCGCTGCTGGTCGACGGCGATCACGGTGGTCAGCCCGTCGAGGACGTCCACCTCGGGCCGCGCCAGCGTCGGCATGAACCCCTGCACGAAGGCGCTGTACGTCTCGTTGATCAGCCGCTGCGACTCCGCGGCGATCGTGTCGAAGACCAGCGAGCTCTTGCCGGAGCCCGAGACACCGGTGAACACCGTCAGCCGGCGCTTCGGGATCTCGATGCTGACGTCCTTGAGGTTGTTCTCGCGCGCGCCGTGCACGCGGATCAGGTCGTGGGTGTCGGCGAGGTGCGGTGCAGGCGCCTGCGTGTCCGTCCCGGGGGCCCGGCTCATCCTGTCTCCCTCTGTCACGCGGGCCGCCTGTGCGGTCTCCGTCGGCGTCGCCCGGCTCGATCCGGCCGGCTTCGAGCGCTGTGTCCGGGTATCGGTGTTCGGGTGGCTCGTTCGCTCCTCCCCGGCCCGGCGCACCGGCAGAGTAGCTGCCGGTGCGCGGGAGCGGGGCTCACTTCCCGCGAGGCTGGGTGAAGCGCAGCATGTTGCCGGAGGGATCGCGGAAGGCGCAGTCGCGGACGCCGTACGGCTGGTCGACCGGCTCCTGCAGCACCTCGCCACCGGCTGCGCGGAGGCGCTCGAAGGTGGCGTCGCAGTCGTCGGTGTGGAAGATGATGCCGCGCAGCAGGCCCTTCGCGAGCAGCTCCGCCATGGTCTGCCGGTCGGCGGCCGAGGCGTTCGGGTCCGCGAGGGGCGGTTCGAGGACGATGTTCACGTCGGGCTGCGACGGGGCGCCGACGGTGACCCAGCGCATCCCCTCGAAACCGACGTCGTTGCGCACCTCCAGGCCGAGAACGTCCCGGTAGAAGGCGAGCGCCTTGTCGTGGTCGTCGACGGCGATGAAGCACGTCGAAAGCTTGATGTCCATGCGCTTCACGCTACGGGCGGGGCGGGGCTTTCGCTTCTCCATTCCTGACCGGTCGGGTGTGGATCTTGGCGATGCACGCCGGGATGGCGGCGCCCGCGTCATGGGAGCGGGCCCGGTACGCGCTCGGGCTCTCGCCGACGAGCTCGGTGAACCGCGAGCTGAACGACCCCAGCGACGTACAGCCGACCGCGAAGCAGACCTCCGTCACCGTGAGGTCGCCGCGCCGCAGCAGCGCCTTGGCCCGCTCGATCCGGCGCGTCATGAGGTAGCTGTACGGCGTCTCTCCGTAGGCGGCGCGGAAGCTGCGGGAGAAATGGCCCGGCGACATGAGGGCGAAGCGCGCCAGCGCCGGAACGTCGAGCGGCTTCGCGTACGCGCGGTCCATCAGGTCACGGGCCCGGCGCAGCCGGACGAGGTCCTCCAACGACGTCACACCCCCACCTTCGCACAGCGCCGGCGCCACCGGCCCTGCCGTACGGCAGCGGAGACCCGACCCGCCCGAAGGACACCCCTAGGCGGCCCTGGCCTGGCGCCGGTAGCTGCCCGGGGCCTGCCCGTACTCCCGCTTGAACGCCTTGGCGAAGGCGAATTCCGAGCCGTAGCCGCTGCGCGCGGCGACGGTGGTGAGCGGGGCGTCGCTCTCGCGCAGCAGCCGGGCGGCGGTGGTCATGCGCCAGCGCGTCAGGTAGGCCATCGGCGGCTCGCCCACCAGCGCCGCGAACCGCCGGGCGAAGGCGGCGCGGGACAGCCCGGCCCGCTCGGCCAGCGACTCGACCGTCCACGGAGCCGCGGGGTCGCCGTGCACGGCCGACAGGGCGGGCGCCACCGCCGAGTCGCTCAGGGCCGCGGCCCAGCCGTTGGCGTCGGCCGGCGGCTGATCGTCCAGCCAGGCCCGCAGGATGTAGAGGAGCAGCGAGTCGATCAGGGTGGGCACGATGCCGTCCGAGCCGATGCGCGGGTTCTCCAGCTCGGAGCCGAGGAGCTGGACGGCGGCGCTCAGCTCCGGATGGCGGCCGTGCCGCGTCGACAGGTGGACCACCTCGGGCAGCTGGCGCACCAGCGGGTGCGGGCGGCCCTGGTCCAGGTGGTAGTTGCCGCACAGCAGGCTGGTCTCCGGCCCGTCGCCGCCGAGCGTGACCGAGCCGATCGGTGAACCGGCCCGGTACTGCTCGGCGTTGGGCTCCTCGGCCGGGGTGGCGGGCTGATCCGCGAGGATGTGCCCCCGGCCGTCCCGCAGGAAGACGACGTCCCCCGGGTTCAGCGGTATCGGCTGCAGATGCGGCGGCGCGTCGTCGAGGGGGATCAGCCAGCAGGTGCCGTACAGCACCACGTGGAACCCGGCGCCCGCGACCGGCGGCAGCCGCAGGCCCCAGGGGGCGCGGCCGTTGGTCCGTACGGACGCCGGGTGCCCCGTGCGCATCGAGGCCAGCGCCTCCGTGAGGATGTCCATCCGCCTCGCCCTCCCTCGTTTCCCCCGGCGCGGCCCTTCGCCGCCCCTCGTGGCCCGTGGCGTCAGACCGTCAGGACAATCTTGCCCTGCACGTGTCCGGAGCCGACCAGCTCATGCGCCTTACCGGCCTCCGCCAGCGGGAACGTCCGCTCGACGTACGGGCGGATCCGGCCCGCGTCGACCAGCTCGGCGATCTCTTCGAGCGCGGCGTAGTCCGGCTCGACGGAGACGCCGGCGATGCGCCGCCCGGCCGCCTCGACGCGCGCCGCGAGCTCCGGGTTGCCGTGCTCCAGGATGCTGATGAGGACGCCGCCGGGGCGCAGCACACCGAGCGAGAGGTCGCCCTGGGCCGTGGAGTCGAGGACCACGTCGGCGTCCTTGACGGCCTCGGTGAAGTCGGTGGTCCGGTAGTCGATGATCTCGTCGGCGCCGAGGCCGCGGACGAAGTCGTGCCGGGCCGCACTGGCGACGGCGATCACATGGGCGCCGCGGGCCTTGGCGATCTGCACCGCGAAGTGCCCGACACCGCCGGCCGCCCGCTGGATCAGCACCCGGTCGCCGGCCTTGACGTCCGCCGCCTGCACCAGGCCCTGCCAGGCCGTGAGCGCCGCGAGCGGAAGGGCGGCGGCGTGCACGTGGTCGAGCGAGGCGGGCTTGCGGGCCACCTGGCGGGACGGCACGGCGACGTACTCGGCGTACCCGGTCGCGGCGCGGGGGAAGAACGGCATCCCGTACACCTCGTCGCCCACCGCGAACCGGGCGCCGGGCCCGGCCTCCTCGACCACCCCGGAGATGTCCCAGCCCACCCCGAACGGCGGCTCGCCGAGCAGCGGGAAGGCCCCGGACCTGACGGCCACGTCCACCGGGTTGACCGCGCTGGCGTGGACCTTGACGAGAACTTCCCCGGACAGCGGCTGCGGCCGCTCGGTCTCCACGACCTCCAGGACCTCGGGACCGCCGAAGGACTTCTGGATGACTGCGCGCACGGTAATTCTCCTTCAATAGCGGCCGGTTGCTGCTGCCCCGGCTCGGTGTGCCGTGTGGTGCCCTGCTTGATGTCCTCAACCGTAGAGAGCACGAACGATCCGCAGAATGGCTTTCCGTCTCGCCTACATGTCTCAGCGTCTCGCGGAGGGATACGTGGGGGCATGGGGGTGGTGGAGCCCGGGGGCGGGCGGCTCCGCGTCCGGAAAAAAAGGGTTGGCGCCGTCGTCGAGGGCTGGTCTAGGGTCGGCGGTGTTCAGGGCAGCCAACGGCTGCCTTCGTCGCCGTCGAGGAATGCGGGAGGTGAGTACTGATGACTGTCTTTGCGAAGGGCGTTGCCCGCATCCAGGAGTTCATCAATGTCACCTCCGTGGTCTCCGGCTGACTCGACTTCTCTGTTCTTTCTCGCGCCGTGTGCGCGTGGCCGGGGCTGCTCTTCTCCGAAGGGTTCATCCCGTTGTTCGACCTCAATTTCTTTGCTGCGCACCCGTTGTCCGCCTACGGCTGGGACGACGGGTTCGCGGAGAGCTTCACCCCCTTTGCCGAGCAGGGGTTCGTGCCCGGCCGTGTCGTCCGGGTGGATCGCGGACGGATGGATGCCGTGGTGCCCGAAGGCGACGGCATCCGGACGGTGCTGGCGGATACCGCACTGGTCGCCACCCGCGATCCGATGCGCGTGCCGTGCACCGGGGACTGGGCCGTCATCGACCTGGAGAACGGGCTGACCGGCGACCATCTCGACGGTGTGGTGCGGGCGTTGCTGCCGCGGCGCACCTCGTTCCTGCGGTCGACGTCCTCGAAGCGTTCGGAGGGGCAGATCCTCGCGGCCAACGTCGATCATGCGGTGATCGCGGTCTCGCTGGCCGAGGTGCTGGACCTGGGACGTATCGAGCGGTTCGTCTCGCTGGCCTGGGAGAGCGGGGCGCAGCCGCTGGTGGTGCTGACCAAGGCGGATCTGGCCGGGGAGCCGGCCGGGCTGGCGCATCTGGTCGCCGATGCCGAGTCCGCGGCTCCCGGGGTGCCGGTGCTCGCGGTCAGTTCGACGACCGGTGCGGGGCTCGATGTGCTGGCCGCCGTGCTCGCCGGCGGGACGTCCGTACTCCTGGGACGCTCCGGAGCGGGCAAGTCCACGCTGGCGAACTCGCTGGTCGGCGCGACCGTGCAGGTCGTCCAGGCCATCCGGGACCGGGACGGCAAGGGGCGGCACACCACGACCACCCGGGACCTGCACGCGCTGCCGGGCGGCGGGGTGCTGATCGACACGCCAGGGCTGCGCGGCGTCGGAATGTGGGACGCGGAGGGCGGGCTGGCCCGGACCTTCTCGGACGTCGAGGCGCTGGCCGAGGAGTGCCGCTTCCACGACTGTGCGCACGGGACGGAGCCCGGCTGCGCCGTGCAAGAGGCCGTGGACAGCGGGGAGTTGCCCGTACGACGGCTGGAGAGCTACCGGAAGCTGCTGCGCGAGAACCAGCGGATCGTGGCGAAGACGGACGCCCGGCTGCGCGCCGAGATCCGGCGGGACTGGCGGCAGAAGCAGGCACTGGGCCGGCACATGATGGAGCGGAAGCGGGGGCGGGGGTGGCAGGGCTGAGCTGATCACGGGCTCCCTGTGCACGGGGGCGCTCCGTCGGGGCGCCCCGTGAGGGTGAGGTCCGATTTCCGCCAGTCGGGGCCCCGCGCGCGGCGCAGACTGGACGCATGAGGGACGACGACGCCAGATACGAAGCGGTGAGCAGCCGGGACGCGCGGTTCGACGGCGAGTTCTTCTTCGCGGTCGTGACGACCGGGATCTACTGCCGGCCGAGCTGCCCGGCGGTCACTCCCAAGCGGGTCAACGTCCGGTTCTTCGTCTCCGCCGCGGCCGCGCAGGCGGCCGGGTTCCGGGCCTGCCGGCGGTGCCGGCCGGACGCGGTACCGGGTTCCGCGGAGTGGAACGTGCGGGCCGACCTGGTCGGCCGGGCGATGCGGTTCATCGGGGACGGCGTGGTCGACCGGGAGGGCGTCGGCGGGCTCGCGCGACGGCTGGGGTACAGCGCGCGGCAGGTGCAGCGGCAGCTCACGGCGGAGCTCGGCGCCGGGCCGGTGGCCCTGGCGCGGGCCCGCCGCGCGCACACCGCCCGGGTCTTGCTGCAGACCACGGACCTGCCGGTGACCGAGCTGGCGTTCGCGGCGGGCTTCGCCAGCATCCGGCAGTTCAACGACACGATGCGGGAGATCTACGCGGGGACGCCCAGCGAACTGCGGGCAGCGGCGGCCGGACGCCGGGGCCGGGCCGGTGCCCCGTCGCAGGGAGCCGCCGGAGGGGGCCGTTCCGCGCCCGGCGGTATCGCACTGCGGCTCGCCTACCGCGGGCCGTACGCGACGGCCGAGATCTTCGACTTTCTGCAGGTACGTGCCGTGCCCGGCGTCGAGGAGGTGCGCGGGAGCCACGGCACCCGCACCTACCGCCGTACGCTCCGGCTCACCTACGGCATCGGGATCGCCGAGGTCGACGAGCCCACGGGGCCGCGCACCCGGAAGCGGCCGCCGGCCGGCCTGGTGTGCCCGGCCGCGCGCGGGGCGGACGGCGGCTGGCTGGAGTGCCGGCTGCGCCTGACCGACCTGCGGGACCTGTCGACGGCCGTGCAGCGGATGCGCCGCCTGTTCGACCTCGATGCCGACCCGTACGCCGTCGCCGAGCGGCTGGGCGCGGACCCGACGCTCGGGCCGCTGGTGGCCGAACGCCCGGGGCTGCGCTCGCCCGGCGCCGCGAACCCCGAGGAGCTGGCCGTGCGCATCGTGCTGGGCGGGCCGCCGGCGCGCGCCGCCGAGCTGGTCCGGGCGTACGGCAAGCCGCTGGACGCGGTGGACGGCGGGCTCACCCACCTCTTTCCCACGCCCGGTGAGCTGACCGGAGAGGAGGTCGCGGAGCCGGTGCGGACACTGTGCACCGCGCTCGCGGACGGCACGGTCGTCCTGGACGCGGGCGCCGACCGGTACGCCGCGGAGCGGGCGCTGGCGGCCCTGCCCGGGGTCGGCGCGAAGGCGGCCGCGTACATCAGGATGCGGGCACTGGGGGATCCGGACTCCGGGGACTCCGGGGGCGCCGGGGAGGGTGGCCCGGCGGGGGAGCGGGCGGTGGCCGGGGCGTGGCGGCCGTGGGGTGCTTATGCCGTGCACCATCTGTGGAGGGCGGGGCTGCTTCCGGCGGGGGAGCTGTCGGTGGGAGAGCTGTCGGGGTGCGCCGGGGCGCTGCCGGGGAGGGCGGAGGAAGCCGGGAGGGGTTGGGAGGAGGCCGCTCCGGTGGCGGTCGCGGCCCCCGTCGGCTGACCGTGCGGCGCCGACCAGGCCCTCGCCTCCGGCCGTAAGCGCCTGCTGTCTGCCCTCTGCCGTCTGCGCCTGCCGCCCGCCGTCCGCCCGTGCAGCGGCCCTCTGCCGGCCTGTCGCCCGTCCGCCCGTCGTCAGCCCGCCAGGAGGACTCCCGCCCAGGCCCCGACCACCAGCAGGCAGGAGAACAGTTCGATCAGCACGCTCAGACCGATGGTGCGCATGACGGTACGGGTCGAGGCCCAGGCATCGCCGTGGCTGCCGAGCCGGGCCCGCTCCAGGGCGTACAGGCCGCCGACCGCGCCGAGCAGGCCCCCGATGACCGGGATCACGAAGAAGCCGACGATGCCGGCCGTGCCCGCCAGGAACAGCGTGCGGTACGGCGCCCCGGCGGCCCGCAGGTCGCGGGCGGGCAGCAGCCACTTCAGCACCTGGTTCAGGAGCAGCAGCGCGGTGGCCCCCATGAGGACCGTCCAGGCCGGGGCGGACTTGTCGGTCACCGCCCACCACAGCACGGCGGCCCACACCAGCAGCGGACCGGGGGTGCCGGGTACCAGCACGCCGAAGAGCCCGAGCAGCATGACCAGGCCGACCGCGACCAGCTGCCAGGAACTCATGCTCGGGCCTCACTCCCGGCGGGCGTAGGCCCCGTGACGGCTCGTGGGCTGCGCACGTTCATGGCCCAAGAGTGCCGGAAGCGGCCCGGACGCGCTTGCCGGCCGGGCCGCAGGAGGGTCAGCCGGCGGCCCGGTGCCCTGGCGGCACGCCTGTCGTGGGCGGGTGCTCACCCCGCCGCACCCTTGTGGCCGGCCGGAAAGGCGGTACCGGCGCTCCGGCCGCCCTCGGTTCCTGGCGGCCGGGCCCGGTGCCCACGGAGACCGCCGGACGGTGCCCGCCGAGCCGGCTCGGTTCCGCCAGTCACCCTGCCGAGCCCGAACAGCGGGGCAACTGGTCGTATGGGAAAGCTAGTTGGGCGTGCCGCGTCGCGTCTGCTCGGTGCGGGCGGGGGTGCGCCGGTGCGCCCGAGCGGCGGGATCCCGCGACACTCGACGACACGGGCTCCTCCGGAGGACCGGTCGGCGGCGCGTAAGGCTCGTGCGCGCCCTGTTTCGACGGCGACCGGCCAGGAAAAATGCCCGCCATGAGTGAGCAGGGAGCACGGCGCGGCCAAGAGGACGACTGGTGGCGGCAGTTGTACGGCGAGGACGGCGAGGACGGCGGGGAGGGCAGGGAGGGCACGGGCGGCGGGGGAGCGGCCGGTGATGCCGCCCAATCCGGCGCCGCGCCCGCCGCCGGTGCGCCGACCGGTGCCGGACCGGCCGACGTCGGACCGGCGGAGGCGTCGGACACCCTCGACGAGCGGGTCGCCTCGGTGCTGCGGACGGTGGGGCCGCCGGGCTGGGGGGACCGGCCCCCACCGCAGCCGACGCCGGCGGACGCGCCCGACCGTGCCGCACCTGCCGCGCCCGCCCCGCCCGACGAG
>NZ_JNZA01000038.1 GCF_000717345.1 Streptomyces lydicus | reverse complement strand
CGCCCACGTACCCCGGCCGCACCACCGACCCCACCGGCGCCCGCTCCCCCGGCACCGCCTCCGGACAGCCGCCGCGGGGCACCCCCTCGACCACCCCGACCCTCCCGGGGACGGGACGCACGACCACCCCGACCCCCGACACCACCGGGCCGCCGGCCACCCCGTCGCCCACGAGGACCCCGGGCAGCAGCAACCCGCCCGGCCAGGGAGCCGATTGACCGGACGCCCGAGGACCCCACCGGCCGCGTTAGCCGCGCGTTAGCCGATCGCCAGCGCCCGGCCCGAAGGTCGTGTACACGCCACCGTCCCGGGGGAGCCGCCATGCCGTCCGTCACCGCCACCGCCCGCCGGGCCGTGGCCGCAGGTCTGAGCGCCGCCGCCGTACTGGCCCTGACCACCGGCTGCCACGGCCACACCGGCAACCGGCCCGAGGAACCCGCCACCGCCGTCTCACCGGCCACCCCCTCGGCCGTCCTGCCGGACACCGGCCCCCCGCCGCCCGGCCCCGGCGGACACACCCCCTGCACGCCCGAAATGCTCAGGTTCCACGCCGGCGCCCCGCACCGGCCGGACCGCCGCATGCTGCTCACCGTCACCAACTACTCCGACCGGACCTGCGACTTCGCCGCCCAGGGCTACCCGCTGCTGCGCTTCGGCGACGGGCGGCAGCCGGCCCTCCCGGTGATCGAGGACAGCAAACCGCGGACGACCGTCGTCCTCGCTCCCGACGCGACCGCCTACGCCACGGTCCTCACCTCCGCGGCCGGCGGCCCGCACGGACGGGGCCCGCACGGCGGAAAGATCTCCCAGTTCGGCGTGGCCCTGGCCGCCGGCACCGCCCCCACCCAGGTCGGCCTCGACCGCGCCCCCGTACGGGTCGACCCGCACACCGCCGAGGTCACCTACTGGCAGCCGACCCTGGACGCCGCCCGCAAGTGGTGACGGGGGGCGCGCGGAAGCCCTTTCGTAGCGCTTGAGCCCGCACGCCCTGGGCCCTCGCTCACCAATGATCCATGTTTGTGGCCAATGATCCTTTTGCACTGCTGCGGCATGGCTGCGCCCGGTGCCGCTCGCCCGGTAGGCTTTCCGTGTGATCTTCAAGCGCATCGGAAATGGGCGGCCGTACCCCGACCACGGCCGGGAGAGCACCCGCCAGTGGGCGGATGTCGCCCCGCGCCCGGTACGCCTCGACCAGTTGGTGACCACCAAGCAGCAGCTCGACCTCGAAACGCTGCTCGCCGAGGACTCGACGTTCTACGGCGACCTCTTCGCGCACGTCGTGAAGTGGGAGGGCGACCTCTACCTGGAGGACGGACTGCACCGCGCGGTCCGCGCCGCGCTCCAGCAGCGCCAGGTGCTGCACGCCCGCGTGCTGGAACTGGACTGACACCACCGCCGACGGCACCCCGAAACCGTCAGAAACACCGCGTCAGCCCATGACTCCACCCAACTCACCCCGCCCGAATTGATCCTTTTGGGTTGGGTCTCGCGCCACGCGTTGATCATCTAGTAGGCACGGACTGCCGCCCGCACTACGCTGCGCCCATGAGCATGCTGACGCCCCCAGGCATGGGCGGTAAGAAGTACCGCATCACGGGCGACAGGTATCCGCGGATGCGCCGTCCCCGACACCGCCGCCGGATCGCCCTCACCCTCCTCGCCGCCGCGTGCGTCCTCGGCCTGGCGGGCTGGGGCACCCTGCAGCTCATCGACGTCTTCGGGGGCAAGAGCAACTCCGCCCGGGCCGCCCAGGGCAAGAAGCACTGCCAGGACAGCGCCAAGGCAGCCACCGCGCAGGCCGCACCCGCCGCCGGAAAGCCCCCCGCCCCGGCCACGCTGACCGTCAACGTCTTCAACGCCACCCCGCGCTCCGGCCTCGCCAAGCGCACCGCCGACGAACTCAAGAAGCGCGGCTTCAAGATCGGCAAGGTGGGCAACGCCCCGGCCGCCTACGACAAGAAGATCAAGGGCGCCGGGATACTGCTCGGCCCCAAGGCGGCCACCGACGGCCCGCTGAAGGTGCTCGCCACCCAGCTCGCCGGCGCCGAGCAGAAGACCGACGCCCGCAAGAGCACCGAACTCGACCTGATCATCGGCGACGGCTTCAAGGACCTGGCCCCCCAGCAGACCGCCGCCAAGTCCCTGGCCCTGCTGGCCCACCCGTCCCCGGCCCCCGCCGCCGACACCCGCTGCTGACCGCACGCGTTCGGGCCCGCACCACCTCGTGGTGCGGGCCCGAACCGTGTACGCAGGGGATCAGCCGGCGGTGCCGTACATCCGGTCGCCCGCGTCACCCAGACCCGGCACGATGTAGCGCGCCTCGTTCAGCCGCTCGTCGACCGCCGCCGTCACCACCGTCACCGGCGCGCCGGCCAGCTCCTTCTCCATCACCGCGACGCCCTCCGGCGCGGCCAGCAGACAGATCGCGGTGACGTCGTCCGCGCCACGCGTGATCAGCTCCCGGATCGCCGCGACCAGCGTGCCGCCGGTCGCCAGCATCGGGTCCACGACGTAGACCTGCCGGCCCGAGAGGTCGTCCGGCATCCGCGTGGCGTACGTGTGCGCCTCGTACGTCTCCTCGTTGCGGACCATGCCCATGAAGCCGACCTCGGCGGTGGGCAGCAGCCGCACCATGCCCTCCAGCATGCCCAGCCCGGCCCGCAGGATCGGCACGACCAGCGGCCGCGGGTGCGAGAGCCGCACCCCGGTGGTCGCCGTGACCGGCGTCTCGATGTCGACCTGCTCGGTGCGCACATCACGGGTGGCCTCGTAGGCGAGCAGGGTGACCAGCTCGTCGGCAAGCCGCCGGAAGGTGGGGGAATCGGTGCGCTTGTCGCGCAGTGTGGTGAGTTTGTGCGCCACCAGCGGGTGGTCGACGACGTGGATCCGCATGACATCGACAGTAACCGAGGCGGAGAGTGCCGACGCCCGTCGTGCGGTGGGGGGCGCGGCGGGGCAGGCTGGCATCAAACCACCGGAACGGGGGAAAGTGGGGACGTACGCCCGAGCGACCGACCCGCCGTCGGGCGACGATCCCGCCCGAGGTGGTGTAGCGCGTGCACGAGCCCCAGCGGACCGAGGACACGGCCGGCGCCGTGCCCGGCGGCGACGCCGCCGACGAGAGCGAGGCGGCGCGCCGAAGGCGCCGGGCGCAATTCCTGCGCGAACTGCACGAGGCCAAGGAGCTGCGCAACCGCGTCCAGCCGCGCCGCGCACGGGCCGAGCGGATGCGCCAGGCCGTGCGGATGCGCACATTCCGCTGGTAGGGGACCGGTTCCGCTGGTAGCGGAACTACCGGCGTACAACCCGTCCCCGCTGCGGCACGTGAGCGACATCTCGCACAACCTCCGCACGACGCAGCGCCGAAGACCCCGCGCGATCGCCATGTTTCTGCCACGATTCCGCAAGGGGCGGGACCAACGGCGTGCAGCGCCGCCCCGCCCGGCCCGGCACGCCTATGACCAGTGGGAGAGTCACGGTGTACTTCGCCGCACTGCTCGCGCGCACCGAAGACGGGTGGGAAGCGAGCGATACGGAGCTCGACGATGTGGAGACCCTGACCGATCTGGCCGATCTGGCCCGAGAGGCGGCGGTCGACGACGACACGGTGGTGGCGTTCCTGGAGCAGGAGGACGCCTGGTTCGGCGTCGTCCGGGTCGACGGCGACGACGACCCCCGGGTGTTCATCTCCAACGCCGTCGCGGCGCAACGCAGCTCGTACGGTGCGATGCTGACCGACGAGCTGCTCGGCCGCGACAAGGACGTCGAGGACGAACTCGACAGCCTTGACCTGGACGGCACGGAGGACGGCGAACCCGACGCGCAGGACGCGACCGAGCAGGACACCGAGGCGGACACCCCCGTCCCGGCCGGCCCGCTCGGCGACGCCCGGCTCCTGGAGGACCTCGGCATCAGCGAGAAGGAGCTGCTCAGCCTCGACAGCGACGCGCTCGGCGAGATCGCCGACGCCCTCGGCTGCACGGAGGTCCTGGAGGCCGTCCGGTAGTCCGGTCACCGACACTGGGTGGCATGAGTGTCCCCCAGTCCGGTCCGTTGCCCGGTTCGTCCCCTTCCCCCGCGCCCGATCCTCTGCGCGATCCCTGGATCGCGCCGATGCGCCGGGCGCTGGGCGAGGCGGCCCGCGCCCCCGGGACAGGTGACGTCCCGGTGGGCGCCGTCGTGCTGTCCGCGGACGGTACGGTCCTGGGCACCGGCCGCAACGAGCGCGAGGCGACCGGCGACCCGACCGCGCACGCCGAGGTCCTCGCGCTGCGCGAGGCGGCCCGCGCCACCGGGTCGTGGCGGCTGACCGGCGCGACGCTCGTCGTCACCCTCGAACCGTGCACGATGTGTGCCGGCGCGGTCGTGCTCTCCCGGGTCGACCGGGTGGTCTACGGCGCCCGCGACGCCAAGGCCGGTGCGGTCGGCTCGCTGTGGGACGTGGTGCGTGACCGACGTCTCAATCACCGGCCCGAGGTCATCACCGGCGTGCTGGAAGAGGAGTGCGCGGAGCGGCTCACCGCCTTCTTCCGCGACCGCTGACCAGGGGCAGAAGCCGCCCGGCCACGCCACGCCGGTCCCGCGGTGGAATCCGATTTCGGCGCACGGCCACCCTTGGGCTAAGCTCTCTCTCGGTAGCGTGTCCGAGCGGCCGAAGGAGCGCGCCTCGAAAGCGCGTGAGGGGGCAACTCCTCCGTGGGTTCAAATCCCACCGCTACCGCTCGAAGACGAAGGGCCCCGATCCTCCAGGGATCGGGGCCCTCGTCATGTCCGGGGCGTCATGTCCGGGGCGTCATGTCAGGTTGCCGTCGCGCCTGTTGCGGGAGGCGCGGCGGAAGAAGCGGACGATCAGCCAGATCACCAGCGCCACGACGGCCAGGAAGACCACGAACAGCACGATCAGGAAGATGCCCAGCTTCTTGAAGAAGCCGGTCTTCTTCTTCACCTTGGACTTGACCTTGGACTTCCACTTGGACTTCTTGGTCTTGAAGACCGTGTTGTGGTGGCTGGCGTGGTGCGCGCTGTGGTGGCGGAACGAGGCGGGCTGCACGGCGGCCGGGCGCTCGGCGGGGGCCACGGCGGACCGGGCCGGCGCGCCGGCGGTGGTCGCGGTGCGGGCGGGCTGCTCCGTGCCGCGGGCCGCCGCGGTGGCCGGGGCGGCGGCCGCGGCCAGCAGGCCGACGAGGAGTGCCAGGACGACGGCGGGCCGGCGGCGGGCGGTGGCCGGGCGGCGGGCGGCTGCGTGGGACGAATCGGACGTGGGCCGTGCGGAGTTCATGGGCATGCTGCGGTCCCCCCTTTGGTTGGTACGTTCAGCCATTATGGGCGGCGGTGGAGACCCCGGCCGAGGTCTCGACCTCCAGGAGCGAGACGCTGTGCCGTTCCGCGTCGAAGGCCGCGCGGCCGCCGCGTAGCCCGAACAGCCGCTTGGTGAGGGCGATGTAGAGCACCGCCAGGATGTTGATCACCAGGGTGGCGATCTTGAGCCAGCTGACCTTCTCGGTCAGCTCGTAGATCTCCAGCGGCAGGAACGCCGCGGTCGCCACCACCGTCAGGTATTCCGCCCAGCGCTTGGCGTACCAGAGGCCCACGCCCTCGACGATCTCCACCAGGGCGTACACCAGCAGCAGCACGGCGACCAGCAGCAGGGTGGAGTGCCGGTAGCCGAAGGTCTTCTGGATGGTGCCGACGACGGGTGAGTGGTCCAGGTCGTAGTGGAAGTGCCGGGCGACCGGGCGGAGCACCGCGATGTACTCGTCGAAGAAGCTGCGGACCGCGTCCTTGCGGTTGCTGAACTGCCAGACGCCGATCGCGGCCAGCACGATGAATACCCCGCGCACAGCTCGTTCGACGGCCAGGAACCGCAGGACGAACAGGTCGCGCAGGACCTTGCCGCGCGGGACCAGCGGGGCGTCGTCGGCCGGTCCGGAGCCGTGCGGCGCGCCGAGGACGAAGTCGCCGCAGCGCAGGCAGCGCCACGCCTCTCCCAGGGCGGTGTCGGCGCGCAGCCGGTCCCGGAGGTGTTCCTCGTTCGGGAGGTAGGTGGTGTGCCCGCGGCGTGCGCAGGTACGCCGGTCCCAGTCGATCTTCATCGTTGGCGCCCCGTGTTCCTTTCGTGGTCCCGCGCGCGGCGGCCTGCCGCGCTCCGTGCTGTCGCGTACATGATGCCTTTGGGCGGGAGCCGTACGTGCGGAGGGACGCGTGGCGGTGGCGGCCGGTTGCGCCGTGAACATGACGCAGGGCGTGTCTTTCGGATCAGCCCGGGCCCGGCTGATCCGAAAGACACGCCCTAGCCCCGGCTCCGGGCCGAGGGGTCGGCGCGGAGCCGGGGCTCCAGGTCGGCCGGGGGAGGCGGACGTCCGGGGACGGCCGCCTCCCCCGATGCGGACCGGCCTCGCAGTCCACGCCGCTGTCAGGGGGAAGCTCACGGCGCGGACCCCGCAGTGAGGCCGGGTCCCGGGCCCGGCGATTCCTGCCAGATCCACCGGGCCACCTCACTCATGGTGCCTGTGCGGCCGGTCCCAACAGGCGGACGAAGGGCCCCCTTTGGCGGGCCTTTGGTCCATAAAGTCCCGGTCAGCGCGCGAGACCGGCCGCCGCCACGGGTCCCGCGCTCGAACACGTGTGGTTACACTCGCCCGACTGCAACCGGGAGGTGCAGGCACTGCCGCAGGCGACTGCCACAGGGGAGACAGGTTCGATGGCACAGGCGAAGAAGATCGTGCTGTACATACTCATCGTCTTCGTGCTGTACACGATCATCACCTCCCCGCAGCGGGCCGCCCAGCTGGTGCAGATAGGCTTCGAGGGCATCTCGTCCGCCGCCCAGGGCGTCGGGCAGTTCATGACCCAGCTGATCAGCTAGGGCCGTCCGCCCGCCGGCCGGCCTGGTGATCGCCCGCCGCACGGAGGCCCCTGTGATCCGCCACCTGGTCCTGTTCAAGCTCAACGACGGCGTCTCCCGCGACGAGGAGCGGGTGCAGGCCGGCGTCCGCGCCTTCGAGGGGCTCAAGGACCAGATCGAGGAGCTGACGTTCTGGGAGTTCGCCTGGAACATCACCGACCGTCCGATCGCCTACGACTTCGCGATCAACTCGGCGGTGGCCGACAAGGACGCTCTCAAGCGCTACCTGGAGCACCCGGCCCATCAGGCGGCCGCCGCTCAGTGGCGAGAATTCGCCACCTGGGTGATCGCCGACTACGAATTCTGAGCCGCGGTCCGTCCGCGGACCGCGCTCCGGAGCCCCTCGCCCCCACGGGCGGGGGGCTTCTGCGTGCCCCGGCCCGGCAGCGCCACCCGGCCGCCCCGCGCGCCTTCCCCACCACCCCGCCTCCCTCGCTCAACTCTCGGTTCAACACGGCGTTATGGGGTGCTTGCACACAGTGCACATGTCTTGTGATGCTATGACCGCTTTTGCCGGATACATCCTCTACGAGTAGATGCTGCGAGCACTGTGAAGGGTGGCGTGACCGTGACGGCCCGTACTGCGCCCAAGGCTCCATCCCGCGAGAGCCGGAGCGCGGACACGCGGGCGCTCACACAGGTGCTGTTCGCGGAGCTGGCCGATCTGGAGCCCGGCACCCCCGAGCACAGCCGCGTCCGGGCCGCCCTCATCGAGGCCAACCTGCCGCTGGTCCGCTACGCCGCGGCGCGCTTCCGCAGCCGTAATGAGCCGATGGAGGACGTCATCCAGGTCGGCACGATCGGGCTGATCAACGCGATCGACCGCTTCGACCCCGACCGGGGCGTCCAGTTCCCGACCTTCGCGATGCCCACCGTCGTCGGCGAGATCAAACGCTACTTTCGAGACAATGTTCGTACGGTCCATGTGCCGCGCCGCCTCCACGAGCTGTGGGTGCAGGTCAACGGCGCCACCGAGGATCTGACCGTGCTGCACGGGCGCTCGCCCACCACCGCCGAGATCGCCGAGCGGCTGAAGATCGGCGAGGACGAGGTGCTGGCCTGCCTGGAGGCCGGCCGTTCGTATCACGCCACCTCGCTGGAGGCGGCCCAGGAGGGCGACGGCCTGCCCGGCCTGCTGGACCGCCTCGGATACGAGGACCCCGAACTGGCCGGCGTCGAGCACCGCGACCTGGTGCGGCACCTCCTCGTCCAGCTCCCCGAACGCGAGCAGCGCATCCTCCTGCTGCGTTACTACAGCAATCTGACGCAGTCCCAGATCAGTGCCGAACTGGGGGTGTCGCAGATGCATGTGTCGCGGCTACTGTCGCGGAGCTTCGCTCGGCTTCGATCCGCAAACAGGATCGACGCCTAACCGGCACGGGCGACCGGCACCCGGTCCTGCCTGCACAGATAAGTCGACAAGGCGCTACAGCGTGTTGCCGACATGTGACATTCTGCAGGAACCGCGTTTGCCGTAGCTCTTGCTCCGGTATTCAGGTGGAGGTATCACTCCTCGGTCCACCCGGACCGGGGGTGCCGCAGCGTCCCGTCCGCGACCTCAAGGGGGTGGCATGTCCGTAGAACTGGGCAGCTCAAAGGTGCTTCCCGCGATTCCCGCGCCCGCACCGCACGTGCATGACGACGACTCCATCAACACCCGCACGCTCTCCCGCTCCCTGTTCCTGCGGCTGGCCTCGCTCGACAAGGACTGCGCGGAGCGTACGTACGTCCGTGACACGCTCATCGAACTCAACCTCCCCCTCGTGCGGTACGCGGCGGCCCGCTTCCGCAGCCGCAACGAGCCGATGGAGGACATCGTCCAGGTCGGAACGATCGGCCTGATCAAGGCGATCGACCGTTTCGACTGCGAACGCGGGGTGGAATTCCCGACGTTCGCGATGCCCACCGTCGTCGGTGAGATCAAGCGCTTCTTCCGCGACACCTCGTGGTCGGTACGGGTCCCCCGCCGGCTCCAGGAGCTCCGGCTCGCCCTCACCAAGGCCAGCGACGAGCTCTCCCAGAAGCTCGACCGCTCGCCCACCGTTCCCGAACTCGCCCTGTGCCTCGGGGTGTCGGAGGAGGACGTGGTCGACGGCCTGGCCGTCGGCAACGCGTACACCGCCTCCTCGCTGGACTCGCCCTCCCCCGAGGACGACGGCGGCGAGGGCTCCCTCGCGGACCGCCTCGGCTACGAGGACACCGCCCTGGAGGGCGTGGAGTACCGCGAGTCGCTCAAGCCCCTGCTGGCCAAACTCCCGGCCCGTGAGCGGCAGATCATCATGCTGCGCTTCTTCGCCAACATGACGCAGTCCCAGATCGGCGAGGAGGTCGGCATCTCCCAGATGCACGTCTCGCGCCTGCTCACCCGCACCCTGGCGCAGCTGCGCGAGGGGCTCATCTCCGATTGAGGAACGGTCCGCCGAGGGGCCTTCACACGCTCCGCGCCGCTCGGCGGACAGTTGCAGAGCCGCACCGGGTACCGGTCGGCCCCCTATACACCTGACGCACCGTCAGCAACACTGGGCGGATGCGACGGACGACAACGACTCTTGCCGCCGCCTCGGCGGCCGCGCTGTGTCTGGGTGTCCTGCTCACCGGCTGCGGGGACGCCGCCGACCAGGGCTATGTCGCGGTCGGCGCGGCAGGCCCCGCCGACGACCACGCGCCGACCGGGCCCGTAGCGCCCCGGGACGGCGTCGAGCTGACGCCGCTGGACGGCGCCCACGGCGACCGGGCCGCGCATGGCGCACCGGGCGACCGGACCGGCCACGGCGGCCATGGCCCGGGCCGGGACGGAAACCGGACCGCGCAGCCCCGGACAGGCCCCGCGCGCGACGACGCCGGCGAGGGGCAGACCGGCCGGGCTCCGGGATCCGGGCCCTCGGCTTCCTCGCCCACGGGCTCCCCCGGCAGCGGTGACACCCCCGCGCCCCCGCGCCCGTCCCCCGGCGGTTCCGCCCCGCCGCACGGCACCCCGCACCCCCCGGGCAGCCCCGGCTCCCCGTCCCCCGAGCCACCCTCGCCGCGCCTTCCCGCCGGCCCGGGCGCCCCCGACGGCCTGCTCGTCGGCAACCCCGGCCGGGACGGTACCGACGTCCGCTGGTGCCAGCGGGTCACCCTCGACTTCCTCAACACCGGCGACGCGCCCGTGACGGCCGGCACGGTCACCTTCGGTACGCACATCATCGGCGCCCTCGGCATCGACTGGGCCACCATCAGCTCGCGCCACCGGCTCCCGCTTCCCCTCGACCCCGGCGCACGGAAGACCGGCAGCTGGCGGGTGTGCGTGGACGCCTGGCGGGTGCCGCTGGGGATGCACCTCGACACCCGGGACATCACCTTCACCTGGAAGTAGCGGCGGCCGGGCCGGGCCCGCGGGCGCCGGTGCGGCGGCGGACCCCGTTCGGGCGGTGCGAAAAGGCTCCGGGATAGCGATGACTTCCGACCGGTGCGACGGTCTGTAGAGGGACAGCACAGGCGCGGCCTCGGCGGCGACACCGGCACAGGGAGAAGCACATGCCCAAGATCACCCCCAACCTCTGGTTCGACACCCAGGGCAAGGAAGCGGCCGAGTTCTACTGCTCGGTGTTCCCGAATTCCAGGATCACCGCCGTCACCCACTACACCGACGCGGGCCCGGGCCAGGCCGGCAGCGTCCTGACCGTGGAGTTCGAGCTCGACGGGCAGGGCTACCTGGCGCTCAACGGCGGTCCCCAGTTCACCTTCAGCGAGGCGGTCTCGCTGCTCATCGAGTGCGCCGACCAGGAAGAGATCGACTACTACTGGTCCAAGCTCACCGAGGGCGGCGGCGAGGAGGGCCCCTGCGGCTGGCTGAAGGACAAGTACGGGCTGTCCTGGCAGGTCGCGCCGGGCGGCATGGCCGAGCTGCTGAACGACCCGGACCGGGACCGGGCGGCGCGTGCCATGAAGGCCATCTTCGGGATGAAGAAGATCGACATCGCGGCGCTGATGGCCGCCGCGGACGCGGCGTAGCCCGGCCCGGCCCGTACTGCCGCCGCCCCCGCGGTGCACGTCCCGGGGCGGCGGCGCGGCGGGGTCACGCCTGCCGCGTGGGCAGCACGATCGCCTGGCGCAGGTTCACGTGGCGGGCGCGGCTGGTGGTGTACGCGATCAGGTCCGCGATGTCGTCCGCCGACAGCCCCTGCAGGGCGTCGAACATCCCGTCCAGCTGGCCGGCCAGCTCGGCGTTGTCGATGTGGCCGCCCAGCTCGGTGTCGGTGAGGCCCGGTTCGATGTTGGTGACGCGGACGTCGCGCGGGCCCAGCTCGGTGCGCAGGGACTGCGAGAGGTACGTCAGCGCGGCCTTCGTCGCGCCGTACACCGCGTAGTGGGGGAAGGCGATGTGCGCGCCGATCGAGGAGATGTTCACCAGGTCGGCCGTCCCGCCGTCCGCCGCGACCGCGATCAGGTCCGGGGTGAAGGCGCGGAGGACGCGCAGCGCGCCGGAGACGTTGGTGTCGAGCATCCGCTGCCATTCGTCGGTGCGGCCGTCGGTGACCGGGTTCGGCAGCATCACGCCGGCCGCGTTGACCACCAGGTCGACCCGGCCGTAGGCGGCGTGCACCTGCTCCACCGCGGCGTCGACGGAGGTCTGGTCGGTGACGTCGGCGGTGACCGGGAGGGCCTGGCCGCCGGCCGCCTCGATCGCCGCGGCCAGCTCCGTCAGCCGCTCCGTCCGGCGGGCGAGCAGCGCCACCCGGGCACCGTGCGCGGCGAGCAGCCGGGCGGTGGCCTCGCCCATGCCGCTGGCGGCTCCGGTGATGACAGCGGTGCGGCCGGCGAGGGTGGCGTACGACATGGGAACTCCTGGGTGGTCGGGTCCGTGGTGCTCGCCGCCGGGCCTCTCCCGGCGACGACCACCAGCCTGGGCCGGGCCGCCGGACTTACCCAGGGCTGCCGTTTTCCTGGGTATCGCAGTACCAGGATCGGAGCGTCCCGGGCACCTAGGATCAGTGGCATGGACATATCCATGGACGGGGAAGTCGGCGATTTCCTGCGCTCCCGGCGCGCCCGCGTACAGCCCGAGGAAGTCGGCCTGCCGGGCCACGGCAGGCGGCGGGTGCCGGGCCTGCGCCGCGAGGAGGTCGCTCAGCTGGCGGGGGTCAGCGTCGACTACTACATCCGCCTCGAACAGGGCCGCGGCTCCTCCGTCTCGGATGCCGTGCTCGACGCCATCGGGCGCGTCCTGCGCCTCGACGCCACCGAACAGGAGTACCTGCGGACGGTGGCCAGGCCCGCCGCCACCGCCCGCCGCGGGTCCGCCGCCGGGCCCGCGCCCCAGAAGGTCCGCCCCGGTCTGCGCCTCCTGCTGGACACCATCGAGAAGGTCCCGGCGTTCGTGCTCGGCCGCCGCATGGACGTGCTCGCGTGGAACGCCCTGGGCGACGCCGTCGTCGGCTTCTCGCAGATGGCGCCCGCGGAGCGGAACATGCCGCGTCAGGTGTTCCTCGACCCGCGGGCGCGCGAGTTCTACCCGGACTGGCCGGCGGTGGCCGCCGAGACGGTCGCCCATCTGCGTCTGGACGCGGGTAAACACCCCCGGGACCGGAAACTGGCCACGCTGGTGGGCGAGTTGTCGCTGGGCAGTGCGGACTTCCGCCGGCTGTGGGCGGACCACCAGGTCAAGGAGAAGACGTACGGCGCGAAGCGCATGCTGCACCCGGTGGCGGGTGAACTCGTCCTGCCGTACGAGACGTTGACGGTGTCCGGGGACACGGACCAGATGCTGGTGGTCTACACGCCGGAGCCGGGCTCGCAGACGGAGGAGCGGGTACGGCTCCTGGCCAGCTGGGCGGCGACCCCGGCGGTCTGACGTCCGCGGACCGGTGGCGGCTGTGCCGGCCGGTCCGGTCAGTCCCGGTGCCAGACCTCTTCGATGGCGTCCTGGACGTCCTCGGAGCGGGTGACCTTGAAGACGGACACCCGCAACTGCTCGCTGACGAAGGGGACGTGGAGGCCGCAGGCGAGGACGTCCAAGTAGTCGCTCCAGATGAACCCTTCGAGGTCGTCGAGAGAGACATCCGCGCTGCCGGGCTCTCCCGCGGTGGCCCCGACGGCGCGGAGGGTCTGTGCGGGGTCCCCGGTGAGGTCCATGTCGTCCCAGCCGTCCGCGCCGACGCGGGGCACGCCGGGGACGTGGACGAGGTACTTGGCGTAGGTCTCGGAGAAGCCCATCTCGCAGACGCCGAGGATGCGGGCGTCCGGGTGCTCCTTGACCTGCGCGTCGAACGCGTCGTCGAGGTTGTAGGTGATGCCGTTCTCGCCGAACGCGGGGTCGGTGATCTGCACCGCGGTTCCCCAGCAGCCGACGGCCACATAGTCCAGGTCCGCCGGCACCCGGGGGTGGCCAAGGTCTCTGCGGCGCACCGGATCGAGCTCTTCCAGCACGCCGGCGACCGTGCTCAGCTCGTTCACGACCTGCCGGGCGCGTACGGGGTCGTGGGCCGGTGCCCGGGTGATGGTGTGCTGGTCGTAGCGGGCCGGGGCGGGCGGGTGGATGCGGGTGATCTGGGTGACGGAGAGGCGCGGGGCGGTGACGCCGGCCGGGTCGGCGTAGGGCAGGGAGCTCATGGGGGGAGCCTAGGGCCGGGCACTGACAGGCGCCGATCGACGGATCGGGCACCCATTCACCTACTGCACCGCAGAGTTGAGGCCCCGGGTGCCGGCGCCCGGCCGGTGGCCGGACGCCGGCGCCGGTCAGGTCAGGCCGGTGCCCTGACGGACCCGAGCTGCCGGACGAAGAACCGGACCGCGCTGTCGGCCTCGAAGCGGGGCAGCTCCTTGTGCCGGCCCGCGTTGGCGTGCAGCGTCTTCTCCTTCGAGGCGAAGGCGTCGAACAACGCGAGGCCGGACTCGCGCGGGATGTGCTCGTCGTCCCACTGGAGCATGAACTCGATCGGGATGGTGATCTGCTGCGCCGCCCCGGCCAGGCGATCGGGCCAGTGCAGACCGAAGACCGCGGCGGTGACCCTTGGTTCGATCGCCACGAACGGCACCCCGATCGCGGTGCCCATGTTCAGGCCGAAGTAGCCGACCGGCCCTTCGGGGCCGATCTCCGGCAGTGCCTGGAGAGCGTCCAGCGTCGCCTGCCACTCCGGCACGGCGCGTTCCGCGAGGTGGGCGTTGTAGCGGACGACGATCGGGCCGACCGGCTCGCCCGCCTTCATCGCCCGCTGCATCACGGCGATCTCTTGCTCGTCGTGCGCCGTGCGCGGCCGGCCGCCGTGACCGGGCGCGTCGATGGTGGCGACGTGGAAGCCGCCGTCGGCCACCAGGCGGTGGGCACGGCCCACCATCCCCGGTGCCTTCCGGTGCATGCCGCCGCCGTGCCCCATCAGCACCAGAGGCGCGCGGGCGGGGCCGGCGGCCGGGGACCAGAGTGCGCCGGTGACGTCGCCCACCGTGAAGTCGCGTTCGACGACACCGTTCGACGATGTCTCCGCGGTGAAATTCAGAGAATGCATGGTTGTTGCCTTTCGGGAGTGCCTTGGTTGCGGCGCTCCCGGCGACACCTACGTCAATCGCCGACCGTGACACAGCGGGGGAGCACCCACACAGATACAGCGTTCATGGGGTCTCACCTCCTCGGGCGGTCGCACGGTCGCCCGGACGCTACCAACCCGACGTCGTCCCCCTCCACTGCTTTTCCCGCTCCCCGGCCGCGGACGCCCGTTCCCGCTCAGGCGCGCATGCCGCCGTCGACCCGGAGGACCGTGCCGGTGACGTAGGACGCGCGGTCGCTGAGGAGCCAGGCGGCGGCCTGGGCGATCTCCTCCGGATCGGCGGCGCGGCCCAGCGGCGTCTGGGCGTTGAGCTGCGCGATGGTGCCGGGCGCTTTCGCCTCCCACTCGTCGAGCATCTCGGTGAGCGTGGTGCCGGGCGCGATGGCGTTGACGCGGATGCCCTCCGGGCCGTACGTGGCCGCTGCCGACGCGGTGAGGCTGTTGACCGCCCGCTTCGCCGCGCCGTACGCGGGCAGCCAGGGGTTGGCCATCAGGCTGCCCACGCTGGAGGTGTTGACGACGGCCCCGCGCTTCGCGGTGGCGCGGATGGCGGCGATCTCGGCGCTCATGGCCAGCCACGGGCCCTTGAGGTTGACCGCGACGACGTGGTCGAAGTCGGCCTCCGGCAACTCGTCCATGGGAACGGGCGGCTGCCCCGTCGCACCGTTGTTGAAGGCCACGTCGAGCCGCCCGTACAGCTCCACGGCCCGGTCGACGGCGGCCCGCACGCTCGCCGGGTCGGCCAGGTCGCACCGCACGTGGTCCGCGGTGCCGCCGGCCGCCCGGATCTCCTCCGTCACCGCCTTGAGCTGGGACTCCGTACGGGCCGCGAGAAGCACCTTGGCTCCTTCCCGGGCGAAGAGCCGCGCCGCGGCGGCGCCGATGCCGCGGCTCGCGCCGGTGAGGAAGGCGACCTTGTCGGCGAGGAGGCCCGACGTCACGGCGGACGGGACGGGCGTGGTTCCGGTGTTCCTGTTCGTGTTCATGCCGACGAGCCTGTGCCCCGCCGCCGCCCCCATCCAGGCACCGGCGGTACCTGGCTCGCCATCCCGGCGACCACGCACACTGATGACGTGGACCGACGAGAACTGGCCGCCTTCCTGCGCACCCGACGCGAGCGCATCACCCCCGCCGACGTGGGCCTGCCCGCCGGGCCGCGCCGCCGCACCCCGGGGCTCCGCCGCGAGGAGGTGGCACAGCTGGCGTTCATCTCGACCGAGTACTACACGCGCCTGGAGCAGGCCCGCGGCCCGCGCCCGTCCCGCGAGGTGCTGGCCCAACTCGCCCGCGCACTGCGCCTGTCGGACGTCGAACGCGACCACCTCCACCACCTCGCCGGCGCCCCGCCCGGCCCCCCGCCGGGGCCTTCGCGGGAGGTGCGGCAGAGCATCGTCGACCTGCTGGACCGGCTGCCGCAGGCCGCGGCGATCGTGCTGTCGGCGACGTACGAGGTCATTGCCTGGAACGACCTGGCCGCGGCCCTGATGGAGGACTTCTCCGCGCTGCCGCGCCGGGACCGCAACCTCGTCCGGCGCGCCTTCCTCGGCCCGCCCGGCCACGGCCGGCCGCTGTACGGCGTCTCGGACGCGGACGAGTTCTTCCGGACGTCGGCCCAGCACCTGCGCGCCACCGCGGCCCGCTACCCCGACGACCCCGAGGTGGCCGCCCTGGTCGACGAACTCGTCGTCGGCAGCGACGAGTTCGCCCGCCTCTGGGCCGGCCACGACGTGACCGCCGCGCCCGCCCTCTGCAAGACCTTCCACCACCCGGTCGTCGGTCCGATCGCCGTCAACTGCGACGTCCTCGACGTCGCGGACCGCGACCAGCGGGTCGTCCTCTACACCGCCACCCCCGGCAGCCCGTCCGCGGAGGCCCTGCGCCTGCTGTCGGTCGTCGGCACGCAGCGGATGGACGTGCCCGGCTAGGCCCTGCCTCTTCGATCAGGTAGCTCGTTGTTCTGGTCATGCTTGGCCGTTCCCGCGGGGGGCTGACCACCAAGATCCATGTCGCCCCGGAAGGCCGCTGCCGCGTGGGCGCCGGCGGCGCCGTCACCGCCGCCGCTTTCCTCATCTGGCTCCGCTCATAACCGGAGTCCATGAGAGGGAAGCACCACTACCGATAACCGATTGCGCCGTGTGCAGATTCCCGGTTTCGCTGTGACATTCCCCCAACCCCAAGTGGCTTCTCATCATGGCTTTCACCTGGGCATACTCCACGCCTGCCGCTTCTCAAACCCTCCTGGTACTCGGGTAGTTGGGAAGGGGAATCCGTGATCGCTCAGTCCCTCAGCGAGTACCCCCCCCCGCTTCCTTGTGATCCTCGCCGCGAAGCCATGTGGCTCACCGGCTTCACAGGCACGCCCCGATTTCGGCATGGCACGATCGACAGGCATTGGAGTACAGGGTGAGCCAAGCCCCCACCACGTCAACCAACAGCACCTCTGGGGAAATCAGCGACGCACACCAGTCCTGGCTCGCGCAGAGAGGGCTGCTGCTGGAGTCCGGCCCCCAGCGGAAGCTGGCCCTCGCCGGCTTCGTCAACCAGCTCGGCACCGCGGCCTTCCTGGCGACCGTGCCGCTGTACGCCCTTCGGGTGATCCACCTGTCCATCGGGCAAGTCGGTCTCGGCCTCAGCATCGCAGCGGTGGTCGGACTGATCGCCGGCATCCCCGTAGGGCATCTCGCCGACCGCCGCGGTCCGCGGGACATCTTTCTGATGACGCTGCTGATCCAGGCCCTTTCCATGACGTCACTGCTGTTCGCCCACTCGTTCTGGGCGTTCGTCCTGGCTGTGGCCGTGGCCGACCTCGCCGGCTCGTCCGGCGGTGCGGCTCGTGGCCCGATGATCCGTCGCTTCGGCGGTGACGAGGTGCCGAAGTTCCGGTCCTACCTGCGGTCGGTGGCCATGCTCGCCAGCACGTTCGGCGCGATGGCAGCCGGCGCGGTGATGCAGATCGATACGGACACCGCATACCGTGCCCTCATCCTTGGCAACGCGCTGACGTTCCTCGGCAGCGCCGCCGTCCTGGTCAAGTTGCCCAAGCTCGAACCCCTCGCGTCCCCGCGCGACGAAGGCCGATGGATCGCTCTGAAGGACAAACCGTATGTGGCGTTCGTCGTGCTCGACGGCATCATGTGGATCCAGAGCGAGGTGCTGTCCTACGCCCTGCCGCTGTGGGTGGTCCTGCACACCGAAGCGCCACGCTGGTTCGTCGGCCTGGCGATCGCCGTCAACACTGTGATGGTGGTGTTCCTACAGATACGGACCAGTCGCGGGATCAAGGGCGGCACGATCGCGGGACAGGCCGTCCGCCGCGCCGGTCTCGCCTTTCTGATGGGCATGTCCGTCATCGCGACGGCCTCCGGATTACCTGGCTGGGCCGCCGTGACGATCATGATGACCGGCGTTGCGGTGCACACAGTGGGCTCGCTGTGGCATGCGGCCGGGTCGCTGGAGCTCCGGTTCCGGCTGGCTCCCGCGCATGCCCAGGGCCAGTACTCCGGGGTGTTCGGCATGGGCATGGGCCTGTGCTACGTCGTCGCACCGAGCCTGCTCGGCTTGCTCTGCGTGACCTGGGGGACGCCCGGCTGGCTCCTTATGGGTGCCGTCTTCGTCGTCTCCGGTGTCGCCATGCCGTACGTGATCCAGTGGGCTGGCCGCAGCCGGGAGATAGCGGATAGCGCCGAGTGAACTGCCGCCCAGGGCCTTGGCACTCCTCGATTCGATCGCCCCCACGCAGCGACCCCGACCAGCGCACCTCGCATTCGAGCAGGAACAGGAACAGGAATGACGCTGGATCGGGGAGACAAGCTCCAGGCCCTGCCCGAGGGACCGGGACGGCAAGTGGTGTTCACCGACCGGCGTCCTCGGCGAGGGTGTGGGAGACCAGGGCGTTGGCGTGACCGTGGCCCAGGCCGTGTTCCGTCTTCAGCCAGCTGACGAGCTGCATGTGCTTGGTCAGGGGTGAGGAGCGGATGAGCTCCTGCCACTCCGCGATGGGGCGGCCGTACTTCTTCTCGATGGAGGGGAAGTAGCTGGACGGGCCTTTCGCTGCCGCGGTCATGCCGGGGTTCCGCCTTTCTGTTGGTGTGCCATCGGGGCGTACTCGGGTGCGGGAGCGTCGTCAGCGGACGACGTCGAAGACGTTCTTCTGCAGGCCGTTGGCGTAGACCTCGTGCTCGACCAACTGCAGCTTCTGGGTGTCCTTGTCCGTGGCGCTGAACAGGCGCTTGCCCGCGCCGAGCAGGAGGGGGAAGACGATGAGGTGGTAGCGGTCGATCAGGCCGGCGTCCGAAAGGCTCTGGTTCAGGGCGGCGCTGCCGTGGACGATGATCGGGCCGCCCTCGGTCTGCTTCAACGAGGCGACCTCGTCGAGCGAGCGCAGGATCGTGGTCTCGCCCCAGTTCGACACCAGGTCGTCCTCGGTGAGAGTGGTGGAGACGACGTACTTCGGCATGACCTTGTAGTCGGCGAAGTCCTCCATGGCCGGCCACACCGGGCTGAACGCCTCGTAGCTGACCCGGCCCATCAACATCGCCGTGGCTTCCTTCTGCTCCCGGCCCTTGATGTCGAAAGCCTCGGGGAGGAAGTCGACGTTCTTGAAAGTCCACCCGGAGTTCCGGTATCCGGGCTCGCCGCCCGGGGCCTCCACGACGCCGTCGAGAGAGATGAACGCGGTGCTGATCAGGGTACGCATCGTAAGGTTCCTCGGTATCTCGTGCCTGGGTACAAGAAGGTTCAGCCGGTGCAGGGTGCGCTCACACTCGCCACTGCACCGCACCGACCGTGGTCTCTGACTGCTGACCACGGAGAAACTCATCGTTCATCGCCCGCCCCATCGGAGCGTGCTGGACGGAACGGCTAGTCGGCCCGTTCGTGCCGGAGGAGAACCACCTGGGAGTCGAAGCTCCTGGTCTCGCTCAGGGTCAGGTCGAACCGCTGCTGCGGGGTGGCGAAGGCGGGCCTGCCACCGCCGAGAACGACGGGGTGGACGAAGATCTGGTACTCGTCGATCAGCCGGTGCTCGGTGAGGAAGCCGGCCAGCGAGGAGCCGCCGAACAGCAGTAGACGGGCGCCGCTGTCCTTGAGGGCGGTGAGCTCCTCGACGACGTCGGTGTTGATGACGCGGGTGTTCCAGTCGGCCTCGGTCAGCGTCGAGGAGACGACCACCTTCGGCGCCTTGCGCCAGACGGGCGCGAACGCGAGGTCGTGCTCATCGTTCGAGAACTCCTCGGCACGGGGCCAGTAACCGGACATCATGTCCCACACCACGCGGCCGTACAGGAAGATGTCGGCGCTGCCGGTGAGGGCCTGCGCATAGGCGGACAGCTCGCCGTCCATACGGGGCCAGTCGAACTCCCCGTTCGGGCCCTCGATGAAACCGTCCAGCGACTGGTGCACAAAGTGCGTGATCTTGCCCATGCAGCGGATCCCCCTGATGAAAAAGCGCCCCGGCGGTCGACGACCAGCCTTGTGTACGCTGTCCACATGCGGAGGGCACGGAAATCCACCCCCCGAGTGATCACGCAGAAGCCTAGACGACCTAAGTGGATGCTGTCCACATTGGAGGCGGCAGCCATGCCCTCAGCCGAGAACGACAAGCCGAATCGGGAGACCTACCGCCACGGCGACCTCCGCAACGCACTGATCGAAGCGGGCCTCGAACTCGCCCGCCAGGGCGGGCCGGAAGCCGTCGTGCTACGCGCGGCCACCCGGCAGGCCGGCGTCGTACCCAATGCCGCCTACCGGCATTTCACCGATCGCAACGCACTGCTCCAGGCCGTCTCCCAGACCGCCATGGCCCACCTCGCCCGCACCATGGAGGCCGAGCAAGCCGCCCTGCCGCCGGCCACGGACGAGGCAGCCGCCGCCCGTGCCCGCTTCCGTGCCGTCGGCACCGGCTACCTGCGCTTCGCCCAGGAAGAGCCCGGCCTGTTCCGCACGGCCTTCCACGTCCCCGGCGACATGGCCCACGCCGCCGCCCCCACCGCCGCGGGCGCCGCCGGCAAGACCCCCTTCGAGCTGCTCGGCGCCGCCCTCGACGATCTCGTGAAGGCCGGATTGCTGCCCGAAGACCGCCGCCCCGGTGCCGAGTTCCTCGCCTGGTCGGCCGTTCACGGCCTGGCCGCCCTCCTCATCGACGGCCCCCTCCGCGGCCTCCACCCCACCCAGGCCCACGACGCCGGCCAGCACGTCATCGACATGATCGAACGCGGCATCTGACCCCACCCGCGGAGGCCCTGCGCCTGCTGCCGGTCATCGGCACGCAGCGGATGGACGTGCCCGGCCAGCGCGCTGACCGGCAAGGTTCGCCGGGTGAGTGGTGGCCGGTTCTGAAGGGGTGGTGGTTGGTTCCGCGTGTGGATCAGGCGAACCAGCTGTCACGGGCGGCGCTCAAGCCGTCTGCCGGCGGGTCGGGAAGTAGTTCAAAGAACTTCCATGCGTACCCGTACGGATCGAGGCACTCGAGGTACCGCTCGCCCCACGGTGCGTCGACCGGGTCGGTGGTGACGGTGCATCCGGCCAGACGGCAGTAGACGGCGGTCGCGTTGACGTCGTCCACCTCGATGCCGATGACCACGCCGAGGCCCCGTGGCCCGGTCTTCGTCATGCGTTCCCGGTCGCTGTCGGGAAATGGCATGCCGACCAGGGCGTCGACGAGTAACTGGAGCTCACCGCGGCGCAGGATCGCCATGACCGTCGAACCGTCCGGTCCCGGTATCGCTCCGATCGGCTCGAATCCGAGCCCCTGGTAGAACCTGGCTGCCTCGGTGACGTCCGGGACACGAAGCCCGACCCGGTAGGAAGCCTCATCGGCCATTTCACTCTCCGTTCAGCATGCTGGTCATCACCGGCACGATGCACCGACGCGGGGAACGGCGGCCAGTAGGTGCGGACTGATCACGCTGCCTGCGTCCGGGCCCGGCCCCGGGGGCGCCGGCGTTCGCTGCCACTCGGTCAGGTGGGTCCAGCTCCAGGGCGCATGGCGGCGCGGCAAGGAAGAGGCTTCCTGACGCGGCACTACCGTCATGAGGGTGACAGGAATCAATGCCGACCGGCGATGGTCCGAATCCATGCCGGTGGCCTATGAGCAGTACCTCGTGCCGGTGGTCTTCCGGCCCTTCGCCGAGGACCTGACTGCCCGGGCGGCGGCACTCCACCCTCGGCGCATCCTCGAACTCGCCGCGGGAACTGGCGTGTTGACAGCGGACCTGCTCGCAGTAACACCCTCGGCCGAGGTGACGGCCACCGACCTGAACGAGGCCATGGTCGCTTTCGGGTCGACCCGGGCCCCTGGCGCGGTGTGGCGGCAGGCCGACGCGCAGCGGCTGCCGTTCCCGGACGGAGGCTTCGACCTGGTGGTCTGCCAGTTCGGCGTGATGTTCTTTCCCGACCGCATCGGGGCCTTCACCGAGGTCCGCCGGGTGCTGGCCCCGGGCGGCCGGTTCCTGTTCAACACCTGGGGCCCTCTCGGGACGCACGCCTTCGAAGTCGCGCTGCAGGCCGGGCTGGAGCGGGCCTTTCCGGTCGAGCCGCCACAGTTCTTCCAGACGGTTCCGCACGGCTATGCCGACCCCGCTGTCGTGGCCGCTGATCTGGCGGCCGCCGGGTTCGCTGTCGAGGACGAGCAGGAGCTGACGCTTCAGGGCCGGGCCGCGTCGACCGCCGACCTTGCCACCGGGTACCTCACCGGGACACCGGTGCGCGCGGCCGTTGAGGAGCGCGGCGACGGACCGGCCGTCCGGGCCACCGTCATCGAAGAGATGACGGCCCGTCTGGGCCCGGGGCCGGTCACCGCCCCGATGACGGCGTACGTCTTCCGTGCCGCGGCCTGACGCAGGACGCGCCCGCGCAGAGGAGGGGCGTGAGTCGACCTCGACGGGGCTCGTCGCACGGACGCCTGGTGCTCATCAGGCAACGTTCGCCCTGGTGACGAGCTTGCATAGCCGTTCGTCGGCGGCGTGCTTGTTCCGCCAGATGATGTAGCGGCGGATCATGCTGCCCTGCTCTTTGTGGCTGGCGTGGTCGGTGCCATCGAGGGCGAAGTAGCGGAGTGCGGTGAATTGGGCCTCGATCCGGTTGAGCCAGGAGCTGTTGGTCGGGGTGTAGGCGATCTCGACATTGTTCGCCGCGGCCCAGGTCCCGACCCGCTGACATCGCTTCGTCGTCAGGTGCGGTGAGTAGTTGTCGCAGACGATTGCGATGCGCACGTCCGCCGGATGGAGTGAGGGTCTTCCAGGTCTTCACGCGTGGAAACGAGACGCCCTCCTCGCGGAGCAGTTCCCGAAGGCCCTCATGGCTGATGTCGTCGACCACCCCCTCGGCGACCAGGAAGTCCGCCGGCTTGGCCAGACTCCAGGTCGAGAACGGCAGGCCGTGCTCGAACGGCCTGGATTTGGCGATCTTCTCGATCTCCCGGCGCTCCGGCAGCGAGAACGCCCTCGGCCGCCCACCCCTGTACCTCGGGTAGAGCGAGCCGAAACCGTCCGCGTTGAAGTTGCGGCACTAGTCCCGCGAGTCGTCGCCGGCCGCCTTGAGGATCTCCGCGGCGTTCTTCGCGACGAACGAGCCCATGCCGGGCGTGGTGACGATGAGTCCTTCCTCCCTGAGGCGGGCGGTGACCTTGCGGACAGTCACACGCGCGACGCCGAACTCCTGCTCCATCCGCGCCTCGGAGATCAGGTGGCGCGGCGGGTAGGCGCCATCCGCGATCCGCTCTCGGATGACGTCGGCAATCTGCTTCCACTTGGGCAACGTCGGATCGAACTCCATCACGAACGGGACTGTACCCACGGATAGTTACAGAGGCGTAGGGGACTGGGACTGCAGACAGGTTCGAGGGTCACCGAGAGCAGGACGGGCGCACGGCCCAGCGAACGATCAAGGGCCCGGCAGCGGTGATACCCGGCCGCAGGTGCAGGAGATTTCACCGAACCGGCTTGCCGGCCAGGCCGCGCACCGTCAGGATCGGGCGGAGAACACCACCTCAGACCCCTGGCGCCACTACGGCCGCACCCGTGCCACCAATGGCGGGCTAGCAAGGTCTCGTTTCGAGGGTCGGCCGACCCTCTTTTGAAGACGGGCTCAGTACCGCGAGTCGTCGCCCGCCGCCTTGAGGATCTCCGCGGCGTTCTTCGCGACGAACGAGCCCATGCCGGGTTCGGTGTAGATCAGGCCCTCGGCGCGGAGGCCGCTGTTCACTTTCTGGCTCGTCGAGTCGGCAATGCCGAACTCTTCCTGAAGCTGGATCACCGAGGGGACGCGCGTCCCGGGCGGGTAGCTGCCGTCGGCGATGCGCGTGCGGATCATGTCGGCGACCTGACGCCAGCGAGGCCGGTCCGGAGCAAATTCGATCACATGCCCAAGCTAGGCACCGCACCCATGAGGTGCGAGAGGTACCAGGGGGTAGCCCCCGTTTTTGGGATCTGATCGGGTGCCCGTCTCGGAACATACCTAACAGCGCCAGGAGTTGGCATTCCATCGAACGCCTTCCAGAGAACTGAGGGCATGACCAATGCCCCGCCCCTGCCGTGTGTACAGGCGGGGCGCTTCGTCGTGTCCTGACTCAGGCGTCCTCGTCGGGGAGCCGGACTCGCCCTGCTGCTCGGCCCACACCGGGAGCCTCTGACATTCGGCGCACGGAATCGGCCTCGCCTCATACCCTGGCAGTGTCGAGCTGTTCAGAGAGGGGCAAGGCCGCCATGTCCGATGCTACCCCCGACCCGTACGCCGCCCCGTTGACCTTCGGAAAGCGGATGCAGATCCTTCGCCAGCGCCGGGGCATGTCCCGCGTTGTGCTCGCTGGTCTCATCGACATGTCTCCTTCCTGGGTGAAACGGGTCGAGAACGGCCAGTTGCAGACGCCTGGGCTGGCGATGATTCTCCGTATCGCCGAGGCCCTGCGCGTGCGCGACCTCGCAGACCTCACCGGATACACCACCATGCGAGTGGACCTGTTCGCCGGCCCCGGGCACCCCCGGCTCGCTGCCGTCGCGAACGCGGTGAACGCCTACCCTGTCGGGCCCTCCGACGGCCCTGCCCCATCGGCCGCCCACATCCGGGCCCGGCTCGGGCGAGCGTGGTCGGCCCGGCATTCGGCGCCCAACCACCGCGAGGTGATCGGCGCGTTGCTGCCTGATCTGATCAGGGACGCTCAACTGGCGGTGCGGCAGACTGATTCTGCGGCGGAGCGACGTGCGGCGCAGGCGGCCCTGTCCGAGGTCTACAGCCTCAGCCAGTTCTTTATCGCTTATCAGCCGGATGCGGCGCTGCTGTGGCGAGTGGCTGAGCGGAGCCTGGTGGCCGCGCAGGAGTCCGAGGATCCGCACACCATCGGTGTCGCTGCGTGGCTCACCGCGCAGGCGCACCGCGACTCGGGCCCCTCGCACTTCGACGCCGCGGACGAGGTGACCGCGTCGACGCTGCGCTACCTCGATCCCCTGTGGGAGGACGCCACCGACGACGTGCGCGCGATCACCGGCGCTTTGCAGTTCGAGGCCGGCTATACGGCAGCACGACGCGGTGACCCGGGGACCGCGTGGCGGTATTGGGACCAGGCAGAGAAGACTGCCAAGGCTCTACCCGCGGGGTACTTCCACGCGGTGACCAGCTTTTCGCGGGCGGTGATGGGTGCGCACGCTGTCACCATCGCGGTCGAGCTGCACTCTGGCGGCGAGTCGGTGCGGCAGGCAGCCCGGGCCGAGGCGTCGGTGATCCCGTCCCGGCCGCGGCGGGCCCGGCACCGGATCGAGCAGGCCCGTGGCTACCAGCTCGACGGACAGCCGGACGTGGCCCTGGCCACGCTGAATCAGGCGTTTGAGGCCGCGCCGGAGACGATTCGGTACAACGGGTACGCGCGCCGGATCGTGCTGGAGGAGACCGAGGCAGCGTCGCCGGGCCGGCGTCGGCGGGCGTGCGAACTCGCAGCGAGGATCGGTCTTCTGGCGGCATGACAGAGGGGACACGATCTGTGTCCCCTCTCTGGTTCCCGTACTTCTACGGTCTCCGCATGGACACCGAGCGTTTACGGCCGGCGACGCAACCTGCGGACGGGACTGCCCCGATCGACTGGGAAACCATCAGCGAGACGATCCACGGCGCGCTGCGCACCGGCTCCGGACCGATCGATCCGGACGAAATGGCGGGGCTCGCGGAGACACTGCGCGGGCACATCGCGCTCCTCCTGATCGAGGCGCGCCAGAGAGCCTCGCAGCTGGGGCGCGGAACGATCGAGGCCCAACAGGCGGCGACGCGGCTGGGCAGCATCGAGCGGCAGTTCCGCCGCCCGCTCGCCTCGCTCCCGCTCTCCGCGCACGTCCAGGTTCAACGGCTCGCCCGGGACTGCCAATGGCTCCTCGCTCGGCACTCGGTGGAGGCCCGCTCATGAGCGACGAAATGGCCCCGTTGGTGTTCCTCTACGACCGGTGCGCCAGCCGGAATCAACGAGACCTCCGCAGCCGGCTGCTCGGCTGCCACACCTACGTTGACCGTATGGGCTGGGCACTCGCAGGCCACAGCCCGTGGCGCGACCTGGGGCCCGACGCGCTCAGCGCGCACCGCCCCGCACTGACCGCCATGGCCGCGGCGATGCGGGAGGCAAGGGGGTACCGCGAGGTGCTGTGCCTGGTCCACAACTGGGGTCGTTTGGCCAGCGACGACACCCACCGTCTGATGTTGCAGCAGCGCATCATCCAGGTTGGCGGCTACACGATGACCACGTTTGGCGAGAGCGACCGGCACACCCTCCGCGCCGTGCTGGTGGGGAGGCAGTCATGAGCCCTCGACAGCGGCGGGCCGCGCAGTGCTTGACGTTCCTGGGCGCCGGCACGCTCGTTCTCGCAATCGGGACCAAGGGAAGTGGTCGGTGACCGCCTCCGACCGCTCCGAGGTGAGCGGGCTGCGGCTGCTGCCCTGGCCGGGGCCGAACGGGCAGCGGTGTTACCTCTCCACCGATGCGGAGGAGGGCGGTTATCTGGCCCGCCTGGCCGACGACATGGAGGAGGCCCAACTCTCCACGGGCGAGGAGGTGCTGGCGCACGCGGTCGAGCTGCTGCGGAACCCGGGAGTGACACCGCCCGGCGAACTCCGGTTCTGTGTCCGCAGGCTGAGCGAGGCGCTGCGGGACGCGCTGCGGGTCGCCGAGAGCAGGGGCGGGCGCACGGCGTAGCGAACGATCAAGGGCCCGGCATCGGTGATGCCGGGCCCCGTACGCGTACAGAGGGTGGGGAGGAGGGGCTACGCCAGCGCCAGCCAGGCGGCGCCCGCGACGACCAGGAGGGCGACGATCACGCCGACGATGAGGCCCACGCGGGGGCCGGCCGACTGCTGGGGTGCCGGGGCGCGACGGCTGCCGGTCTGGGGGGTGCCGCCCTCGTCCACGAAGGCCCGGAACATCTGCGTGCTGCCCGCCGGGTCGTAGTTGCCCTCGGCCTGGTTCTGCGGGTTGGTCGCCATGGGGAAGGACCCTAGCGAACCGGGGGCCCGGGGGCACCCCTGGGGCACGTATGGAGCGACGCCGCGGGGCGTGGAAATACGGGCGTGGTGCGTGAGGTGCACCACTGGTGGCCGATTTCTCCCGGCCTGCGGGCGTGGCCTGGACCTGCGGCTTTACGTGGGGCCATAGCGGGATTGACTCGATATCGAGCCAGGCTTTGGGGTTCCTTTACCTGCATCCACCACCCATTCGTTTGCCTTCAGCAACCAACCTTGCTTATGGTTGCCCCAAGCAACAAAAGATGGGCGATCGGGATGTCCGATCGAGGCGTACGGAGAGGTGTGGAGGAGCCGGTGGCCGCTCACAGTCAGTACGAGGAGCTGGCCAGGCAACTCAGCGCCATCGGCGCCGTCAAGCGTGAGATGGGCCGAATCCTGCCCCAGGACTGCCCGCCCGCCTCGGCCGGGGTGCTGACCCTGCTCGACCGGCACGGCGAGATGCGGATGAGTCAGCTCGCCGAGCTGCTGGCGATCGACATGTCGGTGACCAGCCGGCACGTCGCGCACGTCTGCGAGCGCGGCTGGATCGAGCGGAAGCCCGACCCGGCGGACAAGCGGTCGCGGCTGCTGCGCCTGACGCCGAGCGGGCAGGAGCTCCTGGAGGAGCTCGCCGAGCGCTACACCGCCACGCTCGCCCGGTATCTGGACGACTGGACCGACAGCGACGTCGGTCACCTCATCGAGCTGCTCGCCCGGCTCCGTACGAGCTTCGGCGACTGCCGGACCCGGGGAGCGCACCACGACTCCGGCGCCCGGGCGCCGCACCACGACTCCACCACCCGTACACCCGCAGGATGAAAAGGAACTACATGGCTACGACCACACCAGCCGGTGTGCGGGGCGGCCACGCCAAGCATGGAGGCGGCGGACACGGCGCCTCCAACGGGGCGCCCATGACGCACCGTCAGATCATGGAGGCGCTGTCCGGGCTGTTGCTCGGTATGTTCGTCGCCATTCTTTCGTCGACGATCGTGTCGAACGCGCTGCCCGAGATCATCCATGACCTGGACGGCGGGCAGAGCGCGTACACCTGGGTCGTCACCGCCTCGCTGCTGGCGATGACCGCGACCACGCCCCTGTGGGGCAAGCTCTCCGACCTGTTCAGCAAGAAGCTGCTGGTGCAGTTCGCGCTGGTCATCTACGTCGCGGGGTCGGTCGTCGCCGGGCTCTCGCAGAACACCGGCATGCTGATCGCCTGCCGTGTGGTGCAGGGCATAGGCGTGGGCGGTCTGTCCGCCCTGGCCCAGATCGTGATGGCGGCGATGATCTCGCCGCGTGAGCGCGGCCGTTACAGCGGCTACCTCGGCGCCACCTTCGCCGTCGCCACCGTCGGCGGCCCGCTGCTCGGCGGCGTCATCACCGACACCAGCTGGCTCGGCTGGCGCTGGTGCTTCTACGTGGGTGTGCCGTTCGCGGTGATCGCCCTGATCGTGCTGCAGAAGACCCTGAAGCTGCCCGTCGTCAAGCGCGAGGGCGTCAAGGTCGACTGGGCGGGCGCATTCTTCATCAGTGCGGCGGTCTCGCTGCTGCTGGTGTGGGTGACGCTGGCCGGCGACAAGTACGACTGGATGTCGTGGCAGACCGCCGCGATGGTCGGCGGTGCGGTGGTCCTCGGCGCGATCTTCGTGTTCGTCGAGACCAAGGCCAAGGAGCCGATCATCCCGTTGCGGCTGTTCCGCAACAAGACGATCACCCTGGCCTCGGTGGCCTCGCTGTTCGTCGGTATCGCGATGTTCTCCGGCACCGTCTTCTTCAGCCAGTACTTCCAGCTGGCGCGCGGCAAGTCGCCGACGATGTCCGGTGTGATGACGATCCCGATGATCGGTGGTCTGTTCATCTCGTCGACCGTCTCGGGCCAGATCATCACCAAGACCGGTCGCTGGAAGGCTTGGCTGGTCGCCGGCGGCGTGCTGGTGACCGCGGGCCTCGGCCTGCTGGGCACCATCCGTTACGACACCGAGTACTGGCACATCGCGATCTTCATGGCGCTGATGGGCCTCGGCATCGGCATGATGATGCAGAACCTGGTCCTGGCCACCCAGAACCAGGTCGCCCCCCAGGACCTCGGCTCCGCCTCGTCCGTCGTGACCTTCTTCCGCTCCCTCGGTGGTGCGGTGGGCGTCTCGGCCCTCGGCGCGGTGCTCGCCAACCGGGTCACCCACTACGTCAAGGACGGCCTCGCCGACCTCGGCCCCAAGGCCGCGAAGGCCGCCGCCCACGGCGCCGGCAACAGCGGCGGCGGCATCCCGGACCTGGACGCCCTCCCGGCGCCGCTGCGCACCGTCATGGAGAGCGCGTACGGCCACGGCGTCGGCGATGTCTTCCTGTACGCGGCGCCCTGCGCGCTGCTCGCCTTCCTCTTCACCCTGTTCATCAAGGAGGTCGCGTTGAAGACGCGTGGCGGACTGGACCAGAGCGCGGAGCCGGCCGCGGCCGGCGCGGCCCCCGCGGCCGCGTCGTCGGAGGCCGTCGCCGCGGCGCCGGTCGAGGAGCTGGAGCCGGCGCTGGTGGGCGCCCCCTCGGTGCCCACGGACGACGACCCGCACACGCCCTCCTGGGCGCAGCCGGCCGCCGCGACGGCCCCCCAGCCGCTGGCCGCGTACGCCTCGGCGGGCGGCGGCGACGCCACCCCGGCGGGCCCGTCGGTCCACGGTTTCGTGCGCAACGCGGAGGGCCACCCCGTGCCGCGGTCCGCGGTGACGCTGATCTCGCTCAGCGGGCGTCAGCTGGGCCGCGCGGTCGCCCAGGCCAACGGTTCGTACGTGCTCGGTGCCCCCGGCGCGGGGTCCTACGTCCTGATCGCGGCGGCCGACGGGCACCAGCCGCAGGCGGCCACGGTCGTCGTCGGTGACTCGCCGTACGGCTACGACATCCTGCTCAGCGGGACCAGCGGCCTCGGCGGCCAGATCCGCAGCGCGGTCACCGGTGAGCCGGTCGACGGTGCGATGGTCGTCGTGACCGACGTCCGCGGTGAGGTGCTGGCCACCGGGAAGACCGGCGCCGAGGGCTACTTCGCCTTCGACGAGCTGACGCCCGGCACCTACACCGTCGCGGTGAACGCCCCCGCCCACCGCCCGGCCGCACTGCCGGTCGAGGTCGGCGGCCAGGGCACCACCCGCATCGAGGTGGAGCTCCAGGCCGGTGCGCGGGTGCAGGGCGTCGTGCGGGCGGGCGGTCCGAACGGGACCCGCCGTCCGCTGCCCGACGCGCGGGTGACGCTGGTGGACGCGGCGGGCAACGTCGTGGCCACCTCGACGACCGGGGAGGACGGCGCGTACGCCTTCACCGACCTGGACGCCGGCGACTACACGGTCATCGCGAGCGGCTACCCGCCGGTCGCCACCGGCCTTGCGGTCGACGCCCGCGGGGTCGACGGCTACGACGTCGAACTCGCGCACCCCGGGGACTGATCCCCCGAGCCCCTGGGCATCCCCCAGGGGCGGCAAGACCCCGGACCGGGGCGCGCGTCGAGCGGAGACGCGCCCCGGACCGGACCCCAGGGCTCCGGCGGCCGCGCTGCGCACAGGCAGGGGACGGCCTGCACGCCGCCGCCGGAGCCCGACACCGGGGGACCCCCACGAGCGGGGTATCACCACCAGGCAACAAACGGGAGAGGTAATGGATTCGACGGGCGCGGGAGCTGCGGGCGTAAGGGCGCAGGTCCGCACACGGGACGGCTGGGCGGTACAGCACGCCGTGCTGACCGTCACCGACATGACGGGCTCGCAGGTACTGCGCGCGACGGCGGACGAGCAGGGCGCCATCCGCACCGGACAGCCGCTGCCCGCCGGCCCGTACACGGTCATCGTGACGGCCGTCGGCTACGCACCGGTCGCCTCCAGCGCGATCGTGACGGCGAGCGGCCGGATGGACGTCGGCAGCGTCGTACTGGCCCGCCAGGGCGGGGCCGAGCTGCCGCCGCCCGGCGCCTGGACCATCGACCCGATGCACTCGACGGTGGCCGCGGTCGCCCAGCACCTGGGGATCTCCAGCGTGCACGGCCGGTTCACCGAGTTCAGCGGCCGCATCGAGATCGCCGAGGACGTGGAGAAGTCGCGGGTCGAGGCGGCCATCAAGGCCACCACCATCGACACCGGCAACGGCATGCGCGACGGCCACCTTCGGTCCGAGGACTTCCTCAACGTCGAGGAGTACCCGGAGATCACCTACCGCAGCTCCGGCCTGGAGCCGGCCGGCCCGGACCGCTGGACGGTGCACGGCGATCTGGCGCTGCACGGCGTCGTGCGGCCGGTGGACCTCGACCTCAGCTACCTCGGCACCGGCCCGGACCCGTGGGGCGGGGTGCGTGCCGCCTTCCGCGCCACGGCCGAGCTGCGCCGCGAGGACTTCAAGATGAACTACAACCAGGTCGTGGCGGCCGGCATCGCGGCGATCGGCACGACGCTGAAGGTGGAGCTGGACATCCAGGCGGTGCAGGGCGAGAGCCTGCCCATGGGGTGAGCTCGCGGATTCCTCCCGCGTCCCGCGGACCACTCGGGCCGGGCCTCCTAACGGGGGTCCGGCCCGCGCTCGTCGGTGCTCCCCCGCAGCGCCTCGATGCCCGCGATCTGCAGGTCGAGCGCGAAGGCGAAGTCGCGGTCCCGCATCTCCTGCACGGTGGCGCCGCCGCGGGCCGCCATGACCTTGGTGGAGTTCTCCAGCGTCTCGGCGAACTCCGGGAGTCCCTCGACGGCCGCCATCACCTGCTGGAAGTACTCGTCCACCGGCACTCCCGCCTCCGCGCACCTGGCGTTGAACAGGCCCTCGATGGTGGCGAAGCCGTAGACGAACTGGAAGACGGCGGACAGGCCGCCGGTGATCTGCTCCAGCGACAGTCCGCTCGCCTTCATCACCCGCATGCTGGCGTTGGAGAAGGCCGTGGAGTGCGGGCCGATGTTGATGTACGTGCCCAGCAGGCGGGCCACCCAGGTGTGACCGGTCAGCAGGCCGCGGTACGCGTGGGCCAGCCCGCGCAGATGGTCGCGCCAGTCCCGGCCGGTGTCGGCCTCGTCCGGCAGCCGCATCTCGCCCATGACGCTGTCGAGGGCGAGTTCCAGCAGGTCGTCCTTGGTGTCGACGTACCAGTAGACGGACATCGCGGTGACGCCGAGCTCGGCGGCGAGCCGGCGCATGGAGAACTTCGCCAGGCCCTCGGCGTCCAGCAGCCGGACCGTCGCCGCGACGATCTTGTCGAGGTCGAGTCCGGCCGGCTGGTCCGCCTTCCGCTTGAGCGGGGGGCGGTCGGCCAGCCAGACGCTGCTCGGCCGCTTCCTGGCGCGGTCGTCCGTCGCTGCCATGGCGCCCCTCCCTGTTCCTGAGCGTCGTGGGATCCCCGCTCTTCGCCGGATCCCGGTGCGTCCTCGGATCCGTGGTGTCGCCGGATCCCTGAGCTTCGTCGCAGTACGACCCGTACGGGTGGTGCCTCTACCGGTGGGTACGCACCGCCCGTACGCGCCGTTCACGATCACGTACCCACCGATGCTATTCCGCCGCGGCGGTGGCCGGTTCCGGGCCCGACGGCGTCCCCGGCACCGGCTGCTCCCGGCCGGCCCGTTCGGCCCGCCGCAGGAGCACGGCGGCGAGCAGCCCGCCGACGAGGACCGCGGCCGCGCCGACCAGCTGGCTGGTGCCGATGCCGGCGGCGAAGGCGTCCTGGACGGCGGCCCGTTCCCCGTCCGTACGCGTCCGGGCGAGCGCGGCGGGCAGCGAGCCGGCGCCCGCGGCGATCAGCGGGAGCAGTGCCGCGAAACGGGAGTTGAGGACCGCGCCGAGCACGGCGACGCCCAGCCCCTGGCCGAACTCCATCAGCGTGCCGTTGACGCCGGCGCCCACCCCGGCCTGGGCCGGCGGGATCGCGGACATGATGGCGTTGGCCATCGTCGGCATGGCCAGCGCGACGCCGACACCCATCACGATCAGGCCGGTCAGCATGCCGCCGTAGCTGTGGCCGCCGAGCAGCGCTATGGCGGCGAGGCCGGCGGCGAGCAGCGACATGCCGGAAACGATCATCCCGGGGGTGCCGAGCCTGGGCGTCAGACGGGCGCTGAGGCCGGTGAAGTTGATCAGGATGACGGTGACGGCGAGCGGCGCCATCCGCAGCCCGGCGTCCAACGGCCCGTAGCCGAGCACCAGTTGGAGGTGCTGGGTGAGCAGGAACATCGAGCCGCCCATGCCGAAGGCGACCAGGATGCCGCCGGAGACCGCGCCGATGAAGCGGCGGTTGCGGAAGAAGCGCATGTCGAGCATGGGGTGCGGGACGCGCAGCTCCCACAGGGCGAAGACGGCGAGGCCGACGATCCCGACGGCGGCGGAGATCAGCACCCGGCCGGACAGCCAGCCGGCCTGCGGCCCGGAGATGATCGCGAAGACCACACCGACCATGCCGACCATGGACAGCAGCGCGCCCGGCAGGTCGAGGGGGGTCGCGGCGGCCGGGTCCGCCCCGGGCCGGGCGATCCCGCGGCCGCTGGACTCGGGGACGAGGGTGACGACGGCCGCCAGCGCTACGACGGCGACCGGCAGATTGACCAGGAACAGCGAACCCCACCAGAAGTGGTCGAGCAGGGAGCCGCCGATCAGCGGTCCGGCGGCGAAGCCGAGCGAGTTGACCGAGCTCCAGATGCCGATGGCCCTGGGCCGCTCCTCGTCGTCGAAGATCTGCATGACGACGGCGAGGGTGGTGGTCACCAGCAGCGCGCCGCCGACGCCCATGGCGGCCCGGGCGGCGATCAGCTGACCGGGTGACTGGGCGAGCGCCGCGCCGAGCGAGGCGAGGCCGAAGAGCACCAGGCCGACGGCGAGCATCTTCTTGCGGCCGTAGCGGTCGGCGGAGTTGCCCGCGGTGAGCAGCAGGCCGGACTGGACCAGCGAATAGGCGTTGATCATCCACTGGACATCGGCGGTGGTCGCACCCATCTCCTTGGTCAGGGAGGGGATGGCGACGTTGAGGACGGTGTTGTCGAGGACGACCGTGAGCTGCGCGACGCAGATGACGGCCAGGATCAGCCAGCGGGCGGCATGGCGGCCCGTGGGCTGGAGGGACGTGGTGGCTTCGGAGGCCACGGCGGACATACAGGCTCCCTGTACGGTGCGAGCGGATGACTTACACCGTACAGGGAGCGCTATACGCCGTACATTTGATTTTCGGGCAGGGCGGGCGCGCGGTGGCGGCCGGGCCTGCCCGGAGTGCAGGCTTCCGTTCAGCCCTTCCGCGCGGTCAGGTCGTAGAAGGTGGCGCTGCCGACGGTGACCTTCGTGAAGTTCTTCTCCACCCAGGAGGTGATCTTCGACGAGCCGCCGCTGCCGCCGGGGCCGCCACGGCCGCCGAAGCCACCGAAGCCACCCGCCCGGGCGGATCCTTCCCTGCCGCCGGCGCCTTCCCTGCCGCCGGCGAGGAAGTAGTGGATCTTGCCGTCCGCGACGTACTTCTTGAACTGGCCGAGGGTCGGTGACGGGTCGCTTCCGTTGAAGCCGCCGATCGCCATCACCGGCTTCTGGGTGGCGAGTTGGTAACTCGCGGCGTTCTGGGAGCCGATGGCCGCCGCGGCCCAGGTGTAGTCCGCCGCGTCCTTCTCCAGCAGCGCCTTGGCCTTGGCGCTCACCTTGCTGCCGTTGAGCAGGCCGCCCATGCCGCCCGTCCGCCCGGCGCGCTTGCCGAAGGCCGCACCGCCCGGGCCGCCGGGGAACGCCGGCCGGCCGGCCTGGCCGCCGCCGGTGCCCGGCGCGCCGCCGAATGCGCCCGCCGGCGTACCGCCGTTGGTGTGGCCGCGCCACTTCCCGGGCATCCGCCCGCCGGGGAAGCGCCCGCCACCGGGGCCGCCCATGCCGCCCTGGACGGAGGGACCGGCCGTGATGATCGAACCGCCCTTGGGCGTGTTCACCGTGTCGAGCGTGTACGCGACCGGCCCGGCCAGCGACGTCGCCAGCCCGACGCCGGCCGCGATCACGGCGAGCCGACCGGCCACGCGGGGCACCTGGGGTGTGTGGGGCCTGGTGGGTTCTTGGGACGCTGTCGGTGCCCCGTCCTCCGCCGGCGCCTCGTGCTGCTCCCGCGCCGGCGCTCCCGTCCACAGGGACAGCAGCAGACCCAGTGCCGCCAACAGACCCAGCACCAGCACCGTCCAGCGGAGCCACGGCAGCCACTCCGGCGACCGGTTCAGCAGGACGTAGGACCAGGCGGCGGTCACCGCGACCGTCACCGCCAGCACGCTCGCCCCCAGCCGGCCGGCCCGCCGCCACATCAGCGTCGCACCCATGCCGACCAGCGCCGCGAGGTACGGAGCCAGGGCGATGTTGTAGTACTGGTGGAAGATCCCGGACATGAAACTGAACGTCGTGAAGGTCATCAGCAGCGCGCCGCCCCAGACCAGGAACTCGGCCCGCTGAGCGGCCTGTTCGGCGGCGACCGCACGTCGGGCCCGCCACAGCACGACGACCGCCACAACCAGCAGGATCAGCGCGGCCGGCAGCAGCCAGGAGATCTGCCCGCCCATGTCGGCCGAGAACAGCCGGGTGAGGCCGGTCTCCCCCCAGCCGCCCCCGCCACGCCGGCCACCGCCGCCGCCGACGCTGCCGGTCTCGTTGCCGTTGATCCGGCCCAGGCCGTTGTAGCCGAAGGTCAGCTCCAGGAAGCTGTTGTGCTGCGAACCGCCGATGTACGGGCGCGAGGACGCCGGCCACAGCTCGACGATCGCCACCCACCAGCCACCGGACACCACCATCGCCAGTCCGGCGAGCAGCAGCTGACCGAACCGCTTGCGCAGCGCGACCGGGGCACAGCACGCGTAGACCACGGCGAGCGCCGGCAGGATCAGCCACGCCTGCAGCGTCTTGGTGAGGAACCCGAGCCCGAAGCAGACCCCGGCCAGCACCAGCCACTTCGTACGGCCGTCCGCCAGCGCGCGCAGCACGGCGGCCACCGCGCAGACCATCAGGAGGCACAGCAGCGCGTCGGGGTTGTTGAACCGGAACATCAGGGCCGCGACCGGCGTCACCGCCAGCGCGCCGCCCGCGAGCAGCCCGGCGCCCGCGCCGAACCGTCGCCGTACGGCCGCGTACAGCACGCCGACCGTCGCGACGCCCATCAACGCCTCGGGCACCAGGATCGCCCATGAGCTGAGCCCGAAGAGCCGCACCGACAGGGCCATCGGCCACAGCGCGGCCGGCGGCTTGTCGACGGTGATGGAGTTCGCCGCGTCGGAGGAGCCGAAGAAGAACGCCTTCCAGCTCTCGCTGCCGGCTTGTACGGCGGCCGAGTAGAACTGGTTGGCGTACCCGGACGCGGACAGGCTCCAGAGGTAGAGCACGGCCGTGACCAGCAGCAACGCCAGCAGGGCGGGTCGCCCCCAGCGCGGGTCGGCCGGGCGCGGGTCCGGCCCGCGGGGCGGCGTGGCAGGTGTCGGCGGTACGGGCCCCGCGGCGGCGATCGACCCCGGCGCTCCCCCCTGCGACGTGGCGGGCGTATCGGTCGGTGGCGGGTTCATCGATCACTCCTGGAGAAGGTGGGCGAGCCGGGTGCGGCGGACGGGAGGGGTGCGGCGGCGGTTGCGCCAGGTGAGCCGGGGGTGCCGGGGGAGCCGGGCGTGCCTGATGAGCCGGGGGTGCCGGCCGGCGTCGTCGCGTGGTCGGGGAACACCCAGGCGCGGAAGAGCAGGAACCGCAGCACGGTCGCCGCGAGGTTGGCGGCGACCAGCACGGCGAGTTCGGTGCCGTGCGACGGGTCGCCGCTGGCGGCGTTGAGCGCGGCGAGCGAGCCGCTGGTCAGCACCAGCCCGATGGCGAAGACCACCAGCCCCTGCGCCTGGTGGCGGACCGCCCGGTCCCGCCCCCGCACCCCGAAGGTCAGCCGCCGGTTGGCGGCCGTGTTGCCGAGCGCGGAGACCAACAGCGCCGCCGCGTTGGCCGGTTGGGGGCCGACGCCGAGCCGGAAGAGGGAGTACAGGCCGAGGTAGAGCAGGGTGCTGAGCGCGCCGACGACGCAGAAGCCCACCAGTTGGCGGGCCAGTCCGCCCGGCACCCCGGACAGCTCACGGTCGCGCGGATCGTCCCCGAACGGCCGGGCGAGCCGGTCCAGCGGCAGCGCCCCGGTCGCCAGCGCCCGCCCCACCCGCCACACGCCCTTGAGGTCGTCGGTGGCCGTCCGCACGAGGTGCACGGTGCTGCGGGGGTCGTCGACCCAGTCCACCGGCACCTCGTGGATCCGCAGCCCGGCCCGCTCGGCGAGCACCAGCATCTCGGTGTCGAAGAACCAGCCGGTGTCCTCCACCATCGGCAGCAGCCGCGCGGCGACGTCCCCCCGGATGGCCTTGAAACCGCACTGCGCATCGGTGAAGCGGGCGGCGAGCGAACCGCGCAGGATCAGGTTGTACGTGCGCGAGATGAACTCCCGCTTCGGGCCGCGGACCACCCGCGCGCTGCGGCTGAGCCGGGAGCCGATCGCCAGGTCCGAGTGACCGGAGATCAGCGGCGCGACCAGCGGCAGCAGCGCGTTGAGGTCGGTGGACAGATCGACGTCCATATAGGCCAGCACCGGCGCCTCGGACAGCGACCACACCGTGCGCAGCGCCCGCCCCCGCCCCTTCTGCTCCAGCCGCACCGCCGTCACCTCGTCGATCGCGTCGTCGAGCCGCGCGGCGACCTCCGGCGTACGGTCCGTGCTCGCGTTGTCGGCGATGGTGATCCGGAACCCGTAGGGGAAGGTCCGAGCGAGGTGCTCGTGCAGACGCCGGACGCACGGTTCTAGGTCGGCCTCCTCGTTGTAGACGGGGATGACCACATCGAGAACGGTGGCGATCTGACCGAGACTCAGGTGCTCGCGTGGCGGTAGGGAGCTCAGGGGTGTCCGGGGCGGCTGTGTCGTCGTCATACCGTCGACACTCGCCAACCGCGCTGTCACGACCGTGTGGTGAACCTGTGGCCGGGCTGTGAGTCCGTCGGGGGGCGGGGCGGGGGCCCGGGGGCCGGGGGCTACGTGAAGTCCCCGGGAGTCCCCGGCAGGGGCGGTGGTCCGCGGGTCGCCTTCCTGGTCAGGAGGGGGCGAGCGCCGCTCTCACCGGGCCGGCCGTCGGGAGTGTCACCGTGAAGACCGTCCGGCCCGGCACGCTGGCGACGCCGACCGTACCGCCGTGCGCGGCCACCACCGCCTGCACGATCGCCAGCCCGAGCCCCGTACTCCCGGCGGCGCGGGACCGCGAGGCGTCACCGCGCGCGAAACGCTCGAAGACATGCGGCAGCAGGTCGGCCGGGATACCGGGTCCGTCATCCTGCACCTCCAACCGGACGACACCGCGGCCGTGGTGCGGGCCGCTGCCCGGACCGCTGCCCGTGCCGCGCAGCCGCGCCGTGACCGTCGTCCCCTCGGGCGTGTGCGTACGGGCGTTGGCCAGCAGATTCATCAGAATCTGGTGCAGCCGCCCGCTGTCCCCGTGCACCAGCGCCGGCTCGTCCGGCAGCTCCAGCCGCCACCGGTGACCGGGCCCGGCCACCCTCGCATCGCTCACCGCGTCCACCACCAACGGCGCGAGATCAGTGCTCTCGTACGAGAGCGGGCGTCCGGCATCCAACCGGGCGAGCAGCAGCAGATCCTCCACCAGCCCCGTCATCCGCTCCGCCTCCGACTCGATCCGCCCCAGGGCATGCCGGGTCTCCGGCCCCGGCTGCTCCCGTCCGCGCCGGGTCAGCTCGGCATACCCCCGGATCGAGGCAAGCGGCGTACGCAGCTCATGGCTGGCGTCGGCGACGAACCGCCGCACCCGCATCTCGCTCTCCTGACGGGCCGAGAGCGCCGAACCGACGTGCCCGAGCATCCGGTTCAGCGCCGCGCCGACCTGCCCCACTTCGGTCCGCGCATCCGCCTCCGGCTCGGGCACCCGTACGTGCAGCGCCACCTCGCCCTGGTGCAGCGGCAGTTCGGACACCCGGGTGGCGGTGGCCGCGACCCGGCGCAGCGGCCGCAGCGCGATCCCCACCATGGTGGAACCGGCGATGCCGGCCGCGACCAGCCCGGCGACGGTCAGGCACGCCTCGATGACCACCAGCCTGCCGACCGTGGCCTCGACCCCGCCGAGCGGCAGGCCGATCACCAGCGCACCGTCCTTGGCGGACTTCACGCGGTAGTCGCCGAGCCCGGGCAGCTCGGTGGTGTGCGGCGCGCCGTCCCGCGGGACGGCGTCCAGGGCCGCGGCCTGCTCGACGGTCAATGCCGCCAGCCGCTCGCTGGGCAGCCGCCTCGTCGCATTGCTCAGCTTCGCCCCGACGTCGATCGTGCCGTCCGGTCCGACCCGCGCGCCCACCGTGCCCAGCGGCTGACCGCCCATCGCCACGAAGTCGAGCGTCGTCCCGCTCCGCATCGGATCGTGCGGCCGCGGCGCCTGCGCCCGCATGACCGAGTCCTTCAGCTCCCCGTCCAACTGCCCCTGCAGATAGGAGTGCAGCGCGATCGTCGTCACCGCCCCGATGACGGCCCCGACCACGGCGATCAGCCCGACGGCCGACACCACGAGCCGCGTCCGCAGCGTCCACCGACGACGCGGCGCCGGGGACACGGAAGCGGAGGAGCCCGGGGCCGAGGAGCCCGACGAGACGGAGGGGCCCGAGGAGATCAGGGGGTCCAAGGAGATCGAGGGGTTCGGCGAGACGGAGGGGCCCGAGGAGATCGAGGAGTCCGACGAGACCGAGGCAGCCGAGGAGGGCGTGGGCGCCGGCCCGGGCACGGGAGCCGGGGTCTCCTGCGCGCGCTGGGGGACCCCCTCCGGGAGGTACTTCCCCTTCACCGCCCGCTACCCGCCCGGCTTGATCAGATAGCCCGCGCCCCGCCGGGTGTGGATCATCGGCGTCCGACCTGCGTCGATCTTCCGCCGCAGATACGAGATGTACAGCTCCACGACGTTGGCCTGCCCGCCGAAGTCATAGCTCCAGACCCGGTCGAGGATCTGCGTCTTGCTCAGCACCCGCCGCGGATTGCGCATCAGATAGCGCAGCAACTCGAACTCGGTGGCCGTCAGATGGATCTCCTGACCGTCCCGCCACACCTCATGGCTGTCCTCGTCCAGCACCAGGTCGCCCACCGTCAGCCGCGATTCGCTGCGTGCGGCGGCCGCCCCGGCCCGCCGCAGGAGCCCCCGCAGCCTCGCCACCACCTCTTCCAGGCTGAACGGCTTGGTGACGTAGTCGTCGCCGCCGGCCGTCAGCCCGGCGATCCGGTCCTCGACCGCGTCCTTCGCGGTCAGGAACAGCACCGGCACATCCGGCAGATCGCTCCGCAGCCGCGCGAGCACCGTCAGCCCGTCCATGTCCGGCAGCATGACGTCCAGCAGCACCGCGTCCGGCCGCCAACTACGGGCACAGCGCAGGGCACCGGCGCCGTCCCCCTCCGCGCGGATGTCCCAGCCCTCGTAGCGCAGCGCGAGCGACAACAGATCGGCGAGCGACGACTCGTCGTCCACGACCAGCACCCGTACCGGACTGCCGTCGGCCCGCAGCAGCTGCTCCGGCTGCCTGCCCGGTGCGCCCCTGGAGGACGAGGCCGGTGCCGGCACACGAAAGGACGCTGAGGACGACGAAGTCACGGTCATGGGCCCGAGCCTGTCCGACCCCCGTGAAAGCTCTCTTTCGCCTTTCTGTGAATCTCCTGAGAATTGCCTACGCGGCCACCCCGGCCCCGCCTCCCCCGCGTCCTCGCGTCTTGGCTCCCCCCGTCAACTCCCCTCCCCCGCAACCCGGTTCGGGCCGTGACCGGCCTGGACCGCCCCCCGCGCGGCCCAGACCGATCACCACTTCCCAAGCATCGCACCCCCCACTGACAATCACCCTGACCAGCACTTTCACCACCGCCCCGCCCCCACGCGGCACCGCTGACGCCGTTCGCCGTACCGTCACCCCATGAGACTCCTCGCCCTCTCCGGCAGCCTGCGTGCCCGCTCCTCCAACGGGGCGGTGCTGCGCTCGGCCCTCGACGTCTGGGACGGACCGGCCACCACCGCGGACATCGGCGCGCTCCCGCACTTCAACCCCGACCTCGACGGCGAGGGCGCCACCCCACCCGCCCCCGTAGCCGCCCTGCGCACCGCCGTCGCCGCCGCCGACGCGCTGCTCCTCGTCAGCCCCGAGTACGCGCACGGAGTCCCCGGCGTCCTCAAGAACGCGCTCGACTGGCTGGTCAGCAGCGGCGAATGCGTCCACAAGCCGGTCGCGGTGATCACCGCCTCGCCGTTCCCCACCGGCGGCGACCACGCCAATGCCCAGCTCCGCGAGACGCTGCGCATGATGACGGGCGAGGTCGTCACGGCCGCGTGCCGTGAGATCCCCGCCATCGGCCCCAAGATCGACGCCGCCACGGAACGCGTGCAGGACGAGCCCACCCTCGCCGACCTGGCCACCGCCATGGCTCACCTGGCCACGGCCGCCGAGCCGCGCACCCCCTGAGCCTCCCCCTCACGGCCCCTGAACCCGCGGGGCCCGGCACCTGAACCCGCGGGGCCCGGCCCCTCACACCCCGAACAGCCGCGCCGCGTTCCCATGACAGACCCCCCGCAGCCACCCCTCACCCATCTCCAACCGGGTCAGCGCCTCCAGCGCATGGGCGTACCCGTAGGGGATGTTGGGGAAGTCGCTGCCGAACAGCACCCGGTCGCCGAGTTCCGCGAGCCGGCCGCGTTCCGCCCGGGGGAACGGCGCGGTCTGTTCGGAGAAGTCCGTGAAGGCCATCGTCGTATCGAGGTGCACGCCCGGATAGCGCTCCGCGAGGTCGAGGAAATCGGCGTACTCCGGCATGCCCATGTGCGCGATGATCAGCCGCAGTCGGGGATGGCGGGCCAGCAGCCGGCCGATCGGCTCGGGCCCGGTGTGCTTTCCCGGTGCGGGCCCCGACCCGCAGTGGATCACCACCGGCACGCCCGCCTCCGCGAGGGCGCCCCACACCGCATCGAGCAGCACCCCGGCCGGGTCGTACGCCCCCACCTGCACATGTGCCTTGAAGACCCGCGCGCCGTCCTCGATTTCGGCCCGCACATACGCCTCGGCGCCGTCCTCGGGGAAGAAGGTTGCGGTGCGCAGACAGTCCGGCGTACGGGCCGCGAAGTCGGCCGCCCAGCCGTTCAGCCACTGCGCCATCCCCGGCTTGTGGGGATAGACCATCGACGTGAACGCCCGCACGCCGAAGCCGCGCAGCACCCGCAGCCGCTCGTCCTCCTCGAAGCGGTACGCGATCGGCCACGTCCGGCCCACCAGCGGCCCGGCGGAGTCGAAGTACGCCCAGACCTTCGCCAGCACCCGCTCCGGCATGAAGTGCGTATGCACATCGATCAGCCCCGGCAGCCCCAACTGCCGCCAGAACGCGCCGACCTGCTCATCACCGTCCGCCACTCCGGCCCCCTCCCGCCGCGTTCCCCGTCACCTCACCGGCGCACCCTCCACCACCACATGGGCACACCACCCAGCACCCCGCAGCAGGCACAGTAGCCCCACCCGCAACCCCACAGGCGCCCCACCGACCACCCCGCACAGGTCAGCCCGGCGGACCCCCACAACCGGCGTGCGGCCCTCCGCCTCTCCCTGCACAGGCCATCCACAGTCCCCTCCCCCACGAAGTCCCGAAACCCCAGCCCGAGCAACCCCAGCCCGCGCCGCCCCTCCGGCGCCGCCCCTCAGAACAGCCCCTCCTGCGCCCCCTCCTCCTTCTCCTCCCGCTCCGCCGCCCCGTAGGCCCCGGCCCGCACGGGAACCGTCGTCGCCCGCCCCTGGGCCGCCCCCAGAACCCACCCCGACAACACCCGCGCATCCATCACGGCCACCACCTCACCTGCTCCCGCCGGGGCCAACCTCAGATACACATCCGACCCCACCCCGGCCAGCACCTCCCCCACGATCTCCGCACCCGCCGTCATCCCGCCGAGCGCGGCCACCTCGCCCGGAATGCGGTCGAGCCCGAACAGCTCCGTATGGTCCACAGCGGCGAACTCCGCCGTTTCAAGCGTCTCCGGCCACCCGGCCAGCCCGGTGGCCGCCGCGTGCAACCGCCGCAGCTCGGCGACCCGCTCCGGCACCGGCGGCAGCGCCCCGCGCGCCGCCCGCTTCGCCTCCTTCGCGAACCGATCGGGCACCGCCAGCGCGCTCCCCAGCAGCGCCTCCGCCCGCCGCGCCGCCATCAGGGGCCCGCGTCCCAGCCACGCGTACGCCACCGCCCCCTGCTCCACCAGGCGCGCCGGCCCCCGCTCGGCGGCCGTGATCCCCACCTTGAGCAGCCCGGGCCCGAAGTACGCGAGATAGACGCCGTACGGACGCGGATCGTCCGCCATGGTGTCCGCGGCCACCGAACGCGAACGATCCAACTGTGCGCAGCGCGCGCACTGGTCCCTGGCACTCGCCCCGTCCAGCTCCGCCGCATAGGGGCACACGATCCAGCGGCCGGCCCGCCGCACGCCGAGGCAGCGCCGCTCCCCCTGCGCCGCGAACGCCAGCACCTTGCCCGCGGGCAGCATGCTGACCCGTTCCTCACCCCGCTCGGCGCAGTACCACCCCAGCCGCTGCCCGAACCGCCCCTCGGTCCCCGGCCCCGCGACCGCCCCCGACCCGGACCCCGTTCCGGGCCCCGATCGTGACCCACCACCTGACCAGCGCGGTCCCGTACATCGCCACACATCGCCAGCGTACGACCACCCACTGACAACGCCCCGCCGACCAGCAGCCCCCTGCGGGCCGCCCCCAAATCCAGCCCGTCCCTAAGCTCCCAGCCCCAGGCTCTCCCCCACAGCCCCCCGGAACGTGCTCCGGTAGGCCCGCGGCGACACCCCCAGCGCCGACTGCAGATGCTGGCGCAGCGAGGCCGCCGTCCCGAAGCCCGCCTCGGCCGCGATCCGGTCCACCGTCAGGTCCGTCTCCTCCAGCAACTGCCGTGCGTGCTCGATCCGTTGCTGGGTCAGCCACTGGAGCGGCGAGATCCCGACCTCCTCCCGGAACCGCCGGGTGAAGGTCCGCACGCTCATCGATTCCCGCGCCGCCAGCTCCCGCAGGGACAGCGGCCGGTCCAGGTGCTGAAGCGCCCAGGCCCGTGCCGCACCCGTCGACGACACCTGCGGCTCGGCCATCGGCCGCCGTACGTACTGCGCCTGGCCGCCCTCCCGGTGCGGCGGCACGACCGTCCGCCGCGCCACGTCGTTGGCCACCGCCGCCCCGTGATCGCACCGCACCATGTGCAGGCACAGGTCGATCCCCGAGGCGACCCCGGCGGCCGTCAGCACGTCCCCCTCATCCGTGTACAGCACGTCCGCGTCCAGCTCGACCCTCGGGAACAGCCGCCGGAAGTCGTCCACCGAGCGCCAGTGCGTCGTGGCCCGCCGCCCGTCCAGCAGCCCGGCCGCGGCCAGCACGAACGCCCCGGTGCAGATCGACGCGATCCGCGTCCCCGGCCGGATCCGCCGTAGCGCGTCGGCCATCCCCTCGCTCAGCAGGCCGGCGCACCGTTCCTCGCCCAGGTCGTAGTCGCTGCCGGAGGCCGGTACGACCACGGTGTCGGCCGCCGCCAGCGCCTCCGGGCCGTGCGCCACATTCACCGTGAAGTCGGTGTCCGTACGCACCTCGCCGGGCCGCAACGCGCAGGTCACCAGCTCGTACAGCCGCTCCCCGGACGCCGCCCTGGCCTCGCCGAAGATCCGGTGCACGATGCCCACCTCGATCGGCAGCATCCCGTCCCGCACCAGGACCGCGACCCGGTGCCGGCGCCCGGCGCCTCCGGGCAGTCCGCTTCCGTTCACACCGCCGGTTCCGCTCACACCACCCATGGCCCGATCCTTGCACACTATGGCCATCCGGCCACTCGTCCCGCCTCAGCACCCCGGCCGACAGTGGAGGCATGAAGGTCCTCTGGCTGTTCGCCCACCCCGACCAGCGCTCCCTGAGCGGTGCCCTCAAAAACGAAGGTCTGCGCCTCCTGGAAGCCCACGGCCACCAGCACCAGGTCTCCGATCTGTACGCCATGAAGTGGAACCCGGTGGTCGACGCCGCCGACTACGACCACGACCCGGCCGACCGCTTCCTGGTGGGCGCCGCCTCCGAACGCGCCTATACAGGCGGCCACTTGAGCCCCGACATCGAGGCCGAACAGCAGAAGCTCACCTGGGCGGACACCCTGATCGTGCAGTTCCCCCTCTGGTGGTACGGAATGCCGGCCATCCTCAAGGGCTGGTTCGACCGCGTCTTCATCAAGGGCTTCGCGTTCGGCCTCACCGACCCCGCCAGCGGCCGGCCCCGCCGCTACGGCGACGGCAGGCTCACCGGCAAGCGCGCCATGGTCATCACCACCGCCGGCGCCCGCGCCGCGACCCTCGGCCCGCGCGGCGTCAACGGCGAGCTCAACGATCTCCTCTTCCCCCTCCAGCACGGCACCCTCTGGTACACCGGGATGTCCGTCCTCCCGCCCCTCCTGATCCCCGGCGCGGACCGCACCACCCCCACCGCCTACGCGACCGCCGCCACCCGCCTACGCGACCGCCTCCTCACCCTCCCCACCACCACCCCACTCCCCTTCCGCCACCAGAACACCGGCGACTACGACGACGACCTCCTCCTCAGCCCCCACCTCACCGCGGCCCCCACCGGCCCCGCCGCCCACTACACCGCCCCACCACCCGCCACCCACATCTGACCCCTGCCGCAAACACAAAAAAGCCGTAGGCCCAGCGGACAAAGTCCACTGGGCCTACGGCGTCAGTAGCGGGGACAGGATTTGAACCTGCGACCTCTGGGTTATGAGCCCAGCGAGCTACCGAGCTGCTCCACCCCGCGTCGGTTCCCCGAACACTACGCGACTCCCGCGCCAACGCCTAATCGCTTTCCCGTCACCCTTCGGCCGGGCCCCTGCCGGCTCCCCCCGAGGAGCCCCCCAGCTCACGCTCGATCCAGCGACAGATCACCTTCACCACGTAGGCGCGCTCCGCACGGCTCAGCTCCCGCCCCTTGGGAATCCCGTGCCACCGCTGGAGACAGGTACGGCAGCAGGTAGCGGTCGCGTGCTGGGCCACGAACACCGGATGCCCCCGGTAGGGCGTCTGCTTGCCGTCCTTGTACGGCTCGGCGGGCGCCAGCCGCTTGGCAATGAGGTCGTAGGCGTGCCACCGCATCGTGGACGGCCCACCCAGCTCGGCCGTGGCTCGCTCACGCCCCCGCAGATGAAACTTCGCACGAAACGGATGCCGCGCAATGACATCGAGCCGCTGGTCGAGCGCATCAGGCGTGGCGTCAGACATCACAAATTTCCCGGAGAAGAAGTTCCCTCCCGATCGTATGACCCCGCCCCCGCCACCGCCGAGCCGTGCCGCTGTCCCGCAGGCGGGGACAGTGCACAGCCCGGGGCTACGGAAGCGCCGCCGTACGGTCAGCTCGGCCGAGGGCCCCGAACCCGCTACGCCGCGCTCGGCGGTGCGGCCCGCACGCGGCGCCGGTGGGCACGGAGGAGGGACACCGCGCTGCTGAGCACCACCAGGAGCAGGGCGACCGCACCCACCGGGGAGAGCGGATACAGCAGGGGCACCGTGCTCTGCAGAACGCCGGGGAACACCGCCACCGCCAGCCCCGCGGCGAGCAACCGGTCACGCCCGCTGAGGAGCAGCGCGACCGCGAGAACCCCGGCCCAGAGCGCCTGGGTGGTGCGGGGGCCGCCCAGCGGCACCGGCTGATAGACGTTGAATAGCTGCGCCGCCCACAGCAGGACCGCCAAGGCGGTGGTGCCCACGATCGCACCGTGTCGCGCCCCGGGGGAGCCGAGCAGATCCCTGGGCGCGGCGAGGACGACGGCGCCGGTGAGCAACGGCACGGCCAGGTGCAGCACCCCGCTCGGGTGGAGAGCACCAGTACCGGCGGGGTGGGCGGCCAGGAGCAGCGGGAGGTCGACCATCCGCAGCAGCGTCGCCGGCACGACCAGGGCCCGGGCCACCGTCCAGCGCCCCGTCCAGACGGCCGCGAGCGCCGCCAGCCAGAGCAGCGGCATGAGGCCCTGGTTGACCAGGACGAGCACACCCGGGAGCGAGGACGACGGGAGGATCTTGTTGCCGGGCGCGAAGAGCCACAACAGGTTCGCCACGCTGCCGCCCGCCGCGACGGCGACAGCCAGCGGGGCCGCCTGCGCCAGGACCTGACCGGCCATCCGATCGGAGCCCAGTCCGGTGCGCCGCCGCAGGCCGTGACCGGCGACGTCGAACGCCTCACGCAGTCGGCCGAGCGGGCCGGCGTCCTGCGTCGCCTGCACATAGATCGCACTCAACTCGGCTTCGTGCTCGGCGCGGTAGGCGGCCGGATGAAAGCGCAACGCCCAGCGGAGAAGGCGCGAACTGTCCTGCTGCGTCATGCCAGGGCTCCCTTCGGGCGGGTGACGGGGACGCGACGGGCGGCCAACCGGCGCTCCGCCTCGGCCACCACGGCACGCAGCCGCTCCGTCTCAGCGGCCAGCACGCCCCGGCCGGCCTCGGCGAGGGCGTAAACCTTGCGCGCCCGGCCGTCCACGACCTCCTCCCGCTCGACCCGGATCAGCCCTTGCTGAAGCAGCCGGTCCAGCGCGCCGTAAAGGGTGCCGGTGCGCATCCGCACGCGCCCCTGAGAGATCGCGTCGATCTCCTGGATCAGTCCATAGCCATGCCTGGGCTCATCGGCCAACGCCGTGAGCAGGAGCAACGTCGGCTCCTGAAGTGGTCGGTCACTCATGACACCTATATATATCGGTGACCGACATATCCTGTCGAGCGATCCGTCAGTTCCACCGACCGCTGCACGTGGACCGGTCAAGGCCGCCGGCGCAACGGCACCGGCTGCCCGGTTGCCGGCCCATGAGTCAACCGAGGCCGTGGAACCCGCCCTTCGGTCCGTACGGGTGGCTGCCGATCATGGGCGGTTGCTGGGGTTGCGGGGGTTGCAGTACTTCACTGCTGTACGCCAATCGACGCCACGGCTTGTGGGCGCGTGCGCGGGCTCGGCTCGTTGAGTACGCGCGGGCGTACACCACCTCGGCGCGTAAGCACCGTTGTTGATCGGGGGCGGAAAGTAGTTACGGACGGTGGATGCGGAGGTACCTCCGTCAGCGGCTCCAACTCACCTGAGTGAGGGGGGCCGTGATGGCCACCGCCACCGGCTGGGCGGCCGCAACCAATGCAAGTGGCTCCGGCCGCCTCGGCTGTACCCCCGGCGAGGTTCCGTGACGCGAAATCGAACCGCTAGCTGGGGTTCCGGTGCTTCCTTGCCGTACCGCAACAAGGCACCCGTCACTCGCCCTTGGCGCCGGCCCGTTGTCAGTGCCGCTTGCTAGTTTGCCTGGTGGAGTGAGACCGGTCAGAGAACCTTCGAGGTCCGCGGTCAAGGGGGGTGGGCACAAAGGTCCCCGGGAGCCACCTCGGGACTATGTTGCCAGGCCGTGGATCCCCACCCCCCTCATCCTCCTTGAGGGAAACGGCCGGCACCGCCTGATGCCCAACACGCTTTCCGGGCCTACGGCGAGCCCTCGGACGCCCCCCAGCAATCCTGCGGTCGCCGGACCTCGCCCGTGCCCAGCGCGATCACGGCCCGCGGCCGCATGGACCCCTCGCCGCCTCGGGAGAGCAGGACCACCTCCTCGACCACCGCCGACAGCGTGCCGAGCCGGACAGCGCACTCGACAGCCAGGCGCTTCGGCTCCTGGGTACGACCGAGGGACAGATGCGGGGTGAAGCGGCCGTCGCGCCCGTGGCAGAGCGGGAACCGCAGCCCCAGCTCCCGATAGAGACGGGCCCACGGCGCTGGGTCCGCCGCAGCCGGATCGAGCCACAACGTCGCGTAGTGCCGGTGCCGGAAGTACCGCACTCCGGCCAGGCGTGCCGTGAACGCCGTGCTCCGCGCCGCCCCGGCGGAGAGCAGCGGCACGGCCCGCGCGAACGCCTCCTCCGGCACAAAGCCGAACAGCAGATTCACATGCGGCGGCCACCGCCGCACCTGCGGATCGTGCTCCCAGCGGATGTCCTGAATCACCGGCCAGAGCTTCCGCGGCGGCAGCCATGCCACCGCAGTCCGGGCCGTCGGCGCCACCTCAAGCGCATCTACCGGCTCGGCCCCGCCGAAAACCGGATTTCCGTTCACATGGCCATGGTCCCAAATCGAACTCGAAAACCGTCCGAAGCCGCTCCAACGGGGCGCGCGCCGAGGTTCGGCCTGTCACTCGGCTCCGCCCACCGGTCGCCCTCACCCCCGTCCTGAGGATCACGGCACGCCCTGCCGAGCGCTTTCCCGCCCGACCCATCGGGCGCGGCCGGTGCAGCTGTCAGCGTGCCGCCCGTGAGGTCGTACGGCTCCCAGCTCGTCGGTGACGCGACCTCAGCCGGTGCCGGCACCTTCGCCTCGGACGGCCTCGTCTTCACGACGAAGTACGGGACACCGATCGAGCCGGGAAACCTGACGCGGATGTTCGCACTGCGGGCTCGCCGGGCCGGCCTTCGGGACATCCCGCTGCGGAACACGCGGCACACCTGCAGCTCGCTCCTGGTCGCCCTCGGCGTCCATCCGAAGTTCGCTCACGGCACGACAAAGCCCCCGTCCGGATTACCCGGCGGGGGCTTTGGCCTGCTGTGCGCTCGGCAGGATTCGAACCTGCAACCTTCTGATCCGTAGCTTTGGGCAGGTCAGCGCAGTACCGCTGCCCGGGTCCATCGCACCTGTACCGCTGCCTGTTCCTGACGGTCGCTGTGTGCCGTCGTTGCCGTCAGGGTTGCCGTCACTACCCAGCCATTCGCCCACATCCACGTCACCCCAAACCGCCGAAGCCGCCTCCCGGCCACCCCACCCGTGGAGGGAAAATGCCCGCCACCAAGCGTTCTGCAACACCATTTAGACCGTGTCCTATGTGGTGAGGCGGACGTGGCGTCGACCGGAAACGCGAAGCCCAACCTCGAAGGAGTTCCTACGCCCTCGCCCAGCAGCAGGATCTCAAGCGCATGGCCCGCAGCATCAGCAGGGTACTGACACATCCGGTGCGCCCTTCGACGCCTCCACATAACTCAAGCCGGAGGCCGAGAGAAGGAATCAGGTCATGCCCAATCCCAGGAATGGCCTGAAAAGGTAGCCAAGACCGCCAGCGAACAGGCAGAAATAAGCCAGTCCACCATTCCCGGTTCACCCTCCGGCGGCACCAGCAGTAGGACCGCTGAGACCGCTGAGGTGAAGACGAAAGACACCGAGTACACGACCGCCAAATACAGTCCAGAGAAGCCCCAGACTCAGGGACGGTCTGCGCCGACACGTGGCCAACTTCCCAAGTAGGCGAGAACGTTGCCTCGATTCCATCGCAGCCCATCCCGGGCGGTATCGCGTCCGTCCGCTAGCGCGCCCGGTCGAACTCCCGGTCTGTATCCGCCAATTGCCGATGCGCTGGAGTGTTAACATTACCGACGCACCGGCCGGGGGTCGGTGTTCGACCAAAGAAGGGGGACCTCATGCGCAAGACATCATTGCGTCGCCTGGCTAGCGCCACCGGGGTACTGGTAGCGGCTGCTGCTCTTCCGCTCGTTACAAGCGCTCCTGCGCACGCCGCACCTATAGATTGCGAGCGTGTTGTTCAAAAGGCTGGTTACAAGGCCGGGCCGAAGGTGCAGGAGGCCTGTCGTGTGGCGGACACGCCAAACGCTGGCTTTACTATGTGCGTCCTCCAACTGACGCAGATTGGCGTCAACCCGATGGTAGCCTCGACCGCCTGCCTATCCATCTAGCCAAGCCGCGGACCGGGCACCTCTTGGCTTAGCACAGGCTGGTCGCTCTCGTAAGTAACCCGGTCCGGACACCACGGGGACTGCGGGTGCCCTTGCGGCGGTTCTTGTACGCCTTCGAGTGTGGCCGTGGGGGCGGGTGTGAAGGATCACGCCCGGCCCCACCTACGTTTTCCCATCCCCTACGGGGGGCCGCGCCGCAGGACGAAGTCCGGAGGAGCGGCACCAAGCCAACAACACCTCGCCCGCCGCTGGCGGCACACCAACGCCTTCCCCTTCGGGTGGGACGGGCACTTCATCGCCAGCCCTCCCCTCTACCGCCTGGCTCCGCACAGCCATCGCGCCTCGTCTGAGATGCTGGGGCCATCTGGCGAGAGGGGCGGCATTAATGCAGTGGAAGACCCATGGCGAACGGCAGATCTACACGAACCAGTGGGTGAATCTGTGCCTCGTGGATGTCCAGCAGCCGGACGGACGCCGTTGGGAGCACCATGTCGTCCGACTCCGTCACTTGGCCGTGGCTGCCGTACTCAATGATCGTCGCGAAATCCTGATGATGTGGCGCCACCGCTTCATCACCGACTCCTGGGCGTGGGAGCTGCCCATGGGCCTCATAGAGCCGGGGGAGACGCCCGAGCAGGCAGCATCGCGTGAGGTTCTCGAAGAGACCGGCTGGCGTCCAGGTCCGTTGAAGCCGCTGATCTATGCGGAGCCGGCGAACGGGATCACGGACTCGCAGCACCACGTCTTCCGGGCCGACAGCGCGACCTACGTCGGGCCTCCGACCGAGAAGAACGAATCCGACCGCATCGAGTGGGTTCCGCTCGCCGAAGCACGCGCCATGATCGACCGCCGGGAGGTCGTGAGCAGCGGTTCGCTCGTGGGTCTGCTCTACGTGCTGATGGATGATGCGGCTCGCTGACTCAGCTAACTCAGGTGGGGAGCACTTCTCTGAGGCGTGCCTCGAAGGCCGTGGTGACGGGCTCTCCCCGGTACGGAGTCAGCTGTCCGTAGAACTCTCTGAGGTGGCCGGCCAGCCGTTCGGAAGCGACCGCTGAGGCGGGCTCCAGAGCTTCTGTAGCGGTGTGGCATGCCTGGTCGAGCTTGCCCTGCTGCAGTTGGGTGCGGGCCAGCCAGATTGCGTGGAAGGCGCGTCCCCGCTGGTTGGTGCCGTGCTCTCTGCGCACGGCGTCAGCAATCAGGGGTTCAGCCGCTGCTGCTTCGCCGAGCTGGCCGTGTGCGATGCCGGTGTCCACGATGAGCTTGGGCTCGTCGAAGTAGGACACCCAGGTGGGGTCCGGGTCGTCCGTGCGGATCAGTTCGAACTGGCGGTGCGCTTCGGAGATCGCCGTGTGGGTGGCGGCCCGGCTGCCCAGTGAGGCGTGCGCAAACGCCTCTCGCATGGCCAACATCGACTGGACGCGCGGAGTCGATCCGGCGCCGCCGCGGACTGCATCTTGCGCGGCCTGCACGAAGGCCAGAGCGTCCGTGGGCTTCTCCTGGTACGTCGCCTGCAAGCTCATGCAGGCAAGGACGTTGGCCATGAACTGCCGGTCGTCGATTTCCTTGGCAAGCTTCAGGGCTTGCGTGAAATAGGCGCGGGCCTGGTTGTACTGGCGGGCGTCGAAGTGCGTCCAGCCGGTGAGGCGGGCAAGTTCCGGCGCGACCCCGTACAAGTCGTCCTTGATGGACCGGGACCTGCTCGTGCCCAACAGGTCCACGACGTACCGAAGTTGCCCAACCACTGCTGGTCTGAGGACCTCTCCCCCGTGCTGATCGTCGCGGCGCCAGTAGTCCTCGATCGATGCCCGCAACGCTTGCAGGGTGGAAAGGCTCGGATCGGTCGGCGAAGTGAGGGCGAGGATGTTGTCCACGTCGGATCCGGGGAGATCCACGGGCTTGAGCTGTTCTGTCGCCGCGGGTGGCTGAGCCGGCTCTCGCTCGATCACGGTGAGGGCCGCGGGTGTCTCCCAGGTCCGCCGGGCCAACCCGAGCATGTGACCGGGGATGTGCAACCCATCCGCGATGCGTTCGATCACTTCCATGTGCTGCAAACGGCGTTCGCCGGCCATCACCTCCCCCACGCGGCTCGGGGTGAGGTCGCACAGGCGGGCAATCATCGACGGGTAAATGCCGGCGTGCTTCTTCACCAGCCGGAAAACCCTGCTGAAGTCCCGGACTCGGCAGGCATCGACCATCTCAGGATCAGTGAGCAGCCGACCGGGAAGCTCTCGCGGCTGGGGCGGCTTCGGCATCAGGCAGGCTCCCGCGGTTGAAGGCTACGAGATGTCAGCACTCTAAGGCTGGTGATGTTACCCAAGTTGGGTAATCAGCTGGGCCTTTGGGCGACACCACCGTCGCCGCGAAGCTGCTGCGCATGTCCACCGGGCGACCAATTGCAATCACCTCTGACCGCTACGCCATGCGGTCTCACCGGCCCCTGCTCAGGAGGCTCGCGATGACCAGGACCAGCACTCCAGCCGTTCTCTACATCTGTGCGTCGCGTAGCCAGGATGTTCCTGGTGTGGCGCACGAGCGCGCGGTGCAGGAGGGCCGCGACTTCGCTGTCAAAAACGGCCTGCGGATCGTTGCCGAGATTGTGGATCGGTATGGCGAGCCAGTGCCGCAGAGGCGTGCCGGCTGGCTCAAGGTGCGGGAGATGGCCGAGCGCGGCGAGGTCGAGGTAGTCATCACGCGGTGGCCCAATGCTTTGTCCCCGGCCTCCGAATTCCGGCACCCGGAGTTGGATCACCTCGGGCGCCACGGTGCGCAGTTGTTCTTCAGCTGGGCGCCGTTGAACGCGATGGCCGGCGGCGGGTGCGCGTGATGAGCCGCCGTCAGACGCGTGAGGTCCGGTCGCGGGAGGGCCTGGCGCTCGTCGTGTTGGGTCTACTGGGGATGACACCGCCCGTGGTGATCGTTGGCGGTGCGCTGGAGTCTCGTAGCACTCCGCCTCCGGTCACCCGCCCGGACGTCGCCCCTGCTGCTGTCGCTGCTGCACACAGTGACGCCTCGTGCACACCTGTCGCTGCTCGGGGGTGCCTCCGTGGGGTCTAGATCAAAGCCGGGCGTGCCGGCTGACTTCCTGCCCATGGCGCGGGGTCTCACCGCTGCTGTCCTGGAGAGAGCACGGTCCCTCGTCTGCCGGAAGGCGCGCGGCCGTGAGGACTGCCTCGACTTACAGGACGCCTTGGGCTTGCTGCGCTCGGCGTTGGAATGCTGCGGCCCGCGTGAACATGGGCGACCGGCTGAGGGTCCCGGTCAGGTGCAGGTTGAGCTCGATGGTGAGGGGTTCGGTAGTGGCTGAGTACCCAGGGCGTAGGCCGTCCTTGGTGCCCTACGTTGCCTCATGGTCCGCGGAGCTCGCCGACCATGAAGACCAGTTGCTGATCCGTTGGGATGCGAAGGGACCGAAGCTTGGCTACCGCAACGAGCGCCCGGCCGATCGCGTCGGTCGGGACCAGGTGCTGTGGGGGCGGATGGCACACCGGCCTGAGGTAGGCCGGCCCCAGTACGACTACATGCACCCTGGGCGCCAGTACCAGGCCATGTACGCGATGAAGTGCCAGGTCTGCGGCGCTCAAGCGTCAAGGAACGCGGACGGTTGGCTGTTCCTGGACTGGCGCATGCCCCACGACCGGGCTACCTGGCCGGAGCGTTCTTTGACGGGGATGCCGCCGCTGTGCGAACAGCACGCGCGTTTGGCCGCAGCCGAGTGTCCCCACTTGCGGAAGGCGGAGTTCGTCGTCCTGAGGGTCCGAACGCCTCGCCTGTGGGGGTACTCCGGCACTCCGTACAAGCTCACCGGCGAGGGCTGGACCGTGCACGAGCACAATGCCCTTCTGCCCTGTGGCGACCCGCTGTTGCGCTCGGTGCTCGCTACGTGCCTCTACCGCGAACTGCGCGATGTCACCGTCGTCAGCGAAGGGCTTGCTGGCTGATCGCCTCGCCGGAGATATCGGCACAACAACTGAGACCGGACCGCCCCCTGAGCCTGGCAGCACGCGGGCGGTCCGGTCGGGGAGTTCATGATCAGAACCCCGGTGCCGATGGTACCGGGGCTGTTGTCGTGCTCACTGCGGCCGGCCCTCACGAGCAGATGACGAGAGGGAGTTGTGGACCTTGTGGAACGGGCGGCGCGGGCGGACAGCAGGTCAAGGTGCGTTCCTGGGCCTCAGCCACAGACAGTCAGCCACGATGCGCCCGCGCTGTGACGAGCATCCGCCATGTGTGCACCTGCGCCCTATCCGGCCTGTACCACGCTGCTCTGTTCTGCCGTGGGGCGCAGACGTGCTGTCACTGCGGAATCGGCTGTTCGGGACCGCTGGTCGCTTGCGCCTGGTCGAGGAGGATGACAGGTCGCAGTCGGAGCGTCGGCCAGGTGGTGCTGCTTCTGGCTGGGCGGATTGCTGCCCGGTCTGGTCGGCCTGGCTTCGGGCCTGCGCGCTGAGCGGTGGGGGGCCGCCGGGAGCGGTGGCGGAGACAAGGAGCGACGGCGGCCCCTGGCCGCCAGCGCGCGCGGCCCGCGGAGCGGGCCGCCTTGATCCAGTAAAGAAACTTTGAACAGCACGGCTGCGCTCCGCCTCGCCGCTGCTGCTGCTGCTGCTGCTGCGAAGCGTCCCGCGGCTGCTCCCTCACTCATGCCGCTCGCACCCCTGCTTGCCTTGGACCGCGCAGATCTATGGGGCTTCGTCTCGCTGATCGCCGGACTCCGTCCACAGGCCTTCTGGCAGAGAGTTCGCGTGTCCGAGATGGTGTCCGACAGGGGTGTTGGACTTGTCGAGAAGGGCCGGGATTTTGGCACGGAACGCCGGACTGGGGAAATCCGGGATCGGCTGGTGTCGTGATGGCTGGTCAGGACGCTTGGCGGGGTGGGCTGAAGAAGTGGAGGCAGGTGCCGGTGAGCGGTGAGCGGGTCCGCCGGATGGGACGCCGGTGTGGTTCGTTTCCCGCAGGACGGGATGGCGGAACGGGCTGGACCGCAGGGCGGGAATCGCTCCAGCGTCTCTGCCGCCTCGTCTGCAAGGTGGTGCCAGTTGCCTGCACGGTTCCTCTGCCCAGGCGCAGGCCCATGGTGAACGTGGCCGTGCTTTCCACGCCTACCAGGGGCTTACCAGGGCGGTCGTGCCGCTTCCGTTACCGCGGCACGCGGATTTGGTAAGCGGGTCGGTAAGGGCACTGGGGCTGACTGGGTGGAAGCGAAATGACGCACACGACGAGGATGGGCACGATGAACGGGACTGAACTGAAGACCTCGGCGGCTCCACATGAACCGGACGCACTCACCCTGATCCGGGAATTGAGTGCGATGGCGGACCGTCTTGGTGGAGAAGTACGGGCGACACGGGAAGACGTGGCACAGCTGCGTGAGGACCAGGGGCCAGCCTAGACGCCTGCACAGGCAAGGTTCAGTTCGATTCGCCAGTGATGCGTTCCACTTTCCCATCCTTCCACCAGGGGAGACTCCCTCCCACAGTCACGAAAGCGCTGAGATCTTCGAGTGTCTTTTGCGAGGATTGATACAGGAGATCCAGCCCCAGATAAGCAAGCAGATGTGGACTGAGAGGCACTCCTACCGCATCCACCACTGAACGATCAAAGTCGATCTCCACATTATCGCGTGAATTGGGCAGCTTGAGTTCCACCGAGATCACCCGGGCCAATTTGCCGAGCGCCCTTGAAAGCGCACTCATATCTGTTGAGTCGCGCAACCCATCAGTAGTGCTGCTCTTGATGTGCGTCTTACTTCCCGGGGAAGTGAACTCGATGCCCTCGATTCCATACCGATCTAGTCGCTGCTCGATCTCCAACCATTGTGGCGCACGCCCAACGTCGCTGCGATGTGCCGTCTTACGCCTATCGTCAACGAATCGTAGATCGATTTCAGAGCAACGCATACGGAGCTGGGATTCTTGGATATGCCAATACGGCGGCGCCTCTGGATCGTCGAATAGATCGAATTCAATTCGATCGAGCGCTACCCCCTTCGTCTTGATGCGATCCAAATTTGCGTTCACTAGTAGATTGAGGTTCGAGTTCGCCGGCCAGGACTCAAGGTCCTGAAGAATACCAAGGCTGAGACTTTCACCCAGATTCCTCCAGAATTCGATACTGGAGATCTCCTCTAGAGAGAGCAGGAATGGAAGGATCGCGATAAGTTCGTCAGGGGATAGGGCGGTCCTTGACTCCAGCGTACCGGGAAATTCGCCAACCTCCCCACCCTGACTGACCCAAAGAACTTGCATCACCCGCTCGATGCGGGCAGAGAACCCGCGCGCGAAGTGGTTGTTCATCACACGTACGGTTTTGCCCACCTCGGCTGCGTTGAGATTCGCAAGAGCCGAATCCGCACGCGAAACAGCTCGCTGAACCTCGTTTGCCGATTCTCCGACCAGGTACCCCTTGCCGCCCTGAAGGAGGGACGACTTGAGCATCTGCGTTACTGGTGTGCGGGAAGCCTCGCTGGAAATCTTTTCGAGGGTGCTGGCGCTGGAAAGCAGGCAATCTTCATACTCGGCTGCGATCATCTCGGCTTGCCCACTGTGCGCACCGGACCCGGAAATTGAGATGAAAGCAGGTGACTCTTCGCGCAGACTTAGAAGATCTCGTTGGATCAGGGGTTCATCGACATTAAACCGCAGGTACACATCTCGCGTAGGCCTCTCACTTCCAGACCCCCATGTGAGGACGAAATCCGGCACGAAGGTGTGGTTGAAGTAGTCCGTGGACTTGATCTCCGTTTTGGGATCCAGCGCTTGCAATTCGCGAGCCATGACGTGCTTGACGTCCCGGATTGCGATTTCGGGGGAAGGTTGGTGCAATGCGTTTTGGATCTGCGAGTTAACATTCTGCACGACCTTCACACCCCCCGGGTGATGTAAGCACGAATATGACCCAGGTACTCGCGATTCATCATCAGTTCTTCCTGCCTCTCGGACAGGACGATGAGCCAAAGCCTGTCGGCTACTTTCTTGCCGATTTCAGGATCGTAATGCTCGCCGCCAAGCTTGTTCGGGTACTGCTTGACCGCTTCCTCTATCGTTTCGGTGTCGCAAAGCTTGGTCCACGCCCCCATAGAGAACGGATGCCATGTGATCCACATGAATTCGCATTCTCTATCTATGCCATCTTTGATCATCTTGGCTGTGGCGGAGTAGCAGTCAGTCAGGTACTCACGATACTTAGGGCCTTGGTTATCGCTGTTGTAAGCCTTGACTTCGGCATAAAACTGGTTCTTCTTCTCATTGGTAAAGTAGCCAGCTAGATCCCAGGACTCATGGGCACCATTGAGTAGGGTGAGTGTCGTCATCTGCGGTGCCTCATAGACCACCCACGGTGCGTGGACACGCGTGGTGCTCTCCAGCCACTCGCGAGCGAAATAGGCGCCATCACGCCCCTTCTCCTGCTGCTGCTCTCCTGCCGCCATGGGATCAAGGTATTGGCGGATCTGGCGTGTTGTCACCAGAACGTCAGACCTACTCACTCAACGTGACGCACTGGCCTGGGGTGTTCGCACCGTCTAGCCTCGCGGGGCATGGACACCGCCTGCCGGCGAATGGGCGGCCGAGCGTCGGCGCGATACCTGAACTGCCGGACAGCCCTAGGACTGGTTGCGCTCCGCCTTCAGCGCGTCTACTTCCTTGCGCAAGTCCTGGAATTCCGCGTTGAGGGTGCGGAGTTGGTCTTGCAGGGCATGTAGGGCTTCAGTGACGGGCCGGGTGGCTTGACCATCCTCCCGGATCCGCCTCCACCTTCTGCGGCGGTCCGCCTTTCACCCTCGCCGCCTCGGCGACGCCGCTGTGGGCCGCGTACGAACTCGGGGTCCGCATCGGGCTGCGACGCGGTGAGGTGCTGGGCCTGCGCTGGTCAGACGTGGACCTGTACGAGGGTGTCGTGACCGTCCGGCAGGCTCTTCAGCGGGTCGGTGGGGAGCTGCTGAGCGTTGCGCCGAAGACGCAACGCTCGGCCCGTCGCGTCGCGCTGCCGTCCGAGTGTGTGACGGCTCTCCGCGCCCAGCAGATCGCCGACAGGAAGGCGGCGGGAGACGCCTGGAAGGGAGCGGGGCACGACCTGGTCTTCACCACGAAGAACGGGACCCCCATCGAGCCGCGCAACCTGAACCGTTCCTTCGAGGCTCTGTGCGCCCGCGCGGAGGTCCGCAGGGTCCGCTTTCATGACCTGCGTCACACGTGCGCGTCACTGCTCCATGAGCAGGGCGCCGATGCCCGCATGATCATGGAAGTCCTGGGCCACAGCTCGATCCGCGTGACCATGGACATCTACACCTTCGTGCGGCTCGACTCCCAGCGCTCCGCCTTCGACCGTATGGGGGAAGCGCTGAGGGGTGACGGCAACCCGTCGGACGATGACGACGGCCCGGCCGGCATCCGGGTGCCCATCTGATCCACCCGCACCAGTCCTCAGGGGCGGTTGCCGTCAATCACTGCCGTCAACAGAAGCACCAGAGGCCCCGTTCGATTCGAACGGGGCCTCTGGCCTGCTGTGCGCTCGGCAGGATTCGAACCTGCAACCTTCTGATCCGTAGTCAGATGCTCTATCCGTTAAGCTACGAGCGCTTGGCTTTCCGGCGGTTTTTCTTGCCGGTCGGCGTTGCGGGAACAACATTACATGACCTGCGCCGTCAGGCGAAATCCATTGCCCGTAGCGGCTCTGACCTGCGGAAACGTGGTTTTGGTGGGAGTCGGGAGCCTCGGGAGTCCGGGGGTGGGGCTCGGCGGTCCGGGTGAAGTTCGGGCGGGTGCAGTGCTCTTCGGGGCGACCACGGGGCTTCGGCCCTGATGTTGCCGAGGGGATGTGGGGGCGGGCGTCGAGTTCGAGGGTGGGGGCGGCGGGCCGGGATGTGACGCGGACCACTTTGAGAGCCTTCGGAGCGACGCTCGGCGCACCCGGCGACGTGAGGGGCGGGGGCTGGATCCGGAGCGGATGGTGAGCGCCTCGCGGGCGGGGGCCAGGATGCTAGGCGCGGGGGTGTTTGGGTTTGTGGGGGTGTGTCCGGTTTTGGGGGGTGTTGTAGAGGCCGTGTATGCGCGCCGGGAAAGCGTTCAGGCCCCGGTCGCGGGGACCGGGGCCTGAACGAAGAGGAGCGGAGGCGGAGGGATTTGAACCCTCGATGGGGGGTAAGCCCCAAACCGCATTAGCAGTGCGGCGCCATAGACCGGACTAGGCGACGCCTCCACACACCCCACGCGCGCATGCACGCCGTGGTGTGTCCAGATGATGGCACAGCTCCAAGGGCTGTCACCAATCGCCCCCTACGGTACTAGGCGCGTGGCCCACCCGGCAAAGACGTTCCTGCGGCGCAACGTCGGGGGCGGCGGCGCGTTAGGAGAGTCGGGGCCGGCGCGGCAGAGGTGTCGTGCGCCCCCGGCGTGTACGTACCGCGTACCCGCCCCGCACTCGCCTCTCTGGAGCCTGTGATGTCGCACCGCCGGAGTTCGTCCCTCTTCTTCGCGGCCGCCACCGCCGCCACCGCCGCGCTGGCACTGGCGGCGCCCACCGCCTCCGCCGCGCCGATCCCGCTGCCGCACCACCGGTCAGCGGTCGGCATCACCGGGGCGGGGCACCACGGCTCCGACGGCCGGACCGCGCCCGCCGGGGCCGGGACGGAGGGCGCGGGGCTCGTGGGGCGGTACGCGCCGCTCCCGCAGGCGCCCGTCGACCACCTCACCGTCACCGTCCGCGACTCCGGGTCGGCGCGTACCGACGGGACCTTCGAGCTGTACTGCCATCCCGACCGCGGCAGCACCCACCGCAAGGCCAGGAGCGCCTGCGCCAAGCTGGACGGGATGACGCAGTGGGGCAGGGACCCGTTCGCTCCCGTGCCGCAGAACGCGCAGTGCACGATGATGTACGGCGGCCCGGCGACCGCTCATGTGACCGGCACCTGGGCGGGGCGTCCCGTCAACGCGGATTTCCGGCGCACCAACGGGTGTGAGATCAGCCGCTGGAGCCGCTTCGAACCCCTGCTCCCGGCGACCACTTCATGACCCCTTTCGTGCCGCAGTAGCGGACCAGGTCAGGACGAGGGGCACATGTCGGGCGTGCGGTGAGTCGCCCCCGGGCGCGGCATTGCCTCCTCGTCATCCGCCTCCGCACCGCGGGCAAGTGCCCGTAGACTCCATCTCAGCGATCCGCCCCGGCGGGTCGGCACGGTGCGGTAACAGGAGGGAAGCGTCTCGTGAGCAGCAGGCCATCCCGAGGCGCTGCTCGCCTCGCAGCCATACTCGACGCCCTTCCCGACGCGCTCCTGCTCGTCAACTGCAACGGCACGGTCGTCAACGCCAACACCATCGCGCTGGAGACCTTCGAGGCGCCCGGCACGGCCCTGGTGGGGCGCGGTCTGCTGGACCTGCTGCCGACCTTCGACTCCAAGCGGATCCCGGGCTCGATGCGGCGCCGGGACGAGGAGATCGGCCAGCGGACGAAGCCGACGCGGATGGTGGCGCGGCGTACCGACGGGACCGAGTTGCTGGTCGAGGTGACCAGCGCCAACCTCGAGGACGGCCGCACGCCGTACGAGTCCGCCTTCGAGGCCGCGTACGCCGATCATCGCAACGGCTATACGGGCAACGAGCTGCTGATGCTCGTCGTGCGCGATCTGACCGGGACGCTGGACACCGAGACCGAGCTGGCCCGCCAGCAGCGGCAGACCGAGATGATCCTGCGGGCCGCGGCCGAGGGTGTGGTCGGGGTCGACGCCGAGGGCAAGGTCGTCCTGGTCAATCCGTCCGCGGCGCAGATCCTCGGGTTCCGGGCGAGCGAGCTGGGCGGCAAGGAACTGCACCCGCTCATCCACCACTCGCGGGCGGACGGGTCGGCGCTGCCGTGGGAGGACACGCCGCTGGCCGACACGCTGAAGTCCGGACGCAAGCACCGGGTGCGCGGCCAGGCGCTGTGGGCGAAGGACGGGCGGGCGGTCTCCGTCGATCTGACGACCGCGCCGGTGCGGGACGGTGATCAGCTGGTCGGCGCGGTGATGACGTTCACCGACCGGCGTCCCTACGACGCGCTGGCGGCGCGGCACGCGCAACTGCTGGCCGTGCTGGAGCAGGCGCTGCGCGGGCCGCTGGAGGAGCTGAAGGGCGAGCTGGGCACGCTCGCCTCCGACCCGGCCGGCCAGCTGTGGCCCGAGGCGAACCAGATCCTGCACCACCTGGCGGCCGGCCACGCCCGGATGACCACCCTGGTGGACAACGTCCTGAGCTACCAGCGGCTGGACTCCGGCGCGGAGAAGCTCAACCGCGTTCAGGTGTCGCTGGACGGCGTGGTCGCGGCGGGCGTGGAGGGCGCGGTCGAGCTGATCGGGCCCGGCCGGGCGCAGTTCGCGGTGCACGCCCCGCCGATAGAGGCGGTGGTGGACGCTGAGCGGCTCGCGCAGGCGCTGTCGCACCTGATCGCGGATGTCGCGGGGGTGGACTCCACGGGCCGGATGCCGGTGGGCGAGGCCGCACTCGCCGCGGGGGGGCGTACCGGCGCGATCGCCGGGGACTCCACGATCGTGGTGGCGGCGGCCAAGCGTGGCGACGTCGTACGGATCGAGGTGCGCGGCCCGTTCGGCGGCGGGGACCCGGTGCACCTGCCGATCGTCCGCGGGATCGTGCGGCAGCACGGCGGGCTGGTGCAGACGCACGACGTGCCGGGGGCGCCGGGCGGCGGCCCGGGTGCGGGCGGCAGCGCGTATGTGCTGGAACTTCCGGTGGGCGTGGACGGCCCGGCGGCGGCGGACGACGCGGCCGACGGCGCGGACCGGGCGGGCGGCAACGAGACGACGGTGATGCCGGTTCCGGCCGCCCGGGTGCGCGGCACGCACGGCGCGGCGGACGGCGGCGCCCAGGCATCCGCGGAGGAGGCCGGTGACGGCCCCGAGGGCGCGGGGGCCGCTGCGAGTGGTGACGGCGGTACCGGTGGGACCGGTGAGCCGCTCGCCGACGGTACGGAGGGCGGTACGGCGCAGCCGACCGGGCGGCGGCGGGCGCGCCAGCCGGGCGCCGAGCAGGGCGCGCCGGCGGGCGGCCCGGGCACGGGTGCGGGCGGTCAGCCGGTGGCCGGCGGTACGCAGGGTGCCGGTGTGCCGCAGGGTGCACATGAGGGTGTGAACGGCGGGGCCGGCGAGGGCGGTACGGGGCTGCCGTCGGGCCCGGCGGGCGCCGAGGCGGTGCCGGCGTCCGGCCGGCGGCGGGCGCGGCAGGGTGCCCCGGAGGGCGGCGGGCTGCCCGCGCTCCCCTCGGGTGGGGCGCACCAGACGTCCGGACAGCCGGCGGCCGGCCCGCAGGGGCCCGCGGCGGGCTCCCCGGCCGCTGTTCCGGCCCGTCCGCAGATTCCGGGGCAGGCCCCCGCCGCGGGGCAGCCGCAGGGCCTGGGGCCCGTGCAGCCGGCCGGGCGGCGGGCGCGCCGGGCGCTGGCCGAGGCTCCCGAGCGTCCTGAGCAGGGCGAGCGGGCCCAGGCCCCCGCGGCTGCCGGCGCGCAGCAGGCTGCCGGCGCACGTACCGCTTTCGCGCTGCCCCCGGCCGCGGCGGACCGGGCTCCGCAGCCCGGCCCGTCGTCGCTGCCCGCGCTGCCCGCCGCCGACCAGGTGCCCGCGCAGGGCGCCGCTCCGGAGGGTGCCGGGACCGGACGGCGTCGCGCACGCCGGCCGGTGGCCGCCGGGCCCGAGGCGACGCCCGCCGGCCGGCCCGGTAACGAGCTGGCGGCGGTCGCCGACTCCCCCGAAGCGCAGGGCGGTTGGGACGCCGAGCCGACCGGCCGGCGACGGGCCAGGCGGGCCGCTGCCGAGGAGCGGGCGGCCGCCGCGATGGCCGATTCCGAGTCGTCCGGCACGTTCGTCGCCGGTCCCGAGGGGCTGGTGGCGCAGCCGGCCGAGTCCGGTGACCCGTCGGAGGCGACGGGGGCCGGGACCGGCATGGCGCCCGGCATCGCCCCGGCCCCCGGTGGTGCCGAGGTGCCCGACCGGGCGCAGGCACCCGAGGCACCGGCGCCCACCGGCCGGCGGCGCGGGCGCCCCAGCCCCGCCGAAGAGGCCGCGGACCGGGCACCGCAGAGCCGGCCGGCCGGGCCGCACCGCCAGGCGCTGCCGCCCGCGGCCGAGGACGACGGGCAGACCTCGGGGCGGGCGTTCAGCGTGCGCACGCTCGGGCAGGGCGTGCCGTTCGCCCAGCAGATCGTCGACCAGCAGCGTCCGCCGGCGCCGCCCGGGAGCACTCCGCCCGGTGGTACGTCCGCCGGTTCGGGCCGCCGCCGCAAGCTCGCCGCGCCCCCGCAGGACGGCGAGCGCGCGGCCGCCGCCGACGCCGCGGCCGAGGGTGCGCGCCCGCAGCCGGCCGGGCCGCAGCAGCCGGGCCGTCCGCAGGCCCCGGCGCAGCCCAAGGGGCCTGGCCCGCAGCCGCATCTGATGGACACCGGTGAGGGCCGCGCCTTCGCGATCTCCGCTCCGGACGAGGGCAGCGAGGGCCCCGAACCGCTCGACGGGCCGAACGGCGCCGTAGAGGTGATGAACCGTCAGCCCATGCCGATGGACGACGAGTTGCCGCCCGAGCCGCTGGACAACCCGCGCCGGCTGCTGGTCTGGCCGGCGCCGGACGTCGCCACCCAGCAGGCGCTCAGCGACCGCGGATACCGGCCGGTGATCGTCAACTCCCGTGAGGAGGTCGACGCGCAGATCGCCGCGTACCCCGCGGCGCTGTTCGTCGACCCGCTGACCGGGCCGATCACCCGTACCGCGCTGCAGTCGCTGCGTCAGGCGGCGGGCGCGGCGCAGGTCCCGGTGCTGGTGACCGCCGGTCTGGGGCAGGCCACCCGGGAGGCCGCGTACGGGGCCGACCCGGCGGTCCTCCTGAAGGCGCTGGCGCCGCGCGACAGCGAGCAGCACCCGCCGCGGGTGCTGCTGATCGAGCAGAACGACGCCATCGCGGGGGCGCTGACCACGTCGCTGGAGCGGCGCGGGATGCAGGTCGCGCGGGCCGGCGCGGACACCGACGCGGTGACCCTGGCGACGCAGATGCGGCCGAATCTCGTCGTGATGGATCTCATGCAGGTGCGCCGCCGGCGGGCCGGCATCGTCGACTGGCTGCGGGCCAACGGGCTGCTGGACCACACTCCGCTGGTCGTCTACACCTCCGCCGACCTGGACCCGGCGCAGCTGCCGCGGCTGGCGGCCGGCGAGACGGTGCTGTTCCTCGCGGAGCGCTCGACGAGCGCCGACGTGCAGGCCCGGATCGTCGACCTGCTCGCCAAGATCGGTACGAACTGACGGTGGGGCCCGCGGCCGGGCCCCACCACCGTTTCCCGCCGCGCAAGCTCACGCCAGCAGGGTGACGTCCAGCTCTCCGTCGGCGTACTGCCTGCGCAGCACCTTCTTGTCGAACTTGCCCACGCTCGTCTTGGGGACGGCGGGGATCAGCGCCCACCGCTCCGGCAGCTGCCAGCGCGCGATCCGCTCGCCGAGGAACGCCTTCAGCTCCTCGTAGCCGATGGTCACGCCCTCGTTCAGCACGACGGTCGCCAGCGGCCGCTCGCCCCACTTGTCGTCCGGTACGGCCACCACCGCGGCCTCCAGGACGTGCGGGTGCGCCATCAGGTGGTTCTCCAGCTCGACCGAGGAGATCCACTCCCCGCCGGACTTGATGACGTCCTTGGCGCGGTCGGTCAGGGTGAGGTAGCCGTTGGGGGTGAGGGTGCCGACGTCGCCGGTGCGCAGCCAGCCGTCGGGGCTGAACTTGTCGTCGGGGCGCAGCGGTTCGCCCTGGGCGCCGCCGTAGTACGCGCCCGCGATCCACGGGCCGCGGACCTCCAGCTCGCCGGCCGCCTCGCCGTCGTGCGGCAGCCGCTCGCCGTCCGGGCCGATCAGTCGTGCCTCGACGGAGGCGGGGAAGCGGCCCTGGGTGGCGCGGTAGGCCCACTCCTCCTCGCCGCTCACGCCGGCCGGCGGGTGCGAGACGGAGCCGAGCGGCGAGGTCTCGGTCATGCCCCAGGCGTGCACGACGCGGATGCCGTGCCGCTCCTCGAAGCCGCGCATCAGGGCCGGCGGGCAGGCCGAACCGCCGATGACGACCGTGCGCAGACAGGCCACCTCGTACTGGTTGGCGTCGAGTTCGGCGAGCAGGCCCTGCCAGATGGTGGGGACGGCGGCGCCGATGGTGGGCCGTACCGTCTCGATCATCTTGGCGAGCGGGGCGGGCTGGAGGAAGCGGTCCGGCATCAGCAGCGAGGCGCCGGCCATGAAGGCGGCGTGCGGCAGGCCCCAGGCGTTGACGTGGAACATCGGCACGACCGGCAGGGTGATGTCGCGGGGGGTGAGCGCGAACGCCTCGGCGGTGTTGACCTGCAAGGAGTGCAGATACAGCGAACGGTGGCTGTAGAGCACGCCCTTGGGGTCGCCGGTGGTGCCGGAGGTGTAGCAGAGCGCCGCGGCCTCGCGCTCGTCGATCAACGGCCAGTCGTAGGTCTCCGGGCGCCCGGCGATCAGCTCCTCGTAGTCGTGTACCCGGGCCCGTGCGCCATCGAGGACGGAGGTGTCGCCGGGGCCGGCGACGACGATGTGCTCGACGTGGGGCAGCTGCGGCAGCAGCGGGGCCAGCAGCGGCAGCAGGCTTCCGTTGACGAGGACGACCCGGTCCTCGGCGTGGTTGACGATCCACACCAGCTGCTCGGCGGGCAGCCGCAGGTTGAGGGTGTGCAGTACCGCCCCCATGGAGGGGATGGCCAGATATGCCTCCATATGTTCGGAGTTGTTCCACATCAGCGTGCCAACGCGTTCCTCGTCGGCCACCGACAGCTCGTCGCGCAGGGCGCGGGCCAGCTGGGCGGCGCGGCGGCCGATCGCGTCAAAGGTGCGCCGGTGCGGCTCACCGTCGGTCCAGGTGATGACCTGCGAGTCTCCGTGGACCGTGGAGCCGTGGGCCAGGATTCGCGAGACGGTGAGCGGTACGTCCTGCATCGTGCTCAGCACCGGGTGCCTCCGCTTTGTTACGGGCGGGTAGTGGTGTTGCGATTGTCAGCGCATACCGGCTGGTATGTCACGCCCTCCGGGGCGTGTTCTTGCCAGCTCGTCACGGAGCGGCGGGGCGGCCGTTCACCCACAGGGATGTCCTTGCGGGCACGTTGCTTGTGCGGCCTCCGGCCGGGAGCCCACGCTGACGGGCAACCGGTTACTTTTCCCTCAGGAGCGACATATGCGCCCCCCTCTCCGCCGCTGCCTCGTCCTCGCCGCCCTGGGCGGTGTCAGCGTGCTCGCGTGCGGCACCGCCGAAGCGGCCCCCAGGACCACGCCGGTCCACCGGCCGTCCGACGGCGCCGGGCCCGGCCGGTCACTCCTCGGCGGGCAGTTCGACCCGGTCGTCGGGCACGGCGGCGGGGTGATCGCGGGCGGCGGGGATCTGCTGGTCAGCCGGGCCGGCGGGCGCTGAGCCCGCACCGGTCGCCGGTCACGGCCGCGGGTCAACCGTCGGCGGCACCGCCTGGAGGACCAGCACCGACAGATCGTCCTCGACCGGGCCGGTGCCGAAGTCGTGCGCCGCGCGCCGTACGTGTTCGGCCAGGGCCTTGGCGCCCAGGCCGATGCCGTCCTTGAGGACCTCGATCAGACCGTCGTTGTCGTCCAACTGCCAGTTGCCGCAACGGCGTTCGGTGACGCCGTCGGTCACGCACAGCAGCGTCTCGCCGGGCGCGAGGGCGAAGCTGCTGGCGTGGTACTCGGTGCCCTCGTCGATGCCCAGCAGCATCTGGGGTTCGGAGGCCGGCTCGACGGTGCCGTTGACGAACAGGTGCAGCGGCGGAGGGTGGCCGGCGCTGGCGACCGTGCAGCGGGCGCCGGGCACCCCCGGGTCGACCTCCAGTTCGCCGTAGAGCAGGCTCAGAAAGCGGGAGCCGGCCTGCTCACCACCGAGCTCCAGGGCCTCCGCGCTCTCCTCGGCCATGGCGAGATTCAGCCGGCCGAGGACCGATTCGACGCCGTGGCCCTCACGGGCCAGCAGGCGGACGAGGTGCCGCGCCAGACCGGTGACCGACATCGCCTCGGGATCCTTGCCCTGTACGTCGCCGAGCAGGAAGCACCAGCGGCGGTCGCCCATCGGGAAGACGTCGTAGAAGTCGCCGCCGACGGTCTGGCCCTCGCCGTGCGGCTCGTAGACGATCGCGGTGTCCACGCCGACGATGCTGGCCAGCGACGCGGGCAGCTGGCGGCGCTGGAGCGCCAGGCTGATGGTGGTCTGGCGGGTGTACTGGCGGGCGGTGAAGACGGCCTGCGCGACCCGGCGGGCGACGTCCTCGACCATCCGCACGACGGTGTCGGTCATCTGCAGGTGGCCGGCCCGGCCGAGCAGCAGGACGCCGTGGTCGGTGTCCCTGGCGACCAGCGGGAAGGCGAGCGCGGAGCCGCCCTCGGCGGTCGCACCGGCGCCCTCCGGCCAGGGCCAGGGGGTGCCGGCCGTACGGACCAGACCGGGCGGGTCCCGCTCCAGCGCGGAGCGGAGCGGGGCGATCCGCCGCTCGTCGACGTGCCAGACGCGGGAGAGCTGCATCCCGCCCCCCTCGCCGCTCAGCCAGATCGCGCACCAGTCGGCGAGCCGGGGCACCAGCAGCTGGGCGGCCAGCGCGCTGACCATGTCCTGGTCGAGCTGCCCGGCCAGCAGCTCGCTGGTCTCGGCGAGGAAGGAGGGGCCGCCCCGGTCGGCCCATTCGGCGGCGTACCCGCGCGGGAGCGCCGACCCCCTCCGGTGCCGGGTCAGGCGGACGGGCGACTCGCGCCGGGGCTCGGGGGCGACGGGCCCGGGCTCGCCCTCGGTGGCCTCCAGGCGGAACCAGACCGTCTTGACCGACTGGCGGTAGGTCACGCCCCAGGACTCCGCCAGCGCGCTGACCAGCTGGAGACCGTAGCCCGGCTCGCCGGTGCGGGCGTCGACTCCGCCGCGTACCCGCCGGGCGGGGTGCCGGTCGGAGACCTCCAGCACCACACCCACGGTGGCCCGGCCGCGGCCCTCCTCGGAGTCGGCGGGCGGGCCGTGTTCGATGCGGCAGGTCACGTCGATGTCGGTGCCGGCGTACATCACCGCGTTGGTGACCAGCTCGCTGGTGAGCAGGACCGCGGTGTTGATGAGTTCGGAGCTGATCGCCGCCGCCCCGGTGCCCGCGGTGGCCGGTGGTGCGGCCGCCCGTTCGGCGAGCAGGGCCCGCACGAATTTGCGCGCTCCCGAGGCCGCGAGCTGATTGGCAGGCAGACCTTTCCGGGACACGGACTCCGTCGCGTACGGGGAGGACAGCGCTGCCACTGTGCCCCCTGAAGATGCCGGGAAAAACTGATTACGAGCGCTTTATACTATGTCATATCCGCCCAAATGGATCAGTCTACTCACATAGATCTCTCCACAACGCTTACTGGGGGGATGGTGCGCCATGGCTCTAGACCCGGCCAGGCCCGAGCCTGCTTCCACGCCCCCACCACCCCCGGGGTCGCCGGAGCCGGCCGGACCACCGGACTCCCCGCAGGCAACGGAAACGCCCGTGCCGCCCGGCGGGGACGGACAGTGGGTACGGACGAGCGAGCTGCGGCCGCTGCTGGCCGCGATGAACGCGTTGCGCGACGGGGACTTCAACGCCGGCGTGGAGCGCTCCCCCGACGGCGGCGGAGCGGACGGCGTGCTGGCCGACATGGTCGGCGTCTTCCACCAGATCGTCGCCCGCAACGCCCATCTGGCGTCCGAGCTGCAACGCGTACGCAGCGAGATCATCCGGCAGGGCCGGCTGGACGAGCGGATCTCCGCGAGCCCCGGCCAGGGGACGTGGACGACGAACATCGAGGCGGCCAACACCGTCCTCGAGGCCCTGGTCGTCCCGCTCGCCAAGGCCACCCGGGTGCTGGACGCGGTGGCCGACGGCGATCTGACCCAGCACGTCGACCTGCATGACGGCAACCGCCAGCTGCGCGGCGATCTGCGCCGCCTGGGCAGCGGCGTGAACCGCATGGTCGACCAGCTCTCGATGTTCACCGGCGAGGTCACCCGGGTCGCCCGCGAGGTCGGCACCGAGGGCCGGCTCGGCGGCCGGGCCAAGGTCCAGGGGCTCTCCGGCGACTGGCTGCACGTGACCGAGGCGGTCAACACCATGGCGTCGCGGCTGACCGCGCAGGTCCGGGACATCGCCGTGGTCACCACGGCGGTGGCGCGCGGCGACCTGACCCAGCAGGTGACCGTCGAGGCGACCGGGGAGCTGCTGGAGCTGAAGCTGACCGTCAACAAGATGGTCGACCAGCTGCGGGCCTTCGCCGACGAGGTCACCCGGGTCGCCCGCGAGGTCGGCACCGAAGGCCAGCTCGGCGGCCGCGCCCAGGTCAGGGGCGTCTCCGGGGTCTGGAAGGACCTCACCGACAACCGAGATCCTGGAGCTGAAGTCGACGATCAACACCATGGTCGACCAGCTCTCCGCGTTCGCCGACGAGGTCACCCGCGTCGCCCGCGAGGTCGGCACCGAGGGCCAGCTCGGCGGCCGCGCCCAGGTCAGGGGCGTCTCCGGAGTCTGGAAGGACCTCACGGAGAGCGTCCGAGATCCTGGAGCTGAAGTCGACGATCAACACCATGGTCGACCAGCTCTCCGCGTTCGCCGACGAGGTCACCCGCGTCGCCCGCGAGGTCGGCACCGAAGGCAACCTGGGCGGTCAGGCGCAGGTCAGGGGCGCGTCCGGGGTCTGGAAGGACCTCACGGACAACGTCAACTTCATGGCGCTGAACCTCACCTCGCAGGTCCGCAACATCGCCCAGGTGACCACCTCGGTGGCCAACGGCGACCTGTCGAAGAAGATCGACGTCGACGCCCGCGGCGAGATCCTGGAGCTGAAGGACACCGTCAACACCATGGTCCAGCAGCTGCGCGCGTTCGCGGACGAGGTGACCCGAGTGGCCCGTGAGGTCGGCACCGAGGGCCGGCTCGGCGGCCGCGCCCAGGTGCACGGCGTGTCCGGCGTCTGGAAGAACCTCACCGACAACGTCAACTTCATGGCCGACAACCTGACGTCCCAGGTCCGCAACATCGCCCAGGTCGCCACCGCCGTCGCGAAGGGCGACCTGTCGAAGAAGATCGACGTCGACGCCCGCGGCGAGATCCTCGAACTCAAGACGACCATCAACACCATGGTCGACACCCTGTCGTCCTTCTCCTCCGAGGTGACCCGAGTGGCCCGCGAGGTCGGCAGCGAGGGCCAACTCGGCGGCCAGGCACGGGTCGAGGGCGTCTACGGCACCTGGAAGCGGCTGACCACCAGCGTCAACGAGCTGGCGCTGAACCTCACCACGCAGGTCCGCGCGATCGCCGAGGTGGCCAGCGCGGTCACCCAGGGCGACATGTCCGGCTCGATCACCGTCGACGCCCAGGGCGAGGTCGCGGCGCTGAAGAACAACATCAATCTGATGGTCGCCAACCTCCGCGAGACCACCCGCGCCAAGGACTGGCTGGAGTCCAACCTCGCCCGTATCGCCAGCCTGATGCAGGGTCACCGCGACCTGGTCGAGGTCGCCGACCTGATCCTGCGCGAGCTGACCCCACTGGTGAACGCGCAGTTCGGCGCGTTCTTCCTGGCCGAGGCGGGTGCCGAGCCCGGCGAGGGACTGGAGCTCATCGCCGGTTACGGCACCGGGCAGCCCGAAGGCCGCCGTTCGCTGCCGCGGCTGCGGCTGGGCACCCCCGGCTGGGGCCTGATCACCCAGGCCGCAATGGAGAAGAAGAAGATCGTCGTCGACGCCGTACCGCCCGACTACATCACCATCAGCTCCGGCCTCGGCGCCGCCGCCCCCGCCAGCATCGTCATCCTCCCGGTCCTCTTCGAGGACCAGGTGCTGGGCGTCATCGAGCTGGCCTCCTTCAGCCGCTTCAGTGACGTCCACCTCGCCTTCATCGACCAGTTCGTCAACACCATCGGCGTCTCCATCAACACCATCATCGCCAACTCCCGTACGGAGTCCCTGCTTTCGGAGTCCCAGCGGCTGACCGCCGAGCTCCGCCAGCGCTCCGACGAGCTCCAGCTGACCAACGCCGAGCTTGAGGAGAAGGCCGCCCTGCTGGCCACCTCCTCCCAGTACAAGTCCGAGTTCCTGGCGAACATGTCGCACGAACTGCGCACCCCCCTGAACTCGCTGCTGGTGCTCTCCCGGCTGCTCGCCGACAACCCCGACGCCCGGCTCTCGCCGCAGGAGGTGGAGTTCGCCGTCACCATCCACCGCGCCGGCTCCGACCTGCTCCAGCTGATCAACGACATCCTCGACCTGTCGAAGATCGAGGCCGGCCGGATGGACGTGCACCCCAAACCGCTGCCGCTCATCAAACTCCTGGACTACGTCCGGGCGACGTTCAAGCCCCTCACTGTCGACCGCGGCCTCACCTTCGACATCAAGGTCGGCGACGACGTACCCGAGGAGCTCTTCTCCGACGAACAGCGCCTCCAGCAGATCCTGCGCAACCTGCTGTCCAACGCCGTGAAGTTCACCTCTTCCGGAGGGGTGGAACTCCTCGTCCGGCGCGTACCGGGCACAGACTTCGACGAGGAGCCCCTGCACACGGCCGGCGAGGTCATCGCACTTGCCGTGAAGGACACCGGCATCGGCATCCCGCCCGAGAAGCTCGACGGCATCTTCGAGGCGTTCCAGCAGTCCGACGGCACCACCAACCGCAAATACGGCGGCACCGGCCTCGGCCTCTCCATCAGCCGCGACATGGCGGCACTGCTCGGCGGCCGGATCACCGCCGAGAGCAAGCCCGATGTCGGTTCGACCTTCACGCTGTACGTGCCCGCCCGCTACGCCGCCCCGCTGCCGGCGCCCAGCCCCACCGCCGCGACCCGCCCCGCGGACAGCGCCGCGCAGGCCACCCCCGGGCCCGCCGCGGCGACCCGGCCCGTCCTCGCCGAACATCTCAGCACCAGGCCCACCCCGAGGACCGCCCCGGCTCCGGACCAGGAACCGCCGGGCGACGACGGCTTCCGCGACAAGGAGGGGCGGGAGGACCTGGTGTCCGGCACCCTGCCCCACGCCGCGGACGGCGGCGACGTCACCTGGCCCGAGACCACCCGCCTCAAGGACTGGCTCAGCGGACGCCCCGGCCAGGTGCTGGCCAACCGTCGGCTCCTCATCGTCGACGACGACATCCGCAACGTCTTCGCGCTCACCCACGTACTGGGCCGGGTCGGCATCCGCGTGAAATACGCCGAGAACGGCCGCGAGGGCCTGGAGGTCCTCGACCGGACCCCGGACGTCTCGCTGGTGCTGATGGACATCATGATGCCCGAAATGGATGGATACGAGATGATCAAGGCGATCCGACAAACCCCTCGTTTCGCGGACCTGCCGGTGATCGCGCTCACCGCGAAGGCCATGCCGGGCGACCGCGAGAAGGCGATCGAGAGTGGGGCCAACGACTACATCCCCAAGCCGGTGGACGTGGACCGCCTGCTGTCCGTGATCTGCGGGCTGCTGGATCCCGAGGACTCCGCCTGCGCGCCGCAGCCCGACGGCTCCGAAGAGGCCGGTTCGGGCGCGGGCACCGGCGCCGGCCCGGACGACCGGGGAACGGCGGGGCAGCAGCGATGACCACCGCGTCGGACACCGCAGGCATCCTCATCGTCGACGACATGGAGGAGAACCTGGTCGCCCTCGAAGCCGTCCTCGGCTCGCTCTCCCGGCGGGTGGTCCGCGCCCGGTCCGGCGAGGAGGCCCTCAAGGCCATGCTCCGCGAGGAGTTCGCGGTGGTCCTCATCGACGTCCTCATGCCGGGCATGAACGGCTTCGAGACGGCCGCCAACATCAAGGGCTTGGACCAGACGAAGGACGTCCCGATCATCCTGCTGACCGGCGCCTCGGTCGACCCCAACTACGCCTACCGGGGCTACACGGTCGGTGCCGCCGACTTCCTGATCAAGCCGTTCGACCCCTGGCTGCTGCGCACCAAGGTCAATGTCTTCCTCGAACTGCACCGCAAGAACCAGCAACTCGCCGCGCAGGCCGACCAGTTGAAGCGCCTGCTCACCGCCGACAACCGCCCGGGAGGCGAGGCGGGGGCCGCCGCCGCACAGGAATCTGCGGACGGCCAGGAAGCGGTCTCCCCGGGGCGCCCGGCCTCCCGCGGGATCGACGAGCCGCCCGCCGGGCCGACCGGGCCGCCCCCCGGCCCGTCGGAGTCCGACCGGCCGCCGCCCCTCCCCGAGACCTCCGAAGCGGGCCGGCTGGCGGACGTCGCGGGCCAGCTCGCCGAACTGGAACTCCTGCTGCGCGACGCCAAGGGCACCGACCACACCAACCTCGCCGACCGGATCGCCGAGCTGGAACGGGCCGTGGGCCGGCTGCTGACGAGCCGGGAGGCGTAGGCCGGTCGCCTTGGCCGGTTGCATTGGCCGGTCGCCTCGGTCATCAGCGGCGGTGGGCGCGACGCAGGGGCAGGGGCGCGCCGCCGGTGGCTATTCGGGCATGCCGCCGCGCCCTCGCCGGAAGCGTCTGCGCCCGGGGCGTTCGGGCGGACGGGGGATGTACGGCAGCCGGTCCCGCGTCTCGCTCGTACGGCTCCACGCACGGCTCAGCGCCGGCCGGACGTAGGTGAGTTCGGTGCGTGGCGCCCGGCTCTCCTCGAACTCGCCCGGGTCCTGACCGGTGACCGCTATCAGGTCGAGCAGCATCCGCTCCGCCAGATCCGGCTCCAGCTGGACCCCCACCCCTTCGGAGCCCCACCGCAGTACGAGCTCGGCGGCCCTGGTCAGCCCCTCGTCGGTGGCGGTCGGGAACGCCAGCGCCAGGGAAGCCCGGACGATCTCCACCGCACTTTCGGCCTGCATCAGTCGCCGTCCTCTCCCGGGGAGTCAGCCGTTCGCCGCCCCGTGCCGCCCCACCACGCGCCCCGCGCCACCTGCGCCCTCACGGCTTCCGGGCCACGCACACCACACACAGTCCGACCAGCGCGGCCGGCCGCATGTGGATGAGCGTCGCGTCCTGCGCCTGGCGCAGACACTCGTGCCGGTCGAGCTTGGAGAGCTGCTGGGTGCTCATGGTGTCCTTGATGATGACTTCCCAGTGGTCCTGCGCTTTCACCCAGTCGTTGCGGTGGGCGATGCGCACGAAGGCGTCCACGAAGACCTGCTCGGCCAGCGTCCCGTGGAAATACGCGCCGAGGTAGTCGATCCGGGACGGCGGCCGCAGCCTGGCCGCCCAGCCGCGCCGCTGGAAGAGCGTGCTGGTCGAGATCGACTTCACGCTCTGGATGCGGGTGGCGATCACATGACCGGCCACGCCACCGATGACGGCCGGCACGGCCAGCCAGCCGATGACGGACGCCAGCCACAGCAACGTGTGCTGGGGCGGGTCGATCAGGGTGAAGGTCCGGTACACCTCGCTGGGGCTCGCCGCCCGCGCGGCGAAGACGTACAGCAGGGTGACACCCGTGGCGAACGGCAGACCCCAGTCGATGGTCCACTGCGTCAGCCCGGCCAGCGCCTTCCGGGAGCGCCACAGCCGGCGGATCCTCCGCGTACGGCGTACCGGCGGCAGCGCCAGATCCATGGGTATAGGGATCGGGTTGTTCAACGACGCCCCCGTTCGTCCTGCTCACGCACATGACGGGCCCGGCCGGTCAGGCACGCGCTCACCACCCACGATTCTAGACACCTGGACTGCGGCGGGTGCCGGTAACGGACGGTTCGGGGAGGGGAGTTGATGGCTTTGGGGGTGCCTGGTGGGGGGTGGGTTGGCGG
>NZ_JNZA01000037.1 GCF_000717345.1 Streptomyces lydicus | reverse complement strand
CCCCGCCCCCTCCCCCGAAGGGGGGAGGAGGGGGAGGGGGCGGGGGAAGCCTCGACGACTGCTGCCGCGAGGTGCCCAACGACTCGTGCCCGGCCCGTGCCCGGCCCGCAGCGCTTCGGCCGCGACGGCTCTTCGGCCCGCGCCCGTGCGGCTCGCGGCTCCGCGGCCGTGCCTATTCGGCGATCTCGACCTGGATCTCGACCTCGACCGGGGCGTCCAGCGGCAGCACCGCCACGCCGACCGCGGACCGGGCGTGCACGCCCTTGTCGCCGAGGATCTCGCCCAGCAGCTCGCTGGCGCCGTTGAGGACGCCCGGCTGGCCGGTGAAGTCGGGCGCGGAGGCCACGAAACCGACGACCTTCACGACCCGCTGGATCTTGTCGAGGTCACCGATGACGGACTTCACGGCGGCCAGCGCGTTGAGCGCGCAGGTCGCGGCGAGCTCCTGGGCCCGCTCCGGGGTGACCTCGGCGCCGACCTTGCCGGTGGCCGGCAGTGCGCCGTCCACCATCGGCAGCTGGCCGGAGGTGTACACGTACGCGCCGGAGCGCACCGCGGGCTGGTACGTCGCCAGCGGCGGCACGACCTCCGGCAGCTTGAGGCCGAGCGATGCGACCTTCTCCTCTACGGCGCTCACGCCTTCTCCCGCTTCATGTAGGCCACCAGCTGCTCGGGGTTGTTCGGGCCCGGTACGCACTGGATCAGCTCCCAGCCGTCCTCGCCCCAGGTGTCCAGAATCTGCTTCGTCGCGTGAACGAGCAGCGGCACGGTCGCGTATTCCCACTTGGTCATGGGCCCGAGCGTAATGCCTGTCCACGACGGTGACGGACCCTGTCCGGCACGGGCCGCCCGCACCCGCCCGAAGTGGCAGAACAGCAGGCAGCCGCCCGACCCCTACGGCACATCCCTGACCGGCCCCGGACACACCTCGGGCGGATCTCCGGGTCTTGTCAGGCGTATCCCGTGCGTAGCCGCGACGCGGACTGGTTAGGCTCCTTTGCGTGAGCAGGCTCCATGTCGTCAGCGGCAAGGGTGGCACCGGCAAGACCACGGTCGCCGCTGCCCTCGCCCTCGCCCTGGCCACCGAGGGACGCCGTACCCTCCTGGTCGAGGTCGAGGGCCGGCAGGGCATTGCCCAGCTGTTCGAAACCGAGGCGCTTCCCTACGAGGAGCGCAAGATCGCGGTAGGTCCCGCGTCAGAGGGCGCGTCGCGCTGGGGGTCCTCCCGGACGGAGTCCGGCGGGGATCCGCTGCGGGGTGGTGGCAGACGGGCGGGCGAGGTCTACGCCCTGGCCATCGATGCGGAACGCGCCCTGCTGGACTACCTCCAGATGTTCTACAAGCTCGGCAGCGCCGGCCGGGCGCTGAAGAAGCTCGGCGCGATCGACTTCGCCACGACCATCGCGCCGGGCCTGCGGGACGTCCTGCTGACCGGCAAGGCGTGCGAAGCGGTCCGCCGCAAGGACAAGAACGGCAGGTTCGTCTACGACGCGGTCGTGATGGACGCCCCGCCGACCGGCCGCATCACCCGCTTCCTGAACGTCAACGACGAGGTCGCCGGCCTCGCGAAGATCGGCCCGATCCACAATCAGGCGCAGGCCGTGATGCGCGTGCTCAAGTCGCCCGAGACCGCGGTGCATCTGGTGACGCTCCTGGAGGAGATGCCGGTCCAGGAGACGGCCGACGGGGTCGCGGAGCTGCGTGCCGCCGGCATCCCCGTCGGCGGCATCGTCATCAACATGACCCGTCCGGCGCTGCTGGACAACGGCGATCTTGATGTCATCGCCGCCCGCGGGGCCCGTTCGGGCGTCGCCAAGGCGCTCTCCCAGGCGGGTCTGGGCGGGGCCCGCCGCGGCGGGCTGGCCGACCGGCTGATCGACCCCCTGCTGGAGCAGGCGCGCGAGCACGCCGAGCGGGTGGAGCTGGAGCGCGCCGAGCACGCCGAGCTGACCTCGATCGGCCTGCCCACCTACGAGCTGGAGCTGCTCCCCGAAGGAGTGGATCTCGCCGGTCTCTACCAACTGGCGAGAGACCTGCGGAAACAGGGGCCCATATGACCTCGGACGACATGACGCTGGACGCCTCGGCCCCGCGGCTCGAGGTCGATGCGCTGATCGACGACCCGCGCACCCGCATCGTGGTGTGCTGCGGCTCGGGCGGCGTCGGCAAGACCACCACCGCCGCGGCCCTCGGCGTACGCGCCGCCGAGCGCGGCCGCAAGGTCGTGGTGCTGACGATCGACCCGGCCCGGCGGCTGGCGCAGTCGATGGGCATCTCCGAGCTCGACAACGTCCCGCGGCGGGTCAAGGACGTCGACGAGGCCGCGGGCGGCGAACTGCACGCGATGATGCTGGACATGAAGCGCACCTTCGACGAGATCGTCGAGGGCCACGCGGACGCCGACCGGGCCCGCGCCATCCTGGAGAACCCGTTCTACCAGTCGCTGTCGGCCGGTTTCGCGGGCACGCAGGAGTACATGGCCATGGAGAAGCTCGGCCAGCTCCGCGCGAGCGACGAGTGGGACCTGATCATCGTCGACACGCCTCCCAGCCGTTCCGCGCTGGACTTCCTGGACGCGCCCAAGCGCCTCGGCTCGTTCCTGGACGGCAAGTTCATCCGGGTGCTGATGGCGCCGGCGAAGGTCGGCGGCCGGGCCGGGATGAAGTTCCTGAATGTCGGCATGTCGATGATGACCGGCACCCTCAGCAAGCTCATGGGCGGTCAACTGCTGCGCGATGTGCAGACGTTCGTGGCGGCGATGGACACCATGTTCGGCGGCTTCCGCACCCGCGCGGACGCCACGTACCGCCTGCTGCAGGCGCCCGGCACGGCGTTTCTGGTGGTGGCCGCGCCGGAGCGGGACGCGCTGCGTGAGGCGGCGTACTTCGTCGAGCGGCTGGCCGCCGAGCAGATGCCGCTGGCCGGCCTCGTACTGAACCGGGTGCACGGCAGCGGTGCCGCGCAGCTGAGTGCCGAGCGTGCCCTGGCGGCCGCGGAGGCCCTGACGGACGGACTGTCGGAGGACGGAGCGGCGGACGGCGACGCCGGTACGGACCGCGCCGAAAATAATCTTGAAGCAACCGGCATTGTGGATCTCGACGGCGGGAATGCTGGAGCAGGTACCGCCGGCGGCCTCTCCCCCGCTGCCGCAGCGGAGCACCCAGCACCCACGTCAGCCTCGGCGGCGCAACTCGCCGCCGGGCTGCTCCGACTACACGCGGAACGCATGCAGGTCCTCGCGCGCGAACGTCGCACGCGGGACCGCTTCACCGCGCTGCATCCCGAGGTCCCGGTGACAGAGGTTGGCGCGCTGCCCGGCGACGTCCATGACCTCACGGGCCTGCGCGAGATCGGCGACCGCCTGGCACTCAACGGCACGTCCGCCGACGACACCGACACCGACGGCACCCTCACCGGCGACCACAGCGACTCCGGCAGCTGAGCCGCAGCTGAGCCGACGCCCCACTGCGACGGCCGAGCCGCCCTCGGGCGTGTGCCGGCCGTGACGGGCGCGTCGAACGTGGCGGAGGTGCACGGCGTCGCGCCGTGGCCTGCGCACCCCGCAGGCATCACCCACCGACGGCTCGCGGGCATGCCAACTCCAGCGACCTGTCCCGCCTTTCGGCCGTGCCGAGCCGACCGGCCCGCTCAGCCGACCGCTGCGTACTCGTCGAAGACCCCGTCCTCGCAGTCCACCGGCAGGATGCCCGTGCTGCGCTCGTATTCCGTACGCGCTGTCTCCAGCAGGCGGCGCCATGACGTCACGGTCGGGCGGCGGCGCAGCAGCGCCCTCCGCTCCCGCTCGGTCATGCCGCCCCACACGCCGAACTCCACCCGGTTGTCCAGGGCATCGGCCAGGCATTCCGTGCGTACCGGACATCCGGTGCACACCGCCTTGGCGCGGTTCTGCGCTGCCCCTTGAACGAACAGTTCATCCGGATCGGTAGTGCGGCAGGCTGCCTGTGCACTCCAGTCGGTTACCCAGCTCATGCTGGCGCCGTCCTCTCCCGAATCGAGGCTCCCCCACGGCGGCAAGCGGCATATTCACCGTTGCCAGTTGAGGACGTTACGGGTGGCAGACAGGGCGCAACACCCCCTTCGGGCCCAATCTTGAATGGCCCGAACGGACTATGCGTATGCGGCAGATCACCCAACGGAGTGACCGCACGGCATACCTCATTTAACTCACAAGGCAGGACAGTTGGCCGGGCTGACACGGGGTTTCTGTCGCCGCACACGGACACGTGGGGGTGCGGTCCGGGAGGGAGAGGGGTTGACTAACCGGGGCGTAACCGTTCGGCTGTGGCAGCAGAGAACAGGCTAAACGAACAGGTGCGCCCCTGTCCGGCGAATGAGAACGTAGGCTGCCCTCATGCCTAAGAAGCGCGATGGCGGAGGGCTGTCCAAGACGCAGCAGGCCGCCAAGTTCCTCGGTGTCAGCGTCCTGGCCGGAGCGGTGCTCGCCGGCCTCGCGCTCCCGGCGGCCGGGGCGCTCGGCCTGGCCGCCAAGGGGTCGGTCGAGGGCTTCGACGAGATCCCGGCGAACCTCAAGACGCCACCGCTCAGCCAGCGGACCACGATTCAGGACGCCGACGGCGGCGAGATCGCCAAGGTCTACTCCCGTGACCGCACGGTCGTCGGCCTCAAGGACATGTCGCCGTACATCCAGCAGGCGATCGTGGCGATCGAGGACGCGCGCTTCTACGAGCACGGCGCGATCGACCTGAAGGGCATCCTCCGGGCGGCCAACAAGAACGCCCAGTCGGGCGGCGTCTCCCAGGGTGCCTCGACGCTGACCCAGCAGTACGTGAAGAACGTCTTCGTCGAGGAGGCGGGCGACAACCCCACCAAGGTCGCGCAGGCCACCCAGCAGACGATCGGTCGCAAGGTCAAGGAGCTCAAGTACGCGATCCAGATCGAGAAGGAGCTCGGCAAGCGCAAGATCTTGCAGAACTACCTCAACATCACGTTCTTCGGGCAGCAGGCGTACGGCATCGAGGCGGCCGCGCAGCGGTACTTCAGCAAGCACGCCAAGGACCTGACCCTGGAGGAGTCGGCGCTGCTGGCCGGGATCGTGCAGTCGCCCAGCCGCTACGACCCGCTCAACAACCCGCAGGAGGCCACCCGTCGGCGCAACACCGTGCTGCAGCGGATGGCCGATCTGAAGGACATCACCCGGGCGCAGGCGGACGCGGCGGCCAAGAAGCCGATCAAGCTGGCGGTCAGCCGTCCCAAGAACGGCTGCATCACCGCCACCCACGGCGCCGGCTTCTTCTGCGACTACATCCGCAAGGTCTTTCTCGGTGACAAGGCTTTCGGAAAGACCCGCAAGGCCCGGCTGAAGCGCTGGGACCAGGGCGGCATGACCATCCGCACCACCCTCGACCCGCAGACGCAGAAGTCGATCCAGGCATCGATAAGCGACCACGTCTATGAGGACGACCCGGTCGCCACCGCCGCCACCATCGTCGAACCGGGCACCGGCAAGATCCTCGGCATGGGCCAGTCGCGCCCGTACGGCTTCGGCGAGAACCAGACCGTGATCAACCTCTCGGTGGACCACTCCATGGGCGGCGGCGCGGGCTACCTGCCCGGGTCGACCTTCAAGCCGGTGATCGCGGCGGCCGCCCTGGAGCAGGGCACCAGCCCCGAGCAGGAGTACCCGTCGCCGTACCGGATGCCGTATCCGAGCCCGGTCCAGACCTGCAACGGCGAGTGGCACGGCACCCCGGCCGACACCACCCAGAACGAGAACAAGGAAGAGGTCGGCCCGTACGGCATGAAGGAGGCGACCGCGAAGTCGGTCAACACCTACTACGTGCAGCTGATCAGCGACATGGGCATCTGCCCGGCGGTCAAGATGGCCCAGAAGATGGGCATCGAGCGGGCGGACGGCAAGCCGTTGCAGCAAGTTCCGTCGATGACGCTCGGTACCCAGGAGATGTCCCCGCTGACCATGGCCGCCGGCTACGCCACGTTCGCCAGCGGCGGCCAGTACTGCACCCCGGTGGCCATCGAGTCGATCACCGACGCGCGGGGCAAGGCGATGAAGGTCCCGCAGACCAGTTGCCGGACCGCGATGTCCAAGAAGACCGCGGACACCATCAACACCCTCCTCAAGGGCGTGGTCGAGGACGGCACGGGCAAGGAAGCCGGCCTCAAGGGGCGCGACAGCGCCGGCAAGACGGGCACCACCGACAGCCGCTACGCCGCCTGGTTCGTCGGCTACACCCCGAACGCGGCGGGCGCGGTCTGGGTCGGCGACCCGCAGCACAAGCGCAAGATGTACGGCATCACCATCGGTGGCGTACCGCACGACAAGGTCTACGGTGCCGACACCCCCGGCCCCATCTGGCGCGACGCGATGACCGGCGCCCTGGCCGGCCGGCCCGGGCCGGCGCTGCCCACCGTCCCGATCGACGACCCCGCCAAGGACAGGAACAAGGGCGACGACGGCGGCAAGGGCGGCGGCAAGCGCAAGCCCGGTCGCGGCCACGGCGGGGACAACAAGCCGGGTGGCGGCGGATGGGACATTCCGGGCTGGCCCGATATTCTGGGCGGCGGCAACGGCGGCTGGTAGCGGGCGGGTTGGCCCTGCGCCGTACGCGTCGACCGAGCCTGCCGGGGTCGAGGCCGGCCGCCGGCGGCCCGTCGTGCGAGGAGAAGGAAAGAAGTGAGGGGCGCCCCCAAAAAAGGGGGGCGCCCCTCACTGCTCTTGTTCGGGTCTCCGGTGGTCGGCCGTTCAGCCGGCCAGCAGCTTCTTCACCACGGCGGCCACCCGGCCGCCCTCGGCGCGCCCCGCCACCTGCGGGTTGACGATCTTCATGACGGCGCCCATCGCCCTCGGCCCCTCGGCGCCGGCGCCCTTGGCCTCCGCCACCGCCGCCGCGACCAGCTGCTCCAGCTCGTCGTCGGACAGCTGCTTGGGCAGGTAGTCCGCGAGCAGCTCGCCCTCGGCACGCTCACGCTCGGCCTGGGCAGCGCGGCCGCCCTGGTCGAACGCCTCGGCGGCCTCCCGGCGCTTCTTCGCCTCCCGCGCGATGATCTTCTCGACCTCGCCGTCGGACAGCTCACGCGCCTCCTTGCCCGCGACCTCTTCCTTCTGGATCGCGGTCAGCGTGAGGCGGAGGGTGGAGGAGCGCAGCTCATCGCGCGCCTTGATCGCGGTGGTGAGGTCGTCCTGCAGCTTGGTCTTGAGCGTGGTCATGCGGTGAAGTATGCCCCGACCCACCGGAAACCGGCGCGTCTTTTCCCTCCGCGCCCCACCCCGCGCCCCGGGAATCGGCGGCTCCCCCGCCCGGCGGGCCGCCCTCCCGCTGCACCCACCCCCGCCACTCTGCAACGATGGGAAGCATGCGCGCGCGATACGGAGTACCCCTGACCCTGACCGCAGTCGGCGCAGCCGGCCTGGCCTACGCCGCCGGCTTCGAAGTCCGCTCCTTCCGACTGCGACGCGTCACCGTTCCCGTACTGCCCCGGGGCATGCGTCCGTTGCGCGTCCTTCAGGTCTCCGACATCCACATGGTCAGCGGTCAGCGCAAGAAGCAGCGCTGGCTGCAGTCGCTCGCCGGGCTGCGTCCCGACTTCGTCATCAACACGGGGGACAACCTCTCCGACCCCGAGGGCGTGCCCGAGACCCTCGACGCGCTCGGTCCGCTGATGGAGTTCCCCGGCGCTTACGTCTTCGGCTCGAACGACTACTACGGCCCCAAGCTGCGCAACCCCGCCCGCTATCTGTTCGAGCGTGTGCAGGGCCGGCACGGCCTCAACGGCAACGCCCCGGTCGTGGGCGCCGTCCACAACCCGTGGGAAGAGCTGCGGGACGCCTTCGACGCGGCCGGCTGGGTCGGGCTGTCCAATTGCCGTGGCCGCCTCAAGCTGGAGGGCATCGAGATCGCCCTGACCGGCCTGGACGACCCGCACATCAAGCGCGACCGGTACGCGGAGGTGGCCGGCGGCCCGGAATCCGGCGCCGACCTCTCCCTCGCCGTCGTCCACGCGCCCTACCTGCGCTCCCTGGATGCCTTCGCCGCCGACGGGTACCCGCTGATCCTGGCCGGGCACACCCATGGCGGCCAGCTCTGCATCCCCTTCTACGGGGCGCTCGTCACCAACTGCGATCTCGACCCCGACCGGGTGAAGGGCCTCTCCACCCACACGGCCGCCGGCCGCACCTCCTTCCTCCATGTCTCCGCCGGCTGCGGCACCAACCGGTACACTCCGGTCCGCTTCGCCTGCCCCCCGGAGGCAACCCTGCTGACCCTCACGGCGCGTCCCTGACAACTCGCCCCGGTCCGCCCCGGTAACGGGCCCCCGTTTCATGGTCACCTTGTCCGACCCGGGGGTCCCACGGCCCCTTCCTCCCCCCTAACGTGGAGGAATGTCCGACCCCACCCGGACCTCGCAGTCCACACGCCATGCCACCGGCCCGGCCGGAGCCGCCGCCCGCACTCCGGCCACCGCGGTCGCCCCCACGCTGCGCCGCCCCCTGGCGGCCGCGTTCCGCCTCCTCCTCTCGGCGGCCGCCCTCGCCGGCCTCGTCCTGGCGGCCCTCAGTACTCCCTCGCCGGCACACCTCGTCGCCTCGTTCACCGCACAGACGGCCCTCGCACTGGCCCTGGTCTCGGCCTGGTCCGCGCATCGCGCCTGGACCGGCCGCCACCCCGTGAGCCCCCGCGTCTCCGGCGCGCTCCTCTCGTACGTCTCCCTCGCGGCCCTCCTCCACCACGTCCTGCCCCACCTCCTCCCGGCCGCCCCGCCCACGGCCTTCGCCCTCCCCGCCGCCGCACCCGGCGCCGCGGGTACGGGAGCCCTGGCCCGCGCCCTCCTTCTCGCGGTCGTCCCGCTCGCCGCCCTCACCGACTGGCTTCTGCTCACCGCCCCGCGCGGCTTCCGCCTCCGCCACGTCTGGCAGTGGCCGGCCTACCCCCTCCTCTACCTCTGCTTCGCCCTGGCTCTCCCCGCCGCCACCGGCGCCCCGTCCCCCCACCTGGCCACCGCTCTCGCCGCCGCCCTCACCGCGTGCCTGCTCCCCTTGATCGCCCTCGCGATCGACCAGGTCAGGCCCTCTCCCCGGCTCCACAACAACCGGATTTCACCTACGGGGATCAGTCCGCTAAAGTAGAGCTCGTTGCTTCGGGGTGTAGCGCAGCTTGGCAGCGCGCTTCGTTCGGGACGAAGAGGTCGTGGGTTCAAATCCCGCCACCCCGACTGAGAAGTAGCAGGTCAGGCCCGGTTTTCGGAAACGGAAACCGGGCCTGACGCGTTTCTGCGGGTTGGTCCGGGAGGGCGCGGGGTGTGGATCTTGACTGCGCGCCCGTCCGGCGGCGGCTCTCTGACGTTCCTTCAGCGGCAGTGGACCGCACACGGGAGCAGAAGAAGTGATGCGCGCCACATGGCGCGGTGGCTCCGCCGGGCAGTGGGCGGCAGTGCGCGCATCGCGCCGGTGGTTTCGGCGGGGCGGGGCCGCGCCCGTGCGGTGGACACGGCGCCGCGCCGTATCGGCGCCGGTCCCTCCCCTCGTGGGGACCGGTGCCGAACGGCGCGGGCGCGGCGGTTCGCGCCGTACCGGCGCGGGTTCGGAGAGGCCGGAGCCGTGGGCGGGGCCGACTTCTCAGGTCCGTGGGGCCCGTGCGCGGAAACCGTGACCGGCTCGCGATTCCGGCGGAAGGTGGCCGGGAACACGCATCTGGGGTCTCTGTCTCCGAGCGCTGAGCTGGTTGCCTGGCCGGGCAGGGCCCGGTTGGTGCGCCGCTGAGTGGGATCCTGTCAGCTGTGGCTCCTGACGAGGAGGTTCCGGTCCGGGGGGAACGGCGAAACCACAGGTCAGACCACTAAGGTGAGTTTTCCGGTCCGGATGTCCGAGTGCGGGGGAAGTAAAGGGGTGGAGACCTTGAGTTCCGACTCAGGGGCACGCACAGCTTTCGCGGAACGGCTCGCGCTGCTGTACAAGGAAGCCGGCAACCCTCCCCTCAAGAAGGTGGCCGAGGCGGTCGTCCGGCTGCAGCGGGTCGACGAACGAGGGCGGCCCGTACGGGTGTCCGTGCAGCGGATCAGCGACTGGCGGCGGGCCAAGAACGTGCCTGCGCAGTTCGCCGCCCTGGCGGCGGTGCTGCACATCCTGATTCCCCAAGCACGGCGCACGCGGCCCACCGCGGTGTCCGCGGGCCTGTACGACCTGGCCCAGTGGCAGCGGCTGTGGGAGCGAGCGGTCGCCGACCCGGTCGGTGACCGCGGCCCGGCGACGGCGGAGGAACGTCCGCCGGCCGACGCCGCGACCGTTCCCGGTGTGTGCCCCTACCGGGGGCTGGCTTCGTACCGTCAGCAGGACGCCCAGTGGTTCTTCGGCCGGGAGCGCAGCACGGACGCTCTCGTCGCGCAGCTCCGCGCGGCGGAGAAGACCGGCGGTCTGGTCATGCTCGTGGGTGCCTCGGGTGCCGGAAAGTCCTCGTTGCTGAACGCCGGTCTGGTGCCGGCGTTGCGGAGCGGCGCGCTGGACGACGGGACCGGCGAGGAGAGGGAGGTCCTGCAACTCGTACCGGGAGGCGATCCGCTGGGGGAACTGACCCAACGGATCCCCGGGCTCGCCCCCGTCGTCGCCGACGCGCGGGCGTCGGCGGCGAAGGAGCCCGGTACGCGGCACTTCGCGCACGCGGTGCGGGAGGCCGTCACGGCGTGGGCGGAGCGCGGGACGCCCCGTGCGGCCCGGCCGGTCGTGATCGTGGACCAGTTCGAGGAGGCGTTCACGCTCTGCGCCGACGAGGCGGCCCGGCGCGCGTTCATCCAGCTCCTGCATGCCGCGTGCACCCCCGCCGGCCCGGGCGCCCCGGCCCCCGTACTCGTCATCCTCGGCATACGCGCCGACTTCTACGAGCCGTGCCTCGGGTATCCCGAACTGGCCGCCGCGCTTCAGCACCGGCACATGGTGCTCGGACCGCTGACCACCACGGAGCTGCGGGAAGCGGTGACCGGGCCGGCCAAGGCCGTGGGCCTGGAGCTCGAACCGGGGCTCACGGAGCTGATCGTCCGGGAAGTGAGCGCCGACGGTCCCGGCGGGACGCACGACGCGGGGGTGCTGCCGCTCCTCTCCCACGCCCTGCTCGCCACCTGGCAGCGACGGAAGGCGGGACGGCTGACGCTGGCCGGCTACCGCGCGGCGGGCGGTATCCAGGGGGCGGTCGCGGCGACCGCCGAGCGGGCCTGGTCCGGTCTCGACCCGACGGCCCGCACGGCCGCGCGGCTGCTCCTCCTCAGGCTGGTCCGGCTGGGCGAGGACACCCAGGCCACCCGGCGGCGGGGGACGCGGCGCCAGCTGGCGGACGAGTCGACGGATCCGCACAAGACGGAGGAATCGCTCGAAGCGCTGGTGCACGCCCGGCTGGTGACGCTCGATGCGGAAGCGGTGGAGATCACCCATGAGGCGCTGCTGCACGCCTGGCCGCGCCTGCGCGACTGGATCGACGAGGACCGGAACGGCAATCTGCTGCGCCAGCGGCTGGAGGAGGACGGCTGGGCCTGGGAGGGCTCGGGCCGCGACGCGTCGCTGCTCTACCGGGGCTCGCGTCTGGAACAGGCCCGCAACTGGGCGCAGTCCGCGGGTGACACCTTTCTGACCCGCAGCGCGGTGGAGTTCCTGGCGGCTTCGGTCAGGCTCCGGAAGCGCACCGTCCTGCTCAGCCGGGGGGCGGTGTCCGCGCTGGTCGTGCTGGCGATGCTCGCCGTCGGCGCGGCGGTCGTGGCGTGGCAGCAGCGCAACGACGCGGTGTTCGAACAGGTGGTGGCCGAGGCCGACCGCGTCCAGTACACCGACCCTTCGCTCTCCGCCCAGCTGGATCTGGCGGCACATGACCTGCGGCCGGACGACGCGGGTGTCAACAACCGGCTGGTCTCGATCGTGAACGCGCCGATGGCCACGCCGCTGCTCGGCCACACCGGCGCCGTCTACCTCACCTCGTTCAGCCCGAACGGGAAGGTCCTGGCCACCGCCAGCTACGACCGGACGGTGCGACTGTGGGACGTGAGTGACCGTTCGCGCCCCAAGCCGCTGGGCAAGCCGCTCACCGGGCACACGAGCTGGACGAGCAGCGCGGTCTTCAGCCCCGACGGCCGCACCCTCGCCAGCGCCGGGGACGACGGCACCATCCGGCTGTGGGACGTACGGGATCCCGGCCACCCCGAGCCGCTCGGCGCGCCCCTGACCGGCCATGCCGGCACGATCTATCTGCTCGCCTTCAGCCCGGACGGCCGGAGCCTGGCCTCGGCCGGCGAGGATCACACCGTCCGTCTGTGGGACATGAGTGAGCGGAGCCGGCCGAAGGCGCTCGGTGCCCTGACCGGCCACACCGCCGCCGTGCGTTCCGTGGCGTTCAGCCCCGACGGCCGCGTGCTGGCAGCCGGCGGCGACGACCACACGATCAGGCTGTGGAACACGGCCGATCCGCGTCGGCCGAAGCCGATCGACGCGGTGCTGAGAGGCCACACGGACACGGTGCACTCGGTGGCCTTCAGCCCCAACGGCCATACGCTCGCCAGCGGCAGCGCGGACGACACCATGCGGCTCTGGGACGTCACCGACCCGCGCCACGCCACCCAGCTCGGCGCGCCGCTCACCGGCCACACCGGTCCCGTGTGGTCGGTGGCCTTCAGCCCCGGCGGCAGCATGCTCGCCGCCGGCAGCGCGGACAGCACGGCGAGTCTGTGGAATGTCCGGGACCCGGCCTTCCCCTCACAGGTCGGCGAGCCGCTCGCGGGCAGCAGCGGCGAGATGTACGCCGTCAGCTTCAGCCCGGACGGCCGCACCCTCGCCACCGGCAGCGGCGACAGCAAGGCCCGCCTGTGGTCGGTACCGACGGCGGACATGGTCGGCCGCAGTGGCGCGTTCCGCCCGGACGGGCGGGTGCTCGCCACGGCGGGGAGCGACGGGCGCATCCGGCTGTGGAACGCGACGGACCCCGACCGGCCGGTGGCGCTGGGCAGGCCGTTCATGGCAGCGGACGGCGGCCAGCGTTCGCTCGTGTTCTCCCCCGACGGCCACACCCTCGCCGTACTGAACGGGAACGCGAAGCTGTCCCTGTGGAACGTGACCGACCCGGCCCGTCCGGTCCTGGCCGGGCCGCTCCTGGCCCTGCGCACCCGCTTCGCGGGCACTCACGCACTCGCGTACAGCCCGGACGGCCGGACCCTGGCCACCGTCTACGGCGACCACACCATCCAGCTGTGGAACGTCTCCGACCCCTCCCGTGCCGTCCCGCTCGGCAAGCCGCTCTCCAGGCACCGGGGCTACATCAACGCCCTCGTCTTCAGCCCGGACGGGCACACCCTCGCCAGCGGCAGCGCGGACGGCACCGTCCGGCTCTGGGACATCACCGACCCGGGCCGCACCGCCCCGCTCGGCGAACCTCTCAAGGGGCATTCCGCCCCCGTCAACGCGCTCGCCTACAGCCCGGACGGCCGGACGCTGGCCAGCGGCAGCGACGACGACACGGTCCGGCTGTGGGACGTCGCCGACCCCCTCGACGCGACCGAGCTGAGCAGGCCGCTGACCGGTCACACCGAGGCGGTCGTGTCGCTCACGTTCAGCCGGGACGGCCGTACCCTGGCGAGCGGCGGCAACGACAACACGGTCCGCCTCTGGAATGTGGCAGACCCCTCCGAGGCCGCCCCGATCGGGCAGTCGATGAGTCCCAACGCCAAGACCGGCAACTTCCTGTCGTTCAACCCCAACAGCCACATGCTCGGCGTCTCCAGCGGCGCCGACACCATCCGGTTGTGGAACCTGGACGCCGATGACGCCATCCGCCGTATCTGTTCGACCACGCGGGGTGTTCTGACGCCGGAAAAGTGGCACGAGTATCTGCCGCATCTCTCGTACGCGCCTCCGTGCGGTGATTAGCGGAGTCACGCGGTCCGACCGGAGCCGGACCGCGTGACTCCGCTCACAACTCCACGAATTAATGCAGCAGTTGACTCCCGTTGCAGCAGCAGCCTTTGCTACTCTTGGCCATAGCCCGATCGCTGGTGCATCCCCCGTCGCCAGCGATCGGGCGTTTTCATGCTCCCGGCGCGCGAACACCGGGGGCCGGAACGGCCCGTTCCGCCGGCCCGGTGAGTGCCGCCGGCTCATTCCCCGCCGGATATCCCGGCCGGGCGCTATTCGTTGTGCCGACGCCTATGCTGCGCATTGAGGCGGCCCGTCCACGCCGTCCGAGGAACGGAACGGTGAACACCCATGGCACCGGCATACGAGCCGATCGCAGACACCCTCCGGAAGTCCATCCGCGCGGGTCGGCTGAAGCCCGGTGAACGCTTGCCTTCGGAGACGGCCCTGGCAAAGGAATTCCGGAAGAGCGTGCCCGCGGTCCGCGACGCACTGGGGGTTCTCCACGACGAAGGGCTCATCGAGAGACGGCATGAAGCGGGGCTGTTCGTGCGCCGTCCCCGTACGAAGACGCTGCGCACGAATATGCGGCACCAGTGGGAAAAGAACCGTGCCCGGGTGCCGCTGAAGGAGCGCGCCGAGACGGGCGCCACCGAGCACGAAACCGGCCTGCGGGGCGAGGATCTGGTCTTTTCCGCCTCCTACCGCGAGGTCACGGCCACCGAGGAACTCGCCCGGGCCTTCGGCATCGCGGAAGGCGCCACCCTCCTCGAACGCAGCTACCGCACGCGGTACGCGGCCGAGACGGCCCCTTTCCAGCTCGCGACGTCGTATCTCGTCCACGACCGGATCGCCGGGAATCCCGACCTTCTGGACGAGACCAAGGAGCCGTGGCCGGGCGGCACGCACCACCAGCTCCGCACCGTGGGAATCGAGGTGGACCGCGTCGAGGAGCGGGTCACCGCCCGCCCGCCGACCCCCGAAGAGGCGGAAGAGCTGGAGCTGCCGTCCGGCACCTCGGTGCTGGTGCTCCGGAAAACCTCGTACGACATCGATGACCGCGCGGTGGACGTTTCCGACGTCATCCTGCCCGGCGATCGCACGGAATTGCTGTTCACCACTCCCCTGGAAAGGTGGTGAGCGCCGGGCCGCCCGGCACAAGGAAGGCGAGAAAACCGGGCGCGGCCGGCTCGCGTGCGGAATTCCCGGTTCCCACCGCCGCAGGAATCCCGCCGCCGATATCGGCGTCAGGCGCCGGCCGCCGTCCGATCGCGGTCGAACGGAAGGTCCAGCATCCGAATGGCGTTGCCGCGGAGGATTTTGTAGGTCACGTCCTGCGGGAGGCCGGCCACGTGGTCGGCCGCGACCTGCTTCGTATGCGGCCAGGTGGAGTCGACGTGCGGATAGTCGGTCTCGAAGGTCGCGTTGTCGACGCCGACCTTCTCGATCGCGTCGATGCCGTGCTTGTCGCGGAAGAAGCAGCAGAAGACCTGCCGGTAGTAGTACGTCGACGGAGGCTCGGGGATGAGGTCCTGCACCCCGCCCCAGGCGCGGTGCTCCTCCCATACGTCGTCGGCGCGTTCCAGGGCGTACGGAATCCAGCCCATCTGACCCTCGCTATAAGCCAGTTTGAGGCGGGGGAACTTCACCAGGACGCCGGAGAAGAGGAAGTCCATCATCGAGGCCATGGCGTTGTTGAAACTCAGGGACGCCTGGACCGCGGGCGGCGCGTCCGGTGAGGCGGCCGGCATCTGCGAGGACGAGCCGATGTGCATGTTCACGACCGTGCCGGTCTCCTGGCACGCCGCGAAGAAGGGGTCCCAGTACCCGGAGTGGATGGAGGGCAGTCCGAGGTAGGTGGGGATTTCGCTGAAGGTGACCGCCCGGACCCCGCGGGCGGCGTTGCGGCGGATCTCGGCGACCGCCAGGTCGATGTCCCACAGCGGGATGAGGCAGAGCGGAATGAGCCGGCCGCCGCTGTCCCCGCACCACTCCTCCACCATCCAGTCGTTGTACGCCCGCACGCAGGCGAGGCCGACCTCCTTGTCCGCGGCCTCGGCGAAGGTCTGGCCGCAGAAACGGGGGAACGTCGGGAAGCAGAGCGACGCCTCGACGTGGTTGACGTCCATGTCGGCCAGCCGGGCCTTGGGGTCCCAGCAGCCGCGGCGCATCTGCTCGCGGGTGATCCCGTCGAGGGTCATCTCGTCGCGGGAGAAGCCGACGGCGGCGATGATGCGCTTGTACGGGAAGAGCAGGCCCTCGTACTCCCACCAGTCGGTGATCTGGCCGTCCGGGTCGGTGCTGAAGCGGTACTTGCCGGCCACGTACTCCAGCCCACCGATGCCGGCGGTGAAGGGCTTCGGCCCCTGGTCCCGGTACTTCTTCGGGAGCCAGGTCTCGAAGAGGTGCGCGGGCTCGATCACGTGATCGTCCACGCTGATGACCTTGGGAAGCTCCGCTGTGCCGCTCTCGTTGCTGATCACCCTGTACCCCCAACTGCGTGGCGGCGCGTCCCGCCCGGTTGCACGGTTTCTGACGATCCATCAGTTTCGAGGTTATGGGGTCGGCCGTGCGACGACAAGGCGATGCCGGGAACTCCACCCCTTGCGGGGACGGGCCGGCGTCCGCTGAACTGACGGAGTGTCAGTTCCAGGTGGCGGGTCGAAGGGGGCAGCATGCAGACGATCTGGCTCAGCGGTGCCGAGTGGTGCGCCGTCCTCCGCATCGGGCTGGGCCTGTGGTGGCTGGAGAGCTGGCGCCACAAGGACAAGAAGACCTGGTTCGCCGGTGGCGGCATCACCTGGGCGGCGGGCATCGCCGACAAGCACCGCTGGCGGGTGGTCCGCACGGGCTTCGACCGGCTGGTGAAGCCCCGCCCCCGGCTGATGGCGTACGTCGTCGCCTACGCGGAGCTGGCGCTCGGTCTCGGGCTCGTCCTCGGCCTGCTGTCCCCGATCGCCCTGGTCGCGGGGGCGGCGCTCAATCTGGTCTACCTGGTGCTGATGATCCACGACTGGGCGGAGCAGGGACAGAACCTGATGATGGCGTTGATCTCGCTGGCGGCCCTGGGCGCCGTGAGCTGGCAGAGCTGGTCGCTCGACGGGGCCCTCGGGCTCTTCCGGTAGCCCGCGCGGCCGGGGGGGGAAGCGGCCGCGCGCCGTCAGGTATCAGGTGAGGCTCGCCTCGTGGTCCGGGGGCCGCGGGTGCGGCAGGGCCGTGCGCCAGTGGTGGAGGCTGGCCCGGGCGGCGGCCAGGGCGGGGTCGTCCGGCGGGGCCAGCGGCTGCCAGTCGGTGAGGGTCCGTTCCAGGAGGGCGCAGGCGGTGTACGGGTCGCCGGCCTCGCCGAGGGCGGAGGCGTGGACGTGGCGGAAGCGGAGGGTGTCCGGGTCGACGGGCCCGAGGTGCGCGGCGGCGTCGCGGGCGACGGCCTCGAACAGCCGGGCCGCCTGGGCGAGGCGCCTGGGGCGGCCGGCCAGTCCCAGGGCCTTCACCTGGTCCGCGAAGCGGGCGCGGGCGAGCAGCCCCGGGCGGGTGTGCGCGGTGCCGTGGGCCGGGTTGCGGAACAGGGCGAGGTCGCCGGTGGCGTTGAAGGCGCGTTGCAGGGGCTCGGGGAGGCGGGCGGCCGGGAGGGTGACGGCCAGGTGCCGGTAGAGCGTGGTGAGGTCGAGGTGTTCGGGTCCGTCCGGGACGCCCTCGGTGAGCAGGCGGAGCAGGGCGGTGGTGAAGCCGGTGCGGGTGTGGTCCTCGGGGGTGAAGGCCCGCTTCCCGCGGCCGGCGGCGACCAGCAGGTGGATGTCGGACGCGTCGGGCGCGTCCAGCGCCAGCCCGGCGAAGCAGCAGTCCAGGACGGCGATCCGGTACTCGGCGCGCACCTGCCGCATGGCCTGGAAGACGGCCGTGACCGGCAGTGCGGTGCGCTCGGTGCGCCGGCCGTCGTCCACCGAGCCGGGCAGGGCCAGGCACAGCCGCTTGTCCGCGCCGCGCAGCCCGTGGCCGGCGAAGTAGAAGAGCAGCACGTCGAGGGGGTCGCCGGCGGGCGCCGGCAGCAGCCGGAAGACGTCGGCCGGGGTCCGCGGGTCGACCCGGCGGTGGACCGCGGCGGGATCGAAGCCGCCCGACGGGCCGGTGAGCGCGTCGGCGAGCGCGGCGACGCTGCCGGCGGCCTGCGGGAGCGGCAGCAGGGTGCTGGGCACGACGTGGGTGGCGGTGCCCACCAGGACGGCGGCCGACCGCCGCGGCGAGGGGACCAGCGGCGGCCAGGGCACCGGGGAGACGGCCGGTGGCTCAGCTCCCGTCACCGGAACCCGGCTCCAGGAAGCGGCGCAGCTGCTGCTCCACGGCGGCGGCGTCCTCGGGGCTGCCGGCCGAGAGTTCGAGGGCGGTGCCGTCCGGCCGGGTCACCTTGAAGCTGATCCGCCGGGACCTGGCCCGCTGGGCGAGCCACACCGCCACGGCGCTGACCACCGCCTCCAGTACCGGGCCGACCGCGCCCAGCACCTCCGCCGCGTCCGCGAGCCCGCCCTGGTGGCCGGGTGCGGGCGGGACCATGCGCAGCCGGGCCGAGCCGGTGAGGTCCTCGTCGTCGTTCAGCCACTCGGCGAGCGACTGGGCCAGGCCGTCGGCGTCGTCCGCCGGTCCGTCGAAGGCAAAGGTGAGAGTGGTCATGACGGTGCGGTGCTCCGGAGGTCGGGGGCGGGCGGGGGTCAGAACCGCGGGGCGTACGGGTCGCGGCCGCCGGCGGGGGCGGTGCTCCCGCCGGGGGCCGGCCCGGCCCCCCGCCGCGCCGTGCTGAACAGCGGGGGGCGGCCCGGGATCTCGTACGGGAAGCGGAAGGCGGCCGACGCCTGCGGTACGTCGACCAGGTCGGCGAGGATCTGCTCCCAGCCGCCGAGCGGCTGCGGCACCTCCTGCCGGTAGGTGGTGTCGAGCCAGGTGTGCTGCATCCCGGAGAGGCCGGCCCAGGCGGCCGCCGCCTCGTGCGGCGGCACCACGCGGGCGACCGCGCCGCTGGGGGCGGCGGTGGCCGGTGCGACGGTGGCGGCGAGCAACTCGGCGAGCGGCAGCGGGGCCGCCGCCTCGCCGGCGAGCGAGATCCGCAGGCGGTAGGCGCGGCCCGCGCAGGCGGCCAGCGCTTCCCCGTAGCGAGCCGCCGCGTGCACGGCGAACGGGTCGGGCGCGATGTACTGGGTGAACACCGGGCTGGGCCGGCCCGGTTGGGCGAGCCGGCCGTACTCCTGGGTGAGGTAGCGGAGGTAGCCGAGCAGCTCCTGCGGGGGCGCATACGGCTCCAGGCAGATGCCGACCACCGTGCGGGTGCGCTCGCGGGCCAGCGCCTCCCACACCGGCTCCCAGCTGACGGCCTCCCCGACGAGCGGGGTGAAGGCCACGCCGAGCGGGAAGTCGGTGTCGCGGCGCTGCAGCCACGCCCAGGAGAGGCGCTTGCGGACCTCGGCGAGGCCGGCCGGCGTCCCGGCGAACGGGACCAGGGCCGCGTGCAGTTCGGCGCTGTCCTCGACCGGATCGGCCCGTACGTGCCGGGGCGTGTCGGCCAGGGCGTCGCGCAGGGCGAGCGCGGCGGCGGACGCCGACCGGGCGTCCGCTCCGTGCGTCCGGCACAGCAGGGTGCAGGTCACCCCGGCGTCCGGGGCGGTGGCGTAGCGCAGCTCGAAGGCCCGGCCGTCCGGCAGCCACTGCCGGGAGAGCCAGACCTGTTCGAGCGTCGCGGCCTCCAGGCGCCGCTGGTCTTCGGGCAGGCCGAGGTGGGCGCCGTTCTCGGACATCGCCGGTTCCGGTTCCAGCCGGAGCCCGGCCCAGGCCCATGCTCCCGAGGGCCCGGTGGTGGACAGCACGCTCATCCCGCGGGGTCGGCCTCGCCGGCGGGCCGCGGCTGCGCCTCGGGGGCGGGCTGCGGCACCTTGGTGGGGGCGGGCGGAACGACGGGCGGGACGGCAGGGGGCGGCGGGGTGGCGCCCGCGGCGGGCGCGGCGGCCGGTGCGGTCGCGACCGGTGTTCCGTCGACGGCGACCATCAGGCCCTCGCGGCAGGCGAGGTGGACGGCCTCCCGCATCGCGCGGGCGCCCTCGCTGCGCAGCAGCTGGTGCTCGATGCCGTTCTCGCCCTTGAGCGTGCGGAAGAAGTCCCCGATGAACTGGCCCATCAGCTCCGTGCCGCGGCGCGAACGCCACATCATCCAGCCGAGGTAGAGGCTGCTGCCGTAGTTGAAGACGGAGACGTAGGCGGTGTACGGCGGGTCGTTGAGCGTGACGCGGGTGCCCAGGCCCTTGGGGGCGAGGGGGTAGCGGCGGGAGCTCAGCGTCTGGACGATCGTGGCGTAGACCGCGGGTGCCCGGTCGGGGCGGTCGGCCAGCAGGACCCGCCATTCGGCGACCGGCTCGGGCAGCCGGCTCATGAGCAGGACGACCCAGAACACGACAAACGAGGCGAAGGAGGCGAACACCAGCCAGCCGGAGCCGGAGCTGCCGCTGGATCCGGCGTCGGACCCGCCGTAGCCGAACGAGTCCGACGACTGCTGGCCCACGCTCGCCATGAGCGTGAGGATGCCGATGAAGCCGGGGATCGCGGAGACGACGATCGACGCGAGGGTGGCCCGCAGCCACAGCCGGAAGATCGTCTTTCCGCTGACGCTCTCGTTGAGGGCCATCTCGATGGGCTCGTGGCGCAGCGTCTTGTCCAGGTAGGCGGCGTTTCCGTCGCCGCCGCGCCAACCCGGGAGGGGCGTCCCGCTACCAGTGATCATTTTCCCCCGATCAACAGCCGTTGAGGCCGGTACCGATACCAGAGCTCCCACTGTGGCACAGCTCACCTTCCGTTGCGGGGGAACTGCGCACTCTCACCCGGGAGATGGGTGCCATGGGGGGACATGCCCGTCTTCCGTACGGCGGTCAGGGCCGCCAACGCGCCCGGGACCAGGTTGACTTCTCCGTAAAACATGATGAGTTCCGGTTTCTCCTGGGCTCTTGTGACTGCTGTGGTGACAGTTGCGGACCCCTCAGGAGGAGCCATGGCATCCGTGCCGGCGGTGTCGTTGATCGTGCCCACGTTCAACGAGGCGGGGAACATCGATGAGTTGCTGGACGGTGTGTGTGCGGCGCTTCCGGCGGAGTGGGACGTCGAGGTGCTGTTCGTCGACGACTCGACGGACGACACCCCGGAGGTGATCGAGAAGGCGGCCGTGCGGTGCCCGATGCCGGTGTCGGTGCTGCACCGGGACGAGCCCGAAGGGGGCCTCGGCGGGGCGGTGGTGGCCGGGATCGCGCGGACCAGCGCGCCGTGGATCGTGGTGATGGACGCCGATCTCCAGCATCCGCCGCGGCTGCTGCCGGAGCTGGTGGAGGCGGGGGAACGGGCCGGGGCGGAGCTGGTGGTCGCCAGCAGGTACGCGGACGGCGGCAGCCGGGGCGGTCTGGACGGCGGGTACCGGATGGCGGTGTCGGGGGTGTCGACCGCGGTGACCAAGGCGCTGTTCCCGCGCCTGCTGCGCGGCGTCTCCGACCCGATGAGCGGGTTCTTCGCCATCCGCCGGGAGGCGATCGAGCGCGCCGGGCGCGAGGACGGGGCCGGGCAGGACGGCGGGCTGCGGCCGCTGGGGTACAAGATTCTGCTGGAGCTCGCGGTGCGCTGCCGGCCGCGCGGGGTGGCCGAGGTGCCGTACGAGTTCGGGGAGCGGTTCGCCGGCGAGTCGAAGTCGACGGTGCGCGAGGGGCTGCGGTTCCTGCGGCACCTCGCGGAACTGCGCAGCAGCGACAAGCGGGCCCGGATGGTGGCCTTCGGGCTGATCGGGGTCTCGGGGTTCGTACCGAACCTGCTGGCGCTGTGGGCGCTGACCGGCGCCACGTCGCTGCACTACGCGGTGGCGGAGGTGCTGGCGAACCAGCTGGGGGTGCTGTGGAACTTCGTCCTGCTGGACTTCCTGGTCTACCGCAGCGCGAAGCAGGGGCACTGGGCGGGCCGGCTGCTGGGGTTCGCGGCGCTCAGCAACGCGGACCTGCTGGCGCGGATCCCGCTGATGATGGTGCTGGTGGAGCAGGCCGGGATCGGGCCGGTGCCGGCGACCGTGGTCAGCCTGGTGGTGGTGTTCCTGGCGCGGTTCCTGCTCGTCGACACGCTGATCTACCGGCGCAGGGGCGCCGCGGCGCGCCAGGAACAGGCGGTGGCCCGCACCGCCGCGGCGCGCGAAGCACGAGGTGAGCGCGCTGCTTAGCTGACAACGCAAACTCGTGGCGGGCCGTGGGGCCGGACCGCAGACTCCGAGCGGTGATCTCACCGGGACCCGGACGCCGACCGGCGGACGGGGACCGGCGACGACGGGCAGGCGGAGTGCGGGAGGCGGCGGGAGACGTGCTGACGGTCCCTGAAGAGGTGCGGGCGGACACCGGCCCTGCCGTACGGCCGGCCTGGCGGCCGGCGGCCGGCGTCGCGAGCGGCGTCGTCGTGCTGCTGCTCGCGGTGTCCGGCAGGTACGGCTACAACGTGGACGAGCTGTACTTCCGGCTGCTGGGCGAGCACGGCTGGGCGTGGGGCTACACCGACCAGCCGCCGCTGGTGCCGGCGCTGGTGCACGCCACCGCGCAGGTGCTCGGTGACTCGGTGTGGGCGATCCGGGTGCCGGCGGCGCTGTGCGCGGGTGCCGTGGTGGTGCTCGGGACACTGATCACCGCCGAACTGGGCGGCACCCGGCGGGCCCAGACGCTGGCCGCGCTGGGACTGGGCAGCTCGTTTCTGGTGCTCAGCGTCGGCCACATCATGGTGACCACCACCCTGGACATGCTCGCCTGGACCGCGCTGCTGCTGTGCGTGGTGCGCGCGCTGCTGCGCGGCGAGGACAAGTGGTGGCTGTGGGCCGGGGCGGTGCTGGGCCTGGCGCTGTACGCCAAGTACATCGTGGCGCTGCCGGCGGTGGCGCTGCCCGTGGGGCTGGCGCTGGCCGGGCCGCGCACGGTGTTCCGGTCGCGCGGGCTGTACGCGGGCGCGGCGCTGGCGCTGGTCGTCGGCGCGCCGAACCTGGTCTACCAGGCCACCCACGGCTTCCCGCAGCTCCAGATGGCCGACGCCCTGGGGGCCACCGACGGGCCGATGAACCGGATCATCTTCCTGCCGAGCCTGGTGATCCTGCTCGGGCCGGTGCTGACGGTGGTGTGGGTGGCCGGGCTGGTGAAGCTGGTGCGGGACCCGGCGTGGCGGCCGGTGCGGGCACTGGCGCCGGCGTTCGCGGTCGGGGTGGCGCTGACGATCTACGGCGGGGGCCGGCCCGACTACGTCGGCGGCTTCCTGATCGGGCTGTTCGCGGCGGGCGCGGTGGCCGCCGACCGGTGGATGGGGCGACGCCGGCTGCGCCGGGCGCTGCTGTGCGCCGGGCTGGCGGCCGGTGCGGTGCTCCAGGTGCTGATGGCGCTGCCGGTGCTGCCGCAGAACTCCCCGTTCGTCCCGCTGAACAACATCTCCCTGGAGAGCGTGGGCTGGCCCCGGCTGGCGGAGCGGGTGCGCGCGGCGTACGACGCGCTGTCGCCGCAGGAGCGGGCGCGGGCCGTGGTGCTCGCCGGCAACCTCGGCGAGAGCGGGGCGCTGGACCGCTACGGGCACGGGCTGCCGGCCGTCTACAGCGGCCACAACGAGCTGCACAAGTGGGGCCCGCCGCCGGAGAGCGCCGATGTGGTGGTCGCGGTGGGCATCGAACGGTCCCTGCTCGACACCGGGTTCCGCTCCTGCCGCGTCGTCGGCCGGATCGACAACGGCGTCGGCGTGGCGAACGCCGAGCAGGGCAAGCCGGTCACGGTCTGCCACGGCCGCAAGGACTCCTGGGCCCGGCTGTGGCCCGCCTACCACTACTTGAGCGGCTGAGGTGCCCCGGCCGGGGCGGGTGCGAACCGACAACTCAGCGGGAAGTGAGGCGTGATGACGACGTCCCTCGACAGGGATACCAGGGCAGCGGCCGGGGCCGGCGCGCGCGGGCTGCGGCCCGAGCCGGTGGCCTGGCGCCCGGTGGCGGTGGTGGTGGCCGGGCTGGCGGTGCTGCTGTTCGCGTTCGCGGGTGAATACGGCTACCACGCCGACGAGTTGTACTTCCGCCTGCTGGGCGAGCACGGCTTCGCGTGGGGTTACGTGGACCAGCCGCCGCTGCTGCCGATGGCCGTACGGGCCGCGATGGCGGTCTTCGGCGACAGCATGTGGGCGATCCGGGTGCCGGCGGTGCTGTGCGCCGCGGCGGTCACCGCGCTCGGCGCGATGATCGCCGCCGAACTGGGCGGTTCCCGGCGGGCGCAGACGCTGACCGCGTTCGGGGTGGCCACCTCGACGATGGTGCTGAGCTTCGGCCACTGGATCCTCACCACCAGCTTCGACACCGTGGCGTGGGCCGCGGTGCTGCTGTTCGCGCTGCGGGTGCTGCTGCGCGGCGAGGGCAAGTGGTGGCTGTGGGCCGGGGTCGTGGTCGGCGTGGCGCTGTACGCGAAGTACATCGTGCTGCTGCTGCCGGTGGCGCTGCTGCTGGGCGTGGCGCTGGTCGGGCCGCGCAAGGTGTTCGCCGACCGGCGGCTGTACGCGGGCATCGCGCTGGCGCTGGTCATCGGCGCGCCGAACCTGATCTACCAGGTCACCCACGACTTCCCGCAGCTCCAGATGGCGGAGGGGCTGGCCGGCACCGACGGCGAGGCCAACCGGGCCATGTTCGCCACCAACCTGATCCTGCTGTTCGGCCCGGCGCTGTTCGTGCTGTGCGTGATCGGGCTGGTGAAGCTGTTCCGGGTGCCGGAGTGGAAGCCGGTCCGGGCGCTGGGCGTCGGGTACCTGGCGGCCACCGCGGCGTCGTACCTCATCGAGGGCGGGCGGCCGGACTACACCGGTGGGCTGCTGGTCGCGCTGCTCGCCGCCGGGTGCGTGCGGGCCGACCGGTGGGCGGGGCGCCGCAAGCTGCGGCTGTCGGTGCTCGCGGTCTCGCTGGTGCTCAGCGCGGCGGCGCAGATGCTGCTGTCGCTGCCGGTGATCCCCAAGAGCGGGCTGCGCGACTTCCAGGTGGCCAGCATGCCGCTGGAGACGGTCGGCTGGCCCCGGTTGGTCCAGCAGACCGAGGCGGCCTACCGGGCGCTGCCGGCCGGGGAGCGCTCCCGGGCGGTGGTGCTCACCGAGAACTTCGGTGAGGCCGGGGCGCTGGACCGTTACGGGCACGGGCTGCCGGCCGTCTACAGCGGCCACAACGAGCTGCACAAGTGGGGACCGCCGCCGCAGAGCGCCGATGTGGTGGTCGCGGTGGGCAACATCGAACGGTCCCTGCTCGACGCCGGGTTCGCCTCCTGCAAGGTCGTCGACCACGTCGACAACCGGCTGGGCATCGACAACCCCGAGCAGGGCGTGGCGATCACGGTGTGCCACGACCGCAAGAAGCCGTGGTCCGCACTGTGGCCGGCCTACCGGCACTACAACGCCTATCTGTAGCGGTTTTCCGGTCTCCGACCCCGCACCGCCCGCGGCCCGGTTCGAAAGTTTCCGCTTTCGGACCGGGCCGTCTGCCGACCTGCTTCGCTGCACGGTAAAAGTCGTGGATCAGCCGGAGAGTTCACCCGAGACTGGAAATCGCTGGACTGCGTACGCCCAATCGATTTGCGGACGACCCCTTCGAGGGGTGGAGGCGTGATATGAGTACCGAGGTTTCCGAGGCGCAGGCGCGACGCGCCGTGGCAGACATCTTCAACTCGACGCTGGCTTCATCGGCCATCGGCGCCGCGTGGGAGCTCGGAGCTCTTGACGAGCTGCGGGAGAACGGCAAGCTGGACGTTTCCGATTTCTCCGCGCGGCACGATCTGCACAAGCCCGCGGTGACCGGAATGTTCACCGCACTGGCCAGTGTGGGAATCGTGCGGCGCGAGGGCGAAACCATCGTCACCGGACCGTACTTCGACGAGGCCGACCACCACCGTTCACTGTTCCACTGGCTGAATCAGGGCAGCGGCGAACTCTTCCGCCGGATGCCCCAGGTGCTGCCGAACGAGAACCGCGTCGGCGACTTCTACCAGCGCGACGCGGCGGCCATCAGCTATGCCTGCCGGGAGATCAGCGAGCGCTATTTCGACCCGGCGTTCTGGTCCGCCGTCGACGGCCTGGGCTACGAGCCCACCACCGTCGCCGACCTGGGGTCCGGCAGCGGTGAGCGGCTGATCCAGATCGCCCGCCGGTTCCCCGGCGTGCGCGGACTGGGCATCGACATCGCCGACGGCGCGATCGGCATGGCCGAGAAGGAGGTGGCCGCCAAGGGATTCGGCGACCAGATCTCCTTCGTACGCGGTGACGCCCGCACCATCGACCAGGTGCCGGCGGAGGCGTCCGACCAGTTCGCGAAGGTGGATCTGCTCACCTGCTTCATGATGGGGCACGACTTCTGGCCCCGCGAGAATTGCGTGCAGACGCTGCGGAAGATCCGCGAGGCGTTCCCGAATGTACGCCGCTTCCTGCTCGGCGACGCGACCCGGACCGTCGGCATACCCGACCGCGAACTCCCGATATTCACCCTGGGATTCGAGGTCGGGCACGACATGATGGGCGTTTACCTGCCGACGCTCGACGAATGGGACGGGGTATTCGAGGAGGGTGGCTGGCGCTGTGTGAAGAAGCACGCCATCGACTCGCTGTCGGTCTCCGTGGTCTTCGAACTCGAGTAACCGCACACGCACATCGACCACGTCGGCTGAGGGGGTTTTCCATGGGTGAGTGGCGCGATCGCCGCCTGGATGAATTGTTCGCCGAGCAGGCCGCGAGGACACCGGACCGTACAGCGGTCGTCTTCGAGGGCCGGGCGGTGAGTTACCGCGAGCTCGACGCCCGGGCCGAGCGCCTCGCCGCCGTGCTGGCCGCACGGGGCGCGGGCCCCGAGCGGTTCATCGCGCTGCTGCTCCCCCGCTCCGCCGACCTGGTCGTGGCCCTCCTCGCCGTGCTGAAGTCCGGCGCGGGCTACGTCCCGATCGACCCGGAGTACCCGGCCGACCGCATCGCCTACATCCTCGGCGACGCGCGGCCGGTGACGACGATCACCACCGCCGGCCTGCGGGACGAGCTGGCCGGCGCGGCCGGGACGGACTCCGCGGACGGCGCGGCCGGGACCGACTGGCTGGTCATGGAGGAGTGGGAGCGGCAGGCGGCCGACCTCCGGGAGCGGACCGGGGCGCGGCAGCCGTCCGCCCCGGCCGCCCCGCGGTCGCCGGAGAACCCCGCCTACGTCATCTACACCTCCGGCTCCACCGGCCGGCCCAAGGGCGTGGTCGTCCCGCACAGCAACGTGGGGCGGCTGCTGTCGTCCACCGCGCACTGGTACGGCTTCGATGAGCAAGACGTCTGGCCGCTGTTCCACTCCTTCGCCTTCGATGTGTCGGTCTGGGAGATCTGGGGGGCGCTGCTGCACGGCGGCAAGCTGGTGGTCGTCCCGCACGCCACCACCCGCGCCCCCGCCGACTTCCTGCGGCTGCTGGTCGAGGAGCGGGTGACCGTCCTCAACCAGACGCCGTCGGCGTTCTACCAGCTGATGGCCGCCGACCGGGAGAACCCGGAGCTGGGCGACCGACTGGCCCTGCGGTACGTGGTGTTCGCCGGTGAGGCACTGGACCTCGGCAAGCTCGCCGACTGGTACGAGCGGCACCCCGACGGCACCGCCGGCGGCCCGACGCTGGTCAACATGTACGGGATCACCGAGACCACGGTGCACTCCTCCTTCCTCGCGCTGGACCGCGAGCTCGCCGCGCACGCCCCCGGCAGCGCCGTCGGCGTGGCCATTCCGGACCTGACCTTCCACGTCCTCGACGAGGACCTGCGGCCGGTCCCGGTGGGCGCCGAGGGCGAGCTGTACGTGGCCGGACCCGGGCTCGCCCGGAACTACGCGGGGCGTCCCGGGCTGACCGCCGAGCGCTTCGTGGCCTGCCCGTTCGGGCCGCCCGGCGCGCGGATGTACCGCTCGGGCGACCTGGTGCGGCCGCTGCCCGACGGGGGTCTGGAGTACCTGCGGCGCAGCGACGACCAGGTCAAGATCCGCGGCTTCCGGATCGAGCTGGGCGAGATCTCCCACGCGCTGGCACAGGACGCCTCGGTTGACCAGGCCGCGGTGGTGGTGCGCGACGAGGCGTCCGGGGAGCGCCGGCTGGTGGCGTACGTCGTGCCGTCGGGCACCGCCCGCCCCACGCCGTCCCGGCTGCGCGCCGCGCTGGCCACCCGCCTGCCCGGCTACATGATCCCCACCGCCTTCCACGCCATGGCGGCCTTCCCGCTGACCGCCAACGGCAAGCTGGACCGCCGGGCGCTGCCCGCGCCGACCCGCCAGGACAGCGTCGACGCGGAGTACACCGCACCGGAGGGGCCCGCCGAGGAGGCGCTCGCCGCCATCTGGCGCGAGGTGCTCGGCGTGGCACAGGTGGGTGCCGACGACGACTTCTTCGACCTGGGCGGTGACTCGCTGTCCGTGGTCCGCGTCCTGTCGCGGATGCGGGCCGCGCTGGGGCTGCGGCTGTCGGCCGCGGAGTTCTTCGCCGCCCCCACCGTCCGGGCGCTGGCCCGCCGGCCCGAGGCGGCGGGCGCGGCCCGGGCCGAGGAGATACCGGCCGTGCCGCGCACCGGCCGGGCGCTGCCGCTGTCCTTCACCCAGCAGCGCTTCTGGCTGTTCCACGAGCTCGACCCCGGCGAGGTCGAGTACAACGTGCACTCGGCGCTGCGGCTGCGCGGCCCCCTCGACCCGGCCGCGCTGCGCACCGCCCTGGCCGGGCTGATCACCCGTCACGAGCCGCTGCGCACGACCGTGGTGTCCGAGGACGGCCGGCCCGCCGCGGTGATCGCCCCCGCCGAGGGCTTCCCGGTGCCGCTGACCCTGGAGGACCTCTCCGCGCTGACCGGCGAGGAGCAGGAGGCCGCCCTGCAGCGGCTGCTGGCCGAGGAGACCGGCCGGCCGTTCGACCTGGCCGCCGGGCCGGTGCTGCGGGTGCTGCTGATCCGCCGCAGCGAACGCGACCACGTGCTGGTCATCGGCCTGCACCACCTCGCCACCGACGGCTGGTCGATGGGGCTGATCGCCGACGAGCTGAGCCTGCGCTACGACGCCGCGTGCCGCGGGGTGCCCGCCGCCCTGGAGCCGCTGCCGGTCCGCTACGGCGACTACGCCGCCTGGCAGCGCGCCACCGCCGACGACGGCCGGCTGGCGCCGCAGCTCACCTACTGGCGCGAGCGGCTGGCGGGCGTGGCCCCGCTCCAGCTGCCCACCGACCGGCCCCGGCCCGCGGTGAAGACCTCGTCCGGTGCGGCGCACCGCTTCACCCTCGACCGCCGGCTGGTGGCCGGTCTCAAGGAGGTCGGCGCCGCCCACGGTGCGACCCTCTTCATGACGCTGACCGCCGCGCTGCAGGTCCTGCTCGCGCGCTGGTCCGGGCAGCAGGACATCGCGCTGGGCACCGCCGTCTCCGGCCGCGACCACCCCCAGGTGGAGCGCCTGGTCGGCTCGTTCATCAACACCGTGGTGCTGCGCTCCGACGTGCGCGGCGAGCTGCCGTTCGGCGACTTCCTCGGCGAGGTGCGGGAGACCGTGCTGGGCGCCTTCGCGCACCAGGACGTGCCGTTCGACCAGGTCGTGGACGCGCTGGGCGCCGAGCGGGACCCGAGCCGTACGCCGGTGATCCAGGCGATGCTGCTGCTGCAGAACGCCCCGGCCGGCGCCGAGGAGTTCGCCGGGCTGCGCACCGCGACCGTCGCGCTGCCGCGGCCGGCCGCGATCTTCGACCTCACGGTGGAGTTCACCGAGCGGGCCGGCGCGCTGGACGTGATGGTCGAGTACAACACCGACCTGTTCGACGCGGCGACCGTCGAGCGGCTGGCGGGCCATCTGCGGGAGCTGCTGGACGCCGTCCGCACCGCGCCGCGCGCCCAGGTGCGCGACCTGCCGCTGCTGACGGCGGACGAGCGCGAGACGCTGCTGACCGTCTGGAACGACACCGCCGTCGAGCCGCCGACCACGCTCCCCGTGCACCGGCAGTTCGCCGAGCGGGCCCGCCGGACCCCCGACGCGCTCGCCGTCACGCACCGCGAGGGGACCCTGACGTATGCCGAACTGGAGCTGCACGCCAACCGGTTGGCGCACTACCTGACGGCGCTGGGCGTCGGCCGGGGCACGCCCGTCGTGCTGAACCTGGAGCGCAGGCCGCAGCTGATCGTGGCGATGCTCGCGGTGCTCAAGGCGGGCGGCGCGTACGTGCCGACCGCGCCGGAGACCCCGGCGGCGCGGCTCGGCAACCTGCTGGCGGAGACCGGCACCCCGGTGCTGCTGACCACCGGGCGGCAGGCCGGTCTGCTGCCGCCGACCGGAGCCGCCGTCATCGACCTCGACGCGGCCGCGCCGGACGTGGCCCGCTGCCCCGGGCACGACCCCCTGGTGGAGACCGGCCCCGACGACCTCGCGTACATCGTCTACACCTCCGGGTCCACCGGGCGGCCCAAGGGTGTCGCGGTGCCGCACAGCGCGCTGACCGACTACTGCGCCTGGCACAACGACGCACTGGCCGTCGGCCCCGAGGACCGTGGTTCCTCCGTGGTCGGGCTGGCCTTCGACGTGGCGGTCGGCGAGGTGTGGCCGTACCTGTGCGCGGGCGCCCGGGTGGACCAGCCCGACCAGGAGACGCTGGACGACCCGACGGCGCTGGTCGAGTGGTTCGCCGAGCGCGGCACCACGGTCGCCTACCTGCCGACCCCGCGCATCGAATCCCTGCTGGACGTCCCCGCGATCGCCACCACCCGGCTGCGCACCGTCCTGGTCATTGGTGACGCGCTGCGCCGCCGGCCGCAGCCCGGACTGCCGTTCGCGCTGGTGAACGCCTACGGGCCGGCGGAGGCGACGGTCGCCGCCACCCAGGCGGTGGTGGAGCCGCTCGGCCCCACCGCGCCGCCCGGGCTGCCGTCCATCGGCGCCCCGCTGTACAACACCGCCGTCTACGTCCTCGACGACCGGCTGTGCCCGGTGCCCGTCGGGGTGCCCGGCGAGCTGTACCTCGCCGGCGCGGGCCTGGCGCGCGGCTATCTCGGCCGCCCCGACCTGACCGCCGAGCGGTTCGTCGGCTGCCCCTTCGGGCCGCCCGGAGCGCGGATGTACCGGACCGGAGACATCGTGCGACGGCTGCCGGACGGCACGCTGGACTTCCTCGGCAGGGTCGACAACCAGGTCAAGCTGCGCGGCTACCGCATCGAACTCGGCGAGATCGAGAGCGAGCTGGCCCGCCACCCGGACCTCGCGCAGGTCTTCGTCACGGTCCGCGAGCCGGCCCCCGGTCGCCGGTCCCTGGTGGCCTACGTCGTCGCCGCCCAGGACGCCGCACCCGACCCGCGGGAGCTCGCCGGGCACCTCGCCGCCGCCCTGCCGGAGTACATGGTGCCGTCGGCCTTCGTGCTGCTCGACGCGCTGCCGCTGACCGCGAACGGCAAGATCGACCGGCGGGCGCTGCCCGATCCGGAGCCGGCCGCGGGCGGCGACGCCCCCTACGTCGCGCCCCGCGGCGAGATCGAGGAGACGCTGGCCGCCGTCTGGGCCGAGGTGCTCGGCCTCGAACGGATCGGCGTGCACGACAACTTCTTCACCCTGGGCGGCGACTCGATCGCCGGGCTCCAGGTCGCCGTACGCGCCCGCCGGGCCGGTCTGCGGCTGACCTCCAAGGACCTGTTCCGGCGGCAGACCATCGCGGCGCTGGCCCCCGTCGTGACGGTGGAGCGGGAGCCGGCGGACGCGCCGGACGCACCGGCCCGCCCGGCGTTCGCGCTGAGCGGCCTGGACGCGACCGGGGTGGCGCGGCTGTCCGCGGCCGGCGGCCCGGCCGAGGACGCCTACCCGCTGACGCCCATGCAGAGCGGCCTGCTCTTCCACCACCTGATGGACGCCGAACACGGCCTGTACGTCGAGCAGTTCCAGCTGCCCCTGGACAACATCCGTGAGCCGGAACTGCTCGCCGACGCCTGGCAGCGGGTCGCCGCCCGCACCCCGGTGCTCCGCAGCGACCTGGTCTGGGACGGCCTCGCCGAGCCCCTCCAGGTCATCCGCTCCGACGTGCGGATACCGGTGACCCACCTCGACTGGACGGCGCTGGACGAGGACGGGCAGCGCGCCGAGCTGGCGCGCCACCTGGCCGCGGACCGCGCCCGGGCCCTGGACCTGCACCGCGCGCCGCTGATGCGGCTCGCCCTGGCCCGGCTCGGCGGCGGCCGGCTCCGGCTGGTGTGGACCTTCCACCATCTGCTGCTGGACGGCTGGAGCGCCCTTCAGGTGCTCGCGGAGGTGCTCGCCGAGTACGCCGCGCTCGCCGACGGCGTACCGCACACCCCCCGGGAACGCGGCAGCTACGCCGACTTCGTCGGCTGGCTGGCCGGGCAGGACAGCACGGCCGCCGAGAAGTACTGGCGCACCGCGCTCACCGGCTGGGAGTCGCCCACCCCGCTGCCGTACGACCGGCCGCGCACCGACGTCCGCCAGGCCACGCCCGACGCCGGGCTGGAGCTGCGGCTGCCGGCCGCGGAGACCGCCCGGCTGGGTGCCGTGGCCAAGCGGGCCGGGGTGACCCTGAACACCGTGGTGCAGGGCCTGTGGGCGCTGCTGCTGGCCCGCCACAGCGGTGAGCGGGACGTGCTGTTCGGCGCCACCGTCGCCGGCCGCCCGGACGACCTGGCCGACGCCGAGTCGGTGATCGGGCTGTTCATCAACACCCTCCCGGTGCGGATCGACGTCGACCCGGACGCCGCTCTGCCCGACTGGCTGCGCCGGGTGCAGGACGGACAGGCCGAGGCGCGGGCGCACGAGCAGGTCTCGCTGCCCCAGGTCCAGGGGTGGGCGCCGGAGCGCGCGGACGGCGGGCTCTTCGACAGCGTGCTGGCCTTCGAGAACTTCCCCGCCGACGTCGGCATCGCCGCGAAGTACGGCCTGCGGCTGGCGGCGATCGAGGCCACCAACACCTCCAACTACCCGCTGAACGCCATCGTCTACGGCGGCGACGAGCTGACCGTGGTGCTGCGCTACGACTCCGCGCTCTTCGACGCCGGCACCGTGGCGCGGCTGGCCGGTCATCTGCGCACGCTGCTGACGGAGACCGCGCACGACCCCGACCGGCGGGTCGGTGAGCTGCCCATGCTCACCGCGGCCGAGCGGCACACCCTCGTCGAGAGCTGGACCGACACCGCCTCGGCGTACCCGGTCGACCGCCGGCTGGACACGGTCATCGCCGAACGGGCCGCGGCCCGGCCCGACGCGGTGGCCGTCGTCGACGGCGGCCGGCAGGTGACCTACCGCGAGCTGGACCGGCGGGCCAACCGGCTCGCGCACCACCTGCGCGCCGCGGGCGTGGGCCGGGAGGCGCTGGTCGGGATCGCCGTGGAACGCAGCGCGGAGGTCGTCGTCGCCATCCTCGGCACCCTCAAGGCGGGCGCCGCGTACGTGCCGCTCGACCCGGAGTTCCCCGCGCAGCGGCTGGCCGCGATGCTGGCCGAGTCCCGGCCCGCGGTGCTGCTCACCCAGGAACACCTGCTGGCCGGGCTGCCGCCGACCGACGCCACGGTGGTGTGCGTGGACCGGGACCTGGCGGCCGTCGAGGCGCACCCGGACGGGGCGCCGGAGACCGTGGGTGACGCCGGCGACCTGGCGTACGTCACCTACACGTCGGGGTCGACCGGCCGCCCCAAGGGCGTGATGATCACCCACCGGTCGCTGTACAACATCGTCACCGAGGCGATCCGGCTGTACGACCTCGGCCCGGACAGCCGGATGCTGCAGTTCTACACAATGAGCTTCGACGGCGGTGTCTGGGAGGTCTTCCTGACGCTGGCGTCCGGAGCGACCCTGGTGATCGCGGACCCCGAGGCCCGGCAGAGCCCGGCCCGGCTCGCCGAGCAGCTGCGGGCGGAGGCGGTCACCGCGCTGACCCTGCCGCCGGCCGTCGCGGCGGTGCTGGACGCGGCCGCGCTGCCCGGCGTGCGCAGTCTGGGGCTCGCCGGCGACGTGCTGGCACCCGAACTCGCCCGCGAGTGGGCGCGGGGCCGCCGGCTGTTCAACATCTACGGTCCCAGCGAGGCCACCCTGTCGGTGGCGCTGCACCGCGTCGACCCCGCGGCGTCCGGTCGCCGGGTGCCGCTCGGGCCGCCGGTGCCCAACACCCGCTTCTACGTGCTCGACGAGCGGCTGGCGGTGGTCCCGGTCGGGGTCACCGGCGAGCTGTACCTCGGCGGGGCGGGCCTGGGCCGCGGCTACCTCGGCCGGCCCGATCTGACCGCGCAGCGCTTCGTCGCCGACCCGTTCGGCCCGCCCGGGACCCGGCTCTACCGCACCGGTGACCTGGTGCGCTGGACGGCCGAGGGGCAACTGGAGTTCGCCGGGCGGGTGGACAACCAGGTCAAGATCCGCGGCTACCGGGTCGAGCCCGCCGAGGTGGAGAGCGCCCTGCTGCGCCGGCCCGGCGTCGCGGAGGCGGCGGTGGTCGCCCGGGACGACGGGAGCGGGCACAAACGGCTGGTCGGCTACGTCGTGGCGGACGACGCGGCCGCCGGGGACGCGGCACCGGACACCGCCGCGCTGCTGCGCACCCTGGCGGGCGAACTGCCCGGCTACATGGTGCCCTCGGCGCTCGTCGTGCTCCCGGCGCTGCCGCTGGGGCCGACCGGCAAGGTCGATGTGCGGGCGCTGCCCGCGCCGGATCCGGCCGGCCACGGCACAGCCGAGCCGGTCGCCCCCCGCACGCCCACCGAGGAGGCCCTCGCCGTCATCTGGGCGGAGTTGCTGGGCCTGCCGCAGGTCGGCGTCGAGGACGACTTCTTCGACCTCGGCGGCGACTCCGTCACCAGCCTGCGACTGATGTCGCGGATCGGCGGTGCGTTCGGCGTGGAGGTCTCACCCCGCGACTTCTTCGACGCCCCCACCATCGCCGCCCTAGCCGAGCGCCTGGAGGACACGATCCTGGCGCAGTTGGAAGAAGCCGTCGGAGGCGGCGCCCTATGACCAGCTCTGCAGCGGACCAGCCCGAGAACCCCACCGCCCCCGCGTCGCGCGCCGCGCGCACCGCCGCCCTGCCCGCCCACGTCCAGGAGCTGCTGCGCGCCCGGCTCGCCGGCCGGGCCCCCGCGGCCGGCGGCGCGGACCGCGTCCCGCGCCTGGACCACGACGGGCCGGTCGCGCTCTCGCCCGCCCAGGAACGCCTGTGGTACCTGTACGAACTCGACCCGGACAGCAACGAGTACAACACCCTGCGGGTGCTGCGGCTGCGCGGCGAGCTCGACCCGGTCGCGCTGCGCGGGGCGCTGGCCGCGGTCGTCACCCGGCACGGCGCGCTGCGCACCACCTTCGACTCCCGTGACGGGCACGCCGAGCAGACCGTGCATCCGCCCGTCCGGCCGCCGCTGCCGCTGGTCGACCTGTCGGCGGCGGACGGCGACGAGCGGGACGACGCGCTCGCGACCCTGCTGCTGGCGGAGGCACGGCGCCCCTTCGACCTGCGCCGCGGCCCGGTGCTGCGGGCCCAGCTGATCCGGCTGGCGGCCGACGACCACGTGCTCGCGCTGGGCCTGCACCACATCGTCACCGACGGCTGGTCGATGGGCGTGCTGCTGCGCGAGCTGACCGCCCACTACGCCGCGGCACTGCGCGGCGAGCCGGCCGCGCTGCCGGAACTCCCGGTGCGCTACACCGATGTCGCGGTGTGGCAGCGCGAGCGGCTGACCTCCGCGCGGCTCACCGAGGGCCTCGACCACTGGCGCCGCGAGCTGGCCGGGCTGGTCCCGCTCGACCTGCCGACGACCCGGCAGCGGCCGCCGGTGCGCACCAGCGCCGGCGCGCTGCACTCCTTCACGGTCCCCGAGCAGCTCACCGCCCGGCTCAAGGAGCTGGGCCGGGACAGCGGCGCCACCCTGTTCATGACGCTGGTCGCCGCGGTGCAGCTGCTGCTGGCGCGCCGGACGGGGCAGCGGGACCTCGCGGTGGGCACCGCCGCGGCCGGCCGCGGCCGGCCGGAGACCGAGAACCTGATCGGCTTCTTCGTCAACAACCTGGTGCTGCGGGCCCGGATCGACGAGACGCGCTCCTTCACCGAGCTGCTGCGGGCGGTGCGCGACACGGTCCTGGACGCCTTCGCGCACGAGGACGTGCCGTTCCAGCGGGTCGTCGAGGCGCTGCGCCCCGAGCGCGACCCCAGCCGGCCGCCGCTGGCCGAGGTCGCGGTGAACCTGCACAACACCCCGGGCGGCACGACCGGGCTGCCGGGGCTGCGGATCGAGGAGGTGCCGCCGCCGGTGGTCACCTCCAGCATGGAGCTGTCCTTCGACTTCACCGAGCACGACGGCCGGCTCGACGGCCATCTCACGTACAACACCGACCTGTTCGACGCGGACGACGCCGCGCGGATCGCGGCGCAGCTGCTGACCCTGCTGGCGGACCTTGCCCTGCGTCCCGCCACCCCGGTGGCGGAGCTGGCCGTGCTGCCGGACGACGAACTGCGCGAGGTGACCGAGGACTGGGCGCAGACCGGGTCCGGCGCCCCCGCGCGCACCACCCCGGAGCTGTTCGCCGCGCAGGTGGCCCGCGCCCCGGAGGCGGACGCGCTGGTCTCCGACGAGGAGACCCTCAGCTACGCCGAGCTGGACGCCCGCACGAACCGGTGGGCCCGGCTGCTGCTGGAGCACGGGGCGGGCCCGGAGACGCTGGTGGCGCTGGCGCTGCCCCGCTCCGCGCTGACCGTCGAGGCGATCCTGGCGGTGCAGAAGGCCGGCGCCGCGTATCTGCCGCTGGACCCGAGGAACCCCGCGGAACGCCACCGCATGATGGTGCAGGACGCCCGCCCGCTGCTGGTGCTGACCGCGTCGGGCTTCGACGGCGGCACGGACCTCGGCGCGCCCGCGCTGGTCCTGGACGACCCGGGCGTGCGCGCCGCCGCCGGCCGGCACTCCACCGCTCCGCTGACCGCCGGCGAGCTGGCCGGCCCGCTGCTGCCCGGCCACCCCGCGTACGTCATCTACACCTCCGGCTCCACCGGCCGCCCCAAGGGCGTGGTGGTCACCCACGCCGGTGTGCACGGCCTGGTCGCCGCGCAGTCGGCGCACTTCCGTACGGGTCCCGGCGCGCGGGTGCTGTCGTTCGCCTCGCTCGGCTTCGACGCGGCCTTCTCCGAGCTGGGGATGGCGCTGCTGGCGGGCGGTGCGCTGGTCGTCGTCGGCCAGCAGCGGATCCTGCCCGGCGAGCCGCTCGCCGGGGTGCTCGCCGAGCACCGGGTCAGCCATGTGACGCTGCCGCCGGGCGCGCTGTCCGCGCTCACCCCGGGCACGCTGCCGGCGGACCTGACGCTGATCGTGGCCGGCGAGGCGTGCCCGCCCGCGGTGGCCCGCGCCTGGTCCGCCCACCACCGCATGATCAACGCGTACGGCCCCACCGAGTCCACGGTCTGCGCCACCATGAGCCGGCCGCTGGACCCGGACGGCGTGGGCGAGTCCGTGCCGATCGGCCGCCCGCTGTCCGGCGTCCGGGTGCAGGTGCTGGACGACCGGCTGCGCCCGGTGCCGGCCGGCGTGCCCGGCGAGGTGTACCTCTCCGGCACCGCGCTGGCCCGCGGCTACCTCGGGCGGCCGGCGCTGACCGCCGAGCGGTTCGTCGCCGACCCCTACGGCCCGCCCGGCAGCCGGATGTACCGCACCGGCGACCGTGCCCGCTGGCTGCCCGGCGGCGACCTGGACTACCTGGGCCGCACCGACGACCAGGTCAAACTGCGGGGCTTCCGGATCGAGCTCGGCGAGGTCGAGGCGGTGCTGTCCCGCCACGACGCGGTCACCGCGGTGGCCGCCGCGGTCCACAAGGACGAGCGGGGCACCCGCCGCCTGGTGGCGTACGCCGTGCCGGCCCGCGCCGCGGACACCGATGTCAGCGCCGGGCTCCGGGAGTTCGCCCGGCAGGCGCTGCCCGAGCACATGGTGCCGTCGGTGTTCGTCCTGCTGGACCGGCTGCCGCAGAACGCCAACGGGAAGGTCGACCGGCGGGCGCTGCCCGCACCCGACCTGCGGCGCGACGGCAGCAACGCCCGGATCGCCCCGCGCACCCCGGCGGAGGAGACGCTGGCGCGCATCTGGTCGGAGGTGCTGGGCGTCACCGACCTCGGCGTGGAGGACAACTTCTTCGACCTGGGCGGCGACTCCATCCTCAGCCTCCAGGTCGTGGCGCGGGCCCGGGCCGCCGGGCTGCGGGTGACGGCCAAGCAGACCTTCCTGCGGCAGACGATCGCCGACCTGGCCGCCGAGGCCGTCGCCGAGGCGGACGCCGCCCCGCGGGCGGCGGACCGGGGCCCGGTCTCCGGGGAGCTGCCGCTCACCCCCATCCAGCACTGGTTCTTCGCCACCCTGGGCGACAGCCTGGAGCAGTTCAACCAGTCGCTGTACCTGGAGCTGGCCGAGACCCCCGACCACGATGCGCTGCGCACCGCCCTGGCCGCGCTGACCGCACAGCACGACGCGCTGCGCCTGCGCGCGACGCCCGACGGTGACGGCGGGTGGCGGCTGCACAACGCCCCGGCGGAGACCGGTGAACTCCTCGTCCACACCGACCTGTCCGGTGAACCGGCCGAGGCGCAGGACGCCGCGATGGCGGCCGCGACCGACGCGGCGCAGCGCGGGTTCCGGCTGGCCGAGGGGCCGTTGCTGCGGGCCCGGCTGTTCACCCTGGGCGCCGGCCGCCCGCCCCGGCTCTACGTCGTCGCGCACCACCTCGTCGTCGACGGCATGTCCTGGCGGATCCTGCTGGCCGACCTGGAGACCGCCTACCGCCAGGCGGCGGCCGGACGGCCGGTCGACCTGGGACCCCGCACCACCTCGTTCCGCGACTGGGCGCACCGGCTGGCCCGGCACACCGCCGAGGGCGGCCTGGACGACGAACTCCCGTACTGGCAGGGCGTCCAGGAGGAGGCGCGGCGGGCCGCCCCGCTGCCCCTCGACGGACCGGCGCCGGAGGGCGAGAACACCGCGGGCTCGGCCCGCACGGTCTCCGTACGGCTCTCCGCGGACGGCACCGACGCGCTGCTGCGGCAGGTGCCCGAGGCGTACCGCACGCAGATCAACGACGTGCTGCTGAGCGCGCTCGGCCGGGTGCTCGCCGACTGGGCGGGCGGCGACCGGGTGCTGGTCGCCCTGGAGGGCCACGGCCGCGAGGACCTCTTCGACGACGTCGACCTCACCCGTACCGTCGGCTGGTTCACCACTGTCTTCCCGGTCGCCCTGCGGATGCCCGCCGACCGGGACTGGGGAGCGGTCCTCAAGAGCGTCAAGGAGCAGCTGCGGGCGGTGCCGCGCAACGGCCTGGGCCACGGCGCGCTGCGCCACCTCACCGGGCCAGGCAGCCCGCTCGCCGACACCCCGGAACCCGAGGTCAGCTTCAACTACCTGGGCCAGATGGACGTGGACGCCGCCCCCGGCGGGCTGGCCCGCGCCCTGCTGGACAGCGAGGGCGCCGAGCGGGCCGCGACACAGGCCCGGCCCCAGCTGCTGGAGATCAACGGCCAGGTGACCGGCGGCCGGCTGGAGTTCCACTGGACCTACTCCGCCGACCGGCACCGCACCGAAACCGTCGAGCGGCTGGCCGGAGCCTTCATGGCCGCGCTGGAGGCGATCGTGGCGCACTGCGCCGCGCCCGGCTCCGGCGGCGCCACCCCGTCCGACTTCCCGCTGGCCGCCCTCGACCAGGCCACCGTCGACCGGATCGCCGGCGACGGCCGCACCGTCGAGGACATCTACCCGCTGACGCCGATGCAGAGCGGCATGCTCTTCCACGCGCTGAGCGAGTCCGGCCGCGACCCGTACACCGGGCACTTCGGCGTCCGGATCGACGGGGTCGGCGACCCCGGGGCGCTGGCCGATGCCTGGCAGCAGGTCGTCGACCGGACCCCGGCGCTGCGCACCTGTGTGGTCTGGCAGGACGTCGCCGAGCCGCTCCAGGTGGTCCGCGCGGGCGTCCGGGTGCCGGTCACCCACCTCGATCTGCGGGCGCGCTCCGAGGAGGACCGGCAGGCCGCCCTGGACGAGCTGTGGGAGCGGCGCACGGACACCGTCATCGACCTCGCCGAGGCCCCGCCGCTGCGGCTGACCATCGCCCGGCTCGACGACACCGCGGTGCAGCTGTACTGGACCTCGCACCACATCCTGATGGACGGCTGGAGCTTCGCCGGCCTGCTGTCCGAGGTGTGCGCGCGCTACGCCGCGCTGACCGGCGGCCCGCCCCCGGCGGCCCCGGCCCGCCGCCCGTACCGCGACTACGTGCGCTGGCTCGCAGAGCAGGACCGCGAGGCCGCCGAGGCGCACTGGCGGTCGGTGGTCGACGGCTTCGGCGTGCCGACCCCGCTGCCCTTCGACCGGCTGCCGGTGAAGGCGCACGGCACCCGCTCCTCCCGCGAGGTCCGGCTGCGGCTGTCCGCGGCCCGCTCCGGACGGCTGACCGAGGCCGCCCGGGCGGCCCGGCTGACCGTCAACACGCTGGTCCAGGGCGCCTGGGCGGTGCTGCTGGCCCGCTACGGCGGCACCGACGACGTGTGCTTCGGCACCACCGTCTCGGGCCGTCCCGCGACCCTCCCCGGCGCCGAGTCGATGGCGGGCCTGTTCATCAACACCGTTCCGGTGCGGGCCCGGCTCGACGGCACCCCGGCCGTGGACTGGCTGCGCCGCCTCCAGGGCGACCAGCTCGACTCCCGGCAGTACGAGCACGTCTCGCTGGCGCAGATCCAGCGCTGGAGCGGCGTACCGGCCGGCACCAACCTCTTCGACAGCATCGTCGTCTTCGAGAACTACCCCTACGACGAGGACGCCGCCGCCGCGCACGGCCTCGCCCTCGGCACCTTCCAGGGCGACGAGGTCACCAACTACGCGCTCACCCTGACCGCGTACGCGGCCGACGAGCTGCACCTCAACCTGGGCTACGACCCCGACCTGTTCGACGAGGCGACCGCGCGGCGGATGGCCGGGCACCTGGCGACGCTGCTCGACGGCATCGCCGCCGCGCCGGACACCCCGGTGGACGATCTCCCGCTGCTCGACGCCGAGGAGCGCGCGCGGCTGCTCGACGGGTGGAACGACACCACCGCCGCGTTCCCGCCGCCGCGGCCGGTCCACGAGCTGTTCGCCGAACGGGCCGCCCGCACCCCCGACGCGGTGGCGGTCCGCGACGCCGGACGGGAGCTGACCTTCGCCGCGCTGGAGGCCCGCGCCAACCGGCTGGCGCACCACCTCGTCGGCCTAGGCGTCGCCCCGGGCACGCTGGTCGGGGTGTGCGCCGACCGCGGCGTGGACGCCGTGGTGGCGCTGCTGGGCGTGCTGCGGGCCGGCGGCGCCTTCGTCCCGCTCGACCCCGCCTATCCGGCGGAGCGGCTGCGGGTGATGCTGGAGGACGCCGCGGTACCGGTCGTGGTGACCGAGGAACGGCTGCTGGACCGGACCGCCGGGCACGACGCGGTCACCGTGTGCCTGGACCGCGATCTGCCCCTGCTGGAGGAGCTGCCGGCCCGCCCGCCGTACGTCCCGGTGACGCCGGAGGACCTGGCGTACGTCGTCTACACCTCGGGCACCACCGGGCGCCCCAAGGGCGTGATGGTCGAGCACCGGCACGTCCACCACATGGTGCACGCCTGGGACCGGCGCTACGGGCTGGCCGCGCTGCGGCCGCGCGCCCTGTCGGTCTCCAGCATCTCCGTCGACCTGTTCTTCAGCGACTTCCTGCTCTCCGCCCTCTTCGGCGGCACGATGGTGATCTGCCCGCAGGACGCCGTCGCCGACCAGGTGGCGCTGACCGACCTGCTGCTGGAGAGCCGGGCGCAGCTGATGGTGACGGTGCCGACGCTGGCGCGCGCGGTGGTCGCCGAGCTGACCTGGCGCGGTGTCCGGCCGGAGGAGCTGCGGGTGCTGATGGTCGGCTCCGAGGGCTGGCCGGCCGACGCCGCCACCGAGATCCTGGCCGGCCTCGCACCGGGCACGGTGCTGGTCAACGCGTACGGATCGACCGAGACCACGGTCGACTCCACGGTCTTCCAGCTCGGCCGCGACCCGCTGGGCGACGCCGCCTTCGTCCCGGTCGGCCGGCCGCTCGCCAACACCCGGATCTACGTGCTGGACGGGCGGATGCGGCCGGTGCCCACCGGCGTCGTCGGCGAGTGCTACATCGGCGGCGACGGCGTCTCGCGCGGCTATCTGGGCCGCCCGGAGCTGACCGCCGAGCGGTTCCTCGACGACCCGTTCGCACCGGAGCCGGGCGCCCGGATGTACCGGACCGGCGACCTGGCGCGCTGGCGCGCCGACGGCAACCTCGAATGCCTGGGCCGGGTCGACGACCAGGTCAAGATCCGCGGCTTCCGGGTCGAACTGGGCGAGGTGGAGGCGGTACTGGCCCGGCACCCCTCGGTCGCCGCGGCGGCCGCCGCGGTGCGCAAGGACGACGGCGGTCCGGCCCGGCTGGTCGGCTACGTGGTGCCCGCCGCGGGCGGCACCCCCGACCCCGCCGAGCTGCGGGCGTTCGCCACCGAACGGCTGCCCGCGCCCGCCGTCCCCACCGCGTACGTGGTGCTGGACGCGCTGCCGATGACGCCGAGCGGCACCGTCTCCCGGCGCGCCCTGCCGGCCCCGGCCGGCGCGCAGGACCCGGCCCGCCCGTACGCCCCGCCGTCCAGCGGCACCGAGCTGCTGCTCTGCGGGATCTGGCAGGAGGTCCTGGGCGTCGAACGGGTCGGCGTGCACGACAACTTCTTCGAGCTGGGCGGCGACTCGATCCTCAGCATCCGGGTCATCTCCCGGATCCGGGCGGCGCTGGGGCTCGCCCCCTCGCCCCGCCAGCTCTTCGACACCCCGACGGTGGCCGCGCTGGCCGCCGTCCTCGCCGAGGAGTCGCCCTCGACGGCCGTCGACGTCCCGCTGGAGCCGGCCGACCGCGGCACACCGCTGCCGCTGTCGTCCGCCCAGCAACGCCAGTGGTTCCTGCACGACTTCGACCCGGACAGCAGCGAGTACCACATCGTCACCGGGCTGCGGCTCGGCGGTGAGCCGGACCGCGCGGCGCTGGGGCAGGCACTGACCGGGCTCGTCGCCCGGCACGAGGCGCTGCGGACCACCTACGCGGCGGCCGACGGCGGCGCCCGGCAGATCGTGCACCCGGCGGGCGAGGTGGCCTGTGCGCTCACCGACCTGACCGGGGTGCCCGAGGAGCGGCGTGAGGACGCGCTGCGCGCGCACGTCGAGCGGAGTGCGGCCCGCCCGTTCAGCCTCACCGACGGGCCGGTGCTGCGCGCCGAACTGTTCCGGCTCGGGGCCCGCGATCATCTGCTGCTGCTGGTCATCCACCACATCGCGACCGACGGCGGCTCGATGGCGGTGCTCTGCGAGGAGCTCGGCGTCCTGTACGCCGCGGCCCTGGACGGCACGGAACCGGCCCTTCCGCCGCTTCCGGTGACGTACGCGGACTACGCGGTCTGGCAGCGCCGGATGCTGTCCGGCCCGGCCCTCGACGGCCATCTCGCGTACTGGCAGCGGAAGTTGGCCGACGTACGGCCGCTGGCGCTGCCCACCGACCGGCCGCGCCCGGCGGTCCGCAGCTCCGCCGGCCGGATGCTGCTCCTGGACATCGAGCCGCGGGTGGCGGCCGGCCTGAAGGACCTGGCCCGCCGGCACGACGCGACGCTGTTCATGGTGCTCACCGCCGCGGTCCAGCTGCTGCTGGCCCGCTGGACCGGTCAGCGCGACATCGTCGTCGGCACCCCGTCGGCGGGCCGCTCGCGGCAGGAACTCGAGGGGCTCGTCGGCCTGTTCGTCAACACCGTGGCGGTGCGCACCACCGTCGACGAGAGCCGCACCTTCGGCGACCTCCTCGACACGGTCCGGTCCACCGTCCTGGAAGCCTTCGAGCACGAGGAGGTGCCGTTCGACCGGCTGGTGGAGGTGTTGCGGCCGCGCCGCGACCCGAGCCGCAACGCGGTGGTCGAGGTGTTCGTCGGGCTGGAGGCGGACCGGTCGGCCCCGCCGGAGCTGCCCGGGCTGACCGTCACCGAGGTCCCGTTCGTCAGCGGGGAGGTCAGCCACGACCTCAGCTTCGACTTCGTCGACCAGCCGGACGGGCTGCGCGCCGCGGTCGGCTACAGCACCGCGCTGTTCGACCCCGGCACCGTGGAGCGGCTGGCCGCCCGCTTCCAGGAGCTGCTCGCCGCGGTCCTGGAGGACCACCACGCGCTCGACGGCCTCGCGCCGGCGGACGCGGCGGAGGAGCGGCGGGCCGCGGCCCTGCGGGACGCCGCGTCCGCCGCGGAGCCCGAGGACCCGGACGAGGACGGGGCGCCCGCCGCCTACCGCGCGCCGGAGACCGAGGCCGAGCGGGCGCTGGCGGAGATCTGGGCCGGGGTGCTGGGCGTCTCCCGGGTGGGGACGGACGACAACTTCTTCCGGCTGGGCGGCGACTCGCTGCTGAGCATCCAGGCCGTCCAGCGCATGCGGCAGGCCGGCCTCGCGGTCACCACCAAGGACCTGTTCGTCCACCAGAGCATCCGGCCGCTGGCCGCGCTGGCCGCCGAACGGGCCGCCGCCCGGCCCGCGGAGTCCGCGCCGGCGCCGGTGGCGTACGACGGCGGTGCGGCGATCCCGCTCACCCCCGTCCAGCACGACTACTTCGCCGCCGGGCCGCTCGCCCCGCACCACTTCACCCAGTCGGTCGTGGTCGAGCTGCACCCGGAGACCGACGAGGCGGCGCTGCGGCAGGCGCTCACCGCGCTGACCGGCCACCACGAGGCACTGCGGCACCGCTTCGTCCGCGAGGACGGAGCGTGGCACCAGTACGCCACGCCGCCCCGATCGGTGGACGTGCTGCGCCGGCACGACCTGTCGGCGCTGGAGCCGTGCCAACGCGCCGCCGCGATGGACAAGTTGGCTGCGGCGGCCGACGCCGGGCTCGACCTGGCCGCCGGTGAGCTGTTCGCCGCCCTGCTGTTCGTCTTCGGGCCCGGGGAGCGGCCCACGCTGTTCCTCACCGCCCACCACCTCGTCGTCGACGGGGTCTCCTGGCGGATCCTGCTGGCGGACCTGGAGGCCGGCTACGTCCAGGCCCGCGACGGCAAACCGGTGTCGCTGGGCGCCCCGGGCAGCTCGTTCGGGCAGTGGGCGCACCGGCTCGCCGGGCACGTCGCCGACGGCGGGCTCGACGGCCAGGCCGCGTACTGGCAGGCGCTGCCGCCCGCCACCGACATCCCCCGCGACGGCGGCGGACCGCCGCTGGTCGAGTCGGTGCAGACCGTCACGGTGGAGCTGCCCGAGGACCTCACCGAGGTGCTGCTGCGCCGGTCCGCCGGGGTGTTCCGCACCCGCTTCCAGGAGGTGCTGTACGCCGCGCTGGCCGGGGTGCTGGCCCGCTGGACCGGTGAGCGCCGGGTGGTGTTCGACACCGAGGGGCACGGCAGGGAGGAACTCTTCGACGACGTCGACCTGTCGCGGACCGTCGGCTGGTTCACCACGGAGTACCCCGTCGCCCTCGACGTGGGCGAGCACCGCGACGACTGGCCGGCGCTGATCAAGGCCGTCCGCCGGCAGCTGCGGTCGCTGCCCGGGAACGGCTTCGGCTACGGCGCGCTGCGCCGGCTCGGCCCGGCCGGCACCCCGGGGGCCGCCCTCGCCGACCGGGCCCCGGCGCAGGTGGTGTTCAACTACCACGGGCAGGCCGACGACGCCCAGCGCGCCGGGGAGAGCGAGCTCTACCACGCGTTCGGCGACCCCATCGGCAGGGAGCAGCGGCCGGACGAGCTGACCGGGCACCCGGTGGAGGTGGTCGGCGCCGTCCAGGCCGGGCGGCTCCGCTTCACCTGGTACTTCTCCCGCAACGTTCACCACAGGGCCACCATCGACAAGGTGGCCGAGGACTTCGCCGACGCGCTGCGCGCCATCGCCCGGCACATATCGGAGCGATGAGGCATGGACAACGCAATGGACCACGACAGACTGCACGGCATCCTGACCGAGCTGACCGCCCGCCACCGGGTGCCCGGCGCGCAGCTCGCCGTTTTCCACGAGGGCGCGCGGTTCCTGGTGCACACGGGGGTGGCCGACACCGCCTCCGGCGCGCCCGTCGGGCCGGACACCGCCTTCCCGGTCGGCTCGCTGACCAAGCCGTTCACCGCGGCGCTGGCGATGATCCTGGTGGCCGACGGGGACGTGGACCTCGACGAGCCGCTGATCGACCAGCTGCCGGAGTTCGGCGCGGGCGCCCTGGTCACCCTCCGGCAGCTGCTCAGCCACACCGCGGGCCTGCCGTCCGACGTGGCCGAGGGCACCGCGGAGGCCGGCGGGGACCGCGCCGGGTGGGTGGCCCGGCACTGCCGCAGGACGGACCTGACCCATCCGCCGGGCACGGTCTTCTCGTACTCCAACGTGGGCTACGTCGTCGTGGGCCGGCTCATCGAGGCGGTGACCGGGATGACCTGGCAGGAGGCGATCGGCGCGGTCCTGCTCGAACCCCTGGGGCTGCGGCCGGCGTTCGTCGCCGGGCCGGAGCGCACCGGGCGGCCGGTGGCCGCCGGGCACGCCGTGCAGGCGGCCCGCGGCCGGATCGTGCCGGTGCCCGAGCAGGACCTGCCCGAGGTCGAGATGCCCAACGGCGCGCTGGCCCTGAGCGCCGGGGACCTCCTGGCGTTCGCCGGGCTGTACTTCGCCGGCTGTCCGGATCCCGAGCCGCTGGACCGGGCGACCGCCGACGACATGTGCTTCGACCAGCTCGCCTCGATGGCCGTCGGGCCGTACGGCATGGCCGACGGCTGGGGCCTGGGCTGGGCGCGGTTCGACGACGGCGCGGAGGACGTCTACGGGCACAACGGCACCGGTGACGGCACCTCCTGCCATCTGCGGTTCGACCCGGTCAACGGTTCCGCGGTCGCCCTGACCACCAACGCCAACACCGGCCAGGCGCTGTGGGACGACCTGGTGCCCCGGCTGCGGGAACTGGGCCTGGCGGTCGGCGACCGGCCGGACCCGGAGCCGCCGGCCGGCGCCGCGGCACCGCCGCCCCCGGACGGCTGCCTGGGCCGCTACACCAACGGCGACACCACGTTCGAGGTGCTGCGCGAGGACGGCGGCGGGCTGCTCCTGAGCTTCGGCGGCGCCCCGCACTCCGAGCTGCTGTGCACCCCGGACCTGCGGTTCGTCATGCGGGAGCTGGGCAGCGGCGCCCGCTCCCCGGGCCGCTTCGTGCCCGACCCGGCCACCGGGCGCATCGACTACCTCCAGATCACCGGGCGCCTCGCCCCCCGAGCCTGAGACAGGGACGGAACCGGGATGACCACCGCCCCCACGGAGACGGCGGCGGCCCGCGGTGGCGCGGCCGTGCCGTTGTCCCGCAACCGCGCCTACAACATCCTGTGGTCCAGCCAGCTGATGTCCGAACTGGCCATGGAAGTGGCCGCGGTGGCCGTCCCGCTGCTGATCCTGGCCCGCCACGGCTCGCCCCTCCAGCTGGGGCTGGCGTCCTCCGCGCTGGCCGCCGCGCACATGGTCGCGGTGGTGCCGGCGGGGATGATCGCCGACCGCTGGGACCGCCGCGCGCTGATGCTGGGCTGCCAGCTGCTGCGGGTGCTGGGCATGGCGAGCCTGGCCGGTGCGCTGCTGCTGGACCGGTACGCGTTCTGGCACGTGCTGCTGGTGGTGGTGCTGGAGGGGCTCCTCGGCTCGGTCTTCGACCCGGCCGAGCATGCGGCACTGCCGCAGGTGGTGCCGCCCGATCAGCTGTCCACGGCGGTGGCCCGCAACGCGGCCCGCCCGTACGTCGCCACCCTGGTGGGGCCGGGCGTCGCCGGTTTCCTCTTCTCCGCGCTGCCGCTCGGCCCGTTCCTGGCCAACGCGGTGATGTTCGCGCTGTCGTCGGTGGCGCTGTGCTTCCTGCGGCTGCCGCGCGGGCGGGCCGGCACGGCGGCCGGGGCGGGCACGCCGGCCGCCAACGGTGCGGACGGTACGGGTGAGGCGGACGGTACGGACGGCGCGGACGGTGCCGGGGAGCCGGCCGGCCGGGACATCGCGGCCGGGTTCCGCTGGGTGCTGGGGCAGCCGGTGATCCGCACGACGATGGCGTGGATGATGGTCACCAACCTGGTCTTCAGCGCCCTGCTGATCGTGCTGCTCGCCATGTCCGGCGAGGACCGGGTCGGCCCGGGCGAACTGGGCCTGACGATGGCCTGCTTCGGCGCCGGAGGGCTGCTCGGCGGGCTCTTCGCGGCCCGGCTGCACGCCGTGGCCCGGCCGCCGGTGATCCTCCTGGGCTTCACCTGGACCGCGGCCCTGGGCGCCGCCCTGATGGCGGTGGTGCCGACCGGCCTGCCCCAGGGTGCGCTGCTGGCCGTCATGGCCTTCTTCGCACCGCTCGCCAACACCACGGTCCTCACGTACCAGTTGACGGTCACGCCGGACGCGCTGCGGGGCCGGATGAGCGGGGTCGCCGGGTTCTGCTCCGGCGGCGCCGGTGTGGCGGGCCCGGCGCTCGGCGGGGCGCTGACCGGTCTGGCCGGCGGGGGCACGGCCGCGGTGCTGCTCTGCGCCGGCTGCCTGGTGCTGGTCGCGCTCGCGGCGACCGCCAGCCCCACCCTGCGGCGGTTCCCGGCCCCCGGACCCCGCGCCTCCTGACCGGCCCGCAGCCGGTGCGCCGGACCGGCCGGTGAGCTGCCAACTTGACTCCACGGTAAAGGACATGGAACCACCGCGGGGTTCCGGCGATGCTCGGAGATCACCAACTGGAGATGTCCGCGCGACCTCGGTGCGGGGGTCCCGGGTCGGTCCTCAGGACCCGTCCGGGCCACTTCGGCGGTGCGCCGCGCGGCCGGCGAAGGGTCCCGTATGCCGACCACCACCCCCCACACCGCACGCCCGACACCACCGACCCCGAACCTGCGGTCCCTGACGGGCTTACGGTTCGTGGCGTTGTTACCCGTCTTCCTCACCCACGCGGCGTTCGAGGGCGTCTTCACCGATCCGAGGAAGAGCTGGGGCTTCCTCGACGCGATGGGCTCCGCCGGCTACGCGTCGGTGTCGTTCTTCTTCATCCTCAGCGGCTTCGTCATCACCTGGTCGTACCGCTCCACCGACACCACCCGCCGGTTCTGGCGGCGGCGGGCGTTCCGGGTGTTCCCCAACCACCTCGTGGCCTATGTGTTCGCGGTGGCGCTGATGCTGGCGGCGGGCACCGCGTTCGACGTTCCCGGCATGGTCGCCCAGCTCTTCCTGGTGCACGCCTGGGTGCCCGACCCGCTGTTCATCGACACCGGCAACACCGTCACCTGGTCGCTGGGCGCCGATGTGGCGTTCTACGCGCTGTTCCCGGTGCTGCTGCTCCTGGTGAACAAGATCAAGCCAACTCGCCTGTGGTACGCGGCCGGTGCGGTGGCCCTGCTGGTCGTCGCCCTCCCCACGGTGGCGCTGACCCTGCTGCCGGACACCCCGGCGATGGCGGTGGGCGGTGTCTCGCGCAGCCAGTACTGGTTCACCTACTTCTTCCCGCTCTCCCGCGCCGTGGAGTGCGTGCTGGGCATGCTGATGGCCCGGATCGTCCTGACCGGCAAGTGGATACGCCTGGGCGTGCTGCCCGCCGCGGCCCTGGTGGCCGTCGGGTACGTCGTCGCCCAGCAGCTGCCCTTCCTCTACCGGCTGAGCGCGGTGCTGGTCGTCCCGCTCGCGCTGCTGACCGCCGCCCTCGCGGTGGCGGACGCCGAGGGCCGGGGCACTCCCCTGGGCAGCCGGGCGATGGTGTGGCTCGGTGAGCTCTCCTTCGCCTTCTACCTCGTGCACCAGGTGATCCTGGCGTACGGGCACGTCCTGCTCAGCCCGCGCGACGCGGACGGCGGGGTGCTGCCCCGGACCTGGGGCACCGCCGGCGGCATCGGGATGATCGCGCTGTCGTTCGTGGTGTCGATGGCGCTCGCCTGGCTGCTGCACAACGGCGTGGAGAAGCCGGTGATGCGTCGGTGGTCCCGTCCGCGGCGCCAGGCGGCACCGCGCCCGCCGGCGAAGGTGCCGGCAACTTAGCTGCGAAGTGAAACGTGTGGAGTGTGCGAAAGGTCTCGGCCAAACTTCCCGCACAACGGGGGAGCAAGGCTGACCGCTGCCAGAAGTCCGCGCGCGCCGTGGAGGTCCGGTGCCGGCGACCGCACCCGGGTCATCCAACAGCAGACGGTGGTGCGGCCGCCGTTGCAGCGCACCGTCCCGCCCGCACCACCTGTCGCCCATCTGGCGAGGGGTCCGCATGCAGACACGACCATCCAACCCGAACCTCAGATCCCTGACCGGGCTGCGCTTCATCGCCATGCTGCCGGTCTTCCTCACCCATGCCGCGTTCGAGGGGGTCTTCAGCGACGCGAAGGCGAGCTGGGGCTTCCTCGACGCGATGGGGAACACCGGCTATGTCGCGGTGTCGTTCTTCTTCGTGTTGAGCGGCTTCGTGATCACGTGGTCGTACCGGCCGACGGACACCCCGCGCAAGTTCTGGCGGCGGCGCTTCTTCCGGGTCTTCCCCAACCACCTGGCGACGTACGTGCTCGCCCTGGTGCTGATCACGTCGGTCGGGCTGAGCGTCGGGCTGCTGCCGTCGGTCACCCAGCTCTTCCTCGTGCAGTCCTGGGTGCCCGACCCGGCGTTCACCGACACCGGCAACAGCGTCAGCTGGTCGCTGGCGGTGGACGTGGTGTTCTACGCGCTGTTCCCGGCCCTGCTGGTCCTGGTGAACAAGATCGCTCCGGCCCGGCTGTGGTACTGGGTCGGCGCCGCGGTCGTCGGCGTGGCCGCCGTCCCCGCGATCGCGCTGACCGCGCTGCCGGACACCCCGCAGATGCCGCTCGGCGGGGTGTCCGTCAGCCAGTACTGGTTCGCCTACTTCTTCCCGCTCTTCCGGCTGCTGGAGTGCGTACTGGGCATGCTGATGGCCCGGATCGTGCTGACCGGCAAGTGGATACGCCTGCCGGTGCTGCCGGCCGCGCTGCTGGTGGTGGCGGCGTACTGGGCCGCCCAGCAGGTGCCGTACCTGTTCCGGCTGAGCGCGGTGACCGTGCTGCCGGTCGCCCTGCTGACCGCCGCCTGCGCGGTGGCGGACGCCGACGGCCGGGGCACCCTGTTCGGCGGCAAGGTCATGGTCTGGTTCGGCGAGCTCTCCTTCGCCTTCTACCTGCTGCACAACCTGGTCCTCAAGTACGGCCACCTGCTGCTCGGCCACACCGAGGAGGAGGGCGAACTGGTCGGCCACACCTGGAGCGTGCCGACCGGCATCGCGCTGATCGCCGCCGGTTTCGCGGTCTCGCTGCTGCTCGCGTGGCTGCTGCACAACGGGGTGGAGAAGCAGGCGATGCGCCGCTGGTCGCGGGCCCGGACCAAGACTCCTGTGACTGAAGTGGCCAGTGCGCTCCCTGTGAAGGACGGGGCAATTTAGCTGGGAAGTAAAGGTTCTGGAACACCCGCTCGAAACCGGCAAAGATCTCTTCTGACCAGGCGTTCGGCACCGGATTCGATCAATCGGGGTGCCCTATCTGGAGGGACGTGCAGTGCTCACGCACCATCTGCAGGATGACGACGTCGCCGCAATCGAAGCAGTGGCCGACGAACTCAGCCGCCGCTACGACACCGTGGAATCGACCGAGTTCCAGGCCGAGAGCCGGCTCTACGCGGACGAGCTGCCGCGGCGGGTGCGCCGGGCGCTGCACGAGTACCGCAGCACCGAGAAGTCCGGCATCCTCGTCGTCAGCGGCCTGTCCGTCGACGACGCGGCGCTCGGGGAGACCCCGGCGGACCGCCGGCACAAGCCGGTGCCGTCCACCTCGCTGCGGCAGGACATCGCGTTCTACCTGATAGCCAATCTGCTGGGCGACCCCATCGGGTGGGCCACCCAGCAGGACGGCTTCATCATGCACGACGTCTACCCCGTCCAGGGCTTCGAGCACGAGCAGATCGGCTGGGGCAGCGAGGAGACGCTGACCTGGCACACCGAGGACGCCTTCCACCCGCTGCGCACGGACTACCTCGGCCTGATGTGCCTGCGCAATCCGGACGGCGTCGAGACCACCGCCTGCGACATCGCCGACGTGGTGCTCGACGACGAGACCCGGGAGGTCCTCTCCCAGGAGCGCTTCCGGATCCTGCCCGACGACGCGCACCGCATCGCCGGCGGGCAGGCCGGGGACGAGAGCGCCCGCGAGCGCGAGCTGCGCGAGCGCAGCCGGCAGCGGGTGGCCTCGGCCATGGAGTCGCCGGAGCCGGTCGCCGTGCTCTTCGGCGACCCCGACGCCCCGTACCTGCGGATCGACCCGCACTACATGCAGGGCGTCCAGGGCGAGGCCGAGCAGCAGGCGCTGGACACCATCGGTGCCGCGATCGACGACGCCATGTCCGGTGTCGTCCTCAGCCCCGGTGACATCGTTTTCATCGACAACTACCGCGTCGTCCACGGACGCAAGCCGTTCCGTGCCCGCTTCGACGGTACGGACCGCTGGCTGCGCCGGCTCAACGTGGCCCGGGACCTGCGCAAGTCGCGTGAGGCCAGGCTCGCCGCGCACACCCGCGTCATCTACTGACCTCACGCCGCGGCGTGGCCGCACCCGCCGGCCGGCTGACCCCCGGCCGTCGGAACCGCGTGACCGCACGCCGCATTTCGCACGGCGCCGCCCGGGAGCCTTCCCGTGGCGGTCGCCGCGCGGGCCCATGTCATCCCGCAACTGGGAATCCTTACGTCTCTGCGAGGTACCTGTGTCCGGAACGCAGCAAGTAAAGGCCGCAATGGGGGAGTCCGAAGGTGACACCGGAAACCTCACCCAACTGGAGTTCCTGGCCCTGAACAGCGAGTTCAACATCGCTGACGGCCACGCCCGGCAGGCGCTCACGGCCGGCCAGAGCAAGATCGTCGACGATCTGCCGCTGCTCTTCGCCGAGGGCGAGAAGCGCCCCGTCGAGGAGCTCGAACAGGAGGCGCACGCCGCCTTCTTCACCGCCCTGGGCCAGCACAGCTACCCCTCGGCCCCCGGCCGGGTGCTGAGCTGCTACTCGTCCTCGGTCGCCATGGAGATCCTCTCCCGCTCGCTGGCGGAGACCATCGACACGGTGGCCCTGGTCCACCCGACCTTCGACAACATCGCCGACCTGCTGCGCGGCAACGGCCTGAAGCTGGTGCCGCTGGCCGAGGACCCGCTGCACGGCGACGACCTGGACGCGAGCCTGCTCGCGTCGGTGGGCTGCGTCTTCCTGACCACCCCGAACAACCCCACCGGCCGGGTCGTCTCCAAGGAGCGCCTGACCCGGCTCGCCGAGCAGTGCGCCGCCGCCGGCGTGATCCTGGCGCTGGACACGTCCTTCCGCGGCTTCGACACCCGTGCCCACTACGACCACTACGAGGTCCTCGAGGCCAGTGGCGTGCGCTGGGTCGTCATCGAGGACACCGGCAAGCTCTGGCCGACCCTGGACCTCAAGGTCGGCATGCTGGTCCACTCCGAGAACCTCGGGCTGCCGGTCGAGAAGATCTACTCCGACATCCTGCTCGGCGTCTCCCCGCTGATCCTGGCGATGGTGCGGCGCTTCTCGGAGGACGCGGCGGCCGGCGGCCTGGAGGAGCTGCACCGCTTCATCGCCGGCAACCGCGCCATGGTGCGCGCCGAGCTGGCCGGGCTGCCCGGGGTCACCGTTCCCGACCCCGACAGCCGCGCCAGCGTCGAGCGGGTCGGCATCGACGACCTGACGGGCACCCAGGTCTGGGACCGGCTGCGGGAGCACAACGTCTACGCGCTGCCGTGCCGCCCGTTCCACTGGGCGAACCCGACCGAGGGCGACCACACCCTGCGCCTGGCACTGGCCCGCTCCACGGACCCGCTGGCCCAGTCCGTCCGCGCCCTGCGCCACGTCCTGAAAAACCGTTGATGACCCGACTCGACCAGGCAGGGCTCCCGCACGGCTCCGCGTCCGCGCTGTCGCACGTCCGGCAGTGGCGTCCCGGCGTCGTGCAGGAGGTCGCCCCCGCCGGCGTGCTCGACCTGGGGCCCGGCTACATCGAGCCGGCCCTGCTGCCCGTACACCTCCTCAAGGAGGCGTACGGGCAGGCGCTGGCGGAGTACGGCGCGGCGGCGCTGGGCTACGGCCACGATCCGGGCGCGCAGCCGCTGCGCGCCCTGCTGGCCGCCCGGGCCGCCGCGGCGGACGGCCACCCCTGCGACGCGGAACAGGTCCTGCTGACGTCCGGCACGTCCCAGGCCCTCTACCTGCTGGCCACCTCACTGGCGGCCCCGGGCGACACAGTGCTGGCGGAGGAGCTCTGTTACGACCTGGGCCGACAGATTTTCCGGGACTGCCGGCTGCGGCTGGGCGACGTCGGCACGGACGACTCGGGCATGCTGCCCGAGGCGCTGGACCACGCCCTGGCCCGGGCCGCGGCCGCCGGCGAGCGGACCGCGTTCATCTACCTCACCCCCACCCACCACAACCCCACCGGCCGCACCATGCCGCCGGCGCGCCGCCGCGCCCTGCTGGAGGTGGCCGCCCGGCACGACGTACTGATCGTGGAGGACGACGCCTACGCGGAACTGTCCCTCGACGAGGGCCGCACTCCCCCGCCGTCGCTGGCCGCCCTGGCCGGCTACCGCGGGGTGGTCCGGCTGTGCAGCTTCTCCAAGACGCTCGGCCCCGGCCTGCGCCTGGGCTGGCTGCTCACCGACCGCGCGCTGGCCGCCCGGCTGGCCTCGCACGGCCTGTTCGTCAGCGGTGGCTCGCTCAACCACACCACGTCCCTCGCCGTGAGCACCCTGCTCGCGAGCGGCGCCTACGACCGCCATCTGACGGCCTTCCGGGCCGCGTTGCGGGCCCGTAGGGATGCCCTCGCGGGAACGTTGCGCGCGACGGCGGGAGACCGGCTGGAACTTCGCACGCCCCAGGGAGGGTTCTTCCTGTGGCTGCGCTTCAAGGACGGCGAGGACGAGCCCGGGCTGCTCGACCGTGCCGCCGGGGCCGGCGTCAGGATCGCCGCGGGCTCGCGCTTCGGCACGCCCCGGGGAACGGGCGTCCGGCTGGCCTACAGCTTCAACCCGCCCGCTTTATTGCAGCAGGCCGCACAGCAGCTGACCACCGCATGGGCCGGCAGCACGCCGGCGCCCGAGATCGGAGTGAGATCGTGACGACCAGCATCGGGACCCACGGCAGGCCCTCAGCGGCCGGTCCGGGCAGCACCGGTCCCGTCGGCTACAGCCTGCCGCTCTCGCCGACCGGCGAGTCGGCGATGCTCACCCCGCCGCCGTGGCACTTCTCCGGCGAGGTGATCATGGTCGACTACCGCGTCGACCCGGACGCCGCCCGCCGCTTCCTGCCACCGGGCCTGGAGCCGGGGGCCGACCCGGGGGCCGCGGCCGCGGTGTTCGCCACCTGGCAGTGGTGCTCTGCGGACGGAGCGGAGCTGACCGACCCCGGGCACTGCCAGTTCGGGGAGTTCCTGATCCTCCTCAGCTGCGAGTTCGAGGGCCGCCCGATGGCCCGCGCCCCGTACGCCTGGGTGGACCAGGCCGTGCCCATGATGCGCGGCTGGGTGCAGGGGATGCCCAAGCAGTTCGGGGTGGTCCACCAGAGCTGGCCGATCACGGTCGGCAAGGCGGGCTCCCGCCTGGCACCGGGCGGCCGCTTCGACGGCGCACTGACCGTCAACGGCCGGCGGGTCGTCGAGGCGTCGGTGACCGTGGAGCGCTCGACCGACCAGCGGCCGGCACTGCACGACGTGCCGCTCGCACACACGCTGATGTTCCCGGAGTGGGTGCCCTCCGGAGACGGACCGCGGCCGAAGCTGGTCGCCTCCGAGGTCAGCGACGTGGAATTCTCCCCGATCTGGACCGGATCAGGAGATCTCACATTCTTTGCCGGTCTGGGGGATGATTTCCAGGCGCTCGCACCGTTGGAGACAGTCGCCGGCCACGTGTTCTCGTACGGGGAGACCTTGCACGGAGGCCGGCTGCTCAGCGACTACTCGGTATCGAACGGCATCAGCCATGACCACGGGGGACCAAGTGCTGAGGATCCATTTCACAGTTGAGGACATAGCCCATACCCGCATGCTGGCGACTCTCGGGCCGCTCGCCGAGAGCGCTTTCGCGCTGTACCTCTTCGGCCGCAACGGAGACGTCGCCTTCCACGAATGGCGCCGCAGCGTCCGGGCGGAACTGGGCCGGGACGCGGCCCGGTTCACGGCGCTGTCGCAGCAGTTCCGCACCCTGGACGAATTACCTGCCGCCTTTGCCGACGCCTTCACCTCGGGACCCGATCCCGACCATGTGACGGCGGGCGAGGAGCGCACCGGCGCCCGGCTGCTGGCCGAGCTGTGCCGGGTGGCCGTGCTGCCGCACTGGAGCCAGATCCGCGGGCACCTCGACGGTGCCCGCGAGGGCTGGGGCAGGGTGGCCATCTCGCACGGCGTCGAGCGGCTGCTCGGGTCGGTGCACCCCAAGGTCCGCTGGCGCGCGCCGGTGCTGGAGGTGCGCCACGGACCCAACCGCGACGTCCATCTGGACGGCCGCGGGCTGCTGCTGTGCCCGTCGTTCTTCCTGTCGGAGCAGTCCTGTTCGTTCGTCACGGCGGTCGGCAAGGACGCCATGCCGGCGCTGGTCTTCCCGGTGAAGGCCTCGTCGCGAGGGGACATCTGGGGGACGCCGGAGCACGACGAGCAGGCGCTGGGCGCGCTGGTGGGGCACACCAGGGCGGCCGCGCTCGAAGCGCTCACCGAGGGCTGCTCGACGGGTGAGCTGGCCGACCGGCTGGGCATCTCGCTGGCCGGTGCCAGCAAGCACGCGGCGGTGCTGCGAAGATCCGGGCTGGTGACCACGTCCCGCAACCGCAACACCGCGCTGCACGCCCTCACGCCCCTCGGCACCGCGCTGCTCCGCAGCAGCGAACACCTCGTCGCCCCGCTTTCCGTACCGGTTTCGCGCGTACCCGCTCAGCGGGTGCGGTCCGTGCAGTTCAATCGCATCGGCCCCGGCACCGACCGGCAGGCGGTCTGACCGTCCGGGCGGCCGGCCCCGCTCCGGCGGGCGGCCGCCCCCGCACCCATGACAGGAGAGGACACGACAGTGGGCGCTAACCCCTTCGACGACCCCGACGGCAGGTATCTGGTGCTGGTCAACGACGAGGACCAGCATTCGCTCTGGCCGGCCTTCGCCGAGGTGCCCGCGGGCTGGACGGTGGCCCTCGCGGAGACCGACCGCCAGACGGCGCTGGACTTCGTCACCGAGAACTGGACCGACATGCGGCCGCGCAGCCTGGTGAAGGCGATGGAAACGACCGCCGAGTCGGTCTGACCTACCAGGTTCTTTCTCCGGGACCGCCGGCCTTCCGAGAAGTTCACCGGCGGTCCCGGGGAAGAAGTCCCGTTCTTCCCCGTCGTACGGCAGAATTCCTGCACGTGACTATTCGTCTACTCATTGCCGACGACCAGGAGATGGTCCGTCGGGGAATACGCCGCATCGTGGAGAGCCAGCCCGACATGGAAGTGGTCGGCGAGGCGGCGAACGGCGTGGAGGCCGTGGAACTGGGGCGCACGCTCACCCCGGACGTCGCGCTGGTCGACATCCGCATGCCGCGGATGGACGGCCTGGAGGTGACCCGCCGGCTGGCCGACCCGGCCGCCGCCCACCCGGTCCGCATCGTGATCGTGACGACCTTCGACCTCGACGAATACGTCTATCCCGCGCTGCGCTTCGGCGCCTCCGGTTTCCTGCTCAAGCGCTCCGGGCCGACCCTGCTGGTCGAGGCGGTGCGGGCCGCGATGGCCGGGGACAGCCTGATCAGCCCCTCGATCACGGTCCGGCTGCTCCAGCACGTCACCGGTCCGACGAACGGCGGCCGGCGGCCCCGGCGGCAGCGCGACACGGTGCTGACCGAGCGTGAGGTGGAGATCGCCGGAAAGGTCGCCGAGGGCAAGACCAATTCCGATATCGCACGGGAGCTGTTCATCTCGGCGGGCACCGTCAAGACGCATGTCGCCAGCATTCAGCGCAAGCTCCAGGTGCGGAATCGCGTCGGCGTCGCGGTGCGGGCCTGGGAGCTGGGATATGCCACCGGGCAGACTCCCGGCTGATTTCCCGCGGGCTCCGGGCCGGTCGCCGTGGCGCCGGTCCGGAGCCGTCCGCAGGGAAATCTGCCGAACGGCAGATGCCGCGATTTCCGTCCTGTGCTTCGCGTCCCGCGGCCCGGGGAATGTGCGTAGCCTCGCCCCATGAATGACGACATTCCTCCCCGGCAAAGGCGCGGCCGGTGGGCCGGAGTGGCCGCGGCGCTGATGCTCGCCCCCGCCGTGATATCGCCCCCGAGTGCCTGGCTGCTGGCGGTGCTGGCCGCGGTGACGCTGGCCGTGGCGATCCTGGCCTGGCCGGCCGGCCGGATCTCGCTGGCGCAGGCGGCGGGCGGCGCCGCGCTGCTCTCCCTCGCCGCGGACGGCGGCTACTTCGGGCAGCCCGGCCTGGTGATCCTGTGGTACCCGTTCGAGACGGTCGCGCTGCTCGTCCTGCTGGAGCGGGTGGTGCGCCATGTGCCGGGGCGCCGGGTGGCCTTCGCCGGCGCGCTGACCGGCGCCGCCGCGGTCCTGCTGCCGCTGCGGTTCACCCTGCACGCGCCCGCCGCGGGCCTGAAGGAGTCGGTGTTCGCCACCTCGGTGGCCCTCTTCCCGGCCGCCGTCGCGACGGGCATCGGCCTGTATCTGCGGTCGCTGGACAACCGCCGGGCGCATGCCGTGGTGTCGGCCCGGCGCGAGCAGCGCCTCGAAGTGGCCCGCGACCTGCACGACTTCGTCGCCCACGAGGTGACCGGCATCGTGCTGGAGGCCCAGGCGGCGCAGCTCGGCGACGCGAGCCCGGAGGAGACCCGGGCGCTGCTGCAGCGCATCGAGAAGGCCGGGCTGCGGGCCCTGGACTCCATGGACCAGACGGTGACCACGCTGCGGGAGGCGGACGGCCGCAAGTGGGGCGAGCCGCCGCCCACCCGGCTCTACGGCCTGGCGGACCTGCCCGAGCTCGTCGGCCGGTTCTCGTCGATGGCCGCGGCCGAGGTGGCGCTGTCCCTGGAGGACGAGGTGGCCGGCACCCTCTCGCGGGAGGCCGAGGACACCGCGTACCGGGTGGTGCTGGAGGCGCTGACCAACGTACGGCGGCACGCTCCGCAGGCGGGGCGGGTCGAGGTGTTCGCCGGCCGGACCGCCGACCGGGCGGTGGAGATCGCGGTGGCCGACGACGCGGGCCCCGGGGCGCCCGCGGGCACCCGGCAGGGCGGCGGCACCGGCCTGGCGGGCCTGGAGGAGCGGGTCGGCGCCCTCGGCGGCCGGCTGGAGGCGGGCCCGCACGGCCCGGGGTGGCGGGTGCGCTGCCTGCTGCCGGCGCCCGCGATCCGCTGAGCCGATATCTGCCGATCGGCAGATGTGGCGGCCGCCGGGAAACGGGATGCTCACTGCAGTGCAGCACCCCGTCTCCCTGGAGGAACCGATGTTCTCAGGCACCATCTCGAAGCGGCCCGCCACGCTCGTCGTCGCGGTGGCGGCCGTCGCCGCCACCTTCGGCCTCACCGGCTGCTCCGTGGACGCCTCGAAGGCGAAGCCGGAGGCAAAGACCTTCGCGTACGCCGGCAAGTCCCTGAAGCTGACCACGCACGAGGTCGCCACCAAGGTCGTCGCCGCCGACCGCAAGGACATCAAGGTCACCCGCTGGTTCGACTCCGCCGCGGGCAGCGAGCACCTGAAGTGGACCCTCAAGGGCGACACCCTCGACATCGACGCCGGCTGCAGCGGCATCGCGATCTGCGACGCCAAGTTCAAGGTCGAGGTCCCCAAGGGCATCGCGGTGACCAAGGACGGCGAGAAGACCCTGAGCGGGAAGAACTGACCATGCTCGACCTCGTCGACATCACCAAGGTCTACAAGGGCGGCAAACGCGCCGTCGACGACCTGACGATGCGCCTGGAGCCCGGCATGCTCGGCCTGCTGGGGCCCAACGGCGCCGGCAAGTCGTCGCTGATGCGCATCGCCTCCACCGTCACCCGCCCCACGTCGGGCAAGGTCCTCTTCCACGGCGAGGACGCGGTGGCCCGGCCCAACGCGCTGCGCCGGGCGCTCGGTTACCTCCCGCAGGACTTCGGCGTGTACCCGAATCTGACGTCCCGCGAGTTCCTGCGCTACATGGCCGCCGCCAAGGGCGTCTCGGCCCGGACCGCGAAGGCCCGGATCGACGAGCTCCTGGAGCTGGTCAACCTCACCGAGGCGGTCAAGCGGCCGCTGGGCAAGTACTCGGGCGGCATGCTGCGCCGGGTCGGCATCGCCCAGGTGCTGCTCGCCGACCCGCAGGTGATCATCGTGGACGAGCCCACCGCCGGGCTCGACCCCGAGGAGCGGGTCCGCTTCCGCAACCTGCTCAGCGAGCTGGCGGCCGAGAAGGTCGTGATGCTCTCCACCCACATCGTCTCCGACGTCGAGTCGGTGGCCTCCGACATCGCGGTGATGGCCGGCGGCCGCCTCCAGCGCCGCGGCACCCCCGAGGACCTGCTGCGTTCGGTGGCGGGCCAGGTGTGGGAGGTGCTGGTCGACCCGTCGTCCGTACCGGCGGTGCAGGCGCAGTACACCGTCAGCCGGCTGGTGCGCACCACCGAGGGTGTCCGCATCCGGCTGCTGTCGAAGGAGCTTCCGTACGAGGGCGCCGTGCAGCTGACGCCCGACCTGGAGGACGCCTACCTGGGCATCATCCGGCAGTCCGAGGGCGGCCGGCCCGCCCGGGGCTTCGGCGAACGGCCGCTGCGGGCCGGGGCGGTGTGACGCGATGCTCCAGATGCTCACCGGCCTCGCGGTGGCCGACTTCCGCGACCGGGTACGCCGTCCCGCGTACGTCGTGGTGCTGGCCGCGGCCGTCGCCCTGGGGTACGTCGCGGTGCCGGACTCGGACGCCAAATGGATGATCATGCAGATCGGTGATCACCGCGGGGTCTACAACAGTGCCTACGTCGGCATGGTGACCGCGCTGGCCGCCGGCCTGTGGATCACCCTCGGCGGCTTCTACATCGTCCGCAACTCCATCGAGCGCGACCGCAGCACCCGCGTCGGCCAGCTGCTCGCCGCCACCCCGCTGCGCACCTCCGCGTACATGCTGGGCAAGTTCCTCAGCAATCTGATGCTGCTGACGTCGATGCTCGGCGTGCTCGCCGTCACCGCGCTGATCATGCAGCTGGCCCGCGGCGAGTCCCGCGACGTCGATCTGCTGGCCCTGTGGCAGCCGTTCGTGCTGATCGCGCTGCCGCTGGTGGCGATGACCGCCGCCCTGGCGCTGCTCTTCGAGTCGCTGCCGGTGCTGCGCACCGGCCTGGGCAACATCCTGTGGTTCTGCTGCTGGATGGTGGTCTCCACGGCGGGGCAGGGCCCGGGGCTGCCGCTCGACGGCATCGGCGTCAACAGCGTGGTCCGGTCGATGTACGCCGACATGGTCGCCCAGCACATCGAGGTCGACGGCTCGTTCAGCCTCGGCCTGACCTACCTCGACAAGCCCCTCGGGCTCTTCACCTGGGACGGTTTCACGCCCACCGCCGGGTACGTGCTGGGCCGGGTGACGCTGCTGCTGATCGCCGCGGCGATCGCCGTCCTCCCTGCGCTGTGGTTCGGCCGCTTCGACCCCGCGCGCAGCCGCCCGGGCCGGTCGGCCGCCGAGAAGCAGGAGCCGGCCGCCGGCACCGTCCAGCCGGTCTTCATCGACGAGGTCGGCCCGTACGACGCCGCGTCGCGGCCCTCCGTCGCCACCCTGCTGCGCACCCGTCCGGAGCCGGGCGCGGTGTCCCTGCGGCTGTGGGCCGGCGAGGTGCGGATCCTGCTGCAGGGCGTGCGCTGGTGGTGGTGGCTGGGCGCCGGGTTCCTCTTCCTGTGCGGGCTCACCGCGCCGGAGCTGCACGGCATCATCCGTGTGATGCTGCCGCTGTCCTGGATCTGGCCGGTGCTGATCTGGTCCCGGCTGGGCACCCAGCGCCACGAACACGGCGTCGAGGGCATGCTGGGCGCCTATCCCGCGGTGCGCCGCCGGATCCTCGCCGAGTGGGCCGCGGGTCTGACCGTCACCGTCGTGGCCGGCGCCGGCCCGCTGATCCGGCTGATCGCCGCGGCCGACTGGCTGGGCCTCGCGGGCTGGACCGGCGGAGCCCTGTTCATCCCGTCCCTGGCCATGGCCCTGGGCACCCTCAGCCGCACCCACCGGCTCTTCCAGGCGGTCTACGTGCCGCTGTGGTACTCCGTCGCCAACGGCCTGCCCATCTTCGACTTCATGGGCGCGCTGCGCGACAGCAGCGAACTGGCCACCGTCCAGCCGCCGGTCACGGTGGTGGTGTCCGCCGCCCTGCTGACCGTCGTCTTCATGGCCGGCGTCCTGCGCCGCTTCAGCCGCGACTGAGCCCGTCGGCCCCGTCGGCAACCGCCCCGTCCCCCGCCGACGGGCCGGGGCCCGCGCACCCCGCGCGCCCGAGAGAGGAGAACACCGTGCCCGATCCCGCCCACGGCCACCCCGCCCGCCGCCGCCTCGTCGTCGACCACACCCGCCACACCCGGCCCCTCCAGGCCGAACGCCGCATCGCGGAACTGGAGGACGAGCTGGACGAGTTGCGCAGCGCCAACGCGATCCTGTTATCGGTGGCGACCTACTTCCACCGCGCCAACTCCCATGACCTGCCCGGCAGTCCGGGGATACCTTCCCCGGATGCCGGCGACCGCTGACCTTCCGTCAGCGCCCCGGCACACACCGACAACGGGGGTGATCAACGAACTCGATCCGCACAGAACCAAGGAGCTTTCGATGCGATTCCGGCGCCGACGCACCACCGCGCCCCGCGCAACCGGCCGGCACCCGCACCCGGCCGCCCGCCCTCTTCAGGCCACCGCCGTGATGACGCTGGCCACGGCCCTGGCCGTGGCACTGACCGGCGCCTGCGCCCCCGTGGCGCCGCAGCCGCGCGCCGAACGGGCCGCGCCCGCCGCCGCCCGGGCCCCGCAGTGGACCGCCACCTGGGGGGCCGCCGTGCAGCAGGCGACGGACGACGCGCAGGACGGCCCCAACTGGTCCCGGAAGGGCTTCGGCGACGAGACGCTGCGCCAGGTGATCCGCCTGAGCGTCGGCGGCCCCACCCTGCGGCTGCGCTTCTCCAACGCCTACGGCACCCGGCCGCTGCACCTGGCCGGTGCGACCGTCGCCCGGTCGGACGGTGACGCCAAGGCGCGCCCCGGCACCGTACGCACCCTCACCTTCCACGGCGCCTCCACGGTCACCGTCCCCACCGGCCGGGACACCGTCACCGACGCCGTCGACCTGCCCACCAGCAACCTGGAGAAGCTCACCGTCTCGCTGCGCTTCACCGCCCCCACCGGCCCGGCCACCCTGCACCGCTTCACCACGGCCACCTCCTACCGCGCCCCCGGCGACCTGCTGCGCAGCCCGGCCGCCGCCGCCTTCGACCGCCGTACCTCGCACGCCTGGTACTACCTGACCGCCGCCGAGGTGACCGGCTCCACCTCGTCCCTGATGGTCTTCGGCGACTCCCTGATGGACGGCGTGGGAACCAGCCCCGGCACGGACAACCGCTTTTCCGACAAGCTCGTCGAGCGCCTCATCGCCGCCGGCCGCCCGCAGGGCATGACCAACGCCGGCCTGGCCGGCGACCGGCTGCTGCACGACTCCCCCTGTTACGGCGAGAAGGGCATCGCCCGCTTCGAGCGGGAACTGCGCGAACGCGCCGCCCTGCGCACGGTCTTCATCCACCTCGGCGCGAACGACCTGTCCCGCCCGCGGGACGGCGACCGGTGCGCCAAGGGCCGCCCGCCGGTCACCGCCCGGCAGCTGATCGACGGCCACCGTGCCCTCATCCGCGAGGCGCACGCGCACGGTGTGAAGGCCATCGGCGTGACGATCCTGCCGCTCACCGCCGCGGTCTTCCCGTTCACCACCCCCGCCGGCGACAAGGTCCGCCGGGAGCTCAACCACTGGATCCGTACCAGCCACGCCTACGACGCCGTCCTGGACGCCGACCGGGTGCTGACCGACCCGCGGCAGCCCGCCCGCTCCCGCCCCGGTTACGTCTCCCAGGACGGTCTGCACCCCAGCGACGCCGGCTATCTGGCGATGGCCTCCGCCGTCCGGCTGAACGCCCTCTGACCCCGTCGCCCGCCCCCTGACCGCCCCGACCAGGTGTTCCCCCGTCCCTGGTCGGGGCTTCCTTCCGTGCCGGCCCCGGCTGGCCGGAAAGCGCATTTCCCCCGGACGGGCACCGGCCTACCTTTGACTCCGTGACCAGATTCGAAATCTGGTCACGGAGTCGGAGGGGGAACCGTGGAACGCGCGGAGCGCGCCGAGCGCATCCTGGAGGCGGCCGAGGAGCTGCTGCTCGCCTGGGGGTACGGGCGGGTGACCATCGACGAGATCGCCCGGCGCGCCAAGGTCGGCAAGGGCACGGTGTATCTGCACTGGAGGACCAAGGACGCGCTGCTGCTGGCGGTCGTGCTGAAGGTCCAGTCCCGGGGCCGGCAGCGCCAGTTGGCGCGGATGCGCGCCGACCCGCTGGAGGTCCTGCCCAGCCGGGTGGTCAGCGGGCTGTTCCGTGACTTCCTGGGCGAGCCGGCGCTGCGCGCCGTCTACACCGCCGACTCCGACACCCTCGGCCGGCTCAACGACACCGCGAAGCAGGAGTTCGCGGAGCTGGTGGCGCACAGCGACCGGACCCTGTGCCGCCATCTGGAGGTGCTGCGCGCGCACGGCCTGGTGCGCGACGACACCGACGTCCGGCACCAGCGGTACACCCTGCTGGCGATCGCCACCGGCTTCGTCACGTCCGAGGCGCTGCACGGCGACCGCGCCCCGGAGCCCGCGGAGGTGCGTACCGAGCTCCTCGCCCGGGCCGTCCACTGCGCGCTGGAGACCCCCGCCGGCGCCGGCCGGCAGCGCGCCGCCGCAGCCGCCGCTCCGGACGTCATCGCCCTCTACGAGGAGCTGACCGAGCTGAGCGAGCAGGAGATGCGCCGGCAACTGCGCCGCTGACCCCGGCCGTTCCCCGGCCGCCCGCCCGCACAACGGCACCGCGCCGGGTCCGCCCCGCCACACCGCCACTCCCAACCCGAGGAGAACGAACGATGTCGGCATTACCCAGCAACACGTTCACCGAGCACGTCGGCAAGCACCCGGGCGAACCGAACGTGATGGATCCGGCGCTGATCGGTGATCCGTTCGCCGGTTACGGCGCGCTGCGCGAGCAGGGCCCGGTCGTGCGGGGGCGGTTCGTGGACGACTCCCCCGTGTGGTTCGTGACCCGCTTCGAGGAGGTCCGCGAGGTCCTGCGGGACCAGCGGTTCCGGAACAATCCGGTCTCCTCGGCGCCGGACGCGGACCCCGAGGACACCCCGCTGTCCCGGCTGATGGACATGATGGGTTTCCCCGAGCACCTGCGCGTCTATCTGCTCGGCTCGATCCTCAACAACGACGCCCCCGACCACACCCGGCTGCGCCGCCTGGTCTCCCGGGCCTTCACCGCGCGGAAGATCACCGATCTGCGGCCGCGCGTCGCACAGATAGCCGACGAGCTGCTGGCCCGGCTGCCGGAGCACGCCGAGGACGGCGTCGTCGACCTGATCCAGCACTTCGCCTATCCCCTGCCGATCACCGTCATCTGCGAACTGGTCGGCATCCCCGAGGAGGACCGCCCGCAGTGGCGCACCTGGGGCGCCGACCTGGTCTCGCTGCAGCCGGACCGGATGAGCCGGTCCTTCCCGGCGATGATCGACCACATCCACGAGCTGATCGCGGCGCGGCGCCGGGCGCTCACCGACGACCTGCTCAGCGAGCTGATCCGAACCCATGACGACGACGGCAGCCGGCTCAGCGACGTCGAGATGGTCACCATGGTCCTCACCGTCGTCCTGGCCGGCCACGAGACCACCGCGCACCTCATCGGCAACGGCACGGCGGCCCTGCTCACCCACCCCGACCAGCTGCGGCTGCTCAAGGACGACCCGGCGCTGCTGCCGCGCGCGGTGCACGAGTTGATGCGCTGGTGCGGCCCGGTGCACATGACCCAGCTGCGCTACGCCGCCGAGGACGTCGAGCTGGCGGGCGTCCGGATCCGCAAGGGGGACGCCGTCCAGCTCATCCTGGTGTCGGCGAACCGCGATCCGCGCCACTACACCGAACCCGACCGTCTGGACCTGACCCGGCACCCCGCCGGCCACGCCGAGAACCATGTGGGGTTCGGCCACGGGGCGCACTACTGTCTGGGCGCCACGCTCGCCAAGCAGGAGGGCGAGGTCGCCCTCGGCGCCCTGCTCAGGCACTTCCCCGAGCTGTCGCTGGCCGTCGCGCCGGACGCCCTGGAGCGCACACCGGTACCGGGCAGCTGGCGGCTGAATGCGCTGCCGCTGCGTCTGCGCTGAGCCGCCACCGGATCGGCGCCACGCACCGCCCCGCACGGTCAACTGCGGCCCACCGCAGCCGACTTGCCGCCGCCGTCGCCTACTCCCCGCCGTCGACCTGCGCCCGCCAGGTGACCGACGGGGAGCCCGCGCCCGCACCGGTGAAGACGACGGCGGCCGGGGCGTCGCCCTTCGGCAGCAGATGGACGGAGCACTCGGTGACCACGCCGTTCGGCTTCACCATCTTGTAGGGGACGGCCTCGGGGCACTTGGCGACCCCGGGGCCGCCGATGTCGAGCAGCGTCATCTTCCGCACGGTCCGGCCGCCGGCGGTCCGCAGCGTCACCCCGTCGCTCATGCTCGGCAGCACGTCGTACTTGCCGCTGTTGCGGTACTGCATCGTGACGTAGAACGGGATCATCTTCTTCTGGTCCGCGTCCAGGTCGAAGCGGCTCAGGTCGGCCAGCGAGCCGGTCCGCACGCCCTTGGGCGTGATGCGCAGCGACACGGGGCGGTCGCGGCTGTCCGTGGTGATGCCGTCGGCGGGCACGTCCGGGGCCAGCAGCCCATTGGAGCCGCCCTTGGCGCCGCCGACCTGCCACATGAGGGTGTCACCGCCGTCGTCCTTGTAGGAGACGGTGGCCGGCGGCCGGCTCTTGGGCAGCATGAAGATCTGGCAGATCGCGGAGGTGGCACCGGCCGCCAGCTCGGACGTGCCGCTCTCACGGCACTCGGGCGGCAGCCCGGAGCCGGTGGCGAGCGGGTCGGTCCGGAACAGCGAGACGGCCTGGGCGGCCTGGCCGTCCGAGCTGTTGACGGAGAAGTTCCGCTCCGGGGACAGGTTCTTCACCGTGGCCTTGCCGGTGTTGGTGTAGGAGAAGGTGAGGTAGTACGGCACCATCCCCTTGAGGTCGTCGTCCAGGCGGATGTGCGACAGGTCGGAGTCCGAGCCGCGGGCCAGCCGGGTGGGCGTGAGCCGCAGGGGATGCGCCGTGTGGTCGGAGCCGGTCCAGGTGGCCCGGCGCGGCGTGGGCTTCATCGGCAGCGGCTGGGCGGGCGTGACGGATTCCGCCGCTCCCGGCTTCCGGCCGGTGTCACCGCCCGCGCATCCCACCGCCAGCAGCAGGAGCGCGCCCATGCCCGCGGCACCCGCGAGACGTATCGGCATCCGCACAACTGACCCCCGTTGTTCCGTTCCGTGCGGCGCCCGGCCGCACGGCGTTGGCTCTTCCCTGTCCGACCGGCGACCGCCGCCCGTGACGACGCGCGGCAGCGCCGGGCGGACAGATTAGCCGCCCCGTGCGGGGCCGACCTGTGGTGCCCCCGGCGGGTGTCAGCGCGGGCGGCGGGCCCGCAGCGAGTACATCAGCGGGACGCGGGGGCGGTCGCCGGGGAACCGGTAGAAGCCGTCGTCGGCTCGCCGCAGCGTGCCGAAACGCTGGAACATCGTCATGTCGTGCTCGTGCAGGAATTCCAGGTGCAGGCCGGCGCCGGCCAGGGCGGAGACGACCTCGCCGATCGGGTGCTGCCATTCCACGCTGCGGTTGTTGACCGTCTGCGCGTCGAAGTCCGTGTAGCTGCCGGGCACTTCGTCGACCCAGGCGTCGCGGCTGAAGTAGTCGTGGACGATGCGCGAGCCGGTCTCGTCGTCCAGGGCGTCGCACAGCGGGTGGAACTCGGCGAGGTAGAGGAAGCCGCCGGGGGCCACGAGCGAGGCGGCGGTGTCGGCCCACCGCTCCAGGTCCGGGAGCCAGTTCAGGGCGCCGATGCCGGTGTAGACGATGTCGTAGGCGTCGTCCGGGACGGCCTCGGCGGCGTCGTAGACGTCGGCGGCGACGAACGCCGCGCGGTCCGGGCCGTAGCCGAGCTCGGCGGCCAGTTCGCGGGCGGCCTCGACGGCCGGTTCGGAGAAGTCCAGGCCGACGACGCGGGCGGCGCCGCGGTGCGCCCACGAGAGGGTGTCCTGGCCGAAGTGGCACTGCAGGTGCAGCAGGGACCGGCCGGTGACGTCACCGACCTCGGCGGTCTCGAATGCCCTGAGCACATCCCGGACCCGGCGGAACCGGTCCTGGTCATAAAAATCGCTCGCGGTGTGGAGGGCGACCCGCTCGTCCCACCTGGCGCGATTGGCCTCTCGCCAGTCGTCGGGGCCGTTGTGTCTTCGCATATCACGAAGTTATCCACAGGCTTGGGGCCCTCGCCAACGCATTTGGGCTGCCGGGCGCAGAATGGGCCCATGACTGACGAGACGACCGCGGGCCCCGACCACTCCACCGAGCCGAACCCTCCGACGACCGAAGCCGGCCGCTCCTCCGTGACGGTGTCGGGCCAGGCCGCCCCGATAGCGGGCGACGCCGTGCCGGACTGGGAGAAGCGCTTCCGCGCCCCGCGGATCGGCCTGCCGGACTGGGCCGAGGACGCCCCGGACCGCTCCTTGTTCGTCTCGAACGCCACCGGCACCTTCGAGCTGTACGCCTGGGACCGGGCGACCGGCGGGCAGCGCCAGGTCACGGACCGGCCGAACGGCACGACGGACGGCACCCTGTCGCCGGACGGCGAGTGGATCTGGTGGTTCTCGGACACCGACGGGGACGAGTTCGGCGTCTGGATGCGGCAGCCGTTCGCCGGCGGCCCGGACGAGCCCGCCACCCCGGGCCTCGACCCCTCGTACCCGGGCGGCCTGGCGATCGGCCGGGACGGCACGGCGGTCGTCGGGCGCTCGACCGACGAGGACGGCTCGACGGTCCACCTCGTCCGGCCGGGACAGCCGCCGGTGGAGATCTACCGCCACCGTGAGTCGGCGGGCGTCGGCGACCTCTCGCACGACGGCTCGCTGATCGCCCTGGAGCACACCGAGCACGGCGACGCGATGCACTCCGCGATCCGTGTGGTGCGCCCCGACGGCTCCACGGTCGCGGAGCTGGACGACACCAACGGCGGGACCGAGGAGCTGGGCCTGTCGGTGATGGGCTTCGCGCCGGTGGACGGTGACTCCCGGCTGCTGGTGGGACATCAGCGGCGGGGCCGCTGGGAGCCCATGATCTGGGACCCGCTGACGGGCGTGGAGACGCCGCTGGAGATCGACCTCCCCGGCGATGTGGGCGCCGACTGGTATCCGGACGGCTCCGCACTGCTGGTGGAGCACGAATACCAGGCGCGCAGCGAACTGTGGCGCTTCGACCTGTCCGGCGCGGCCGGCCCGCCCCTGACCCGGGTCGAGACCCCGGCCGGCACGGTCGCGGGCGCGACGGCGCGGCCGGACGGCACCGTCGAGTTCCTCTGGTCGTCGGCCGCCCAGCCCCCGGAGGTCCGCTCGACCAGCGGCAAGGTCGTCCTGGACCCGCCCGGCGCGGCGGCGCCCGCCTCGGTGGCGGTGCGGGACGTGTGGGTGGAGGGCCCCGGCGGCCGGATCCACGCCCTGGTCCAGCAGCCGTCCGGCGACGGGCCCTTCCCGACGGTCTTCGACATCCATGGCGGCCCGACCTGGCACGACAGCGATGCCTTCGCCTCGTCCCCGGCGGCCTGGGTGGACCACGGCTTCGCCGTCGTCCGCGTCAACTACCGCGGCTCGACGGGCTACGGCCGGGCCTGGACGGACGCCCTCAAGCACCGCGTGGGCCTGATCGAGCTGGAGGACATCGCCGCGGTGCGCGCGTGGGCGGTCTCGTCCGGCCTGGCGGATCCCGAGCGCCTGGTACTGGCCGGCGGCTCCTGGGGCGGCTATCTCACGCTCCTGGGCCTCGGCACGCAGCCGGACGCGTGGGCCGTGGGCCTGGCGGCGGTCCCGGTCGCGGACTACGTCACGGCGTACAACGACGAGATGGAGGCCCTCAAGGCGATGGACCGCACCCTCCTCGGCGGCACGCCCGAGGAGGTCCCCGAGCGCTTCGAGGCGTCGTCCCCGCTGACGTACGTCGAGGCGGTCCGGGCCCCGGTCTACATCTCCGCGGGCGTCAACGACCCCCGCTGCCCGATCCGGCAGGTCGAGAACTACGTCAAGCGGCTGGAGCAGCGCGGCCACCCGCACGAGGTCTACCGCTATGACGCCGGTCATGGCTCCCTCGTGGTGGAGGAGCGCATCAAGCAGGTCCGCCTGGAACTCGACTTCGCCCAACGCCACCTCAAGCCCAAGACGGAGCACCACGAGCCCCCCGCGGCCCAGCAGCCCTGACCCAGGGCCCACCGGCCCACGGAGGGCACGGAGGACACGGAGGACACGCAGCACAGGAAAGCCCGACAGCAGAACCGGACACCCCGGGAGGAGAAGAACAAGCCCTCGCTCAGGCGGCGCTGTGATGGGCGAGGGCGGCGTGCGGGTCCGTGCCCGCGGCGGCGGTGTGGTCGGTGTGCACGGTCGCGGCCGTGAGCCGCGGCACCGCGTGGATCAGGGCGTGTTCCGCGGCGACGGCGAGGGCGTGTGCCTGGACCACCGTCAGGGTGGAGTCGACGACGATCTCGGCCTCGGCACGCAGGCTGTGCCCGATCCACCGCATGCGGACCTGCCCGATGCCGCGCACGCCGTCCACGGCGCGCAGGGTGCGCTCCGCGGTGTCGAGGAGCGCGGGATCGACGGAGTCCATCAGGCGCCGGTAGACCTCGCGGGCCGCGTCCCGCAGCACCACGAGGAGGGCCGCGGTGATGAGCAGACCGATGAGCGGGTCGGCCAGGCGCCAGCCGAGGGCGGCGCCGCCGGCGCCGAGGAGCACGGCGAGGGAGGTGAAGCCGTCGGTCCGGGCGTGCAGCCCGTCGGCGACCAGCGCGGCGGAGCCGATCCGGCGGCCGGTGCGGATGCGGTAGCGGGCCACCCACTCGTTGCCGACGAACCCGGCCACGGCGGCGAGGGCCACCGCCCACAGGTGCGTCACCTCACGGGGGTGCAGCAGACGGTCGACCGCCTCGTAGGCGGCAAGGAGAGAGGAGACCGCGATGGTCAGCACGATGGCGATACCCGCGAGGTCCTCGGCACGGCCGTAGCCGTAGGTGTAGCGGCGGTTCGCGGCCCGGCGGCCGAGGACGAAGGCGATGCCCAGGGGCACCGCGGTGAGGGCGTCGGCACCGTTGTGGAGGGTGTCACCGAGCAGCGCCACGGACCCGGACACCGCGACGATCACCGCCTGCACCGCACAGGTCAGCCCCAGCACACCGAGCGACAGCCACAGCGTGCGCATGCCCTCGCGTGAGGTCTCCATCGCCGCATCGACCTTGTCCACGGTCTCGTGACTGTGCGGAACGACCACATGCCCGACCCGATGCCACACCCGGGCCCACCACCCGCCACGCCCGTGCGCATGCGAATGGGGACGCGGATGCGGATGCGGATGCGCCTCCTCCGGTCCCCCGTGCGCCGCACCGTGCGGGTGGCCGGCGCCGGGAGCGTGGTGGCTGCCGTGGCCGGCGGGGCCGTGGTCGGCGTGGCCACCGGCGGCGGGGGGCTCGTGGTGGCTGCCGTGGCCGGCGGGGCCGTGATTGGCGTGGCCACCGGCGGTGAGGTGCTCGTGGCGGCTGTCGTGACCGGCGGGGTCTCCGTAGCCGTCGTGCCCGTCGGGGGCGCCGGCGGCGAGGGGGGCGTGGCGATCAGGGCCGTGCGGATGCGGGTGGTTGCCTGCCATACGGCCTACCGTGGCACGCCGATCGCATTGCGGCTACAACGGTCATACGCCCGATGACCAGGTGCGACACCGTCGCAAGAGCTGTCTCTTATACACATCTGACGCTGCCGACGATCTACTCTGTGTAGATCTCGGTGGTC
>NZ_JNZA01000036.1 GCF_000717345.1 Streptomyces lydicus | reverse complement strand
GGGGTTCGGGGGTGGGGGGAGTCACCCGCGGCCGTTCACCGGCCACCGCACTCGCAGCCCCCACCCCGCCGTCCGCCCACCCGCACGCCTCGGCAACGGTCCGGAAACCGTGATTGTCGGTGGCGGTCAGTAGGGTGGTGTTCATGGCAGACCCCAGCAGCTACCGACCCAAGCCGGGACAGATCCCCGACTCGCCGGGGGTCTATAAGTTCCGCGACGAACACGGCCGTGTCATCTACGTGGGCAAGGCCAAGAGCCTGCGCCAGCGCCTGGCCAACTACTTCCAGGACCTGGCCGGTCTCCACCCGCGTACCCGCACGATGGTCACCACCGCCGCCTCCGTGGAGTGGACCGTCGTCACCACCGAGGTCGAGGCGCTCCAGCTCGAATACAGCTGGATCAAGGAGTTCGACCCCCGCTTCAACGTCAAGTACCGCGACGACAAGAGCTATCCGTACCTCGCGGTGACCCTCAACGAAGAGTTCCCGCGCGTCCAGGTCATGCGCGGCGCCAAGAAGAAGGGCGTGCGCTACTTCGGCCCGTACGCCCACGCCTGGGCCATCCGCGAGACCGTCGACCTGATGCTCCGCGTCTTCCCCGTACGCACCTGCTCCGCCGGTGTGTTCAAGCGTTCCGCCCAGATCGGCCGCCCCTGCCTGCTGGGCTACATCGGCAAGTGCTCCGCCCCCTGCGTCGGCCGGATCTCCGCCGAGGAGCACCGCGAACTGGCCGAGGAGTTCTGCGACTTCATGGCCGGCCGCACCGGCGCCTACCTCCGCCGCCTGGAGCGCCGCATGCAGGAAGCCGCCGAGGAGATGGAGTACGAGCGCGCCGCCCGGCTGCGGGACGACATAGGCGCGCTCAAGCGGGCCATGGAGAAGAGCGCCGTGGTCCTGGCCGACGCCACCGACGCCGACCTGATCGCGGTCGCCGAGGACGAGCTCGAAGCCGCCGTCCAGATCTTCCACGTCCGCGGCGGCCGGGTGCGCGGCCAGCGCGGCTGGGTCACCGACAAGGTCGAGGCCGTCACCACCGGTGGCCTCGTCGAACACGCCCTCCAGCAGCTGTACGGCGAGGAGCGGGGCGACGCCGTCCCCAAGGAGGTCCTGGTCCCGGCGCTGCCCGAGCCCGTCGAACCGGTCGCGCAGTGGCTCTCCCAGCGCCGCGGTTCCCAGGTCTCGCTGCGCATACCGCAGCGCGGCGACAAGAAGGACCTGATGGCCACGGTCGGCCGCAACGCCCAGCAGGCGCTGGCGCTGCACAAGACCAAGCGCGCCTCCGACCTGACCACCCGCTCCCGCGCCCTGGAGGAGATCGCCGAGGCCCTCGGTCTGGACTCGGTCCCGCTGCGCATCGAGTGCTTCGACATCTCCCACCTCCAGGGCGAGGACGTGGTCGCCTCGATGGTGGTGTTCGAGGACGGGCTCGTCCGGAAGAGCGAATACCGCCGCTTCCAGATCAAGGGCTTCGAGGGCCAGGACGATGTCCGGTCCATGCACGAGGTCATCGGCCGCCGCTTCAAGCGCTATCTCCAGGAGAAGCAGAAGTCGGGGGAGTGGACGGAGGAGCCCGACGGCGGGACCGCCGCCCCGGTGGACGGGGTGCTGACCGCCGCCGGGGAGCCGGACCGGGCCGACGGCCGCCCCGTCGACGACGACGGCCGCCCCAAGCGGTTCGCCTACCCTCCCCAGCTCGTGGTCGTCGACGGCGGTGCCCCGCAGGTCGCGGCCGCCCGCCGGGCCCTGGACGAGCTCGGCATCGACGACGTCGCGGTGTGCGGTCTGGCCAAGCGCCTCGAAGAGGTCTGGCTGCCCACGGAGGACGACCCGGTGGTGCTGCCCCGCAGCAGCGAGGGCCTCTACCTCCTCCAGCGGGTCCGCGACGAGGCGCACCGCTTCGCGATCACCTACCAGCGCAACAAGCGCAGCAAGCGGCTGAAGTCCTCGCCGCTCGACGCCGTACCGGGCCTGGGCGACACCCGCCGCCAGGCACTCCTCAAGCACTTCGGTTCGTTGAAGAAGCTGCGCGCCGCGACGGTCGACGAGATCTGCGAGGTCCCGGGCGTGGGCCGCAAGACCGCCGAGACGGTCGCCGCGGCGCTGGCCGGGGCGGCACCGTCCGCTCCTGCGGTGAACACCGCCACAGGAGAGATCATTGAGGATGACGGGGCCCCACCGGCCGCGTTGTCGGCAGAACGGGGGCAGGAACGATGAGTACAGAGCGCGAACCGCAGGAAACCGAGAGAGACGGTGCACAGGTGAGTACGGGCACGATGCGCGAGTCCGAACCGGGAGAGAGCGCGGCGATCCCCGAGCTGGTGATCATCTCCGGGATGTCCGGCGCCGGCCGCAGCACGGCCGCGAAGTGCCTGGAGGACCTCGGCTGGTTCGTCGTCGACAACATCCCGCCCGAGCTGATCCCCCCGATGGTCGAGCTGGGCGCCCGCTCGCAGGGCAACGTCGCCCGCATCGCGGTCGTCGTCGACGTCCGCGGCCGCCGCTTCTTCGCCAACCTCAAGGAGTCGCTGGCCACCCTGGACGCGCAGAACGTCAAGCGCCGCATCGTCTTCCTGGAGTCCTCCGACGAGGCCCTGGTGCGCCGCTTCGAGTCGGTGCGCCGCCCGCACCCCCTCCAGGGCGACGGCCGGATCGTCGACGGCATCGCCGCCGAGCGCGATCTGCTGCGCGAGCTGCGCGGCGACGCCGACCTGGTCATCGACACCTCCAGCCTCAACGTCCATGAGCTGCGCGCCAAGATGGACGCCCAGTTCGCCGGCGAAGAGGTCCCCGAGCTGCGCGCCACGGTCATGTCCTTCGGCTTCAAGTACGGCCTGCCGGTCGACGCCGACATGGTCATCGACTGCCGCTTCATCCCCAACCCGCACTGGGTCCCCGAGCTGCGCCCCTTCACCGGCCTGAACGACGAGGTCTCCAACTACGTCTTCAGCCAGCCCGGATCCAAGGAGTTCCTCGACGGCTACGCCGAGCTGCTGCGGATCGTCGCGGAGGGCTACCGCCGTGAGGGCAAGCGCTATGTGACCATCGCCGTGGGCTGCACGGGCGGCAAGCACCGCAGTGTCGCGATGTCCGAGAAGCTCGCCCGCCGCCTGGTCTCCGAAGGAGTGGAAACGGTCGTCGTCCACCGGGACATGGGGCGCGAGTGACCGGCCGTACCCCGCGGCTCCGCCGGGTTCGCAGATTCGTTCCCAGCGTCCGTACGACGAGGGGCGCCACGCCCAAGGTGGTGGCGCTCGGCGGCGGCATGGGCCTGTCCGCCTCGCTCGCCGCGCTGCGCCGCATCACCGGCGACCTGACCGCCGTCGTCACGGTCGCCGACGACGGCGGCTCCAGCGGCCGGCTCCGTGACGAGCTGGGCGTGCTGCCGCCCGGCGATCTCCGTAAGGCGCTGGCCGCGCTGTGCGGCGACGACGACTGGGGCCAGACCTGGTCCCGGGTGATCCAGCACCGCTTCCAGAGCGAGGGCGAGCTGCACGACCACGCGGTCGGCAACCTGCTGATCGTCGCCCTGTGGGAGCAGCTCGGTGACCACGTCCAGGCGCTCGACCTGGTCGGCAAGCTGCTCGGCGCGCAGGGCCGGGTGCTGCCGATGTCGGCGGTGCCCCTGGAGCTCCAGGCGCAGGTCAGGGGCCATGACCCGGAGCGCCCCGACGACGTCTCCACGGTCCGCGGCCAGGCCACCGTCGCGCTCACCCGCGGCGAGGTGCAGTCCGTGCACGTCGTTCCGGAGGAGCCGCCGGCCGTTCCGGAGGCGGTCGCCGCGGTGCGGGACGCCGACTGGGTGGTGCTCGGTCCCGGCTCGTGGTTCTCGTCGGTGATCCCGCATCTGCTCGTGCCCGAGCTGCGCGAGGCGCTGGAGGAGACCAAGGCCCGGAAGGTCCTCTCGCTCAACCTCGCGCCACAACCGGGCGAAACCGATGGCTTCTCCCCGCAGCGTCATTTGGAGGTTTTGGCCCGACACGCCCCTAAACTCGCCTTCGACGTGGTGCTGGCCGACAGGGCCGCCGTGCCCGACATCGAAGGTCTGACGGTTGCCGCCAAGCAACTCGTCGGCAGCGAGGTCGAGCTGGCGGCAGTCGCGGCACAAGGAGACGACGCCCGGTCGAGTGCCGGGGGAGCCCCCGACCGGCACGACCCGGAGCTGCTGGCAGCCGCGTACGACCGTATTTTTCGGATGCATGGAAGGATCGGCCCATGGCGATGACGGCTGCGGTGAAGGATGAGATCTCCCGGCTCCCCGTCACCCGGACCTGCTGCCGGAAGTCGGAGGTCTCGTCGATCCTGCGGTTCGCGGGAGGTCTGCACCTGGTCAGCGGACGCATTGTGATCGAGGCGGAGCTGGACACGGGCATCGCGGCCCGCCGGCTGCGCAAGGACATCCTGGAGATCTTCGGGCACAGCTCCGACCTGGTGGTGATGGCCCCCGGCGGCCTGCGGCGCGGCAGCCGCTACGTCGTACGGGTGGTGGCCGGCGGCGACCAGCTCGCCCGGCAGACCGGCCTGGTCGACGGCCGGGGCCGGCCCATCCGCGGCCTGCCACCGCAGGTGGTCTCCGGTGCGACCTGCGACGCCGAGGCGGCGTGGCGCGGCGCGTTCCTGGCCCACGGTTCGCTCACCGAGCCCGGCCGCTCCTCCTCGCTGGAGGTCACCTGCCCCGGCCCGGAGGCGGCGCTCGCGCTGGTCGGCGCGGCGCGCCGGCTCGGCATCGGCGCCAAGGCCCGCGAGGTGCGCGGCGTGGACCGCGTTGTCGTCCGTGACGGTGACGCGATCGGCGCGCTGCTGACGCGGCTGGGCGCCCACGAGTCGGTGCTCGCCTGGGAGGAGCGGCGGATGCGCCGCGAGGTCCGGGCCACCGCCAACCGCCTGGCCAACTTCGACGACGCCAACCTCCGCCGCTCGGCGCGCGCCGCGGTCGCCGCGGGCGCCCGGGTCCAGCGGGCCCTGGAGATCCTCGGCGAGGAGGTCCCCGAACACCTCGCGGCGGCCGGCCGGCTGCGCATGGAGCACAAGCAGGCGTCCCTGGAGGAGCTGGGCGCGCTCGCCGACCCGCCGCTGACCAAGGACGCCGTCGCCGGCCGGATCCGCCGCCTGCTGGCGATGGCCGACAAGCGCGCCCAGGACCTGGGCATCCCCGGTACGGAGTCCAACCTCACCGAGGAGCTCGCCGAGGGCATGGTCGGCTGACCTCACCCTCCTCATCCGTCCTCCCCGCCCCCGGTGCCGCGCGCGCACCGGGGGCGGTTCGGCATGCACCGGCTCCCGGTTGAAAGCGCTCATCTGAGAAGCATGGAGCGCGTTTTGTCAATGTCACGTACGTCTCGTATAGGGGGTAGGGTCGGAGGCGGTCGGGGACATCCCATACAGCTCGCCGGTGTCTTTACCGGCGTACCAACGAGGAGATCGGTTCGTGACGATCCGCGTAGGCATCAACGGATTCGGCCGCATTGGTCGCAACTACTTCCGCGCGCTCCTGGAGCAGGGTGCGGACATCGAGATCGTCGGTGTCAACGACCTGACCGACAACGCCACCCTGGTCCACCTGCTGAAGTACGACACCATTCTGGGTCGCCTCAAGCAGGACGTCAGCCACACCGACGACACCATCACGGTCGGCAACCAGACCTTCAAGACGATGGCCGAGCGCGACCCGGCCAACCTCCCCTGGGCAGAGCTGGGCGCCGACATCGTCGTCGAGTCGACCGGCATCTTCACCAAGCGCGAGGACGCCGCGAAGCACCTCGCCGCCGGCGCCAAGAAGGTCCTGATCTCCGCGCCCGCCAAGGACGAGGACATCACGATCGTGATGGGCGTCAACAACGACAAGTACGACGCGGCCCAGCACCACGTCATCTCCAACGCCTCCTGCACCACCAACTGTGTGGCGCCGATGGCGAAGGTCCTCGACGAGAACTTCGGCATCGTCAAGGGCCTGATGACGACGGTCCACGCGTACACCAACGACCAGCGCATCCTGGACTTCCCGCACAAGGACCTGCGTCGCGCCCGTGCCGCCGCGGAGAACATCATCCCGACCTCGACGGGTGCCGCGAAGGCCACCGCCCTGGTCCTCCCGCAGCTGAAGGGCAAGCTGGACGGCATCGCCATGCGCGTGCCGGTCCCCACCGGCTCGGTCACCGACCTGGTGCTGGAGCTCAGCCGCGAGGTCACCCGGAACGAGATCAACGAGGCGTTCCAGAAGGCCGCCGAGGGTCAGCTCAAGGGCATCCTCGAGTACACCGAGGACCCGATCGTCTCCTCGGACATCGTCAACTGGCCGGCCTCCTGCACCTTCGACTCCTCCCTGACGATGGCGCAGGGCGCGCAGGTCAAGGTCGTCGGCTGGTACGACAACGAGTGGGGCTACTCCAACCGCCTGGTGGACCTGACCACCTTCGTCGGCGGCCAGCTCTGATATCTCTGCCTGGTACCCGAGGCACCGAGATGTGAGGACGGGGCTCGTACGGCGCGAGGAAGCGCCGTACGGGCCCCGTGCCACGACCGAACCAAGCGACGGAGTCAACTCCTCATGAAGACGATCGACGACCTTCAGGTAGCAGGGCGGCGGGTCTTTGTCCGCGCCGACCTGAACGTGCCGCTGGACGGCACCACCATCACCGACGACGGCCGGATCCGCGCCGTCGCCCCGACGATCGCCAAGCTCGTCGAGCGCGGCGCCAAGGTGATCGTCGCCTCCCACCTGGGCCGTCCCAAGGGCGCCCCGGACCCGGCGTTCTCGCTGGCTCCCGCGGCGCGGCGGCTGGGCGAAATCCTGGGCCAGGACGTGGCGTTCGCGACCGACACGGTCGGCGAGTCCGCCCGGTCGGTGACCGCGGGTCTGACCGACGGTCAGGTGGCGGTGCTGGAGAACCTCCGCTTCAACGCGGGCGAGACCAGCAAGGACGACGCCGAGCGGGGCGCCTTCGCCGACCAGCTCGCCGCCCTCGCGGAGCTGTACGTGGGCGACGGCTTCGGTGCCGTGCACCGCAAGCACGCCTCCGTCTACGACCTCCCCCAGCGCCTTCCGCACGCCGCCGGCGACCTGATCGCCACCGAGGTCGGCGTCCTGAAGAAGCTCACCCAGGACGTCAAGCGCCCCTACGTGGTCGCGCTCGGCGGCGCCAAGGTCTCCGACAAGCTCGCCGTCATCGACCAGCTGATCGAGAAGGCCGACCGCATCCTGGTCGGCGGCGGTATGGCGTACACCTTCCTCAAGGCCAAGGGCCACGAGGTGGGCATCTCGCTGCTCCAGGAGGACCAGGTCCCCGCCTGCCTGGAATACCTGGCGCGCGCCGAGAAGCGCGGTGTGGAGTTCGTGCTCCCCGTCGACGTACTGGTTTCGGCCGAGTTCCCCGACCTGAAGACCAAGGCCCCGGCCCACCCCGACATCGTCGCCGCGGACGCCATCCCGGCCGACAAGGAGGGCCTGGACATCGGCCCGAAGACCCGCGAGCTCTACGCCTCGAAGCTGGCCGACGCGGCCACGGTGTTCTGGAACGGCCCGATGGGCGTCTTCGAGCACCCTGACTACGCCGGCGGCACCAAGGCCGTCGCGCAGGCCCTGCTGGACTCGGACGCCTTCACCGTCGTCGGCGGCGGTGACAGTGCCGCCGCGGTCCGGCTGCTCGGCTTCGACGAGAATGCTTTCGGCCACATCTCGACCGGTGGTGGCGCCAGCCTCGAATACCTCGAGGGCAAGACGCTCCCCGGCCTCGCCGCACTGGAGGACTGAAACACCGTGACTGCTCTCAGCAACGGCCGCACCCCGCTGATGGCGGGCAACTGGAAGATGAACCTCAACCACCTCGAGGCCATCGCGCACGTCCAGAAGCTCGCCTTCGCCCTCGCCGACAAGGACTTCGACGCCGTCGAGGTCGCGGTGCTGCCGCCCTTCACCGACCTGCGCTCGGTGCAGACCCTGGTCGACGGCGACAAGCTCAAGATCAAGTACGGTGCGCAGGACCTCTCCGCGCACGACGCCGGTGCCTACACCGGTGAGATCTCCGGCGCCATGCTCGCCAAGCTGAAGTGCACGTTCGTGGCCGTCGGCCACAGCGAGCGCCGCCAGTACCACGGCGAGGACGAAGAGGTCTGCAACGCCAAGGTCAAGGCCGCTTTCCGGCACGGCCTCACGCCGATCCTCTGCGTCGGTGAGGGCCTGGACGTCCGCAAGGCCGGCAACCAGGTCGCGCACACCCTCGCCCAGCTCGACGGCGGCCTCAAGGACGTCCCGGCCGAGCAGGCAGAGACCATCGTGATCGCCTACGAGCCGGTCTGGGCCATCGGCACCGGCGAGGTCGCCACCCCCGAGGACGCGCAGGAGGTCTGCGGTGCGATCCGCGGCCGCCTCGCCGAGCTCTACAGTCAGGATCTGGCCGACAAGGTCCGCATCCAGTACGGCGGCTCGGTCAAGTCCGGCAACGTCGCCGCGATCATGGCGCAGCCGGACGTCGACGGCGCGCTGATCGGTGGCGCGGCGCTGGACGCGGACGAGTTTGTGAAGATCGTCCGTTTCCGCGACCAGTAGCAGCTATGACGAGGGCGAGCCCTCGTCGTACCCTGTCGGGGCCGGGACCGGTGCAGCAGCGCCGTCCCCGGCCCCGCACCATTTGTTCATATGTCTTGACCCATACGTCCGTCCGTCAGTCCTAGAGAGTTGGTCCAGCCGTGGTCATCGGGTTCTCGATCGCCCTCATCGTCTTCAGCCTGCTGCTGATGATGCTGGTGCTCATGCACAAGGGGAAGGGCGGCGGCCTCTCCGACATGTTCGGCGGCGGTATGCAGTCCTCGGTCGGTGGCTCCTCGGTCGCCGAGCGCAACCTGGACCGCATCACCATTGTGATCGGTCTGCTGTGGTTTGCCTGCATCGTCGTCCTCGGCGTCCTGATGAAGCTCGGCAGCTGACATACCGTCGGATGCGCGGCCTATCATGAGGGCGGCGTCCTTGGACGGGTAACTCCGGTCACTGGACGCGCGTTGGGCCTTACGTAGACTGTGGCGTTCCGCAGCGCAGTTGCTGTGAAGGCTTTGCAGCACCATTACGCAGGGAGTTACGACCGTGGCAAGTGGCAACGCGATCCGAGGAAGTCGGGTCGGGGCGGGGCCGATGGGGGAGGCCGAGCGCGGCGAGTCCGCGCCGCGCATCCGCATCTCCTTCTGGTGCTCCAACGGGCACGAGACGCAGCCCAGCTTCGCCGGCGATGCGCAGGTTCCGGACACCTGGGACTGCCCGCGCTGTGGTTTCCCGGCCGGCAAGGACCGGGACAGCCCGCCGGACCCGCCGCGCACCGAGCCGTACAAGACCCACCTCGCCTACGTCCGGGAGCGCCGCAGCGACGCCGACGGTGAGGCGATCCTCGCGGAGGCGCTCGCCAAGCTCCGCGGTGAGATCTGACGGACCTGTGACACACCGGCCGGCCCGGCCGGAGGGAGAGCCCCCTCCGGCCGGGCCGGCCGGTTTTTCCGCCTCCGGGGGCCGCGCCGACACCTGTTCTTCGGATGCCCGACAGCGCGTCGTCCGACAGCGGACAGATACCTTCCCCCACTCTCGGCTTCGCTCGAGTGGGAGGTGCTCCCACCGCGCGCTGATCAATTAGGTTGGGAGCTGGCGGGGCCGGTACGAGATGAAGAAGGCTGATGTCCGAGATGAACGCAGAAGGCCGCAGCAGGCTCGACCAGATGCCTGAGTGGACCGCACTGGGCAAGCACCGGGAGCAGATGGGGGAGGTGCATCTGCGTGAGCTGTTCGAGCAGGACCCGGGGCGCGCCGAGCGGTACACCCTCCTGGTCGGCGATCTGCACCTGGACTACTCCAAGCACCTGGTCACCGACGAGACGCTGCGGCTGCTGGGCGACCTGGCCGCGGCGACGGGCGTGGCCGAGCTGCGGGACGCGATGTTCCGCGGCGACAAGATCAACAACACCGAGCAGCGGTCCGTGCTGCACACCGCACTGCGCGCGCCGGGCTCGGCGGTCGTCAAGAGCGACGGGGAGAACGTCGTCCCCGCGGTGCAGGCCGTCCTGACGAAGATGGGCATCTTCTCCGACCGGGTCCGCTCCGGCGACTGGAAGGGGCACACCGGCAAGCGCATCAAGACGGTCGTCAACATCGGCATCGGCGGTTCGGACCTGGGCCCGGCGATGGCGTACGAGGCGCTGCGCGCCTACAGCCACCGGGACATGCAGTTCCGCTTCGTCTCCAACGTCGACGGTGCCGATCTGCACGAGGCGGTGCGCGATCTGGACCCTGCCGAGACGCTGTTCATCATCGCCTCGAAGACCTTCACCACCATCGAGACCATCACCAACGCCACCTCCGCGCGCGACTGGCTGCTCACCGGTCTGCGGGCAGGCAACGATGCTGTCGCCAAGCACTTCGTGGCGCTGTCGACCAACGCCGAGAAGGTGGCGGAGTTCGGCATCAACCCGGACAACATGTTCGAGTTCTGGGACTGGGTCGGCGGTCGCTACTCCTACGACTCCGCGATCGGCCTGTCGCTGATGATCGCGATCGGCCACGAGCACTTCCGCGAGATGCTGGCCGGCTTCCACCTCGTCGACGAGCACTTCCGGACCGCGCCCCCGCACGAGAACGCCCCGCTGCTGATGGGCCTGCTCGGCATCTGGTACGGCAACTTCTGGGACGCCCAGTCGCACGCGGTGCTGCCCTACAGCCACTACCTCTCCAAGTTCACCGCGTATCTCCAGCAGCTGGACATGGAGTCCAACGGCAAGTCGGTCGACCGCGACGGCAACCCGGTCCGCTGGCAGACCGGTCCGGTCGTCTGGGGCACGCCCGGCACCAACGGCCAGCACGCCTATTACCAGCTGCTCCACCAGGGCACGAAGATGATCCCGGCCGACTTCGTCGGGTTCGCCCGGCCGGTCCCCGACCTGCTGCCGGGCCTGGTCCCCCAGCACGACCTGCTGATGGCCAACTTCTTCGCGCAGAGCCAGGCGCTGGCCTTCGGCAAGACGCCGGACGAGGTGCGCGCCGAGGGGGTGCCCGAGGAGCTCGTGCCGCACAAGACCTTCAAGGGCAACCACCCCACGACCACGATCCTGGCCGAGGAGCTCAGCCCGTCCGTGCTGGGCCAGTTGGTCGCACTCTACGAGCACAAGGTGTTCGTCCAGGGCGCGGTGTGGAACATCGACTCCTTCGACCAGTGGGGCGTGGAGCTGGGCAAGGTCCTGGCCAAGAGGATCGAGCCGGCCCTGACCGAGGGCGCCGACGTGCCCGGGCTGGACGCCTCGACGGCCGGCCTGGTCGGCAAGTACCGGGCGCTGCGCGGGCGTTGATCCCCGGCACCCCGGTTCGCCCCGCAACGCCGCGCGGCCCCGCCCTCCTTCGGGAGGGCGGGGCCGCGCGGGTGATGACGGGTCAGGCCGAGGCCGGCGGGTAGAGCCCGCGCGGCAGCTGGGCCGCCGCCGCCTCGTCCAGGAGCCACAGGGTCCGGCTGCGGCCCCGGGCGCCGGCCGCCGGGGCCTGGACTTCGCCGGCGCCGGAGAGCGCGATGGCCACCGCGTTGGCCTTGTCCTCGCCGGCCGCCAGCAGCCACACCTCCCGTGCCGCGCGGATCGCGGGCAGGGTGAGCGAGATGCGGGTGGGCGGCGGCTTCGGTGCGCCGTGCACGCCCACCACCGTCCGCTCCGTCTCGTAGACGGCGGGCAGCTCCGGGAAGAGCGAGGCGACATGGGTGTCCGGGCCGACGCCCAGCAGCAGGACGTCGAAGGACGGGACCGCGGCGTGGTCCTCGGGACCGGCCGCCGCGGCGAGTTCGAGGGCGTACGCCTCGGCCGCCGCGTCCGCGTCGTTCCCGAACCGGCCGCCGGCCGGCTCCATCGGGTGCACTCGCGCCGGGTCCAGCGGCACGCTGTCCAGCAGCGCCTCGCGCGCCTGGGTGTGGTTGCGGTCCGGGTGCCCCTCGGGCAGGAACCGCTCGTCCCCCCACCACAGGTCGAGCCGGGACCAGTCCACCGCGTCCCGGGCGGGCGCCTCGGCGAGGGCCGCGAGCAGCCCGTTGCCGTTGCGCCCGCCGGTGAGGACGACGGAGGCGGCACCGCGGGCGGCCTGGGCGTCCACGATCTTCGTGATCAGCCGGGCCGCCGCCGCCTTGGCCATCAGCTCCTTGTCGCGGTGGACGACGACCTGCGGAGCACTCACTTCGCGGCCGCCTTCTTGGCGGGCTTGGCGCCCGCCTTCTTCGCCGCGGGCTTGTCCTGCGCGTCCCCGGAGTCCCCGGAGGCGCCCGAGCCGCCGTCCGTCGCCGGCTCCGGTGCGGCGGACTGTCCGCCGGCGGTGCGCAGCCGCTCCACGCCGTACCTCAGGGTCGCGGCGTAGATGTCGTCCGGGTCGAGCCGGCGCAGCTCCTCGGCGAGCAGCTCCGCGGTGTCCCGGCGCTTGAGCGCCACCGCACGGTCCGGCTGGTTGGGCATGGAGAGCGTGGCCAGCGTGGCTTCCGGGCGGTCCAGCACGATCGAGCCACCGTCGGACTCCAGCCGGGCGGCGGTCAGGCCGGGGCCGGCCGACACCTTGCGGGTGACCGGGACGTTCAGCCGGCTGCCCAGCCACATGCCGAGCAGCTCGCAGCTGGGGTTGAACTCCTCGCCCTCGACCTCGGCCGAGGCCACCGTGCACGGGGCCTGGTCGAGCGCCGCCGCCAGCATCGAACGCCACGGCGTGATGCGCGCCCACGCCAGGTCGGTGTCGCCCGGCGTGTACGTCTCCGCGCGGGCGAGCAGCTCCCGGATGGGGTCCTCGGCGGCGTAGGCGTCGGTGACCCGGCGCTGGGCCAGCGCGCCGAGCGGGTCCTTGGCCGGGTTCAGCGGGGCGTTGACCGCCCACCAGACCACGACCGGGGCGTCCGGCAGCAGCAGCGGCAGCACCACGGACTGGGCGTGGTCGATGACCTCGCCGTACAGCCGCAGCAGCACCGTCTCGCCGGTGCCCGCCTCCGTGCCGACCCGCACCTCGGCGTCCAGGCGGGCCTTGGCGCGGTCGCGCGGCGACCGGCTGACCCGCTTGATGACGACGAGGGTGCGCGAGGGGTGCTCGCGCGACGCCTCGTTGGCCGCCTTCAGGGCGTCATAGGCGTTCTCCTCGTCGGTGACGATGACGAGGGTGAGCACCATGCCGCTGGTGGGGGTGCCGACGGCCCGGCGGCCCTCCACGAGCGCCTTGTTGATCTTGCTGGAGGTGGTTTCCGTCAGATCGATCTTCATGGCCGACGCCAGCTCCGTCCGTCTCGTGCGAGCATTTCGTCCGCCTCGGCCGGGCCCCAGGTGCCCGCCGGGTACTGCGCGGGCTTGCCGTGCTTCTCCCAGTACTCCTCGATCGGGTCGAGGATCTTCCAGGACAGCTCGACCTCCTCCACCCGCGGGAAGAGGTTGGCGTCACCCAGCAGGACGTCGAGGATCAGCCGCTCGTACGCCTCGGGGCTGGACTCCGTGAAGGACTCGCCGTACGCGAAGTCCATCGAGACGTCCCGGACCTCCATCGAGGTGCCGGGCACCTTCGAACCGAAGCGCACGGTCACGCCCTCGTCCGGCTGCACCCGGATGACCAGGGCGTTCTGCCCCAGCTCTTCGGTGGCGGTGTGGTCGAAGGGGGAGTGCGGGGCCCGCTGGAAGACCACCGCGATCTCGGTGACCCGGCGGCCCAGCCGCTTGCCGGTGCGCAGGTAGAAGGGGACGCCCGCCCAGCGGCGGTTGTCGATCGACAGCTTGATCGCGGCGTAGGTGTCGGTCGTCGACTTGGGGTTGATGCCCTCTTCCTCGAGGTAGCCGACGGCCTTCTCGCCGCCCTGCCAGCCACCCGTGTACTGCGCGCGGACCGTCTCCTTGCCGAGGTCCTTGGGCAGCCGGACGGCGCCCAGCACCTTGGTCTTCTCGGCGACCAGGGAGTGCGCCTCGAAGGACGCGGGCTCCTCCATCGTGGTCAGCGCGAGCAGCTGGAGCAGGTGGTTCTGGATGACGTCACGGGCGGCGCCGATGCCGTCGTAGTAGCCGGCCCGGCCGCCGATGCCGATGTCCTCGGCCATCGTGATCTGGACGTGGTCGACGTAGCTGCGGTTCCACAGCGGCTCGAACATCGTGTTGGCGAACCGCAGCGCCAGGATGTTCTGGACCGTCTCCTTGCCCAGGTAGTGGTCGATCCGGAAGACCTCGTTGGGCGGGAAGACCTCGTGGACGATCCGGTTGAGCTCCTGCGCGCTCTCCAGGTCGTGCCCGAACGGCTTCTCGATGACCGCGCGGCGCCAGGAGCCCTCCTGCTGGTCGGCCAGCCCGTGCTTCTTGAGCTGCTGGACGACGGTGGGGAAGAACTTCGGCGGCACGGACAGGTAGAAGGCGAAGTTGCCGCCGGTGCCCTGGGCCTTGTCGAGCTCGTTGATGGTGCTCTTGAGGCGCTCGAAGGCGTCGTCGTCGTCGAAGGTGCCCTGCACGAAGCGGCAGCCCTGGACCAGCTGCTGCCAGACCTCTTCGCGGAACGGCGTACGGGAGTGCTGCTTGACCGCCTCGTACACCTCCTGCGCGAAGTCCTCGTGCTCCCACTCGCGACGGGCGAAGCCGACGAGGGAGAAACCCGGCGGGAGCAGTCCGCGGTTGGCCAGGTCGTAGACGGCGGGCATCAGCTTTTTACGGGACAAATCGCCCGTGACACCGAAGATGACCAGGCCCGACGGCCCCGCGATGCGCGGGAGCCGTCGGTCTGCGGGGTCACGAAGCGGGTTCGCTCCATGAACAGCGGTCAAGGGTTCAGCCCTCCGAAGGAGCGAGGCGCTTGAGCTCCGCCTCCGTCGACTTGAGCAGGTCGTTCCAGGAGGCTTCGAACTTCTCGACGCCCTCGTCCTCCAGGAGCTGTACGACATCGTCGTAGGAGATCCCGAGCCGTGCGATCGCGTCGAGGTCGGCCTTGGCCTCGTCGTACGTGCCGCGCACCGTGTCACCGGTGATCTGCCCGTGGTCGGCGGTGGCCTCCAGGGTGGCCTCCGGCATGGTGTTGACCGTGCCCGGGGCGACCAGGTCGTCCACGTACAGGGTGTCCTTGTAGGCCGGGTCCTTGACGCCGGTCGAGGCCCACAGCGGACGCTGCTTGTTGGCGCCGGCCTTGTCGAGGGCGGCCCAGCGGTCCGAGGAGAAGACCTCCTCGTACGCCTGGTAGGCGAGGCGGGCGTTGGCCAGCGCGGCCTTGCCCTTGAGGGACTTGGCCTCGTCGGTGCCGACCTTGTCCAGGCGCTTGTCGATCTCGCTGTCCACGCGGGACACGAAGAACGACGCCACCGAACGGATCAGGGACAGGTCCAGGCCCGCGGCCTTGGCCTTCTCCAGACCGGCGAGGTAGGCGTCCATGACCTCGCGGTAGCGCTCCAGCGAGAAGATCAGCGTGACGTTGACGCTGATGCCCAGGCCGATGACCTCGGTGATGGCCGGCAGACCCGCCTTGGTGGCCGGAATCTTGATCAGGGTGTTGGGGCGGTCCACCAGCCAGGCCAGCTGCTTGGCTTCGGCGACGGTCGCTCCGGTGTTGTGCGCCAGGCGCGGGTCGACCTCGATGGAGACCCGGCCGTCCTGGCCGCCGGTGGCGTCGAAGACCGGCCGCAGCACGTCGGCGGCGTCCCGGACGTCCGCCGTCGTGATCATGCGGATGGCCTCGTCGACGGTGACCTTGCGGGCGGCGAGGTCGGCGAGCTGCTGCTGGTAGCCGTCGCCCGCGGAGATCGCCTTCTGGAAGATCGACGGGTTCGTCGTGACGCCGACGACGTGCTGCTGGTCGATCAGCTCGGCGAGGTTGCCGGACGTGATGCGCTTGCGCGACAGGTCGTCCAGCCAGATCGCGACGCCTTCGTCGGAGAGGCGCTTGAGTGCGTCTGTCATGGGTTCTGCATCTCCTACTTGTTGTGTACGTGCGTCAGCGCGCGGCGGCTTCCAGCGATTCCCGGGCGGCGTCGGCGACCCTGTCGGCGGTGAACCCGAACTCGCGGAAGAGGACCTTGCCGTCGGCCGAGGCACCGAAGTGCTCCAGCGACACGATGCGACCGGCGTCGCCCACGAAGCGGTGCCAGGTCAGACCGATGCCGGCCTCGACGGCGACCCGCGCCTTGACCGACGGGGGCAGCACACGCTCGCGGTAGTCCTGGTCCTGCTCGTCGAACCACTCCACCGACGGCATCGACACCACGCGGGTCGGCACGCCCTCGGCCTGCAGCTGCTCGCGCGCCTCGACGGCGAGCTGGACCTCGGAGCCGGTGGCGATCAGGACGGCCTGCGGCGTGGTGCTCTTACCGTCGGCCCCTTCCGCCTCGAACATGATGTAACCGCCCTTGGCGGTGTCCTCGTTCGCCGGGTACGTCGGCACGCCCTGACGGGTCAGCGCCAGGCCGTGCGGGGCGCCCACGCCGAACTTCTTGGTCCAGCGGCGCTGGATCTCGCGCCAGGCGAGCGCGGTCTCGTTGGCGTCGGCCGGACGGACGACGTTCAGGCCGGGGATGGCGCGCAGCGAGGCCAGGTGCTCGACCGGCTGGTGGGTCGGGCCGTCCTCGCCCAGACCGATGGAGTCGTGCGTCCACACGTACGTCACCGGCAGGTGCATCAGAGCGGACAGCCGGACGGCGTTGCGCATGTAGTCGGAGAACACCAGGAAGGTGCCGCCGTAGATGCGGGTGTTGCCGTGCAGCGCGATGCCGTTCATCTCCGCGGCCATGGAGTGCTCACGGATGCCGAAGTGGATGGTGCGGCCGTAGGGGTCGGCCCCCGGCAGCGGGTTGCCCTCCGGCAGGAACGAAGAGGTCTTGTCGATCGTGGTGTTGTTGGAGCCCGCGAGGTCCGCGGAGCCGCCCCACAGCTCGGGGATGACCGCGCCGAGCGCCTGCAGCACCTTGCCGGACGCGGCACGGGTGGCGACGGACTTGCCGGTCTCGAACGCCGGCAGGTGGTCCTCCCAGCCCTCGGGCAGCTCGCCCGCGGCGATCCGGTCGAACTCCGCGGCGTGCTGCGGGTTGGCGGTGCGCCAGGCGGCGAAGGACTTCTCCCACTCCTTCTGGGCGTCCCGGCCGCGGTCGAGGGCGGCGCGGGTGTGCGCGAGCACCTCGTCGTGGACCTCGAAGTGCTGCTCGGGGTCGAAGCCCAGGACGCGCTTGGTGGCGGCGACCTCTTCCTCGCCCAGCGCCGAGCCGTGCGCGGCCTCGGTGTTCTGGGCGTTGGGGGCCGGCCAGGCGATGATCGAGCGCATCGCGATGAACGACGGCCGGTCGGTGACGGCCTTGGCGGCCTCCAGGGCGCGGAACAGCGCCTCGGGGTCCAGGTCGCCGTTCTCCTTGGGCTCGACGCGCTGCACGTGCCAGCCGTACGCCTCGTAGCGCTTGCAGGTGTCCTCGGAGACGGCGGTCTCGGTGTCGCCCTCGATCGAGATGTGGTTGTCGTCCCACAGCAGGACGAGGTTGCCGAGCTTCTGGTGGCCGGCCATGGAGGACGCCTCGGCGGAGATGCCCTCCTGGAGGCAGCCGTCGCCGGCGATGCAGTAAATGGTGTGGTCGAAGGGCGAGCTGCCGCGCGCCGCCTCCGGGTCGAACAGGCCGCGCTCGTAGCGCGAGGCCATCGCCATGCCGACCGCGTTGGCGACACCCTGGCCCAGCGGGCCGGTGGTGGTCTCCACGCCGGAGGTGTGGCCGTACTCCGGGTGTCCGGGGGTCTTCGAGCCCCAGGTGCGGAACGCCTTCAGGTCGTCCAGCTCCAGGCCGTAACCGGCGAGGTAGAGCTGGATGTAGAGAGTCAGGCTGGAGTGGCCGGCGGAGAGGACGAACCGGTCACGGCCGGTCCAGTTCGGGTCCGCGGGGTCGTGCCGCATCAGCTTCTGGAACAGCACATACGCGGCGGGAGCCAGGCTCATGGCCGTACCCGGATGGCCGTTTCCGACCTTCTGCACGGAATCCATGGCCAGGACGCGGACGGTGTCCACCGCCCGCTGGTCCAGATCGGTCCACTCGAAATCTGTGGTGGTCGGCTTGGTGCTCACCCTGAGTCAGGGCTCCTCTCCACATGTCGAATGCCGCGGACGGTATGTCCGCCAGGCGGTGTCGAGCCTACCCCCGCAGCAACGCGCGCCTTTTCGACGCTCAGTCGGTGTTTTCGACGCTCAATCGGTGCGGTGGCGATGGCGCTGTTCGTTGCTTTGGGCAACCAAATCGGGCGTTCCGGTATTCCCGACCCGGCTGCGTCGGCCATACGACCAGACTGCCGGGCGGTGGTCACGCTCGCCTCCTGAACGGCGTGCGAACACCCGGGGAAACCCGGCGGCGCCGGCACCCGGCCCGGGCCCCAACACGACCACACCCCCGCGAAGACCGTCGTATGGCCAACGTCTAAAGTGGCGTGGTACGCGCAAGTCGTCACCGGTTCTCCACGGCCGGAAGGGCTTGCTGGCCTTATCTCTTCGGCGGCGGCGCCGCCGATGTTACTTCCAGGGGTGTGCGTGACGGCCGTCGAATCCCGTCCTGTGGGGGCGCTCTCCGAGAGCCACGGGGGTCCAGGTCACCGTCCGTTCGGGGCCCGTGTCAAGGCGTTCGTGGCGCTCACCAAGCCGCGTGTCATCGAGCTGCTGCTGATGACCACGATCCCGGTGATGTTCCTGGCGGCCGGCGGTGTCCCGGACCTGTGGCTCGTGCTCGCGACCTGCGTCGGCGGTTACCTCTCCGCCGGTGGCGCGGCCGCCTTCAACATGTACATCGACCGCGACATCGACGCCCTGATGGACCGCACCTCGCAGCGCCCGCTGGTGACCGGCATGGTCTCGCCGCGCGAGTGCCTGGTCTTCGCGACCGCCCTCGCGGTCGTTTCCACCGCCTGGTTCTGGTTCCTCGTCAATCCGCTGTCGGCGATGCTGTCGCTCGGGGCGCTGCTTTTCTACGTCGTCGTTTACACGATGATCCTCAAGCGGCGCACCTCCCAGAACATCGTCTGGGGCGGCATCGCGGGCTGCATGCCGGTCTTCATCGGCTGGTCGGCGGTGACGAACACGGTCTCCTGGGCCGCGGTCGTCCTCTTCCTCGTCATCTTCTTCTGGACGCCGCCGCACTACTGGCCGCTGTCGATGAAGGCCAAGGACGACTACGAGCGGGTCGGCGTGCCGATGCTGCCCGTGCTCGCCGGCAACAAGGCCGTGGCGCGCCAGATCGTCGCCTACAGCTGGGTGATGGTCGCCGTCTCGCTGCTGCTCCAGCCGCTGGGCTACACCGGCTGGTTCTACACGGCCGTGGCGCTCGCCTGCGGCGCCTTCTGGCTCAAGGAGGCGCACGGCCTGCAGTCCCGGGCCAAGGCCGGCATCACCGGTCCGAAGCTCAAGGAGATGCGGCTGTTCCACTGGTCCATCACCTACGTCTCCCTGCTGTTCGTCGCGGTGGCCGTGGATCCCTTCCTTCGCTAGAGGGTGTGGGGGATCACCCCCGCAAAGAGCTGTACTCGCGAGTAGCATGGGGTCATGGCAGACACCCAGCAGGCGGAGACGCCGGCCGACGCGGCGGCCGGCACCCAGGCCGACAAGCGCACGGGCAAGCACGCGGCCCGGCTCGCCAAGCAGATCCGCGCCTTCGCGGCGTCCCACGGCGGCAGCGCCGAGGGCCAGCTCGCGCACATCGGCCGCGGCCGCACCCGGATCGCCCTGGTCGGCGCCAACGGCGAGTGGGGCAACCTCGTCGCCGACAGCTTCGACGCCGCCAAGGACGCCGCCGCCCTCGCCGGCCTCACCCTCCAGGACGACTTCGACGGCGACCTCGCCGCCAAGGTCCGCACCGGCCCTTACGAGTGGTCCCGCATGGCGGGCCTCCAGCTGGGCGGCCCGGCCAACGGCTGAGGCCACCCTGGATGCCCGGCGGCGCCCCGGGGCGCACGCCACGGGCCGAGCCCGCTACCTCACCACCACCTCGTCCGTTAAGCCCACCAGGCGCGGCGCTCCGGCCACGCCCGGTGGGCTTACCGCGAGGAGGGGCGGATGGACGGCGTTCCCCCGCTCGTCGATCAGTACAGCCACGGCGCGGTGCACGGCGAACTGGGCCTCGGCTCCTTCGAGAGCCATCTGGCCGGCGCGGTCGGCGCCCACGGCCCGGCCCCCGCCGGCACCAGCTACTTCGACAGCTTCACCGGTCTCGCGATACGCCGCTGGTGCCCCCCGCTGCTCGGCCTGGAGCCGCACTGTCCGCCGGCCCGCTATCTGGCCCGCAGACGCGAGGTGGGCGCCTACCAGGCCGGCCGGCTGCTGCTGCGCGGCTCCGGCATCGGAACCTTCCTGCTGGAGGCCGGCACCCCCAGCGAACTGACCTCGGCCACCGAGATGGCCACCGCCGCCGAGGCCCGCGCCCACGAGGTCGTACGGCTCGAACCGCTCGCCGAGCAGGTCGCCGACACCTCCGGCAGCGTCGACTCCTTCATCGGCTACACCGCCGAGGCCCTCTACGCCGCGGCCCAGCACGCCACCGCCTTCGCCTCCGGCGCCGGCTACTGCGACGGCCACGCCCCCGAGGCCGGCGAGGTCCGCCGCGCCGCCGACCGCTGGCTGCGCGCCCGGCGTCCCGGGGACCGGCTCGCCGAGCCCGCCCTCGTCCGCCATCTGCTGTGGAGCGCGGTGGCCACCGGCCTGCCCGTCCAGCTGCACTGCCCCGACCCGCAGCGGCTCGCGGCCTTCCTGCGCGCCACCACCGGCCTGGGCTCGGACCTCGTGCTGCTGCCCGCCGCGCCGCACCACCGCCGCGCGGCCCAGCTCGCCGCCGCGCACGCCCATGTCTACGCCGACACCGGGCCGCGCCCCGAAGAGACCCTGCCGCACGCGCCGTTCGGCAAGCTGCTGTTCTCCTCGGGCGCCCGCGGACTGCCCGAGCTGTACGTGACCGGCGCCCGGTTCTTCCTGCGCGCCATGGAGCGCCTCGTACGGGAGTGGACCGGTGAGGGCGTGTGCGGCCCCGAGGACGGGCGGCGGATCGTCGAAATGATCGCGTCCGGCACCGCGCGCCGGGTCTACCGGCTGGGCGCTGAGACCGCCTGAGCGTCGAGCGCCTCGTGCTCACCGGTGGGCGCCGCCCCGGCGGACCCGTCCTCCAGGAGCGGACCGCGGTCGCGCAGCGCCAGGGCCAGCCGCAGCGCGCAGATCCACACCAGGGTCGAGCCCAGCATGTGCAGACCGATGACGAGTTCGGGCAGCCCCATGAAGTACTGGACGTAACCGATGACGCCCTGCGCCATGAGGCAGCCGAACAACTCCAGCACCATCCGGCGCGGGGCGGCCGGCGCCTTGACGGCGCGCAGCGTGAACCACAGGGCGACGGTCAGGCCGACGACGATGTAGACGAAGTCGACGTGCAGCTGGGTGATCTCCTGCCAGTTCAGCGGGATGCGGTGGACCTTGTGCGCGTCGCCCGCGTGCGGGCCCGCGCCGGTGACGACCGTGCCGATGACGGTGAGCGCGCCGGTCGCCCCGACCAGCAGCCAGGCCAGCTGCCGCACCGGGCGGGTGACCAGGTCACGCGGCTCCTCGTCGCCCTCGCAGGCCCGCCGCCAGCTCAGCACGGCGACCGTCAGCAGCGCCGTGGCCGCGAGGAAGTGCGAACCGACGATGTACGGGTTCAGGCCGGACAGGACCGTGATGCCGCCGATGACGGCGTTGCTCATGACGAGCCAGAACTGTGCCCAGCCGAGCCGGGTGAGCGAGCGGCGCCGCGGGTGGCGGGCGCGGGCAGCGATGATGAACAGGCCGACGACCACGCACAGCACGTCCGTCAGCATGCGGTTGCTGAACTCGATGATGCCGTTGATGCCCATCGCCGCGGTCGGCGTCAGGCTGTCCGGGGTGCACTTGGGCCAGGTCGAGCAGCCCAGTCCGGACTGGCTGAGCCGGACCGCGCCGCCCGTGACGACGATGATCACGGCCATCACGACGGTCGCGAGCGCGGCCCGCTGGACGAAGGCCGCGGACGGCTGCCAGCGGCGGGCGATCAGCTCAAGGGGATTCAGCGAATTCGGCACGGAGCCATCGTAGGCGGGGCCTTGTGCAAACTTTCACGAGGGGTGGGCCGAGCCGCGCCCGGCTACTCCCAGCGGAAGAACTTCGCCGCCGCGCCCAGCCCCAGCACGGCCCATACGGCGAGGATGCCGAGGTCGGCCCAGGGCATCGAGGCGCCGTGCTGAAGGACCGTCCGCAGGCCGTCCGACAGCGCCGAGACCGGCAGGAACTCCAGCACCTGCCGGGCCGCCTCGGGGAACTTCGCCAGCGGGACGATCACGCCGCCGCCGACGAGCAGCAGCAGGAAGACCAGGTTGGCGGCGGCCAGCGTCGCCTCGGCTTTCAGCGTGCCGGCCATCAGCAGGCCGAGACCGGAGAACGCCGCGGTACCCAGAAGGAGCAGCAGCAGCACCGCGAGCGGATTGCCCCGCGGGGACCAGCCCAGCCCGAAGGCGATCACCGTCAGCAGCGCGATCTGCAGGATCTCGGTGACCAGCACCGAGCAGGTCTTGGCGGTCATCAGCCCCCAGCGGGGGAGCGGTGAGGCGGCCAGCCGCTTGAGGACGCCGTAGCGGCGCTCGAAGCCGGTGGCGATGGCCTGGCCGGTGAACGCCGTGGACATCACGGCCAGCGCGAGGATGCCCGGCGCGAGGAAGTCCACCGCGCTGCCGGCCCCGGTGTCGACGATGTCGACGGTGGAGAACAGCACCAGCAGCAGCGTCGGGATGACGACGGTCAGCAGCAGCTGCTCGCCGTTGCGCAGCAGCATCCTGGTCTCCAGGGCCGCCTGGGCCCGGATCATCCGGGGCAGCGGTGCGGCGCCGGGCCGCGGGGCGAAGGCGCCGGTGCCGGCGGCCGTACCGGTCTCGGTGGCGGTCATGCGCGCAGCTCCTTGCCGGTCAGTTCGAGGAAGACGTCCTCCAGGGTGTGCCGTTCGACCGCTATGGCGTCCGGCATCACGCCGTTCTGCGCGCACCAGGAGGCGACCGTGGCCAGCAGCTGCGGGTCGATCTTGCCGTGCACGCGGTACGTGCCGACGGCGAGCTCGGTGGCCGCGCTGTCGGCGGGCAGCGCCTTGAGCAGCGAGGCGAGGTCCAGGCCGGGCCGTCCGGTGAAGCGCAGGCTGTTCTCCGCGCCGCCGCGGCACAGCTCCTCCGGGCTGCCCTGGGCGATCACCCGGCCGCCGTCGATGATCGCGACGTCGTCGGCCAGCTGCTCGGCCTCGTCCATGAAGTGGGTGGTCAGCACGCAGCTCACGCCGTCGGCGCGCAGCTCCCGTACGAGGTCCCAGGTGGCGTGCCGGGCCTGCGGGTCGAGGCCGGCGGTCGGCTCGTCGAGGAAGACCAGCTCGGGGCGGCCGACCACGGCCATCGCCAGCGCCAGCCGCTGCTGCTGGCCGCCGGACAGCCGCCGGTAGGGCGTCCGGCCGCAGCTGCCCAGGCCGAGGCGTTCGACGAGCCCGCCGACGTCGAGGGGGTGGGCGTGCAGGGAGGCGGTGTGCCGCAGCATCTCCTCGGCGCGGGCACCGGCGTAGACGCCGCCCGACTGGAGCATCACGCCGATCCGCGGGCGCAGCGCGGCGGCGTCGGCGACCGGGTCCAGGCCCAGGACGCGGACCCGGCCGGCGTCCGGGCGGCGGTAGCCCTCGCAGGTCTCGACGGTGGTGGTCTTGCCGGCGCCGTTGGGGCCGAGCACGGCGGTGACCGAGCCGCGGGCGACGGTCAGGTCGAGCCCGTCCACCGCGGCCTTGGCCCCGTACCGCTTGACCAGGCCGGTGATCTCGACGGCAGGCTCGGGGCCTGTGGTTCCCCCCGCCGGAGCAAGGGGGCGGGTCCGGGGGGTGCCCCCCGGGGAGCTGCTGCGCATGGCGGGAAGTCTACGAAGCGCGCGGCGGCGGCCCGCCACGGGGGCGCGGCTGCCGGCGGGCTTCCCGGGGTCACCGGTACGGCGGTGCGCGGGGCGGCGGATTCCTGCCGCCCGCGGGCCGGGGCCGGGCCGTCCGGTCCCGGTCGGCGCCGCCGCAGGTCGGGGCCCCTTTCGGGCCCTTCGGCGCGGGGTTGAATTAGGTAAACCTAAGTGATAGAGGCCACCAGTCCAGGGCGTGGACGAGGCTTGAATCACTTTGACGAATTACGCAACAATGGCGTTGTGAAATACACGAGCGAGGACAAGCGAGAGCCCGGGGTCGACCAGACCGCCGGGCCGGCCGCCTCCGCGCCCGGGCGTGCCGAGCGGCCCCAGCAGGCCGCCGCACCGGCACCGCACGACGAGCAGCAGGGCACCCGCAACCGCGTCGCCCGCTCCATCCTCGACCACGGCCCGTCCACCGCGGCCGAGCTCGCCCTGCGCCTGGAGCTGACCCAGGCCGCCGTCCGCCGTCATCTGGACGCGCTGGTCGCCGAGGGCGTGGTCGAGCCCCGCGAGAAGCGGGTCTACGGCGCCCGTGGCCGCGGCCGTCCGGCCAGGGCCTTCGCCCTGACCGACTGCGGCCGGGACGCCTTCGACCAGGCATACGACCAGCTCGCCTCCGACGCCCTGCGCTGGATCGCCCAGAGCGCGGGCGGCGGCGAGAAGGGCGAGGCAGCCGTCGCCGCCTTCGCGCGGGCGCGGCTCGCCGCCCAGGCCGAGGGCTACCGCGAGGCGGTCGAGAACGCCGAGCCGGAGGCCCGGACCGAGGCCCTGGCGAAGGCGTTGACCGCGGACGGGTACGCTGCTACGGCGCGCAGCGCGCCCAACCCCCAGCTCGGTGAACAGCTCTGCCAGCACCACTGCCCGGTCGCCCACGTCGCCGAGCAGTACCCGCAGCTGTGCGAGGCGGAGACCGAGGTCTTCTCCCGTCTGCTCGGGACCCACGTACAGCGCCTCGCCACCATCGCCCACGGCGACGGGGTGTGCACGACCTTCGTCCCGAAGGCCGGTGCCGGCAAGGCGGCTCACCGCACCGGTGGGCACCACCCCAAGACCACCACAGCATCTGCAAGCACGGCCGGGAGGAACCCCGCATGACGCTCCCCACGGAGACTGCTCACCCTGAGCTCGAGGGCCTGGGCAAGTACGAATACGGCTGGGCCGACTCCGACGTGGCCGGCGCCTCCGCCAAGCGCGGTCTTTCCGAGGCCGTCGTCCGCGACATCTCGTCGAAGAAGAACGAGCCGGAGTGGATGCTCAAGCTCCGCCTCAAGGGTCTGAAGCTGTTCGACAAGAAGCCCATGCCGAACTGGGGCTCGGACCTGTCGGGCATCGACTTCGACAACATCAAGTACTTCGTCCGCTCCACCGAGCAGCAGGCCGCCTCCTGGGAGGACCTGCCCGAGGACATCAAGAACACCTACGACAAGCTCGGCATCCCCGAGGCGGAGAAGCAGCGCCTGGTCGCCGGTGTCGCCGCGCAGTACGAGTCCGAGGTCGTCTACCACCAGATCCGCGAGGACCTGGAGGCGCAGGGCGTCATCTTCCTGGACACCGACACCGCGCTGAAGGAGCACCCGGAGCTCTTCCAGGAGTACTTCGGCACGGTCATCCCGGTCGGCGACAACAAGTTCGCGTCGCTGAACACCGCGGTGTGGTCCGGCGGCTCGTTCATCTACGTCCCCAAGGGTGTCCACGTGGACATCCCGCTCCAGGCCTACTTCCGGATCAACACCGAGAACATGGGCCAGTTCGAGCGGACGCTGATCATCGTCGACGAGGACGCCTACGTCCACTACGTCGAGGGCTGCACCGCCCCGATCTACAAGTCGGACTCGCTGCACTCCGCGGTCGTCGAGATCATCGTCAAGAAGGGCGGCCGCTGCCGCTACACGACCATCCAGAACTGGTCGAACAACGTCTACAACCTGGTCACCAAGCGCGCCGTCGCCTACGAGGGCGCGACCATGGAGTGGGTCGACGGCAACCTCGGCTCCAAGGTGACGATGAAGTACCCGGCGGTCTACCTGATGGGCGAGCACGCCAAGGGCGAGACCCTGTCCATCGCCTTCGCGGGCGAGGGCCAGCACCAGGACGCCGGCTCCAAGATGGTCCACATGGCGCCGAACACCTCCTCCAACATCGTCTCCAAGTCGGTGGCGCGCGGCGGCGGCCGTACGTCCTACCGCGGTCTGGTGGAGATCGGCGAGGGCGCCGCGGGCTCCAAGTCCAACGTGCTGTGTGACGCCCTGCTGGTGGACACCATCTCCCGGTCGGACACCTACCCCTACGTCGACGTCCGCGAGGACGACGTCTCCATGGGTCACGAGGCGACCGTCTCCAAGGTCAGCGAGGACCAGCTCTTCTACCTGATGGCCCGTGGCCTGTCGGAGGACGAGGCCATGGCGATGATCGTGCGCGGCTTCGTCGAGCCGATCGCCCGTGAGCTGCCGATGGAGTACGCGCTGGAGCTGAACCGGCTGATCGAGCTGCAGATGGAAGGCGCGGTCGGCTGACCCCGGCCCCCCAGCAGCGACCGACTCCCTGATTGCAGAAAGCGAGCACGACGACAGCCATGGCTGAGGCTCAGAACATCCCGGCGGGTTCCACGACCACCGGCTCCATCGCGGTGGCCGCGGAGTCCACCGTCGCCACCAGGATGAGCGCCCCGCCGTCCTACGACGTGGCGGACTTCCCGGTGCCGCACGGCCGCGAGGAGGAGTGGCGCTTCACCCCGCTCGCGCGGCTGAAGGGCCTGCACGACGGCTCCGCCGTGGCCGGCGGCCCCGACCTGAAGATCGACATCACCGCGCCCGAGGGTGTCACCCACGAGCTCGTCGACCGCGCCGACCCGCGGGTCGGCAAGGCCGGCAAGCCCGTGGACCGGGTCGCCGCCCAGGCGTACAGCTCGTTCGAGAAGGCGTCGGTCGTCTCGGTCCCCAAGGAGACCGTGCTGGCCGAGCCGATCCGGATCACCGTGCACGGTGAGGGCGGCACCGCCTTCGGCCACCAGGTCATCGAGCTGGGCGCGTTCGCCGAGGCCGTGGTCGTCATCGACCACACCGGTGACGCGGTGCTCGCCGCCAACGTCGACTACCTCCTCGGCGACGGCGCCAAGCTGACCGTCGTCTCCGTCCAGGACTGGGAGCACACCGCCGTCCACGCCGGGCAGCACAACGCCCTGGTCGGCCGGGACGCCACGTTCAAGTCCGTCGTCGTCACCTTCGGCGGTGACGTCGTCCGCCTCCACCCGCGCGTCACCTACGCGGGCCCCGGCGGCGAGGCCGAGTTCTACGGCCTGTACTTCACCGAGCAGGGCCAGCACCACGAGCACCGCCTCTTCGTCGACCACGAGGCGGCCAACTGCCGCTCCAACGTCGTCTACAAGGGCGCGCTGCAGGGCGAGGACGCGCACGCCGTCTGGATCGGCGACGTGCTGATCCGGGCCTCGGCGACCGGCACGGACACCTACGAGCTCAACCGCAACCTCGTCCTCACGGACGGCGCGCGGGTCGACTCGGTGCCCAACCTGGAGATCGAGACCGGCGAGATCGTCGGCGCCGGCCACGCCTCGGCGACCGGCCGCTTCGACGACGAGCAGCTCTTCTACCTGATGGCCCGCGGCATCCCGGCCGACGAGGCCCGCCGCCTGGTCGTGCGCGGCTTCTTCGCCGAGCTCGTCCAGCAGATCGGCCTCCCGGACGTCGAAGAGCGCCTGATGAGCAAGATCGAGGCCGAGCTGGAAGCGTCCGCGGTATGAGCTACGTACGCGCAGCGGCGCTCAGCGAGCTGGAGGAGGACACCCCCCGGCGGGTGGAGATCGACGGCACCCCCGTCTCGCTCGTCCGCACCGAGGGCGAGGTGTTCGCGATCAACGACATCTGCTCGCACGCGAACGTGTCCCTCTCGGAGGGCGAGGTCGAGGACTGCTCCATCGAGTGCTGGCTGCACGGTTCGAGCTTCGACCTGCGCACCGGCAAGCCGAACGGCCTTCCCGCGACGCGCCCCGTCCCCGTATATCCCGTAAAGATCGAAGGGGACGACGTGCTCGTCTCCGTCACCCAGGAGTCCTGAGTCACCCATGGCAACGCTTGAGATCCACGACCTGCACGTCTCCGTCGAGGCCGAGAACGGCCCGCGCGAGATCCTGAAGGGCGTCGACCTGACCGTGAAGCAGGGCGAGACGCACGCCATCATGGGCCCCAACGGCTCCGGCAAGTCGACCCTCGCCTACTCGCTCGCGGGTCACCCCAAGTACACGATCACCGGCGGCACCGTCACCCTCGACGGCGAGGACGTCCTGGAGATGTCCGTCGACGAGCGCGCCCGGGCCGGCGTCTTCCTCGCCATGCAGTACCCGGTCGAGGTGCCCGGCGTCTCGGTCTCCAACTTCCTGCGCACCTCCGCGACCGCGATCCGCGGCGAGGCCCCCAAGCTGCGGCTGTGGGTCAAGGAGGTCAAGGAGGCCATGGAGCGCCTGAACATGGACCCCGCGTTCGCCGAGCGCAACGTCAACGAGGGCTTCTCCGGCGGTGAGAAGAAGCGCCACGAGATCCTCCAGCTGGAGCTGCTGAAGCCGGCCATCGCGATCCTCGACGAGACCGACTCCGGTCTGGACGTCGACGCGCTGCGGATCGTCTCCGAGGGCGTCAACCGCGTCCGCGAGACCGGCCAGGTGGGCACCCTGCTCATCACCCACTACACGCGGATTCTCCGCTACATCAAGCCCGACCACGTCCACGTGTTCGCCAACGGCCGGATCGCCGAGTCCGGCGGCCCGGAGCTGGCGGACAAGCTGGAGGCCGAGGGCTACGAGGCGTACGTGAAGGGTGGCGCAACCGCGTGACACAGCTGCCGGGCCTCCTCGACACAGAGGCGATCCGTAAGGACTTCCCCCTCCTGGACCGCCAGGTCCACGACGGCCGGAAGATCGTGTACCTGGACAACGCGGCGACCTCGCAGAAGCCGCGTCAGGTCCTCGACGCCCTGAACGCCTACTACGAACGTCACAACGCCAACGTCCACCGCGGCGTGCACGTGCTCGCCGAGGAGGCCACGGCGCTGTACGAAGGCGCCCGTGACAAGGTCGCGGACTTCATCAACGCGCCGAGCCGCAACGAGGTGATCTTCACCAAGAACGCCTCGGAGTCGCTCAACCTCGTCGCGAACATGCTGGGCTGGGCCGACGAGCCCTACCGTGTGGACCGCGAGACCGAGATCGTCATCACGGAGATGGAGCACCACTCCAACATCGTCCCGTGGCAGCTGCTCGCGCAGCGCACCGGCGCGAAGCTGAAGTGGTTCGGCATCACCGACGACGGCCGTCTCGACCTGTCCAACATCGACGAGATCATCACCGAGCAGACGAAGATCGTCTCGTTCACGCTGGTCTCGAACATCATGGGCACCGTCAACCCGGTCGAGACGATCATCCGCCGGGCCCAGGAGGTCGGCGCGCTGGTCTGCATCGACGCCTCGCAGGCAGCCCCGCACATGGTGCTGGACGTGCAGGCGCTGCAGGCCGACTTCGTGGCCTTCACCGGCCACAAGATGTGCGGCCCGACCGGCATCGGCGTCCTGTGGGGCCGCCAGGAGCTGCTGGAGGACCTCCCGCCGTTCCTCGGCGGCGGCGAGATGATCGAGACCGTCTCGATGCACTCCTCGACGTACGCCCCGGCGCCGCACAAGTTCGAAGCCGGTACGCCCCCGATCGCCCAGGCCGTCGGCCTCGGCGCGGCCGTGGACTACCTCACCTCGATCGGTATGGACAAGATCGCCGAGCATGAGCACGCGATCACCGAGTACGCCGTCAAGCGGCTGCTGGAGGTCCCCGACCTGCGCATCGTCGGCCCGAGCACGGCCGAGGACCGCGGGGCGACGATCTCCTTCACGCTCGGCGACATCCACCCGCACGACGTCGGCCAGGTGCTGGACGAGCAGGGCATCGCCGTCCGGGTGGGGCACCACTGCGCGCGTCCGGTCTGCCTGCGCTTCGGAATTCCTGCGACCACGCGAGCGTCGTTCTATCTGTACTCCACCCCGGCCGAGGTCGACGCCCTGGTCGCGGGCCTGGAGCACGTCCGCAACTTTTTCGGTTAATCAGGCACGGCGGATGAGGACGAGGACTGACTGAGTCGTGAAGCTGGATTCCATGTACCAGGACGTCATCCTGGACCACTACAAGCACCCCCATGGGCGCGGTCTTCGGGACGGCGACGCCGAGGTGCACCACGTCAATCCGACGTGCGGCGACGAGATCACGCTGCGCGTCCGGCTCGATGGCGCGACGATTGAGGATGTGTCCTACGAGGGCCAGGGCTGCTCCATCAGCCAGGCCAGCGCGTCGGTGCTCAACGACCTCCTGGTCGGCAAGGAGCTCGGTGAGGCGCAGAAGATCCAGGAGACCTTCCTGGAGCTGATGCAGTCCAAGGGCCAGGTCGAACCGGACGACGCGATGGAGGAGGTGCTGGAGGACGCGGTGGCGTTCGCCGGCGTCTCCAAGTACCCGGCGCGCGTGAAGTGCGCCCTGCTCAGCTGGATGGCCTGGAAGGACGCCACGGCCAAGGCCCTCTCCGAGGAGGCGAAGACCGCATGACCGACACGCCGACCACCACCAAGCCGGCCTCGGAGGAAGAGGTCCGCGAGGCGCTGTACGACGTCGTGGACCCCGAGCTGGGCATCGACGTCGTCAACCTGGGCCTGATCTACGGCATTCACATCGACGACGCCAACATCGCCACCATCGACATGACGCTGACGTCCGCGGCCTGCCCGCTGACCGACGTCATCGAGGACCAGGCCAAGTCCGCCACGGACGGCATCGTCAACGAACTGAAGATCAACTGGGTCTGGATGCCCCCGTGGGGCCCGGACAAGATCACCGACGACGGCCGCGAGCAGCTCCGCGCGCTCGGCTTCAACGTCTGACGGATCCTCCCGAGCAGGACAGCGGTACGTGCGACGGCCGTGCCCACCGGTCACCACCGGCGGGCACGGCCGTTCCGCGTCCCGGGCGTCCGCCGCGGCGGCCCGCTGCACGGGCCCGGTGTACGGCCGTTCGCCGCGCTCGTACGCTCGGGCGCATGGCTTACGTGACGCTCGCCGGCGCGATTCTTTCCGAGGTCCTCGCGACGACCGCGATGAAGTACAGCGACGGCTTCAGCAAGCTGTGGCCGTCGCTGACCACCGCGGTGGGATACCTGCTGGCGTTCGCACTGCTGGCCCGGACGCTGAAGTCGATGAGCGTGGGCACCGCGTACGCCATCTGGGCCGGCGCCGGCACGGCGGTGATCGCGGCGATCGGGATGGTGTTCCTGGGGGAGAGTGCGAGCGCGCTGAAGATCCTCGGGGTGCTGCTGGTGATAGCCGGGGTCGTGGTGCTGAATCTGGGCGGTGCGACGCACTGACGGAACCCGGCGGCGGGGCCCGGGCCGCTCTCGTGCGGCCCTACGAGGCCGGTTGTGCGACCGTACGGACCGGGCCCGAGCACTGAGACCGGTTCGCCTCGGCGGGGGCCCTCCGGTTAGGTTTCGAGCATGACCGATGCTGCTGCTTCCGCTTCTTCCCGTACCACCGGCGCCGTCGCCGCCGGGCTCGCCACCGTCGCCGCCGACGGCACCGTCCTCGACACCTGGTTCCCCGCGCCGGAACTGGTCACCGTGACCGCCGAGGGCCCCGGCCCGGCCGGCACCGAGCGCCTTGAGGACGCGCGCGCCGCCGAACTGCTGGGCGCCGCCGCGCTCAAGGCGATCGGTCCCGACCCGGTCCGTGACATCGAGGTCGTCGCCGTCCGTACGGTCATCTCCTCCCTCGACGACAAGCCGCTGGACGCGCACGACGTCTACCTGCGTCTGCACCTGCTCAGCCACCGTCTGGTCAAGCCGCACGGGCAGAACCTGGAGGGCATGTTCGGCCTGCTGTCCAACGTCGCCTGGACCTCGCTGGGCCCCGTGGCCGTCGACACGCTGGAGACGGTGCGGCTCAACGCCCGCGCCGAGGGGCTGCACCTCCAGGTCACCAGCGTCGACAAGTTCCCGCGGATGACGGACTACGTCGCGCCCGCCGGCGTGCGGATCGCGGACGCCGACCGGGTCCGCCTGGGCGCCCACCTCGCGGCCGGCACCACCGTCATGCACGAGGGCTTCGTCAACTTCAACGCCGGCACGCTGGGCACCTCCATGATCGAGGGCCGGATCAGCGCGGGCGTGGTCATCGGCGACGGCTCCGACATCGGCGGCGGCGCCTCCACCATGGGCACCCTGTCGGGCGGCGGCAAGCAGATCATCTCGATCGGCGAGCGCTGCCTGCTCGGCGCCGAGTCCGGCATCGGGATCGCGCTGGGCGACGAGTGCGTGGTCGAGGCCGGCCTGTACATCACCGCGGGCACCCGCGTCACGCTGCCCGACGGGCAGATCGTCAAGGCCCTGGAGCTCTCCGGCGCCGACAACATCCTCTTCCGCCGCAACTCCACCACCGGCACGGTCGAGGCCCGGCCGAACAAGGCGGTCTGGGGCGGTCTGAACGAGATCCTGCACAGCCACAACTGATCACCGGCGGCCGTGACCTGCGGCCGCCGAATCGATCAACGCCCTGACCTGCTGCCGAGCTGTCGGCACCTGTCGACGTTGGTCAACGTTGAGCGCCCTTCCACGGCCCTAGGACGGCCCGGGAGGGCGCTCGTGCGTTGGGGGGCGATACCGGCCTTGTAAGGGCGGAGGAGACGGACCGGGAGAGCGGTCAGGTCAACCAGGCAGAACCCAGGTTGTGGGCAGAAGCCCGACCTGGGGTGGTTGCGCCTCTTACCTGCCGCGATGGCCCGCAGGTGTCCGCCGATGCGCTCGGCATTGTCACGCAGTTACCGGTGATCTTGACCGGCGCAATCCTCCCGAGGTAGACGCCTCCTTTTTGGCCCGCGGCATCACGCCTGGAATCCCTATAGAACTCATTGCAGGGGGGCGCCGCCGTGTCTGATGACTCAACTTCAGGTTTGCGTCATCCCTCACCGTGTCGGTTCGCAGGACCATCCCCTTCACCTGAGGCCCTCGGGTTTGGCATTGCGTAAATCAACGCGAGCATTGCTGGAACAGGTACGACAAGCACAAAAGAAATCGTCACGATCACCAGGAAATTCGGGGCGGGATTCCAAAATCTAATTGGAGTGCTAGTGGTGATTCCGATCGCGGTCGTGCCGCATAGGGCATAGGAGATTACCGCAGCGAATGCTGTCGATAGCGCGTTCCGAGATGGGTAATCGGTAGGGCTTTGCTCCTCTGCCCTTCGTTGCCTCCACCACGTAATGCCTACCATCCCAAGGCTCGCGGAAAGAACATAGAGCGGCGAGATGCTGGGACCCCACCAGGGTTTCCCACGTCCAGCGAAGGCTACGTTGACGTAGTCATTGGCTACCGTGGATAAGAGGACTACTGTCATTACAGTCACGCCGTAGACGATCCTCCGGAGCAGGCGCTCCAAAGTTGCCAGTCCGATAATTGATTGGGCTGAGGGTGGCCCGGATTCTGCCTCGCCACTCTGTGTCTCGATGTAAGCGCTCAATAGCCAGGATATACTTGCCATTACGGCAACCGCCCCCACCGCAAGCATTCCGCTAGCTATTAGGGATTCCGTCCAGATGCGCGCGCAGGCATTCTCGGCTACGTCGCCATTGAGGAGAGAGAAAGCATAGCTGTCCAGCGCGAGCGCAATGAAAGCGGAGATGAGGACCCGCAGGGCGGTTATTCGCGCTACGCTAGCCTTCCTTTCAGTGATAATCATGACGATCCCGGCGAAAATGAAGCCAGCTAATACGCCTGCGAGTTGAGAATTTGCCGGTGCCGATTCAACGGCACTCCATCCGGTGCCTGCACATGTGCCGTCCGACGCGCTCATACTTTGTTGATGCCCGCCGAAGCCCTGTTCTTGCCTCCAAGTGGGGGCGTAGGGGAGCGTGAGGGGGCGCTCTGAGAAACGGTCGACGGAGAGGCTTTGGGCTGGAGCTGCTTTGGGGCGAGTGATCATGGCCCCTTGAGCTTCCGGCGAGTCGGGCAGACACCTCCGCCGGGCCGTCGCCGCTTGCCGCCCCGTTCGGGCCCGGTACGGACGCCGATAGGGTTGGGGCCATGCGTGATCTTGTAGCGGGGATGCGGTATCTGGGGGCGGGCCAGCGCTGGGTGGCCCGGCACGGCCGGTGGTGGGGGTTCGGACTGATTCCGGCGCTGATCGCGCTGGCGCTGTACGCCGGGGTGCTCATCGTGCTCGCCCTGTGGGCGGGCGACCTCGCGGCCTGGGCGACACCGTTCGCCGACGGCTGGGGGGCGCCCTGGCAGGGGCTGCTGCGCGGGCTGTTCGTGGCGCTGCTGTTCGCCGGCGGGCTGACGCTGTCCGTGCTGACCTTCACCGCGGTCACCCTGCTGATCGGCGACCCCTTCTACGAGTCGCTGTCGCAGAAGGTCGAGGAGAGCGAGGGGCACTGCCCGCCCGGGCCGGACCAGCCGCTGTGGCGTGAGCTCTGGAACGGGCTGCGGGACAGCGTCCATGTGCTGCTGCGCGCCGCGGGCTTCGGGCTCCTGCTGTTCGTCCTGGGCTTCCTGCCCTTCCTCGGGCAGACGGTGATCCCCGCGATCGGCTTCTGCGTCTCCGGCTTCTTCCTCGCCGTCGAGCTGACGTCGGTGGCCATGCAGCGCCGTGCCGTCCCGGTCCGCGAGCGGCTGCGGATGCTGCGCGGCCGGAAGGCGCTCGCGGTCGGTTTCGGCACCCCGCTGGTGCTGCTGTTCCTGGTCCCGTTCGTCGCGGTGGTGCTGATGCCGGGCGCGGTGGCCGGCGCGACGCTGCTGGTGCGGGACCTGGTGCCGGACGAGCAGCCGCCTTCCGGGGCGGACGGGGACGAGGTCGCGGGCGCCGGCCCGGTGGCCGGTTCCGGCGCGGCGCCCGCGTCCTGGCCGGCTAGCCAGGGACAGCCGCACCAGCCACTGCCGGCACCCCCCGCCCCGCCCGGGCCGTCCGGTCCAGGGTCGTCCGCAGCGCGTCCACCAGCCGGCTGGTGAGCCGGTCGTCGGCGTCCAACAGGGGGCCGCGGACCGGTCCGGCGGGCAGCCCGAGGTGGCGCAGCAGTGCCTTCGCGGCGACCGTCCCGGGGGTCTGGGAGCCGGTCACCGCCTCGATCAGCGGGATCAGGGCGAGCTGGCGGCGGGCGGCCTCGGCGGTGTCGCCGGCGTCGTGCGCGTCCCGTACGGCGCACACGGCCCGGGGCGCGAGGTTGCCGGCGGTGCTGACGCAGCCCGCGGCGCCGAGCGCCCGCAGCGGCAGGATCTGCTCGTCGCTGCCCGCGTAGTAGGCCAGGCCGGTCGCGGCCAGCACCTTCGCCGTCTTCAGCAGATCGTTGCCGCAGTCCTTGACGCCCGCGATCCGCGGGTGGTCGGCCAGCCGCAGCAGGGTGTCGGCGGCCAGCGCGGTGCCGGTGCGGCCGGGGATGTCGTAGAGCAGCACGGGCAGGCCGGTGGCGTCCGCGACGGTGCGCAGATGGTGGGCGACGGCCTCCTGGGTCGGCCGTGAGTAGTACGGCGTGACCACCAACAGGCCGTGTGCGCCCGCCCGTTCGGCGGCGCGGGCCAGTTCGACCGAGTGCCGGGTGTCGCTGGTGCCGACCCCGGCGGTGATCCGCGCCCGGTCGCCGACCGCTTCGACGACGGCCCGCAGCAGGGTCTCCTTCTCGGCGTCCGAGGTGGTCGGGGACTCGCCGGTGGTGCCGCTCAGCACCAGGGCGTCGCAGCCGCCCTCGTCGACGAGGTGCGCGGCGAGCCGTTGCGCGCCGTCCGGGTCGAGCGCACCGTCGTCGGTGAACGGCGTGATCATCGCGACGGCGGTGCGGCCGAACGGTGCCGTGGCGGTTCGCGGGGTGAGGGGTGCGGTCACGGTGTCCATGCGGGGAGTGTGCTGGCCCATCATGTTTCACGTCCACTTAGTTGTACTGTGGTGAATTCTTAAGGATCGCTACGTTGTGGGACGGGGCGGCCGGGAAGCGGAACGGCCGCCGCACCTCACGGTGCGACGGCCGCTCGGGCTTCACAGGCCCATCACGCGTCAGTCAGGCCATTCCGCGAACGCTTCAGGTCCTGGGTGCGCTCGGATGCGGACTCCTCCGACGGCTTCCGCTTCTGCTGGTCGGAGCGCCGCTCGGCGGCACGGTCCTTGTTACCCGACTTACGGTTCTGCGCCTTCGGCATGATGACTCCTCATGTCTCGCCGAATGTTGCTTACGAGCCCAGTACGCCACCCCCGGCGACAGTTGGCGCCCGGACCGGGGCCGATCGGGTGACGGCTGCGTCACACCCGGTGACGCAAGGGCCCGGCTTCAGGGCCGGATCCGCAGCACCTGCGGGTCGTGGTCGCTGGCCTGGTCGGCGAACTCGGCGTTGATGTGCACGATGTCGTAGTCCGGCCGGGCCAGGTGGCGGCTGGTGAGGATGTGGTCGAGCACCTGCGAGTTGCCGTTGTAGACGTAGCCGTACCGCTCGGCGCGCGGCAGCCCGCCGACCAGGTCGGTGAGCACCCCGCCGGCGGTGAGGTCCTTCAGGGCCGGCGAGAACTGGTAGTCGTTGAGGTCCCCGGCCACCACCACGTCGGCCTTGGCGTCCTTGGCCAGCAGCTCCTTCACGAACCCGTTGACCAGCCGGGCCTGCGCGGTGCGCTGGGTCTCCGAGCTCCGGGCCGGGGGCTGGAACCGGCTGTCCAGGCCCTGGTCGCCGCCCTTGGAGTTGAAGTGGTTGGCGATCACGAAGACCCGGCTCCCCGGCCGGTTCCGCAGCGAGAACTGGCCGACCAGGGGCTTGCGGCTGGTCTTCCACGCCGGGTCGGTGGGCGCGATCCGGCCCGGGGACGCGGACAGGGTGGCCCTGCCGTGGTCGGCGACCACCTTCACCGGGGTGGTGGCGTCCCCGCCCTTGATGTCGGTGAAGGACACCCGCGCCGGGTTGAACAGGAACGCGGTCCGGATGTTGCCGCCGGGCTGCCCGCCGTCCTGGTCGTTGACCGGGTCGATCTGCCGCCACTCGTACGCCGGGCCGCCGGCCGCCTTGATCGCGTCGGTGAGCTTCTTCAGGGTGGCGCCGGCGGTGACCGTGCCGTCGTCGGTGGGGCCGTTGTCGTCCTGGACCTCCTCCAGCGCGACGACGTCCGGGGAGGACAGGTTGTGCACCAGCGCGGTGGCGAGCCGGTCGAACTTGGCCTGCGGGGTGGCGGGGGAGAGGTTCTCGACGTTGTAGGTGGCCACCGCCAGCTCGCCGGTCTGCTGCTTGCGGGTGGTCTCCGGCGCGGCGCCGCGGCCGGCGAGCTTGCCCAGCTCGGTGGCCTGGAGGGTGTAGCCGCCGAAGTTGTCGTAGTCCAGCGGTCCGGCGGTGGTGCCGGCCAGCCGGCTGCCGACGTCGGCCACCGGGAACGGCCGCTCGGCGAAGGGGATCAGGGAGGCCACCTTGACCCGGCCGCCGTTCGGGTCCGCGTAGGAGCGGTAGAGGTCGCCGCCCCGGGCGGTCCGGTTGTGCTGCGGCTCGGCCGTCACCCACAGCTCGTGGTACGCGTTGGTCGGGCCGACGACCGGGGCGTCCGACACCGAGACCCGCATGCCCTCCAGCGACTCGTAGCGGTCCAGCGCGTACGAGCCCGGGCGCAGCTTCAGCGACTCGATGCTCTTGCCGCCCGCGGCGGGCGCGTACCGGTTCGGCACCGACACCGCGTTGAGCTTGAAGGCGGCCGGCAGCGGGTTGCCCGCGGAGCCCTTCTGCCAGGTCGCCTTGGTGATCTCGGTAACGGACTGCAGCCCGGCGTCCTTGCCGCCCGGGTAGTACTCGCTGACGGTGCCGGAGACGGTGACCGCGTCACCGACGGCCACCTGCGGGGTCTCCTTGCCGGTGAAGACGAAGACCGCCTCGCTGGTGGCCGGGTCGTCGTCCGGGTGCGGGTCCTGGACCCAGAAGCCGCGCGACGAGCCGAACGAGCGGACCGCGGTGACCGTGCCGGGCACCTCGCTGACCTGCTGCCCGGCCAGCGGGGATATTCGGGTGCTGCCCTGGATGTCGTGGATCCGGGTGCCGGCCGCCGAGGCGGACTGCGTGGCGGTCAGCAGCCCGCCGGCGAGGGCGGCGGCGGCCACCGCGGCGACGGTGACCGGTCGGCGGAGCGGACGACGGGACGGCATGCGTGCCTCCGAAGGGGAAATGGGGGGTGAACGGGGGTGTCACGGCACTGTGCGCGCAGGGCCGGGCCCGTGCGCGCTACGCGCGTCAATCTCCGGTGTGCGCAAGGGAGTTGTCAAGGTTCTTCGGGCCACCGGCAGGCAGCCGGGGGGTGAACCGTCCGAGATACGGAGAATTCCGTCTACGCTTGGGCGGCGCACGAGCCTGTCGTCCGTCCGAGGAGCTGAGCACCTGATGTCCGCAGACCGCCCCACCCTGCCGCCGGTGCGGCTGCACTCCGAAGCGGAGCTGGCCCGGGACGCGCTGAGCGCTCCCCTGATGGCCCGGGCGGCCAAGCTCGCCCGGTGGGCCGAGCGGGGCGTCCCGGTCGGCGTCGGCGGGGAGATCCTCCAGGACGCGCTGACCGACGCCACCGAGCACCTGGGGCTGGCCGACGACGAGGACGGGCCCGCCTACGCGGCCGAGGCGTGGCAGCTCGCGGTCGACACCGGCCTGGTCGAGATCGAGGAGACCGCCGAGGACGGCGACGGGCTGCCCGACGACGCCGCCGTCGGGACCGCCACCCCCGGCGAGGAGCTGCGGCTGCTCACCTCCGGCAGCCCGCAGGACATCCTCGACATCTGGCTCGGCGGCATGGAGACCGTGCTCGCCGACGCGGCCGCCCCCGACCTCGCCGACCTGGCCGACCAGCTCACCGAGGGCGGCGAGCTGGACCTCGACGCGCTCGACTGGAACCCCGAGCAGGAGGCCGAGCTGCTCGACGGCATCCTCGGCAACCTCTACCTGCTCTCCGCCCTCGCCGAGGGCGACCAGGACGTTCCGCTGCCCGCACTGGCCGCCTCCATGATCGTCCCCGACGACATGGAGGAGCCCACCGACGACATCCTCGAAGAGGTCTCCGAGGCGATGATGCGCCTGGACGACCAGTTCCGGGTGCTGGAGCCGATCGGCCTGGTCACGTACCAGCCGGTCGACGAGGCGCTCATCGACGAGCTGGACGAGGAGGGCGAGACCGTCCAGGGCTCCGCGGCGGGCTCCGCGGGGACGCCGCACGACGGCCCGCTGACCGACGAGGACGTCTCCCGCTACGGCATGGTCCGGCTCACCCCGCTCGGCGTCTACGCGGTCCGCGCCCGGCTGCAGGACGCCGGCGCCCACGCCCCCGCCGTCGGTGACCTCACCGACAAGGGCGCCGATGTGCTGCTCGACGCGCTGCCCGACTACCCCCAGGCGCTCTCCCAGGCCGAGTCCGAGCAGTGGCTCGCCGCCCGCACCCCGCTGGACGCCGCCCGCGACCTGCTCGCGGCCGCCCGCGGTGACGACGAGGGCGCCCCGCGCCGCCGCCTCGCCGCGCAGCAGACCCTCTCGCTGGTCCCGCCGGAGGCCGAGCCCGCGCTGCGCGAGGTGCTCGACGACCGGCAGCTGGGCGGCCTCGCCCGGGTCTGGCTCGCCGAGCGCGGCCTGCCCGGCATCCCCGAGCCCTCCCAGGGCATGATCTTCTGGCTGACGGTGGACACCATCGCGGCCCAGCTGGACGGCGCCGACGAGGGCACCGAGGCCGAGCTGCGCGACCTGGTCCAGGGCCTGACCGACCAGCACAGCGGCTTCTTCGACGCCGCCTGGCGGGTCGACCACCCGGCCACCGCCGATGTCCTGGAGGCGATGGGCCGGCTGCACCCGGACAAGAAGTCCGCCAAGGAGGCCCGCAAGGCCGCGTTCAAGGCACGCTCCCGGCAGTCGGACTGACCCCGACCCTTCCGCCGCACGGGGCGGGCCGGCCGTACGACGGCCCGGCCCGCCCCAACTGCTTCCTGGATGTCGCACCGCGTTCAACTGGAGTTCGACGACGCACGAGAGCGTGTGCGGCGCAGGCACACGGGCGTGGAAAACCGGCCATCCAGGAGACGACAATGCCGCTCACCCGAAGAGACTTCGCCAAGCGTTCCGCCTTCGCCGGCGCGGGGGTCGCGCTGGCCGGCAGCGTCAGCGTGCTGGCCACCGCACCGGGCGCGCTCGGCGAGGAACTGCCGGACCCCGCCGCGGACGGCACGGCGACGGGCCACGGCTTCGGCTACGGGCCGCTCCTCCCCGACCCCGACGGCATCCTCGCGCTGCCCGCCGGGTTCTCGTACCGGATCATCACCCATTCCGGGGTCACCACCCTCGAAAGCGGTGAGACCACCCCCTCCAACCACGACGGCACCGGCACCTTCGCCGGCCCCCGCGGCACCACCCTCCTCGTCAACAACCACGAGCTGAAGGGCCCGCGCGCCGACTGGCCGCACCCGGTGCCGCTCACCGACGGGCTGGTCTACGACCCGGCGGCGTCCGGCGGCTGCACCGTCGTCGAGGTCGCCCAGGACGGCACCCCGGTCGGCGAGCGGGTCGGCATCGCCGGCACCTCCACCAACTGCGCCGGCGGCACCACCCCTTGGGGCACCTGGCTCACCTGCGAGGAGACCGAGGACAAGGCCGGCCAGCACGGCATGACCAAGGACCACGGCTACGTCTTCGAGGTCGACCCGCGCGACCTCCGGGCCGGCCGCGACCCCCGGCCCGTCAAGGCGCTCGGCCGCTACGCCCACGAAGCCGTCGTCGTCGACCCCCGGCGCGGCCACCTCTACCTGACCGAGGACGCCGCCGGACCCAACGGCCTCTTCTACCGCTGGACCCCGCCGCACGGCTTCCACCACGGCCGCGGGAAGCTGCGCACCCTCGCCGACGACGCCGGCGTGCTCCAGGCGTTCAAGTGCTTCGACTCCGGCGGCCGGTTCGTCGACGACCTCTCACGCGCCACGAGGACCGGCACCGTCTACGGCGTCGACTGGGTCGACGTGCCCGACCGCGACGCCCGCACGGTCTCGGTACGCAAGCAGTTCACGGCCGGCGAGGTCACCCGCGCCCGCAAGCTGGAGGGCCTGTGGTGGGCCGACGGCGGCGCGTACGTCGTCTCCTCCTTCGCCCGTGAGGAGAGCCCCGTCCAGCACGACGGGCAGGTGTGGTTCTACGACCCGCGGCGGCGGACCCTGACCCTGAAGGTCCTGCTCGGCGTCAACCCCGACCCCGGGAAGGACGGCGCGTTCGACGGCCCCGACAACATCACCGTCTCCCCCTACGGCGGGCTGATCATCGCCGAGGACGGCGAGGGCGTACAGCACCTCTTCGGCGCCACCGACGACGGCCGCACCTACCCGCTCGCCCGCAACGAGCTCAACATCGGCACCGCCGACAAGCCGGAGTTCAGCGAGTTCACCGGCCCGGTCTTCTCCCCGGACGGACACACGCTGTTCGCCAACATCCAGGAGCCCGGCATCATGCTCGCCATCACCGGCCCCTGGAAGCGGCACCGCCGCCAGCGCTAGGCCGCCGGCGCCGCACCCTCCTGCACGCGGCGGCGGCCGACGGCTCAGCCGGCCGCCGCCGTCAGGAGGTAGTAGTCCAGCAGCCCCGCCCGGTAGGCCGTCAGATAGCGGCGCGCCCAGCCGTCCCGCGGCTCGTGCTGCTGGGCCAGATACCGGTCGTAGGGCTCCCACACCCCCGCACCGACCGCCCGCACCCGGACGTCGCGCAGGCCCGCCGCGGCCAGCGTCGCGGCCACCTCGTCGACCACGTACGGCACGTCCAGGCCGTCGGCGTACGGCGGCAGCAGCCCGGGCAGCTCGCGGGCGGCCGCGCGGGTACGGGCGAAGAACGTCGTCAGCGCCAGCCGCCCGCCCGGGCGCAGCACCCGCGCCGTCTCCCGCGCGAAACCCGGCAGGTCCCGGAAGTGCTGCGCGGCCTCGACCGAGTAGACGACGTCGACGGCGCCGCCGGGCAGCGGAAGGCGGTCGGCGGCCCCCAGCACGAACTCCAGCCGGCCCGTCCCCGCCGCCGTCCCCGCGTCGAGCAGCGCCGCGTTCGCCTCCCGGGCGCGGGAGATCTGGTCGGGGTGCGCGTCCAGACCGGTCACCGCGCCCAGCCCGTACTCCCGCAGCGCCAGCGCGCAGCCCAGCCCGCGCCCGCAGCCGACCTCCAGCGCCGAGCGGCCCCGCACCGGGCCGAGGGCGCCGAGCACCAGGCGGTAGAGGTCCTGCTCGCTGCGCACCCGGTCGGCCTCGGTCAGCCGGCGCCCGGCGGCCTGCGGCACCTCGGCCCAGTAGCCGAAGTTGATGAAGCCGCCGGCGAAGGCCGGGACGGTGCTCAGGTCGTGCTCGCCGTAGATCTCCACGACCCGCTCGGGAAGGTCGGGCGGCGGGGCTGCGCCGTCCGGGTGATCCGCGGGGCCGGCCGCGCCGGCCGGCGGCTGCTGCTGCGGCATCGGACGCTCCTTGTGCCGCCCGGGGGGGGCGGACCGGGGAATCTGGCGGGCGTACGGACGTTGAAGCAGAGGTGGTGAGCTCGACGACACGGACGACACAATTCTCGATCCTGGACCGTTCCCGCACCAGGGAAGGGCATCCGGACGCGGCGGCGCTGCGCGACACCGTCGCCCTGGCGCGCCGCGCCGAGCAGCTCGGCTATCACCGGTTCTGGGTGTCCGAGCACCACGGCGTGCCCGGGGTCGCCGGGTCGGCGCCCACGGTGCTGGCCGCCGCGGTGGCCGCGGCGACCGCCACGATCAGGGTCGGCACCGGCGGGGTGATGCTGCCCAACCACCGGCCACTGGTGGTCGCCGAGCAGTTCGGGGTGCTGGAGTCGCTCTTCCCCGGCCGGATCGACATGGGCCTGGGCCGGTCGGTCGGCTTCACCGGCGGCATCCGCCGGGCGCTGGGCACCGGGAAGGACGCGGCCGAGGACTTCGGCGCCCAACTCACCGAACTGCTCGGCTACTTCACCGGCACCCAGACCACCCACCCGCAGGTCCACGCCCGGCCCGCCGAGGGGCTGCGGGTCCCGGCGTTCGTCCTGGCGACCGGCGCCGGCGCCCGGGTCGCCGCGGAGACCGGGCTGGCGCTGGTCATCGGCGACCTGCGCGACCGCCGCAGGATGCTGGACGCGATCGCCGCCTACCGCGACGCGTTCCGCCCGTCGGTCCTGTGGCCGCGTCCCTACGTCGTCATCTCGGGGACGGTGGCGGTCGCCGCCACCACCGCGCAGGCGCGCCGGCTGCTGCTGCCGGAGGCCCGCGCCCTGGCGTACTCCCGCACCCATGGTGTCTTCCCGCCGCTGCGGCCCGCCGACGACGGCCCGGCGGCCGCGGCCGCGCTGACGGAGCGTGAGCGCGGCTTCTACGAGGACGCGCTGCGCGGCCAGCTCCACGGCACGGAGGAGCAGGTCGCGGACGCCCTCGGCACGCTGATCGACGCCGCCGCCGCGGACGAGGTGCTGGTCACGACCAGTACCCACGACCGGGCGGCGCTGCTGGAGTCGTACGAACGGCTGGCGCGGGTGGCCGGGCTCACCGGGCGCACGGCCGGCCGGCTGCCGGCGGCGTGACGGCGGCCGGCCGGAGGACGGGGGCCGGCCGGGCCGTGCGGAGCCCGGCGGCCGCCCGCGTCACAGGGCCTGGCCGCCCGGCTTGACCATGCCGCGCACCGTCCGCGCGTCGACGAATTCGCCCATCGCGGTCATCTCCCACTCGCCGGAGAACTGCCGGATCAGCTTGGCCATCATCACGCCCGTACGGGGCTCGGCGTGGGTGAGGTCGAAGCGGACCAGTTCCTCGCCGGTCCGGTCGTCGACCAGGCGGCAGTACGCCTTGGCGACGTCGGAGAACTTCTGGCCGGAGAAGGAGTTGACGACGAAGACCAGGCCGGTCACCTCGGGCGGCAGGCCGCCGAGGTGGACGGTGATCGCCTCGTCGTCGCCGGCGCCCTCGCCGGTGAGGTTGTCGCCGGAGTGCTGGACGGCGCCGCCGAGGATCATCAGCTTGCCGAAGAAGCAGTTGTCGATCTTCTTGCGGTCCGGGCCGTAGGCGATGACGGAGGCGTCGAGGTCGATGTTCTTGCCGCGGAAGGCCGGCTCCCAGCCGAGGCCCATCCGGACCGAGCCCAGCAGCGGCCGGCCGCCCTTGACCAAGGAGACGGTCTGGTTCTTCTGGAGGCTGACCCGGCCCTTGTCGAGGTTGACCTTGCCGGTGCCGGTGCCGGTGCCGGTGCCGGGCGCGGCGGCGGCCGGTGCGACGGGCGGGGCCGGGGGAGCGGCGGCCGGCGGCGGGGCGACCGGGGCCGGGGCGCCGGCCGGCGGCGCCCACTGGTCGGCGGGGGCCGGGGGAGCGGCAGGTGCCGGGGGCGCCGGGGGTGCCTGCGGGGTGGCGGCGGACGGGGCGGCCGGTTCGTCGACGGTCACGCCGAAGTCGGTGGCGATCCCCGCGAGGCCGTTGGCGTAGCCCTGGCCGACCGCGCGCACCTTCCAGGCGCCGGCCCGCCGGTAGATCTCGACGACCACCAGCGCGGTCTCGCTGCCCAGCCGCGGCGGGGTGAAGGAGGCGAGGGCGCTGCCGTCGTCGGCATTGCGGACCGTGGCGGTCGGCTCGGTGCCGGCGAAGGTCGCGCCGGCGGCGTCCAGGCTCGCGGTGACCACGATCTTCTCGATGCCGTCGGGGACCGCGGCGGTGTCCACCGTGATGGTGTCGCCGCCGGCGGGCGCCGCGGAGTGCGTCACGCCCGGCCCGGCGGGCTGGTTGTAGAAGACGAAGTCGGCGTCGGAGCGCACCTTGCCGTCGGCGGCGAGCAGCAGGCCCGACACGTCCAGCCGCACGGGGGCGGTGACGTCCACCGCCACCCGCGCGGCGGTGAGCGGGAGGTTCGAGCCAGGAGTCATAGCGGTCATGCCGGGACCAACGATCGGCCCGCCTTTGCGGTTCCATTACCTGCGGGCGGAGGGCCGCCCCGCGCGCCGGTCACCGTCGTTCGCGGGAGTTGCCGAAGAGCAGCCGGTAGGCGATGAGCAGGACCAGCGCCCCGGCGATCGAGGCGATCCACATGGACGGCTCGCCGAAGTCCTTCGGTATCGGGCGGTGCAGGATCTTGGTGGACAGCCAGCCGCCGATGAAGGACCCCACGATGCCGATCAGGGTCGTGCCGACGATGCCGCCCGGGTCCCGCCCCGGCAGCAGGACCTTGGCGACGATGCCCGCGATCAGCCCCAGTACGAGCCAGCTGACGATGCCCATGATGCGTTCCTCGTTCCTGCGCGGTGGTGGGTACACCCACCAGGACGCCACCCGGGCGGCGCGGGTTCCGCGAGGTGGCGCGGCCCACCCGCGGACAGGGGAGCGCCGCCCGGGTGCCGGTGGCGCGCGTCGCCCGCCGGTCCGGCCGGCCGGCGGTCAGTACGGCCACTGCGGCGGGTCGGTGCAGAAGGCACCGCCGAGGTGAGCGTGCGCGGGGTCGGCGGGGTCCAGCGCGCCCTGGGCCGCGAGGAGTTCCGCGGCGTACGGCTCGGAGTCGTCCTGCGGCTCGTAGCCCAGGGCGCGCGCGGAGGACAGGTCCCACCACAGGCGGGTGTTGGCGGAGGAGCCGTAGACGACGGTGTGGCCGACATCGGGGGCGGTGAGCGCGGCGTGCAGCAGGCGGGCGCAGTCGGCCGGGCTCAGCCAGATCGACAGCATGCGCACCGAGGTCGGCGCCGGGAAGCAGGAGCCGATGCGGATGGAGACGGTCTCGATGCCGTGCACGTCCCAGTAGAGCGACGCGAGGTCCTCGCCGAAGCCCTTGGAGAGGCCGTAATAGGTGTCGGGGCGGCGGGGCGTGCCGACCGGGATGGCGGCGGAGCCGTCCGGGGGACGCGGGGTGAAGCCGACGGCGTGGTTGGAGGAGGCGAACACGACCCGTCGGACGCCCGCTTCGCGCGCCGCCTCGTACACCTGGTAGGTGCCCTCGATGTTGGCGCGCAGGATCTTCTCGAACGGGGCCTCCAGGGAGATGCCGGCGAGGTGGACGACGGCGTCGACCCCGCGCACCGCCTCGCGCAGCGCCTCCTTGTCGGCCAACTCGGCGGTGATCGCGTCCGGTTCGCCCTCGGTGGTCTCGATGGCTCGCTGGTCGAAGAGGCGCAAGCGGTAGCCGTGCGGCGGCAGCAGCTCGCGCATCAGGGTGCCGAGGCCGCCGGCGGCGCCGGTGAGCAGGACGGTGCGGGGTGCGGTCATGGCGGGTACTCCTCCGGCTGAACTGCGGGAGCTGAGGATGGCGGAAAGGCAGCTGAAAGGCTGTATCCGCGAACGACATTCAGGTGGATGGACAACGTAGGAAGCCGCGTCGTCGCCGGTCAAGACGGTTGACGGATCCGGAAAATCCGCTTGTGACACGGCAGTTGTGGGCCCTTGACCGGCGCCGGAACGCTGCTCTAGCGTAACGGCGTTCAGAAATATGGACGTCGATCAGAAACATGCACGAGTATCTCAGGGAGAGCCCGTGACCGCACAGCCTCCCCCAGCTGACGCTGGGAGGTCCCCTCAACTCGCCGACCGTCTCGACGGACTGCTGTTCTTCCCCGTGACCGCGTACGCACCCGACGGCGCCCTGGACCTCACCGCCTTCCGCACCCATGTGCGCGCCGGCATCGACGCGGGCGCGGCCGCGGTCTTCGCCTGCTGCGGCACCGGGGAATTCCACGCACTCACCCCCGAGGAGTTCGCCGCCTGCGTCACCGCCGCCGTGGCGGAGGCCGGCGGCCGCGTCCCGGTCGTCGCCGGCACCGGCTACGGCACCGCGCTCGCCGTCCGGTTCGCCCGCCTCGCCCAGGACGCCGGCGCCGACGGGCTGCTCGCCATGCCGCCCTACCTCGTCACCGCGGGCCAGGAAGGACTCCGGCGGCACTACACCGACCTCGCCGCCGCCACCGCCCTCCCCGTCATCGTCTACCAGCGCGACAACGCCGTCTTCACCCCCGCCACCGTCGCCGCCCTGGCCAGGACCCCCGGCATCATCGGCCTCAAGGACGGCCTGGGCGACCTCGACCTGCTCCAGCGCATCATCAGCACCGTCCGCACCGACGCCCCCGACGAGGACTTCCTCTACTTCAACGGCCTGCCCACCGCCGAACTCACCGTCCCCGCCTACCGCGGCCTCGGCGTCCGCCTGTACTCCTCCGCCGTCTTCGCCTTCGCCCCCGACATCGCCCTCGCCTTCCACCGGGCGCTGACCACCGGCGACGACGACACCGTCACCCGGCTGCTGGACGGCTTCTACCGGCCGCTGGTCGAACTGCGCAACCAGGGCCGCGGCTACGCCGTCTCGCTGGTCAAGGCGGGCGTACGGCTGCGCGGCCTGGACGTCGGCGAGGTCCGGCCGCCGCTGAACGAACCGGCCCCCGCGCACGTCAAGGAGCTGGCCGCGCTGATCGACCACGGCCTGGCCCTGCTGCCGGAGGCGCCCGGGGCCGGTGCCTGATGCGCGCCGCCGCCTTCCTCTACCCCTGGGACGTGATCGGCGACCCGGACGCCCCCGGACGCCTCGCCGCCCTCGGCGTCCAGCAGGCCACCCTGGCCTCCGCCTACCACTCCACCCGCGCCCTCACCCCGCGCCACCCCCGCCACCGCATCGTCACCGCCCGGCACGCCGCCGTGCTCTACCCGCCGGACCCCGCCCGCTGGGCCCGGCGGACCCTGCGCCCGTACGCCCAGGACTGGGTGACAGGCCCGGACCCGTTCGGCGCGGCCACCCGGGCGCTGGCCGACGCCGGCCTGGAGGTGCACTCCTGGGTCGTCCTCGCCCACAACTCCCGCCTGGGCGCCGACCATCCTTCCGCCGTCGTCCGCAACGCCTACGGCGACCCCTATCCCTGGGCGCCGTGCATCGCCCGGCCCGAGGTGCGCGCGTACCTCGTCACCCTCGCCGCCGAGGCGGCCGTACGGCCCGGTGCCCGGGGCACCGAGCTGGAGTCCTGCGGCTGGTACGGGCTGGCCCATCTGCACGCCCACGACAAGACCGCCGGAGTGCCGCTCCCCGGCGCCGCGCAGTACCTGATGTCGGTGTGCTTCTGCCCGGTGTGCGCCGAGGGCTACCGCGAACTCGGCGTATCCGCAGGGGAGTTGAGGGGCGCGGTGGCGCGGGCCATGGAACCGCTGTGGGCGGGCGGCCCGGCCCCGGCCGGGACCGGCGGCCGGGCGGGGGAGTGGGCCGCCGTCGAGGCGCTGCTCGGCGCGGAGCCGGCGGGGGTGCTGCGCACCTGGCGGGACCGGACCGCCCGCACGCTGCAGCGCGCCGTGGTGCGCGCCGTACGGGACGCCGCGCCGGACGGCTTCCGGGTGCTGCTGCACGCCGATCCCGCCGCGCACCGCTGCGGCGCCAACGCCGGGGTGGACCCGGCGGACGTCCTCGCGCACGCCGACGGGGTGGTGCTGCCGTGCACCGGCGACGCCGCCGCCCGTGCCGACGTCCTCGCCCCGTTCGCCGACCGGCCCGCCGCCGCCACGGTCGCCGCCAACCTCACCGTCGTCTCCGGCCTGGGCGGCAGCCCCCACACCCTCGCCGCGGACGCTACGCACGCCGCCTCACTGGGCGCCAACGCCCTGCGGCTCTACCACGCCGGGCTGGCGAGCGACGACGATCTGACCGCAGTACGGGAGGCGTTGCACGCGCTGGCTTGAGGGGGTGGGCGGCGGCCCCGGTACTCGCCGGAGGGAACCCGGTGCGCTCGCCGGGCGGAACCCGCTGGTGCCCGGGCGAGCCCCGATCTCGCTTCCGGGGCGGCTCCGGGGCGGCTCCGGGGTGGCTCCGGGACAGTTCCGGGACGGCCCCCGCGTCCCGCCCCTCCGCGACGGGCAGGGCAACCACCGGGGGCCCACCGAACCCTTACGGGGCGCCCCCTACGAGGCCGTCACCCCGGGCGGACGAAGCCGCACTCGTACGCGGCGATGACCGCCTGCGTCCGGTCCCGCACCCCCAGCTTGGCCAGCACGCCCGCCACATGTGTCTTCACCGTGGCCGGTCCGACGCCCAGCCGCCCCGCGATCTCGGCGTTCGTCAGCCCGGCCGCCATCAGCCGCAGCACCGCCCGCTCCCGTTCCGACAGCCGGGCCCGCAACTCCCGCACGGTGTCCCGCGCGGCCCGCTCCCCGGCGTGCCGGGCGGCCAGCCTGCGCACCGCCGCCGGGAACAGCAGCGAGTCGCTGCGCGCCACCAGCCGCACCGCCTGGACCAGGTCCTCCGCACCGGACCGTTTGAGCAGGAAGCCGCTGGCCCCGACCCGCAGCGCGTCGTACACGTACGCGTCGTTCTCGAAGGTCGTCACGACGATGATGCGCGGCGGCCGGTCCATTCCGGCGAGCACCTGCTCGGTCGCGCGGATCCCGTCGATCTCCGGCATCCGCACATCCATCAGCACGATGTCCGGGCGCAGCCGGCGGATCAGGGGTACCGCCTCGGCGCCGGTCGCCGCCTCGCCGACGACCTCCATGTCGTCCTCGGCGCCCAGGATCGCGCGCAGCGCCGTACGCACCATCCGCTCGTCGTCGGCGAGGACGATCCGCAATGCCTGCCGGGAGCGGGCGCCCGCGGAGGGATCGTCCGTCCCGCCGCCAGGACCGTCACCGGTGTCGCCGTGGTGCGTCGTGCTCATGGTGTGCCCGTCCCCGTTGTGTGCTCGTTGCGCGTCCTGCTCATGACCCGTCCGCCCCCGTGTGCGCGCTCTTCCCCGCCAGTGGCAGCCGCGCCGTCAGCCGCCATACGCCGTCCGTGGCCGTGGCCGTCGCCTCGCCGCCCAGCAGCCGGGCGCGCTCGGCGATACCGCGCAGCCCCCGGCCGCCACCGGTACGCGCCGTCGGGACGGCCGGGTCCGGGCCGGCGCCACCCGCCGCCACCGGATTCTCCATCCGCAGCGTCAACTGATCGCCCCGCAAGCGCAGTTGCAGTCGTACGGGTACCGGTCCGGCGTGCCGCAGCGCATTGCTCAGGCCCTCCTGCACGATCCGGTACGCCTCCCGTGAGACCACCGGCGGCAGCCCGGCGCACCGTTCCTCGACCGCTGCCTCCACCGCCACCCCCGCCGCACGGGTCCGGGCGAGCAGCTCGTCCAGTCCGTCCAGAGTGGGCGCGGGCGCCGCCGGGTCGGTGCCGTCCTCCTCGCGCAACAGCCCCAGTACGGTGTCGAGTTCGGCGACCGCCGCGCGGGTGGTCTCCTCGATGGCAGTGAGCGCCTGACGGGCGAACTCCGGATCCTCGTCGAGCACCCGGCGGGCGGCGCTCGCCTGGAGGGTGACCGCGCTCAGCGCGTGCCCCACGGAGTCGTGCAGTTCGCGGGCCAGCCGGTTGCGGGTGGCCAGATCGGCGGCCCGGCGCTCGGCGGCGGCCAGCCGGTCCGCGGGCGTGGGCCCCAGCAGCGCGGGCGCGCAGCGGGCCAGCAGCACCCCGCACGCCCAGGCGGTGGCGACGACGAGGGCCAGCAGGCCCAGCCCGGCGAGCGGGCCGAGCGCACCGGGGAGGTCCTGCATCCAGGGCGGCACGGAGCGCTGCAGCGGGGCCGTGAACGGCAGTACCAGCAGCACCACCGCGGCCGGCGGCGTGGCCAGTGTCATGCCGCTGACGACCCCGCCGGCCAGCAGATGCGCCACGAACCACAGTGCGGTGCGCCGACGGGCCGCCCAGGAGGGGGCCGGGCCGTCGGCCAGCCGCTCCGCCGGGATGAAGCACAGCGTCCGTACGGCGGCCACCTCCAGGGGCCGCAACTGCGGGAGGAGGAGGGCGGCCAGGGCGGCGAGCGGCAGTGCGCAGCCGAACGAGAGGAGTTGCGCGGCCACGTTGCGCAGCGGATCGGCGCCGTCCGTCACCAGCCCCACGAAGACCGACGCCAGCAGGTAGAACGGCATCAACAGCGCGCCGCCCAGGACGAGATGGATCCAGCGGGCACCCAGCAGCCGGAGCTGCCTCCGGTGGCGGCGGGCTATGCGCACCGCGCGGCCTCGCGTTCGGCGAAGAAGTGGGCACCGGCCACTGCCACGAGCATCCCGACGATCATCTGCACAGCGTAGGTCAGGCTCAACAGGGGCGAGGGCAGCTTCGGATCGCCGGCGCTGACGGAGAGGGTGGTCAGCGTCAGCCAGCCGCCCCAGCCGGCGAGCGCACCGGAGCCGATCCAGGTGGCGGCCAGCGGCAGCAGCAGCGGGACGCGGCGGCTGCGTCCGTAGCCGAGGGTCAGCGCCCCGACCGCCGTGAGCAGCGCGAAGAGGACGTAACCGGCGTCGTTCAGACGGGAGTCGAGGTCTGTCGCGGCCGCCCGTGCGGCGTTCAGTCCGGTGGTGCTGCCGCTCGCCCACAGCAGATGCGTCGTGGCGGGCAGCAGGCTCAGTACGGCCACCGCGGCGGCGGTCAGCCGGCGTGCGGACCGGGTGGGACTGTCGGGGAGCGTGCCGATGCGGCCCCGCCACAGGTGGGCCCAGCGCTCCCTGGCGTAGAGCACGAACAGCGTGCCGAGCGCCAGCGCCTGCACGATGAAGCCGGTGTAGACGAGACTCCAGACCCAGGGGGCGAGCAGTGCGTCCGGGCTGCCGCCGCCGGCGCCGGGCGGGCCGCCCCGTACCGCCGCGGCCAGCGTCTGGGCGGGGAAGACCGCGACGATCGGCGCGAGCAGACCGGTCGCGCACCACATGGGCAGCGCCAACAGCCAGGACGGGACCCGCTGTCCCCACGGCCGGGTCAGCAGGAAGGCCAGCGCGATGACGGCCGCGTCCATCAGCACGGTGAGCGCGTTGAGCGCCATCAGGGAGTTGCCGTCCCGGCGCAGCGCGCTGCCCTCCGGGATGCCGATGCGGCTGCCCGCGATCCAGGCGATCTTCAGTGTGAGGTACGGGACGCAGGCGGCCAGCGTGGTCACGCGCAGCACGGTGCGGGCGGTGCGGGCCGGGGCGGCTCGGGTGGTGTGAGTGCTCATGCCGTCCAGGCTTCCGGCGGCCCGGTCCGGCCGCCTCGGCCGTACCGGTGATCCGCCTCCGCCGCGCGGGGGAGGGGCGCCGCCCCGCGGGTCGCAGGCGCCGGGGCGTTCGTCAGCCGGTCACAGCCGCCGGGTGGCGAGCGTCAGCCGGTCACGGGCGTCGAAGAGCGTGTCCTTGATCATCTGCTCGTGGTCGGGGGTCAGCCGGGCCACCGGCACCGAGCAGCTGATCGCGTCCCGGGCCGGGGTGCGGTACGGGATCGCGACGCCGAAGCAGCGCAGGCCCAGGGTGTTCTCCTCGCGGTCGACCGCGTAGCCCTGCTCGCGCACCGCGTGCAGCTCCTCGATCAGCTGCTCGCGGTCGGTCAGGGTGTGCTCGGTCAGCTGCGCGAGGGTCGGCGGCAGCATCGCCCGGACCTGGTCGTCGGTGTACGTCGCCAGCAGCGCCTTGCCCAGCGAGGTGGAGTGCGCGGGCAGCCGCCGGCCGACCCGGGTGAAGGGCCGCAGGTAGTGCTGCGACTGCCGGGTGGCGAGGTAGACGACGTTGGTGCCGTCGAGGCGGGCGAGGTGGATGGTCTCGGTGGTGTCGTCGGAGAGCCGGTCCAGCGTGGGGCGGGCCGCGGCCACCACCTCGTCGCCGTCGATGTACGACGTGCCGACCAGCAGCGCCCGTACGCCGATGCCGTAGCGGGTGCCGGTGGCGTCCGTCTCGACCCAGCCCAGGTCGACGAGGGTGCGCAGCAGCATGTACAGGCTGGACTTGGGGTAGCCGACGGCTTCCTGGACGGAGGCCAGCGAGTGCATGCCGGGCAGGCCCGCGAAGTACTCGAGCAACTCGACCGTCCGCACCGCCGACTTGACCTGCGATCCACCGGTATCGGCAGCTGACATCGCTCTTGACCCCTCTGTTCGGACAGCCATAGAGTCCCAGTTGTTCATCATCCGGGATGGCGTTCAGCATATCGAACGAGGTCCGGTGTGCTGCAAGGTCCGGACGGTCCCGGAACCCTCAGAACGACTCGGCACGGCATCGCCCGGGAGGAATGCACGGTGGCAGCGGCAGCAGCAACACCAGTCTGGAGTGTCGACCCCCGAACCGGGAAGCGGCGGGAGCAGGTTGCGGTGGAAGCCACAGCCGACGAGGTGGACGCCTCGGTACGCGCTGCCCACGCCGCCCGCGGCGCGCTCGCCGACCGGGCCGCCCGCGCCGCGCTGCTGCGCCGCGCCGCCACGCTCCTCGACGAGGCCGGCGAGGCCGTCGTCGGGGTCGCCGACGCCGAGACCGCACTCGGCCCCGGCCGGCTCACCGGCGAACTGGGCCGCACCACCTACCAGTTGCGCGCCTTCGCCGACATCGTCGACGAGGGCGCCTTCCTCGGCGTGCTGATCGACCACGCCGACCCCGGCCTCGCCCCGCCCCGGCCCGACCTGCGCCGCTACAAGATCCCGCTCGGCCCGGTCGCGGTCTACGCCGCCTCCAACTTCCCGCTCGCCTTCTCCGTCCCCGGCGGTGACACCGCCAGCGCCCTCGCCGCAGGATGCCCCGTCGTCGTCAAGGCCCACCCCGACCACCCCGCCACCTCCGAGCTGTGCGCCGCGCTGCTGCGCCGCGCCGCGGCCGACGTCGGCCTGCCTGCCGGCGTGGTCAACGTGGTCCACGGCTTCCAGGCCGGTCTCGACCTCGTCCGGCACCCGCTGATCAGCGCCGCCGGCTTCACCGGCTCGGTGCGCGGCGGGCGCGCGCTGTACGACGCGGCCGCGGCCCGCCCGCACCCCATCCCCTTCCACGGCGAACTGGGCAGCCTCAACCCCGTCGTGATCACCGAGGCCGCGGCCGAGGAGCGCGCCGAGCAGATCGGCGCCGGGCTGGCCGGCTCGATGACCCTCGGCGTCGGCCAGTTCTGCGTCAAGCCCGGTCTGGTCCTCGCGCCCGCGGGAGCCACCGGCGACCGGCTGCTGAAGGCGCTGACCGCCGCGGTCAGCGACACCGAGGCCGGGGTACTGCTCGACCACCGCATGCGCGACGCGTTCCTCGACGGCGTCCGCTCCCGCGCCGCACTCCCCGACGTCGAGGCGCCGGTGACCCCGGGCGCGGGCGGCGAACACACCGTCAGCGCCGGCTTCCTCGCCGTACCCGCCGCCCGCCTCGCCGCCGACGGACCGCACGACCTCCTGCTGGAGGAGTGCTTCGGCCCGGTCACCGTCGTCGCCCGCTACACCGACGAGGCCGAGATCGGCGCCGTCCTCGCCCGGCTCCCCGGCAACCTCACCGCGACCCTGCAGCTCGGCGACGAGGAGGGCGCCGGCACCGACGGGGCGGGGCGCGGCGCCCGGCTGCTCGCCGAGGTCACCCCGCTCGCCGGCCGCGTCGTCGTCAACGGCTGGCCCACCGGCGTCGCCGTCGCCCCCGCCCAGCACCACGGCGGCCCCTACCCGGCCACCACCTCCACCGCCACCTCCGTCGGCGGCACCGCCATCGAACGCTGGCTGCGCCCGGTCGCGTACCAGGACACCCCGCCCGCCCTGCTGCCGCCCGAACTGCGCGAGGACAACCCGCTCGGCCTGCCCCGCCGGGTCGACGGCCGCGCCGAGCACCCGTAGCCGTGCACCCCGCTCCCCACGACACCGCCGTCCGGGTCCGCGCCGCCACCCGCGCGGACCTGGCGGCCATCGCCGCGCTGCACGCCGGCGCCCGCGCCGCCCACCATCGCGCCCGGCACCCCCACACGCCGTTCGACGCCCCCGCCGAGCACGCCCGCCGGCACGACGCCTGGGCCCGCGTCCTGGACTGCGACGACACCCCCGCCCTGTGCGCCGAACGCCGCGGCACCGTCCTCGGCGCCGCCACCTACCTGCCCCACGCCGCAACGCTGTGGGGGGACCCCCGAGGCACCGACCGGCCCCGGCCCACCGTCGAACTCCACCAGCTGCACGTCGACCCCGCCCACTGGGGCACCGGCGTCGGCCGCGCCCTGCACACCGCCTGCCTGCACGCCTGGCACACGGCCGGCTACGCCCGGGCCGTCCTCGACGTCCAGTGGCACAACCGCCGTGCCCGCGCCTTCTACGCCCGCCTCGGCTGGCACCCCGACCCCGGCCGCCGCCCCGCCCCCGACGCCACCCACCTCACCCTGACGCTGGAGCTGCCGCCCCGCCCGCACCCGGCGCCGCAGGGCCCTCCCGCCGTGCGATGAGCTGCAGCCGCTCCGCCGTCCGCCCGTCCAGCGTGCCCACCCGGCCGGTCCGCTCCGCCACCACCGAGAATCCCGCCGCCCGCACCAGCCCCCGCAGCCGCTCCGGCGGATGGTGCCGGAACACCCCGCCGTCCGGCGTCTCGAACACCCCGTACGTGCCGTACCGCGCCGCGAACCGCGCGTACCGCTCCTGGTTGAGCGCATCACCCTGCACCGGTACGTCGCTCAGATACAGCACCCCGCCGGGCCGCACCAGCCGCCCCAGCTCCCCGGCGATCGCCGCCTGCTCCGCGTCCCCCGGCACGCACGTCAGCACCGCGAACAGCAGCGCCGCATCGAACGAGCCCGCCCCGAACGGCAGCGGGAACCCCGCCCACCGCAGCAGATCCAGCTCCGGATGCTCCCGCCGCCCCCGCGCGACCAGCGCCGCCGACACATCCACCCCGCGCACCTCGCGGTAGCCGAGCCCGGCCAGCTCCGCGGTCAGCCGCCCGTAACCGCAGCCGTAGTCCAGCACCCGCGCCCCGCGCGGCACGTACGCGGCCAGCAGCTCCGGATCGAGCGGATGGGTGAAGGTCTTCGCGGACCCGGTCGTCTCCCAGAAGTCGAGGAATCCCTGTGGCGAGGTCATGCCCGGACCGTACCCACGGAATAGCCCGCCGCCCCCCGAGGTTGCACCGGAACACGTCCCGACGAGGAAAGTCAGCTCATGCGCGTCGAAATCTGGTCCGACATCGCCTGCCCCTGGTGCTACATCGGCAGGGCCCGCTTCGAGGCCGGTCTCGCCGCCTTCGCCCACCGCGACGGCGTCGAGGTGGTCCACCGCTCCTTCGAGCTCGACCCGGACGCGCCCGCCCCCACCGACATCCCGGTCCTCGACATGCTGGCCTCGAAGTACCGCGTCAGCCGCGACGAGGCCGAGGCCATGGAGGCCCGGGTCGCCGACGCCGCCGCCGGCGAGGGCCTGGACTACCGCTCCGACCGCATCCACGGCAACACCTTCGACCTGCACCGGCTGCTGCACGCCGGCAAGGCCCACGGCGTCCAGGACGCCCTGCTCGACGCCCTCTACCGGGCCAACTTCGCCGAGGCCCGCCCGCTCGGCGACCCCGCCGTCCTCCAGGAGATCGCCACCGCCGCCGGCCTGCCCGCCGAGGAAGCCGCCCGGGTGCTCGCCGACCCCGCCGCGTACGCCCAGGAGGTACGCGCCGACGAGCGCGAGGCCGCCGCGCTCGGCGCCACCGGCGTCCCCTTCTTCGTCATCGACCGCCGCTACGGCATCTCCGGCGGCCAGCCCGCCGACGTCTTCCGCCAGGCCCTGGAGCGGGCCCACGCCGACGGCGCGATCCAGACCCTCGCCGCTCCCGACGGCGAGGTCTGCGGGGACGAGGGCTGCGCCGTACCCGGCGTCTGACACCGTCCGAAAGACAATGGACGCGACCGGCCCCCGCCGAGCACAGTGGGGTCATGCAGCGACATGAGCCACTCGGCGGGGCCGAATTCGCGCCCGGGACGACGTACCTCAACTCCGCCTCCAGCGGACTCCTTCCACGCCGCAGCGCCGCCGCAGTGCGCGCGGCCCTCGACGAATCCGCCTCGCACGGCACGATGGGCCGCGACTACTTCGCCGCCGCCGAAGCCTCCCGGGCCGCCTTCGCCCGGCTGGTGGGCGTCCCCGCCGAGCGGGTCGCCCTCGGCAGTTCCGTCGCCGTCCAGTCCGCGCTGATCGCCGCGTCCCTCCCGGCGGGCGCCGAAGTCCTCGCCCCCGAAGGCGACTTCAGCTCCCTGGTCAACCCGCTCGGCACCCACCCGGGCATCAAGCTGCGCACCGTCCCCCTGGAAGCGCTCGCCGACGAGGTGCGCCCCGGCACCGCGCTGGTCGCCTTCAGCGCCGTCCAGTCGCTCGACGGCCGGATCGCCGACCTCGCCGCCGTACGGGAAGCCGCCCGGACCCACGGCGCCCGCACCTTCGTCGACGCCACCCAGGCCGCCGGCTGGCTGCCGCTGCGCGCCCTCGACTTCGACTACCTCGTCGCCGGCGCCTTCAAATGGCTGCTGTGCCCGCGCGGCACCACCTTCATGGCCTTCGGCGGCGACCGCGGCGACCGCACCGACGGCCCCGGCTGGCCGGCCGCGCTGCACGCCGGCTGGGTGGCCGGCGAGGACCTCGCCGCGTCCAACTACGGCCTGATCACCCCGGCCACCACCGCCCGCCGCTTCGACGAACCGCACGCCTTCTTCTCGTACGTCGGCGCCGAACAGTCGCTCGCCCTCATCGAGGAACTCGGTGTGGCCGCGATCCACGCCCACGACACCGCGCTCGCCGCGTACTACCGCGAGCGGCTCACCGAACGCGGCCTGACGCCCCGCCCCGCGCCCGGCTCCGCCATCGTCTCCACCCCCGGCCTCACGGACGCCGAGGACCGGCTCACCGAGGCCGGCGTGAAGATCTCCGTACGCGGCGGGCTGCTGCGCGCGTCCTTCCACCTCTACAACTCCACCGACGACGTCGACCGGCTGCTGTCCCTGCTGGACTGACACCGGACAGCGGCCCCGGGAATGCGGGGTCCCGCCGGCGATGTTGGCACCGCTGACGTCACGTCTGACACCGTGCTCCGGACAGCAGTTGAGAGGCCCCTTCAGTGACCACCGCTTTCGACCCCGTCGACCTCGCCGGCATCCCGCTCGCCAACCGCCTCGTGATGGCGCCGATGACCCGCAACCGCGCCACCGCCGAAGGCGTCCCCACCCCCTCGATGGTCCGCTACTACACCCAGCGGGCCTCCGCCGGACTCATCATCACCGAAGCCACCCAGACCACCCCCGTCGGCCGCGGCTACCCGCTCACCCCGGGCCTGCACACCCCGGAACAGGTCGCCGGATGGCGTGCGGTCACCGACTCCGTGCACGCCGCGGGCGGCACGATCTTCGCGCAGCTGTGGCACGGCGGCCGGATCGGCCACCCCGTGCTGCTGCCCGACGGCCTGGTGCCCGTCGCCCCCTCACCGGTGGCCGCGGCCGGCCAGGGCTTCACCCACGAGGGCCTCAAGGACTTCGTCACGCCCCGCGAACTGACCGGCCAGGAGATAGCCGAGACGATCGCCGGCTTCGCCACCGCCGCCCGCAATGCCCTCGACGCCGGCTTCGACGGAGTCGAGATCCACGGCGCCAACGGCTACCTCATCCACCAGTTCCTCGCCCCCAACAGCAACCTGCGCACCGACGAGTGGGGCGGCTCCGACGAAGCCCGCGCCCGCTTCGCCATCGAGGTCGTGCGGGCCGTCGCCGATGCGATCGGCGCCCACCGCACCGGCCTGCGCATCTCCCCGGGCAACACCTTCAACGACATCTCCGAGCCCGCCCCCGAGGCCACCTACACCGCGCTCGTCGAAGCGGTCGCCCCGCTGGGCCTGGCCTACCTGCACAGCTGCGACGTCCGCGACCAGGACCTGCTGGCCCGGCTGCGCAAGCGCTTCGGCGGCACCTTCGTCCTCAACCCGGTCACCGACGGCCGCCCCACCGGCCCCGAAGAGCTCCCGCTCGTCGAGGAGGGCCGGGCCGACCTGCTGGCGTACGGCGCGCTCTTCCTCGCCAACCCGGACCTGCCCCGCCGCCTCGCCGCCGGCGGCCCCTTCAACACCCCCGATCGCGCCAGCTTCTACGGCGGCGACGACAGCGGCTACCTCGACTACCCGGCCCTGACCGACTGAGCACGCAGCGACGCGGCGACGCACCGGCGGGGCGCTCCGTGCGCCCCGCCGGCCCGCTCACACCTCTCCGCGCACCATCCGCACCAGCCGGTCCAGCACCGCCCCGTCACTGACCCGCAGCCCGTCGTGCTCCCACTCGTTCGTCACCCACACCCGCATGCCCCGGATCTGCTCCGCGGTCCGCAGCGCGTGACCGGTGTCGACGTACATGTCGTCGAAGTAGACCGCCGCCGCGGCCGGCACCTCGTTGCCGGCCAGCCGCCCGGCGTCGTACAGATCCGGCCAGTCCGTCCGCTCCGCCAGCGCGTGCGCGGTCTCCTTCAACGGCCGCAGCGCCGGATCCGTGTCGAACATCCACGGGAACATCATCTCCCCGGTGAAATACACCGGCCCGTCCCCGGCCAGCGCCGCGTCCACGTCGAACGCCGCGTCCGCCGGCGCCAGTTGCCGCCGCACCCGCTCCGCCGCCCAGCCCGTCGGCCCCGCGTCCACCGACCGCTGCCCGTAGATCGTCTCGTGCAGCACCGCGAACAACGGCGTCGCGGCATGCGACAGCTGACCCTGCACGGCCTCCAGGAACGCGTCGGCCGGCTCCGGGCCGGCCGGGCCCGTCACCCACGCCTCACTCACGAGGTGGTGCAGTGTGTGCGACCCGTCGCCGCTGCCCAGCATCAGCCCCAGCGACAGGAACGCCTCCGCGGTCAGCAGCCCCCCGCCGGGCAGCCGCACCACGTGCTCCCGCAGATACCCCACGATCCGCCGCACCGCCGCCACGTCGTCGGGATACCGCGCGTAGTGCGCCGCGTTCTTCCGCGCCACCCGCGGATACGCCGCCCGGTACACGTCCTCGGCACTCGCGTCCAGACCGGGCAGCCCACCCGTGATGTACGCCGCCGACAGCGCCTCCGGCGCCCGGGAGAGGTAACCGACCGTGCAGAAACCGCCGAAGCTCTGGCCCAGCACGCTCCACGGCCCGCCGTCCGGGACCAGGCGACGGCGGAACAGCTCGGCGTCCCGCACGATCGCGTCCGCCCGGAAATGCGCCAGGTACGCCGCCTGCTGCTCCGGGCCGCCGCGCAGCGGCAGCGTCTGCCGGTTCGCCGGCGTCGACCGCCCCGTACCGCGCTGGTCCAGCAGCAGCACCCGGTGGTCCTCCAGCGCCCGCTTCAGCCAGGACTCCCGCCCCACCGGCCGCGGCGACGGACACCCGGGGCCGCCCTGCAGATACACCAGCCACGGCAGCTCGTCCCGCTCCCGCCCGGCGGCCACCACCTCCCGGCCGTACACCTCCAGCCGTTCCCCGCCCGGATCGTCATGATCCAGCGGCACTTCGAGCACATGGTCGCGCGCCACGATCCCCGGCAGCCGGTCCGCCCTCATCAGCCCCTCCTCGCACACGAAGGCGGCGCGGCCGCCGCACAGACCCTGCTGTGCGACGACCGCGCCACCGGTAACGCTCTCGTCTACGTCACCGTACTCAGCGCACCGGGGTGAAGTCCCGGGCCCCGATGTATTCCGGGCGCCGCACCGGCGCCGCGAACGGCTCCACCGCGGCATTCTCCACGCTGTTGAAGACGATGAACACATTGCTGCGGGGGTACGGCGTGATGTTGTCACCCGAGCCGTGCATGGCGTTGCAGTCGAACCACGTCGCCGAACCGGCCTTGCCCGTGAACAGCCGGATGCTGTGCTTGTCCGCCATCTTCGTCAGCACCTCGTCCGACGGGATGCCCGCGTCCTGCATCTGGAGCGACCGCTTGTAGTGGTCCTTCGGCGTCTCGCCCTCGCAGCCGACGAAGTGCTGGTGCGAACCAGGCATGATCATCAGGCCGCCGTTGGTGTCGTAGTTCTCGGTCAGCGCGATCGACACGGACACGGTCCGCATGTTCGGCAGCCCGTCCTCCGCGTGCCAGGTCTCGAAGTCCGAGTGCCAGTAGAAGCCGGAAGCACCGAAGCCGGGCTTCACATTGATCCGCGACTGGTGGACGTAGACGTCCGAACCGAGGATCTGCCGGGCCCGGCCGACCACCCGCGGGTCGGAGACCAGCTTGGCGAACACCTCACTGATCTTGTGCACCTCGAAGACGGACCGGACGCTCTGCGACTTCGGCTCGACGATGGAGCGCGGGTCGGCGCGCATCTCCGGGTCGAGCACCAGCCGGTCCAGTTCGGCGCGGTACACCGCGACTTCTTCCGCCGTCAGCAGCTCCCCGATGGCGAAAAAGCCGTCGCGTTCGAAGTCGCTCAGCTCGGACGGCGCGAACGGGCCGGCCGCTCCGGGCTGCGACCACACCACCGGGTCCTTCCGCGGGGTGATGACCTCGGCGGTCCCCCGGGTCGGGTACAGGTCGGCGATGCGCTCGGGTGCGGTGGTCATGGTGTTGCCTTCCTCTCCTCTCGTACGGAATCCGGCTCACGTGCGTGACGCGGGGCTTCCGCGGCCGGCCCTGACGGGCCGGCCCGGGGTCGCCTCAGACCTTCTCCGGCTCCGGGTCCGGCTCGGTGAGAACCGGGTAGACCCCGTTCTCGTCGTGGTCCTCGCGGCCGGTGACCGGCGGGTTGAAGACGCACAGGCAGCGGAAGTCCTCCTTGATCCGCATGGTGTGCTTCTCGTGCCCGTCGAGCAGGTACATCACGCCGGGCGTGATGAGGTGCTTCTCGCCGGTCTCGTCGTTGGTCAGCTCGGCCTCGCCCTCGACGCAGACGACGGCCTCGATGTGGTTCGCGTACCACATCGACGTCTCCGTACCGGCGTACAGGACGGTCTCGTGCAGCGAGAACCCGACGCGCTCCTTGGCGAGCACGATGCGCTTGCTCTCCCACGTACCGGACTTGGCCTTGACGTGGCGGTCGGTGCCCTCGATGTCCTTGAAGGATCGGACGATCACGGTGGGTCGGTGCCTTTCTGTCGAACGTGCAGGAACTCTGACGGGGCTCAGACGCAGTCGCGGACCGCGCGGCCGAGGGTCCGAAGGCCCTCGTCCAGCTCCTCGGGGGTGGTGGTCAGCGCGGGCAGCAGTTTGACGACCTCGCTCTCCGGACCGGAGGTCTCGATCAGCAGGCCCAGCTCGAAGGCCCGGCCCGCGATACGGCCCGCGAGGCTCTTGTCGTTGCACTCCAGACCCCACACCAGACCGCGGCCGCGGTACTCGGCAAAGGCGCCCGGGTGCTCCTCGACGATGGCCTTGAGGTGCGCTTCGACGATCTCACCGCGGGCGAGAGTCTGCTTCTCCATCTGGCCGTCGGCCCAGTAGGTGTCCAGCGCGGCGGCGGCCGTCACGAAGGCCGGGTTGTTGCCGCGGAACGTGCCGTTGTGCTCGCCCGGCTCCCAGATGTCCAGCTCAGGCTTGAACAGGGTGAGCGCCAGCGGCAGACCGTAGCCGCTGATCGACTTCGAGACGGTGACGATGTCCGGCACGATGCCCGCCTCCTCGAAGGAGAAGAAGGCACCCGTACGGCCGCAGCCCATCTGGATGTCGTCGACGATCAGCAGCATGTCCCGGCGCTTGCACAGGTCGGCCAGCGCCCGCAGCCACTCGGCGCGGGCCACGTTGATGCCGCCCTCGCCCTGGACCGTCTCCACGATCACCGCGGCGGGCGTGTTCAGGCCGGAACCCTGGTCCTCCAGCAGCCGCTCGAACCACAGGAAGTCCGGGTACGCCCCGTCCAGGTAGTTGTCGAACGGCATCGGGGTGCCGTGCACCAGCGGAATACCGGCGCCGGCCCGCTTCATGGAGTTACCGGTGACCGCGAGCGCGCCCAGCGACATGCCGTGGAAGGCGTTGGTGAAGGACACGATCGACTCGCGGCCCTTGACCTTGCGGGCGAGCTTCAGCGCCGCCTCGACCGAGTTGGCGCCCGTCGGGCCGGGGAACATGACCTTGTAAGGCAGGTCACGCGGCCGCAGGATGATGTTCTGGAACGACTCCAGGAACGCCCGCTTGGCCGTGGTGGACATGTCCAGGCCGTGGGTGATGCCGTCCCGCTCGATGTAGTCGATCAGGGCGCGTTTGAGGACCGGGTTGTTGTGTCCGTAGTTGAGCGACCCGGCTCCGGAGAAGAAGTCCAGGTAGGTGTGCCCGTCCTCGTCGATCAGACGGCTGCCCTGGGCACGGTCGAAGACGGTGGGCCAGCCACGGCAGTAGCTGCGCACCTCCGACTCCACGGTCTCGAAGACGCTCAGATCGGGCTGGGTGATGGTCACAGCATGCTCCTGGGAGATGAGTGCGAAGGATGAGGAAGTCTGGGGGCGGTGCCGGCGGCCCCTTGCGGGCGGCCGGATCCGCGGGGCCGGCGCGGCGCCGTCGCCGCGCGGCCCGGGGGCGCTACTACCCGGGGACAGGGGCGGGAGGCACGAACGGGCCTATGAGGTGGAGCACCTCCGGCTCGTGGCCCTGCTCGGGGAACAGCCCCGCATCGAAGAGCACCTCGCGCTCGACCGGCACGGAGTGCCGCTCGGCGAAGGACGCGAACAACCTGTTGGACGCGGCGTTGTCGGGTGTGATGGTGGTCTCGACGTAACGAATGCCCAGCTCGTCCCTGGCACGGAGCGTCAGTCCGTCCAGGAGTGCGGCCGCCAGCCCCTTGCCACGGTGCGCGTCGTCGACGGCGATCTGCCAGACGACCAGGGTCTCCGGGCGCTCGGGGCGGAGGTAGCCGGTGAGGAAGGCGGCCGGCTCGCCCTCCGCGTCGCGGGCGACGACGGAGGTGGCGGCGAAGTCACGACACCACAGCAGGTAGCTGTAGGACGAGTTGAGGTCCAGCGCCTTCGAGTCACGGGCGATGCGCCAGATCGCTGCCCCGTCCTCCACACGTGGAGTGTCGAGCTTGAAGCCCTCCGGAATTTCTCTGATATCGCTGCGGGCACCTGCATGGTCTGCTTGTGCGGCGGTCATGCAATTGAATTTACCCAGGCGAAAAGGAAATTGCATCGCGGGCAGGGGTTACGTAAACGAGCTGGATGTGTTATCGCGCGGGCGCGCCTGTGCGTGCGATCGGGCTGAAACTTGTCACGATTTGCCCAGGATGTTCGGGGCGAAACGGACACGCTGTGTAGTCGGTCACAGCTGCGTAACGCTCCTGAGATGCGTCCGAATTACGGGATCCGTACTAGCAAAATCTTGGCGTTTGAGCTGCGGAAAAGCGGGCAGAAGAATACGGGAAGCTGTACTTCCAGGAAATTGGGAATTCGCCGGTGGAAGACCTTGCGTAGGACCTATGTAAACCTGCCCGGCAAACCCATGACAAGGCTCGCAACCTCATGCGCCGCGATTATGGGAAATCGCCGGGAACGCCCGGCTCCCGGCACCCCCGGTTCCCCGCCGCCAGAACCCCCGCCACCCCGCCCCGCCGGGTCGGCCGCGCCGCCTAAAGTGCCTGTATGACGTCCAAGAGTGAAGGTGCGGTGCTGCACCTCAAGGGGAGGGTCCTCGTCGGGCCGGACGACGTACGCGACGAGCTGTGGGTCGTCGGCGGCCGCGTCACCTTCGACCGGCCGGCCATGGCACGCGATGCCACCACGGTGGAGGGCTGGACGCTGCCCGGCCTCGTCGACGCCCACTGTCACGTGGGTCTGGACGCACACGGCCCGGTGGACGCCCCCACCAGCGAGAAACAGGCGCTCACGGACCGTGACGCCGGCACCCTGCTGATCCGCGACGCAGGATCACCCTCCGACACCCGCTGGGTCGACGACCGCGAGGACCTTCCGCGGATCATCCGGGCCGGCCGCCACATCGCCCGCACCAAGCGCTACATCCGCAACTACGCGCACGAGATCGAGCCCGAGGACCTGGTCGCCTACGTCGCCCAGGAGGCCCGCCGCGGCGACGGCTGGGTCAAGCTCGTCGGCGACTGGATCGACCGCTCCACCGGCGACCTGTCCGCCTGCTGGCCCCGGGGCGCGGTCGAGGCGGCCATCGCCGAGGCGCACCGGCTCGGCGCCCGGGTGACCGCCCACTGCTTCGCCGAGGAGACCCTCGCGCCCCTCGTCGAGGCCGGGATCGACTGCATCGAGCACGCCACCGGCCTCACCGACGACACCATCCCGCTGTTCGCCGAACGCGGCGTCGCGATCGTCCCCACCCTGATCAACATCGCCACGTTCCCGCAGCTCGCGGCCGGTGGCCAGGGGAAGTACCCGCGCTGGGCGGACCACATGCGACGCCTCCACGAACGCCGCTACGACACCGTACGGGCCGCCTACGACGCCGGTGTGCCCGTCTTCGCCGGCACCGACGCCGGCGGCTCGCTCGCCCACGGCCTGGTCGCCGAGGAGGTCCTCGAACTGACCAGGGCCGGCCTGCCCGCCGTCGCCGCCCTCTCCGCCACCACCTGGGGGGCCAGGGACTGGCTCGGCCGCCCCGGCCTCACCGAGGGCGCCCCCGCCGACCTCGTGGTCTACGAGAGCGACCCGCGCGAGGAGGTCGCCAGGGCTCCGCCCTGACTCCCTCCTCCGCCTTGCGATGCACGGCACCAGACCCCGCTCCCTGATCCGGCCTGATCCAAACGACAGCCCCTAGCGGGACGCCCCCCGGAGCCCTCCTGTGGCCCGGCCCGGCTCCGGCCGGGCCGGGCCGCGTCACGCGCCCCTGCCCCGATCCGGTGACCGGGGGAAACGATGCCGGTCAACCAGGGTCACCCACGCGGTGGGGCGGCTGTGACGCGAGAGCTGCACCGTGCCACGGGAATCGAATGCAGACGCGAAAACCACCCGTTGGGATGAACTGACCACGCGTGGCTCCCCGTTCACCCTCAGTGCGGACACGATGTGCGGGTCGAGGTCGTCGGCCCGCGTGATGTCCCCCATTGGCGCGGCCGGCGGCTCCATTTCTCTTGTGGGGGTTCCACACACGTGTCCACCAGTCCCACCCACTCCGGCATGCCCAGGCGCCTCGCCGCGACCCTCGTCGCCACGGCCCTGACGGCCGGTCCCGCCGTCCTGCTCGGCGCCGCGCCCGCCCACGCCACCGGCGGCCACGGCCCGGCCCGCGGCACGTCCGGCGCGGTCGTGCTGCGCGCCGGCCTGAACGTCGGCCTGCTCAACAAGACGCTCGACGTCCCGCTGAACGCCGTCCTCAACGAGGTGCACGCCCCGGCCTCCGCGAACAAGACCGCGCTCACCGTCAACCTCGACGGCATCGGGCACGGCAAGCCGTTCAGCGTGCTGCGGGCCGACGTCGCCACCGCACGGGCCACCGCGGACCACCGCAAGGCCGAGGGCTACGCCAACCTGGTGCACGCCAAGGTGCATCTGCCCGGCCTGCCGCTGCTGTCCCTGATCGAGGTCCAGCAGGTCACCGCCACCGCGGTGTGCGAGGCCGGCAAGGCCCCCCGCGCCACGTCGAACGTGCTGGGCAGCGTCCGCGTCCTGGGCAAGAAGGTCACGCTCACGGCGGGCGGGACGACGGACGTGCAGGTGCCCGGCGTGGGCGAGGTGCGGCTCGACCTGTCGAAGAAGAGCACCACGGCCAGGAAGGCCGCGGCCACCGCACTCGACCTGAACGTCTCCGTCAACCCCCTGAAGCTCAACGTCGCCGACGTCCGCGGCCGGGTCACGCTCGTCCAGGCCAGCTGCGCCACCCCGGGCGGCAAGGTGCCCCGGCCGGGCGGCTCCGGCGGCACCGGCGGCGGTCAGCCGCAACCGGGCGGCGACACCAAGCCGGCCGGGGGCACCGAACCGGCCGGGGACAGCAAGCCGGCCGGCGGCAAGGACGCCCAGGTGAACCAGCCGGGCTCCCGGCCGAGCACCCAGAACCTCGCCGAAACCGGCGGCAGCTCGGCCACCCCGTACCTCGCCGGCGGCGCGGCCCTGCTCGTCGTCGCGGGCGCGGGCTCGATGGTCTACGCCCGCCGCCGCCGTTCCGCCGCCCCGCAGACCGGGCGCGGCTGACAGCCCCGTACCCCGGGCCGGCGCTGTGGGGGCGCCGCCCCGGGGTACGGCTTCTCCAGGCCCCACCGGGTCGCCAAGGACCCACGGGCCCTCGGCCCTACCGGGGGCCACCGGCCTCTCCGAGCACCTCGGCCAGCGCTGAGGTGAAGCGGTCCGTGGTGGCCCGGTCGCGCACCGCGAGCCGCAGCCAGTCGGGCCCCAGCCCCGGGAAGGTGTCGCCGCGGCGTACCGCGAAGCCGCGGGCCCGCAGTCCGGCCCGTACCCCCGCCGCCCCGGGCAGGCGGATCAGTACGAACGGTCCCGCCGCCGGGCCGGCCACCCGGATCTGCCGGAACCCGGCCAGCCGGGCCAGCAGATGCGCGCGGTCCGCGGCGATCTGCTCGGCCGCCGCGGCCGCCTCCGCCAGGGCGGCGGGCCCGCTGCACGCCTCGGCGGCGGTCAGCGCGGGACTGGAGACCGGCCACAGCGGCTGGGCCCGTTCCAGGGCGGCGACGGTCTCCGGGGCGGCCAGCACATAGCCGATCCGCAGCCCCGCCAGACCCCAGGTCTTCGTCAGGCTGCGCAGCACGACCAGGCCCGGCAGGTCCGTGCGGCCGGCCAGCGACTCCTGTTCGCCGGGCACCGCGTCCATGAACGCCTCGTCCACCACGAGCGTCCGGCCGGGCCGCGCCAGGCGGGCCAGCGTCGCCGCCGGGTGCAGCACGGAGGTCGGGTTGGTGGGGTTGCCGACGACGACCAGGTCGGCGTCGTCGGGCACCGCGCCGGGGTCCAGCCGGAAGCCGTCGCGCTCGGTGAGCAGGACCCGCCCGACGTCGTGCCCGGCGTCCCGCAGCGCCGCCTCGGGCTCGGTGAACTGCGGATGCACCACGACCGGCCGGACCGCCCGCACCGCGCGGGCGAGCAGCACGAACGCCTCCGCCGCCCCCGACGTCAGCAGCACCCGCTCGGCGGGCAGGCCGTGCCGCTCGGCGACCGCCCGGCGTGCCGCACGGCCGTCGGGGTAGGCGGCGAGCGAGTCCAGCGACGCGGCGATCCGGGCCTTGAGCCAGGCCGGGGGAGTGCCGGTGCGGACGTTGACCGCCAGGTCCGTCAGATCGCCCCCGCCGTCCGCTGCCCGGACCTCGGCATCACCGTGGTGCCGCAGATCGGGCTCGGGGGAGGGGGCGGCCCCGTGGGCGCCGTGCGGAGGGCGGACGCCGGGTGCGGGAAGGGCGGAGTCGGTGGAGAGCGGCATGGTCAGCGCTCTCCGGTGCCGGCGGTGACCGGGGCGGACTGCCGGGCCGTGCGGTACGTGCCCCGGGCGTCCCCCGCCGCCGCCCGGGGACCGCCCGCCACGGTCTCGTGATAGCGCTCCATAACCACCTCGGCCACCTCGGGCCCGACGCCGAGGGTGTGCGCCCCGTACACCTCGATGTCGGGGTGCGCCGCCGCCCAGCCCTCGGTCTGCATGCACAGCCGCTCGAACAGCCCGCCGGCGAAGAGGAAGTACGGCACGACCACGACCCGGCCCGGCCCGCCCGCGGCCGGGGCCGCGGCGGCCAGTGTCCGGCACCGGTCCAGGCCGGCCGGCACATCGGGCGCCGCCTGGCTCACGAAGGCGGTCTCCACCCCCGCGAAGCCGCGCCCCTCCCACAGCAGCCGCGCGGCCCGCGCCACCTCGGCGTTGGCGTACGGATCGCTCGCCCCGCGCCCCACCAGCAGCACCGTCGTACGGGCGCGGTCCAGCGGGGTGCGGGTGCCCTCGCCCAGCGCCTCGTCCAGCCGCCGTTCCAGGGCGTCGAGCAGGCGGGGATGCGGCCCCAGCTCGGCACCGCAGGTGTGGTCGACCCCGGGGTGGCGCTGCACGGCCCGCTCCAGCGCCGCGGCCAGCGGCCGGGCCACCGGCCCGGTCGGGGCCAGCAGCAGCGGTACGGCGACCAGGTGGGTCGCGCCCCGCGCCACCAGTTCGCCGACCGCGTCGCCGAGCGGCAGCGGCGCGCCCGGACCGCCCGGCGCGGCCTCGGTGCCCGGTGTGCCGAAGAAGCCGCCGGCGACGGGAACTTCGGGGTGGCGCGCGCCGAGCATGCGCACCAGCGCGCGCAGGGCGTCGGCCCCGTCTTCGTCACGGGTGCCGTAACCGGCGATGAGCAGGGCGGGAGGGGTGGTCACTGGGTCTCCTTGGTGCCGGTGGGATCGCGCTCGGGCGCCTTGTCGCCGATGACCGCCGTCCGCCGATCCGGGCCACGGCGGGGCGGGTTGGGGGAGGTCATGACGATATCGGCAGCGGGCGAGGAGCCTGCGGGTGCTCCCTCCCTACCAGCGGTAAGGGCACCGTTGTCCGTTACTGCCGGTCCGGCGAGGGCACACGTCGCCCGGGCCGGCCCGCCCCGCGGCACCGACTTCCGCTTGCCGGCGATCAGTTGGGCGCCCGGCCCGGCGGCCAGCAGCGCGGCCGCCTCGGCGACGCTCGGCGTCCCCACGGCGGCGGCCGTCGCCGCGGACGGGGCCGGCACCCGTACGGCCGCCAGTGCCGTCGCCGGGAACGCCCGCAGCGGCACGCCGAGCCGCCGTGCCGCCCCGATCAGACCGGGTTCGGAGGACTTGGCGGTCACCGTCGCCAGCGCCCGGACCGGCCGGTCCGCGCACCCCGCCGCGGCGAGGGCGGCCTCGATCAGCTCCACGACCTCGGAGACCGCCACGCCCCGGCTCGCGCCCACCCCCACGACCACCGGCGCGGACTCCCCGGCCGGCGGACCGGCGTCACCGGCCGGTCCGCCGACCGCCCGGCCGCTCACAGCCGTCTCCTCACAGCGCGACGGCTCCCCGGCCGAAGGCGACCCGGCCGTGCCGGCCCTCCAGCACGGCGGTCAGCCGGGGGCCGGCGCCGGCGGCGACCGGCTCGCCGGGCCAGGGGGCGCCGAGCGCCGCCAGTTCGGCGTGCACGGCGGCCGGAGCGGGATGCGTCGCGGTGAGCGAGACCAGCGGCAGCGTGGGGAGTCCGGCGGCGGACGGGTGCGGGGTGGTGCCCCAGTCGAGCAGGAACGGCGTCAGCCACACCCCCGCGGACTCCCCGTCCGCGGGCCCACCGCCCGCGCCCGGTGGTGTCAGCTGCCAGGCGAGCAGGGTGCCGTCCGGGGCCCGGCGGGACATCTCCGCCGGCTCCCCGGGGTCGTAGCCGTGGGCGCGTGCCGTCGCGACGCGGGCGCTGATGCCGCTGACCCGTACCGCCCAGGTGACCAGCCGGGGCCCGGGCAGCGCGTCGATGCCGAACCACCGCGGTTCCCGCGGCGCGGGCTGCTCGGGGTCCGGGCCGATGATCTCGAAGTACGCCCCGCCGCCCAGGCCCAGCAGATGGTTGCGGGTGCCCCGGCCGGGGTGGCTGCCGCCGCGGACCGGGCGTACGCCGGTGAGCCGGGCCACCTCGTCGACGGTGCGCGCCAGGTCGGGCGTGGCGTAGACGAGGTGGTCGAGGACGGCGGCGGGGCCCGCCGCGGTGGTCATCGCGCGGCCTCCGCGGCGGCCCGGGCCGCGCCCGCCACCAGCCGCCGGGGCAGCGACGGTTCGGCCGCCCAGTGCACGTGCAGGTACGACGCGTGCACACCGCCGGACACATGGCCCTCCACCCGGCGTTCCGGGTGGGTCAGTCCCCAGGCCGGGTCCGGGCCCGCGCCCGGCTCCAGCACCGTGCGGTGGAACTCGTGGCCGCGCACCCGCGTCCCGGCCGCGGCCAGCGCGTTGTCCCGCAGCGCGACCGCCTCCCGGTAGCCGAGGGTCAGCCGTTCGGTCATCCGGGCCTCGGCGGGCAGCACCCCGCACATCGGCTTGCCGTCGATCGAGCGGGACAGGTACAGCAGTCCGGCGCACTCGGCGGACACCGGCGCCCCGGAGGCGGCCAGCGCGGCCACCGCGGCGCGCAGCGGCTCGTTCGCCGACAGGTCCGGCGCGTAGACCTCGGGGAAGCCGCCGCCGATCACCAGCCCCCGGGTGCCGGGCGGCAGCCGCTCGTCGTGCAGCGGGTCGAAGGGCGCCACGTCGGCGCCCGCGGCGGCGAGGAGTTCGGCGTGCTCGGCGTACGAGAAGGTGAACGCGGCGCCGCCGGCGACGGCGATCAGCGGCCGGCCGGCCGACGTGCCGCCCGTGACGGGGGCGGCCTCGGCGGCCGGGTCCCAGGGGGCGTCCGGCAGTTCCGGCACACTGCGTGCCAGGGCCAGCAGCGCGTCGAGGTCGCAGCCCGCGCGCACCCGCGCCGCCAGTTCGCCCACCGACTCGACCGCGTCGGCCCGCCGTTCGGCGACCGGCACCAGGCCGAGGTGGCGGGACGGCGTACCGGCCCGCCCGTCACGGCGCAGCGCGCCCAGGACGGGCACACCGGAGGAGTCCATGGCTTCCCGCAGCAGCTCCTCGTGGCGGTCCGAGCCGACCTTGTTGAGGATGACCCCGGCCAGCCGTACGCCCGGGTCCCAGGACGCGAAGCCGTGGACGAGCGCGGCCACCGACCGGGACTGCGAGGAGGCGTCCACGACCAGCACCACCGGTGCCCGCAGCAGCTTCGCCACCTGCGCGGTGGACGACAGCTCACCCATCCCCGACGCGCCGTCGAACAGCCCCATCACGCCCTCGACGAGGGCGAGGTCGGCGCCGGCGGCGCCGTGCAGGAACAGCGGCGCGATCCGGTCCGGGCCGCACAGGTAGGCGTCCAGGTTGCGGCCGGGCCGGCCGGTGGCCAGCGAGTGGTACCCCGGATCGATGTAGTCGGGGCCGACCTTGTGCGGCGACACCGTGAGACCGGCCTCGGTGAACGCCGCCATCAGGCCGGTGGCCACGGTGGTCTTGCCCGCGCCGGACGACGGCGCGGCAATGACCAGCCGCGGGACGGAGCCGCCGCTCATGCGCTGCTCTCCCGCTTCACCATTCGATGCCCCGCTGGCCCTTCTGGCCCGTGTCCATGGGGTGCTTGACCTTCGTCATGTCGGTCACCAGGTCGGCGAAGTCCAGCAGCGGCTCCGGGGCGCCGCGCCCGGTGATGACCACGTGCTGGGTGCCGGGGCGGTCGCGCAGCGCCGCCACCACCTCGTCGGTGTCGATCCAGCCCCACTTCAGCGGGTACGCGAACTCGTCGAGCACCAGCAGCTTGTAGGTCTCGGCGGCTAGGTCGCGCTTGACCTGCTCCCAGCCCTCGCGCGCCGCGTCCTCGCTGGAGGCGATGTCGCGCTGCACCCAGGACCAGCCCTCGCCCATCTTGTGCCAGGCGACGGTGCCGCCCTCGCCGGACTCCCCGAGCACCTTCAGTGCCCGCTCCTCGCCGACCTTCCACTTGGCCGACTTCACGAACTGGAACACCCCGACCGGCCAGCCCTGGTTCCAGGCGCGCAGCGCCAGCCCGAAGGCGGCGGTCGACTTGCCCTTGCCCTGCCCGGTGTGGACGAACACCAGCGGGCGGTTGCGGCGCTGGCGGGTGGTGAGCCCGTCGTTCGGTACGACGGACGGCTGTCCCTGCGGCATTACGCGGCCTTCCTGTTGCCGTGAGTGGTCCTGGTGCCCTGCACGGTTCGTACGAGCGCGGAGACGCTGTCCGCGCGCAGCTCGTCGAGGGTGATGGCGGTGCCCTGGAGGTCGCGGGCGAGCTCCCCGGCCAGGCCGAGGCGTACGGGGCCGGCCTCGCAGTCCACGACGACGGCGGCGGTGCCGTCGACGGCCAGCAGCCGGGCGGCCCGGGAGGCCCGGGCGAGGGGCCCGCCCGCTGCCCGGCCGGCGCCCGGTGCGCCGGTGGCCCGCCCGTCGGTGACGACGACCAGCAGGGCGCGGCGCGAGGGGTCCCGCATCCGCTCGATCCGCAGCACCTCGTGGGCCTTGAGCAGGCCCTCGGACAGCGGGGTGCGGCCGCCGGTGGGCAGCTGTGCCAGCCGTGCGGCGCCCGCCTCGACCGACGACGTCGGGGGCAGCGCCAGTTCCGCGTCGCTGCCCCGGAAGGTGATCATGCCGATTTTGTCGCGGCGCTGGTAGGCGTCGAGCAGCAGCGACAGCACCGCGCCCTTGACGGCGCTCATGCGCTTGCGTGCCGCCATCGAACCGGAGGCGTCGACGACGAACAGCACGAGGTTGCCCTCGCGGCCCTCGCGCACCGCCTCGCGCAGGTCGTCGCGGCGCACCACCAGGCCGGTGCCGCGCCGCCCGCGGGCCTTCTGGTGCGGGGCGGCGGCCTGCACGGTGGCGGCCAGGTGCAGCTTGCCCAGGGCGCCGCGCGGGCGGCGCGCGCCGGTGGTCCGGCCGTGCGCGGTGCGGGCGCGGGAGCGGCGGCCGTCGGCGCCCTCGCCCAGGCCGGGTACGTCGAGCCGGCGGGTGCGGAACGGCTCGGTGGCGCCGACGGCCGGCTTCTCACCGGCCGCGCCGCCCTGCGGCCGGGGCTCCGGCTCGGGCTGTTCGGGGGCCTGGGGCGTCGGGGACGCCTCCCCGTCCTGCTGGTGCGGCAGCCCGGTCTCCGGCGGCAGCGGCGCCTCCTCGGGGCCGCCCTCCTGCGGCGGGTGCCCGCCCTCGGGGCCGTCGCCGCCCCCCGGGCCGCCGCCGTCGGGGCCGTCCGGGTCGGGATCGTCGTCGCCGTCCGTGTCGGGGGCCGGGTCCTCGTCCGTGCCGCGGAACTCCTCCAGCGTCTCGTCGAGCTTGTCCTCGTCGAGGCCGGGGGCGTCGAAGGGGTTGCGGCGCCGGCGGTGCGGCAGCGCCAGCAGGGCGGCCTGCCGGACGTCCTCCTCCGCCACGTCGGTGCGGCCCGCCCAGGCGGCCAGCGCGGTGGCGGTGCGGGCCATCACGATGTCCGCGCGCATCCCGTCCACCTCGAACGCGGCGCAGGTCGCGGCGATCTGCCGCAGCGCCCGGTCGCCGAGCGTCACGCGCGGCAGCAACTCCCGGGCCTCGGCGATGCGGCCGCGCAGCTCGTCCTCGTCGCCGGCCCAGCGCGCCGCGAAGCCGGCCGGGTCGGCGTCGTAGGCCAGCCGGCGGCGGACCACCTCCACCCGCTGGTCCGGCTCGCGGGAGGCCGCGACCTCGACGGTCAGCCCGAACCGGTCCAGCAACTGCGGGCGCAGTTCGCCCTCTTCGGGGTTCATGGTGCCGACGAGCAGGAAGCGCGCGGCGTGCCGTACCGAGACGCCCTCGCGTTCGACGTAGGAGGCGCCCATGGCGGCGGCGTCCAGCAGCAGGTCGACGAGGTGGTCGTGGAGGAGGTTGACCTCGTCGACGTAGAGGATGCCGCGGTGGGCGTCCGCGAGCAGGCCCGGCTCGAACGCCTTCACGCCTTCCGACAGGGCGCGTTCGATGTCGAGCGCGCCGACGAGCCGGTCCTCGGAGGCGCCGACGGGCAGTTCGACCATCCTGGTCGGGCGGTGTTCGACCGGGCCGGTGCCGTGCGGGCCGTCGGGGCAGCCGGGGTCGGGTGCGGTGGGCGCGCAGGCGAAGCGGCAGCCGCCGACGACGTCCACGGCGGGCATCAGCGCGGACAGCGCGCGGACCGCGGTGGACTTGGCGGTGCCCTTCTCGCCGCGCACCAGCACACCGCCGACCGCGGGGCTCACCGCGTTCAGCAGCAGTGCCAGCCGCAGGTCGTCCATCCCGACCACGGCGGTGAAGGGGTACTGCGGGCTGGTCGTGTTGTGCGCGGTTGTCATGCTGTGTCGTCCTCCACGTCGCCGTCGGCTCCCCGCTCCGTTGCTTGCGTACCCGTCATGGCGCCCCCGGAGGCACGAACGGCAGCCCCTCCGGCACCCCTTCCTCGATCAGCCGCAGCAGGGCGGCGGTGTCCGCGTGCTCCTCGACGAGGTCGCCCAGCAGGTCCAGCTGCTCCTCGCGGAGCGTGCCGAAGCGGGTGTCGGGGGCCGGGACGAACGCCCGGCCCGCGTCGGCGGCGACCCGCCGCAGGAAGGCCCGGCGGAAGCCGTCGCTCTCCAGCGAGCCGTGCCAGTGGGTGCCCCATACGGAGCCCACCCGGCAGCCGTCGAGGAACTCCTCGTCGCCGCCGGTGACCTCGGCGACGCCGTGGTGGATCTCGTAGCCCTCGACGGGCTCGCCCAGCGCCTCGCCGACCGGCCGGGCGAGGGTCTTGCCGGCCGCGAAGCGGACCCGTACGGGCAGCAGTCCGAGCCCCGCGACCGCTCCGGCCTTCGATTCGACCTCGTCGTCGATGTGTTCGCCGAGTATCTGGAAGCCGCCGCAGATGCCCAGTACGGGGCGGCCCTCGGCGGCCCGCCGGGCGAGCGCGTCGGCCAGTCCGCGTTCGCGCAGCCACGTCAGGGCCCGGACGGTGCCGCGGGTGCCGGGCAGCACCACCAGGTCGGCGTCGGCGAGTTCCTCGGCGCGGTCGACGAACCGCACCACCACGCCCGGTTCGGCGGCCAGCGCGTCGACGTCGGTGAAGTTGGACATCAGGGGGACGGCGCAGACCGCGACCCGCAGGACGTCCGCGCCGTGCGGCGGGGCCACCACGCTCTCGCGCACCGCGCCGCGCAGCGACACTCGCAGACCGTCCTCCTCGTCGATGCCGAGGCCGTGCCGGTACGGCAGCACGCCGAGCGTCGGCCGGCCGGTGAGGGTGCGCAGCATGTCCAGGCCCGGCTCCAGCAGCGTCACATCGCCCCGGAACTTGTTGACGAGGTACCCGGCGACCAGCGCCTGGTCCTCCTTCGACAGCAGCGCGGTGGTGCCGAAGAAGGAGGCGAACACGCCGCCGCGGTCGATGTCGCCGACCACCACGACGGGGAGGCGGGCGGCCCGGGCGATGCCCATGTTGACGATGTCGGTGCGCCGCAGGTTGATCTCGGCGGGGCTGCCGGCGCCCTCGCAGATCACCGCGTCGTGGGTGCGCCGCAGCTCGGCGAGGCAGTCGGTGACCGTGCCGAGCAACTGCTCCTGCCGGCCCGCGTGGTAGCCGCGGGCGCTCAGTTCACCGACCGGTTTACCCAGCAGCACCACCTGGCTGGTGCGGTCGCCGCCCGGCTTGAGCAGGACGGGGTTCATCAGCGCGGTCGGTTCGACGCGCGCCGCCGCGGCCTGCATCGCCTGGGCCCGGCCGATCTCCGCGCCCTCGCGGGTGACGAACGAGTTGAGCGACATGTTCTGCGCCTTGAACGGCGCCACGCGGACGCCCTGGCGGACCAGCCAGCGGCAGATCCCCGCGGTCACCACGCTCTTGCCGGCGTCGGACGTCGTACCGGCCACCAGCAGGCCGCCGCCGAGCTTCCCGGATGTTCCCGGCCCACCGTTCACCGGCGTTTCCTCCCGTTTCCGTTCCGCTGCCGCAGCGCGCCCGCGGCGAGCCGTCCCGCCACCGTCGTCGCCAGCGCCAGCGCGCCGACCCGCCGGGAGAGCCGCACCGCCCGCTCGATGTCGTCCACCGCGGGCGGCCGGCCGCCGCCGTTGAGCACCGGGCGGTGCTCGATGCGCCCGCCGTACGCCAGGGTGCCGCCCAGCCGTACGCCCAGCGCGCCCGCGAACGACGCCTCCACCGGGCCGGCGTTGGGGCTGGGGTGGGCGCGGCCGTCGGCCCGCCAGGCCCGCAGCGCGCCGCGCCGGTCGGGGCCCGCGAGCACGGTCAGGGCGGCGGTGAGCCGGGAGCCGGGCCAGCCGGCCAGGTCGTCGAGCCGGGCCGCGGCCCAGCCGAAGCGCCGGTAGCGCGCCGACTTGTGACCCACCATCGCGTCCAGGGTGTTGACGGCCCGGAACGCCACCAGTCCGGGCACTCCGCCGGCGGCGCCCCACACCAGGGCGCCCACCACCGCGTCGGAGGTGTTCTCGGCGACCGACTCCACCACCGCGCGGGCCATCTGCGGCCCGTCCAGCGCCTGGGGGTCGCGCCCGCACAGGTGCGGCAGCCGCTCCCGAGCCACGTCGAGGTCGCCGGCCGCCAGCGCACCGCCGACGGCCCGCGCCTCCCGGCCGAGCGAGGTGCCGCCGAGCACGGCCCAGACCGTCGCCGCGGTCAGCGCGGTGCGGGCGGCGGGGACGTCGCGTACGGCGCGTGCCAGCAGCGCGGCGCCGGCGGCCGTACCGCCCGCGCACAGCAGGGTGTGGGCCGTTCCGTAGCCGCGGTGGTCGCGCCACAGCCGGCGTTCGACGGCGGCGGCGGCCCGGCCGAACGCGGCCACCGGGTGGCCGCGCCGTGGGTCCGCCGCGATCAGGTCGCCGAGGAAGCCGAGTGCCGCGCCGCACGCGTATCCCGCGTGTTCGCGCATCGGGTCAGACCGCCGTCGGGGCGGGACCGTGACATCCGTGAAGGGCCCCCGCGGCAGGGGGCATCGGTGCTCTCGAACGGCGGCCGGGCATGGCGGTATGTCCTCACTCAGGGTCCGCGCCCTGGCTCGACGTGACGGCGACACGAGTCTCCTGGCTCCCGGATCGGCGTGGCCTCCGGCCTTCCAGCCCGTACGGGTACGGGCCGTGGCCGTCGTCGGAGGACGCTCCCCGGTGACAGTGGCGGGACCGCGCCGGATTCGCACCGGACTTCCTCTGCTGTCGCCGATTGGCTCCGGCAGTCCACCACGGTCCGCGAATGCCCGTCAACTCACCTTTGACCTGCGACGCTGCCCCTCGGCGGGCGCTGTGGCCCACGCCACAGGGTGGCAGCGGCGTCACAGACGGTTGCCTGCGCCCCTGATCCCACGTCACTATCGGGAGCACGGTGGCGAAGGGGCCGCCGGAAGGGGGCTGGGGGATGCCGGAGAGCGCCGCTCGTCATGAGATCCGGATCAGGGTCACGGGCACGAACAATCCGCAGCAGGACATCGACGACCTCCGGGCGTGGCTGGAGCGGGAACCCTGGCTGAACCGCCGGGAGCACTCCTGGGAGCAGCGGCCGCGGCCCGCCGGGACGGCGGACGGCACCGACGGCGCGGAACCGGCCGACATGGCCGTGGGCGTGGACGACCTGATCCTCGTCATCGTCGGCGCGGTCGCCACCGAGCTCACCAAGGGGCTGGGCATCGCGCTGCGGGAGTGGCTGCGGCGCCGCAAGGAGGAGCGCGCCGAGGGCGAGGCGCCCGCCGTCGACGTGGGCGCCGGCGGACAGGTCCAGGCGGTCGGCGAGAGCCCCGAGCCCGGCAGCCCGGCGCACGGGAGCGGCAGCACCGGCGAGGACTGACCGGATGTCGGAATACGACGCGCGCGGAAAGATCAACCGGGCGCTGCTGATCGGTGTCCACGACTACGCGACGCTCCGCGGCCTGCCCGCCGTCGAGGACAACCCCGCCGAACTGCGCCGCGCGCTGACCGCGACCGACCTGTTCACCGCCGACGAGGTCACCATCTGCCGCCCCGGCGAGCCGTGGGAGCTGAGCCAGGCGCTCACGGCCGCCGCCGACGAGGCGCGCGGTCTGCTGCTGGTGCACTTCTCCGGCCACGGCTGGGTCGGCAGCGACGGCGGCGATCTGCGGCTGATGGTCGGCACGTCCGTGCCGCGGCAGAGCCACACCACCGTCTCCTGGCAGGACGTGGTGCTCTCCTGCCTCGACAACACCCGGGCCGAGCGCATCGTGATCGTCCTGGAGTGCTGTTACGCGGGCAACGCCGGCGGCGCCTTCCACTCCCACCGCAAGCCGATGTCGCTGCTGATGGCCGCCCAGCCCAACCGCCGGATCTTCAGCGGGGACGAGCCGGCCGGCGGCACCCTCTTCACCCGCGCCGTGGTGCAGATCCTCGAACGCGGCATCCCCGGCCGGCGCTTCGTCACCTTCGAGGACCTCGTACGGGAGCTGCGGGTTCGGCTCGCCGGCGAGCGGACACCGATGGGTGACGTGTGGGAGCCGCGCTCGGCGAAGCAGAACACCGTCGACGACGTCGTCCTGTCGTTCGCGACCTCCGGGACGCCGCTGCCGACCCCGCCGCGGATCCGCTTACGCCGCTGGTTCAACCAGCACCTCCGGCCGCGGCTGAGGCTGCTCCTCGCGCTGTGCACGGTCCTGGTCCTGGCCGCCGCCGGGCTGACCGCGCTGCGTCTGCTGCGGCCGCTGCCGGCCTGCCCACCGGCCCTGGAACTGCGGCTGCTCACCGCCCCGGAGGCCGAACCCACCCTGCGGCAGGCCGCGTTCGCGTACGAGATGTCCGAGCTGAACACCCGGCCGTTGCAGGGCGAGGGCGAGCTGCCCGCCGGCTGCCGGCGCGCCCAGATCACCGTGTACTCCGCTGCCAAGGACCAGATCGACCAGGGCTTCGCGGCCGCCGACCGCTGGCAGGGCGAGGCCAAGGGCACCGGCCAGGGGCAGCCCGGCACGAAGGGCGCCGACCCGCTCAACCGGCCGGGGCCGCAGCCGGACGTGTGGATCCCCGAGTCCACCGCCGTCTACGAGGAGGCCCGGCGGGGGATGCCGCCGACGGGCTCCCCGGCGGCCCTGTCCGACACCGGCCCGGTCGCCTACAGCCCCCTGGTCGTCGGCATCCCGGCCACGAAACGGCTGGACGACGTGGAGCCGGTGGGCGCCTCCTGGCAGGACCTGCTGACCGGTACCGACAGTGCCCACCGCGACCTCAAACTGCTGCGCCCCAGCCCGGTGCTGTCCGGCACCGGGCTGCTGCACACCATCGGCCTCTACCTCGCCAACGACGGTTCGCACATCGGCACGTCGGGTGCCCCCGACCCGGCGCTCGCCGAGGGCGCCGAGCAGCGGCTCTCCGCCCCCGGCAGCCAGTACGCGGACAGCACCGAGCTGCTGTGCTCGCTGCGCCCGTCGAGCGCGGACCCGGGGCCGGCCGGCGGGCAGCGGGACCGGTCGGCGCCGCTGGTCTCCGAGAAGTCGCTCGCCGACTTCAACCTCGGCCACGCCGTCGGCAGTTGCCCGGCGCTGGACGCGCCGCTGCCGTACGGCGACCGCTACGCCGCGTACTACCCCAGGAACGTCCCGGCGCTCGACCACCCGCTGATCCGGGTCGCCTGGCGCGGTGCCGCGGACGCCACCGTGCGGCGGGCCGCGGTGGACCGCTTGGCCGGGTGGCTGCGCGATCCGCAGGGCGGCCAGCGCATCCTGACCGCGCAGGGATACCGCGGCGTCCCCGGCAAGGACGGCGCGGTGCCCGCGCCCGCGCCGGGCTCCCCGCTGCGCAACAGCCGCGCCAACGCCGACCTGGACGCGCCGGTCACCCCGTTCGCGACCGGCGCCGACCAGGTCGCCCGGGTGCTGGACGGCTACGACAAGGCACAGAAGTCCAGCCGGCTGCTGATCCTCATGGACACCTCCACCTCTATGGCCGACGGCGGCAAGCTGCCGGTGGCCGTCGGCGCCGCGGACCGCGCCCTGGAGATGGTCGGCGCCCACCACACGTACGGCCTGTGGACCTTCCCCGACCGGGCCCACCCCGACGACCCGGGGGCGGTGCGTGAAGTCGTCCCGCTGGGCACCGCCGATCCGGCCCCCGGCAAGGCCGCGCTGGACCGCATCGCCAAGGGGGAACTCGTCGACCACGGCGCCGCGATGGAGGAGGCGCTGACCGCCGCCGTACGGGAGATGAAGAAGTCGGCGGGCAGTAACCAGGCGATCGTGCTGATCCTCGACGAGGACGACGGCGGGCCGCGACGCGCGCCGGGCGTCGAGCAGACCCTCACCGCGCTGCTGAAGAAGAAGCCGCCGGTGCCGGTCCTGACGCTGGTGCTGGGCCGGGCCGGCTGCGACACCTTCATCCTCCAGGGTCTGGCCGGCGCGTCCCGGGGGCAGTGCGTGCCCGGCGGTCCGCAGGCGCCCGACCTGCTGGCCGGGCTGGTCGCGTCCATCGGCACCGCGGGCAAGGGGGACCGGTGAGGACCGCACGCGCCGCGGGACCGGCCGCCGCACTGTCCCTGCTGCTGGCGGTGGCCGCCGGCGGCTGCACGGCGGGGCCGGAGCCCGGCCCGGAGAAGGGCCCGATCGTGCTGGCCACCGGCAGCGACCTGAGCAGTACGGGCGTGCGCCAGGACCTGATCCGGGCCTTCGAGCAGCGCACCGGCCGCGCGGTGCGGATCGTCAAGCTCCCGGACACCGCCGACGGGCAGCGCAGTCAGCTGCTGGCGGCCGGCCAGTCCGGCAACAGCGACTACGACGTGCTCAACCTCGACGTGGCCTGGACCGCGGAGTTCGCCGAGGCGGGCGTCATCCGGCCCTGGGGCACCAGCCTGGACGGCGACTTCCTCGACAGTGTGGTCAAGACCGTCGCCTACGACGGCAAGATCTGGGGCGTCCCCTTCAACACCGACGCCGGGCTGCTCTACTACCGCAAGGACATCCTCGCCCGGTACGGCCACCACCAGCCGCCGTCGAACTGGGGCGAGGTGAAGAACATCGCCCGGGAGGTGGCCGGCGCGTACAACCGGGAACTGGCCCGCAAGGCGAAGGGCGGCACGGTTCCCGCCGACCGCACGATGTACGGGATGGTCGCCCAGCTGCGGCCGTACGAGGGGCTGACCGTCAACACCCTGGAGGCCGCCTGGGCCAACGGCGGTGACCCGGACGCCACCAGCTTCACCAAGGGCGAGCAGGTCGGCGCCCTCCAGCAGGGCGTCGCCGACGTCAAGGACCGGCTGGACTCGATCATGCCGCACGAGGCGACGACGATGGACGAGACGGAGAGCCGGCGCTGGTTCGCCGACGGCCGTGCGCTGTTCATGCGCAACTGGCCGGTGGAGTACGCCTCGGTCGCCGAGAAGCTCACCCCCCGCAAGCAGTTCGACGTCGCCGAGCTGCCGGCCCGGCCCTCCGACGGCAAGCGGATGTCGGTGCTGGGCGGGCAGAACCTGGCGATCTCCGCGGGCAGCAAGCGGCCGGCGGGCGCCCGCGCCCTGATCGAGGCGCTGACCGGGCCGGGCAGTGAACGCTGTCTGCTGGAGCGGGGGTTCGCGGCGACCCGCGACTCGGCGTACCGGGACGCGGCGAAGGCGCCGTCCTGTCCGCTGCCGCCGGAGCGCGCCGAGCGGGGGAGTACGGGGCAGCGGGCGCCCTGGCCGGGCCAGGAGCCGCCGTACACCCGGACGCTGTACGCGGCGCTGCGGGCGGCCGAACCGCGCCCGCGCAGCGCCCACTACCAGACCTTCAGCAAGGTCGTGCAGATCCGGGTCTCGCAGTACCTGAGCAGCCGTGGCGGTACGGCCATCGCCGACGCGCTGGCCCGGGAGGCCGACGAGGCGCTCAGCGGGCGGGGGGCGGAACAGCCGAGGCGCCCGGAGGGAGCCGGCTGATGCCGTGCCCCTCCGGGCGCCTCGTGCGCGCGGCCGCTGCCGCCCGCTGTCGTCCCCGGCCGCGTCAGGCGGCGACGATCAGGTAGATGCCGTACGCGACGGCCGCCGCGCACAGGGCGAAGGCGGTCAGCGCACCGGCCCGCGCACCGGCGCCGGGCGCGGTCGCCACGGCGGCCTCGCCCTCTCCGCCCGGCTTGCGGGCCGTACCGACGATGCCGACGGTGAACAGGCCCACGATCCCGACCGTCACCACGAGGGTGACGCCGAAGACCTGACCGAAAGCTGCCCAGTCGATGCTCATGGAGTTTTCCTTAGGAGGTGGGAGCCGCTAGCGGGTGACCGTCGCGGCCTGGGCACGCGGGGCGGGGGAGGCGGTGTCGGCGCCGGCCGCGGGGGCCGGCACCTCGTCGGTGGTGTGCGGGGCGTCGCCGGCCGGGGCGGGCTGGCCCGCCGGGGGCGGGGAGACGGTGCGCAGCGCGGTGGTCACCACGCCCACCGGCTCCGCGGCCGGACCTTCGTTGACGTTGGTGTGGTCGATGGTGTTGCGCCGGGAGGCGGCCCAGATCGCGCCGCAGATGCCGAGTGCGAGGACGGCCACGGCCGTGACGCCCCAGGTGCCCTGCTTGGCGAGGAACGCGGCGCCCGCCGCGACCGCACCGGCGGCCGGCAGGGTCAGGCCCCAGGCGGCGACCATCCGGCCGGCGGTGGACCAGCGCACCACGGCGCCCTTGCGGCCGAGGCCCGAGCCCATCACCGAACCCGAGCAGACCTGGGTGGTGGAGAGCGCGAAGCCGAGGTGCGAGGAGGCCAGGATGGTGGCCGCGGCGCCGGTCTGGGCGGCGAAGCCCTGCGGCGGCTGGATGTCGGTGATGCCCTTGCCCATCGTGCGGATGATCCGCCAGCCGCCCAGGTACGTGCCGAGCGCGATGGCGAGGCCGGCCGAGGCGATGACCCACAGCGGCGGGTCGGCGTGCGGCGCGACCACTCCGCCGGTGATCAGGGCGAGGGTGATGACACCCATCGTCTTCTGTGCGTCGTTGGTGCCGTGGGCGAGGGAGACCAGGGCGGCGGAGGCGATCTGGCCGGCGCGGTAGCCCTTGGCGGTGTCGGCCTCGTCGCGGTTGCGGGTCAGCCGGTAGGTGAGCCGGGTCGCGGCCATCGAGGCCAGGCCCGCGACGATCGGGGCGGCCACGGCGGGGATCAGGACCTTCATCACCACGGCGTCGCCGTGCACGCCGTGCGTGCCGACGGAGACCAGGGTGGCGCCGATCAGGCCGCCGAACAGTGCGTGGGAGGAGCTGGACGGGAGACCCGCGAGCCAGGTCAGCAGGTTCCAGATGATGGCGCCGACCAGGCCGGCGAAGATCACTTCAGGTCTGACGCCGGCGGCCTCGTCGATGATGCCCCCGGAGATGGTCTTGGCCACCTCCACGGACAGGAACGCCCCGACGAGATTGAGGGCTGCGGACATCGCCACGGCGGTCTTGGGTCGCAAGGCGCCGGTGGAAATGGTGGTGGCCATTGCGTTGGCCGTGTCGTGGAAGCCGTTCGTAAAGTCGAACACCAAGGCCGTGACGATCACGATCCCGATGAGAAGCGTGATGTGTTCCATTCACCCAGGCAATCAGTTCGAAGGTCAGTGTCGCTGGGACCGTACGGAGGGCGGGTGAACGGAAAGTGAACTGGGACGGGCGTGATGATGACGCCACCGCAGTGTTCACGCGGAGGTGTATCACACGTCACTTCCACCTCACCCGTCGGCGAACTCGATGCGCTCTGCCGACATGCCGTTCCGGCGGCCTCGGCCCCCGGTGACCGGCCCGGTGCCCCGCGCGCCCCGATCCCGGGGGCGTGCATGACAACGCGTCCGACGATAAGGGGATTTCGCGGCACAGCGGCAGAACTACGGCCAATCTCCGCCATCCGGGCGGTGTCCCCTGCTGGCGGATACCGGACCGGCGGGCCTCCGGCGTCCCCTTCCCCGGCCTGCTCGTACGGTGGCGCGCACTGCATCCGCACTCGCCGCACCGCGCCGGAGGACCCATGAAGGAGCACCCCGACCAGCTCGCCGCCGCCTGGAGCGAACTGGTCGACACCGCCCGCAGAACCGTCGCCGACGGCCTGGTCGTCGGCACCTCGGGCAACGTCTCACGCCGCCTCAAGGACCTGGTCCTGGTCACCCCCAGCGGCGTCCCCTACGACCGGCTCGGGCCCGGCGACCTCACCGCGGTCGACCTGAACGGGGCGCAGATCATCGGCTCGCTCCGGCCGACCAGCGAACTCCCGATGCACCTGGCCGTCTACCGCAGCACCCCGGCCACCGCCGTCGTGCACACCCACGCGCCGTACGCCACCGCGGTCTCCACCCTCGTCGCCGAACTCCCACCCGTGCACTACATGGCCGCGGCGCTCGGCGGCCCCGTACGCGTGGCCCCCTACGCCCTCTACGGCAGCGACGAGCTCGCCGCGCACCTGCTCGAAGCGCTCCGCGACCGCACCGGCGCCCTGCTGCAGAATCACGGCACCGTGGCCTACGGCGACAGCCTCGACCAGGCCCTGGACCGCACCGCCCAGCTGGAGTGGATGTGCCGGGTCTGGCTCACCGCGGTCTCGGTGCCCGGCGGCACGCCCCGCCTGCTGTCGGCGGACCAGCTGGAGGCGGCCGGCGCCCGGCTCGCGGGCTACGGCCAGCGCGGCGGCCCCGGCAGCTGACCGCCGGCCGGCACCGTGGCGGCGGCGCCCGGCGGGCGGCGGCCCGCCCGGCCGCCGCCCACCCCGGCGAGGGCGCCGAGTGGCCGCACCCGGCGTCGCTGCGCACACTGGTGAGATGCGTCCGGGTACCACGGCGGCCGTGGTCGCCGCCACCGTGATAGGTGCCGGCGCGGCCGCCGTGGCGGTCGGCCGGTACGCCGGCGACATTGCCCTGAAACCGGTGTCCGACCAGCCCCTCCCGGGCGACCCGCGGCTCACCGTGCACTCCGTCACCGAGGAGCGCATCGCCCTCACCCGCAGCCTGGCGTCCCTGCGGCCCGGCACCTACGGCCTCACCGGCAGCGGCTGCCACGCGGTCATCGGCGACGTCGTCCACGGCGCCCCGCACCCCGCGGACGCGGTCGTCCGCCGCCTGGAGCGGGTCACCCACGGCACCCTCAAGCCGGGGCACCGGGTGCGGCTCACCCCGCAGGTGCACCGCGGCGACCCCCGCGACGCCCTCGGCCTGGACTGCGCCGACGTCGACATCCCCGGTGAGCTCGGGCCCCTCCCGGCGTGGTTCGTCCCCGCCGTACGCGACACCTGGGTGATCACCGTGCACGGCCTGGGCACCACCCGCGCACACCCGATGGTCCTCATACCGTTCCTGCACCGCCACCGGCTGCCCGTCCTGGACCTGGCCTACCGCAACGACCCCGGCGCCCCGCGCACCGCCGACGGCATCCACCACCTCGGCGAGACGGAATGGCGCGACCTGGACGCGGCGATCCGCTACGCGGTCGGCCACGGCGCCCGCGACATCGTCCTCCACGGCTGGTCCGCCGGCGCCACGATGGCGCTGCGCGCCGCCACCCACTCCGCGCTGCGCGACCGCGTCAGCGGCCTGATCCTGGACTCGCCGGTGCTCGACCGGCACGCCACGGTCCGCGCGCTGGCCACCGCCCGGGGGGTCCCGCGCGCCCTGCTCCCGCTGGCCGTGCGGGCCGCCGAGGGCGCCACCGGGATGCCCGTCGACCGGCCCGCGGACGCCGCCGACCCCGCCGCCCTGAACGTCCCCACCCTGCTCTTCCACGGCCCCGACGACCTGATCGCCCCCTGGACGGCCTCCCGCTCCTTCGCGGCCCGCCGCCCGGAGCTGATCACCCTGCACGCGGTGCCGCACGCCCCGCACGCCGCCATGTGGAACGCCGACCCCTCCGGATACGAAGAGGCGCTGCGCCGCTTCCTGACCCCGCTCATGTAGCACCACCGCCCCCGTCCGGGGCCCCGCCGCCCCGATGACGGCCGGGCATACGGGGGGACAACTCCGCATATCGGGGGCCGGTCGGCGCGGTGCCGCGGCCCTGCCGGATCGCAAGCCGGGTTCCGATTGGGCTTTCGGGCCGTCAGCGGCAACACTGCTCCTGTGACGTCCCGTACTCCGCGCGACTCCCGGCTCCGACTCGTCCCTCGTCAACCGGTTGCGGCCGCCCGCCGGGCGGTGACCACCCGGGCCAAGCGGCCGGCGCCCCGCCCGCCCGAGGGCACCCCGCCACCCGCGGAACTGGCCCGGCAGGCCCGCGCCGTGCTGGCCGGCGCTGCCCGGCTCGCCCGCTGGGCCGAGGGCGCCGGCGGCTCCGGCGGCGCGCTGCGCGCCGGCCCGGACGGCGCACTGCCGGCACCCGCCGCGGAACGCGCCGCCCAGGACCTGGGCCTGACGCCGCCGCAGGTCCGCGCCGACTGGGACCGGGCCCGGCTCGCCGGGCTCGTCGAGCTGCACGGCGGCCTCGCCCGCCCCGGCTGGCGGCTGCGCGCCTGGGACCGCGACGACACCGCCGTGCTGCGCGGCTGGGTCGCGCTGTTCGACGCCTGGTCGCTGGCCCGCCCCGCGCCGCCCGGCGCCGGGCCCGCCATCGTCGCGGAGGTCGTCGAGGCACTGCCGCAACTGCTGTCCCTGCTGCACCTGTCGGCCGGACCGGTCCGGCTGCCGGTGCTGCTGGACATGCTCGACCAGCGCGTCACCGAACTGCGCACCGAACGCTGCGAGGTGCCCTACGGGCAGGACCCGGCACCCGGCTCCGGCGGCGACGCCGCAGGCCGGGCCGCGGGCTCGGTCGACGACGCCGCGGGGGCGTCGCTGGCCGAGCTGCTGGGCTGGGCCCTGGACGCGCTGTGCACCGTCGGCGCGCTGATGCCGCCGAAAGGCGCGCCGGACGGCTCCTACGAGGGCGCCCACGACGCCCTGGAGGCGCAGCTGACGCCGCTCGGCAACTGGTCGGTGTGGGTCAAGCTGGAGCAGATCTGCGTCGCCGCGCAGAGCCCGGCCGGCAACATCGAGCAGTCCGCCGAGGCGATGCTGCGCGGCTGCGCCCGGCTCACCCCGGGGCCGGCCCGCGCGGAGTACCGCGCCTGGCTCGCCGCCCGCTCGGTCGGCGCGGCCGTCGAGGAACTGCTGGTCGCGGCCCGCGGCGAGGACGCGCTGCTGCGCGGGCTGGCCTTCGAGGCGCTGCGCGCGGTCGGCGCACCGGCCGAGCCGGCCGTACGCGCCGCCGCCGACGAGCCGGCCCTGCGCCCGTACGCCCTGCTGTGGCTCTTCGAGCACGAGGGCGGCGACCCGGAGACCGCGCCGGACGTGCTCACCCGCGAGGAGTCGACCTGGCTGTGGGTGGACACCGCGGCGGCCGTCGCCGACCACGGGGAGACCCAGTTGCTGGTGCGTCACCTCGACTCGGCGGTCCAGGGCTCGGTGCCGCGCCTGCTGGAGGAGGTGCGCGCCGTCGGGCACCCCCGCACCGTGCAGGTGCTGGTGGCGCTGGCCGCGGCCCACCCCGATCCGGCGCTCGCCAAGGCCGTGCGCCGCGCGGCGTTCCAGGTCCATACGGGCGGCGTCTGACCGCGTCGCCGGCCGGCGACGGCCCGGGCCCCGGCTCAGGCCCCGGCGCCGGCCGGCGCGTAGGTGCCGAAACTCCAGACGTTTCCCTCGACGTCCCGCGCCATGTAGTCGCGGGAACCGTAGGGCTCGTCGGTGGGCGGCATCAGGATCTCCACCCCGGCCCGCTCGGCCTGCCGGTAGTGCGCGTCGGTGTCCTCGACCCGGACGTACACGCCCACCGGCCCGGCGTCCTCCATCGCCTCGGCGAAGACGCCGCCGCGCCCCTTCGAGCCGAGCATCACCGTGCCGTTGCCGTAGGAGAGTTCGGCGTGCAGCACCGTGCCGTCCTCGCTCTCGTACGTGGCGCCGACGCGGAAGCCGAACGCCTCCGTCAGCTGCCGGATGGCGGCGTGTGCGTCCGCGTAGAGCACCGTCGGATACATCGTGGGGGTGCCCGTCCTCGCGCCTGTCATCGTGCTCACGGTCCCTTCGTTCGCCGCGGACCAGCCCGTCTGTGTCCTGGATCACAGTGTGGCACCGGGGTCTGACAACGCCCGGCCCGCAACGGCCGGACGGCCCCCGGGCCGGTGCGGCCGCGCGCCGGCCGGCGGGGTGCTCCCGCCGCGAGCCGCGACGGCCGAACGGGGGACCCGGCCGCCCCGCCCCGCCGTGTCGCCGTCCCGCGCCCCGCCGGGCGCGAGGTCCGCCGCTACGCTCGGCGCCGATCGGCAGTCTCCTGACGAAGGGGACCCGGGTGCCCACACCCCTCCCAGCCCCCACCTCCCCCGTCGCGCCCGGCCGGCGCCTCGGGCGCCTCGGCCCCCTCGCGCTCCCCCTCGCCGCCGCCCTGCTGGCCCTGCCGCTGGCCGCCGCCCGCGATGCCGGGCCCGCCCCGCGCGACGAGCGCCGCACCGTCGCGCCGGGCGCCCTCCCGGGTGGCGCGGTTCACAACGCCCCCGTCGGCCGACCGGAAAAACTCCTTGCACTGGCCCGTTAGACTGCCTCTTATGGCAGTTCTCCTTTGGGTTCATTAGACGGCGCAGACCGCTCTCGGACCGTCCGTCCAATCCGCCGTCTTCCTGCCCTGGAGCATTTTCCGTGATCACCGCTTCCGGCGTCGAGCTGCGTGCCGGCGCCCGCGTCCTCATCGAGTCCGCCTCCTTCCGCATCGCCAAGGGCGACCGGATCGGACTGGTCGGCCGTAACGGCGCCGGCAAGACCACCCTCACCAAGGTGCTGGCCGGTGAGGGCATCCCCGCCGCCGGCACGGTCACCCGCTCCGGCCAGGTCGGCTATCTGCCGCAGGACCCACGCACCGGCGACCTCGACGTCCTCGCCCGCGACCGCATCCTCTCCGCCCGCGATCTGGACTCCGTGCTGCGCAAGATGCGCGAGAACGAGGACCGGATGGCCAACGGCAAGGGCGCCACCCGCGACAAGGCGATGAAGAAGTACGAGCGCCTGGAGACCGAGTTCCTGACCAAGGGCGGGTACGCCGCCGAGGCGGAGGCCGCGACCATCGCCGCCAGCCTCGGCCTGCCCGACCGCATCCTCGGCCAGCCGCTGCACACCCTCTCCGGTGGTCAGCGCCGCCGCGTCGAGCTGGCCCGGATCCTCTTCTCGGACTCCGACACCCTGCTGCTCGACGAGCCGACCAACCACCTCGACGCCGACTCCATCGTCTGGCTGCGGGACTACCTCAAGACCTACCGCGGCGGCTTCATCGTCATCTCGCACGACGTCGACCTCGTCGAGACCGTCGTCAACAAGGTCTTCTATCTGGACGCCAACCGCTCCCAGATCGACGTCTACAACATGGGCTGGAAGCTCTACCAGCAGCAGCGCGAGGCGGACGAGAAGCGCCGCAAGCGCGAGCGCGCGAACGCCGAGAAGAAGGCCGCGGCGCTCAACTCGCAGGCCGACAAGATGCGGGCCAAGGCCACCAAGACCGTCGCCGCGCAGAACATGGCCAAGCGCGCCGACAAGCTGCTGGCCGGCCTGGACGCGGTGCGCGCCGCCGACAAGGTCGCCAAGCTGCGCTTCCCGGACCCGGCGCCGTGCGGCAAGACCCCGCTGACCGCCGAGGGCCTGTCGAAGTCCTACGGCTCCCTGGAGATCTTCACCGACGTCGACCTGGCCATCGACAAGGGCTCCCGGGTGGTCATCCTGGGCCTGAACGGCGCGGGCAAGACCACCCTGCTGCGGCTGCTGTCCGGCGTCGAGACGCCGGACACCGGCGAGGTCCGCCCCGGCCACGGCCTCAAGCTCGGCTACTACGCCCAGGAGCACGAGACCCTGGACCCGGACCGCACGGTCCTGGAGAACATGCGCTCCGCCTCGCCGGACATGGACCTGGTCGCCGTCCGCAAGGTGCTGGGCTCCTTCCTCTTCTCGGGCGACGACGTCGACAAGCCGGCCGGCGTCCTCTCCGGCGGTGAGAAGACCCGTCTCGCGCTCGCGACGCTGGTCGTCTCCTCCGCGAACGTCCTGCTGCTCGACGAGCCCACCAACAACCTCGACCCGGCCAGCCGCGAGGAGATCCTCGGCGCGCTGCGCACCTTCACCGGCGCGGTGGTCCTGGTGACCCACGACGAGGGCGCCGTGGACGCGCTCCAGCCGGAGCGGATCATCCTGCTCCCCGACGGCGTCGAGGACCTGTGGGGCCAGGACTACGCGGACCTGGTCGCGCTGGCCTGACCCGGCGGCGGGCCCGGCGTAGGGCCGCGGGGAGCGGTCACGGCGGTTGGATCATGCCGTATGGATCATTCGGCCTACCTGTGATCCATCATCTGAGTGAGAACGGCTCATACTCCGGCGAGCCTTCACCGCCCTCGCTCCCGCCCGGTGCCCGGCCCGCACCTTTTCGGTCGCATACCGCCTGACCTGCCACTTCTCGCGGAAAGTCGCGCGTGGGCGGCCCGCCGGGCGGGATTCCGGCCCGGCTGAGGGGCCGTCCGCGGGCAAAGGATGTCGTACTGACCTTGCGGAATGGGTGGCCAGGAAGCCGGGGAGGGGTGATCATGAGAGTCCAGAGCGCACTTCCCACGAGGAGGCACGGGTGGCCGAGACTCTGAAGAAGGGCAGCCGGGTGACCGGCGCCGCGCGCGAGAAGCTCGCGGCAGACCTGAAGAAGAAGTACGACTCCGGAGCGAGCATCCGGGCGCTGGCCGAGGAAACCGGCCGCTCCTATGGATTCGTGCACCGGATGCTCAGCGAATCCGGCGTGGTCCTGCGTGGTCGCGGCGGAGCCACAAGGGGCAAGAAGGCCGCCTCGGCCTGACGGCCGCGACTCCGGGTAGCAGCGGTCTCCCCCCGGTCGGCCGAGCAGTCGGCCGGGAGGTTACCGTTCAGTCACTTACGCACGCAGGTGCGGCTGGCTGACTCGGAGGCGCTCATGACTCTGCTCGACAAGGACGGCGTGCGGCTCACCGTGGACGGTGACGTCGCGACGGTGACCCTCGCCAATGCGGCCAAGCGCAACGCGCAGTCGCCTGCCATGTGGCGGGCGCTGGCCGAGGCCGGTTCGCTGCTGCCGGGAAACGTCCGGGTGGCGGTGTTGCGCGGAGAGGGCAAGTCCTTCTCGGCGGGCCTCGACCGGCAGGCGTTCACGCCCGAAGGCTTCGACGGCGAGCCGTCGTTCATCGATCTGGCACGTGGCACGGACAGCGCACTGGACGCCACGATCGCCGAGTACCAGGAGGCTTTCACCTGGTGGCGGCGCAATGACCTGGTGACGATCGCCGCCGTGCAGGGGCACGCCATCGGCGCGGGCTTCCAGCTCGCGCTCGCCTGCGACCTGCGCGTGGTCGCCGATGACGTGCAGTTCGCCATGCGCGAGACCAGCCTGGGGCTCGTACCGGACCTGACCGGCACCCACCCCCTGGTCGCGCTGGTGGGCTACGCCCGCGCCCTGGAGATCTGCGCCACCGGGCGCTTCGTGCACGCCGAGGAGGCCGAACGGACCGGCCTCGCCAACCTCGTGGTGTCCCCGGACGACCTCGACGCCGCGGTGGCCGACCTGGCCGCCGCGCTCCTCGCCGCACCGCGGGACGCCGTGATCGAGACCAAGGCCCTGCTGGCCGGTGCGGCGGGCCGGGACTACGAGGAGCAGCGCGTCGCCGAACGCGCCGCCCAGGCCCGCCGGCTGCGCGATCTGGCGGGTGTGGGGGAGTAGCGGCTCCGGCGTCCCCGGGGAGCCGTACCGCTCCCCGGGCCGCCGCTTCTCGTCCGCCGCGCGCCTCACTCCGGTTCGACGTCCGTGACCAGCACCGCGACCGTCGACGGCCGGGGCGGCGCGGCGGCCACCGCCTCCCGCACGGCATGCGCGACATCCAGCGCGCGATAGCCGGCCTCGACCGCCAGCTCGATCAGCACGTGCCCGTCGGCCGGCCGCACCGGACGGGACCGGCCGCCGAGCACCGGCGCCAGACGCGCCACCCCGGACACCCCCAGCGCCGCGGCGGCGATGCCGGCCGCGCCGTCCTGAGGGGCGCCGGCCGAGTCCTCCGCCGCCGGCCCGGGCGTACCGCCGGGGTGGGCCGGCGGCTCCGGCGGCGCGGCGGCACCCGGGGGCTCCGCCGCCGGCCCGCCCTCGCCCGCCTCCAGCAGTTCGCTGACCCGCAGGTCCACCACTCCCACCACCAGCCCGAGCTGCTGGAACGCCGCCTCCAGCAGCGCCGTGCGCACCTGGTCGGCGAGGACCGGCAGCGGCCGGTCGGCGACCGCGGCGAACTCCGCCTCGATCCGCAGCGGGCCCGGCGGCAGTGCGCTCGGCGGCGCCGGCACGGCGGGCTCCGCGACCTGCCCGGGATCGGCGAGGGACAGCCGCAGCGGACCCAGGCGCACGCCCGCGGGGAGGCCGGCGGCCGTCCGCAGTACCCCGACGGCGGCCCGTTCGGCGATCCAGGACCCGTCCGCGGGCCCGCCGAGCGGCAGCACCCGGCCGATCCCGAGCTGGCGGCGCACTGTCTGCGCCCACTGGTTCCCGGCCACCGCGTCACCCCTTTCCCGGCAGGTCTCCCGGCCCGTGCCGGAGTCCGTAGCCGGACTGTGTCCCCAGCCTGCCGCAGACCCGCCGGTACGGCAGGGCGATGCGCCGGACGGAGCCGTACGGAACACCCGGCTGCCACACTCCCGGAGCGGTTCCGGGGTCGCGGACCTACTGTGAGGATCGGAGCGGGTGGACCGCTTCTCCCCGCGGAAGGGACGAACGACGATGAGCGAGAGCCAGCAGCAGGCAGTGGAGTCCAGGACGCCGACGAAGAGGGGCGGAGGTGACCCCGGGTCACGGGGCCGCACCACCATCGCCGACGGCGTCGTGGAGAAGATCGCCGGTCTGGCGGCCCGGGACGTCGTCGGTGTGCACGCCATGGGCAGCGGGTTCGCCCGCACGATGGGCGCCGTACGGGAGCGGGTGCCCGGCGGCGGGCGTGCCTCGACCGCGAGCCGCGGGGTGAAGGCCGAGGTCGGCGAGGTGCAGACCGCGGTGGACCTGGAGATCGTGGTGGACTACGGCGTCGCCATCGCCGATGTCGCGCGTTCCGTCCGGGAGAACGTCATCGCCGCCGTGGAGCGGATGACGGGCCTGGAGGTCGTCGAGGTCAACATCGCGGTCAGCGATGTGAAGTTGCCCGACGAGGCAGACGAAGAAGAGGAAGCGGAGCCGCGGCTCCAGTAGGCGGTCCCGTCCGGAGCAGTAGCGAAGGAGCGCACGATGAGCATGGCCGTGGTCGGCCTCTTGGCCGGTATGGCGCTGGGCTTCGCCGGATACTTCGGCGGTTTCGGGGCCTTTGTCCTGGTGGCGGCGCTGGGCGCCGTCGGGTTCGTGGCCGGGCGGTTCCTCGACGGGGACCTGGAAGCCGGCGATTTCTTCCGCACGCGCTCCGGCGACCGTTTCGACCGGCGGCGGTGAGGCCGGGTGACAGCCGTCCACCCGGCGGCCCCGCCCGCCGCTGCCGCTGACGTACCGGCGGGCGGGCGCGGGGCGACCAGCATCGCGGACCGGGTGGTGGCGAAGATCGCCACCCGGGCCGCGCGTGAGGCGCTGCGCGAGGAGTCACCGCAGGCCCGTACGGACGCCCATGCGACGGTGACCGTCCACCGCCGCGACGACACCGAGCACTTCGGCGAGGCGCGGCTGCGCATCGCCGTCGAGCTGCGCTACCCCTCGGACATCGGCGCGCAGTGCCGCGCGGTGCGCCGCCACGTCACCGAACGGGTCAAGGCACTCGCGAACATGACGGTGCCCGAGGTCGCGGTCGAGGTCGAGCGGTTGCGCTCACCGCTGCTGGAGGGCCACGGCCGGGAGAGGGTGCAATGAGCGACGACGACGCACAGCGACCGGACACCCGGCCGATGCCCACCCTCGACAAGGAGTCCGGCGGGCCGGACGACGGGGCCCGTCCCGCCGCCGGGGACACGCCGGAGCCCGTCGCGGCCGACGGCCGGACCGGACGCTTCTGGTCCGCCCGCCGGGTGCCCGCCGCGGTGGTCGCGCTCGTGCTCCTGGGCGCCGCCGGGCTGCTGCTCTACGACGTCGCCGCGGTGCGCGCCCACCACCCCGCGATGGCCTGGCGGCGGCACCTCGCCCGCGAACTGGCCACCCGTCACCTCGACGACTCCTTGGTGCTGGGTCCCGCCGCGCTGGCTGTCGTGCTCGGCCTGTGGCTGATCGCGCTGGCCGTCACCCCCGGCCTGCGCCAGGTGCTGCCGATGCGGCCGGTCGCCCCCGGTATCCGGGCCGGACTCGACCGGAAGGCCGCGGCGCTGGTGCTGCGCGACCGGGCCATGGAGGTCTCCGGCGTCCAGTCCGTGCGGATGAGCGTCAGCCGCCGCAAGGCCACCGCGCGCGCCGTCTCGCACTTCCGTGAGCTGGACGAGGTCCGTGCCGACCTCGACGTGGCGCTCGGCGAGGGGCTGCGGCAGCTCGGCCTGGCGCACCGGTTCGGTCTGACCGTGCACGTCCGACGCCCGAAGAAGAGGTGAGCGCGATGCCCACGGCCCGCAGAACGGCCAACCGGGTGCTGCTGGGCCTGGCCGGTGTGGTGCTGCTCGGCACCGGCGGGCTGGTGCTGTTCGGCGGCCTCGGGCTGCCCGCCAAGTGGCATCTGGGCCTGCCCGCCCACTGGCCCTGGTCCCGCCCCGGCGACGTCCTGCTCTCCGCCCACCAGCGCACCCGCTGGACGCACGAGGGCTGGTGGTGGCCGGTCGTCATCGCGGCCCTGGCCGTGTTCGTGCTGCTGATGCTGTGGTGGCTGCTGGCCCAGCTGCGCCGGCACCGGCTGCACGAGATGCTCGTCGACAGCGGCGACGGCGAGGGCGCCCTGCTGCGGGGCCGGGCCCTGGAAAGGGTCCTCGTCGCCGAGGCCGAGTCCCTGGAGGGCGTCGACGGGGCCGGGGTCCGGCTCACCGGCCGCCGTACCGAGCCGCGGCTGCGTGCCCTGCTCGCCCTCGCCCCGCACGCCGACCCCGGGGGCGTGCTGCTGCGGCTGTCCGACGAGGCGGTGGCGCACGCCCGCCGCTCGGCCGGGCTCGACCACCTGCCGGCGGACGTACGCCTGCGGGCGGTCAAGCACCGGGCGGAGCGGGTGAGTTAGCGCGCCGGCACTCGCCGACCGGCGCCCGTCGTCCCGGTCCTGGCGTCCGGAGTCCGTCAGAAGCCGTGCCGGGCGCCGCCGTCCACCGGCACCATCACGCCGGTGACGTACGACGCGGCCGGCGACAGCAGGAACGCCGCGACCCGGCCGTACTCCTCCGGCTCGCCGTAGCGGCCCAGCGGCACCGCGGCGGAGTTGCGGGCACGGGAGCCCTCGGGGTCGCCGGAGAGCGCGTCGAGCTGGGTCATCCGGTCGGTGGCGATCCGGCCGGGCAGCACGCCGAGGACGCGGATGCCGCGCGGCCCCAGCTCGTTCGCGAGCGACTTGGCGAAGCCGGCGAGGCCGGGGCGCAGACCGTTGGAGATGGTCAGGCCGCTGATCGGCTCGTGCACCGAGCCGGAGAGCACGAAGGCGATCACCCCGCCCTCCGCGAGCTCCGCGGCGGCCGTACGGGCCAGCCGGACCGCGCCGAGGAAGACCGACTCGAAGGCCGCGCGCCACTGGTCGTCGGTGTTGTCGAGGGCCGAGCCCGGTGGCGGGCCGCCCACGCTGATGAGCACGCCGTCCAGGCGGCCGAAGCGCTCGCGGGCCGCCGCCACCAGGCGGTCCGGCGTCTGCGCGTCGGCGTTGTCGGCGGCCACGCCGAGGGCGCGCTCTCCCAGTGAGGCGGCCGCTTTGGCCGCGCTCTCCTCGGTGCGTCCGCTGATCACGACGTTGGCGCCGTCGGCGACGAGTTCCCGGGCGGTGGCGAAGCCCAGGCCGCGGGTCGCCCCGGTGACGATGTACGTCCGGTCGGTAAGTCCCAGATCCATGGCCCTAGTCTGCCCCGGCCCCGCCGAGCAGACCGAAGGCGGTCCCCACCAGACCGATATGGCTGAACGCCTGCGGGAAATTGCCCAGCTGGCGCCCCGCGACCGGGTCGTACTCCTCGGAGAGCAACCCCACGTCGTTGCGCAGCTCCAGCAGCCGCTCGAACAGCTGGGCGGCCTCCGGTCGCCGTCCGCTCAGCTGCAACGCGTCGACCAGCCAGAACGAGCAGGCCAGGAACGCGCCCTCGCTGCCCGGCAGTCCGTCGACCGGGACGTCCCCGCTGCTGTAGCGGCGGACCAGCCCGTCGTGCGTCAGCTCCCGGCGCACCGCGTCGATGGTGCCGACCACCCGGGGGTCGTCCCCCGGCAGGAAGCCGACCCGGGGGATCAGCAGGGTCGCGGCGTCCAGCTCCGCCGAGCCGTAGAACTGGGTGAAGGTGCCCCGATCGGCGTCGTACCCCCGCTCGCAGACCTCCCGGTGCACCTCGTCGCGCATCGCCCGCCAGCGGTCGATGTCCCCGCCCAGCTTCGGGTTCGCCTCCAGCGCCCGTACCGCCCGGTCGGCCGCCACCCACGCCATGACCTTGGAGTGCACGAAGTGCCGGCGCGGGCCGCGGACCTCCCACAGCCCCTCGTCGGGGTCGCGCCAGGTGGTCTCCAGGTAGTCCACCACGGTCCGCTGGATGCTCCAGGCGTGCGGTTCCGCCGGCAGTCCGGCGGTACGCGCGATGTGGAAGGAGTCGATCACCTCGCCGTAGACGTCGAGCTGCCGCTGCTCGACGGCGGCGTTGCCGATCCGCACCGGCGTGGAGCCGGAGTACCCGCTCAGCCAGGGCAGTTCGGCCTCCGGGAGCCGCCGCTCGCCGGCCAGCCCGTACATGATCTGCAGGTCTTCGGGCGCGCCGGCGACCGCACGCAGCAGCCAGTCCCGCCAGGCGCCGGCCTCCTCCAGGTACCCGGCGGCGAGCAGCGAGTCCAGGGTGAGGCTGGCGTCGCGCAGCCAGCAGTAGCGGTAGTCCCAGTTGCGGACGCCGCCCACTTCCTCGGGCAGCGAGGTGGTGGGTGCCGCGACGATGCCGCCGGTGGGGGCGTAGGTCAGCGCCTTGAGGGTGATCAGCGAACGGATCACGGCCGCGCGGTGCGGGCCGTCGTAGCGGCACCGGGCGGACCAGGTCCGCCAGTCCTCCAGGGTGTCCGCCAGCGCGTCGAACGGGTCGATGAGGTCGGGCCGGGGCTCGTGCGAGGGATGCCAGGTCAGCACGAACGCGGTGCGCTCGCCCGCGGCGACGGTGAAGTCCGATCGGGTGGAGAAGTCCTTGCCGTAGGTGGTGCCGTGGGACGGGGTGCGCAGCCACACCGAGTCCGGACCGGCGACCGCCACCCGGGCGCCCTCGGTGGCGCGCACCCACGGCACCACCCGCCCGTAGTCGAACCGCAGCCGCAGCACCCCGCGCATCTCGACGCTGCCGTCCAGGCCCTCGACGATCCGTACGACGTCGGGTGCGCGGTCGCGCTGCGGCATGAAGTCGGTGACGCGTACCCGGCCGGTGGGGGTCTCCCAGACGGTGTCGAGGATCAGCGAGTCGCCGCGGTAGGAGCGCTCGGCGCGGGCCTCGGGGGAGCGCGGGGACAGCGACCAGTGGCCGTTGTCCCGGCCGCCGAGGAGAGCGGCGAAGCAGGCGGGCGAGTCGAAGCGGGGCAGGCACAGCCAGTCGATCGAGCCGTCGCGGCCGACCAGCGCGGCGGTCTGCAGATCGCCGATGAGCGCGTAGTCCTCGATATGTGGGTGCACCCCTCGGGCTTTCCCGCCGGGCGGGTGCGCTACGCGGTGCTGACGGCTGTCCGGGCGACGGCCGCGGCCGGGCCGTTCCGGGGCTGTGGCGTCCCGGGCCGTCGCGTTCTACGCGGTGGCGTCCTCGGTCTCGCGGGCGGGCGGCCCGCCCGGGGCCTCCTCGGCGCCCGCGGCCTCCTTGGCCGCTGCCTCGGCGCGGTCGCGGCGCTCACGGCGTACCAGGATGATCCAGCCGACCGGTACGGCGCCCGCGAACAGCCACCACTGGATCGCGTAGGCCATGTGCGGGCCGATCGAGTCGTGGTCCGGCTCGGGCACCAGCTCCGGCTTACCGCCCGCCGGATCGGGGCCGGTCTGCTCGATGTAGCCGCCGAGCATCGGCCGGCCGGTCCGCTTCGCCTGCTCCTTGCTGTTGATCAGCATGACCTGGCGGGCGGGCAGCCCCTTGGTGTCCTTGATGCCGCTGAACGCGGTGGTCTCGTCGGCCATCATCCGGCCGGTCACGGTGACCTTGCCCTTGGGGGCGGGCGGGACGTCGGGGAACTTGGTGAGGTCGTTGCCCGCCGAGATCCAGCCGCGGTTGACGAGCACCGCGTCGCCGTCGGCCAGGACCAGCGGGGTCAGGACGTAGTAGCCGATGCTCTGCTCGTCGGCGGCGGTGCGCTGACGCACCACGACCTCGTGCGCGGTGTCGTACGTGCCGGTGGCGGTGACCGTGCGCCACATGTCGTGGTGCGGGAGGTCCCGGCCGGGGGCGGTCAGCGCCGTCACCGGGACCGGCTTGGCCGCCAGGCTGGACGCGATGAGCTGATTCTGCGCCACCTTGTGCTCATGGCGGTGCAGCTGCCAGAAGCCCAGCTTGATCATGACGGGGATCAGCACGAGGCCCACGAGGGTGAGGATCACCCACTGCCGGGACAACAGGAAGCGGTACACGGCTCCGACGGTACCTGGGGCGCCCGGGCGGCCCGGCCGCGGGTCCCCGGCAGAGGGGGCCCGCGGCCGTCAGACCCGGTCGACGATGCCCACCCGCCCGTCCGAGCGGGCGCAGTGCGCGCCGCAGTACCACTTGCCGTCGGCCTCCACCCCCTGGCCGATGATCTGGACCCGGCAGTGCTCACAGATCGGCGCCATGCGGTGGATGGCGCAGGAGAAACAGTCGAAGACGTGCACCGCGCCCTGCGCGTGCACCTCGAACGTCATCCCGTAGTCGTTTCCGCAGACCTCACAACGTGCCATGCGCCACAGCGTGCGGGCGGGGCCCGCACGGGGCGAGGCGCGGACGGGTGTGTTGGCCGGGCTTCACCCGGAAGCAGGCGCCGGAAGGACGTCCTGGAGCAGCTGCATGAAGGCCGCCTCGTCGATCACGGTCGTGCCGTACGAGGAAGCCTTGGCGGTCTTGGAGGTCCGGGCGTCCGGGTCGTTGGTCACCAGCAGGCTGGTCAGCCGGGACACGCTCGTCGCCACATGCAGCCCGGCCTCGATCGCGCGGTCCTCCAGCAGCTCGCGGTCCACGGACGTATCGCCCGAAAAGGCGACCCGCATCCCCTGGACGAGCCGGCCGCCCGGTTCGTAGCGCCCCGGATTCGGATACGGGCACGCCGGACGCTTGCGGGACGGCCGCCAGGAGGTGGGGCGGTACGACGCGGCGGCGGCGCGCTGCCGGGGCGCCGGGGCGTCCGACCACTCCGTCAGCGGCTGGCAGGTCAGCAGCGGCAGCCGGAGGTTCTCCCGGGCGGCCCGCCGCAGACTGGGGCGGAACGCCTCGGCCAGCACCCGGGCGTCGTCCAGCGCGTGGTGCGCGCGCTCCTGCACGACGCCGTAGTGGGCGGCGAGCGACTCCAGCTTGTGGTTGGGCAGCGGCAGTCCCAGCTCCTTGGAGAGCGCGATGGTGCACAGCCGCTGGCGCACCGGGGCGGTCGCCGCGGCGCGGGCGTACTCACGGGCGATCATCGACCAGTCGAACATGGCGTTGTGCGCCACCAGCACGCGGTCCGCCAGGCGCTCGGACAGCTCCGTGACGATCTCCGGGAAGAGCGGCGCGTCGGCGAGCACGGCGCTCGTCAGGCCGTGGATCCACACCGGGCCCGGATCGCGCTGCGGGTTGACGAGGGTGTACCAGTGGTCCTGGACCTCGCCCTGTGCGTCGAGTTGGTACACGGCGGCGGAGATGATCCGGTCGTCGCGGGCCAGGCCCGTCGTCTCCACGTCGACCACCGCGTATCCCTGGGGATACCCGGACGGCCAGGGAGCCGGCGGCGTCTGCGGGCCCGGCTGCTGCCCGATCCTCGGGGCGATCGGGTCGGCTGCTGCCATGCGGTCTTCGAGCATGGTCCCTGAGGATACGGGCCACCACCGACAGCCACCGAACCGCCGTCGCCGGAGACGGCCGCCACGGAGGCGTCGACGGGCACAATTCCGCCGCGGGGGAGGGCATTTGAGCGCCTTGCAGACGCTCTGGTGGGGTTCTGTTCCCCAGGCGGAGGGGGGCGGAGGGGAAAACCAGGAGGGACGGGGGAGGGCAAGGGCCCGTAGGGCGGGGCCGGAAGGCGAGCGAATCGGGACAACTCGTCACGACTCGTCAAAAACTGGCCGCTCCGAAATCGGGCCCCGATTCGGCCTGAAGTCGCCGCAAGCGGCCCCGCGAATCCGCCCCCGCGCTCTCGCCGCACTCCTCCGTCGCCCCGGCCCGTCAGCCCGCCAATACCCGCGCCGTCCGGGCCGTCTCGCGTACCGGGCCGTCGCCGTCCGCCTGCACCCGGCGCAGTGTGGCCCCTTCCCTGCGGGTCACCACATCGGTCAGCCGGCCGTCGGTGAACAGCGCGGCGGCGCCGTCGTCGACCGCCCAACCGGCGGGCAGCGCACGGTCGTTGACGGCGGCCAGGTAGCCGGGGCGGCGCGCCGGCTCGCTGTCGTAGTGCGGGCACAGGCTGCCCGGCAGCAGGCCCAGTCCGTCGGTGAGTGGGGCGGGCGGGCCGAAGGAGTCGGAGAAGGCGCTCTCGAACCAGCAGCAGGCCCCGGCGCTGATGCCGCACAGCAGCACCCCGGCCCGGTACGCCTCGCGCAGCACCTCGTCCAGCCCGTGCAGCCGCCAGACGGCAAGCATGTTCGCGGTGTTGCCGCCCCCTACGTAGACGACGTCCTGCGCCAGGACGAAGGACCGCAGATCGGTCACGGTGCGCCGGAACAGCTCCAGATGGCTCGCCTCGCAGTCCCGCTTGCCGAACGCCGCGTGGAACTTCTCGATGTATCCCGGCGCGTCGCCGCTCGCGGTGGGCAGGAAGCAGACCTTCGGCCGCGGCCGTCCGGTGGCGGCCAGCACGAAGTCGTCGAGCAGGGTGTCGGGGTCGTCGGAGAAACCGCCGCCGAGCAGGGCGATGGTGGGTGCGGACATCGGACCTCGCTTCCGTCGTCGTTGCCGGGCGCGTGCCCGGGAGGGAAGCTACCGGCGGTACGCCGCGGCCCGCAGTTGACGGCCGGTCTCACATACTTCTGAGTAACAACCCCTAGCGGCGCCCCTGTCGCCCCCCTTATGGTGCGGGACATGCCGCACCTGCCCGATGTCGTGTTGTGGTCCGTACCGGCCTTCGTCCTGCTCACCGTGGTGGAGATGGTGAGCTTCCGCCTGCATCCCGACGAGGACGCGGAGGGCTACGAGGCCAAGGACGCGGCCACCAGCGTCGGGATGGGGCTGGGCAGCCTGGTCTTCGACGCGCTGTGGAAGATACCCATCGTCGCGATCTACGCGGCGGTCTACGAACTCACCCCGCTGCGGATACCCGTGCTGTGGTGGACGCTGCCGCTGATGCTGCTCGCGCAGGACTTCTTCTACTACTGGTCGCACCGCGGCCACCACGTCATCCGCGTCCTGTGGGCGTGCCACGTGGTGCACCACTCCAGCAAGAAGTTCAACCTCACCACCGCACTGCGACAGCCCTGGACGACCTGGACCGTCTGGCCCTTCTACGTCCCGATGATCGCCCTCGGCGTGCATCCGGCCGCGATCGCGTTCACCTCGGGCGCCAACCTCGTCTACCAGTTCTGGGTGCACACCGAGCGGATCGGCAAGCTGCCCCGGCCCGTCGAGTTCCTGTTCAACACGCCGTCCCACCACCGCGTCCACCACGCCTCCCAGGGCGGCTACCTGGACCGCAACTTCGGCGGGATCCTGATCATCTGGGACCGGGTGTTCGGCTCCTTCGTCGCCGAGACCGAACGGCCGGTCTACGGCCTCACCAAGAACATCGCGACCTTCAACCCGCTGCGGGTGGCCACCCACGAGTACGCCGCCATCGCGCGCGACGTACGGGCCGCCGGCAGCTGGAGCGCCCGCGCCGGCCACGTCTTCCGCGGACCGGGCTGGCGGCCGGCCGCCGCGCAGGGGGAGGCGGCCGGCGCGGCAAAGGGGGAGGCGGCCGGCGCCGCGCAGGGCGAGGCGCGCCCCGCCGTCGAGGAACCCGTCACATGACGCCCCGTTGGGCGGCCGGCGTGCGGCCGTTGCTGTGGGCGTTCGCCGCGCTGACCGCTGTCCATCTGGGAGCGCTGCTCGCCGGGGCGACGGCCGTCGCACACGTCACCAAGCCCGCGCTGATGCCGGTGCTCGCCTGCTACGTGCTGGCGCGCGGCGGGCCGGCCCTGCTGGCCGGTGCGCTGCTGTTCGGCTGCGGCGGCGACACCCTGCTGCAGATCGGCGGGGACACCGTCTTCCTGCTGGGGATGGGTTCGTTCGCGGCGGGCCACGTCTGCTATTTGCTGGTGTTCGCACGGCAGGGAGAGCGGAACGGTGCGGCGCCCGCCCGGCGGGGGCGGACGGCCGGGCTCGCCGCCGGGTACGGGCTGCTGCTGGCCGGCACCGTGGCGCTGCTGTGGCCGGACCTGCCCGCGGAGCTGCGGATCCCGGTCGCCGGCTACAGCCTGCTGCTCACCGCGATGGCCTTCGGCGCGCTGCGGGCGGGCCTCCTGGCCGCGGCCGGCGGGCTGCTCTTCCTGCTCTCCGACACCTTGATCGCGAGCGGTCTGGCGCACTGGCCGCAGCTCCCGCTCCCGCAGTTCTGCATCATGCTCACCTACGCCGCGGCCCAGTTCGCGCTGGCCACCGGGGTGCTGCGGGCCGTCGCCACGACGGCCGGGCGGCCCGGGCCGCGGCCGGCGCCGGTGCGGCCCGGGGCGGGGGTGTCGTAGGGCAGGCGTACCGTGGAGCGGTCCATCTGTTGAAAACGCAAGGAACCGCCCCGCATGCGCGCCACCACGATCCACGCCGCCCACGACATCCGCGTCGACGACGTCCCGGACGCCGCCGTCCGCAAGCCCCAGGACGCCGTGGTGCAGGTGCTGCGGGCCTGCATCTGCGGCAGCGACCTGTGGGCGTACCGGGGCGAGGCGGCGCGCGAGCCCGGCCAGCGGATCGGCCACGAATTCCTGGGTGTGGTCGCCGAGACCGGCCCCGAGGTGTCCGGCTTCTCCGTGGGCGACCTGGTCGTCGCGCCCTTCATGTGGTCCGACGGCCGCTGCGAGTACTGCGCCGACGGCCTGACCACCTCCTGCGTCGACGGCGGCTTCTGGGGCGAGCCCGGTTCCGACGGCGGCCAGGGCGAGGCCGTACGGGTCCCGTACGCCGATGCCACCCTGGTCAAGCTGCCCGCCGACGCCGCGGGCGACGAGCGGCTGCTCACCGGGCTGCTCGCGCTCTCCGACGTCCTGGGCACCGGGCACCACGCCGCCCTCGGCGCCGGCGTACGGCCCGGCTCCACGGTCGCGGTGGTCGGTGACGGCGCGGTCGGCCTGTGCGGTGTGCTGGCCGCCAGGCGGCTGGGCGCCGAGCGGATCATCGCGCTCGGCCGCCATCAGGCGCGTACCGACCTCGCCCGGACCTTCGGCGCCACCGACGTGGTCGCCGAGCGCGGCGAGGCGGCCGTCGCGGCGGTCCGCGAGCTGACCGGCGGCCGGGGCGCGCACGCCGTCATCGAGGCGGTCGGCACCGAGCAGTCGATGCGCACCGCGGTCGGCATCACCCGCCCCGGCGGCGCCATCGGCTGGGTCGGCGTCCCGCACGGCAGCGGCAGCGGGCTGGACATGCGCGCCCTCTTCGACAACAACATCGCCGTCCGCGGCGGCGTCGCCCCGGTCCGCAGCTACATACCGGAGCTGCTCCCCGACGTGCTGGACGGCACCCTCGACCCTGCCCCGGTCTTCGACCTCACCGTCGACCTCGCGGGCGTCCCCGACGGCTACCGCGCGATGGACCGGCGCACCGCCCTCAAGGTGCTGGTCACGCCCTGAGCGCGGGACGGCCGGCACACCCCGAGGGGCGTGCCGGCCGGGGAGTCGCCTCCCGGGAGTTACTTCTTCACGGCGTCGAGCGCATCGACGATGCCGTAGCCGAAGTGGCTGTTCACGTGCTTGGTGCCGGTGCAGGTGGTGTCACCCGCGGGGCAGCCGGGGTTGTCCGCCTGCTCCTTGAGGAGCCACTGGATCTCCTGCGGGCCGGACTTGGGGTGGGCGCTCTTCAGCAGCGCCGCCACGCCCGCGACGTGCGGGGTCGCCATGGAGGTACCGGCCAGGTAGGCCCAGTCGCCGCCCGGCATGGTGGAGAGGATGTTGCCGTTCTTGGCGGGCAGTTCGGGCACCTGCTTGGAGTCGCCACCCGGGGCGGCCACGTCGATCTGGCCCAGCCCGTAGTTCGAGTAGGACGACTTGAGCTTGTTGACGCCGGTCGCCGCGACGGTCACCGTGCCCGGCAGCTGGGTGGGAACGTCCCAGCAGGTCTTCGGGTTGACGGTGCGTTCGACCGGGGTGGAGTCGTTCGGGCTGCCGGAGTCGGTGAGCTTGGTGGCGGCCAGATCGAGGTTGGAGTTGCCCGCGGCGGCGATGTTGATCGCGCCCTTGCGCTGGGCGTAGCTCGCGGCCCGGCCGACCGCGTCAATGATGGCCGCCTGGTCGGCGTCATCCTTGCAGTTGAACATCCACGGGTCGACGTAGTAGCTGTTGTTGGTGACCTCGACGCCGTGGTCGGCCGCGAAGACGAACGCGCAGACCACGCTCTCCGCGTAGAAGAGGCTCGTCTCCGGCTCGCTGACCTTGATGGCGGAGATCTTCACGCCCGGGGCGACGCCCGCCACGCCCACGCCGTTGCGGGCCGCGGCGATCGTGCCCGCGACGTGGGTGCCGTGGTAGTCCTCGTCCGGGTTCCAGGGGCGCCAAGCACCCTTGGAGGTGTCGGCCACGCCGCCCACGCAGCTGGCGGACTGCTTCGCGGAGAAGTTGGGCTTCAGGTCCGGGTGGGTGTCGTCCACGCCGGTGTCGATGATGGCGACGGTGACGTTCCGGCTGCCGGGGTTCACCTTCGCGGCCTTGTCGGCCTTGATGGCGGGCAGGTCCCACTGCAGCGGTTCCAGCGGCTCCTGGCCGTTCGCCTTCGCCGCGCTGCCGGCCGCCTTGAGCTGGGACTTCGACAGGTCGACCTTCTGCGGCTTGCCGACGTCGGTGGTGCCGGTGGGCTTCAGCGGCGCGGTGCGCGTCGCGCCCGCCGTCTGCACACCCGGCACCGCCCGTATGGTGGCGGCGAACTGCGGGTTGGCCGAGTGGACGACGATCACGCCTATCTGCTCATGGGCGACGATCACCTTCCCGCCGGCCTTGGCTATCGCCTTCTCGACCTTGCCGACCGCGGCATGGCCCGGCGCGGTGTTCACGACGTACGAGAGCAGCGGGCCGTCGGCCGGGGCGGCGGCGGCCGGGGCGGAGTCCGCAGAGGCGGCGGTGGCCGCGTTCGGAAGGAAGCCGAGGGACGCCGTCAGGGCCAGTCCGAGCGGGACGGCCAGCGCCCGCATGCGTCTGGATCGGGGATGCGCCATGGGTACTCCACATCATCCGTGAGACCGCCCGTGCGCGGGTTTGCGCACGGGCGGATGCAGTGCGAAGTGAAGTTATCGGCGATCACTGACAGACAGCAACGGACTCGGAGAAACCCGTCAGAGATGGCACATTGACGCCGCGTCGGAAAACGGGCCCGCGCGAGGCGCTGCGCAGGCGCCGGGCGGTCAGTCCTGCCGGCGCAGCGCGCCGATGCTCAGCGGCGGCAGGGCGATCCGCCGGCCGTACCAGCGGCGCGCATCGGCGCCGGGCCGGGGCGGCGCGGGGGCGACGGCGAGCGGGGCGGGCAGCCGGACGCTGCCGTACGGGCGCCGACGGGGACCGGGTGGGGAGGCGTCCTGCTGGGGCGGCGGATTCACAACCGGCTCAACGAAGCGCCCCCCGCGCGGTGGCGGCCGGGCTGCGCATTCCCTCGTTTCCTCAGGATTTCAACCATCCCACCCCTGTCGCATCGTGGGGAGCGGCCCTACGATGCGTGATCCACGTCACTTATCCGGGCCTTATCCTCGGCCCCAGCACCAGACCCCTCGCGTCAGGAGACTCCGTGAGTGCCGCACCCACCATCGATCCGGGGACGCATGAGCCGCCCGACTACCTCCAGGTGCAGTCCAGCGCTGAATTCGATGAACTCCGCCGTGCGCACCGCTCGTTCGCCTTCCCGCTGACCCTCGGCTTCATCCTCTGGTACCTCGTGTACGTGCTGCTGTCGAGCTACGCGGGCGGCTTCATGGCCACCAAGGTCGCCGGCCGGGTGAACGTGGCCTTCGTGCTCGGCCTCGGCCAGTTCGTGACGACCTTCCTCATCGCCTGGTGGTACTCCCGGCATGCCGCCGCCCGGCTCGACCCCAAGGCCGAGGCCATCAAGTCCCGCCTGGAGGCCGACAAGCCCCGCCTGGAGGCCGACGCATGATGCCCCCTCAGCAGTCGTACGCGCTCCAGCTCGCGGCCGGCGGCGCGGGCGAACACCGCGCCCTGATCATCACCCTCTTCGCGGTCTTCGTCGCCGCCACCCTCGGCATCACCGTCTGGGCCGGCCGGCAGACCAAGGGTGCCGAGGACTTCTACGCCGGCGGCCGGCAGTTCAGCGGCTTCCAGAACGGCCTGGCCATCTCCGGCGACTACATGTCCGCCGCGTCCTTCCTGGGCATCGCCGGCGCCATCGCCCTCTTCGGCTACGACGGCTTCCTCTACTCCATCGGCTTCCTCGTCGCCTGGCTCGTCGCGCTGCTGCTGGTCGCCGAACCGCTGCGCAACTCCGGCCGGTTCACCATGGGCGACGTCCTCGCCTACCGGATGCGCCAGCGCCCGGTCCGCACCGCCGCGGGCACCTCCACCATCGTCGTCTCGATCTTCTACCTGCTCGCCCAGATGGCGGGCGCCGGCGCGCTGGTCACCCTGCTGCTGGGCATCACCAGCGAGGCCGGGAAGATCCTGGTCGTCGTCCTCGTCGGCATCGTGATGATCCTCTACGTCACCATCGGCGGCATGAAGGGCACCACCTGGGTGCAGATGGTCAAGGCGGTGCTGCTGATCGCCGGCACCCTGCTGATCACCTTCCTGGTGGCGCTGAAGTTCCACTTCAACCTCTCCGGCCTGCTCGGCGCCGCCGCGGAGAACAGCGGCAAGGGCGCGGCCTTCCTCCAGCCCGGACTCAAGTACGGCGCCACCGCCACCTCGAAGATCGACTTCATCTCGCTGGGCCTCGCGCTCGTCCTGGGCACCGCCGGCCTGCCGCACATCCTCATCCGCTTCTACACCGTCCCCACCGCCAAGGCCGCCCGTACGTCGGTGAACTGGGCGATCGGCATCATCGGCGTCTTCTACCTGATGACCATCGCGCTCGGCTTCGGCGCCGCCGCGCTCCTGAAGCCGGAGGCGATCACCGCCGCCAACAAGGCGGGCAACACCGCGGCCCCGCAGCTCGCCGAGGTGATCGGCGGCGGCGCCGGCTCCACCGGGGGAGCGGTGCTGCTGGCCGTCATCTCCGCGGTCGCCTTCGCGACGATCCTGGCGGTGGTCGCCGGCCTCACCCTCGCCTCGTCCTCGTCGTTCGCCCACGACATCTACGTCAACGTCCTGCGCAAGGGGCAGGCCACCGAGAAGGAGGAGGTCGGCGCGGCCCGCTGGGCCACCGTCGGCATCGGCGCGGTCGCCATCGTGCTGGGCGTCTTCGCCCGCGGCCTGAACGTCGCGGGCCTGGTCGCCCTCGCCTTCGCGGTCGCCGCCTCCGCCAACCTCCCGACGCTCCTCTACAGCCTCTTCTGGAAGCGGTTCACCACCCGGGGCGCCCTGTGGTCCATCTACGGAGGACTGGCCTCGTCGGTCCTGCTGGTGCTCTTCTCGCCGGTCGTCTCCGGCAAGGAGACCTCCATGTTCCCCGGCGCCGACTTCGACTTCTTCCCGCTGGAGAACCCCGGCCTGATCTCCATCCCGCTGGGCTTCCTGCTCGGCTGGCTGGGCTCCCTGCTGTCCAAGGAGGAGCCGGACGCCAAGAAGTACGCCGAACTGGAGGTCCGCTCGCTGACCGGGACCGGAGCCCACTGAGCCGTCCCTACAGCACCCGGGCGGGGTGGCGTCGTAGAGATCTACGAGGCCACCCCGCCCACCTCGTGCTTCTCATCTCTGCTCACCGGCACACCTATCGCGTAGGCTCGAAGACGTACTGATCCACCACGGACGACGTACCGGGCCATCACTCCCGGGGAGGGGGCCTCGTGCTCATTGACACCTATGGTCGCGTGGCCACAGACCTGCGCGTCTCGCTGACCGACCGGTGCAATCTGCGCTGCACGTACTGCATGCCGGAAGAGGGCCTGCAGTGGCTGGCCAAGCCCGATCTGCTCACCGACGACGAGATCGTCCGGCTGATCGGCATCGCCGTGCGCGACCTGGGCATCGAGGAGGTCCGCTTCACCGGCGGCGAGCCGCTGCTCCGCCCCGGCCTGCCCGGCATCGTCGAGCGGGTCGCCGCGCTCACCCCGCGCCCCCAGATGTCCCTGACCACCAACGGCATAGGGCTGCAGCGCACGGCGGCCGCGCTGCGCGACGCCGGACTCGACCGCGTCAACGTCTCCCTCGACACCCTGCGGCCCGAAGTCTTCCAGGCCATGACCCGCCGCAAGCGTCACGACGACGTGCTCCACGGCCTGGAGGCGGCCCGCGCCGCCGGCCTGACCCCGGTCAAGGTCAACACGGTCCTGATGCCCGGCCTCAACGACGACGAGGCCCCCGACCTGCTGGCCTGGGCGATCGCCCACGACTACGAACTGCGCTTCATCGAGCAGATGCCGCTGGACGCCCAGCACGGCTGGAAGCGCGACGGCATGATCACCGCCGGTGACATCCTCACCTCGCTGCGCACCCGCTTCACGCTCACCCCCGAGAGCCGGGACGCACGCGGCTCCGCGCCCGCGGAGCGCTGGATCGTCGACGGCGGCCCGCACCGCGTCGGCGTGATCGCCTCGGTCACCCGCCCGTTCTGCCGCGCCTGCGACCGCACCCGGCTGACCGCCGACGGCCAGGTCCGTACGTGCCTGTTCGCCACCGAGGAGACGGATCTGCGCACGGCCCTGCGCTCCGGGGCGCCCGACGAGGAGATCGCGCGCCTGTGGAAGGTCGCGATGTGGGGCAAGAAGGCGGGCTCCGGCCTGGACGACCCGTCCTTCCTCCAGCCCGAGCGGCCGATGTCCGCGATCGGCGGCTGACCGGCCCGCCGTCAGTGCCCGGAGGCCGACGCCTCCCAGTCCTCCAGCGTCACGACGTCCTTGAGGAAGCCGCGCATGCCGAGGAACTGCGACAGGTGCTCCCGGTGCTCCTCGCAGGCGAGCCAGGTCTTCCGGCGGTCCGGCGTGTGCAGCTTGGGGTTGTTCCAGGCCAGCACCCAGACGGCGGCGGCGCGGCAGCCCTTGGCGGAGCAGATGACGGCACTGTCGGCACCGGCGGGAAAGCCGGGAAGATCAGGGGAGTTCACGGCCTCAACCCTACGTCCTGCGGCCCCGGCACCCCGGCCGGCCACCACCCGCGGACATGGCGACGCCGGGCAGCCACGGGGGGAGCCGCCCGGCGTCGGTCCGTCGCTCCGACGGGGGATGCGGAGCGCGTACGCAGTATGTCACGGGGGATGGTGCGCGGTGCACCGGAACTCCATGATTGATCTGAGCTTTTCTTGAGCTTTGCAGACCGAACGGTGATCAGCGGGCGGCGTCCCGCGGCGCCGTGCCCTCCGCCGCCGGCCGGTCCGGAACGGGCTCCGCCGCGCCGCCGGTCGTCCCCGGCGTGAGCATCGGCCTGGTCGGCCCCGCGATGAAGGTCCGCGGCAGCGAAGGGGCGTTCTCCCGGCCCGCGTTGGCGATCACCACCGCGATGTAGGGCAGCGCCATGCCCAGTACCAGCGTCGCGATGGCAACCGGCCGCTCGATGTTCCACAGCACGACGGTCAGCAGGACGGCGACCGTGCGCACCCCCATCGAGATCACGTACCGGCGCTGCCGTCCGCGCACGTCCTCGGAGAGACCCTGGCGCGCCCCGGTGATCCGGAAGGTCTGGCCGCCGCTCTGCTTCCGCGTCACGTTCCACCACCTGCTCAGTCGTGCCGGATTCTCCCCGGTTTCCGGTCGGTTTCCACGGTACGCCGCACCTGCGCCGCCTTCGAGACCGGGTCCTGCCCCGCCGCGCCCGGGTCCGCCCGGACAACTGGCGTACCGCCCCCTCCGGCGTGCGCCGTAGGCGATGCGGGGCGACACTGGCGGGGCGCGACCTCACGTGCACCGTGCCACCGGAGGAGGCAACACATGTCGTGGTTGTGGGCCATCGTCGTGGGCCTGGTGCTGGGCCTCATCGCCAAGGCCATCATCCCGGGCAAGCAGCAGATCCCGCTCTGGCTGACGGTGATCTTCGGCATGCTCGGCAGCGTCCTCGGCAACTGGGCGGCCACCGGGCTCGGCGTGAACGAGACCAATGGAATCGACTGGATCCGGCACCTGCTGCAACTGGCCGGCGCGGTCATCGTGGTCGCCATCGGGGACCGGCTGTGGGTCTCCATGCGCGGCCGCAGGAAGCAAACCATCTAGGCAGTTCCGACACACGAGGGCGGCCGGTGCGCGCGCAAGCGCCCCGGCCGCCCTCGTGCTGCTTCGTCAGCGGCCCCGCAGCACGGCCAGCTTCCGCCCGGCCTTGAGGTACGCGACGCCCGCGGTGTCCGCGAGCTTGTCGGCCAGCACCTCACCCAGCGGACGGATCGCGTCGGCCTCCGCGAGCACCACCGTCTGCTGGCCCTCGTCGCCCTCCACGACCAGCCGCAGCGCGTTCTGCTTGGCCAGCCGGCGCGCCGCCGAGGCGCTCGGGGTGAACTCCAGCACCCGGGTCAGCACCGTCGCCACCGTCTCCGCGCCGTGCTCGCCGACCTCGACGGCCGGCAGCGACTCCACGTCGGAGAACGACTTCTTCGAGAACTGCGCGACGAAACCGGCCCGCGCCGCCTGCGCCGCCTCCAGGCCGTACAGCGCGGCCACGACCTCACCGGCGAGGATCTTCTTGAGGTCCATCGGGTGCAGCGAACGGTCCGCGATCCGGCCCAGGACGAGCGCGATCTCCTCGTCGGTCCACTCCGTCCACGCCTTCAGGTACGGCTCCATCAGCCGGTCCGGCACCGACATGATCTTGCCGAAGACATCGTCGGCGGGCGCGCCCAGGCCAACGTAATTGCCCTTGGACTTGGACATCTTGGCGCCGGTGCCGTCCGTGCCCTCGATCAGCGGCATGGTCACCACCAGCTGCGGCCGCTGCCCGCGCAGCTCCATCAGCTTGCGGCCCATCTGGAGGTTGAGCAGCTGGTCGGAGCCGCCCAGCTCCACGTCGCACTCCAGCGCCACCGAGTCCAGGCCCTGCGCGACGGGGTACAGCAGCTCCGTCATCGTCAGGCCGGAGCCGGCCGCCAGCCGGTTGCGGAAGTCCTCGCGCTGCAGCAGCTGCGAGGCCGGCACCTGGGCGAGCAGCGAGAGCAGCTCGGGGAAGGTGTACGGCGCCAGCCACTCGCTGTTCTGCCGGAAGCTGACCTTCTCGAAGTCGAAGAACGGGCGGACCTGTTCCCGGTACGTGGCGAGGTTGTGTGCGATGTCCTCGTCGGTCAGCGGCGGGCGCTCGGCGGTACGGCCCGACGGGTCGCCGATCTTGGCGGTGAAGTCGCCGATGATCAGCGTGACGTCGTGGCCCAGCCGCTGGAACCGGCTCAGCACGATCAGCGGCACCGCGTGCCCCAGGTGCACATCGGTCGCCGTCGGGTCGATGCCCAGCTTGATGTGCAGGCCCTTGCCCGCCGTCCGGCGCTCCTCGATCCGCTCGGCCAGCTTCTCCACGCCCGGCAGCACCTCGACCGTACGGGCCGCGATCAGCTCGGCCTGCTCCTTGGCGGGCAGGTCCGTCAGGTCGAGATAGCGCCGCGCACCGGTCTCCTTGAGCAGCTCCTCGACGGTGGCGTCGGAGGAGAGGTCGGCGGAGAGCAGCGTGCTGGCGCGGGCGACGGATTCGCCGAGGCGTGTCATGGCGTTCCTGATCGATCGGTTTTTCCCGTGAGGGAGGACAGGGTGTCCCAGAAGGGACGGAGAAGAAGTCTATGGCCAACGGGCCGGGGCCCACGCGCGGGTTTCCGAGCGCGGGCCCCGGCGCGGCGGCCGCGGGCCCCGGCCCGCCCCGCTCACACCCCCCGGCTGACCGAGCTCATGTTGAAGTCCGGGATCCGCAGCGCCGGCATCGCGGCCCGGGTGAAGTAGTCGCTCCACTCGCGCGGCAGGGTCCGCTCCGTACGGCCCGCCTCGGCCGCCCGGGACAGCAGGTCCACCGGCGACTCGTTGAACCGGAAGTTGTTGACCTCGCCGGTCACCTCGCCGTTCTCGACCAGATAGACGCCGTCCCGGGTCAGCCCGGTCAGCAGCAGCGTCGCCGGGTCGACCTCGCGGATGTACCACAGGCAGGTCAGCAGCAGCGCGGGCCCGTCGTGCCCGGTGTCCGCCACCATCTCCTCCAGCGAGCGGGAACCGCCGCCCTCCAGAAGGAGGTTGTCGATTCCGGGCGCCACCGGCAGGCCGGTCAGCCCGGCGGTGTGCCGGGTGGTCAGCAGCCGGTTGAGCACGCCCTCGCGCACCCAGTCGGTGGCCGTCAGCGGCAGCCCGTTGTCGAAGACCGACGCGTCGTCCCCGGAGGAGTGCGCCAGCACGAACGGCGCGCACTCCAGACCGGGCGCCCGCGGGTCGCTGCGCAGCGTCAGCGGCAGTGCGCTCAGCCGCTCGCCCAGCCGGGTGCCGGCGCCGGGGCGGCCGGCGGCGTCGCCGTCACCGTCGGCCGGCCGGGAGAAGACCGTACGGCCCTCGGCGGCGTCCCGGGCGCCGGACGACCACAGCTGGTAGATCAGCAGATCGGCGACGGCGGTGGGCGGCAGCAGCGTCTCGTAGCGCCCTGCCGGCAGCTCGACCCGCCGCTCGGCCCAGCCCAGCCGCCGGCCCAGCTCGGCGTCCAGCTCCCGCGGGTCGACGTCGGTGAAGTCGCGGGTGGCGCGGCCCGTCCAGGCCGAGCGGGGGACGGTGCCGTCGGTGCCCGGCGCCTTGGCGTTCAGCTCCAGGGTCCCGGTGGGCTGGTCGTGCCGCAGCCGCAGCCCGGCCGAGGTGCCCAGGTACGACGAGACGACACCGTGGTGGGCGAAGCCGTACAGCTCGCGGCCGCCGGAGCGGGCGGCGCGGAAGGACTCGCCGAGGGCCGGGGCGAAGGCCGCGAAGACGTCGGAGGAGGTCTCGGCGGGCGCGTCGGTGAAGTCGGCGGACGCCTTCTCGCCGCCGACCAGCGGCTGGGCGTCCTCGGCGGGCCCCGCGTCCCGGGCGGCCGCCTCCGCGGCCCGTACCAGCGGCTCCAGATCGTCCTTGGTCACCGCCGAGCGGGACACCACGCCGGAGGCGGTGCCCTCCGCGCCGTTCACGGTCGCCACGACCGTCAGGGTCCGGCCGCGGGTGACGCCGTTGGTGGTGAGGGCGTTGCCCGCCCAGCGCAGGTTGACGCCGGAGTGCTCGTCGGCGATGACCGCGCAGCCGTCGGCGCGGGACAGCTCCAGGGCCCGCTCGACGATCTCGTGCGGTGCGGTGCTGCGGGAATTGCGCGGGCTCATCGACCGGCCTCCTGAGTCGTGTTCAAGATGTTCACGCCCTCGAACAGGGCCGAGGGGCAGCCGTGCGAGACGGCCGCGACCTGCCCCGGCTGGGCCTTGCCGCAGTTGAAGGCGCCGCCCAGCACATAGGTGTCCGGACCGCCGACCGCGCTCATCGAGCCCCAGAAGTCGGTGGTGCTCGCCTGGTAGGCGACATCGCGCAGCTGCCCGGCCAGCCGCCCGTTCTCGATCCGGAAGAACCGCTGGCCGGTGAACTGGAAGTTGTACCGCTGCATGTCGATCGACCACGAGCGGTCGCCGACGACGTAGATGCCCCGCTCCACGCCCGCGATCAGCTCCTCGGTGGACGGCCCCTCCGGGGCCGGCTGCAGCGAGACGTTGGCCATCCGCTGGACCGGCACATGGGCCGGCGAGTCCGCGTACGCGCAGCCGTTGGAGCGGGCGAAGCCGGTCAACTTCGCGATCCTGCGGTCGAGTTGGTAGCCGACCAGGGTGCCGTCCTTGATCAGGTCCCAGGACTGCGCGGCCACCCCCTCGTCGTCGTAGCCGATCGTGGCGAGGCCGTGCTCGGCGGTCCGGTCGCCGGTCACGTTCATGAGCGCCGAGCCGTACGCCAGCTTGCCGAGCTGGTCGAAGGTGGCGAACGAGGTCCCCGCGTACGCCGCCTCGTAGCCCAGCGCCCGGTCCAGCTCGGTGGCGTGCCCGATCGACTCGTGGATCGTCAGCCACAGGTTGGAGGGATCCACCACCAGGTCGTACGCGCCGGGCTCGACGCCGGGGGCGTGCATCTTCTCGGCGAGGTACTCGGGCAGGCGGGCCAGCTCGCCGGCCCAGTCCCAGTGGTCCCCGGTCAGGTACTCCCAGCCGCGCCCGGCCGGCGGGGCGAGGGTGCGCATCGAGTCGAAGTCGCCGCTGGTCGGGTCCACCGCGACCGCGGTCAGCTGCGGATGCAGCCGGACGCGCTGCTGGGTGGTGCTGGTGCCCGCGGTGTCCGCGTAGAACTTGTTCTCCTGGACGGTCAGCAGCGAGGCGTCCGCATGGGCCACCCCGTCGGCGTCCAGCAGCCGCGCGCTCCACTCGGCCAGCAGCGCGGTCTTGTCGGCGTCCGGTACGTCGAACGGGTTGATCTCGTACGCGGAGACCCAGGTGCGGTCGGGGTGGGCGGGCTCGTCGGCCAGCTCGATGCGCTCGTCGGCGCCGGCCGCCCGGATGACCTTCGCCGACAGCTTCGCCATCGCCACCGCCTGCGCGGCCACCCGCGCCGCGGCGTCCATGGTCAGGTCCACGCCGGACGCGAAGCCCCAGGCGCCGTCGTGCACCACCCGCACCGCGTAGCCGAGGTCGGTGGTGTCCGAGGTCCCGGCCGTCCGTGCGTCCCGCAGCCGCCAGGAGGCGCTGCGGTTCCGTTCCAGGCGGAAGTCCGCGTGCGTGGCGCCCAGCGCGCGGGCCCGGGCCAGCGCGGCGTCGGCCAGCGCGTGCAGCGGCAACGCCAGGAACGTTTCATCAAGGGCATGGGGTGCAGCAGGCAAGGCGTCCTCCCGTGGTCGGCGCCTGCATCATGCCCTGCGGTGCGGCCGCGGCCCAGACCGCGACCGGTGTGCGGCACGGCGCGTCGGCGGCGGTTCTGTGGAGACCCGACAGTGACCGGGGCGCGCCCCTGTCCGTGCTCGATTCCACTTCAGGGGCCCGTGACCGATAGTTTCGTATCGAACGCAGGACGGACAGAAACGGAAAGGGTGATCTCTTGAGCCGCTCGGTTCTGGTCACCGGAGGTAACCGCGGCATTGGCCTCGCCATTGCCCGTGCCTTCGCCGAGTCAGGCGACAAGGTCGCCATCACCTACCGCTCGGGCGAGCCCCCAGCGGGATTTTTGGCCGTGAAGTGCGACATCACGGACAGCGAGCAGGTCGAGCAGGCGTACAAGGAGATCGAGGAGAAGCAGGGTCCGGTCGAGGTGCTGGTGGCGAACGCCGGCGTCACCCGTGACCAGCTGCTGATGCGGATGTCCGAGGAGGACTTCACCTCGGTCCTGGAGACCAACCTCACCGGCACGTTCCGGGTGGTCAAGCGGGCCAACCGGGCGATGCTGCGGGCGCGCAAGGGCCGCATCGTGCTGATCTCGTCCGTGGTGGGCCTGATGGGCGCCGCGGGCCAGGCGAACTACGCCGCCTCCAAGGCGGGCCTGGTGGGCTTCGCCCGCTCCCTCGCACGCGAGCTGGGCAGCCGCAACATCACCGTCAACGTCGTCGCGCCCGGCTTCGTCGACACCGACATGACCCGGGTGCTCAGCGACGAGCAGCGGGACAGCATCGTCAAGCAGGTGCCGCTCGCGCGGTATGCGCAGCCCGAGGAGATCGCCTCCTCGGTCCGCTTCCTGGCCTCCGACGAGGCCGCGTACATCACCGGAGCCGTCATTCCCGTCGACGGCGGATTGGGCATGGGTCACTGATCACCATGAGTGGAATCCTTGCAGGCAAGCGCATCCTCGTCACGGGTGTCCTGACCGAGTCCTCGATCGCCTTCCAGGCGGCCAAGGTCGCCCAGAACGAGGGCGCCGAGGTCATCCTCACCGGCTTCGGCCGGCTCTCCCTCGTCGAGCGGATCGCCAAGCGGCTCCCCAAGGAAGCCCCGGTCATCGAGCTGGACGTCACCAACCAGGAGCACCTGGACGGGCTGGCGGACAAGATCCGTGAGCACCAGGGCGAGGGCGCCCGCATCGACGGCATCGTGCACTCCATCGCCTTCGGCCCGCAGGGCGCCTTCAACTTCCTGGAGGCGAGCTGGGAGGACGTCGGCACCGCGGTGCAGGTCTCGGCGTACTCCTACAAGTCGCTGACGATGGCCTGCCTGCCGCTCATGGAGCACGGCGGCGCGGTCGTCGGCCTCACCTTCGACGCGCAGATCGCCTGGCCGAAGTACGACTGGATGGGCGTGGCCAAGGCGGCGCTGGAGAGCACCAACCGCTACCTGGCGCGCGACCTGGGCCCCCAGGGCATCCGCTGCAACCTGGTCTCGGCCGGCCCGATCAAGTCGATGGCCGCCAAGTCCATCCCCGGCTTCGAGGAGCTGGCGGACGTGTGGAACCACCGCGCCCCGATCGGCTGGGACCTGGCCGACCCGGAGCCGGCCGGCCGCGGCGTCGTCGGCATGCTGTCCGACTTCTTCCCGCGGACGACCGGCGAGATCGTGCACGTCGACGGCGGTGTGCACATGATGGGCGCCTGACGCCCCGAGCTCGTCCGTACTGCCCGTCCCGGTCTCCGGGGCGGGCAGTACGCGTTTCCCGGGGTTCAGGCGAGTTCGGCGAGGCCCGGCCGGCAGCCGAAGGGGTGGGCGCCCGCCTCGGCCGCCGCCCGGTCGCCGTCGCCCGCGCGGATCGCCTCCACCAGGCGGGAGTGGTCCATGTGCGCCTCGGGCCGCAGTTCCTCGCCGACATCGGCCCGCAGGAAGTCGCGCAGCACGCCGCCGAGGTCGGCGTAGATCTCGGCCAGCACCTCGTTGTGCGAGGCCGCCACGATCGCCATGTGCAACGTCGCGTCCGCCTCCACGAAGGACTCGGCCGCCCCCGACCTCCAGGCCGCCTCGCGCCGCTCCAGCAGCGCGTCGAGCTGCCGCAGGTCCTGCTCCGTACGGCGGCGCGCGGCGAGCCGGGCGGCGGTCGCCTCCAGGGCGCTGCGCAGCTCGGCGACGTGCCCGGGCTCGGCCGCCGCGAACCGCCGGTTCATCACCCCGGCCAGCTCGCTGGTCGCCACCACGTACGTGCCCGAGCCCTGCCGGATGTCCAGCAGCCCGTTGTGGGCCAGCGCGCGGACCGCCTCGCGGACGGTGTTGCGCGCCACCCCGAGCTGCTCGACGAGCTCCGGCTCGGTGGGGATGCGGGCTCCCACCGGCCACTCACCGGAGGTGATCTGGGCGCGCAGCTGCGCGATCACCTGGTCGGCCAGCGCGGAGCGGCGGGGCGAGGTCAGAGGCATGGCTGCGCTCCGGGGTGCAGGGGCGGACGGGTGGCTGCGGCACGGCGCCCGGCGGGTCCTTCCGGCCCCCGGCGCCGCCCGGGACAGCAGAGGCTACCGATATCGGCTGGACAGGCATTCATCCCATGATTCTATGATGGCTCCTATGGCAGACGACGACCTCGCGACCCTCGGCCCCGCCGCCGGGCCCCGTACCACCCCCACCGCCCCGGCCCCCGGCACACCGGAGCCGCCGGCCGGCGGCCCGCTCGCCCGCTGGCTGCCGCGGATCGTGACGGTCGGTCTCGTCCTGGCGGCGCTCAACCTCCGCCCCGCCATCACCAGCCTCGGCGCGCTCCTGGAGGAGGTCCGCGACGGCCTCGGCATGAGCGGCACCCTGGCCGGGCTGCTTACCTCCGTACCGCCCCTGTGCTTCGCCGTCTTCGGCTTCGCGGCCCCCCGGCTGGCCCGGCGCTGGGGGCCCGGCGCGGTGGTCTGCGCCGGGATGGCCGCGGTCGCGGTCGGCGTCGCGGTGCGCCCGTACGCGGGCGGCACCGGCGGCTTCCTCGCCGGCAGCGCGCTCGCCCTGGCCGGCATCGCGGTCAGCAATGTGCTGATGCCGGTCGTGATCAAGAGCTGGTTCCCCGACCGGGTGGGCCCGATGACCGGTCTCTACTCGATGGCGCTGGCCCTGGGCACCTCGCTGGCCGCGGCGCTCACCGTCCCCATGACCCGTGCGCTGGGCGGCAGTTGGCGGACCGGCCTGGCCGTGTGGGCGGCGCTCGCCGTGGTCGCCGTACTGCCCTGGCTCGCCGGGCCGGGCCGGCGCCGCGGCACCGCGGGTCCGGCCGCGGACGAACCCGCGCGCCCCGCGGAGCCCCCGGTGCGGATCGCCTCCTCGCCCACCGCCTGGGCGCTGGCCGTCTTCTTCGGCCTGCAGGCCACCGCCGCGTACATCACCATGGGCTGGATGCCGCAGATCTTCCGCGACGCCGGGGTCTCGGCCGGTACGGCGGGCGTGCTGCTCGCGGTCACCATGGCGATGGGTGTCCCGCTCTCCTTCGTGCTGCCCCGGCTCGCCTCCCGGATGCGGCACCAGGGCCCGCTCGCCGTGCTGCTCGGCCTGTGCGGCCTGGCCGGTTACGCCGGGCTGTGGCTTGCGCCGGCCGCCGGCGCCTGGGCCTGGGCGCTGCTGATGGGCATCTCGAACTGCGCCTTCCCGCTGGCCCTGACCATGATCGGGATGCGTTCGACCAGCTCCGCCGGGGTCGTCAAGCTCTCCGCCTTCGCGCAGAGCGTCGGCTATCTGATCTCCATCCCCGGGCCGCTGCTGGTCGGCACGCTCTACCAGCACAGCGGCGGCTGGGGGCTGCCGATCGCCCTGATGGCCGGGCTGATGGTGCCGCAGATCGCGGTGGGGGTGCTGGCCGGGCGGGACCGCCGGATCGAGGACGAGACCTGAGTGGGAGACTGGGCCCATGCCAGTGCTCGAACCGAATCCCCAGAACAGCCAGAAGAAGCTGCTCCTCATGCTGGGCCTCATGCTCGGTGTGACCGTCGTCGTCGCGATCGTGGCCAGTATCGCGGCGCCGTGACCCCGCGGCCCCGCCCCGCGGGGTGGGGACACCCCCCCGTCCCCTAGGGGACGGGCCTCAGGGGGAAGTGGGTGGCTTCCCGGGTAGGAACGGCCGCCGGTGATCCGTAGCTTCGGAGTACACCGCACCCGCGGTGGCGCGGCCGGTGGCCGCGCGGCTCCGATCCGCCCCGGAGGCGATCCGTATGTCCGCCGCGTTCAGCCGGCCACCCGCTGCCAGGGCCCGCCGCCCGCGGACCCGCGGCCTGCGGACGCCCGGTCTGCGGGCCCGCCTGCCGTGGTGGGCGCTGGCGCTGCCGGTCGTCTCCTTCACCGTCCTGCTGGCCCTGGTGGCGAGCCCGTCCCGGGCCAGCGCGGCGGGTGCCCCGCAGGGCCTGGCGCCGCTGCTGGAGCTGCTCGCCCGGCTCCTCGGCATCGGTGCGTGAGGAGCGCCCGCGTGCGCCGTCACCCTGCAGGGGGAGCGCTCCAACACCCCGCGCCGCACGCCGTCTTTCGTGCGAAGCTGGGACGCATGAGCGCCGATACACCCCGCCGGATTGTCCTCCTCCGACACGCCAAGGCCGAATGGTCGGAGACCAGCGACCATGAGCGCCCGCTCGCCGAGCGCGGCCGCAGGGACGCTCCCGTCGCCGGCCGCTGGCTGGCCGGCACCGGGATCATCCCCGACCTGACCCTGTGCTCGACGTCCCTGCGCACCCGCGAGACCTGGAAGCTCGCCGTCCACGAGCTCCCGCAGCGGCCCAAGACCGTCTACGAGGAGCGGATCTACGAAGCCTCCCTCGGCGAGCTCATCGCGCTGCTGAACGAGACCCCCGACGACGTCAACGACCTGATGCTGATCGGCCACAACCCGGGCGTGCACGCCCTCGCGGACGCCCTGTCCGGCGAGGCCGAGGCCGATCTGCTGCCGCGGATGAACCGCAGCGGCTTCCCGACCTCCGCCCTGGCCGTGGTCGCCTTCGACGGTTCGTGGAAGGCGCTGGAGCACGGCGTCGGCCGGCTGATCGCGTACTGGACGCCGCAGGGCTGAGCCACGCGGCCGCCGGCGCCGCCGCGCGGGGCCCCGGCCCGCCGGCCCGCACCACGAGAAGGGCCCCGGCACACCGCCGGGGCCCTTCTCTTCTCGCTGCTCGTGCGCCCCGTGCGGGGGCCGCGCTCACCCTGCGTGGGTGTCCGCCGCCTCGACCTCTTCCCGGGTGATGCCCAGCAGGTACAGCACGGTGTCCAGGAACGGCACGTTCACCGCGGTGTGCGCCGCCTCCCGCACCACCGGCTTGGCGTTGAAGGCCACCCCGAGGCCGGCCGTGTTCAGCATGTCCAGGTCGTTGGCGCCGTCACCGATCGCGACGGTCTGGTCCAGCGGCACCCCGGCCTGCCGCGCGAACTCCCGCAGCAGCCGCGCCTTGCCGGCCCGGTCCACGATGTCCCCGGTGACCCGGCCGGTCAGCTTGCCGTCGACGATCTCCAGGGTGTTGGCGGAGGCGAAGTCCAGCCCCAGCTCCTCCTTGAGCGCATCGGTGACCTGGGTGAAACCGCCCGAGACGACGCCGACTTGATAGCCGAGTCGCTTGAGGGTGCGCACCAGCGTGCGGGCGCCGGGCGTCAGCCGTACCTCCTTGCGCACGGCCTCCACCACCGACTCGTCGAGACCGCCGAGCAGCTCGACGCGGGCGTGCAGCGACTGCTCGAAGTCCAGCTCACCGCGCATCGCGGCGGCGGTCACCTCGGCGACCTCGGCCTCGCAGCCGGCGTGCGCCGCGAACAGCTCGATGACCTCGTCCTGGATCAGCGTCGAGTCGACGTCCATCACGACCAGCCGCTGCGCCCGGCGCTGCAGCCCGGCCGCGACCACCGCGACGTCCACGCCCAGCCGTGCCGCCTCGGGGGCCAGGACGGTGCGCAGCGCCTCGGTCACGGCGCCGGACACCGCGAACTCCACGGCGGTCACCGGATACTTGGCGAGCCGGAAAATACGGTCGATGTTGCCGCCGGAAGCCGTTATGGCGGCGGCGATGGCGGCGGCCGACTCCGCGGTGAGCGGGTGCCCGAGCACGGTGACGTGCGAACGGCCGGTGCCGCGCGGACGGTTGTCGCCCCGGCCGGAGATGATCTCCGCCTGGAGGTTCAGCGACTCGGCCCAGCTGTGCACGGTCGCCCGCAGGTCACCCTCGGACGAGCCGGTGGTGCCCTGGCCGGGGGAGGGGGTGGTGACCAGCGCGCACAGCGTGATGCGTCCCCGGGTCACGACCTGTTCGATGTCCACGACATCGACGGAGTAGGCAGCGAGGGTGTCGAAGAGCCCTGCGGTGATGCCGGGCCGGTCCTTCCCGAAGATCTTGACGAGCAGGGTCGGTACGTCATCGCCCGTTACGGCGGTGGCAGGCGGGATCTGCGATGCGCTCATGGTGCCCTTACGGTAACCGCCGGGCCGCCGGGTCCGTACGGGTGTCCGGGGTTCGGACCGGGCCGGACCCGGTGCCGCGTGCCCGCACCCCGTCACCCCGAGGCCCCGGCCGTCCCGCCGATCGTTATGGAGTCGTGTCCGGGGCCGTCCCGCTCCGCACGCCGCGGCGCGGCGCCCGGGAACGCCAACGCCCTTGCCGCGGGACGGCGTTCCGGACACCCGGCAACGGTGACGGAGCGCAACGGCCACGGCCGCGCCGGACCGTGGTTCCGCTCAGTGATGTGTCCGCTATCTCCCATGATGCGGCCTCCGGGGTGGGCCCGCACGGCGTCCCGGCGGCTGCCTGAGCCCCCGTGCGCACACCGGCCCGTCCGGAACACCCGTAATCCGGTGATCCCTGCCCTTCCATGGGTTCTTCCCGTGCTCCGGGAGTTTTGGCAGGGCCGGCCGAAGCCGCTCGCACCCCTCTCCCGTCCCGGTTTCCGGTCCACCGGCCGAGCCTGAAATAGTTCCTCACGATGTTCGCCATCCCTAGACTTCCCATACAGGGCGTCACTCGGGGGACTATGTAATGGGGCATGGAGTGCCTGAACTCGTACTGGAATTGAACGGACGGACCTGGACGCTCGATCCGTCCCGGTCCTACAACGTGGGCCGTGATCCGCAGGGGGACATGGTGCTCGACGACGCCAGGGTCTCCTGGCGGCACGCCACCGTGCGCTGGGCCGGCCGCGGCTGGATGATCGAGGACCAGGGCAGCACCAACGGCACGTACATCCAGGGCCAGCGGATCCACCAGATGGAGATCGGCCCCGGCTCGGCCGTGCATCTGGGCAACGCCACCGACGGCCCCCGGATGACGCTCTCCGCCGCGGCGCCGGCCGCCGACGCCTTCAGCGCCCGGCCCGCGATGGCCCCGCAGCAGCAGGCGGCCGCGCAGGGCTGGCAGGCGCCGGCCGCGCAGCAGCCGCCGGCCCACCAGCAGCCCGCGCACCAGCCGCCGCCCGCACAGCAGGGCTGGCAGGCGCCGCCGCAGGGCCAGCAGCCGCCGTACGTCCCGCCCCAGCAGGCGGCCCCGCAGCCCCAGGAGCGTCCCGCGCAGCGGCCGGCCGGAGCACCGGCCGGCGACCGCAGCCCGACCACCTTCCACCGCCTCGACACGGGCCGGGTGATGCGCATCGGCCGTGCGCTGGAGAACGAGCTGGTCGTCTCCGACCTCCAGGTCTCCCGCCACCACGCCGAATTCCACGCCACCGCCGACGGCCGCTTCGAGATCCGCGACCTCGGCAGCCACAACGGCACCTACGTCAACGGCCAGCCGGTCCCCAAGTCCGGCAAGGCCCCCGTCGGCCCGAACGACATCATCGGCGTCGGCCACTCCACCTTCCGGCTGGTCGGCGACCGGCTGGAGGAGTTCGTCGACACCGGCGAGGTCTCCTTCTCGGCCCGGCACCTCACGGTCACCGTCGACGGCGGCAAGCAGATCCTCAAGGACGTCTCCTTCGGCGTCCCGGAGAAGTCGCTGGTCGCGGTCATCGGCCCGTCCGGCTCCGGCAAGTCGACGCTGCTCAAGGCGCTGACCGGGTACCGTCCCGCCGACCAGGGCGACGTCCTCTACGACAACCGGAACCTCTACAAGCAGTTCGCCGAGCTGCGTCAGCGCATCGGTCTGGTCCCGCAGGACGACATCCTGCACAAGGAGCTGACCGTCCAGAAGGCCCTCAAGTACGCGGCCAAGCTCCGCTTCCCCGGCGACACCGCGGAGGCCGAGCGTGAGGCCCGGATCGACGAGGTGCTGCACGAGCTCAAGCTCCACGTCCACAAGGACAAGAAGGTCACCTCGCTCTCCGGCGGCCAGCGCAAGCGCGTCTCGGTGGCACTGGAGCTGCTGACCAAGCCGTCGCTGATCTTCCTGGACGAGCCGACCTCCGGCCTCGACCCGGGCATGGACCGCGATGTCATGCAGTTGCTGCGCGGCCTCGCCGACGACGGCCGCACGGTCCTGGTCGTCACCCACTCCGTGGCCGAACTCGGCCTCTGCGACAAGCTCCTGGTGATGGCGCCGGGCGGCGGCGTGGCCTACTTCGGCCCGCCGGCGGAGGCGCTCAACTTCTTCCAGTACGACACCTGGGCGGATGTCTTCTCGGCCTTCGAGAACTACCGCGACTACGACTGGATGGGCCGCTGGCGCGGCTCCCCGCACTATCAGTTGTACGCCGCGGACATCGACGCCGTCGCCCCGCAGTCGGTGAACGTCCAGCCGCCGCCGGCCCGCACCCAGAAGTCCCAGAGCTGGGGCTCGCAGCTGTGGACGCTGATGCGCCGTTACGTCTCGGTGCTCGCCTCCGACCGCGGCTTCCTGGCGCTGATGGTGATCCTGCCCGCGGTGCTCGGCATCGTCTCGATGCTGATCCCCAGCGACTTCGGCCTCGGCTACGGACCGCTGAACCGGCACCGCACCAACCGCGACGCCAGCACGATCATGCTGATCCTCGCGGTCGGCATGTGCTTCTCCGGCGCGGCGAACTCCGTCCGTGAGCTGATCAAGGAGCGGGTCATCTACGAGCGCGAACGGGCCACCGGCCTGTCGCGGTCGGCGTATTTGATGTCCAAGGTGATCGTGCTCGGTGTGGTCACCGCCTTCCAGGGCGTGATCATCGCGCTGATCGGCTTCTCGACCCGCAACATGCCCTCCGAGGGCCTGATCGTGCCCAAGCAGCCGGCGATCGAGATGACGCTGGCGATCATCGCGCTGGGCTTCACCTCGATGATGTTCGGCCTGGTCATCTCCTCGCTGGTCAAGACCGCCGAGAAGACCATGCCGCTGCTGGTCATGTTCGCCATCGTCCAGGTGGTCTTCACCGGCGTGCTCTTCCAGCTCTTCGACACCGTCGGCGTGGCCCAGGTGGCCTGGCTGATGCCGTCGCGCTGGGCGGTCGCCGCGATGGGCGCGACGGCCGACATGAACACCCTGCTCCCGTGGGAGCTGGGCAACCCCGACCCGCTGTGGAAGCACCAGACCGGCGTCTACGTGATGGACATGATCATTCTGATCAGCCTGGGCGTCGGACTCGCCTTCGTCGTCGCACGGCTGCTGCGCCGCCACGAGCCGGAGGTCATGCGCAAGTAGCGCGCACCCCACCGCAACGCCCGAGGGGCGGCACCCGATTGCGGGTGCCGCCCCTCGGCGGTGTGTGCGCGTGGCACGGAAGGTGTCAACCAGTGGCTCAGTAGGCCGAGTTGACGTTGTCCATCGAGCCGTACTTGGCGGCCGCGTAGTTGCAGGCGGCGGTGATGTTGGCGACCGGGTCGTAGATGTTCCAGGAGGTGCCCGCGACGTGGTACTGCTTGAACGTCGGGTCGATCACCTGCAGCAGGCCCTTGGACGGGATGCCGTTCTGGGCGTTGATGTCCCACAGGTTGATCGCCATGGGGTTGCCCGAGGACTCCCGGATGATGTTGCGGTACAGGCCGTTGTACGAGCCCGGGATGCCCTTCTTGGCCATCACGTCGAGCGACTGGCGGATCCAGCCGTCGAGGTTGTTCGGGTAGGTCTTGACGACCGGCTTCGGCGCGGCGGCGGGCTTCGGCGCGGCGGCCGGTATCGCGGTGCGGACGGCGGACCGGCTCGCGGCCTGCTGCGCCTTGCGCTGCTTCTCGGCCTTGGCCTTCGCCACCGCGGCGGCCTTCGCCTTGGCTGCCTTCTCGGCGGCGGCCTGCTTCGCGGCTGCCTCGGCCTTGCCCTGGGCGGTCGACTCGGCGGCCTGCTTGGCGATCGTGGCCTGCTGGGTCTTCGCGGCGGTGTCGACCGCGGCGAAGGCGACCGGCTTCACGTTCTCGATCGTCGTGGCCTGGGCCTTGCCCTGGCCGGCGTCGGCTCCCGGTACGAGGGCGAAGACCAGAGCGGCGGCACCGGCAGTGGCGACACCGGCGGCGGACAGCTTGTGCGTCCGGGTCAGGCGGTTGAGACCAGAAATGGCGTGCTGGGGCATGGCGGGACAGACCTTCCGATGGGCGGTATCGCACGGGCCTCGAACGGCGGCGAACGCCGAGTCCTGACCACGGCGCCGAGCGATGGAGGCCATTCTTAGCGGCCGAAAATTGCCCCGGCAAAGGTGTGACGTACGATCCGAGTTAGTGGAACCGTGTATCGGAATATTGCTTTCCGAATACTTGCTTCCCAGGTCACACGCTATTGCGGATCCCACTAACCCGGGTCGTACGTGATGTAGGCCCTATGCGCGGCGTCACACCGCGAGGGGGTTTGTCTCGCCGGACGTAATTGCGAATGCACAGGCTGTGTGCGTTAAACCTCGACCATTACCTGATCAAGGGACTTCCGGACGAGATCGGGCACCACGCACTCCGGCGCCGGATATCCCACCGGAATCACCGCGAACGCCTTCTCGTTCGCCGGACGCCCCAGCACCTCCTGGAGGAAGCGCATGGGACTGGGCGTGTGCACCAGCGCCGCCAGCCCCGACAGATGCAGCGCGGACAGCAGCATGCCGACCGCGATCCCCACCGACTCGTCGACGTAGTAGTGCTTGTGCTTGCTGCCGTCCGCGCCCAGCCGGTGCCGCTGCTGGAAGACGACGATCAGCTGCGGGGCGTCGGTCAGATGCGGTTTGACCTCGTCCGTGCCCAGCGGCCGCAGCGCCGCCAGCCACTCCTCGCCCAGCCGCCCCCGGTAGGAGACCTGCTCCTCCGCCTCCGCCGCCGCCCGGATCCGGCGGCGCACCTCGGGGTCCTTGACCAGCACGAACGTCCAGGGCTGCTGATGCGCCCCGGACGGCGCGGTGGCCGCACAGGCGATCGCGTCCCGCACCACCTGCTCCGGCACCGGGTCCGCGGCGAACTGCCGGACCGTACGCCGCCGGCTCATCCGCTCCCGCAGCTCGGCGGCCCGGGCCAGCGACTCGGCCGCGGGCATCCGCTCCGGGCGGTACGGCACCGGCCGGTAGGGCTCGCCGTCGGCCGGCGCCCAGCTCCTCGTTGAATGCGACATGCACCGAGTCTGGGACTCAGCCCGGCAGCAGCAGATGCAGGTCACCGAATTCGTGCCACAGGTAGCGACGCCGCACCGCCGCCGCATAGGCGCGCCCGAGCGCCTCCCCGTCCGCGGTCACCGACGCCACCGCCCCCAGCATCAGCAGATGCGACGCGGTGGGCTCGTGCAGCCCGGTGAGCAGGCCGTCCACCGCCCGTACGCCGCGCTCCGGGGTCACCACGAGGTCCGTCCAGCCGGCCGCGGCCCGTACCCGCCCGTCCGCCCCGGCCGCCGACTCCAGGGCCCGTACGGCCGTGGTGCCCACCGCGACGATCCGGCCGCCGGCAGCCCGCGGCGCCGTCCTCCGGCGGGCCCGCGCGGCGTTCACCAGCCACGCCGTCGCCGCCGGCACCACGAACCGCTCCGGGTACGGCGGCTCGAACGCCTCCGCCGACGCCACCCCCGTGTCCAGTGAGATCGGCGCGAACTGCACCCCCTTGCTGACCAGCCGCGCCACCAGCTCCGCGGTGAACGGCCGGGCCGCGCTCGGCATCTCCGCGCTGCCGCCGCCGGGGGAGTCCACCGCGAACACCGTCCGGTACGCCCCCAGCGGCTGGTCCCGGTCGGTGTAGCCGTACCGGATCGGCCGCCCGTGCCGCCGCATCAGCTCGTCCGCCCGGACGCCCCTCAGCCGCGCCCACCACAGCCGTACGCCCCCGGGGTCCACCGGCGCCTCCAGCACCAGCCGTGCCCCGCCCGGCAGCCGCACCACGGCGCCGGGCGGGCCGCCCGCCCGCGGGTGGGTGCTGCCCCGGCCGTCCGGGCTGCGCAGCTCGACCGCCCAGCGGCCGGCCACCGCCCGGCCCGGGTCGAGAAGTGCACCACCACCGGCTCGCCACGCCCCCGGCCGTCCCCGACCCGCCCGTCGACCGCCGCCGGCAGCGTGCTGGAGGTGTTGACGACCAGCACGTCCCCCGGCGCCAGCAGCTCCGGCAGCTCACCGAAGGCGTGGTGCGCGGGCTCCGCGGAACCCCGGCTCACCAGCAGCCGTACGGCGTCCCGGCCCAGTCCGGGGCCCCGCTGCTCGGCCGGCACCCGGGCGGACAGCTCCTCCGGTACGTGCAGCGTCTCCGCGCTCACCGGGCGCTCCCGCTGCCGGCCGGGGCCGCCGCCCCGGCCGCTGGGTACCGCCCGCTGGGGGCAGCCCCGTCCAGCAGCCGCAGCAGGGCGGGCACCACCGTCCCGGGGAGCGGCCGGCCGGAGTCGTCGTCGTCCGGGACGGCGGCCGCGTACAGCTCGGTCCGCATGTCGCCCGGGTCGACCCACCAGACGCGCAGCGCCGGCTCCTCCACCGCGAGCACCGCGGACAGCTGGTCCAGCGCGGCCTTGGAGGCCCCGTAGCCGCCCCAGGTGGGGTACGCCTCGACCGCCGCGTCCGAACTGAGGCAGAGGACGGCTCCACCCGCTCCCGCATAAGGGGTCGAATCGGACAAATAAGAATTATGGGAATTCCCGCATGCGGTGTGCGCCTCGTACGTCTCACTTCCCTCGTCCGGCCGTCCCGAAGGAGCTTCTCCTATATAAGGGGCCTCTCCTTCATACGAGGACAGATAGGAGCCATGGGTTGAATTGCGCAAAAGCGGCAAAGCAAGCTGAATCAGCCCCAGCGGCGCCACCACATTCACCTCCAGCGCCCGGCGCAGCCCGTCCAGCGGATGCTCCGCCAGCCGCACCAGCGGCGCGGCGCCCAGCGCGCTCGCGTTGTTCACCAGCAGATCGAGCCCGCCCAGCTCCGCCGCGGCGGCCGCCAGCGCCGCCCGGTGCCCGCCGTCCGCCACATCCCCGGCCAGTGCCACCACCCGGCCCCCCGACCCGCGCAGCTCCCGCGCCGCCTCCTGGAGCGGCCCGGCCGACCTGGCGTCCACCACCAGGTCCCAGCCGCGTGCGGCCAGCGCCCGGGCCAGCGCCCGGCCCAGTCCCTTCGACGCCCCCGTGATGATCGCCACCGGCATGATCGCGTCCCCTTCCCGCCGGGACGGCCGCCCCGGCCACGCCCTCACCGTAGGAACGCCCCCGCCCCGCGCACGTCGGCCGCCGGACCGGCCCCGGGCAGGGCATTCGCCCTAGGGCCGGGGGCCTAGGCGGAGGCGTCGCCGGACCGATACGGGCCGCGCGGCCCGCCGGTACGGTGAAGCCATGACCAACGGACCGGGAGCCGGGATCCCCGCGGTGAGCACCGCGATCCTGGCGATGAGCAGGCATCTGGAGGTGCGCGACGTCCTCAAGACGATCGTGGCCTCGGCCCGCGAGCTGCTGGACGCCGAGTACGCCGCCCTGGGAGTGCCCGACGACCACGGCGGCTTCGCCCAGTTCGTCGTCGACGGCGTCAGCGCGGAGCAGTGGAAGGCCATCGGCCCGCTGCCCCGCCAGCACGGCATCCTCGCCGCGATGCTGCACAACGCCACCCCCGAGCGGCTCGCCGACGTCCGCGAGGACCCCCGCTTCGGCGGCTGGCCGGCCGCCCACCCCGACATGTCCGACTTCCTGGGCCTGCCGGTCGCCGACGGCGACGAGATCCTCGGCGCCCTCTTCCTGGCCAACAAGCGCTGCCCCGAGGACGCTCCCTCCCGCCGGGAGGGCTGCGGCTTCACCGAGGACGACGAGCGCCTGCTCGGCATACTCGCCCAGCACGCCGCCATCGCCCTGACCAACGCCCGCCTCTACGAGCGCAGCCGCGAGCTCACCATCGCCGGCGAGCGGGCCCGGCTCGCCCACGAACTGCACGACGCGGTCGCCCAGAAGCTGTTCTCGCTCCGCCTGACCGCCCAGGCCGCCACCGCCCTGGTCGACCGCGACCCGGTCCGCGCCAAGGACGAACTCCACCAGGTCGCCGCGCTGGCCGCGGAGGCCGCCGAAGAACTGCGCGCCGCCGTCGTCGAGTTGCGCCCCGCGGCCCTGGACGAGGACGGGCTGGTGGCCACCCTCCGCTCGCAGATCCAGGTCCTGGACCGCGCCCACGCCGCCCGCGTGTCCTTCGCGGCCCACGGCGTGCGGGCGCTGCCGTCCGCCCAGGAGGAGGCCGTGCTCCGGGTCGCCCAGGAGGCGCTGCACAACGCCCTGCGGCACTCGGGAGCGGAGAGCGTCGAGGTCACCCTGTCCCGCGACGGCCAGGGCGCGCTGCTGCGGATCGCCGACGACGGCTGCGGCTTCGACCCCGGAGCCGTCCGCAGGGCCGGCCGCCACCTCGGCCTGGTGTCGATGCACGACCGGGCCGGCGGCGTCGGCGGAAAGCTCACGGTGGAGTCGGAGCCCGGCAAGGGCACCGCTGTCGAGATGGAGGTGCCCGGTGGCTGACATCCGGTCGATCCACGTCCTGCTCGTCGACGACCACCAGGTCGTACGCCGCGGGCTGCGGACGTTCCTGGAGGTCCAGGACGACATCGAGGTGGTGGGGGAGGCCGCCGACGGGGCCGAGGGCATCGCCGCCGCCGAACAACTGCGCCCGGACGTCGTCCTGATGGATGTGAAGATGCCCGGCACGGACGGCATCGAGGCGCTGCGCAAGCTGCGGGAACTCGACAACCCCGCCCGGGTGCTGGTGGTGACCAGCTTCACCGAGCAGCGCACCGTCGTCCCGGCGCTGCGCGCGGGCGCGGCCGGCTACGTCTACAAGGACATCGACCCCGAGGCGCTGGCCGCCGCCATCCGCTCCGTGCACGCCGGCCACGTCGTGCTGCAGCCCGAGGTGGCCGGCGCGCTGCTCTCGCAGGAGGAGGGCAACGGCGGGCAGGGGCGCGGCACCTCCCTCACCGACCGGGAGAGCGAGGTGCTCGCGCTGATCGCGGACGGCCGCTCCAACCGGGAGATCGCCCGCGCGCTGGTGCTGTCGGAGAAGACCGTCAAGACCCACGTCTCCAACATCCTCATGAAGCTCGACCTCGCCGACCGCACGCAGGCCGCGCTGTGGGCCGTACGGCACGGAATCGGGGCCTGAGCAGCCACGAAGCCCGGCCGGACCGGGGGTGCGACGGTCGTCCCGTACGACAATGCGTCAACCCGAACGTCGCCCTCCGGTCCGAGATTCATACTGTCGTGTAGCGGTAGCCCGTTCGGCGTATCCCTCCTCGAGCCGGACCGTTGTCCAGAGCAGTCGTGGCGGCTGGTCACGACAACGGCAATGAGGAGCAAGAGAAGTGAAGAACATCAAGCGCGCAGCGGCCATCACGATGGCGGCGAGCGGTCTCGCCCTCGCGGGCGCCGGCGTCGCTTCGGCGCACGGCCCGCAGGCGGTGGGCGGCGCCACGCACTCCCCCGGTGTCGTCTCCGGCAACGTCGTCCAGGTCCCGGTGCACGTCCCGGTCAACGTCTGCGGCAACACCATCTCCGTCGTCGGTCTGCTCAACCCCAGCTTCGGCAACCCCTGCGTCAACAACTGACCGCAGGTCCCCGCCCGCAGGGCCCGCACGCTCCGCGCCGTGCCGTGGTCCACGGCCCGCGCGGAGCGCGCCGGACCGGTCCCCGTCACCCCCTGGACACCCGGCCGGTCCGCTCTCCGCACCGTCACCGTCATCCGGCCGGCCTCGTGCCGCCAAGTGAGGAACACCCCATGAACACCGCCAAGAAGGCCGCCCTCGTCCTGTCCGCCACCGGTCTCGCCCTGAGCGCGGCCGCCGGTTCGGCCTTCGCCACCGGTGGCGCCCAGGCCGCCGGTGGTGCCACGAACTCTCCCGGCGTCGGCTCCGGCAACCTCGTCCAGGCCCCGGTGCACGTCCCCGTGAACGTCAACGGCAACACCGTCAACGTCGTCGGCGTCCTCAACTCGGCGTTCGGCAACCTCAGCACCAACAACTGAACTGCCCGACCGGGGCTGAACGGCTCAGCTGCGCCGAGCCGTTCAGCCCCGCGGTGCTGCCGTCCCCCTCCCCACCGCGTCGTCCTGCGCGGCCCTGCGCCCCCACGTAAGGAACTCACCCTCATGAACACCGCCCCAAAGGCCGCACTCGTCGTCGCCGGCACCTGAGGCTGTCCGGGGCGGGGTGAACAGCTCGCCCTGCCCAGAGCTGTTCGGCCCGTCCCGGCCACGGCCCCGCCGTCGACCACACAATGGTCCGGCGGGGCCCGTCCGTGCTGCTCCCGCCCTCCGCCGGGTTCACCCCCGGTGCCGCTCCCGCTCCTCCACCGCGGAGTTGTACGCCGCCACCTGCGCCCGCCGGGCCGTACGGTCCACCGGGCGCAGCGCCTCCGCGCGGGCCGCGATCTCCGACGAGCTCACCGCGCCGCCGTGCTCCCCGTCCCCGCCGGCGTCGCGCGCGATGTCGATCAGCGCCCCGACCCGCTGCGCCAGCTCCAGCACCCGCACCGCCCGCGGCGGATAGCCGGGCGCCAGCACCTGCCGGCCGGCCTCCGCCCGCGCCCGGTACGCCTCCAGCGCCGCCTGCGCCACCGGCCCGGACCCGGCCACGTCCAGCTTCGAGAGCACCTCGGTCGCCTCCCGCAGCGCCTCCGCCAGCTCCCGCTCCGCCTCGCCCAGCGACGGCACGTCGGCCGGCGGGGCCTCCCGCACCGGCAGACACCGCCAGACCACCTCGACGTGCACATCGGGCGCGGCACCGCCCTCCGGCCCGGCCTCGTACGTCTCCGGGACCAGCCCCAGCCCGGCGCCCACGGCGAGCACCGCCTCCCCGGCCTCCAGCGCCCGCGCGTTGAATTCCGGCGGGCCGCACAGGCCCAGCGGATGCCCCGCCACCGGCAGCGCCACCCGCAGGCCGACCGCGCCCAGCGTCCGCAGCCGGCCCAGCGCGAGCGTCAGGCCCACCGGCGCGGCCTCCCCGGGCAGGTCCTCCACGCGGTGCACCGCGTCGTCCTCCGCGATCCGGTGCGCGGCTTCATCAGGTGAGACAAGTCCGGCCAAAAGGGCATTTCCCCAGGCCGCCAACCGTCCCGAACGAGGTTCATCGAGCATGGTCCCCAGCCTAGGGAACAGCACTGACAACGAGTGGCGTAGGTTTGCAGGGGCTGCGCCTACAGGTGCGCCGCGACGACCGAGAAGCAATGGGAGACAACGCGCTCATGAGCGATGTGCTGGAGCTGGTGGACGTATCCGTGGTCCGCGAAGGACGGGCTCTGGTGGACCAGGTCTCCTGGTCGGTGAAGGAGGGGGAGCGCTGGGTGATCCTCGGCCCCAACGGCGCCGGCAAGACCACCCTGCTCAATATCGCCTCCAGCTACCTCTACCCGACCACGGGCACCGTCTCGATCCTCGGTGAGCAGCTCGGCAAGGTCGACGTCTTCGACCTGCGCCCGCGCATCGGCATCGCCGGCATCGCGCTCGCCGACAAGCTGCCGCGCAGCCAGACCGTCCTGCAGACCGTGCTCACCGCCGCGTACGGCATGACCGCGCACTGGCAGGAGAACTACGAGGACATCGACGAGCAGCGCGCCCGCGCCTTCCTCGACCGCCTCGGCATGAACGACTACCTCGACCGGAAGTTCGGCACCCTGTCCGAGGGCGAGCGCAAGCGCACCCTGATCGCCCGCGCGATGATGACCGACCCCGAGCTGCTCCTGCTGGACGAGCCGGCCGCCGGCCTCGACCTCGGCGGCCGCGAGGACCTGGTCCGCCGCCTCGGCCGTCTCGCCCGCGACCCGTACGCCCCCTCGATGCTGATGGTCACCCACCACGTCGAGGAGATCGCCCCCGGCTTCACCCACGTGCTGATGATCCGTCAGGGCAAGGTGCTGGCCGCCGGCCCCATCGACCTGGAGCTGACCTCCAGCAATCTCTCGCACTGCTTCGGCCTGCCGCTGGTCGTCGAGCGCGTGGGCGACCGCTTCACCGCCCAGGGCCTGCCGCTGACCTGAGCCGTGGTCCGCAACGGGCCCCGGCCGGCCGGGCGCTGACCGATCGCACCCTGTCCCGGCCGCCCGCACGGATCTACCATGAACCCGTGGATCCATGGGTGTGGTGGCTGATCGCCGCCGTAGGACTGGGAATTCCTCTCGTCGTGACCGCGATGCCCGAATTCGGGATGCTCGCGGCCGGCGCCGTCGCCGGTGCCGTCACCGCAGCGCTCGGTGGCGGCACCGTCGCGCAATTCCTCGTGTTCGCCGCCGTATCGGTCGCGCTGATCGCCGTCGTACGCTCCCTCGCCGCCCGCCAGCGCGGTCAGAGCCCCGGCCTCGCCTCCGGGATCGACGCCCTCAAGGGCAGGAGCGCCACGGTCCTGGAACGCGTCGACGGCGGGGCCGGCGGCCGCATCAAGCTGGCCGGCGAGATCTGGTCCGCCCGCGCCCTCGACGGCGACCGGATCTACGAACCGGGCCAGCAGGTCGACGTCGTCGACATCGACGGCGCCACCGCCGTCGTCATCTGACTCGAACACGCTGCGCGACGAGCCATGTCTCTGAAACACTGATCACCGGCAAGCCGGTCACCGGCCGGCGCGACCAGCAACGAAGGGCACGGGAGCCGCTGTGGAACCGATCATCATCGTCCTGATCATCCTGGTGGTGCTCGTGTTCATCGCACTCATCAAAACGATCCAGGTCATCCCACAGGCCAGCGCGGCCATCGTGGAGCGCTTCGGCCGCTACACCCGTACGCTCAACGCCGGCCTGAACATCGTCGTCCCGTTCATCGACTCGATCCGCAACCGCATCGACCTCCGCGAGCAGGTCGTGCCGTTCCCGCCGCAGCCGGTGATCACCCAGGACAACCTCGTCGTGAACATCGACACGGTGATCTACTACCAGGTCACCGACGCCCGCGCCGCGACGTACGAGGTCGCCAGCTACATCCAGGCGATCGAGCAGCTCACCGTCACCACCCTCCGCAACATCATCGGCGGCATGGACCTGGAGCGGACGCTGACCTCCCGCGAGGAGATCAACGCGGCGCTGCGCGGCGTCCTCGACGAGGCCACCGGCAAGTGGGGCATCCGCGTCAACCGCGTCGAGCTCAAGGCCATCGAGCCGCCGACCTCCATCCAGGACTCGATGGAGAAGCAGATGCGTGCCGACCGCGACAAGCGCGCCGCCATCCTCCAGGCCGAAGGTGTCCGGCAGTCGCAGATCCTGACCGCCGAGGGTGAGAAGCAGTCCTCGATCCTGCGCGCCGAGGGTGAGGCGAAGGCCGCCGCGCTGCGCGCCGAGGGCGAGGCCCAGGCGATCCGGGTGGTCTTCGAGTCGATCCACGCCGGAGACCCGGACCAGAAGCTGCTCTCCTACCAGTACCTCCAGATGCTCCCGAAGATCGCCGAGGGTGACGCCAACAAGCTCTGGATCGTCCCCAGCGAGATCGGCGACGCCCTCAAGGGCCTCGGCGGCGCCCTCGGCAACTTCACCCCGCCGACCGGCGGCGGCTCCATCCCCAAGCCCGGCGGACCGAAGCACGAAACGCCCCCGATCGACTGACCCCGCACCCCCTGGTGCATGATCGGGCGGGACCGCACCGCTCATGCACCAGGGGGAATCCGCGTGACCATCTGGGAAGCCGTCGCCGTCCTCGCCGCGGGGCTGGGCGCCGGCACGATCAACACCATCGTCGGATCCGGGACGCTCATCACCTTCCCGGTGCTGCTCGCCTTCGGCCTGCCGCCCGTCACGGCCAACGTCTCCAACACCCTCGGCCTGGTGCCCGGTTCACTCAGCGGCGCCTTCGGCTACCGCCGTGAACTGACCGGCCAGCGCCGCCGGCTGCTGCGCTTCGGCGCCACCGCCCTCCTCGGCGGCCTGAGCGGGGCGATCCTGCTGCTGGCGCTGCCCTCCACGGCCTTCGACACGATCGTCCCCGTGCTGATCGCCGTGGCGCTCGTCCTCGTCGTCGTCCAGCCCCGGCTGGCCAAGAAGCTGCGCGCCCGCCGCGAGCGCAACGGCACCGCCCCCCACCCCGACGGCGGCATCGCCCTGTTGCTCGGCCTGCTGCTCGCCAGTACCTACGGCGGATACTTCGGCGCCGCCCAGGGCGTGCTCTACCTCTCCCTGATGGGCCTGCTGCTCCACGAGGACCTCCAGCGGATCAACGCCCTCAAGAACGTCCTCGCCGCGATCGTCAACGGCGTCGCCGCGGTCTTCTTCCTCTTCGTCGCCACCTTCGACTGGACCGCCGTCCTCCTGATCGCGGTCGGCTCCACCCTCGGCGGCCAGCTCGGCGCCAAGGTCGGCCGCCGGCTGCCGCCCACCGCGCTGCGCGCCGTCATCGTCGTCGTCGGCCTGCTGGCCATCGTCCAACTCCTCCTCAAGTGAGGGGAGCCGGACGACGGCCCGGCGGCCGGACGGTCAGGCCGGCAGCGCCAGCCACTCCGGCAGGCCCTCCCGTACGGACACCCCCAGCGTCGACAGCAGCGCGTCCGCCGGCGTCGGCTCGAACGGCCGCCGCAGCAGCTGCATGCCCGCCTGCTCGGGCGTCCGGTCCGCCTTGCGGTGGTTGTCCTCCGCACACGAGGCGACGGTGTTCAGCCAGGTGTCCCCGCCGCCGTGCGACCGCGGCACGACGTGGTCGACCGTCGTCGCCCGGCGCCCGCAGTACGCGCACCGGTGCTGGTCACGCACCAGTACGCCCCGCCGCGACCACGGCGCCCGTCTTCGGAACGGCACCCGTACGTACCTGCTGAGCCTGATCACCTGCGGCACCGGGACGTCCACCGAAGCGGCACGGATCCGCAGACCCGGGTGCGCGTGCTCGACGACGGCCTTGTCCTGCATGACCAGCACCACCGCGCGCCGCAGCGACACCGTCGCCAGCGGCTCGAAGCTCGCATTCAGCACCAGCGTCTCGCGCATCCCGTCCACCTCCCGGACCCGCTCCGCCCCCGTGGCGAAGTTGCTCCACTGTGCAGCGGCAGGTATTCCCCGAACAACGCAATTTCCGCACGCCACAAGGGAAATGGGGAGTGAGGGGAAGATGAAGACCGGGTGCTCCGGCGGCGACCCGCGCGCACCGGGGGAGCCGGGAAGGACCGCCCCGCTCACCGGGACGGCACATGAGAGATCGCTCCGGGTCCCACCCCCGTGAATACGCGAGACCCGGAGCGAACGACAGCCGGCGAGGACGCCCGACACGAGTCCGGGCTCCGGCGAGCCGGGGCGACACACCTGCGCCCCGCCGCTCCCGCCACTGCGGTACCAGCTGTCCGACGCCCTGATGAGGGGCGGCGGCTCGGGTACCACTCTGCGTGCGGGAAGCGCCGGGGCGCAACGGAATTACGGCGCTCAGCCCGCCGCCGGGACCTCGTACTCGGCGATCAGCTGGGCCCGCCCGATCGTGTGGAACCGCAGATTGAATCCCACCACCGCGGGCGAGACGTCCGCGCCCGGACCGAGCTTCTCCTGGTCCACGGCGTACACCGTGAACACATAGCGGTGCGGACCGTCCCCGGGCGGCGGCGCCGCGCCCCCGAAGTCCCGCGTCCCGTAGTCGTTACGGACATGCACGGCCCCCTCGGGAAGCCCCTTCATGTCGCCGCTGCCCGCCCCGGCCGGCAGCTCCGTCACCGACGCCGGAAGGTCGAACAGCACCCAGTGCCAGAAACCGCTGCCGGTCGGCGCGTCCGGGTCGTAGCAGGTGACGGCGTAGCTCTGCGTCCCCGCGGGCGCGCCCTCCCACCGCAGGTGCGGCGAGCGGTTCCCCTCGGCGTGTACCTGCTCCGGCCGCAGCGTCCCGCCCGGCTCCACCTCGTCGCTCAGCACGGTGAACTCCGGCACCGGCGGATGGAAATCGTGCGGGAGCGGCCGCCGCTTCAGCTCGGACACTCGAACCTCCTGGTCGCTTGCTGACACTTCGTCCGGCCAGGTTAGAGCCAGTTCCGCTTGCCGCCGACCTCCGCCAGCCACTGGTTGAGGTACGCCGCCCAGTCGGTCCCCTGGAAGTCCTGCAGACCGACCGTGAACGACCGGTAGGTGTCCGACCCCTCGGTGAACAGACCCGGCTTCTTGTCCATCTCCAGCACGACGTCCATCTCCCGGTCGTCCGCGACGAACGAGAGCTCGACCTGGTTGAGCCCGCGGTACTGCTGCGGCGCGTAGAACTCGATCTCCTGGTAGAAGGGCAGATGCTGTCGCGTGCCCCTGATGTGCCCCTGCTCGAGGTCGGCGGCCTTGAAACGGAACCCGAGCCGACCGAACGCGTCGAGGATCGCCTGCTGGGCCGGCAGCGGGTGCACATTCACCGGGTCGAGGTCGCCGGAGTCCACCGCCCGCGCGATCGCCAGCTCCGTCGTCACACCGACGCTCATCCCGTGCAGGTGCGTCCCCAGGAACGTGGTGATCGGCGTCTCCCACGGGATCTCCAGCCCGAACGGCACGGTGTGCGCCGCCCCGGCCTGCACCTCGAACGCCCCGCCCAGCTGGACCTTGGTGAACTCGACGTTCCGCTTGTACTCCTCGTCGCCGCTCTCCACCTCCACCCGCGCCTGCAGCCCGACGGACAGCCCCTGGATCTCCTGGGCCACCGACCCGCCCTGGATCCGCACCTCACCCTGCACGACCCCACCCGGGACGACGTTCTCCTCGAAGAGCACCGTCTCCACCGACGCGCCTCCGGCGCCCAGGCTCGCCAGCAGCTTCTTGAATCCCATGCTCTTCCTCCCCAGGCGCAGCGCCTGTGTTCCGTTGTCGTGCGTACCGGGAACCGGCCCCGGCCCGAACGGCCCGCTTCCGGCGGACCGCCGCCCGCGCATTGCTTCCTACGAACGCGAAACCGCGCAGGCCGGTTCCACGGCCACACTTTCCCAATCCCGACGTCCCCCTGGCCAGCCGCCTCCCGCGAGCGCTCCACTACCCTCGTACCGCATGACCGACGTACCGGAACGAATGCCGCTCAACCGCGACTTCTTCGCCCGCCCCGTCATAGAGGTGGCCCCTGAGCTCCTCGGCCGCACCCTCGTACGCCACACCCCCGACGGCCCGATCGAACTCCGGCTCACCGAGGTCGAGGCGTACGACGGCGAGAACGACCCCGGCTCCCACGCCTACCGCGGCCGCACCGCGCGCAACGCCACGATGTTCGGCCCGCCGGGGCACGCGTACGTCTACTTCATCTACGGCATGTGGTTCAGCCTCAACGCGGTCTGCGGCCCCGAGGGCCAGGCCAGCGGTGTCCTGCTGCGCGCCGGGAAGATCATCCGCGGTGCCTCGCTGGCCGCGGCCCGCCGCCCCAAGGCCCGCAGTGCCAACGAACTGGCCAAGGGCCCGGCCCGCCTGGCCACCGCCCTCGACATCGACCGGAGCCTGGACGGCGTCGACCTGTGCCGCGGCGGCGACGCCCCGCTCACCCTGCTGCAGGGCGACCCGCCGGCCCCCGCCCTCGTGCGCCACGGCCCGCGCACCGGCGTCGGCGGCGATGGGGCCCACCACCCCTGGCGCTACTGGATCGCGGACGACCCGACCGTCAGCCCGTACCGTCGCCACGTGCCCCGCCGCCGCGCGACCAGCGCTACTTGACTCTCCACCGTCAACCGCCTAACGTAGCCCGAGCCGCTGGAGACGGGCAGCGCTCTCTGCGCAGACCGCCAGGTGGCAAAACCAACTACTGCGAACAAACCCCTGACGGGTCTTTTTGGCGTTGCCAAAATTCGACCCCGCCGACTCGATTATGAGCCGCCAGGGAAAGCCGCTAAAGTTGAAACGCGCCGAAAGAACAGCGGTAAAAGCCGTTCCAAAGCGCTCTCCGACGAAAATCGGAACCGGAATCAAAGCGAATCCGGATCTGATAGAGTCGGAGCCGCGAAGAAGCCGAAAGGCCGAATCGCACCGGCGAAAATCGGAACCGCAAGGATCTGATAGAGTCGGAAACGCAAGACCGAAGGGAAGCGCCCGGAGA
>NZ_JNZA01000035.1 GCF_000717345.1 Streptomyces lydicus | reverse complement strand
CACCGAGATCTACACAGAGTAGATCGTCGGCAGCGTCAGATGTGTATAAGAGACAGGTCCCGCACGTCCCTAGACCAGGGCGGCGACGAACAGGGTGAAGGCGAGCACGATGACGGCCACGCGGACGTAGTGGAATCGGTCCCAGCGCCTCATCTGCTGCTTCCAGTCCGCGGGTACGCCCTCGTGGGACCAGGTCGCGACGCGCGAGTTGATCGGGACGAGCAGCAGGATCGACATCACCACGCTCAGTACGAGCAGCGCGGTGCCCGCGATGACGAGTGGCGCGCCCGTGCCGCCCCGGCCCAGGACGGCCCACGCCGCGCCGAGGACGACCGAGCCGATGTACCAGAACGGCATGACCCGGCCGAGGATCCGTGCCCCGTCGCTGCGGGCGTCGAGACCGCCGTCGTTCGGGAGCCGGTCCAGGATCGGATTGACGAACACCGCCACCGCGAACTCCACGCCCACCATCAGCCCCACCACGACGACCGTGACGACGGTCAGTACGTCCAGCATGTCCCCTCCCGAGGAATGATTCCAGGGTTCCTAGCAGCGCTAGGTTCTGTTTCGATGCTAGACGTGTCATTGCTCTATTGTCTAGCGGTGCTAGCATCGAGCCATGTCGGTACGTGAACGCAAGGAACGCGAGCGGGCCCAGCGCCACAGGCTGATCGTCTCCACGGCCCGGGAGCTCGCCGAGGCCCACGGGTGGGACGCCGTCACCACCCGCCGGCTCGCCGAGCAGATCGAGTACAGCCAGCCCGTGCTCTACGGCCACTTCCGCGGCAAGAAGGAGATCGTGGGGGCGGTCGCGCTGGAGGGGTTCGCCGAGCTGACGACCGCACTGCGCACCGCGGTGGCCGAGGGGCCCGCCGGCCGGGAGGCGGTGGCCGCGCTGGCTCGCGCCTACACCGGCTTCGCCGCGGACAACCCCGCCCTCTACGACGCGATGTTCAGCCTCGACAACGGCCTCCCCTTCGCCGACGAGGCCACGCCCGCTCCGCTGCGGGAGGCGTTCGGCGCCCTGCTGGATCCGCTCGTCGACCACGCACACCCCGATGAGCCGGGGCTGTTCGTCGAGACGTTCTGGGCCGCGCTGCACGGACTGGTCACCCTCACCCGCGCCGGCCGCCTGCCCGCCGACCGGGTCCCCGACCGCCTCGCGCTCCTGGTCGGCCGGTTCGTCCCCAAGTAGGGGCGCTGCCCGCGCGGTTCGGCACGAGTCGGACTGCTGGGCCCCGTCCGGCGGCCAACTCCGCCTCCGCCCTCCGTCCTTGGTCCTAGGACCCGCCCTAGGACCCCGGTCAGGTGGCAGATGCACCGATATCCCGATGCGGGAGGGAAGCGGCCGATGCGAGCATGGTCCGCATGCCCCCGATAGCCACGCCCGCCACCCTGTCCGGAACGTCGCGCCGCACGGCCGCACCGGCCTGGCTGGTCATGCTGCTGGTCTGCGCCGGTCAGTTCCTGGTCGTCCTGGACGTCTCCGTCGTGAACGTGGCGCTGCCGGCCGTACGGGCCGGACTGGGCCTGAGCGAGCTGGGCCTGCAGTGGATCGTCAACGCCTACGTCATCACCTTCGCGGGCTTCATGCTGCTCGGCGGCCGGGCCGCCGATCTCTTCGGCCGCAAGCGGATCTTCGTGCTGGGGCTGGCGCTCTTCACCGTCGCGAGCCTGGGCGGCGGACTGGCCCAGCAGCCCTGGCAGTTGATCGCGGCCCGCACCGTCCAGGGAGTCGGCGCCGCGGTGCTCTCCCCGGCCACCCTGACGATCCTCACCACGTCGTTCCCGGCCGGCCCGGCCCGTACCCGCGCCATCGCCACGTGGACGGCGGTCGGTGCCGGCGGTGGCGCGGTGGGCGGACTGGTCGGCGGGGTGCTCACCGAGTACCTGTCCTGGCGCTGGGTGCTGCTCATCAACGTGCCGGTCGGGGCGGTGGTGCTGATCGGCGCGGTGCTGTGGCTCACCGAGAGCCGGCAGGGAGCCGCGCGGCGGCTCGACGTGCCCGGTGCGCTGCTGGTGACCGGCGGCCTGGGGCTGGTGGCGTACGGGATCGTGCGGACCGAGACGGACGGCTGGGCCTCGTCCTCGGCGCTGCTGCCGCTGGCCGCCGGGCTGCTCGTGGTCGCCGTCTTCCTCGCCGTGGAGGCGCGCTCCAAGGCGCCGTTGATGCCGCTGGGACTCTTCCGGCTGCGGTCGGTCTCCTCGGCGAACGGGGCGATGGTGCTGGCCGGTGCGGCGATGTTCTCGATGTGGTACTTCCTGTCGCTCTACGTGCAGAACGTGCTGGGCTACCGGCCGTTGCAGGCGGGCCTCTCCTTCATCCCGCACTCGCTGTCCATCGTCCTCGGCTCCAAGATCGGGCCGCGGCTGATGAACCGGGTGGGCGCGAAGACCCTGGCCGTCTCCGGCGCGGTGATCTCCGCGGCCGGTATGGCGTGGCAGGGCACGATGGACGTGCACGGGACCTATCTCGGCACCATCCTCGGGCCGGGCGTCCTGATGGCGCTGGGCGCCGGGCTGACGGCGACGCCGGTCGCCGCGATCGCCACCTCCGGCGCGGACCCGGCGGACCAGGGCCTGGTCTCCGGCCTGATCAACACCTCCCGCCAGATGGGCGGCGCGCTGGGCCTGTCGGTGCTGTCCACCGTCGCCGCCTCCCGCATCGCGGCGGGGCACGGCCCCGCGGCCCGGGCGGCCGGGTACGGCCTGGCGTTCCACGTCGGTGCGCTGGTGCTGCTGGCGGCCCTCGTGCTGATGGTCGTCGCCCTGCCGAGGCGGCGGGCGGACACCGCGCACTAGGGGTTGTCGCGAGCGTGGCGTGAGGCGTGAGGCGGCCCGTACGGGAGGTACCGGTCGCCGATCAGGGGGCGGGCGGCCCCGCTGCCGTGCGTCCCGCCGTCCGCGTCGTCACAGCCAGCCGTTCTGCCGGGCGGCCCGTACCGCCTCCATGCGGTTGCGGGTGCCGGTCTTGCCGATGGCCGACGAGAGGTAGTTGCGCACGGTGGCCTGCGAGAGGTGGAGCTTGCCGGCGATGTCGGCGACCGTGGCGCCGTCCACCGCCGCCGTGAGGACGTCGCGTTCGCGCTGGGTCAGGGGGTTGGGGCCGGCACTCAGCGCCGCCGCGGCCAGTCCGGGGTCGATCACCCGCTCCCCGGCGAGCACCCGGCGGATCGCCGCCGCGAGATCCTCCACCGGCCCGTCCTTCACCAGGAAGCCGGACGCGCCGGCCTCCATGGCGCGGCGCAGATAGCCGGGGCGGCCGAACGTCGTCACGATCAGCACCTTGCACGACGGCAGCTGCTCGCGCAGATCGGCCGCGGCGTCCAGGCCGCTGCGGCCGGGGAGTTCGATGTCCAGGAGGGCGATGTCGGGACGGGCGTCCAGCGCGGCGGCGACGATCTGATCGCCCGCCGCGACCTGCGCCACGACCTGCATGTCCTCCTCCAGGTCGAGCAGCAGCGCCAGCGCGCCCCGCATCATTCCCTGGTCCTCCGCCAGCAGGACCTTGATCACCTGGTCAACTCCTCCGTGTCCGTTCCGTCGCCCGTGCCGACCGGCAGTTCGGCCGTGACGCGGAACCCGCGCCGGCCGTCGGGACCGCTGCGCAGGGTGCCGCCCGCCGCGGCCAGCCGCTCGGTCAGCCCCTTCAGGCCGGTGCCACCGACCGGTCCCGCACCGTCGGGACGCCACGCCGGGCCAACCACCGCGTCCGGAGCGGCCGTGGCACCCGTGGCCGCGGTACCCGGGTCCGCGGCGGCGGTGTCCGCCGTGCCGTCCACGTGCTTCCCGCCGTCGGGGCCGTCCGCTGCCCGCTCGTTGTGCCCGCCGGTCCCGTCGTCCGGGTCCTCGCCGTCGGCCACCGCGCCGCCGCGTCCGGGGACGCGGTCGCGGAGCCAGGCCAGGCCGGATGCCGGGTCAGCACCGGAGCTTACGGGACCGCGGCCGTCGTCCGTGATCGTCAGCCGCACCCGCTCCTCGTCGGCGTGTACATCGATCTCGCAGCGGGTCGCGCCGCTGTGCCGGACGGTGTTGGTGACCCCTTCGCGGACCACCCAGCCCAGCAGCGCGCCGGCCTGCGGCGGCAGCGGCGCCCCGGCTTGGCGCACCACGGGCTCGATGCCGGCCGCCTCCAGCACCGAACGTGCCCGGTCCAGTTCGGTGGTCAGGCTGCCCTCGCGGTAGCCGGTGACCGCCTCGCGGATCTCGGTCAGCGCCTGCCGGCCGACCGCCTCGATGTCGGCGGCCTGGGCGAGTGCCGCGTCCAGATTGCGCGGCGCGAGCCGGCGGACCGCCTCGGCCTTGACGACCACCACGGACAGTGTGTGGCCCAGCAGATCGTGCAGGTCGCGGGAGAAGCGCAGCCGCTCCTTCTCCACGGCGCTGCGGGCGAGTTCCTGCCGGGTGGTGTTCAGTTCCTGGATGGTGTCGAAGAGGCTGAGGACGGTGGCCGTCACCATGCCGGACAGGAACGTGCCGTAGCCGATGCCGAACGAGCCCCCGGCGTCGCCGTGCCGCCAGCCGTTCAGATACCCGGCGGCGCCGCTGAGCGCGATCAGCCAGAGGGCGAGCTTCTTGCCGCGCAGCGCACGGACCGTGCCGGAGGCCAGCGACAGCAGTGGGAAGAACAGGAACCAGCTGCCGCCGAAGCCGAGCGCGATGGCGAAGGTGACGGCGGTCAGCAGGCCCAGGGCGATCAGCGGCCGGCGGGAGTCGCGCAACCGGGGGTTGAACGATGACCAGACGACGCTGATGTAGAGGGAGTTGAAGGCGAGCAGGCCCAGGCCGCCGAGCCAGGGGTTGTCCGTCTTGCCCTGGATGACGTTGGAGAAGGCACCCAGGCCCATCAGCAGCCAGGGCAGGAAGGCGTACTTGCCCGGCCCCTTCCGGTCCCTGGCCCGCCCCTTCGATGCACACACGTCACCGTCGGCGCTGCTCGTGGCCCCGGCACCCCGGCTTCCCGGCCCCTGCCGCTGTCTGTCCGTCACCGTTGCTTCCCAGGTCTGCGTCATCGTCGTCACACCGTCCGTGCGGCCCGGCGGTACGCGTACACCGCGTAACCGCCGAAGAGTGCCATCCAGGCGGCCAGCACCGCCACCGCGCCCAGGCCCGGGGCGCCGCCCTGGGTGACGCTCTGCCCGAGCTCGGCGAAGCGGTTGCCGGGCGTCCAGGCGGACAGCGTGCGCAGCCAGCCGGGGAACAGCTCGGCGGGGAACCACAGCCCGCCGATGATCGAGAGCAGCAGCATGCAGCCGGTGTTGACCACGCCCGTCGACTGGGCGGACAGGCGGTAGCCGTTGCCGAGCCCGAGGAGGGTGAACGGCGCGGTGCCGATCCACAGCAGCGCGGCCAGCGCGGCCCACTGCCAGGCGGCCATCCGCACCCCGTTGACCAGCGCGCCCACCAGCAGGACGGCGGCGATGGCCGGCAGCACCGTCACCGATCCCGTCAGCCCGCGGCCCACCACGACGCGCACCGGCCCCATCGGCGTGATCCGCAGCTGCCGCAGCCAGCCCAGCTGTTTGTCCTCCGCCACGCCGGTGCCGGCGCCGAGGGCCGCGCCCAGCGCCCCGTACGCGGCCATCCCGACCATCGAGGCGGTTTTCCACTCCATGGGGGCACCGCCGGGGCCGGTGCCGATGTTGGTCATCAGGACGTACATCAGCACCGGCATCCCGATGCCGAAGATGACGAAGCCCCGGTCACGCAGCGTGCGGCGGACCTCGAGGCGGACGTAGTCGAGCATCACACGGTCTCCTTCGCGGACGCGGTGGCGGCGGATGCGGCAGCGGCTCCGGTGGCGGACGCCGCGGTGGCGGCGCCGGTCGTGGCGCCGGAGGTGAGGGCGAGGAAGGTGTCCTCCAGGCTGGCGGGGGTGACCTGGAGGCCGTGGACGAGGTCGAGCCCGGCCAGCGCGACGACGGTGGCGTCGGAGTCCGTCGTCCGCAGCAGGGCCCGGTCACCCCGGATCTCCACGGCGCTCACCCCGGGCAGGGCCGGCAGCGGCGCACTCGCCGCGCCCCGGAGGTCGAAGGACACCAGCGTGCCGCCCGTGCGGCGCTTCAGTTCCTCGCCGCTGCCGTCGGCGACCACCCGGCCGCCGTCGATCACCACGATCCGGTCGGCGTGGTCGTCCGCCTCCTCCAGATAGTGGGTGGAGAACACGAGGGTGTTGCCGCGGCGGGCGTAGCCCCGCATGGCGCGCCAGAACGTCCGGCGCGCGTCGACGTCCAGCGCCGCGGTCGGCTCGTCGAGCACCAGCAGCTCGGGGTTGCCGGCCAGCGCCACCGCGAAGCGGACCCGCTGGGCCTGCCCGCCGGACAGCCGGTCCACCCGCCGCCCCGCGAACTCGGCCAGCCCCGCCAGCTCCAGGGCCTCGTCGACGTCCATGGGAGCGGGGTAGGTGGCGGCGACGAAGGTGATCAGCTCGCGCACGGTGACCCGCGGGACGGCCTTGCCGTCCTGGAGCATCGCGCCCACCCGGCCCGCCCGTACGGCGGACTCCGGCGTGCCGCCGAACAGCCGCACCGTCCCCGTGCTCGGCGGCAGCAGCCCCAGCAGCATGGACAGGGTGGTGGACTTGCCGGCGCCGTTGCGGCCGAGCAGGGCCACCGTCTCGCCGGCGGCGATGTCCAGGTCCAGCCCCTGGACGGCCCGCACCGCACCGTAACTCCGCGTCACTCCGCGGAAGGTGACGGCCGTCCCGCCGTCCGTCCCGCTCACCGGCCCTGTCGTCCGTGTCGCTGCCGTTTCCATGTCCCGCCCCTCCGGTCGTTTTCCTGTCCACGACGCTACGGAGCGTTGCCGGTGCGAGGTAGGTGCGAAAGTGGGGGATCCCCCCCTGACAAATGTCATCGGTCCGCCGTCCGGGCGCGTATCTGACAAAGCGTCAGAGGGTCTTCCGGGTGCCGGGCGGATCGGCTATACATGAGGCCATCGGCTAGAACGCGTTCTAGAAGTGTGCCATGCGCCCGCCGCGGCGCCCGCAGTGCTGCCGGAGCGCGGCCGCGCCGACCAGAAACGACCCCGGCACGGTCGACGGTGCGGACGGCCGGGCCGGGGTCTTCCGCCGTGGTGAAGGAGCGCCCGCCCCATGCCCATCGACGCCGTCAAGGCCACCTCCGCCGAGCCGCGGACCACCGAACTCGCCTGGGACCACAAGGACGTCCAGCTCTACCACCTGGGCATCGGCGCCGGCGCGGCCACCCCGGAGAAGCCGCACCCCGCCACCGACCCGGACGAACTGCGCTACACCCTGGAGAGCGCCCTGCACGTCCTGCCCAGCTTCGCGACCGTCGCGGGCGGGGGCATGGCGCTGGCCGGCGGGCTCTCCGCCCCGGGCATCGACGTCGACCTCGCGGCCGTCCTGCACGGCGGCCAGACCGTCACCGTGCACCGCGCCCTCCCCGTGCGCGGCCACGCCACCCAGACCTCGACCGTCCCGGCTGTCCATGACAAGGGCAAGGCCGCGGTCATCGTGCTGCGCTCCGAAGTCGCCGACGACGACGGCCCGTTGTGGACCTGCGACACCCAGATCTTCGTCCGCGGCGAGGGCGGCTTCGGGGGCGACCGCGGCCCCTCCGCCCGCCTCGAACTCCCCGACCGCGCCCCCGACCTGAGCACCGAACGGCACATCCGCGCGGACCAGGCACTGCTCTACCGCCTCTCCGGCGACTGGAACCCGCTGCACGCCGACCCGGAGTTCGCCCGGCTGGCCGGGTTCGACCGGCCGATCCTGCACGGGCTGTGCACGTACGGGGTGACGCTCAAGGCCGTGGTCGACACCGTCCTCGGCGGGGAGGTGGCCCGGGTGCGGTCGTACGCCACCCGGTTCGCGGGGGTGGTCTTCCCGGGCGAGACGCTCCGCCTCCGCCTGTGGCGCGAGCCCGGCCGGATCCAGGTGTCGGTCACCGCTCCCGAGCGCGACGACGCGCCGGTCCTGGCGGACACCGTCGTGGAGCACAGCTAGGCATCGAGCACAGCCGGTCGCCGAACACAGCTGGTCAACGAGCACAGCCGGTCATGGAGCACAGCCAGTCATCGGGCACAGCTGGCCCTCGGGCACAGCTGGTCGTCGCGAGAGGAGCCGGGACATGCGCGCAGCCGTACAGCACGAGACGGGTCAGGACAAGCTGGAGGTGCTCGACGACGTCGAGGCGGTGGGGTTCGGCCCCGGCAAGGTCAGGATCCGGATCCGGGCGACCGGACTGTGCCACTCCGACCTCTCGGCGATGAACGGGGTGCTGCCGCAGCCCGCGCCGTTCGTCCCCGGGCACGAGGGCGCCGGGGAGGTCCTCGACGTCGGCGACGGCGTCACCGGCCTCAGCAGCGGCGACCGCGTGCTGATGTGCTGGCTGCCCGCCTGCGGCGGCTGCCCGGCCTGCAAACGCGGCCAGACGCACCTGTGCCTGGCCGGATTCCTGAACGCCGGCACCCCCAACTTCAAGCGGCCCGGTGGCGACGTCTTCGGCTTCGCCGGGACCGGCACGTTCGCCGAGGAGGTCGTGGTCGCCGCCAACTGTGCCGTACCGATCCCGGACGACGTCCCCTACGAGATCGCCGCGCTGATCGGCTGCGGCGTCACCACCGGCCTCGGCGCGGCCCTCAACACCGCCCGGGTGGAGGCCGCTTCCTCGGTCGCGGTGATCGGGTGCGGCGGCGTCGGGATCTCCACCATCCAGGGCGCCAGGGCCTGCGGCGCCGCCCGGATCGTGGCCGTCGACCCGGTACCCGCCCGCCGGGAGGCCGCGCTGCGCTTCGGCGCCACCGAGGCCGTCGCGCCCGAGGAACTCGCCGACGCCAAGGCCCGGATCACCGCGGGGGAGGGCTTCGACTACGTCTTCGAGGTGGTCGGCAAGTCCGCCACCGCCCGCACCGCCTACGAGACCACCCGGCGCGGCGGCACGCTGTGCGTGGTCGGCGCGGGCGCCATGGACGACACCTTCCGGGTGAACATGTTCGAGCTGTTCTTCGACGAGAAGCGGATCCTGCCGTCCCTGTACGGCGGCGGGGACGTCCTGCGCTCCTACGAGCGCGCCATCGCCCTGTGGCGGGCCGGCCGGATCGACCTCGAAGGACTGATCACCCACCGCGTCCGGCTCGCCGAGATCAACGACGCGCTCGACCAGATGCGGTCCGGCACCGCGCTGCGCACCTGCATAGAGATCTGACCGGGGCGCAGCGGCCGTGCGGACCTGGCCGGCCGGGCGCGCAGACAGCGAGAGGACGGAACAGACATGGCACAGCCGCTGGAGGGCCTGACCGCGATCGTCACCGGCGCCGGACGCGGCCTGGGCCGCGCCGAGGCCCTGGAACTCGCCCGGCTCGGCGCCCGCGTGGTGGTCAACGACTACGGCCGGCCGGGCCGCGACGGCTCGGGGGACGCCTCGGCGGCGCCCGCCGAGGGGGTCGCCGAGGAGATCCGTGCGGCGGGCGGCGAGGCCGTCGCCCACCTCGGTGACGTGGCCGACCACGAACAGGCGCGGGCGCTCGTCCAGCTGGCGGTCACCACGTACGGCCGGCTCGACGTCCTGGTCAACAACGCCGGCATCCTGCGGGACCGGATGGTGTTCTCGATGACCGAGGACGAGTGGGACGCGGTCATCCGCGTCCACCTCAAAGGCCACTTCAACACCACCCACTTCGCCGCGGCCCACTGGCGCGAACGCGCCAAGGCGGCCGGCGGCCCGGTGCACGGCAGGATCGTCAACACCTCCTCGGAGGCGTTCCTCGCGGGCTCCGCGGGCCAGCCCAACTACGCCGCGGCCAAGGGCGGCATCGTCGGCCTGACCACGTCCACGGCACTGGCGCTGGCCAAGTACGGCGTGACCGCCAACGCGATCTGCCCGCGGGCCCGCACCCGGATGACCGAGGACGTCTTCGCCGGCTTCGCGGAACCGCAGGACGGCACGCTCGACCCGCTCGCGCCCGAGCACGTGGCGCCGCTCGTCGGCTACCTGGCCTCACCGGCCGCGGCCGGCGTCAACGGCCAGCTGCTGGTCGTCCACGGTGGCATGGTGGCCGTGGCGGAACGCCCGCGGATCGCCGCGAAGTTCGACACCGCCAAGGACGTGTTCAGCTTCGAGGAGCTGGACGCCCTGCTGACCCCGTACTACGCGCAGCGCCCGCCGAACGAGACCTTCGCGGCGGCCGAGGTGCTCGGCCTCAAGCACGACTGAGCCGTCCGGCCCGTCCCGCGACAACGGCCGTGGCCGCCGCACCGTCTCCTGACGGGCGGCGGCCACGGCCGTGTCTTCGCTGCTCCCGGCGGGTCAGCGGCCGCCGGCGACGCTCCTAGGCGCCCTGCGGCTGCTTGTCACGGCGGTGCCGGCCGTGCGCGGTGGAGTCGGACTCCTCCGCGGCAGCCGGGCCACGGTGCCTGCCGGAGCGTGCGGCCTCGGCGGCCTGGGCGGATGCCTCCTGAGGGCGCGCCTGGGTCGTGTCGGTTCGGGCTTCGGACATGAAAAGAGTCACTCCGTCAGATCGCTTACAGCTTTACGCGTCAGGACCTCGCCCGACGGCCGCCAAGGCTGACCCCGAGCGGCACTGGATCGGTGGCCGGTCAACCGGCTGCGCAGCCCCCACTCGAAAGTCTAACGGGGCCGAAAATCACGCTCCACCGGGTCTACCGGGCCGCCAGGGGTGCCTGCTGGAGGGGCACTGGCCTGCACATTCGAGGATGCGCGGGGGCGCGGCGCGGTTCCGTCGCGGCGACTTTCGGATGTGCAGATGGTGTGGAGCGGTTGTCGGTGTCCCCTGGATCCGGGACAATCCCCCCGCCGTACGGGGCGCCTGCCCGCGAGCGCCCAGCGACGGGCCGCCCGGCCACCCCCGCCGTCTTCCTGCGCGCCACCGGTGCCACCGGCTCCAGCGGTATGGCCATCCGGGCCACTCCGCACGGCTCCGCGTCCGTCGCGTACGGCAGCAGCAGTGCGCCGTCCGCCGTCCACAGGCCGGCGCCCGCGAGCCACCCGGCCGGTGCGGGCAGCTGCCGCAGTCCCCGCCCGGAGGGACGCCAGACGCCCAGCCAGGTGGCGTGCGCCGCGTCCATCCGGAACGCCACCGCACAGCTCTCCGGGGCGAGCACCTGGCCCGGCTGGACGGCGAACGGCGTCAGGGTGACGGGGGCCCCGGAGGGGAGGCCGGCGGGCCGCAGGCAGTCCGGGAAGCGCACCGGCAGGCTGCTGCCCAGGACGCCCCAGCCGAGCCGGTCGTGCCCGGGGGCGTCGGACCGGACCAGCAGCAGCCCGCTGTCCGGATCGGCGAGCAGCAGCCGGTCGTTGCTCTCCTCGGTGATCTGCAGCAGCGGACCGGTCTCGCCGCCCCGCTCCAGGTCGACCAGCACCGTCTTCGTCCGGCCGTCCAACTCCCGGTCCAGGGCGAGCAGTCGGCCGTCGCGGTCCAGCCAGGCGCCGCCCGTGCAGCGGCCCGGGACCTCGGCGATCCGCTCGGGCCCGTCCGCGCCGCCGTGCACCAGCCACAGCCCGGTGCGCTGCTCCCCGGGGGCCAGCGCGTAGCCGAGACCCCCGTCGGGGGCGGGCGGCAGCAGGGTCAGTTCGGGCACCGCCACGGTGCCCAGCAGGAGTTCGCCGGTCCCGGGGCCCGTCGGGTAGAGCAGGGAGAGGGTGAAGCGGTCGGCGACCCGGCGCAGGATCAGGACCCGGCCGTCCGTGAGGGGGAGCAGTTCGCTGTCCGGCTCCTCGGGCTGGCCGCCCGGCAGCGGCACGGCGTACGGCTCGGGTCCGCTCAGCGTCCAGCGCTCCGGGAACCGGCTCCCGGCGGCGTCGCCGTGCCGGGCGAGCCGGGCGGCGTACGAGCCGTCGGCGGCGATCGTCAGCGCCGTGCGGTGCGGGCCGCCCGGCGCCGCGGCGTCCTCTGTGGCACTCATCGTCATCGCGTGGTCACCTCCAGTTGGCACGAAGCTAGTTTTCGTACTTCCGGCCGATCAACGCGAGTTGCCGCACTTCACGCATAAGGGTGGCGAAGGTCCGGTTCGCCGGTGGCGGATGGGGTGGCTGTGGTGGAGGTTTCGACGGTGGGCCGAGTCGGGTGAACCCGAGTCGCCCCGGGGTGGCATGCGGGGCTTCCCCGGCCCCCGGCGGAGCGGCCCACCCCGCCCGGGACCCCGCTCCCTGTCACACCTGGGGGGTAACCTTCCCTCCGTGCCCGTACTGTCTGAAGTCCTCACCGCGCTGGACGCCCTCTGGCCCCCCGAGCGGGCCGAAGGGTGGGATGCCGTCGGGACGGTCTGCGGCGACCCCGATGCCGAGGTCCGCCGTGTGCTGTTCGCCGTCGACCCGGTCCAGGAGATCGTCGACGAAGCGGTGCAGCTCGGCGCCGATCTCCTCGTCACACACCACCCGCTCTATCTGCGCGGTACGACGACGGTCGCGGCCTCGACCTTCAAGGGCAAGGTCGTGCACACCCTGATCAAGCACGACATCGCCCTGCACGTCGCGCACACCAACGCCGACACCGCCGACCCCGGCGTCTCCGACGCCCTGGCGGGCGCCCTGGACCTGCGGATCCTCGGCCCGTTGGTGCCGGACCCGAGCGACCCCGAGGGCCGCCGCGGGCTCGGCCGGATCTGCGAGCTGCCGCACCCGATGACGCTCGCCGAATTCGCGTCGTACGCCGCGGCCCGGCTCCCCGCCACCGCGCAGGGCATCCGCGCGGCCGGCGACCCGGAGCGCGAGATCCGCACCGTCGCGGTCTCCGGAGGCTCCGGCGACAGTCTCTTCGACGACGTGCGGGCCGCCGGTGCGGATGCCTTCCTCACCGCCGACCTGCGCCACCACCCGGCCTCGGAGGCCACACAGCACACCGGCGGCAGCCCGTTGGCGCTGCTCGACGCCGCCCACTGGGCGACCGAATGGCCGTGGTGCGAACAGGCCGCGGCCCAGCTGGACGCGGTCTCCGACCGGCACGGCTGGGGACTGCGCACGCACGTCTCCCGTACGGTCACCGACCCCTGGACCGCCCACGCGGCGTCCACCCCCGTCTTCACCCCGACGCACACCACAGGAGCCCCACGCTGAACGCCGCGCCCGCCGACCAGATCCGCCTCCTCGACGTCCAGGCACTCGACGTCCGGCTCACCCAGCTCGAGCACCGGCGCAACAACCTCCCGGAGCTGGCCGAGCTGCAGACCCTGGAGGCCGACCTCACCCAGCAGCGCGACCTGCTCGTCGCTGCGCAGACCGAGGAGAGCGACACCTCCCGCGAGCAGACCAAGGCCGAGCAGGACGTGGACCAGGTGCGCCAGCGCGCCGCCCGCGACCAGAAGCGCCTCGACTCCGGCGCCGTCACCTCCCCCAAGGACCTGGAGAACCTCCAGCACGAGATCGCCTCGCTGGCCAAGCGCCAGGGCGATCTGGAGGACGTCGTCCTGGAGGTCATGGAGCGTCGCGAGAGCGCCCAGGAGCGGGTCGCCGAGCTGACCGCCCGGGTGGAGGCCATCCAGGCCAAGGTCAACGACGCCGTCGCCCGCCGCAACGCCGCCACCAGCGAGATCGACGCCGAGGTCGCCACGGCCACCAAGGAGCGCGAGCTGACCGTCGGCGACATCCCGGCGGACCTGCTCAAGCTCTACGACCGCATCCGCTCCAAGGAGGGCGGCGTCGGCGCGGCCCGCCTCTACCAGCGCCGCTGCGAGGGCTGCCGCCTGGAACTGAACATCACCGAGGTCAACGACGTCCGGGCGGCCGCCGCCGACGCCGTCGTACGGTGCGAGAACTGCGGCCGGATCCTGGTCCGGACGCCCGACTCGGGTCTGTAGGCCGTGCCGCGCACGCTGATCGTCGAGGCGGACGGCGGGTCCCGGGGCAACCCGGGGCCGGCCGGCTACGGCGCGGTCGTCCTCGACCCGGAGACGGGCGAGGCGCTCGCCGAGGCCGCCGAGTTCCTCGGCACCGCGACCAACAACGTCGCGGAGTACAACGGCCTGGTGGCCGGCCTGCGGGCGGCGCGCGCGCTCGATCCGGAGGCGTGCGTCCACGTGCGCATGGACTCCAAGCTGGTCGTCGAGCAGATGTCCGGGCGCTGGCAGATCAAGCACCCGGACATGAAGCCGCTGGCCGCCGCGGCCCGGGCGGTCTTCCCGCCCGAGCAGGTCACGTACGAGTGGATCCCGCGGGCGCAGAACAAGCACGCCGACCGGCTCGCCAACGAGGCGATGGACGCCGGCAAGAACGGCAAGCAGTGGGAACCGCGGGACTCCAGGGCGGCGCTCGACACGGCCGCCGCACCGGCCCGCAGTGCCGCCGCCCGGGCCGCCGACGAGGCCGCGGAGGCGGCCGAGGCGCCCGAGGTGGCCGAGGCGCCGGCCCCCGGCTGGGGGGCGCCCGACCTCGGCGTCCCGGCGACCCTCGTCCTGCTGCGGCACGGTGAGACCGCGCTGACGCCGCAGAAGCGGTTCTCCGGCAGCGGCGGCACCGACCCGGAACTCTCGCCCGCCGGACGGCGCCAGGCCGAGGCGGCCGCCGTCTCGCTCGCCGCCCGGGGCACGATCCAGGCCGTCGTCAGCTCACCGCTGCGGCGCTGCCGGGAGACCGCCGAGGCGGTCGCGGCCCGGCTCGGCCTGGAGGTCCGCCTCGAAGAGGGCCTGCGCGAAACGGACTTCGGGGCCTGGGAGGGGCTGACCTTCGCCGAGGTGCGCGAACGCTTCCCCGACGACCTCGACGCCTGGCTCGCCTCGGCCGCGGTCGCGCCCACCGGGGGCGGCGAGTCCTTCGAGGCGGTGGCCCGCCGGGTCGCCGTCGCCCGCGACAAGCTCCTCGCCCGCTACACCGGCCGGACGGTGCTGGTGGTCACCCACGTCACGCCGATCAAGACGCTGGTCCGGCTGGCGCTGGGCGCCCCGCCGGAGTCGCTGTTCCGGATGGAGCTGTCCGCGGCCTCGCTGTCGGCGGTCGCGTACTACGCGGACGGCAACGCGTCGCTGCGGCTGCTGAACGACACCTCGCACCTGCGTTGAGGGCCTTTCGGAGCGAGGCGGGCGGACCGCGGATCGAGCTGACGTCTCGTCAGCTCCCCAGCTCCGCCGCCTCCTTCGCGAGCCGGCGCACCCGGTCCCAGTCCTTGGCGGCCAGTGCGTCGGCCGGCAGCATCCATGTCCCGCCCACGCAGGCCACGTTCGGCAGTGCCAGGTACGCGGGCGCGGACGCCAGGCCGATCCCGCCGGTCGGGCAGAAACGGGCCTGCGGCAGCGGTGCCGCCAGCGACTTCAGATAGGCCGCGCCGCCCGCCGCCTCGGCTGGGAAGAACTTCAGCTCGGTGACGCCCTCGTCCAGCAGCGTCACCACCTCCGAGGCCGTCGAGACGCCCGGCAGGAACGGCAGGCCGCACACCCGCATCGCGCGCAGCAGCCGCGGCGACCAACCGGGGCTCACCAGGAACCGCGCGCCGGCCGCACCGGCCGCGTCGACGTGCTCCGGGGTGAGCACGGTGCCCGCCCCGACCACCGCCTCCGGGACCTCCTCGGCGATCGCCCGGATCGCGTTCAGTGCGGCGGGCGTCCGCAGCGTCACCTCGATCGCCGGCAGCCCGCCGGCGACCAGCGCCCGGGCGAGCGGTACGGCGTCGGCCGCGTCGTCCAGGACGACGACCGGGAGGACGGGGGCGAGGCCGAGGACCGAGAGCTCGGCGGAGGCGGGCGCGGGGGAGGCGGCGGCGCTAGTCACGCCGCCCATAGTGCGCCCTCGCCCCACTCTCCGCAACGACCGTTGCGCATGTTGCAACGTCCCCGTGAGCTCCCTCTACAGCTCGGTCACGATCACATCGAGCGCCCACGGCTTGCCGCCCTTCGCCGGAGCCTGCGCCTCCACCGCGTACCCCAGCTCACGCAGCGCCTCCACCAGCGCCGCCGGGCCCGCCGGCGTCAGGCCGGCCGACAGCAGGTCCCGCACCAGCCGCCCCTTGGTCGCCTTGTTGAAGTGGCTGACCACCGACCGCTTCTCCACCCCGTCCACGATCTTCGACTGCAGCACCCGCACCGTCGCGGTCCGCCCCGCGACCTCGCCCTTCGGCTTCCACGCCGTGGCGTACGCCGCCGAGCGCAGGTCCAGCACCAGCCCGTCGCCGGCCACCTCCGGCAGCACCTCCGCCATCGGCGCCCGCCAGTACGCGCCCAGCGCGCCGAGCCCGGGCAGCTTCACGCCCATCGAGCAGCGGTACGAGGGGATCCGGTCGCCGATCCGTACGGCGCCCCACAGGCCCGAGAAGACCAGCAGCGACCGCTCGGCGAGCCTGCGGGCCCGCGGGTCCAGGGAGGCCAGGCCGAGCGCGTCGTAGAGCACCCCGGTGTAGATCTCACCGGCCGGCCGGGCCGCGGCGGTCCGCAGCCCCGCGTTCTTGGCGATCTCGCCCCGGAGGCCGTCGCTGAGCCCGAGCACCTCCTGGGCCTTGGTCTCGTCCGCCGCGCACAGCTCGACCAGCTCCTCCAGCACCGCCCGGCGCGCCGCGGTCAGCGCCGGCAGCGACAGCCCGCCGAGCTCCAGCGGCGCCCCGGCACCTTCCGCGGCCTTCCCTTCGGACGGCGGCAACAGCACGAGCACGGTGTTCTCCTTCACGGCGGTACGGGCGGGGATGCGGCCCCGGAAAAGCGTATGACCTCGGCCGGGCACCCCTGGCCCCCACCCGGGCCCCGGACTGCGCAACCCCCACCCACCGAGCCCCGGGCGCCAACCCGCCATACGCTCGGTTTCATGCCCCGTCTCCATATGCATGTGACCGACGCAGCCGATGCCCCGCTGCGTGCCGCGCTGCATGAGCTGCGCGGCACGCTGGAGATCCCGCACCACTTCCCGCCCACGGCGCAGGCCGAGGCGGAGAGCGCCGCGCGCGCCCCGCGGATCCCGGCCGCCGACGGTGCGGTGGCGACCGAGCACACCCTGGAGGACGCCACCGACCTCCCGCTCTTCACCCTCGACCCGCCCGGGTCCCTGGACCTCGACCAGGCGCTTTTCCTCTCGCGGCGCCCCGGTGGCGGCTACCGCGTCCACTACGCCATCGCCGACGTCGCCTCCTTCGTGACGCCCGGCGGCGCGCTGGACGCCGAGGCGCACCACCGCGTGACGACGCTCTACTTCCCCGACGAGCGGGTCCCGCTGTACCCGTCCGTGCTGAGCGAGGGCGCCGCGAGCCTGCTGCCCGACCGGGACCGCCCGGCCGTCCTGTGGCAGCTCGACCTCGACGCGGAGGGCGCCCTGACCAGCACCTCCGTGCGCCGCGCCCTGGTCCGCTCACGCGCCGCACTCGACTACGCGGGCGTGCAGCGGGTCCTCGACGACGAGACGGCCGAGGAGCCGCTGGCCCTGCTCCGCGAGATCGGGCTGCTGCGCGAGGGGCAGGAGGTCGCCCGGGGCGCGATCTCGCTCCAGGTCCCCGAGCAGGAGATCGTCGAGCACGACGGCCGCTACACCCTCGCCTACCGCGCCCCGCTCCCGGCCTACGGCTGGAACGCGCAGATCTCCCTGCTCACCGGCATGGCCGCGGCCCAGCTGATGCTGGCCTCCGGCACCGGCATCCTCCGTACGCTGCCCTCCCCCAAGCTGTCGACGTCGTCGGAGCCGGAGGGCTCCCCGTCCCGGCGCGGCTCGGTCGCCCGGCTGCGGCTGACCGCCCGCGCCCTCGGCATCGACTGGCCGCACCACACCTCGTACTCCGCGCTGATCCGCACCCTCGACCCGCGGCGCGCCGACCACGCGGCGTTCCTGCAGGACTGCACCGCCCTGCTGCGCGGCGCCGGCTACACCGTCTTCGACGGCAGCGCGCCCCCGCCCGCCGACGCGCTGCACGCCGCCGTTGCGGCCCCGTACGCGCACGCCACCGCGCCGCTGCGGCGGCTCGTGGACCGCTACACCTCCGAGCTGTGTCTGGCCGCCTCGGCCGGCGCGGAGCCGCCCGCCTGGGTCCGCAGCGCACTGCCGGCCCTGCCCCGCGAGATGGAGACCGGCACCCAGCGCGCCAACCAGGTCGAGCGGGCCTGCGTCGACCTGGTCGAGGCGGCACTGCTGCGCGACCGGGTCGGTGAGACCTTCGAGGCCCTGGTCGTCGACATCCAGGACAAGGACCCCACCCACGGCACCGTCCACCTCTACGACCCGGCCGTCATCGGCCCGGTCGAGACCGCCCCGGAGGGCCCCGCGCTGCCCCTGGGCCACCACATCCAGGTCCGCCTCGCCGAGGCCGAGCCGGGCCGCGCCCCGGTCCGCTTCACCCCGGCCTGACCGCGCCCCGCCCGGGCTCCTCCGGCACGTCGTCGCCCGGCGCCGTCCGCTCCCGCTCCCGCATCCGGGCCCGTACGGCGGCCACCGCGCCCCGCGCGTCATCGGCATGGAAGCGCACCGTGCGCACCCGCTCGCACCGTCCCAGCAGCCGCACCACCTCGACCGGTCCGGCCAGTTCGACGGTCACCGACGTCTGCCCGCCGACCGCCAGCTCGGCCACCCCGCCCCCGCCCGGCTCCCCGTCCGCATCCGCCGGCACCCCCCGCCCCTTCGCCGGCTTCTTCGCCGGCTCCTTGGTGAACCGCAGGTCGTAGCGGACGGAGACGATCCGCTCCACCGGAATCCGCACCTCCGTCCGGGCCCCCTCCCGCAGCCGCAGCACCTCCGCGCCCAGCACATGCGGCCGGGTGACCGCCGCCGCCTGGAAGCCCAGCAGCATCAGCACCGTGTACACGTCGACGACGAGCAGCACCGCCCGCGCCACCGGAACCCCGCCGAGCAGCACATGCACCCCGGCCGTCTCCACCGCGCACACGAACGTCAGCCCGTACACCAGCGCCGCCTGCGCCGCCGCGTACGGCAGCGCCCGCTCGCCCGGCGCCGTCCCGTCGCGCCGCCGCGTCACCCACCGCGCCAGGCTCGCCATCCACCGGCCCTCGTGCGCGGCCAGCCGGCGCAGCGTCCCGCCCGCACGGCTCACCGGGCACGCTCCGCGACCAGCTCGATCGCCCGGCGCAGCGCCTCGGCCTGCGCCGGCGTGAAGTGCGCGTAGTACGCCGCCATGAATCCCCCGTCCGTCTCCCGGCCGGCGTCGGCCGCCCGTGCCCAGTGCTCCCCGCCGAGTTCGGCGACGACCGTGTCCGGAATGCAGTCGGCGAGCGCCTGCGCGGCCGGTGCCACCCCTGGGTCGTCCGGCGCGGCCTCCGCCAGCGCGTCCAGCAGCCCGTACACCTCGTACGCCCGCTCCATCGCCCCCGGGGCCGAGGCGAGGTTCCCGAGCAGCTCCGTCATCCGCCCACCCGCCTTGTCGTCCGTCGACTCCAGCAGCGCCAGCATCTCCCGTTCCTTCGCCGCCATGGCGGGCTCCGGGCCGGGCCGCGCCGCCGACGTACGGGCCATCTCCCGGAACACCGCCGCGAGTTCGTCCGACACCGGCCCCTCGGCGGGCAGTCCGCCGTGCTCCTCCGCCTGGCGTCGCAGCGCGGCCAGCCGGGCCCGGCGCGCCCGGATCGCGTCCTCCTGGCGGGCCAGGTCCGCGTCCAGCTCGGCCAGCACCTCGTGCAGTTCACGCCCGGAGTCGTCGGCGAGCACGTCCCGCACCTCCTCCAGCCCGAGCCCCAGCTCCGTCAGCCGGCGCAGCCGTGCCAGCGCGACCGCGTCCCGCAGCCCGTACTCCCGGTATCCGTTGGCACGGCGTTCCGGCTCGGGCAGCAGTCCGACGTGGTGGTAGTGGCGTACGGCGCGGGTGGTGACGCCGACCAGGCCCGCGAGCTCACCGATTCTCATGCGGCCAGTAGAAACGTTGCCGCTGCGGCAAGGTCAAGGGCCGCTCCGCGACACGGCGTCGGTCGGGCGCCGGGTACCATGGGGCCACGGCGGACGAGCCGGCCGGACGGCCGCGTGGGGATCTTGACGATCTCCCCGAGGAACGTCCGGGCTCCACAGGGCAAGGTGGTGGGTAACACCCACCCGGGGCGACCCGCGGGACAGTGCCACAGAAAGCAGACCGCCGGAGGCTTCGGCCTCCGGTAAGGGTGAAACGGTGGTGTAAGAGACCACCAGCCTCCGAGGTGACTCGGAGGGCTCGGTAAACCCCACCTGGAGCAAGGTCAAGAGGGGGCATCTTGATGCCCCTGCGCGGACGATCGAGGGCTGCCCGCCCGAGTTCGCGGGTAGACCGCACGAGGCTGCCGGCAACGGCAGCCCTAGATGGATGGCCGTCTCCCCCCGGCCCGCAAGGGCCAGGGGTGACAGAACCCGGCGTACAGGCCGACTCGTCCGCCGTCCTGGAACCCTGAGCAGGGCGAACACCCGGCTCAGGGCCGTCGGGCGCGGAGCGCGCCGGCGAGCGGTCAGGGTGCCGTCACGAGCCTGCCGCGATCACGAGAATCCAGAACAGCAGGCCGGCGCCGATGCCGATCAGATTGACGATGAGTGCGGACTTCGACGCCTGTTTTGCGCCCGCCACGTCTCCGTAGCGCCAGCGCGTGGTGACCTGCGACGAGTAGTACATCGCGATCGCCCCGAAGAGGAACCAGAACAGCAGAAAGACCACGATCGACAGGGGCCAGCGGGTGGGAGGTTTGGCCTCGGTGGTGGTCGCCTCTCCCCCCACGTGCATCGACGGGGGAGGCGTCTGGCGGACAGGGGGCACGTTCGGCGGGGGGTAGTTTCCTTTGCCGGAAGGGCCGGTGGAGCCGCTTCCGGCACCGGGTGAGGGTCCTGGTGCGGTCATGGCGGTTGTCCCATCGTTCTCGGACGTCGTGCTCAGAAATTCGGATCGTCGACGACCTTGCCGTGGTCGGATGCCTGTCGGGTCCAGCAGCCGTTCCAGAACCACCGCAGCTGGTGGCGTCCGGACGGGTCCGGGTACCAGCCGGGCGGCGGCGTCCGGTGCGTCGGCGTCACCAGCCCCTGATCGGGGTCCGTGGGCGTGGCGGGGCCGGATGCGGGACCCGCTTCGGCCGGGCGCTCGTCCCCGGGCGGTGCCGGTTCCGAGGATTCCCCCCGTACGTCCTTCAGCAAGGGGTCGAGCAGTTGCCAGGTGGCATGGCAGAGATCGCGGCGCTGTTGCAGTTCCCGTAGCAGCGTCACCACGGCTTGGCGCTCTCTTTCGAGGTCCAGACGGAGACGCAGCTCGGTGATCAGATGGATCTGCTCCTCCAGTGAGAGGGCCGGTGCCCGCACCCGGTCTCTCAGATCGCCCAGGTAACTGGAGGGCACATCCGGGCGTTTGGGTATCGGATCGGGCAGCGGCGGGGCAGGGGGAAGGCCGGCGACGGCGCTCGCGAGCATGGCACCGGCCAGGGGGCCGCCTCGGGTGAAGTCGACGAACTGCCGCGCGCTGAGCTCCCTCGGCAGGATGTCGGGCGTGACGGGTTCGACCATGACGGGCAGCGGTGGCTTGCCGAGTTCGTCCGCGTACTCGCGTTCCCGCTCGGCGGGCACCGAGTCGAAGAGCTGGGGGGAAAGCACGACGATGATGCCGTCGCACGCCTCGATCTCCGCGAGGATCCGGTCCCACCACGGCTTTCCGCCCTCGGATTCGAGTTCGCGGTCCACCCAGGGGACGTGGTGCAGTGCTCGGAGCACCTCCACCAGTCTCTGTACGGCTTCGCTGTCGGGCCGTGCGTACGAGACGAAAAGGCGACGTCCACTCGCAGCCTCTGGCGTTGTCGCTGTCATGGGCATCCCCATCAAGCCGTGCGCCCAACGCTCCTTTGATCTCAGGTTAGCCCCGCGCATACGGACCGGCACGGGGGCGGTAGGGCAGCGCATCGCGGTCACCCGGTCACCTTCGGGTACGGCGGAAGGCGCTGATGCGGAAGGCGGAGCGGTCGGAGATCCTGGGAGGGACGCCAAGCGTCGGACTCCGGAAGTTCTCTGAGGTGACCCAATGACCTTCGGCTCCGACGACGAGAGGGCTCCGAGAGGTCGGCCCGACGGCGACGTCCGAGCCGTCATCGCCGCCGACCACCCCGGTGACCCCGCGGACGTGTTGTCCCCTCTCGGCCTGCCCCCGCCGTCCGGCAAGCTCCCGGTCCTCCTGGTGAGCGGCGGGGCGGACGAACCCCGTCCACGGGTGACGGGAAAGCCGGCAGCGGCTCTGGGCGGAGCCGTCTTACAGGCCGTGGAAGTGAGCGGCGCAGCTCTGGTCGACGACGCCGTCGGCTCCGTGACCCCTGCGGCCCTGGCCGCCGCCCGGGCCCGGGGATCGAGGCCGCCACCGGTCGTACTCGGGGTGATGCCGGGGCGTCGGGCAGGACGGCCGGGAGGCTCCGGAGGCGACGGTGCGGAGCCCGAGCCGGACCGTTCACCTGCCCCTGAGCCGGACCGTTCACATGTCATCGTGCTCGACGGGGCGGACAGCGCAGAAGCGGCCGCATGGAAGCCGAGGGCGGCCACCGCGCTGGCCGCGGGAGCGCCGGTGGTGATGGTGCTGGCGGGCGGCGGTGCGGTCGCCCGGGCGGAACTGCTGGCGGCGGTGCGCCGTGGGATACCGGTCTTCGTCCTCGGCTGGTCCGGTGGGCTGGCCAGGCAGCTCGCCGAGCGCCGGCAGCGGGTCCGCCGGACGGGCCGGCACCGTCGTCTGCCGCACCGGCCTCATCGCCCGGTCCCGCGCAAGGCAACGGACTGGGAAGCGGAGGCGGAGACGGAGGAAATCGTCCGGCACGGCGACCTGCGCGTCCTCGCCGAGCACGACTCCGGTGCCCTCGCCCGGCGCCTGGCCTGGGAACTGCAGGACGAGCCGCTGCTCAAGGCGGCCTGGCAGACGTTCGCCACGTACGACTGCCTCGCCTCCCGCCTGCGCCGGGCCTTCCAGCGCATGCAGGCGCTGATTCTCGCCCTCGGGGTCTTCGCCACGCTCATCGCGCTGATCGACGCGGAGATCGGCGGCCGGAGGCTGCACTGGGTCGTGGTTGCGACACCGGCGGCCGTCTCGGTCCTCATCGCCTGGTCCAGCCGGCACGCCCGCGGACCGCGATGGATCGCCCTCCGCGCCGCGGCGGAGGAGGTGAAGGCCGAGATATACCTCCACCGGACGCTGGCGGACGCCGACGACGTGCGGCACGACAGCGGACGCCCGTCCGGCGACCGGTGCCAACTGCTCAGAAGACTCACCGATATCGAGGGCCGGCTCGTCCGGACCAACGCGGCCACCGCTCCCCTCACGCCGTACGACGGTCCGCTGCCGCTTCCGGTGCGCGGCAGCGGGGACACCGACGACGGCCTGAGCCCGCTGACCGCCGCACGCTATGTCGAGATCCGGCTGGAGGGTCAAGTGGCCTACTACCACGCCCGCGTCCGGCATCTGCACCGTGTGCGGAGTCTCCTGGAAGCGCTGGCGATCTCTGCCGGCGCGGCGGGAACGCTTCTCGCGTCCGTCGGGGTGGACCCCTGGATCGGGTTCACCACCGGCCTGTCGACCGCTGCCCTGGCCGCCCTGGGCTACCTCCAGGCCGACAACATCATCATGGCGTACAACCGGGCAGCCGGCGATCTTGAAGTGCTGCAGCAGGGCTGGGAGATGCGCGGCCCCGAGGAACAGGGCAAGCGCCCGCTCCTCACTCTGGTCATGAAGACGGAAGCGGTCCTGCACGGGGAACGCGCCCGATGGGTGCACCAGATGAGCGAGGTCCTGCAGGCGCTCAGGGAAAGGCAGGAGCTGGAGGTCAAGAAGCCGGTACCCCACGGCGGTTCGAAGGGCAGGTCATGAACCCGAAGTCGTCGGCCACCGCACGGCTCACCGCCGGTGAGGGGCGCCTGCCCTTCATCCTCCGCGTGGGCGTGACCGGCCATCGCCGGCTCGATCACCCCGACGACCTCCGGCCGGCGATCCACGAGGCGGTCCGCGGGCTCGGCGCACGCCTGCTCGGCGCCAAGGCGCCGCTGCCGCCCGTACTCGTCCTCTCCGCGCTGGCGGAGGGCGCCGACCGCCTGGCGGCCCGCGAACTGCTGACCGGGCCCGGAGCCATGCTCGAAGCGGTGCTGCCGCTGCCCCCGGAGGACTACCTGAACGATTTCGGCAGCGCGGAGTCCAGGGCCGACTTCTTCGCCCTGCTCGGCCGGTCAGCGGCCACCTGGCAGGCACCTCCGAGCACGACGAGGGAGGAGGCGTACGAGAGAGCCGGCCGTCGGATCGTGGACCGGTCCGACGTGGTGGTCGCCCTCTGGGACGGCCGGCCCGCCCGGGGGCGGGGCGGCACCGCGACCGTCGTGAGCTATGCCGAGGACCGCGGGGTGCCACTGGCGTGGATCCGGACGACGGGTGATCCGGGACCGGAGTACCGGCTGGACGACGTCCGGGCCCGCGGCATGAGAGCGGCCGCGTACGAGTTCCGCCAGTACAACGCCATGAGAGTGGGGGACTTCCCGCGGCGCGTGAGCACGGAGCGGGACCGCCTCAGGCCGGAGCCCGGTGGCCGGTCGACGGCTTTCGCGCAGGCCCACGAGGTCGTGGCGGACTGGATCGTCCCCTACTTCGTCCGGGCGGACACCCTGGCGTCCCGCCTGCACCGGCAGTTCCGCCTGATGAGTGCGGCGATCTTCCTCATGGCGGCGGCGGCCGTCGTCGCCGTCGCCACCCAGGTCACCTTCCTGCCCAGGCATGACTGGATCACCGCGGTGGAGGTCGTCCTGCTCGCCCTCCTGCTCGTACTGCCGGTCCTGAACCACCGACGCCGGGTGCTCGACCGCTGGATCTCCTACCGGTTCCTGGCCGAGCGATTGCGGTCCGAGTACTTCTTCGCCCTCTGCGGAACGCGGAGCCACCGGGTGCGCCCCGGCAGCGGCAGCCAGTTCTTCGACCCGTCGGAGGCATGGGTCAGACGTGCCGTGATGGAGGTGGTCGCCGTCCGCCCGACCGTGCGGACGGCGCCGTCGGACGTCCACCTGCTCAAGCAGTACCTGTGCCGGCACTGGATCCGCTCCCAGATCGACTACCACCGAAGGGCCGCTCGGCGGCAGGGGGCTTGGGAGACACGGCTCTATCTCGTCACCAGCATCATCTTCGGCATCACCTTGATCGCCGCCGTCCTGCACATGCTGGGCACCGGTCAGGACGCGGACCGCGACTCCACCTGGGGCCTTCTCCTCATCGTGCTGTCGATCGGCATGCCGACTCTCGGCGCCGCCGTCCACGGGATCCGGACCCAGGCGCAGTTCCGGCAACACTGCCAGCGCTACCGGCGGATGGCCCAGCTGCTGGCGGACCTCGAAACGACGTTGCAGGAGGCCCGCACCCTGGAGCGGATCCGCGAAGTCGCGATCGAGACCGAACGCGTCATGAGGGAGGAGACCAGTGCCTGGTTCGGCGTCATGCGCTTCCACGACATCGAACTGATCTCCTGAGGCCCGGCATGCCCCGGGGGCGTCCGTGCGGGGCGTGTCCGGGAGTGGGGGATGTCGTTCTCATCGTAAAAGCTCATGTCCGCACCTTCTTAAGGAGTCTTGATGCGACGAGTCCTCACGGCGGCCGCTACCGCCGCAGCCGCCCTGATGGGGTCGGTCGGTGCCGCCCAGGCCGTGGAACTGCCGAAGGCGCCTGACGTGGGCGGGCTGTCGGCCGTCGACACGGGTGGCGCGGGGGAGGCGGCGGGTGGTGCCGCGGAGACGGCCGGCCGGGCGACGGGTGCGGTGGCGGAGACGGCTGGTGGTGCGGTGGGCGCTGCGGCGCCCGTTACGGGGGAGACCACGGGTGCGGCGGCGCCCGCCGTCGGCCAGGGTGCGGGCTCGGCCGCGGAGATGCTGGGGGAGACGGCGAAGATGGGTACCGAAGGCGCGCTTCCGGTGCCGGGGGCGGGCCTGTCGTAGTCGTCGCGCCTTCTCGGCCTCGCGTCGCCCCTGGTCGCAGGGGCGGGGCGGGGCCTTTTTGCGGGCTGGGGGGTGGGGTGGGGCGGCGCACCGTGCGTCTCTCGCAGTGCTGGTGGGAAAACCGGCCCGAAACCCCCCATTGGTATGGGTGTGATGCACCCTCAACATGGGTAACACGCCTTTCCCGTAAGGGTGTTGCGGCATTATGCCCGTGACCATGAGGGGGAGGCCCGGATGTCCGACCTGGCGACCGTATCCGCCGAGATCGCTCCCTATCTCGCGCTGGCCGCGAACAGCCTGGGCACGTCCGTCATCACCGCTGCCCAGCAGCGGATCGCCGAGCGCACCGTGACCGCCGGCGAGGGTTTCTTCCGGCGGCTGCTGCGCCGCGGGGACGACGCCGGCGGGGGGCTCGACGGCGGTGCCGATCAGCCGCTCCTCGACGCCGACCGCGCCGATGCCCTCGACGCGCTGCTCGCGTCCCTCACCGGCCAGGAGCGGCAGGTGCTGTCCGCCGCGGTGACGTCCTGGCTGCGGGCGCCGGCGGCAAGGCGGGACGCGCCGCACCTCCTGGACCAGGTCACCCGGCTCGCCTCGTTCGCGGGCGGGTCCACCGTCTACAACACGCCGACCGCGACCGGGCAGGGCTCCATCGCGGCCGTCGAGATCCACGGCGACATCCACATGGGCGGGTCGGACGGGCGGGGCGGGGCGTGAGTCGCGCCGGCGGGGGCGGCGACGTCTACAACAGCCCGACGGCGCACGGCGATCACTCCATCGCGGCCAACGACATCCGGAACGTGATCATCCGTTGGGTGATGCACCCCAGCGCGCGCTGGCTGCCCCTGCTGCTGGCCTGCGCCGCCGTGGTGGCCGCCGGGGCGCGGTGGCCGGACGGACCGGCCCGGCAGTACGTCCTGTGGGGCGTCCTCACCGGCCTCTCGCTGCTCGCGGCCGCCGCCCGGGTCCTCGACCGACGACCCCGTGACGCCCTGGTGATCGGCGTGCTGTCGCTGGTCTCCGTGCTGGCGACGGTCGGCGGCTGGCTGACGTTCCAGCAGGTCGTGGCGCACGGCGAGATCGATGTGACCGGGCAGGTACGCACCGAGGGCCGGCAGCCGCTGGACGAGGAGGCCCACCGCACGCTCACCCTCCGTCTCGACGCGCCCGCCCTCGCGGAGCCGCGCGACGCCCTGCGGCTGACGCTGGCCATCGCCGACCACGACCCGGCCGGCCCGACCTGCCTGCCGGACACCCGCGCCACCCTCTCGCTGCTCACCTCGGGCGCCGCCGCCCAGCCGACGGACGTCCGTCCCGGCGGCACCGCCGACTTCTCGCTCGGGGCGCGGGCCGGGGCCGTACGCATCGGGGTGCGGCTGCACACCGCCCGGGGCTGCCGGATGGACGTACGGGCGACGGGCGCGGTGCTGCACGACAAGTAACCGGACGCATGACGCCGGGCAGCCGGCGGGAACGGGGGAGAGATGACCACAGGAGCCGCACGCGCCCCGCACGGACGGCGCCGTGCCCGCCGGCACCGCGCGCTCGCGGCCGCGGCGCTGGCCACGCTCGCCGCGTCGGCCGCCGCCTGCGGCACGTCGGAGCCGCCGTCGCTCTTCGCGTCCGGCAAGGTCTCGGTCGGGGCGAAGAACGACCAGCCGGGGACGGGCGTGGTCCACACCTACAAGTTCTCCGGGTTCGACATCACCGTCGCGCGGCAGATCCTCGCGTCCGTCGGTGCCGAGCCGGACTTCGGGATCGTGCCGTCCGAGGACCGCAGCGCGGTGCTCACCGGGAAGAAGAAGGACCTGGTCGTGGCGACGTTCTCGATCACCGTCGACCGGATGAAGGAACTGGACTTCGCGGGCCCGTACGCCTCGACGTACCAGGGCATCCTGGTGCGCCGGAACGACCACCGGATCCGCAAACCGGACGACCTCTTCGGCAAGCGCGTCTGCACCTGGCCGGGAACCACCTCGGCGACCACGCTGGAGGGCCCGGAGTACAGCCGGATCGCGGTCTACGAGCGGCCGGACGCCTCCAGCTGCCTCGCCGACCTCAAGGTCAAGAAGGTCGCCGACGCGGTCTCGACCGACCAGATGATCCTGTACGGCTTCACCCAGGAGAACCCCGACCTGCGGGTCGTCCCCGACCTCACCTACGGCTCCGCCAACCACTACGGCATCGCCATGAACAAGGGGCACCGCAAGGACTGCCTGCGGCTGCGTGACGCGCTGCGCGAGTACGTCGGCAGCAACACCTGGAGCCACGACTTCTCGACCTCGCTGTGGTCCATCCCGAAGGCCGACCCCACCTGGGAGACCGACTACCGGCCGCGCGAGGAGACCATCGACGCGCTCTCCTGCCGGGACCGGCCCAGCGCCTGACGCCCGTAGTGGAGCAGGACGACCCCGTTGCCGAAGGTCCGGCTCCCGATGAGCGTGAGGCCCCTACGGGTGTCCGCGGACGGGAAGAGCGGCCTGCCGCGGCCGAGGACGACGGGGTGGACGTAGAGGCGGTACTCGTCGACCAGGTCGTGGCGCAGGAAGGACGCGGCCAGGTCGGCGCCGCCGAGCGCCAGGTCCCCGCCGGGCCGCGCCTTGAGCGCCTCGATCTCGTCGACGTCGACCTCCCGCGCGATCGTCGTGTTCCAGTCGGCCCGCGGCAGGGTCCGGGAGTACACGATCTTGGGCATCTCCCGCCAGATGGCGGCGAATTCGGCCTCCGGGCCGGTGGCTGCGGGGTCGGCGTCGGCGGTGGGCCAGTAGCCGGCCATCAGCTCGTGGGTGACGCGCCCGCTGAGGAAGGCGCCCATCGCGGCGAGCTGCTCGTTGAAGTGGCGGTGCAGCTCGTCGTCGACCAGGTGCCAGTCGAGCTCGCGGTCCGGGCCCTCGAAGAAGCCGTCCACGGACACCGACATCATCAGCACGATCTTCCTCATCGCACCCCTCGCCTCCTGCCCCGCCGCACCCCGCGCCGCGGTCGCCGCGGCGCCCGTCGAGGTGGGTCACGGGCGCGACCCTACGCCCGGCCGGGCCCGCGGCGGCGGCCTCGACATGCGGGCGGAGCGTTACCGGGCCGATACTTTGTGCTATGAATGAGCAATTTGTCCCCATTCCCGGCAGTGAACGCTCGGCGGCGCCCCAGGCGCGCTCCGCCGGCCCCCTCGCCGCGTCGGCGCCCGTCGAGGCCACCATCGTGCTGCGGCGCCGCGCGGAGGTCCCCCACGAGCTGGTGACCGGGCCCGAGACCATCCCGCAGCCCGAGCTGGCGGAGCGGTACGGCGCCGAGCCCGCCGACGCCGACCGTGTGCGCGACGTCCTGAGCCGCTTCGGCGTACGGGTGACCGACGTCGACCTGGCCTCCCGGCAGATGCGGGTGACGGGCACCGCGGAGCAGATGACCGCGGCGTTCCGCACCGAACTCTCCCGGGCGGCCAGCCCCGACCCGGCCGGCGGCGCACCCGTCGAACACCGGCACCGCGAGGGCACGCTGGAGGTGCCCGCGGAGCTGGACGGCCTGATCGTGGCGGTGCTCGGCCTGGACGACCGCCCGCAGGTGCGTCCCCATCTGCGGCACGCCCATGCCGAGGCCCGCCGGATCTCCTACAAGCCGACGGAACTCGGGAACGTGTACCACTTCCCGCCCGGGACCGACGGCAGCGGCCAGGTCCTGGCCGTGGCCGAATTCGATGGCGGTTACCGGAAGGGGGACCTCGACGCCTACTTCCGCTCGCTCGGTCTGCCGACGCCGCAGGTGACCGCGGTGAGCGTCGGGACCGGCCGCAACCACCCCGGCCGGGACGCGGACGTCGAGGTGGTGCTGGACATGCAGGTCGCGGGCGCGCTGGCGCCCGGCGCCGAGCAGAAGGTGTACTTCGCCCCCAACACCGACCAGGGCTTCATCTCCGCGGTGAGCCAGGCCGTGCACGCCACGCCCACGCCCGCCGCGCTGAGCATCAGCTGGGGCGCGCCGGAGGAATTCTGGACCGAGCAGGCCCGTGCCGCGTTGGACGAGGCGTTCGCCGACGCCGCGGCGCTCGGTGTGACGGTGTGCGTGGCGGCCGGCGACGACGGCAGCGACGACGGCGTCCACGACGGCCGGGCGCACACCGACTTCCCGGCGTCCAGCCCGCACGCCCTGGCCTGCGGCGGCACCAGCCTGGACGCCGACCCCGCCACCGGTGAGGTGCACAGCGAACGGGTGTGGGGCGGCGACGGCGGCGGCGCCACCGGCGGCGGCGTCAGCGTGGCCTTCGGCCTCCCGGTCTGGCAGAACGCGGCCGGTGTTCCGCACAACGGCAGCGCCCCCGGGCGCGGCGTGCCGGACGTCTCGGGCGCCGCCGACCCCGCCACCGGCTACGAGGTGCTGGTCAACGGCCGGGCCACGGTCGTCGGCGGCACCAGCGCGGTCGCGCCCCTCTGGGCGGCGCTGACCTGCCGGCTGGTGGAGGCGCTCGGCCGTCCGCTCGGCATGCTCCACCCGCTGCTGTACTCCGGCGTGACGCCCGGACACACCTCGCGGGGTTTCCGGGAGATCAACGACGGAACCAACGGCGCCTTCCGGGCCGCCCCTGGCTGGGACGCCTGCACCGGCCTGGGAGTCCCGGACGGTACCGAACTGCTGGCGTCCCTGCGGGAGTTGACCTCCCGCTGAGGGCCGTCCCCGGGCCGGGCCCCCACCCGGCGCCCAGTACCCTCAGGTGGATTTCCTTCGCATGGGTGTACGGGTGGGGGCGGCATGCTCAAGCACTACTACCGGTTGGTGTACTGGAAGCGGCGGATCGGCCGCGCGCTGGGCAGCGGCCGCCGGGGGCCCCGGCGGCGCCGGCCCCGGCTCGCCCCGCACCTCCAGCCGTTCCTGGTGTTCGGCGCGCTGGTGGCGATCGCCGTCGCGGCGTCGGCGCTGGCCGGGGCGGGCTACGACGATTTCGGCTGGGCCCGGCCGTGACGGGCCCACCGGCCGTGACCGGGCGGCCCGTACGGCGGCCGGGCTCCCGGCGCGCCGCACGGTCCGTCCGCGTGCGTCAGGACGCCTGGGCCTTGTCGTACAGGGCCTTGGCGTCGTCGCCGAAGTACGGCCCGAACATCGTGTTCGGGAGGAACTGGTAGCCGAAGCTGTTGACCGAGGACTGCAGCCCGGTGCCGGTCTTCTCGTCGAACGAGGTGAACCACGGGCCGCCGCTGGAACCGCCGGTCATGTTGCAGGACAGGCCGTGGTCGTTGGAGAACAGCGGGTCCTTGAGGGTGGTGCCGCTGCAGTAGATCAGCTTGGTGCCGTCGTACGGCGCCGCGGCGGGGTAGCCGAAGGCGTACATGGCCTTGTTGTAGCCGGAGTTGAAGGACAGCCCCTGGCCGCCGACGACGTCGGTGAGCTTCTTGCCGTCGAGCGGGGCGACGACCGCCGCCCCCACGTCGTAGTTGATGTCCTCGCTCGCGGTCCACTGCGGGGTGGAGAGCGTCGAGGCGGCCGCCCACTTGCCGTACGGGGCCTGGCCGTCGTGGTAGCCGGGGACGAAGACCCAGTTGGTGTGCCAGGCGCCCTGCAGCTTCACGCAGTGCCCCGCGGTGAGCACCGTGCTCTTGTTGGCGCTGGTCACCGCGTCGCCGGAGCAGGAGGCGTTGCGGCCCTGATAGGTGAAGAACACCCGCCCGGTGGTCCTGGTGACCGCGCCCTGGCCGGTCCAGGGCCCGCCGGCCTGCGGGAGGACGCCGGACAGCGCCGCGGGCACGTGCGGGAGCCGGGGGAACCGCGGAAGGGTGGGCGGCACCTTCAGCGGGGCGCCGTGCGGGACCGCGCCGGCGGTGCGAAGGGCGGCGGACGCGCCGGATCCCTTCGCCGGGGCGCCGAGGTCCAGCGGGGCGGCGGCGCGCATCCGGTCCGCGGTCCAGAAGGCGTCGAGGGCGGCGCGCGGGGCGGGGGAGCGGTGGGAGCCGTGCGGCGTGGCGGCGCCGGCCGGGCCGGTGGGGAGCAGCAGGGCGAGCAGCGTGCCGGCGGCCGTCAGGGTGCCGAGCGCGGCCCGGGACCCGGCCCCGGTACGCGCCTTGGATATGCCGTCAACGGCCTTTGTGCCACGAGCGGTTCGTCTCACGCGTAACTCCTTCTGCGGGGGCCGCGCGCGGTACAGCGCGCGGCCGCGGGGGACGGGGCCGCGCGACCGCGGCCCGGCAGACGAGTGGTGCGGATCCGAGGTAAGGGTGCCACCGGAAGCGGCAGGAGGGCAGGGGGCGGACGGGGATCGGTGGCCCGGGAGTCCCCGTCGAGGTCAACCCCGGCCGATGTACGGCATGTTCGTCGCCAGCACGGTCGCGAACTGCACATTGGCCTCCAGCGGCAGCTCGGCCATGTGGACGACCGTGCGGGCGACATCGGCGGCGTCCATCACCGGCTCGGTCGCCATCTGCCCGTTCGCCTGCAGGATCCCGCTCTGCATCCGGCCGGTCATCTCGGTCGCCGCGTTGCCGATGTCGATCTGGCCGCAGGCGATCCGGTACGGACGGCCGTCCAGGGACAGCGACTTGGTCAGGCCGGTCACCGCGTGCTTGGTGGCGGTGTACGCGATGGAGTGCGGCCGCGGCGCGTGGGCGGAGATGGACCCGTTGTTGATGATCCGTCCGCCCTGCGGGTCCTGGTCCTTCATGACGCGGAACGCCGCCTGGGCACACAGGAACGCGCCGGTGAGGTTCACGTCCACCACCGCGCGCCAGTCGTCGTGTCCCAACTCCTCCAGCGGCCCCGTCCTGCCGAAGGTGCCGGCGTTGTTGAAGAGCACGTCGAGCCGGCCGAAGCGGTCCCGTACGGCGGCGAAGAGGGCGTCGACCTGCTCGGGGCGGGTCACGTCGGTCGGCACGGTCAGCACCGCGGGGCTGTCGGGGCCGGTGAGGCCCATCAGGCGGGAGGTCTCCGCCAGCGCCTCGGCGCGCCGGCCGGCCAGCGCCAGCGTCCAGCCGGCCTCGGCCAGGGCCCGGGCCACCGCCCGTCCGATGCCGGAACCGGCGCCGGTGACCACGGCCACCTTCCGGGGCGCCGCCCCGCCCTGCCGGGCCTCCTGCGGCGCCGAGGCCGTCTGCGCGCTCTGCCCGGCCCGTGAGGCGGGGGCCGGCAGCGTCGGCCGGGTCGCGGTCGCCGCCCCGCCCACCTGTCCGGCCCGCGCCGTCGGGGATGCCTGTGCCGCCCGTGCCCGCTCTGTGTTCTGTGCCATGGCGGCAGCGTAAACGCCGCACCCGGAGCAGACCGGGCGGCCGCGGCGCGTCTCGCGGATCGGACGCGCCGGGTCCGGCCCGGCGCACCGTCAGGGGGTGTGGAAGCGCCGCAGGACGGCGGCCTTGGTGGCGGTGAACTCGTCCTCGGTCAGGATGCCCTCCTGGCGCAGCGTGCCCAGTTCGCGCAGCCGGCGCAGCAGGGCGTCGTGGTCCTCGGCGGGGGCGGCCGCCGGCCCGGGGGCGGGGAGCGCCCGGGAGTCCGCGGACGGTGCGAGGGCGGCCGGGGCGTCCGCGGTCCTGGTGCCGGCGGCCGGGTGCGGCAGCCGGACCGTCACCGCGGCCGCCAGCAGCGCCGTGGTGCCGCTCTCCTTCTTGAAGCCCCACAGCTCGATGGAGTTGGGGTCGTGCTCGGGCTTGGGACGGTCGGTCGTGTGGTGCGTACGGAAGCGGAGGTAGCCGGACTCCAGGCCCGCGGCGGCCCGCCACTCCACCGCCGCCAGATCGGCCAGTGCGAACTCCCGGGGGCCGTGATTCCGTTTGATCTCGCTGGTGTTCCAGCGCCACTCCAGTGTCACCCGCTCGCCGTCGAAGGCGGCCACCCCGTCGACCCCGGCGGCGGTCAGCGGCACGGCCGGGCCGGGCAGCAGGTAGCGGTCGCAGGGCCCGTCCGGTATCTGTTCCAGCAACAGGGCCTGCCGCACCGTGTCGACGAAGTACTCGGCGACGTCGACCCGCCCGGCGTCCACCGCCATCTGGTACGGGTTCGCGTCGTCCGGCAGGCCGCCGCCGGTGACCATCAGCAGCGGGTCGGCGCCGTCCCGTAGTCGCAGGCGTAACCGGCCGCCCTTGCGGGCCGGTTCGTGGGCGATGCCGGCCAGCGCGGTCAGCGGCACCGTGAACTCGCCCAGGTCCTGGCGGAGTTTGTGCACCCCGCGCTCCCGCCCGGGCACGATGCGCACGCCCTCCCCGTCGAAGCTCCAGCTGCCGTCGCGCCCCATCAGTTCAGCCATGGTCCGAATCCTACGGAGCCACGCCCGGTGCCGTGATTGTCCGGGCGCGTCCGATGCGGGTCCAAGCATCATCCCGCGGTCACGCATGCGTCGTGCACGGGACAGCGGCGCGCCGTCCCGCACCCCTCCAATCCTTGGGGACAACCGCCGCCAGGGGAGGGCCAGATGCCGCAGACCGCAGCGTACGAGCAGGAGATCCGGGCAGCCGCCGCACACCTCGCGCACGCGGTGCGCCCCGCGCGGGCAGGCGCCGGCGCGCACGTCGGCCGCCGGCGTTTCCTCACCGCCACCGGGGCCGCCGCCGCACTCGCCTTCGCGACCAACCTGCCGGGCGCGGGCGCCGCGTACGCCGCCGAGGCCGACGCCCGCAAGATCACCGAGAACCCCTTCACCCTCGGCGTCGCCTCCGGGGACCCGCAGCCCGGCTCCGTGGTGCTGTGGACCCGCCTCGCGCCGCGCCCGTACGAGCCGAGCGGGGAAGGCATGCCGCATGCCAGAGTCACCGTCCGCTGGGAAGTCGCCTACGACGAGCACTTCACGCGGCTGGCCGGCCGGGGCCGGGCGGAGGCGCACCCGGAGTTCAACCACTCCGTGCACATCGAGCCCACCGGTCTCGCGCCCGACCGCGTCTACTACTACCGCTTCCGGGCCGGCAGCTGGATCAGCCCCGTCGGCCGCACCCGCACCGCGCCCGCCCGCAGCGCCCAGCTCTCCGAGCTGAAGCTCGCCGCGGTCTCCTGCCAGGCGTACCACGACGGCTACTTCACGGCGTACCGGCACCTGGCGCAGGAGGACCTCGACGTCGTCTTCCACCTCGGCGACTACCTCTACGAGTACCCGGTCGGCGCGCACGGCGGCGCCCGCGCCTACACCGACCGCACGCTGCCCGCGCTGTTCAACCGCGAGACGGTCACGCTGGAGGACTACCGGCTGCGCTACGCCCTCTACAAGTCCGACCCGGACCTCCAGGCCGCGCACGCCGCGCACCCCTTCATCGTCACCTGGGACGACCACGAGGTGGAGAACAACTACGCCTCCGACATCAGCGAGGACGCCCTGCCGCCCGCCGAGTTCCTCATCCGCCGGGCCGCCGCCTACCGCGCGTACTGGGAGAACCAGCCGCTGCGCCGCCCGCAGCGGCCCGACGGCCCCGACGCCCGGCTCTACCGGCGCCTGCAGTACGGCCGGCTCGCCCAGTTCGACATCCTCGACACCCGCCAGTACCGCTCCGACCAGGCTTACGGCGACGGCTGGCACACCCCGGGCCCGGAGTCCGAGGACCCCCGTCGCACGCTGACCGGCGCCACCCAGGAGCGCTGGCTGATCGACGGCTGGCGGCAGTCCACCGCCCGCTGGAACGTGCTGCCGCAGCAGGTCACCTTCGCCGAGCGGCGCAACGCCACCGGCCCCGGCTACCAGGTCAGCATGGACGCCTGGGACGGCTACCCGGCCTCCCGCGAACGGGTCCTGGCGGGCGCGGAAGCCGCCGGGGTGGACAACCTCGTCGTACTGACCGGCGATGTGCACGTGCACTACGCCTTCGACATCAAGCGGGACTTCACCGACCCCCGCTCGCGCACCGCGGGCGTGGAGTTCGTCACCACCTCGATCAGCAGCGGCAAGAACGGCGCGGACAAGCCCGCCAACTGGGAGACGTACCTGGCCGCCAACCCGCACATGAAGTTCTACAACGGCCGCCGCGGCTACCTGACCGTGACCCTGGACGAGGCGACCGCCCGCGGCGACTACCGCACGGTGTCCGCCGTCACCACCCCCGGGGCGCCGGTGCGCACCGCCGCGTCCTTCGTCACCGAGGCCGGCGACCCGGGCCTCAAGCCCGCCTGATCCAGGGGTCGTACGCCCCGCCGGGACCGGGGTCCCGGGCCCGGCGGGACGTATGTCCTAGGTCCAATGGAGGGCCCCGAGGACGGCTGGAACCCGCCCCGTGCATGACACCATGGTGCAGCCATCACCGACCCATGGAGACGCTCATGACGGAGCCCGGGACCCGCGCTGCCGAGACGGGGGATTCGCCCGCGATAGCCGGGCGGGACGCGGCACCCGGTGCCCCCGGGGTACGGCCGTCGTCCCGCCGCACCAGCCTCCTGGTCACCTTCGTCCTCGGGGGTCTCACGGCGGTGCCGCCGCTCTCCATGGACATGTACCTGCCGGCCCTGCCGCAGGTCACCGCCGTGCTGCACAGCCCGGCGGCCACCGTCCAGCTGACCCTGACCACCTGCCTGGCCGGGATGGCGCTGGGCCAGATGATCGTCGGGCCGATGAGCGACAAGTGGGGGCGCCGCCGTCCGCTGCTGGCCGGCATGGTGATCTACGTGCTGGCCACCGCGCTGTGCGCGCTCGCCACCGACGCCGAGGTGCTCATCGCCTTCCGGCTGCTCCAGGGCCTGGCGGGCGCCGCCGGCATCGTCATCGCCCGGGCGGTGGTGCGCGACCTCTACGACGGCGTCGCGATGGCCCGCTTCTTCTCCACGCTCATGCTGATCTCCGGCGTGGCCCCGGTCGTCGCCCCGCTCATCGGCGGGCAAATCCTCCAGATCACCGACTGGCGCGGCGTCTTCGTCGTGCTGACCGCCGTCGGCCTGGCCCTCACCGCCCTGGTCTGGCGCACCCTGGACGAGACCCTGCCGCCCGAGCGCCGGCACCCCGGCGGCCTGGGCGAGGCGCTGCGCACCATGCGCGACCTGCTCGCCGACCGGGTGTTCTCCGGCTACCTGCTCGTCGGCGCCTTCGCCTTCGCCGCCCTCTTCGCCTACATCTCGGCCTCCCCGTTCGTCATCCAGGAGATCTACGGCGCCTCCCCGCAGGTCTTCAGCCTGCTCTTCGGCATCAACTCCGTCGGCCTGGTCGCGGTCGGCCAGCTCAACGGCAAGCTGCTGGTCGGCCGGGTCGGCCTGGACAAGGTGCTGGGCACCGGCCTGGCGGTGACCGCGCTGGCCGCCACCGCCCTGCTGCTGATGGGCTCCGGCCTCTTCGGGCACGTCGGGCTGGTCCCCATGGCCGCCGGCCTGTTCGTCCTGATGGCCTCCATGGGCCTGATCATGCCGAGCACCAACACCCTGGCCCTGCTGCGCACCCCGCACGCGGCCGGCTCCGCCTCGGCGCTGCTGGGCACCTCGACCTTCCTGCTGGGCTCGGTGGCCTCCCCGCTGGTGGGCGTCGCGGGCGAGCGGACCGCCGTACCGATGGCCCTCGTCCAGCTGTGCTGTGCCGTTTTGGCGCTCGTGAGCTTCCTGGGACTGTGCCGCCCGTGGCAGCGTAGGGAGGAGAGCACCCCGTAGGGGTATCGCAGAGGGAGGACCGGACCCTGAGCGCACCGAGACTCACCTACGGCACGCCGACCCGGGCGGGGCTGGACCCGGCCTGGGTGGAGCGGCTGGTGCGTGGCGTGTGCGCGCTGCCCGAGGGCCGGCCGTCGTGGTGCCCGGGCGCGGTGGTGCTGGCCGGCCGCGGCCCGGTCGTGGTCGCCGAGGCCGCCGCCGGCTGGGCCCACCGCTACCGGGCGTACGACCCCGCGCAGGACCGCGGCCTCGATCTGCCGCGCGACCTGTGGGAGCCGATGCGGGTCGGCACCGTCTTCGACCTCGCCTCGCTCAGCAAGCTCTTCACCGCCATCGTCGCGATCCAGCAGGTCGAACGGGGCCGGCTGTTCCTCAACGACCCGGTCCGGGCGCACCTGCCGGCCTTCGCCCCGGGCATCACCGTCCGGCAGCTGCTCACCCACACCTCCGGGCTCGCCCCCGAGCTGCCGTTCTACGAGCGCGCGGAGCGCGGCGCCCAGCTGGAGCTGCTGTGGCGCGAGACCGCCGCCCCCACCGGCCGCCCCGACACCAGCTACCTCTACTCCGACCTCAATCTGATCTGCCTCCAGCTGATCCTGGAGCAGCTCACCGGGCGCCCCTTGGACGCGCTGGTCCGCGAGGGCATCACCGGCCCGCTGGGCATGTCCAGCACCTGCTACGGCCCGCTGGCGCCGCACGGGGTGGCGGCCACGGAGGACCAGCGGCGCCCCTGGGCCAAGGTCGACCGCGGGATGCTCCGCGGCGAGGTGCACGACGAGAACGCCTGGGCGCTGGGCGGGGTGGCCGGCCACGCGGGCCTCTTCTCCACCGCCCAGGACCTGGCCGTGCTGTGCCGCACGCTGCTCAACGGCGGCGCGTACGGCACCGCCCGGATCCTCGGCGCCGGCGCGGTCGCCGCCCTGCTCGATCCGCCCGGCCTCGGCTTCGGCATCGACCAGCCGTATTTCATGGGGGAGTTGGCGGGCCGCGGCGCCGCCGGGCACACCGGTTTCACCGGCACCAGCCTGCTGCTGGACCGCGCCACCGACACCTTCCTGATCCTGCTCGCCAACACCGTCCACCCGCGCCGCCGCACCGGCGGCAGCGCCCCGCGCGCCGCGGCCGCCACCCGGCTGGCCAGAGCGGTGGTCCGGGGCGGCTGAGGGGCCCTTCCGGCGCCGTAGAATTCCTTCAATGCACGAGGAACTGCGCGCCGCACTGGCCGGCCTGCTCGACGGCCTGCCGCCCAAGCAGGCCGCGCAGGCCGTGGACCGCCTGATCGCCAACTACCGGGGCCGCACCCCCACCGACGCCCCGGTGCTGCGCGACCGCGCGGACGTGGCCGCGTATGCCGCCTACCGCATGCCGGCCACCTTCGAAGCCGTACGGGCCGCTCTGACCGCGTTCGCCGTCCGCGTCCCCGACTGGTCCCCGGCGACCCACGTCGACATCGGCGGCGGCACCGGCGCCGCCACCTGGGCCACCGCCGCCACCTGGCAGGGCCACCACAGCACCGTCCTGGACTGGGCCCAGCCCGCCCTCGACCTCGGCGCGGAACTGGCCGACGGCATCCTCCCCGGCACCGACTGGCAGCGCCGGACCCTCGGCGAAGGACTGACCCTGCCCGCCGGCACGGACCTGGTCACCGTCTCCTACGTCCTCGGCGAGCTGCGCCCCGAGGACCGCCGCGCCGTCGTCGCCGCGGCCGCCACGGCCACCGCCGTCGTCCTCGTCGAACCCGGCACCCCGGACGGCTACCTCCGCATCCGCGAGGCCCGCACCCAGCTCGTCGAGGCCGGCCTGCGCGTCGTCGCGCCCTGCCCGCACAGCGGCAGCTGCCCGATCGTCCCCGGGCAGGACTGGTGCCACTTCGCCGCCCGGGTCAACCGCTCCTCCCTCCACCGCCAGGTGAAGGGCGGCTCCCTGCCGTACGAGGACGAGAAGTTCAGCTACGTGGCCGCCACCACCCTCGACGCCGCCCCGGCCGCCGCCCGCATCGTCCGCAAGCCGCAGCTCCGCAAGGGCCAGGTCCTGCTGGACCTGTGCACCACGGCGGACGGGCTGGAGCGCACCACGGTCTCCAAGCGCCACGGCGCCGCGTACAAGGCGGCCCGCGACGCGGCGTGGGGCGACGACTGGGCCTGACCGGCCCGGCGGCCGCCCGGGGGCTCACCCCGGCCGCACCTCCGCCGTCACGCACTTCACGCTGCCGCCGCCCTTGAGCAACTCGCCCAGGTCCATCCCGAGGGGCTCGAACCCCCGCTCCCGCAGCGGCCCGAACAGCCCGACCGCGCCGGCCGGCAGCAGCACATGGAGCCCGTCGGACACCGCGTTCAGGCCGAACGCCGCGGCGTCGGCCGCCGACGCCACCACCGCGTCCGGGAACAGCCGCGCCAGCACCGCCCGGCTGCCGGGGGAGAACGCACCGGGGTAGTACATGATCTCCGCGCCCCGCCCGCCGGGCTCCCCGTCGCCCCCGTCCAGCACGCACAGCGCCGTGTCGAGGTGGTAGAACCGCGGATCGACCAGGTCCAGCCCGATCACCGGCCGCCGGAAGTACTCCTGGGCCTCCGCGTGCGACAGCGGGCTGCTGCGGAAGCCGCGGCCGGCCAGCAGCCAGGACGCGGTGACCGCGAAGTCCCCCTCGCCCTCGTTGATGTGCAGCGGCTCCCGTACGTCGGCGAACCCGTGCTCCCGGTACCACCGGGCGTGCACCGCGGCCTCGGCGCCGCGCTCGGCGAAGGCGAACCGCGCCCCGAGCACCCGCCCGTCCACGACGGTGGCGCCGTTCGCGGTGAAGACCATGTCGGGGCACCCGGGGTGCGGCACCAGCTCCTCGACGGTGTGGCCGAGCGCGCGGTAGCGGTCGCGCAGGTCCTCCCACTGGGCCTGCGCGACGGCGAGGTCGACCGGTTTGCCGGGGTCCATCCAGGGGTTGATGGAGTAGCTGACCCGGAAGTACGCGGGCGGGCACATCAGGTAGCGACGGGGGATGGCGCTGCGCCGGGGAGTACGCAAGGAGGGCTCCTCACGGTGACGGAACTCCGCGCGGGCACGCGATCCCGCCCGCGCTCAGGAGCATCGTCCGCCGTGCGGAGCCCTCGCGCCCGCACCGGAAGCCGTTCGGGTGGCTCCGGGCTCACTCCGTGCGCGCCCGCTCCTGGAATCTGCGCAGCAGATCACGCCGCTGTGCCTGCTCCTCGGCGCGCTCCCGGCCGCCGCGGCCGGCGCTCCCGCCGCCGCGCAGCGCACCGCGCGACAGCTTGCTCCGGGTGCCGCCGACGCCCAGCATGCCGCCCGCGTTTCCCTTGCTCATGGGATCCCCTCTCCTTGCCGCCGAACGAGGTCTCCACCGGACGGGAGACCTGCACCGAGCGAGACGGACCGTCTCGCTCTCACTGCCCCCACTATCCACGAGACGTTGCGTCTCGTCAAGACGATACGTCTCGCCTCTCTCTCGCTAGACTCCGCGCCATGGCCAACAAACCCGCCCCCGACGCCACCCGCCGCAGTGAGCGCTCCCGCCGTGCGATCTTCGACGCCGCCCTCGTGCTCGTCGGCGAGGTCGGCTACGACAAGCTCACGATCGAAGGCATCGCCTCCCGGGCCGGGGTCGGCAAGCAGACGATCTACCGCTGGTGGCCCTCCAAGGCCGCCGTCCTCCTCGACGCGTTCACCGCCGACGCCGACGAGGACTACGCCAAGGGCCTCCCGGACACCGGTGACCTGGCCGCGGACCTGAAGTTCGTGCTGCGGGCGACCGCCGACGAGTTCAACGACCCGGCCTTCCAGGCCCCCTACCGCGCCCTCGCGGCGGCCGGCGCCGGCGACGAGGAGCTCTCCCGTACCTTCGTCGGCCGGCTGCTGGAGCCCGGCATCCGCGTCTACGTCGAACGGCTGCGTGCGGCGCAGGAAGCCGGCGAGGTCGCCGCCGACGTCGATGTGCGGGTGGCCGCCGAGATGGTGCTGAGTCCCTTCTCACAGCGCTGGCTGATGCGCACCGGCCCCTTGACCTACGAGTTCGTCGACACCCTGGTCGACCAGGTACTGCGCGGTCTGCGGCCCCGCGACTGAGCCCGCCCGGCGGGCCGGGGTGGAGCGGCAACCTGTCGGCGATGAGGTGAATTGCCGGTATTGGTGCCCCCTTCGTTCACCCCGGATCTCCACACCGGTCACCCGAGGCGCAGGATGGTGGCAGCATTGATCCCAGACCACCGCTCGAAGTGAGGGGATAGATGGAACGCAAGAGCAGGTTCTCCCAGTGGCTGCGCCGGCCGAAGAGCGGATCGGACGGGCGCGATACGGACACGGGATCAGCGGCTGCCCGCAGCCGCGAGGACCTGCTGCTGGCCGCGGCCGGAGCGGGCTTCCCCATCGCCCCCGCGGCCCACCCCTCCGGCTACGGCTGTTCCTGCGAACGCATCGGCTGTCCCACCCCCGGCCGGCATCCCGTCTCCTTCGGCTGGCAGACCGTCGCCACCACCGACCGCGACAAGGTCGCCGCCTGGATCCGCACCCTCCCGCAGGCCAACTTCATCACCGCCACCGGCATCGCCCACGACGTGCTCGACGTCCCCGTCGAGGCCGGCCGCAGCGCCCTGGAACGGCTGGAGGCCGCGGGCATCGAGGTCGGGCCGATCACCCTCAGCGGGGCCGGCTTCGGCGACGGCCGGATGCTGTTCTTCACGGCCACCCGCGGCACCCCGGACGACGAGGACGAGTGGTGGCCCTGCGAGCTGGACTGCCACCCCGAGACCCTCGACGAGCACCCGGGCCTGCGCTGGCACTGCCGCGGCAGCTACGTCCTCCTGCCGCCCTCGACCCTCCCCGGCGACCAGCCCGCGGTGACCTGGCTGCGCGGCCCCGAGCTGCCGCTGCCGGACCCGCTGACGCTGCTGGAGTCGCTCACCGACGCGTGCGCCGAGTTCCACGACCGCACCGACCGCGAGCCCTACCACGAGACCGCGGCCTGGCCGATCGGCCGTTAGCGCGCACGCCGCGCGCCACCCGCACGCAGGACGAAGGGGCCGTCGGATCCGTCCGACGGCCCCTTCGTCCTGCGACCTGCGTTACTGCGCCCGCACCGAAGTGATCCGCTCGTTGCGGCTCAGCATCTGGATCTTGCCGCCGGCGTCCTCGGCCGGAACCTTCACCGCCTGCCCCGAGACCGTGGTGAACGTCAGCCGGTTGGAACCCTTCGGCGACCCCTCCACGATGCCCTGAAGGCTCGCCGGCACGGTGATCTTCGCGCCCTCGAACCACGTCTTCTGCGTGTGGTAGACGGTCGAGAAGAACACCAGCGCCCCGCCGTCCGCCGTGCGCAGCGCGACCGGCGGGTAGTCCGCCGGCTGATCCTCCCACTGGAGGCGGGCACCGACCTGGGTCGCCTGCTTCGCGCGCAGCGCCCGCAGCTTGTCGGTGTTCTTGCCGGGCGCGAAGGCGTCGCCCTTGCCGGTGTTGAGGTAGTCCGCGTAGGTCCGGCTCAGCTTGCCCGGGGCGACCGCCAGACCGGACCCGCCGCCGGCCGGCACCGCCTCGGCGTAGCCGTCCGCGTCCTTCTTCAGCTCCGGCGCCTTGTTGCCGTCGAAGGTGGCGAAGTACACCGCACGCCACTTCTCGTCGATGCCGTTGCGGCTGAACACCAGGAACCACCGGCTCGGCGAGCCGTCGGGGCCCTTGCGGTTGCTGAGCGCGTCCGCGACGAAGTACTTCGGCCAGCCCGCCTGCTTGGGCACGGTGAAGTGCGCGTCCTTGAACTCCAGCGGCGGGAAGGCCGGGTTGCCCTGCGGGCGCAGCGCGTGCGCCGCCTTCACCCCCGCCTGGTCGATGGCGAGCAGCGCGCCCGCCTCGATGGCGGGGTTCAGCGCCGGGTCGAGCTGACGGTTGGCCTTGTTGTAGCCGTCGGTGAAGTGCGCGAGCGCCTTGGCGCCCTCAGCCTTCCCCACCGCCGGCAGCATCTCCCTCTCGCCGTGCACCGTCATGCACCCGCTCAGTATCACCAGCGCCGTCGCTGCCGACGTCAGTGCTGCGGGCACCCGGAACGGCGACCTGCGTGTCATGGGGCTCGGGCTCCTTCGGGGCGACCGGGGCGGACTGGGCAGCCGCCGGGGTGGCACGATTCGGCGCAACCCTACCGGGGGCGAAGAAGAACGACAGCGTGGGGACCAGATACAGAGCCCACACCGTGACCTGGAGGACGGTCGGGTCCGGCTGGAAGTTGAAGATGCCCTTGAGGAGGGTGCCGTACCAACTGTCCGCCGGGATCTGCGCGCTGATGTCGAACGCCTGCGAGCCGAGCCCCGGCAGGATGTCCGCCTCCTGAAGATCGTGGAAGCCGTACGCCAGCACGCCCGCCGCGACCACCACCAGCATGGCGCCGGTCCAGGTGAAGAACTTCGCCAGGTTGATCCGCACCGCGCCGCGGTAGAACAGCCAGCCCAGCACGACGGCCGTCAGCAGCCCCAGCAGCGCCCCGATCAGCGGCCGTACGCCGTCGTTGGCGGACTGCGCGGCGGTCCAGATGAACAGCGCGGTCTCCAGGCCCTCCCGGCCGACCGACAGGAACGCGGTGATCACCAGCGCCACGGTGCCCATCTGCAGCGCCGCGTCCAGCTTGCCGTGCAGCTCCTTCTTCAGATGCCGCGCGGTGCGCCGCATCCAGAAGACCATCCACGTCACCAGGCACACCGCGATGATCGACAGCGAACCGCCGAGCGCCTCCTGCGCCTTGAACGTCAGCGTCTCCGAGCCGAACTGGAGCGCCGCACCGAACGCGAACGACAGCACCACCGCGAGGGTGATGCCGAGCCAGACCGGGCGCAGCGCCTCCCGCCTGCCGGTCTTGACCAGATAGGCGATCAGGATGCAGACGACGAGGCTGGCTTCCAGGCCCTCGCGCAGACCGATCAGGTAGTTGCCGAACACGCCGGTCCCTTCCCTTCCTTGAACTTCATCGCCATGTCGGCGGTGTCAGGCGAACAGCTGCCGGCCCCACCAGTCGTCCGCATTCCGGACGCCCGGCGGGACCGCGAAGACCGCTGAACCCACGTGCTGGATGTACTCGTTGAGCGCGTCGTTGGCCGCCAGCCGCCGCTGGAGGGGGACGAAGCCCTCGCGGACGTCGCGCTGGTAGGCGAGGAAGAACAGCCCCGCGTCCAGCCGCCCCAGGCCGTCCGTGCCGTCGGTGAAGGAGTAGCCGCGGCGCAGGATGCGTATCCCGCCGTTGGTGTCCGGGTGCGCCAGGCGGACGTGCGCGGTCGGCAGCATCGACTTCAGATGCGGCTCGTCGCGCTCGTTCTTCCGGCCGACCGGGGCGCCCTCGCCCTTGTCGCGGCCGAAGACGTCCTCCTGCTCCTTGAGCGAGGTGCGGTCCCAGGTCTCGATGTGCATCCGGATCCGGCGGGCGACGAGGTAGGAGCCGCCGGCCATCCAGCCGGCCTTGCCCTTCTCGTCCTTCTCGCCGACCCACACGTGCTTGTCCAGCGCCGCGGTGTCGGTGCCCGCGATGTTCCGGGTGCCGTCCTTGAAGCCCAGCATGTTGCGCGGCGTCTGGGCGTCCGGCGTCGTCGAGGACGTCTTGCCGAAGCCGAGCTGCGACCAGCGGATGGCGATCTTGCCCATGCCGATCCGGGCCAGGTTGCGGATCGCGTGCACCGCGACCTGCGGGTCGTCCGCGCATGCCTGGATGCACAGATCGCCGCCGCTGCGCGTCTTGTCGAGGTTGTCGCCGGGGAACTGCGGCAGGTCGATCAGCGCCTCGGGCCGCCGGTCCTTGAGGCCGAACCGGTCCTTGCCGTCCTTCTCGAACAGCGTCGGTCCGATGCCGAAGGTCAGGGTGAGCCGGGACGGCGGCAGACCGAGCGCCTCGCCGGTGTCGTCCGGCGGGGCCTCCGCCAGTCCGCCGACCGCGCCGTCGCCGACCGCGTCGCCGGCCGTCATCCGCGCGGCCGCCTTCGTCCACTCCTTGAGCAGCGCGATCAGCTCGTCGCGGTCGTCGGTGGTGACGTCGAACGCGGCGAAGTGCAGCCGGTCCTGGACGGCGCTGGCGATGCCCGCCTGGTGCGCGCCGTGGAAGGTGATGGCGGCGCCCGCGGTGGCGTCCGCGCCGGCCGGCTGGGCGTCGCTGCCGGTGCGCAGCGCCGCCGCCGTCCCGCCGGCCGCGACCGCGCCGAGCGCCAGCCCGGCCCCGCCCCAGCCGATCAGCGAACGCCGGGAAGGCGTCCGCCCGTTGGCCGGCTGCGTGCCCTCGGCACCCTTCTCGTTGCCGGCGGTCGCGTCCGTGCTCGTCTTGCCGTCGTCGTGCGTCATCTTGACCCCTTGCCCTGCGGCGGACTACTTGACGGTGGCCACGGCGGCGGCCAGCTTGGACAGCGGCTCCGCGAGCGCGTTGACGCCGTCGGACAGCTCCTTGCGCTCGCTCTTGGAGACCGTGTCGTACGAGGCGAAGCCGTCGGCGGCCTTGTCGTCGCGGTGCTTGTCGAGCTGCGCGTGGATCGCCGTGAACTGCTTGTCCAGCTCCTTGGCCAGCGCCGGCTCGTTCTTGGCGGCGACCGGCTTCAGCAGCTCGTACGCCTTCTCGGCGCCCTCGACATTGCCCTGGAAGTCGATCAGGTCGGTGTGGCTGTAGCGCTCTTCCTCACCGGTGACCTTGCCGGTGGCCACCTCGTCGAGCAGCTCCTTGGCGCCGTTGGCCATGCTGGTCGGGGTGATCTCGGCCTTGCCGACCCGCTTCTGCCAGTCCTTCAGGTCGGTCATCAGCTGGTCGGCGAGCTTCTTGTCGTCCCCGGAGATCTTCTTGGTCTCCCACAGGGACTTCTCCAGCTTGTGCCAGCCGGTCCACTTCTGGCCCGGCTCCAGCCCGTCGGCCCGCACATCGACCTTGGGGTCGATGTCACCGAAGGACTCGGCCACCGGCTCGGTGCGCTCCCAGCCGACGCGGGAGAGCGCGTACGCCTTCTTCGCCGCCTCCAGGTCGCCGGCCTTGACCGCGTCGGCGAACTTCTGCGCCTTCGGGAGGGTCTGGTCGGCCTGCTCCTGCACGTACGTGCGGTAGGCGGCGACCGCGGCGTCCAGCTTCGGGTCGCGCTTGGCCGTGCCGGCGGCCTTGCCGCTGGCGGTGACCTTCTGCCGGATGCCGTTGCCCTTCATGCCCGGCTTGCAGGCGATCTCGTACGAACCGGCCTTGACCTCGGCGGTGATCTCCGCGCTGGTGCCGGGCCCGATGTTCTCCCGCTCGGTCACGATCCGGTCGCCCGGCGCGTAGACGTACACCTCGGTGACCTTGGAGCCCTTGTTCTGCACCGCGAAGCGGACGTGCCCGGCGGGGAACTCCTTGGTGGAGAGCTCGCAGCTGGAGTCGGTCGCGGTCACCTCGACGGTCCCCTTGCCGCCCCCTTTGCCGTCGTTCTTCGCGGCGCAGCCGGCGACGGCGGTGACGGCCGCCGCCGCGGCGACGGCGGCGACGGCGGAGGAGCGAAGGGCTCGCATACGGGGCTCCAAGCGGGCTCGGATGTACGGAAACGACGTACGGAACAATAGACAGGGGTCAGGGTCGCCACTAAGGCGGCCCTAACTTATCTGAGGCTTACCTACTTCTGGCCACTCTGTCCAGTGATCCCGCTCTCATGCGCAACGGCCCGATCACGGATCGGCCCGCCCGGGGTCACGGAACCGTCACGCGCGGGTCAAGGTAAGGGCCGCCCTCGCTTACCGGTCATGACCTGCGCTTTCGCCGGCCCGGCGACCCCTGGCGCCCGCCGGCCCCTGCGATTCAATGGCCCGATGACCGACATCGAGGTGCTCCGGGTGTTCTGCGGGCCGGACGGGGCCGCGGGTAACGCGCTGGGCGTCGTACGCGACGGCGCGGCGGTCCCGGGCGACGCCGAGCGGGCCGCGCTCGCCGCCCAACTCGGCTTCAGCGAAACGGTGTTCCTCGACGACGCCGCGCGCGGCACCGTCGACATCCGCACCCCGAGCGTCCCGCTCCCGTTCGCCGGCCATCCGCTGGTCGGGCTGGCCTGGCTGCTGCGGAGCCTGGGGCGGCCGCCGCGCGTCCTGCGCCCGCCGGCCGGCGAGGTCGAGGTCCGCTTCGAGGGCGACCTCACCTGGGTGCGCGGCCGCGCGGAGTGGGTGCCGTCGCGCCGGACCGCACGGTACGCCTCGGCGGCCGAGGTCGACGCACTTCCCGCGCCGCCGCCGGGCGAGGGGTGGCTCTACGCCTGGGCGTGGCAGGACGAGTCCGCGGGTGTGGTGCGCGCGCGGGGGTTCCCGCGCCGCATTGAGGAGCGCGGCGTCAGCCGCTCCGGTGGAGCCGGTGCTCGTACCGGGGCGATCGTCGAGGACGAGGCCACCGGCGCCGCCGCCGTGCTGCTGACCCATGAGCTGGGCCGGCCCCTGGACATCCGCCAGGGCGCCGGCTCGCAGCTCCTCACCCGGCCGTACCCGGACGGCACCGTCGAGGTCGGCGGCCGGGTGCGGCGCGAGGTGCCGTAGGGCCCGCGCGGGCCGACGTGGGCCTACGCGCTCAGCGGGAACTGCTCGCCCAGCTCCCGGAAGACCGCGGTGTTGAGCCGGAAGGCGAGCTTGCACTCGTCGACGACCCGTTGCTTCTCCAGGTCGTCCAGCGGCAGCGCGTCCAGCAGCGCGCGGTAGGCGCGCTTGAAGGCGGCGGGGTTGGCGATGTCCTCGAAGACGTAGAACCGCACGCCGTCGCCCTTGCGGGCGAAGCCCCAGGTCTTCTCGGCCGTGCCGCGGATGATCTGGCCGCCGGAGAGGTCGCCGAGGTAGCGGGTGTAGTGGTGGGCGACATAGCCGGCCGGCCAGTCGCGGGCACAGGCGGTGACCCGGTCCGCGTACGCGGCGGTGGCCGGCAGCGGCGCCAGCCCGTCGCGCCAGGACGGGCCGCCGAGGTGGGCGAGGTCGCGCTCCAGCTCGGCGGTGCGGGCCAGCTCGGGGCGGAGGAAGGGGCCGGCGACCGGATCCCCGGCGAGCGCCCCGGAGGCGTCCTCCAGCGCGCGGTAGAGGAACCACAGCTGTTCGGTGTAGCGGCGGTACGCCGTCACGCCGAGCCTGCCGCCGAGGAGGTTGCTCATGAACGGCGCGTGCTCGGCCTCGGTGTGCTGGTCGTGCGAGGCGGTACGGATGACCGTGGAGAACGGCGTCGCGGGCGCGGGCGCGGGGGGCGGGGCGCCGGACGAGCGGCGCGGGCCGGTCGGGCTGGACGCTGCCAAGGCGGACCTCCGGGGCCGTGGGGAGCGGCCGGGAACGGGGACCGCGGTGACGGGGTCCCACCGGGCCGCCCGGCACCTGGCCGGTGCCTGGGTCAACCTTTCCCGACGTCCTGTCGGTAAACCAGCCTACGCCTGTTCCCGACATCCTGTCGGTAAAAGTTCCGGCCAGGGACCGGTGACGGCGGGGCCCGACGCGGCAGACCCCGCCGGCCGCGTCAGGGGAGGGTGAGGATCTCCGCCCCGGTGTCCGTGACCACCAGCGTGTGCTCGAACTGCGCGGTCCGCTTGCGGTCCTTGGTGACCACCGTCCAGCCGTCCTGCCACATGTCGTACTCGTGCGTGCCCAGCGTCAGCATCGGCTCGATGGTGAAGGTCATGCCGGGCTTGATGTCGGTGGTGTGGTGCGGGCTGTCGTAGTGCGGAACGATCAGGCCGGAGTGGAAGGACGAGTTGATGCCGTGACCGGTGAAGTCACGGACCACGCCGTAGCCGAAGCGCTTGGCGTAGGACTCGATCACCCGGCCGATGATGTTGATCTGCCGGCCCGGCTTGACCGCCTTGATCGCGCGGTTGAGCGCCTCCTGGGTCCGCTCCACCAGCAGCCGGGACTCCTCGTCGACCTCGCCGCACAGGTACGTGGCGTTGTTGTCGCCGTGCACACCGTGGATGTACGCGGTCACGTCCAGGTTCACGATGTCGCCGTCCTTGAGGACGGTCGAGTCCGGGATGCCGTGGCAGATGACCTCGTTGAGCGAGGAGCACAGCGACTTGGGGAAGCCCCGGTAGCCGAGCGTGGACGGGTAGGCGCCGTGGTCGCACATGAACTCGTGGGCGACCCGGTCCAGTTCGTCGGTCGTCACACCGGGCTGGATGTGCTTGGCGGCCTCCGCCATCGCCTGCGCGGCGATCCGGCCGGCGATCCGCATCTTCTCGATCGTTTCGGCGTCCTGCACCTCGGGCCCCGTATAGGGCGTGGGCGCGTCCTTCCCGACGTACTCGGGGCGCCGGATCGAGGCGGGGACGGGGCGGGTGGGGGAGATCTTCCCCGGGACAAGAAGCGACTGGCCAGACATGCCAGCGAGTGTATCCGCGGGCCGTCGGGCAGGATGAAGGTCACGGAAGACCCACAGGAGGCGGCGATGGCGCTGTTCAAGAGACGGACGGCCGGTAAGCCCGGCGAGTGGTACTACTGCCTCAAGCACAAGAAGGTCGAGGACGGCCCCGAGTGCCGGGCCGCCGACCGCTTCGGCCCCTACGCCACCCGCGAGGAGGCCGCGCACGCCATGGCCACCGCGCAGGAGCGGAACGTGGAGTGGGAGACCGACCCCAGGTGGCAGGACACGGGCCGGAGCGGCCCCGACGAGGACTGAACCGCCGGCCCCGCCCCGCCGGCCGGACCGGCGCGGGTCAGGCGACGGCCGGGGCCGCGCCGGGATCCCGCGGTGCGGCGCCGTCCCGGTCCCCGCGCCCGCTCCCGGCGGCCCGCCGCTCCCGCATCCGCCGGGCGTGCTCATCCGTCCGGGAGTCGTACGCCATCAGCTTCGGCAGGCCCAGCGCCAGCAGCGCCACCCCCGCGAAGCACAGCAGCCCGCCCGCCGACACCGACGCCCGCACGCCCGTCAGCGCCGCCATCCCGCCGGCCCGGACCTGGCCCAGCTGCGGGCCCGCCGAGTACGACAGCAGCTCGATGCCGGCCAGCCGGCCGCGCAGCTCGTCGGGGATGGTCTGGTTCCACAGCGCCGAGCGGAAGATGCCGCTGATCATGTCGCAGGAGCCGGCCAGTGTCAGGCACAGCAGCACCAGCCAGACGTCGTGCAGCAGCCCGGCGGCGGTGATCGCCAGCCCCCACCCGGCGGCGGCCAGGGCGATCGCCCGGCCCTGCCGGTGCACCCGCGACGTCCAGCCGCTGGTCAGGCTCACCACCAGGGACCCGGCCGGCAGCGCCGCGTACATCAGCCCCAGCGCCCAGGGCGCGTGCAGGTCCTCGGCGAGGAACGGGAACACCGCCAGGGGGAAGGCGAACAGCATCGCGGTCAGGTCGATCGCGTAGGTGCCCAGCAGCTCCTTGCGGCTCCACGCGTAGCGCGCGCCCTCGGCGATCCCGCGCAGCGACGGCTTGCGCGCCTCGTGCGCGGCGGGCTGCGGCGCGAGCCGCACCGCGAGCAGCACGGAGATCCCGTAGGTGGCCGCATCGATGGCGTACGCCCAGGTCAGGCCGGCGTACGCGAGCAGGCCGCCGGCCAGCGCCGGGCCCGCGACGGCGCCGATCTGCCAGCGCAGCGCGTTGAGCGCGGCGGCTGCGGCGAGCTGGTCGTGCGGGACGATCCGCGGCACGATCGCGTCCAGGGCCGGCCGCTGGAGACCGGTCAGCGCGCTGGACACCGCCGCGGTCGCGTACAGCGGCCATACGAAGGGGTGCGGCAGCAGGCTGTTCAGGAGCAGCACCACGGCGATCACGCCGAGCGCGCTCTCCGTCCACAGGATCAGCCGGCGGCGGTCCATGGCGTCCGCGAGCGCACCGCCGTACAGCCCGAAGACGATCAGCGGGACGAGTTCCACCGCACCCAGCGCACCGACCGCGAGGGTGGAGCCGGTCAGCTCCTTGAGTTGCAGCGGCAGCGCCACGAAGGTCAGGAAGCTGCCGAAGACGGTGATCGCGCCCGCGCACCACATCAGCCGGAAGTCGTGCGAGGAGCGCCAGGGAGCCGGGTCCGGCAGCAGGGCGCGCAGGCGCCGGCGCGCGGGCCGTCCGGGGGCGGGGGATGGGGGGTCGTCCGAGGTCACGGTGCACCATCGTCCGCCCGGGCGCGGGCCGGCGCAAAGGATTTACGCCCCGGCCGGCCGGGGCCCGCCCGGGCCCGGATGCCCGCTCACCAGCGCGGTGGCGGCGGGGCGGTCAACTGGTCGGCGAGACGGGCCAGTCGGTCGCGGAAGCGGCGCCGCCGGCGGGGCGCGGGCAGGCTGTTCTCGCCGGCCGCCGCGCTCACCAGGTGCTGGACGGTGTCGAGGTCGAGGTCCTGGGCGGTCCCGGCGGCGCCCTCGGGCGGGCCCGGCGGGGCGGCGAGCGCGTCATGGGCGAGGGCGTGCAGATCCCGGTCACCGCCGTCCAGGGCGAGCACCGTCGCACCGTTGCGCCGGGCGTCGTGCACCCGCTCCAGCAGCCCGGCGCCGGGCTGCTCCGGCGTCACGACCAGCAGCGTCTCGCCGCGCCCGGCCGCCGCCAAGCGCCCGAGACCCACCGCGAGATGAGCCGGCGCGCCACCCGGGACGCGATGCCGCACCAGCGTCGGCGACAGCTCCGGCAGCCCCGACCAGGCGGCCTCGTCGTCCAGATGGGCGGCCAGGTGCCAGGGCTCGTAGGCGGCGCTGCCGACCAGCAGCAGCCCGCCGCCGTGCGCGGCCACGGCGGTACGCAGCGACCCGGCGAACCGCCGGGTGTCCTGGATCCACTCGGTCCCGGCGAGCACCTCACGCAGCAGCGCGACCCGTACGGCATCCATGCCGGCATCCTTCCCCGGGCCCGGGACGCCTGGTTGTGCCTTCAACGGCATTCACCCGTACGGGACTTGCCCCGGCGGCCTTCAGCGGACCGGCGGCAGGCCGGCGGCGGTGAGCCGACGTCCTACCTCCTGGACCGACTCCTCGCTCAGCGGGCGCTGGGGGAAGGCCGTGGTGCCCCGGGCGAGCACGCCGAGCAGGTGCAGGGCGGCTTTGAAGGAGCCCAGGGCGGAGGAGCTGCGGCCCATCTCGGCCTCCGGACCGGCGTCGGTGATCGCGAAGAGCGCGACCAGCCGCTCCTGCTCGGCGGCCGCGCGCTCCCAGTCGCCGGCCAGTGCGGCGTCGTAGAGGCGTACGTAGCCCGCCGGGTCGACGTTGCCGAGGCCCGGGACGACGCCGTCGGCGCCCGCCAACAGGGCGGCGTCCACGGTCAGTTCGGAGCCGGTGAGGACCGAGAAGCCGGGCGCCCGGCCGGTGCGGCGGCCGGCGCGGCCGCCGAGCCGTACGAGCAGCCGGCGCAGCGCGCCCTCGTCGCCGCTGCTGTCCTTGAGCCCGGCAAGCGTGCCGTCCGCGGCCAGTTCGGCCACCAGGGACGGCGGGAGCTTGGTGTGGACGGCCATCGGGATGTCGTAGGCGAAGAGCGGGAGGTCGACGGTGGACCGCAGCCGGCGGAAGTGGTCGGCGATCTCCCGGGGGTGGGTGCGGGTGTAGAAGGGCGCGGTGGCGACCAGGGCGTCGGCGCCGAGGCCGGCGGCGGTGCGGGCGTGGTCGAGGACGCGCGGGGTGGTGGTGTCGATGGCGCCGGCGAGCACCGGGACCCGGCCGCCGGCGGCCTTGACGACGGTTTCCAGGGCGGTGGCGCGCTGGTCGTCGGTGAGGTAGGCGACCTCGCTGGTGGAGCCGAGCGCGAACAGGCCGTGCACCCCGCCGTCGAGGAGGTGGCCGACCAGGCGGGTCAGCGACTCGGTGTCGACCTCGCCCTGCGGACCGAGCGGGGTGCAGACCGGGGGGATCACGCCGTGAAGGGGGGCGGGCAGTGCCATGACGGGCTCCGGGGTCTCCGATGTCGGACGTGGGCGTCGTGGGTGGCGATGTCGTCAGACATGGGACATGGGATGTCCTATGTCAGAGCACAATAGCCCTGTTCACAGGCGGTCGGTCAAGGATGTGCGTACCGGGCGATGCGGGTCCCTGCTCCTTCAGGGCTTGGGTGGGGGTCCCCCCTCTCCTCAAGAACTCGGGGGAGTCGCGGCCGGCGTCGCGGCCGGGCTGACGGTGCGGCACACGCGGTGCGGAGAGGGAGATTCGATGGCGCGAGGGACGATGTCCGAGGACGTGCAGGCGCAGATCAAGCAGTTGATCCTGCAGGGCGGGCTGGTGCCGGGCGACCCGCTGCCCACCGAGGCCGAGCTGGTCGGCCTGCTCGACGTCAGCCGCAACTCGGTGCGCGAGGCGCTCAAGGCGCTGCAGGCCATGCGCATCGTCGAGATCCGGCACGGCTTCGGCACCTACGTCGGCCCGCTCACCCTGGAGCCGTTCGTCGAGGGTGTCGCCTTCCGCGCGGCGGTCCGCCACCACCAGGGCGAGCCGAGCCTGTACGAGCTGATGGAGGTCCGCGAGGCGCTGGAGGCGGGCCTGATCGGCGCGGTCGCCCGCGAGCTGCCCGCCGAGGACCTCACCGTCCTCAAGGGCCTGGTGCAGCGGATGGCGGAGGAGGCGCGCGGCGGCATGGTGCAGAGCGCCACCGACCGGGCCTTCCACCTCGCGCTCTACCGCTCCCTGGGCAACCACCTCCTGAGCGAGGTGCTGGACGCGTTCTGGGCGGCGCTGCGCCGGGTGCGCGAGGACCTCTCCGACGGCCGCCCCGACCCCGAGGTGACCTACCGTCAGCACAAGGAGATCGTGGACGCGCTGGAGGCGGGCGACGGCGACCGCGCCGTGGAGGCGATACACCGGCACTTCGACGGCATCCGGCGCCGGCTGGCGGAATAGCGGCACCGCCCCGTTGATCCCGTTCACCGGGATGCCATCCCGTGTCGGCGGTGTCGTTGCCGGCGCGGAAATGCGCCATGTGTGCTGTCTTGACGGTCAGTTGGGCGCTCCCTATGGTCACCGCACAGGACAAGGGACGTCCTACGTCCCTGCCCATTGGGGGTGACCCGTGGCGTACGAGAGCTCGGTGCCGCGACGACGACGGCGCGTCCTGGCGCCCGCTCCGCGAGATCACCGACCAGGCCGAACTGCCGCAGTGGCGCTGGCACGCGACCGGACCCGGCCACCCGGCCGCCCGCGCCCTGCTCACCCTCCGCGCCGGCCGCGACGGCGGCCTGACCTGGCCCACCGCGCACGCAGTCAGCGGGCTCCCGGGCGCCTGCTCCGACCTCGTACGCCTCGACCCCGAGACCGTCGGACTGCTCCCCGAGACCGGTGACTTCAGCGCGTACTCGACGATCACCTTCCGCCGCATCCCCGTGGAGGAACCGCGATGACCAGCAATCCGATGCACCGCAGAACGGTCCTGGGCGGGGCGGCCGCGCTCGCCGCCGGCTTCGCGCTCGCCGGCTGCGGCGACAGCGGCGACGGTGACGGCCGGGCGCCCCGGGAACGCAAGAAGGGCCAGAAGATCAACCTGACCTTCTGGTCCTGGGTGCCGGGCATCGACAAGCCCGTCGACCTGTGGAACCGCAAGAACCCGGAGGTGCAGGTCAAGGTCGAGAAGGTGTCGGCGGTCAACGGCGAGCAGTACGCGAAGATGCACGCCGCCGTGAAGGCCGGCAACCCGCCCGACCTCGGCCAGATCGAGTTCCCGGTCATCCCCAGCTTCCTGCTCGACAACGGGCTGCTCGACCTCGCCCCGCTCGGCGCCGCCCGCCACAAGGACAAGTTCTTCGGCTGGCAGTGGCAGCAGTCCGTCTTCGGCAAGGGCATCTACGCCGTTCCGCAGGCGTCCGGGCCGATGGGCCTGTTCGTCCGACAGGACCTCTTCGACGAGTGGGGGGTGCGGACCCCCACCACGTGGGACGAGTACGAGGCCGCCGCCAAGGCCGTCCGCAGGAAGGGCGCCTGGATCGAGACCTTCGCGCCCACCAACGGCAACCGGTTCTCCGGCCTCGCCTGGCAGGCCGGCGCCAAGTGGTACGCCAACCACGGCGACACCTGGATCGTGCACATCGACGACGAACCCACCCGCAGGGTCGCCGACTACTGGGAATCCCTCGTCAAGCAGAAGCTCGTCAAGACCATCCCCGACCGCCAGAACGCCTGGTACAAGGACCTCCAGACCGGCGCCATCGCCGCCTGGGTGGGCGCCAGTTGGGGCGACGCACTGCTGGTCGGCAACGCGCCGGGCACCAAGGGCAGATGGCGGGCCGCGCCGCTGCCGCAGTGGCAGGCCGGCGGCAAGGACTTCGCCAACTGGGGCGGCTCGACCACCGCCGTCTTCGCCAAGGCGAGCTACCCCAAGGACGCCCTGGACTTCGCGGTCTGGCTCAACACCGACCCCGAGTCGATCGCCCTGCTCATCGACGGCGGCTACGGCTTCCCCAGCGCGAAGAAGGGCTACTCCACCGCCGACCTCGACGTCGACAAGGCGTTCTTCGGCGGCCAGGCGTACAGCAAGATCTTCGCGGACGCCGGGGCCCACGTCGACACCAGCTGGCAGTGGGGCCCCGGCGTCGACACCCTCTACCAGCGGCTCGGCGACGCCTTCACCGACGCGCTCGCCGACGGCAGCTCCTTCCGCTCCGCCCTCACCAAGGTGCAGGGCCAGACCCTCGCCGACCTCAAGGGCAAGGGCCTGAAGGTGGAGAGCGGCGGGTGAGCCGGGACACCCTGAGCCGCGCCGCGCCGGTCGCCCCCGGGCGGCCGGCCCCGCGCCGCCGCCCCCGCCGCGCGACCCGCACCGAGGCCCGCAACGCCCGGGCCGCGGCCTGTTTCGTCCTGCCCTTCCTCGCCGTCTTCTGTCTCTGCTTCCTCGCCCCGATCGTCTACGCCCTCCACCAGAGCCTGTACACCACCGAGCGCACCGGCCCGCTCGGCCTCGGCGGCCGGGAACACGAGGCGTTCGCGGGCCTCGCCAACTACGCGCAGGCGCTCTCCGACGGGCGGTTCCTGGCCGGCTTCGGGCGGGTGCTGCTCTTCGGCGCCGTGCAGATCCCGCTGATGCTCGTCCTCGCCACCGCCCTCGCCCTGCTCCTGGAGAGTGCCGGTGCCCGCGCCGTCACCTTCTTCCGCAGCGCCTTCTTCCTGCCGTACGGCGTGCCCGGGGTGATCGCCTCGATCCTCTGGGGCTTCCTCTACGTACCCGGCATCAGCCCGCTGGTGAAGATCGCCGGCGCGCTCGGCTGGGACGTGGACTTCCTCTCCCGCGGCAGCGTGCTGTGGGCCATCGCCAACATCGTCGTCTGGCAGTTCACCGGCTACAACATGCTGGTGCTGATAGCCCAGCTCAAGGCCGTACCCGGCGAGCTGTACGAGGCGGCGCGGATCGACGGCGCCAACGCCTGGCAGGTCGCCCGGCACATCAAGCTCCCGCTGATCCGCCCGGCGCTCGTGCTGACCACCGTCTTCAGCATCATCGGCACCCTCCAGCTGTTCGCCGAGCCGATGGTGCTGCGGCCGCTCGCCTCCTCCATCGACTCCGGCTTCACCCCCAACCTGCACGCCTACAGCGAGGCGTTCGTCGGCAACAACCAGCATGTGGCGGCGGCCGAGGCGGTGCTGCTCGCCCTGGTGGCGTGCGGGCTGTCCTTCGGCTTCCTGCGGCTGGTCGGCGGGCGCGCGAAGGACCGCGGATGACCCGGCTCCCCGCCCGCGCCCGGACGCCCCGGCGCCCGGCCCGCGCGCGGACCACCCAGCCCCCCGTGCGCTACCGGATCATCACCGCGTCGCTGCTGACCGTCGCCGCGCTCTACTTCCTGACCCCCGTCTACTGGCTGATCGTCTCCACCACCAAGAACAGCGCCGACCTCTTCGGCACCTTCGGCTTCTGGTTCTCCGCCCATCCGCACCCCCTCGACCACCTCGCCGACGTCCTCACCTACGACCACGGGATCTACCTCCGCTGGTTCGCCAACTCCCTGCTGTACGCCGGGATCGGCGCGGTCTGCGCCACCCTGCTGTCCGCGGCGGCCGGCTACGCGCTGGCCAAATTCCCCTTCCGCGGCCGGGAGGCGGTCTTCAACGTCGTGCTCGCCGGGGTGCTGATCCCCGGGACCGCGCTCGCCCTCCCGCTCTACTTCCTCTTCAGCTCGATGGGCCTCGCCGACACGTACTGGGCGGTCCTCATCCCCAGTACGGTCAGCCCCTTCGGCGTCTACCTCTGCCGGATCTACGCGGCCGCCGCGGTGCCCGACTCGCTGCTGGAGGCGGCCCGGATCGACGGCGCGGGCGAGGCCCGGATCTTCGGCGGGCTCGGCCTGCGGCTGATGACGCCCGCGCTGGTCACCGTCTTCCTGTTCCAGTTCGTCCACATCTGGAACAACTACTTCCTGCCGCTGGTGATGCTCTCGGACTCCGACCTCTACCCGATCCAGCTGGGCCTGACGTCGTGGACCGGTTACGCGGACCGCCAGCCGGTGCTCTACCAGTACACGGTGGGCGGCGCGTTCCTGTCCGTGCTGCCGCTGATGGTGCTGATGACCGTGCTCCAGCGCTACTGGCGTACGGGGCTGACGGAGGGCAGCGTCAAGGCGTGATCCCGGCGGGCCGGCGACCGGCGGCACCACTCGCTCACCGGCCCGCGCCCGGCCGCACCCGCGTGACAGGATCGCTGGCATGACTACTCCTGACGATGCCCACTCCCCGAACGCCGCGACCCGCGCCAAGGCCGCCCTCCGGCGCGACCCGTGGGACCTCCCGGACGTGTCCGGTCTCGTGGTCGGTGTCCTCGGCGGCACCGGTGACCAGGGCCGCGGCCTGGCCTACCGGCTCGCCAAGGCCGGCCAGAAGGTGATCATCGGCTCCCGCGCCGCCGAGCGCGCACAGAACGCCGCCTCGGAGCTCGGCCTCGGCATCGAGGGCGCCGAGAACGCCGAGTGCGCCCGCCGCAGCGATGTGGTGATCGTGGCCGTGCCCTGGGAAGGACACGCCAAGACGCTCCAGGCGCTGCGCGAGCCGCTGGCCGGCAAGCTCGTCATCGACTGCGTCAACCCGCTCGGCTTCGACAAGAAGGGCGCCTACGCGCTCAAGCCGGAGGAGGGCAGCGCCGCCGAGCAGGCCGCCGCCCTGCTGCCCGACTCCCGGGTCGCCGCCGCCTTCCACCACCTGTCCGCGGTACTGCTCCAGGACCCCGCGATCGAGCAGATCGACACCGATGTGATGGTGCTCGGCGAGTCCCGCGCCGACACCGACCTGGTGCAGGCGCTGGCCGCCCGCATCCCCGGCATGCGCGGCGTCTTCGCCGGCCGGCTGCGCAACGCCCACCAGGTCGAGTCGCTGGTCGCCAACCTGATCTCGGTCAACCGGCGGTACAAGGCCCACGCCGGGCTGCGGGTCACGGACGTCTGAGTCCCGCGTTCCGCCCGTCGGGCCGGCACCCCTTCCGGGTCCCGGCCCGACGGGCGGGGCCTCAGCGGGGGAAGGTGACGGTGGCGTTGCCCCGGATCGGCTCACCGTCGTTGAGCTTGGTGAACTCGAAGTAGTACGCGCCCGCCACGGGCGCGTCGAAGTACGCCCGCCGGTGCGGGACGCACCGCACGGTGTGCCCCTCCATTTTCGTGTCGGGGCCCACCTTCTTCCGGATGAGCAGCGCATGGAACTCCCGCTGCGACCAGCACCGGGTGAACCGGATGTGCAGCTTGCCGGCCCTCTGCGCCCAGGTGGTCGAGTACATCCTGTACGTGAAGGAGAAGGAGACCTTCTTCTCGGCCGCGGCCGCCGGCGTCGCCTGCGCGAGGGCGAGGGACGCGGCGCACAGCCCGGCGGCGGCGACCCGGCCGAGCCGCGGCCGGAGCAGGAGAGGGCGGACCATGGTGTTCTCCCGGTGACGAGGGGACGGTCGGGCGACGGCGAGGACGCATGCCGTCCCCCTGCCAACGGCTCCGCAGGGTTCCCGGACACGCGCCGCTCGCCCCCCGGCCGGGTGGGGGCGGGCCCTGGTCCGTCGGGTCATGGGGGACACTGGGGAGGACCGCACCACTCTCCGACAGGAGCCGATCCCATGCCCCGACTCGCCCTCATGGCCCTCGCCGTCTGCGCTCTCGCCGTCGCCGCAGCCGTCGTCTCCTTCGTGGAGGGCAGCTTCGTCGGGATCGTCTGGGTCCTGCTGGCCGGTATCTCCAGCAACATGGCGTGGTTCTACGTCCGCAAGGCGAAGCTGGAGCGGGCCCAGCAGGCCGAGGTGACCGGCTGAGCCGGCGCCGGCCCTGGGCCGCGTCTTTCGGAGCATGCCGGGCCCGCTGATCCGGCCTGATCCGGCCGGACCCCGCCTAGTAGACCTGCGGCACCTGCGGCGCGCCCTGCCAGAAGCGGAAGAACTCCTGGCCGAAGTAGGTGTCGAAGCGGGACACGCCCAGGCCGCGCAGGATGACGTCCACCAGGTCGAAGAAGACCTGGTTGACCTCGGGCACCCACAGCAGTCCGAAGACCGCGAGCAGTCCGAACGGCGCGAACGGCTCCACCTGCCGGCGCAGCCCCGGTGACAGCCAGGGCTCGATCACGCCGTAGCCGTCGAGCCCGGGCACCGGGACGAAGTTCAGCAGGGCGGCCGTGACCTGGAGCAGCGCCAGGAACGCCAGCGCGAAGCGGAACGTCGTCGGGACGCCCTCCAGCCCGTGCAGCCAGAACGGGGCGGTGCACACCGCGGCGAAGACGATGTTGGTCAGCGGCCCGGCCGCCGAGATCAGACTGTGCCGCCAGCGCCCCTTGATCCGGGCGCGCTCGATGAACACCGCGCCGCCCGGCAGCCCGATGCCGCCCAGGATCACGAAGATCACCGGTAGCACGATGCTCAGCAGCGCATGGGTGTACTTGAGCGGGTTCAGCGTGAGGTAGCCCTTGGCCTCGACGGAGATGTCACCGCTGTGCAGCGCGGTGCGGGCGTGGGCGTACTCGTGCAGGCACAGCGAGACCACCCAGCCGGACACCACGAACAGGAACACCGCGAAGCCGGTGTTCGAGGCGAGGGTGCCGCTCCACACGGCCCACCCCGACACCGCCAGGACGGCGACGAGCGCGAGGAAGACCGGACTGACGCGGCGGTCGGCGCGCCGGATTGCTGTGGTCATGGTGGGCGGGCTCCCGAAGGTCAGCGGATCTCGTGAGGGGCAGCAACGACCGTAACCGCGCGGGGGCGCCCGGCGCACCGGTCTTCCGGTACCCGCCCCGCCGGCCCGGCACGTGTCCCGAAATCGAAACAGGTGGCGAAGGACCTCCCACCTTGAACGACAATGGGCCGGTGCGTTACGGAATTCTCGGCACCACCCAGGCCGGCCGGGCCGACGGCACCCCCGTCGCCGTCGGCGGAGCACGCCTGCGCGCGCTGCTGGCCGCCTTGGCGCTGCGCCCCGGCCGCGCGCTGACCCCGGAGGTGCTGATCACCGATGTCTGGGGCATGGACCCGCCGGCCGACGCGGCCGGTGCGCTCCAGGCGCTCGTCGGCCGGCTGCGGCGGGTGCTGGGCCGGGACGCCATCGTCTCGGTCGACGGCGGCTACCGGCTGAGCGCCGAGCCCGACGCCGTCGATCTGCACCGCTTCGAGCGGCTCGCGGCGGACGGCGTGCGGGCGCTCGCCGAGGCGGATCCGGCCCGCGCCGCCGCCGTGCTCGACGACGCGCTGGGGCTCTGGCGCGGTCCGGCGCTCGCCGACCTGCCCGAGCCCGGCGTGGAGGCGGCCCGCGCCGAGAGCCGCCGCCTGGACGTCCAGCGCACCCGGCTCGCCGCCGACCTGGCGCTCGGCCGCCCCGACCGGGCGCTGCCGATGCTCCTCGCGCTGTGCCGCGACCACCCGCTCGACGAGCCGCTCCAGGCGCTGCGCCTGCGGGCGTTGCGCGCGGCGGGACGCGGTGCGGAGGCGCTGGCGGCCTACGAGGAGATACGCACCGGCCTCGCCGACCGCCTCGGCACCGACCCGGGCCCGGAGCTGCGGGCCCTGCACGGCGAACTGCTGCGGCCGCAGCCGGCCGTGGCGCCGGCCCCGGCCCCGGCCGCCCCCGCGCCGGCCCCCGCCCCCGTGCCGGCCCCCGCCCCCGTGCCGCCCGGTAACCTCCGTGCCCGGCTCACCTCGTTCGTCGGCCGGGAGGCCGACCTCGCGGCCATCCGGTCCGATCTGGCCGAGCACCGGCTGGTGACGCTGCTGGGGCCGGGCGGCGCCGGCAAGACCCGGCTGTCGCAGGAGGGCGCCGAGACCGCCGCGGCCGCGCGGCCGGACGCCTGGCCGCACGGCGTCTGGCTGGCGGAGCTGGCGCCGGTGGACGATCCGCAGACCGTGCCCGAGGCGGTGCTGACCGCGCTGGGCGCCCGCGAGACCGTCGTCCGCGGCACCACCGCCGACGGACTGCGGGCCGCCACCGACCCGACCGCGCTGGACCCGCTGGGCCGGCTCGCCGAACACTGCGCGGGCCGCCGGATGCTGCTGGTCCTCGACAACTGCGAGCATGTGATCGACGCCGCCGCCCAGCTCGCCGAGCGGCTGCTGGCCGACTGCCCGGGCGTCACCGTGCTCGCCACCAGCCGGGAGCCGCTGGCCGTACCGGGCGAGGTGCTGCGGCCCGTCGAACCGCTGCCGGACCCGGTCGCGCTGCGACTGCTCGCCGACCGCGGGGCCGCCGCCCGCCGCGGCTTCCGCGTCGCGGACGACCTGGCGGCCTGCTCCGAGATCTGCCGCCGGCTGGACGGCCTGCCGCTGGCCATCGAACTCGCCGCCGCCCGGCTGCGGTTGCTCACCCCACGCCAGTTGGCGGACCGGCTCGACGACCGCTTCCGTCTCCTGACCAACGGCAGCCGCACCCTGCTGCCCCGGCAGCAGACCCTGCGGGCGGTGGTGGACTGGTCCTGGGACCTGACCGACGAGCCCGAGCGGGCGGTGCTGCGCCGGCTGTCGGTCTTCGCCGGCGGCTGCGACCTGGCCGCCGCGGAAGAGGTGTGCGCGGGCGACGGCGTCGAGGGGTACGAGGTGGCCGGCCTGCTCGGCTCGCTGATCGACAAGTCGCTGGTGGTGGCGGCGCCGGCCGGTTCGGGCAGCGATGCCGGCGGGCAGATGCGCTACCGGCTGCTGGAGACCGTGGGGGAGTACGCCGCCGAGCGGCTGGACGAGGCCGGAGAGCGGGCCGCCGCCGAGCACCGCCACCTCGTCGCCTACCGCGAACTGGCCCGTACCCGCGACCCGTTGCTGCGCGGCCCCGGTCAGCGCGCGGCCATGGAGCAGCTGGAGCTGGAGCACGACAACCTGCGCACCGCGCTGCGCCGCGCGGTCGCCGCCGGGGACGAGCACGAGGCGCTGTGCCTGGTGCTGTCCCTGTACTGGTTCTGGTGGCTGCGCGACCACCGCAGCGACGCCCGCCACTGGTCCGCCGCGGTCGCGGCGCTCAGCCCCAACCCGTTCCTGCCGCCGGTCGAGCCGGCCCCCGAGCTCTACGAGCGGCCCATCGACGCCCCGCCGCCGATGCCCCCCGAGCAGCTGCTGGAAGCCCGCCGCGAGATCCGGCTGGTGGCGCTCTCCAGCATGGACAGCGACATCCAGGCGCTGAGCAAGCCGGAGATGCAGGAGGAGCTGGCCGGCATCCTCGCCGCGTACCGCATCGGGATGCCGCAGACCTGCAAGGTGCCCGGGGTGATGTGGCACTACGCGGTGCTGCTCACGGGCCACTTCGAGGAGCTGGCGGCGCTGATCGACAGCGCGGTGCTCGCCTGCCGCGACTTCGGCTACGTATGGGAGCTGGCCTACGTCCTGCAATTGCGCTCCAAGATCTTCAACGACCGTCCCGGCGTGCTGTCCCAGGCCGCCCGCGACTCCGACGAGGCCCTGCGGATATTCCTGCGGGTGGGCGACGCCTGGGGCGCGGCCGAGGCGCTGGCCGGACGCGCCGAGACCCACGAGAAGCGCGGGGCCTACGAGCCGGCGGCGGCCGACTACCGGGCGGCGATGGAGCACGCCGAGAGTCTGGGGGCCCACGGCCAGACGCTGCTGCTGCGCTGCCGGCTGGGCGCGGTGCTGATCGAGGACGGCCAGGGGGACGTCGGCGAGCAGATGCTGCGCGAGGTGCTGGCCGAGGCCGCGAAGGGCAACAGCGGCCGGGACACCGAGCCGTTCGCCCGGATGACCCTCGCCATGCGACTGACGATGACGGGCCGCTACGACGAGGCCCGCACCGAACTGAACGCCGTGCGGGAGGTGTTCACCCCGCGCGCCCCGGACCTGTTCGTCGGGCTGCTGGAAGCCGCGATGATCTCGCTGGACCTGGACGAGGGGCACCGCGACGAGGGGCTGCTGACGCGCATCCGGTCAGCCCTGGAGATGCTTCAGGACCGGCTGACCCATATGGTCGCCCCGGACCTGCCGGTGGTCCAGCTCCTCACCGGCGCCCGGGTGTTGATGGCCGTACGCGGTGCGCCGGCCGGCCCGGACGCGGCGCGCCTGGTGGGCGCGTACGACGCCCTGCGGGGCACGACACACGTACCGGCGATGATCGTGCGCGACGACCGGGACCGTACGGAGGCGGAGGCCCGGGCGCTGCTGGGCGATGCCGCGTTCGAGACGGCGTACGCCGAAGGCGGTGACCTCTCTCTCGAAGAGGCCACCGCCCTCATCTGACGCGAGCCGGGCGAAGGCCGTCCCGCAGGGAAGCCCCCTGCGGGACGCGCGTCAGGTCTTGCTGCGGAACTTGGCGACCGCGAGCGGCATGGTGACGGCCGTGATGGCGACCGCCCAGCCGAGAGTGACCAGCACCGGATGCGCCACCGCGCCCTGGCCGTTGATCAGCGCACGGGCCGCGTCCGCCAGGTTGGACAGCGGGTTGACCTTGGTGAAGCCCTCCAGCCAGCCGGGCATCGACGTCGGCGGCGCGAAGATCGACGAGCCGAACTGCAGCGGCATCAGCACCAGCATCGCCATGCCCTGCACCGCCTGCGGGGTCTTCACGGCGAGTCCCAGCAGGATGAAGATCCACATCAGCGCCGCACCGAAAACGGTGGCCAGCACGATCGCGCCGAGGAACTCCAGGACGCTGCCACGGATCTCCAGACCGAGCAGGAAGCCCATGCCGAGCAGGATCGTGGTGGCGATCAGCATCCGGACGATCTCGACGACGATCTTCGCTATCAGGACCGAGGACCGGGCGATGGGCATCGTCCGGAAGCGGTCCATCACGCCCTTGCGGAAGTCCTCGTTGACGCCCGTGCCCACCGCCATGGCGATGTTCATGCCCATCATCGCCATCATGCCGGGCACCAGGTACTGCACGTACTCCTGCTGGTTGCCCCTGCCGGCGATCGCGCCGCCGAAGACGTACACGAACAACAGGATGAAGATGACCGGCATCAGCAGGACGTCGAACATCGACTCCGGGTCCTGCTTGATCTGCAGGGCGTTGCGCCGGGCCAGCGCGCCGATGTGCCGCAGGTTGTTGCGCAGCCCGATCCGGCCCTCGTCCGCACCGGACCTGGTCACCGGCGCCGTCATCGTCGCGGCACTCATGCCGTCACCTCCGCGTACTGCTGGTCGGCGGCGTCGCCGGCCGGGCCGCCGTCCGCCGCGTCGGACGTCTTCTGGCCCGTGATGGCCAGGAACACCTCGTCCAGGCTGGGCAGATGGGTGGAGATCCCGGCGAGCGCGAAGCCCCGCGCGCCGAGCACCCCGACCACCGCGGTCAATTGCTCGTCGCTGATGATCGGGACATTGACCACACCTCCGTCGTGGTCAGCCGTCGCGCCCGCGATGCCGTCCAGACCGGCCTGCGCGATGGCGCCGACCATCCGGTCCAGCTCACCCGCGTCCGCCGGCCGGATCTGCAGGGTGCGCCCGCCGACCTTGGCCTTCAACTCGTCGACCCGGCCCTCGGCGATCACCCGGCCGCGGTCGATCACGGTCAGTTCGTTCGCCAGCTGCTCGGCCTCTTCCATGTACTGGGTCGTCAGCAGTACGGTCGCGCCCTCGCGCACCATCCGCTGGACCTCCTCCCACACCTCGTTGCGGGTGCGGGGGTCGAGGCCGGTGGTCGGCTCGTCCAGATAGAGGACGGCCGGGCGGCCGATCATCGAGGCGGCCAGGTCCAGCCGCCGGCGCATACCGCCCGAGTACTTGGCCGCGGGCCGCTTGGCGGCCTCGGTCAGCGAGAACCGCTCCAGCATCTCGTCCGCGCGGCCGCGGGCGTCCTTGCGGGACAGATCGAGCAGCCGCCCGATCATGTAGAGGTTCTCCCAGCCGGAGAGCTTTTCGTCGACCGAGGCGTACTGCCCGGTCAGGCCGATCGTGCGGCGCAGCGCGCGGGGCTGGCGCACCACGTCGTAGCCCGCCACCACGGCGTGGCCGGCGTCCGGCACCAGGAGGGTGGACAAGCAGCGTACGAGCGTCGTCTTGCCGGCCCCGTTGGGACCGAGCACGCCGAGCACGGTGCCTTCCTTCACGTCCAGGTCCACCCCGTCGACGGCCTTGACCTCGCCGAAGTGCTTGACCAGACCGCGCACCTCCACGGCGTTGCCGCCCTTGGTGGTTATCGTCTGTCGCGTCATGCCCCTTACGGTGCCAGGGGCCACCGACAGGCCGCCGACATCTTTCCGACATCCCACGTTGTTGTCCGTCCCGCCGTGTGCCTTCTCGCCGTTGCGCCTGCGGCGGGCCGGGTTGTTGTCGGGTGCGGTGCCGGCCCTCCAGACTTCGTCCTCCGGTCCAGCCCCTCCCGTGAGTGGACAGACAAAGGCCGGTGGGGGCGAGCGTCCGTAAGACTCCCGCCCCCACCGGCCTTTTTCCTACCCACTACGGGAGGGGCCGCGCCGCAGGACGAAGTCCGGAGGAGCGGCACCGCACCCGACCACTCACGCCCGCCGCAGGCGCCACGGCGAGCAACGAGCACGGCGCCGCAGACGACAACGTGCGGGGGCGCCGCAAAGCGCAACGGCGAGCAACCACCACGGCGGGACAGACAACAACGTGGTCGGCTCAGTGGAACGTATGCGCCGCGGCAGGGAACGTGCCCCCCACGACCTCCTCGGCGAATGCCTTCGCCGCGTCGCCGAGCAGGTCTCGCAGTTGCAGGTACTGCTTGACGAACTTCGGGACATGGCCGGCCGTCATTCCGGCCATGTCGGTCCACACCAGTACCTGCGCGTCGCACTCCAGGCCCGCGCCGATGCCGACGGTCGGGATGTGCAGCGAACGGGTGACCTCGGCGGCCAGCTCGGCCGGTACGGCCTCCAGGACGACCGCGAACGCGCCGGCGTCCTGCACCGCCTTGGCGTCCCGCAGCAGTTGCTGGGCGGCTTCCTCGCCGCGGCCCTGCACGGGGTAGCCGCCGAAGGCGTTGACCGACTGCGGGGTGAGGCCGACGTGCGCCATCACCGGGATGCCGGAGGAGACCAGGAGTTCCACCTGGTCGGCGGAGCGCTCACCGCCCTCCAGCTTGACGGCGCCGACCCCGGCCTCCTTCATCAGCCGGGTGGCGTTGCGCAGTGCCTGCACCGGCCCTTCCTGGTACGAGCCGAACGGCAGGTCGCCGACGACGAGGCTGCGCTTGGTGCCCCGTACGACCGCGGCGGACAGCAGGGTGATCTCGTCCATGGTGACCGGCACCGTGGAGTCGTAGCCGAGGTGACAGTTGCCCATCGAGTCGCCGACGAGCAGAACGGGGATGCCGGCCTCGTCGAAGACGGAGGCGGTCATCGCGTCGTATGCGGTGAGCATGGGCCACTTCTCGCCGCGTTCCTTGGCGGCGGCGATGTCGCGCACGGTGATCCGGCGCGAGCTCGTTCCCCCGTAGAGCGACTTGGGGACCGGCTTCTGGGCAGGCGAAGGCTGCGTCATGGTGACGGCTCCTGTTCGTCATCTCGAGGCACCCTGACGGTGTCCCCGGACTCCCCACCATGCTGGCACGGCCCGCGCGCAAAGGAAAAGGGGAGCGACGCGGGGCCGGCTGTGACGCCCGTCCCGGTTTGCGGCGCGGCCCGCCCCGAATTGTCCCGGTCCGCGGTTGCTCCATTCGTGAGTTTCGATACGGAACGGATCCGTATCGAAAGCCGTAAGGTGCCGTTATGGCCACCTCTTCCACCCCGCCCGGCGGGCCGCCCGTCCGTCAGGTCCCCGACCGCATCCACCGCCGCCGCTGGGCGATCCTGTACACGCTCATGCTCAGCCTGCTGATCGTGGTGCTGGACAACTCCATCCTGAACGTCGCCATGAAGACGATCGCCACGCCACGCCCCACCGGTCTCGGTGCCACCCAGAGTGAGCTGGAGTGGGCGATCAACGCCTACACGCTGGTCTTCGCCGGGCTGCTGTTCACCTCCGGCCTGCTCGGGGACCGCCTGGGCCGCAAGAAGGTGCTGCTGTTCGGTCTGGCGGTCTTCGGCGCCGGCTCGGTGCTCGCCGCGTTCGCCGGCTCGCCCACTCAGCTGATCGCCTTCCGTGCCGTGATGGGCCTGGGCGGCGCCTTCGTCATGCCGGCCACCCTCGCCGTCCTGATGAACGTCTTCGAGCGCGACGAGCAGCCCCGGGCGATCGGCATCTGGGCCGGCGGCGTGGGCCTGGCCATCGCGATCGGCCCGATCGCCGGCGGTCTGCTGCTCGACCGCTTCTGGTGGGGCTCGGTCTTCCTGGTCAACGTCCCCATCGTGCTGATCGCGCTGACCGCGATGCTGATCCTGGTGCCCGACTCCCGGGACCCCGCCCCCGGCCGGATGGACCCGGCCGGGGTGCTGCTGTCCGTCGTCGGCCTGGTCCTGCTGGTCTACGGGATCATCAAGGGCGGCCAGCTCGCCGACTTCACCGACCCGCAGGTGGTCGGCACGGTCGCCGGCGGCCTGGTGGTGCTCGGGGTGTTCGTGGTGCACCAGAAGCGCAGCGACCATCCGTCGATCGACATCGGCTACTTCCGCAAACCCGCCTTCTCCGCCGCCGTCGCCGCCATCGCGCTGGTCTTCTTCTCGCTGATGGGCGTCACGTTCTTCATCGTCTTCTACGTGCAGAGCGTGCGCGGCTACAGCCCGCTGCAGGCGGGCCTGCTGATCCTGCCGCTGGCCGCGGCACAGTTGATCTTCGCGCCGCGGGCCCGGCTGGCCGTGGACCGCTTCGGCGCCCGCGCGGTGTGCACCTTCAGCATGTTCGTGGTGGCCGACACCATGGTGGGACTGCTGCTGCTGGACACCGACACCCCGCTCTGGGTCATGGAGGCGCTGTTCTTCCTCCAGGGGGCCGGGATGGCGCACATCATGCCGCCGGTCACCGTCGCGATCATGCAGTCGCTGCCACGGGAGAAGGCCGGCTCCGGCTCGGCGCTCAACAACGTCTTCCGGCAGGTCGGCGGCACCCTCGGGGTCGCGGTCCTCGGCTCGCTGCTCTCCACCAGCTACCGCGACCGGATCCAGGGCCGGCTCGACGCGCTGCCCGGCCTGCCGGCCGCGGCCCGGCACGCGGCCGGCGAGTCCATCGAGGCGACCCTCGGTCTCGCGGCCGGGATGGGCCCGGCCGGCCGCCCGCTGGCCGCCGCGGCCGACCGGGCGTTCCTGCACGCCATGCACGTCACCGCCCTCGGTTCGGCCGCGGTCTCGATCGTCGGTGCCCTCGTCGTGCTGGCGTTCCTGCCGGGCAAAATGGAACCGGCGCCGCAGCCGGCGGAGCCGCGGGACGAGCGGAAGGCGGGCGCAGCGAGATGAGCCGGGCGGCGGAGGACCCCGAGGTGGCGGCGGCCGGGACGCGGCCGGGCCCGGCGGCCCCGGGGCGCCGCGGCCGGCCGCGCAGCGCCGCGGCCGACTCCGCCATCATCGAGGCCGTGCTGCGCCTCATCGAGGACGGCGTCTCCATAGGCGACCTGTCCATGGAGCGGATCGCACGCGAGGCCGGCGTCGGCAAGGCCACCGTCTACCGCCGCTGGCCCGGCAAGAGCGCCCTGATGCTCGACGTGATGCGGTCCCTCGACGCCCAGGGCCCCCGGCTGGACGGCGCCTCGGTACGCGACGACCTGGTCTCCCTGCTGGAGTTCCTGCGCCGCCGGGGCCTGGCCAGGCGCAGCTCCGCGCTGCTGCGCACGGTCGTCGCCCACGTCCAGACCCAGCCCGAGCTGTGGGCCGAGTACCACGACACGGTGGTGCGGGGCCGCCACGAGGCGCTGCTCGACGTGCTGCGGCGCGGGATGGCCAACGGTGAGATCCGCACCGACCGCGACCCGGAGACCCTCGCCGACCTCTTCGTCGGTCCGCTGCTGGCCCGCGCGCTCCTCCACGAGTGGAAGGAGCTGCCCGAGGGGTTCGCCGCGGATGTCGTCGACATGGTCCTGGAGGGCGTACGGCCCGGTCCGCGGGCCGCCGCGGGCTGAATCCGGCGCCCGCTCCCCGGAGTTGGGGCCCGGCCGGCCCGAGGTGCGGCCGCCCCGTTCCACCCGCTCATATGACCGGACCATGCCCGTTCTGTCACAGCCGCCGTCACGATCCCCCGGGCCGGAACCCCGACCCCGCGCCGTGCCGTCCTCCCCTGCGACAAGGCGCAGCACGAATCTAAGAAAGCGCATTACGGCCATCGCCTAGGGTCGTGGATCACAGGCGAGGCGCACCGGAGCAAGGCAGTGAGGACAGCTACATGGCGCAGGCATACATGACGGAGCCGGGACAGGGACAGGGGCCCGGACGGGCCGGTTCCCGGGCCGAACGCCTGCGGAACTGGTGGCGCCCGGAAGGCATGTGGCGGCGCGGCCTGGTGCTCGCGGTGCTCGCGGTGCTGCTCGGGCTGGTGATGATCCTGCACGCCCGGATCCCCAATGCGGTCGGGAACCTGGGCAGTCTGGTGGAGACCTTCCTGCCGTGGCTGGGGCTGGGCATCCCGCTGCTGCTGCTCTGCGCGGTCCTGCGCCGCTCCACGACCGCGCTGATCGCGCTGGTCCTGCCGGCCTTCGCCTGGATCAACCTCTTCGGCGGGCAGCTCACCGACAAGGCCGGCGCCGCCGGCAACCTCACCGTCGTCAGCCACAACGTCAACGCCGACAACCCCGACCCGGCGGCCACCGCCCGGGACATCGTGGCGTCCGGCGCCGACGTCGTGGCCCTGGAGGAGCTGACCGGCCAGGCGCTGCCCAGCTACCGCAAGGGACTGGCCGAGGCGTACCCGTACCACACGGTCGAGGGCACCGTCGGGCTGTGGAGCAAGCGCCCGCTGACCGACACCAAGCCGGTGGACATCAAGATGGGCTGGACCCGCGCGCTGCGCGCCACCGTCACCGCCGCCGACGGCCGGCAGTTCGCCGTCTACGTGGCGCACCTGCCGTCGGTACGGGTCAAGGTCGAGGCCGGCTTCACCGCCAATCAGCGCGACGGCAGCGCCGAGGCGCTGGGGGAGGCGATCGCCGCCGACCCGGTGAAGAAGGTCATGCTGCTCGGCGACCTCAACGGCACCATGAACGACCGCTCGCTCGCCCCGGTCACCTCGCAGATGCGCTCCGCACAGGGCGCGGCCGGTGACGGCTTCGGCTTCAGCTGGCCGGCGGCGTTCCCGATGGCCCGGATCGACCAGATCATGATGAAGGGGATGGACCCGGTCAAGGCGTGGGTGATGCCGTCGACCGGCAGCGACCACCTGCCGGTCGCCGCGTCCGTGAAGATCTGACCTGCGCCGACGGGCGGGGGACCGGGAACGACGCGGGCTCGTAACGTCCCGTTCCCCCGTCGGAATACTGGGCCTGCGACACTTTGTTCCGTAAGAGAACTTAACCCGAAGTCCTTGTACGGAACGTCCCCCGAAAGGTCCAGGTCTTCATGCCCTTGGCTCTGCTCGCACTCGCGATCTCGGCCTTCGGTATCGGCACCACGGAATTCGTGATGATGGGCCTGTTGCCCAACGTTGCGGACGACCTGGGCACCTCGGTGCCCACCGCCGGCTACCTCGTCTCCGCCTACGCCCTCGGTGTCGTCATCGGCGCCCCGCTCCTGACCGCGCTCGGCTCCCGCATCCCGCGCAGGCGGATGCTGGTCGCGCTGATGGCGGTCTTCACGGCAGGCAACCTCGCCTCCGCCCTGGCCCCCGACTTCGGGCTGCTGATCGTCGGCCGGCTGCTGGCCGGCCTCCCGCACGGCGCGTTCTTCGGCGTCGGCGCGGTGGTCGCCGCCCGGCTGGTACGCGAGGGGCGGCAGGCCCGCGCGGTCGCCACGATGTTCCTCGGCCTGACCATCGCCAACATCGTCGGCGTCCCCGCCGCGACCTCACTGGGCCAGCAGTTCGGCTGGCGCGCCACCTTCCTGATCGTCGCCGTCATCGGCCTGGTCGCGATGGCCGCCCTGGCCAAGCTGATCCCGCAGCTCCCGGCCGAGGAGCGCACCGGCCTGGGGCGCGAGCTGCGCGCCCTGGCCGACCGGCAGGTGCTGCTCGGCCTGCTCACCACCGTCTTCGGCTTCGCCGGCATCTTCGCCGTCTACAGCTACCTGGCGTCGATGATGACCCAGGTCACCGGCTTCGCCGAAGGGTCGGTCCCGCTGGTCCTCGCCCTCTTCGGGATCGGCATGACCCTCGGCGCGCTGGCCGCCGGCCCGCTCACCGACCGGGCGCTGCGCCCCACCCTCTACGGGTCCCTGGCCGCCCTCGCCCTGGTCCTGACCGCGTTCCACTTCACCGCCCAGGTGAAGTGGGCGGCCCTGGTCACCGTCGTCCTCATCGGCGCGGTCGGCTTCCTGACCACGACCCCGCTGCAGATGCTGGTCATGAACAAGGCCCACCAGGCGCCCACCCTGGCCGCGGCCTCCAACCAGTCCGCGTTCAACCTCGCCAACGCCGGCGGCGCCTGGGTCGGCGGCCTGGCCCTGGCGGCCAACTGGGGCTGGACCTCGCCGACGCTGGTGGGCGCGGTACTGGCGGCGCTCGGCCTGGCCGTCGCGGTGGTGGCGGGCCTGCTGGACCGAGGCACCCACGACCCGTCGCGCATCGTGGCCCGCAGCGAGGACGCGGGCGTCACCACGGCCGTGGGCGGCGGGCGCCCGGGCTGACCGGTCCGCCGCGCCCGCCCGCCGGGCGGCGGGCCGGCCCCCGCCCGCGTCCCGGCCCCGTCAGCTTCCCTCGCGCCAGTGGTTGGTGATCGGCAGCCGGCGGTCCTTGCCGAAGCCCTTGGCGGAGATCTTGGGCCCCGGCGGGTACTGCCGGCGCTTGTACTCTGCGTGGTCGACCATCCGCAGGACCCGGGTGACCAGGGCCTCGTCGAAGCCCTGGGCGATGATCTCCTCGCGGCCGCGGTCCTGGTCGACGTAGCAGGCCAGGATCCGGTCCAGGACGTCGTAGTCGGGGAGCGAGTCGGTGTCGACCTGGCCGGGGCGCAGCTCGGCGCTCGGCGGCTTGGTGAGGGTGTTCTCCGGGATCGGCGGGGTCCGGCCGCGGTCGGCGGCGGCCTCGTTGCGCCAGCGGGCGAGCTGGTAGACGACCGACTTGTAGACGTCCTTGATGGGGCCGTAGCCGCCCACCGAGTCGCCGTAGAGGGTCGAATAGCCGCAGGCCAGCTCGGACTTGTTGCCGGGGGCCAGGACCAGGTGGCCCTCCTGGTTGGAGATCGCCATCAGGGTGGTGCCGCGCAGCCGGGACTGGAGGTTCTCCTCGGCGAGGCCGGTCAGCGACAGCGCCTCCATGTACGCGTCGAACATGGGGCCGATCGGGACCGTCCGGAAGGACAGCCCCGTGCGGCGGGCGAGTTCGGCGGCGTCCGTGAGCGAGTGGTCGGAGGAGTAGCGCGAGGGCATCGCCACGGCGTGGACGTGGGCGGCGCCCAGGGCGTCACAGGCGAGGGCGGCGACCAGCGCCGAGTCGATCCCGCCGGAGAGGCCGAGGACCACGCTGGTGAAGCCGTTCTTGGCGACGTACGCGCGCAGGCCGACCACCAGCGCGGTGTAGATCTCCTCCAGGTCGCCGAGGCGTTCGGCCTGGCCGCCGACGGTTTCCGGCGGGTACGCCGGCAGCGGGTCGGCGGAGAGCGTGACGTGGTCGACGCGCAGGCCGTCGTCCAGGACGCCGGCCGGCGGTTCGGGCGCGGCGGCGGGCAGGTCGAGGTCGACCAGCACGCAGCCCTCGGCGAACTGCGGCGCCCGCGCGATCACCCCGCCGTCCTTGTCGACCACGATCGAGTCACCGTCGAAGACCAGCTCGTCCTGGCCGCCGATCATCGCCAGGTAGGCGGTGGCGCAGCCGGCCTCCCGGGCCCGCCTGCGGACCAGCTCCAGGCGGGTGTCGTCCTTGTCCCGCTCGTACGGCGAGGCGTTGACGGACACCAGCAGCCCGGCCCCGGCCGTCCGCGTCGCGGGCACCCGGCCGCCGTCCTGCCACAGGTCCTCGCAGATGGCGAGCGCGATGTCGATGCCGTGCAGCCGTACGACGGGCAGCGTGTCGCCGGGGACGAAGTAGCGGAACTCGTCGAAGACCCCGTAGTTGGGAAGGTGGTGTTTGGCGAAGGACAGCACGACGTCGCCGCGGTGCAGGACGGCGGCGGCGTTCTGCGGGGCGCCGGCCGGGCGCCCGTAGCGGGGCCGGTCCTGCGCGGCGCGGTCGAGGTAGCCGACGATCACCGGGAGGTCGCCCAGCCCCTCGGCGGCCAGCCGCCCGGCCAGCCGGCGCAGCGCGACGCGGCTGGCCTCGACGAACGACCCGCGCAGCGCGAGGTCCTCGACGGGATAGCCGGTCAGCGCCATCTCGGGGAACGCGACGAGGTGTGCGCCCTGGTCGGCGGCGTGCCGGGTCCAGTGCACGATCGTCTCGGCGTTCTGGACGAGATCGCCGACGCAGGAGTCGATCTGATTGAGGGCGAGACGAAGTTGAGGCACCCCGCCAGTCTAATCGTCTTACTGACGCAATGGGGGGTCGACGGCGCCTCGGCGGTGTGGCGCACCGAGGACGGGCCGGTGGCGGCGCGGCGGGAAGGACGGGCGGCCCGCCCCTGCCGTGCGGGCCGCCCGTGGTCCGCGGCCGCCCGCCTCACCGCGACGAGCGGTAGCCCAGGATCGTCATCATCCCCGACTCCGAGTGGTACACGTTGTGGCAGTGGACCATCCACAGCCCGGGGTTGTCGGCGTCGAAGTCGACCGGCACCCGGCGGCCGGGCAGCAGGATCGTGGTGTCCTTGAGGGGGCCGCCGTCCGGCAGCGCGAAGGTGTGCCCGTGCAGGTGCATCGGGTGCCACATCCGGGAGTGGTTGCGGAAGACGATCCGCACCCGCTCGCCCTGCCGCACCGGATACCGCTGCGACGGCGTGTACGGCCGCCCGTTGATCGACCAGTTGTACTTCGCCATGCTGCCGGTGAGCGTCATGTCGATGGTGCGGTCGGGGCTGCGCCGCGAGGCCCGCACCGACTCGGCGGCCTTGAGCTGATACGCCGTCATCGGCCTGCTGTCGAGCTGCTCGGGGCGGGTGGACGCGCCGGGCTTGGCACCCGTTCCGGTCCGCAGCACGGCGAGCGCGGTGCGCCGGTGCTTGCCCTCGGCGAGCGCGGTGAACGGGAAGACCCCGTCCTTGGCGGTGACCAGGACGTCGTAGCGCTCCGCCATGCCGATCAGCAGCGCATCGGTCCTGGCGTGCTGGACGGGGTAGCCGTCGGTGTGCGTCACGGTCATCCGGTGGCCGCCGAGCGCGACGCGGTAGGCGGTGTCACCGCTGGCGTTGATGATCCGGATCCGGATGCGGTCGCCGGGCCGGGCGTGGAAGGTCTCCGGGTCCTCGGCCAGCCGGCCGTTGATGAGGTGGAACGGGTGGTCCACATCGCCCGGATCGCCGCCGAGCAGCCGGCTCCGCCCGCCCCTGAGCAGCCGTGACGGCCCGTGGGCGCCCGAGGCGGCGAAGTGCGCGCTCCTGCCGTGCGCGCGGTGCCGGTGGTGCGATCTGCCGCTCTCGCTCGCGTGCATGCCGCCCATGTGGCCCATGCCGCCGTGCGGATGGCCCTTGGTCAGCTCGGCCAGCACCGCGTCCGGGGTGCTGCCGTGGATCCCGTCGAGCCAGTCGTCGAGCAGGACCACCCACTCCTTGTCGTAGGAGAGCGGCTCCTTCGGGTCCTCGACGATCAGCGGGGCGTACAGCGCGCGGTCCAGCTGCACGCCGACGTGCGGATGGATCCAGTGGGTGCCCGGCTCCGCGGCCACGAAGCGGTAGTCGAAGGAGGAGCCGGGCCGGACGGCCCGTTGGGTGACGCCGGGGACGCCGTCCATGTCGTTGCGGACGTGCAGCCCGTGCCAGTGCACGCTGGTGGACTGCGGCAGGTGGTTGTTGAGGGTCAGCTGGATCCGGTCGCCGGCGGTGACCCGGATCTCCTTGCCGGGCAGTTCGCCGTCGTACGCCCAGGTCTTGACGGTCCGTCCGCCCAGGTCGATCCGGGCCTCGGCGGCGGTCAGCGTGAAGCGGCGCACCGGGCCGGTCAGGCCGCGCTTCCGCTCGACCTCGGCGACCTCCGGGCCGTCGGGGGAGACGTAGCCCGACGGGGGGTCCTCGTCGGATCGGTGGTGGGCGGGTACGTGGCTGTGGCGGTGGTCGTGGGCGGCGTGGTGACCCTCGGCCCCGTGGTGGCTGTGGGCGGCGTGCGGGCCGTGTGAGCCGTGCGTGGCGTGCGGGACGTGGGGGCTGTTGCCCACGTCCGTGCCGGCGGGCGAACCGCCGTCCCCGGTGGAGCAGGCGGCCAGCAGTCCGCTGCCGACGGCGGCGAAACCCGCGCCGAGCAGGGCGCGTCGGGAGTGCGTAGGCATGGAGCACCTCGTGGCGGTGTCGGTGGGGTGGGGTGGGGGAGGGGCGCTGCCGCGGACTCCGAGGGGTGTCGGCGGCGGGGCGCGGTCCTACACGCGCGGCACCGACAGTCGGGCGGGGAGTGGGGGGCGCGGCGACGCGGGTATGAGCCACCGGCCGCGCAGCGGGCGGCTGCGGGGGGCCGCGCGCGGGAGGTCCTCGGCGCCGGTGACGGCGACCGGCGCCGCGAACAGCGGCAGCCGGCGGCGGCACGCGGCGGCCTTGCCCTGTTCACGCATCGCGGACCTCTCGACGGAAACGACGATCCGGCGGACCGACCCGGGGGCGGCCGTCCTTGGCACCTTACCCCCGAGGGGTATGGCTCTCCATCCGTGGACCGCCGAACGGGGTGCCGCCCGCCTATCCTTGGCCTTCCCGCGCCCACGACGCATCCGGCACGACGGCCGGCCGGTCCACCCGAACACCTGGATGTCCGTGACCCGTACCCGTTCCGCCCCCGCCCGCAGCCGGGTGGCCGCCGCCCTGCTGCTGCTCGGCGCGGCCGCGTACACCGCATGGGTGCTGGAGCTGGTGCTCGTCACGGGGCTCGACCCCGTCCAGGCGTACGTCAGCGAGCTGGCCGCCGCCGACCAGCCGCTCGGCGGCCTCTTCCGCGCCACCGACCTCGCCGCCGGACTGCTGGTGCTGGCCGGTGCGACGGCCGCGCTGCTGACGACGGAGCGCCGGCCCTGGGCGACCGCGGGCTGGTGCGCGCTGGCCCTCTTCGGCGCCGCCACCGCCGTCGATTCCCGGCTGCCGCTCAGCTGCGCGCCGACCGGTGACCCGGCGTGCGCGGCCCGGGAGACCGCGGGCCTGGTGCCGGCCACCCACGCCGCGCACGCCGTCAGCAGTTCCTGCGCCATGGCCGGCGCGCTCGCCGCGCTCGCCCTGCTGACGTTCGCCGCCCGCCGCGACGACCGCTGGCCGGCGCTCGGCCGCCTCGGTCCGCCCCTGGTGCTCGCCGAACTCGCCGCCACCTTCTGGACGCTGGCCTCCGTCGCGGCCTTCACCGCCGGCCGCGGCACCTGGGCCCTGGGCGCCGGTCAGCGCCTCCAGGTCCTGCTGGTCGCCCTGTACGTCGCGCTGCTCGCGTGGTGCGTGGGACGGCCCGGAGCCGCCGCCCCGCCCGGCCCGCCGGCCGCCCGACCGTCCCCGCGTCCCGAGCGCACCGCAGGAGAAGGAGACCGATGAACCGACCTCGCCGCCGCCCCGAAGGCCCCCTCCCCTCCCCGCAGGCCCTGCCCGTCCCCGGCCGCTTCCTGCGCGTCGACGGCGTGCCGCTGCACGTCCTGACCGAGGGCAGCGGGCCGCTCTGCGTGCTCAGCGGCGGCCTCGGCATGGCCTGGTTCGACTGGGACGCGGTCGCCGCGCTGCTGGCCCCGTACCGCACCGTCGTCCGCTTCGACCGCCCCGGTCTCGGCCTGAGCGCCCCCACGCCGGGCCCGCCCACGCTGGCCGGCGAGGCCGACCGGATCGCCGGTCTCCTCGACGCGCTCGGCCATCCGGGCCCGGCCACCGTCGTCGGCCACTCGCTCGCCGGCTTCCACGCCGAGGCGTTCGCCCGGCTGCACCCCGGCCGCTGCGCCGGGCTCGTCCTGGTCGACGGCAGCATCGAGGAGGACCCGCGGCCCCGGCTGCCGCGCGCGGTGCGGACGGCCTGGGCGGGCGGCCTGGCCGACGCCCTGTCCGCGGCCGGCGTCCCGCGCGCCCTCGGCCCGGCGACCCGCCGCCTGATAGGCCGCGCCTCGACCGTCGGCAGCCATCCGCCGCACCCGTGGGAGCGCGTCGGCTACCGCACCAGCCGGGTCCTGCGCGCCTGTGCCCTGGAGAACGCGACCTACCCGTACCAGGCCGCCGAGCTCGCCGCGCTGCGCCCCGGCCACCCGATGCCGGACGTGCCGGTGACGGTCCTGGCCGCCTACGACGGCAGCGAGACGGCCCGCCAACTGCGCTGGCTGGAGCGCCAGCGGGCGCTCGCCGCGCAACTGGGCGGCCGCTTCGCCGTCGCCGCCCCGGCCGGCCACCTGGTGATGGCCGACGTACCCGCATCGGTGTCCCGCGCCGTCCTCAACCTCTCCGGCACGGACCAGGACGCGCCCGCCCCCCTGCCGTAGGGGCTGTCGTTTGGATCAGGCCGGGCTCGCGGGGTCTGGCACCGCACCTCGCCGCGTTGTCGTCGGTCGCCAGGGCTCCGCCCTGACTCCCTCCTCCGCCTTGCGATGCACGGCACCA
>NZ_JNZA01000034.1 GCF_000717345.1 Streptomyces lydicus | reverse complement strand
GTCCCACCCCCGCCGCCTCATCCACACCCTCGCCCGGCCCGTCACCAGCACCCGCCCCGGCCTCGCCGCCGTCACCAGCACCTGCTCCGACCTCGACTCCCGCCCCCGCCCCCGCCTCCGGATCCGCCCCCGTCTCCGGCTCCGGCAGGAGGCCCAGGGCCGCGTCCTTGGCGGCTTCGGCTTCGCGGCGGAAGAGGCGGAACCACATGAAGACGACGAAGCCGGCGAAGACGAACCACTCCCCGGTGTAGCCGAGGTTCTGGAACGCCTTGAGGTCCAGGCCGCTGCCCTCGGCCGCGGCCGGCGGGACGGCGCGCAGCGGGGCCTGGGCGTCGGTGAGCGTGATCCAGGCGTCGTAGACCTCGTACGGCACGATGTTGACCAGCGACGCGGCGCTGATCATGCCGAGTTGCCCCTGCGGCAGCCCACCGCCCGCCTGTACGCCGTCGGTCCCCTGGTTCTCGGAAGCCTGGAGCGCGCCGGTGACCGTCACTTCGCCCTTGGGCGGCGCGGGCACCTTCGCCGTATCGGCCTTCGAGCCGGCGTCACCGGGCAGCCAGCCCCGTACGACCGGGAGGGCCTTGCCGTGGTCGGTACGCAGCAGGTCGAGGACGTAGAAGCCCTGCCGCTCGCCGTGGTTGTCCTTCAACGTGCGGCTCGGTACGAGCAGTTGGTGACCGGTGTCGTAGTGCCCGCGGGCGCTGGCCTGCCGACCTGACGTGATCTTGTCGACCGGGAGCAGGCTGTCGACCGGGCGGGCCGCCGCGGTCTTGGCGCGGTCGGAGCGGTCCTCCTGCTGCTGGTGCGTGGCGACGCGGTCCTCGAAGCGGCCCAGCTGCCAGCTGCCCATGAAGATGCAGAAGGGGATCGCCAGTACGGCGAAGACGTTGATTCCCCACCACCGCGGGGTCAGCAGGAACCGGTACACGCCCTCAACGGTACGGGTCCCGCCCGGCGCGACCGCACCGCCCCCTCCGGCGCGGACCCGCAGCCGTCGCCCGGCAGCCGCTCCACAGCCCCTCGGGTCACCACACCGGCCCCGGCGCCCTCGAACCGGCCCGCCGGCCGGTCACACCGCACCGGCCCCGGCGCCCCCGCACCGGCCGCCGGCCCCCGGCGTCACTGCGCCGCCAGGGCCTCCGTGCGGTAGACCGTGCCCGCGCAGGCGTCGGAGACCTTGGTGTCCGCCGCGGCGGGCTCACCGGCCTCCGGTGTGTGGCTGAGAACGATCCCTCCGGGCGCCGCACCGCCGCCGCCCGCGGACCCCTCGTCGCCGCCCGCCTGGCCGCCGCCACCGCCCCCGTCACCGGCCGTGGTGGCGCCGGCGTCCGGGGACTGACCCGGGTCCTTGGTGGGGTCGGGCGTCGGCGAGGGCCCCGGGCTGACGCACCCGGTGGTGCCGCCCCCGGACTCCGGGATCCAGGCGAACTGCACCTCGTACGCCTCGCCCGGCTTGAGCACGAGCTTGTCCGGCGTGGTCGCCGGGTCGGGCAGACCGGTCGCCTCATCACCCGAGGTGTGGTCGACGACGTGGATGCGGTCGGGGTTGGTGCTGCCCTGTGCGACCACGCCGACGGTGCCGCCGCCCTCGACGGAGCAGGCCGCGCCGGAGGTGTTCACCACACGGAACGAGCCGTAGACCCGGCCCGCGGAGTCGGCCGGGCGGACCGTGCCGGTGCCCTGGCCGAGCTGGTCGCGGGAGCAGGCCGGCGAGGTGACGTCCATGGTCTCGTCCGGGGCCGGGGTGCCCGCTCCGGCGCCGTGGCCGGCGCCGTTCTTCTCGGTGCTCTTGCCCTTGCCCGCGGGCTCGCCCGCGCCGGGCTTCGTGCCGTCCTTGCCGGGCGGCCGCGGTCCGGCCTGTTCGGTGCCCTCGCCGTGCGCGCCCTCGGCGCCGTCCTGGGCGCGCTGGCTGCTCGCGGCGTTGGCGGCCCGGTCGGGGGAGCCGTCGGCGAGGTTGGCGACGTGGACCATGGCCGGGATGGACGTGCCGCCGAGCAGCAGCGCGGCGGCCGCGCCCACGAGGGCGTGCCGGCGGCGCTGACGGCGTGCGGGGACCGCGCGGCGCAGCTGATCCAGCGCGTCCGGTGCCGGTTCGAGGTCGCCGACGCGGGACTGCAGCAGTCGCCGCAGGTCGTCCTCGCCGCCGAAACCACCCGTGGGGTGGCTGCGCCCGTGGTCGTGCCCGCCGCCGCTACCGCCCCCGCGGCTGCTCCCGCCGCCGAAGGCGACCTCGGCACCCGTGTCACGGTCGTGCGTCTCGTCGTCGTGCGTCGCGCGCTCGTGTCCCGCCCGGCCGCGCACGCCCCTGTCGTACGCCTCGCCGCCGTGAGTCTCTCCGTCGTACGCCGCGCCGTCGGACGGGTCGCCCTCCCGGACGAGCGCCGTCAGCCGCGTCCAGCCGTCCTGTGCGCGGTCACTGGCGCCGTCGCGGTCCCGGGCGGAGTCGCGCGCACGCTCACGGGCGGAGTCGCGGCGGTCCGCACCGCCGGACCTGGGTACCGCACCGGATCCGGGTACCGCGCCGGCCCTACGTTCCGTGCCGGCCACCGAGCTGTCCGTGACACCGATGTCATCGCCCGCTTCCCCGGACGGGTCGCACGGGACGCCCCCCTGCCCCGCGCCCGAGCCGTCCGGACCACCCGGACCGTCGGGGCCCACCCGGCCGTCCGTTCCCCCCGGACGATCCGCAGCACCCCCGGCGAACGAGCCGTTCCGGCCGGACGCCCAGCCACTCCCGTACGTCTGGCCGCTCCCGGCCCCCTTGCCACTCCCGTACGCCTTGCCACTCATGCCGGAGCCTCCATCGCGACGCGGAGCGCCGCGATACCGCGCGAGCCGTACGCCTTGACCGAGCCGAGCGATATGCCCAGCGTCTCGGCCACCTGCGCCTCGGTCATATCGGCGAAGTAGCGCAGCACCAGCACCTCGCGCTGCCGACGCTGGAGTCCGCGCATCGCTTTGATCAGCTGGTCGCGCTCCAGCAGGTCGTACGCGCCCTCCTCGGCGCTGGCCATGTCGGGCATCGGCTTGGACAGCAGCTTGAGTCCGAGGATGCGGCGGCGCAGCGCGGAGCGGGAGAGGTTGACGACGGTCTGCCGGAGATAGGCGAGGGTCTTCTCGGGTTCGCGCACCCGCCCGCGCGCGGAGTGCACGCGGATGAAGGCTTCCTGGACGACGTCCTCGCAGGAGGCGGTGTCGTCGAGGAGCAGCGCGGCGAGACCGAGCAGCGAGCGGTAGTGCGCGCGGTAGGTCTCCGTGAGGTGGTCGACTGTGGTGCCCGCTGCCATCGCCTCGTCAGTGTCCCCACGCTGAGAAGGAAGCTGCGCGGGACGCGTGGTGGGCCAGGGGGCGATCACCGGCATGCCCCCGGCCGTGCGGGACCGATGGGGACGCGCCGGCGCCCCTGCGGCGCCCACTGGCGCGATCGTGAATCCGAGTACCTCTGCCACGCCTGTTGGACACGCTTCCCCCTGTAAGGGTTGTACGCGCAAGGCACCGCTTTTGACGGTGCATCAAATGCCCTCATGCGTACCAGCTCTTCCCGAATGCCCTATATATCCCGACGCGTTGCCGACACCCGAGGGCTTGCCAAGCGGCCCGCGGACATCCCGGACCATCCCCTGAGGGCGGCCACAAAGACGCTCCCCGCCCAACTGCCGGTTGCAGTGTGGCGGGGAGCGAATGGTCGAACAGATCGTCAGCCCAGATCAAGAGGTCTGGGCCAGTAATTCGCTCACAGAATCTTCACACGACCCGCAAAGTATCTCCCAGGCGGTCCGCTCGCGACGGCCAATCACGCCAAGTCGCCCTCTCCGCACGGCTGGTACTCGCCCCATCGGGCGCAGCGGCCTCACGACCCCCACCGGCTCCGGCACGGCGCACTCACTCGTCACGGGCCCGGAGCCCGGCGACGCGACCGTCACCGTCTACTTCCGCAGCTCCCCCGCCAGCAACTCGCCGATCTGCGCGGCGTTCAGCGCCGCGCCCTTGCGCAGATTGTCCCCGCAGACGAACAGCTCCAGCGCCCGCGGATCGTCCAGCGAGCGCCGCACCCGGCCCACCCAGGTCGGGTCCGTACCGACGACGTCGGACGGCGTGGGGTACTCCTCCTCCGCCGGGTCGTCACACAGCACGACCCCCGGCGCCGCGGCCAGGATCTCGTGCGCGCCGGCGACCGTGACCTCGTTCTCGAACCGCGCGTGCACGGCGAGCGAGTGGGTCGTCAGTACCGGCACCCGCACACAGGTCGCAGTGACCGGCAGCTCCGGCATCCCCAGGATCTTGCGGGTCTCGTTCCGGACCTTGAGCTCCTCGGAGGACCAGCCGTCCTCCTGGAGCGTGCCGGCCCAGGGCACCACGTTGAGCGCGATCGGCGCCGGGAACGGCCCCAGCGTGTCGCCGACGGCCCGTCGTACGTCGCCGGGCTTCGCGCCCAGTTCCGTACCGCACACCGCCGACAGCTGCGCCCGCAGCGTGTCCACGCCGGCCTTCCCCACCCCGGAGACGGCCTGGTACGAGGAGACGATCAGCTCGCTCAACCCGTACTCGGCGTGCAGTGCGCCCAGCGCGACGATCATCGACAGCGTGGTGCAGTTGGGGTTGGCGATGATGCCGCGCGGACGCACCCGCGCGGTGTGCGCGTTGACCTCGGGAACGACCAGCGGCACGTCCGGATCCATCCGGAACGCGCCCGAATTGTCCACCACCACCGCGCCCTTGGACACCGCGACCGGCACCCACTGCGCGGCGACCTCGTCGGGGACGTCGAACATGGCGACGTCGATGCCGTCGAAGGCATCCTCGCCCAGCGCGACGACCTCGACCTCCTCGCCCCGCACGGTCAGCTTGCGGCCGGCCGAGCGGGCTGAGGCGATCAGCCGGATCTCGCCCCAGACGTCGGCCCGCTCGGACAGGATGCCGAGCAGGACCGAACCGACGGCGCCGGTGGCACCGACGACGGCGAGATGCGGCTTGTTGCGGGCCGTGCGGGCGTCCGCCCCCGCGGTGTCAGCGAGGGACGGACGGCCCGCCTCGGCCGGAATCATCGACCGGTGCCGCCATAGACCACGGCCTCGTCACTGTCCGTGTCGAGACCGAAGGCGGTGTGCACGGCGCGCACGGCCTCGTTGACGTCATCGGCGCGGGTGACCACCGAGATGCGGATCTCGGAGGTCGAGATGAGCTCGATGTTCACGCCCGCGTTCGACAGCGCCTCGAAGAACGTCGCCGTCACGCCCGGGTTGGTCTTCATGCCGGCGCCGACCAGCGAGATCTTGGCGATCTGGTCGTCGTAGCGCAGCGAGTCGAAGCCGACCGCGGCGCGGGTCTTCTCCAGGGCCGCGACGGCCTTGCGGCCCTCGGCCTTGGGCAGCGTGAAGGAGATGTCGGTCAGACCGGTCGAGGCGGCCGACACGTTCTGCACGACCATGTCGATGTTGACCTCGGAGTCCGCGATCGCACGGAAGATGCGCGCGGCCTCGCCCGGCTTGTCCGGAACCCCGACGACCGTGACCTTCGCCTCGGAGGTGTCGTGTGCGACGCCCGAGATGATTGCCTGCTCCATCGGCTGGTCCCCTTGCGGTTCGTTGCTGACCCACGTGCCCTGCAGTCCCGAGAAGGACGAGCGGACGTGGATCGGGATGTTGTAACGACGTGCGTACTCGACGCAGCGGTGCAGCAGCACCTTGGAACCGGAGCTGGCCAGCTCCAGCATGTCCTCGAAGGAGATCCAGTCGATCTTCCGGGCCTTCTTCACGACCCGCGGGTCGGCGGTGAAGACACCGTCCACATCGGTGTAGATCTCACAGACATCGGCGTCCAGGGCGGCCGCCAGCGCGACGGCGGTCGTGTCCGACCCACCGCGCCCCAGCGTCGTGATGTCCTTCTTGTCCTGGGACACACCCTGGAAGCCGGCGACGATGGCGATGTTGCCCTCGTCGACGGACGTCTTGATCCGGCCCGGCGTGACATCGATGATCCGTGCCTTGTTGTGCACGGAGTCGGTGATGACACCGGCCTGGCTCCCGGTGAAGGACTGCGCCTCGTGACCGAGGTTTTTGATCGCCATCGCCAGCAGGGCCATGGAGATCCGCTCTCCGGCGGTCAGCAGCATGTCGAACTCACGCCCCGACGGAATCGGGGACACTTCCTGCGCGAGATCGATCAGCTCGTCCGTCGTGTCGCCCATCGCCGAAACCACTACGACAACCTGGTTGCCGTTCTTCTTGGCTTCGACGACTCGCTTGGCAACGCGCTTGATGCCCTCGGCATCCGCAACGGATGAGCCGCCGTACTTCTGCACGACAAGGCCCACGTGCGCTCCTCGCAACTGTCTCTTCGGGAGTTTCCTCCCGGACCCCCGGAAATGGGGGTACTGCGGTCGGCTCAGTCTAACGAGCGAGCGGAGTCCGCCCCGCTGATACCACATCCTGAGATGACCGACTCACCGATTGATCACGCACCGACTGGCCGCCCGCCGACCGGTCGCTCATCGAACGACCACTCACCGGCCGACCACTCACTGTAGTGATCACCGTGGGTCACATCTCGTTCCGTGGTTCCGCGTGACGCCCCATCGCGCCCGCCCGGCGGAGCACATGCCCGCTCCTCGCCCGTACACACGGAAACGTAACCCAGGTCACAGGACCGGTCCTGCCGGATGGGCCACGCCGGCCGTCGTGCCGCGCAGCCCCAGCGGCCGGGCGATCTCCGCGGCCATCACCCTCCCGGCCTCCTCCGCGAGCCGCTCCTCGTCCCCGTCGACACTACTGTCGGTGTCCAGACCGTCCAGCTCGTCCAGCGGCTGGTCCAGGCGTACGTGGGCGACCAGCGACTGCAGCGCGCGCAGCGCGGCCGAGGCGGTCGGGCCCCAGTTGGAGAGGTAGGAGAACTGCCACCACCACAGCGCCTCGGCCACCCGCCCCGCCCGGTAGTGCGCCAGGCCGTGCCGCAGGTCGGTGACGATGTCGGCCAGATCGTCGGAGATCCGGCTGGCGACCGGCTCGCTGCGCGGGACGTACGGGTCGAAGACCTCGGAGTAGACGTCCACCGGGTCGAGCAGGACCGCGAAACGCTCACGCAGGTCGTCGACGTCCGGTTCCGGACCGGTGTCCGGTTCGTACCGGTCATCGGGGACGATGTCCTCGTGGGCGCCCAGCCGGCCGCCGGTGAGCAGCAGCTGGGAGACCTCCAGCAGCAGGAAGGGCACCGCGCTGTCCGGCTCGTCGCCCTTGGCGACCTCCGTGACGGCGACGATGAAGCTCTCGATCGAGTCGGAGATCGAAACGGCGAAGTCGTCCGGGTTCTGTGTCGCGTTGTGCAGCGTGGCGTCAGACATCGAGAAGTCTCCTCCCTTCGAAGGCCCGCCCGAGCGTGACCTCGTCGGCATACTCCAGATCGCCTCCGACCGGCAGCCCGCTCGCCAGCCGTGTCACTCTCAGCCCCATGGGTTTGATCATGCGGGCCAGATACGTGGCCGTGGCCTCGCCCTCGAGGTTCGGGTCGGTGGCCAGGATCAGCTCGGTGACGGTGCCGTCCGCGAGTCTGGCCAGCAGTTCCCGGATCCGCAGGTCGTCGGGGCCGACGCCCTCGATCGGGCTGATCGCCCCACCGAGGACGTGGTAGCGGCCGCGGAACTCACGGGTCCGCTCGATCGCCACGACGTCCTTGGGCTCCTCCACGACACAGATGACCGCCCGATCACGCCGCGGGTCCAGGCAGACCCGGCACTGCTCCTCCTGCGCCACGTTGCCGCAGACGCTGCAGAACCGGACCTTGGCCTTGACCTCCATCAGCGCGTTCGCGAGCCGGCGGACATCGGTCGGCTCGGCCTGAAGAATGTGGAAGGCGATCCGCTGCGCGCTCTTGGGACCGACGCCGGGCAGCCTGCCCAACTCGTCGATCAGGTCCTGGACCACGCCTTCATACACGGAACGTCTTCTCTCTCTTCTGCCGTACTGCGTACGCTAGTTGGCTACTCCTCAGAAGGGGAGACCAGGGATGCCGCCGCCACCCAGGCCCTGGGCGAGCGGACCGAGCTTCTGCTGCTGGAGCTGCTGGGCGCTGGCGTTGGCGTCCCGGACCGCCGCCAGGACGAGGTCGGCGATCGTCTCGGCCGTCTCCTCCGGGGAGTCGGCGTCGATCGCCTTGGGGTCGATGACCAGGCCCTGGAGCTCACCGGAGCCGGTCACCGTGGCCTTGACCAGGCCGCCGCCCGCGGAACCTTCCACGGGCGTCTCCGCCAGCTCCTGCTGGGCGGCCGCAAGGTCCTGCTGCATCTTCTGAGCCTGCTGAAGCAGCTGCTGCATATTGGGCTGACCACCGGGGATCACGACGGAACTCCTGCCGTACGACAACGATTGGTGCGGTAGCCCGAGCCTACGTGTTTCACGGGCCCGGCGCCCTACGCCGTAGGGAGGAGCACGGGTGTACGCCCGGGGCGGCCCGCTCACCGTCCGTGAGCCGCCGGCACGCCCCGAATACGTCCCGTATACGCGCCGTATACGCGCCGTCAGAGCCGCGCGAACCGCGCCCGCTCAGCTGCGCGCTCACTCATGGGTGAACTCCTCCACCACCGTGGCGCCCAGCTCGCGAACGATCAGGTCGTGGCCGCTCAGCGCGGAGTCGACGAGGTCGGGGTCGTCCTCGGCCGGCATGTCGTACTCGATCGACATCGGCGGGGGCTCGGGCGGGGTGTACGAGGGCTCCGGCGCGGCAGCGCTCTGCCCGCCGCCGGAGGAAGCGGACGGCGCGACGGCTTCCCGCGCCATCCGGGCCCCCTGGCCGCCGCCCGTGCCGCCGCTCTGGCCGTACTGGCCGCCACCGGACGAAGGGGACGCCGGCGGGCCGCTCTGCTGGGGCGGCGCCTGCGGTGCGGACGGCGCCGGCGCGGCGGGCGCCCCGCCGAAGCCGCCACCGCCGCTGCGGGGGGCACCGCCGGCCGGCGGGTTCGCGCCGCCCGAGGGGTCGACGATGGCCTCGACCCGCCACTGCACCTGGAACCGCTCGGCGAGCACGTCCTTGAGGACGTCCTCGCTCCCGCCGTTGGCGAAGCTGTCGCGGGCGCCGGCATTGGGGAAGCCGATCTGCAGGGTCGTGCCGTCGAAACCGGAGACCTGGGCGTTCTGGCTGAGCAGGATCCAGGTGAAGCGCCGGCGGGCCTTGACCGCGTCGAGGATGTCCGGCCACATCTGCCGCACCTGGGCGGCACCCTGCGCCGCGCCCGGCTGGGGGGTGGGCGCCACGGGCGCGGGCGCACCGGCCGCCGGCTGCGCGGGCTGCGGTGCGGGCGCACCGGCGGCCGGCCCGCTCGCCGTCGCGCCACCACCCTGCGGCCCCTGGCCGCCCTGTCCGGGCGCCACGGCCGTCGGCCAGCCACCGGGCTGCCGCGCCGCGCCGCCGCTGCCCACACCCCCGTTGCTCACGCCGCCGCTGCCCGCGCCGCCGGCACCGGCCGCTCTGCCGCCCCCGCCGGGCCACGCTCCGGGCCGCGCGCCCGCACCGCCCGCAGGGCCGCCCTGCGGCCCGCCGGCGCCCTCCGCGGCCGGAGCGGCCGCGGGAGCCGGCGCGCCGGCCCCACCGGTCTCCGGTGCGGCCGGCGCGGGGGCCGGTCCACCGGACGGCGCCGCGGCAGCAGGCGCCCCCGCGGCGGAATTCCCCGCCGGGGCCCCGGCCCCGCGCACCGCGGCACGCGCGGCCGCCGGCCCGGACGGGCCGGCCGGCATCGGCGGATGCGCCTCCGGCCCCGGCACGTACCCGGCCGCGGGCCCACCGCCGCTCACCACGGGAGACGGCCCGGCACCGAGGTCGCCCCCGGCTCCTCCGGGACCGGCCTGGCCCCGGCCGGCCGCGAGCGCCGCGCCCGCGCCGCGCTCCAGCCGGTCGAGCCGCGCCTGCACCGACCGCTCGTCGTCGTACGCCGCGGGCAGCAGCACCCGCGCACAGATCAGCTCCAGCTGCAGCCGCGGCGAGGTCGCGCCGCGCATCTCCGTCAGCCCCGTGTTGACCAGGTCGGCGGCCCTGCTGAGCTCCGCCGCCCCGAACACCGACGCCTGCGCCGTCATCCGCTCCACGACGTCCGCAGGGGCGTCGATCAGCCCCTTCTCCCCGGCGTCCGGCACCGCCGCCAGGATCACCAGATCCCGCAGCCGCTCCAGCAGATCGGCCACGAACCGCCGCGGATCATTGCCGCCCTCGATGACCCGGTCCACCACCTCGAAGGCCGCCGCCCCGTCCCCCGCGGCGAACGCCTCCACCACGGAGTCCAGCAGCGACCCGTCGGTGTATCCGAGCAGGGCCGTCGCCATGGCATACGTCACACCGTCGGCAGCGGCCCCGGCGAGCAGCTGGTCCATCACCGACATCGAGTCACGCACCGACCCGGCGCCGGCCCGCACCACCAGCGGCAGCACCCCGTCCTCGACCGGAATGTCCTCCCGCCCGCACACCTCGGCGAGGTACTCCCGCAGCGTGCCCGGCGGCACCAGCCGGAACGGATAGTGGTGCGTACGCGACCGGATCGTCCCGATGACCTTCTCGGGCTCGGTCGTGGCGAAGATGAACTTCAGATGCTCCGGCGGCTCCTCGACGACCTTCAGCAGGGCGTTGAAGCCCGCCGAGGTCACCATGTGCGCCTCGTCGATGATGTAGATCTTGTAGCGGCTGCTCGCCGGCCCGAAGAACGCCTTCTCGCGCAGCTCACGGGCGTCGTCCACGCCACCGTGGGACGCCGCGTCGATCTCGATCACATCGATCGAGCCCCGCCCGTTCCTGGCCAGGTCCACACACGACTGGCAGGTCCCGCAGGGCGTGGGAGTGGGACCTTCCTCACAGTTCAAACACCGCGCCAGGATCCGCGCGCTGGTCGTCTTGCCACAGCCGCGCGGCCCACTGAAGAGATACGCGTGGTTGACCCGGTTGTTCCGCAACGCCTGCTGCAGCGGGGCGGTCACGTGCTCTTGCCCGATGACCTCGGCGAAGGTCTCGGGTCGGTAGCGGCGGTACAGCGCAAGGGACGACACGCATACGACGATATCGGGCCCCACTGACAACCGGCCCGCGCCCGAAGCCTCGGCCTCTCCCCCACTCCCGGCTCCGCTCGGGCGGGCCCGTAAGCAGCGGGCCCCGTAAGCAGCGGGCCTCGTAAGCAGTGGAGGCGGCTCGCCAACGCAAGCGCCCCCCACGCACCCGCCAGAGCCAACCTACCCTTGCTGCCTTCCGGCCCTGGGGGAGTTCAGTCAGATAGCGCCACGTGAGGGGCTGGGCACCACACTAGCGGATCCCCCGCCCAACAAACGAACCCGCCTCCCCCTCTCCACCCCCGCTCACCCCCCGGCCACCCCCCTCCCCCGGATCATGTTCGCGAGCACTCCCCAACGTCTTGTATTGTTTGCGGCGGAGGATTCGCCTAGTGGCCTAGGGCGCACGCTTGGAAAGCGTGTTGGGGGCAACCCCTCACGAGTTCGAATCTCGTATCCTCCGCCAGTGCCTCACCGGGCACAACGTCGAAGGGCCCCACCGCTTGCGGTGGGGCCCTTCGCGGTTCTCCGTCTCAGTTGACCGACGAGCCCCCATCCAGGAGCACGAGAACTACCGTGGGCGCACGGCATGTGACTCAGAGGGCGGACCGCACCGCTCCACCAAAACCCCCTAAGCCCACCAATGGCATCGGCGAGAGGTGCCACGATCGCCTCATGAGGGGCGCGCGACTACCGGCGGGGTGGACTCTTGAGGCGATCCGCAACATCTCCGGCGACCAGGAGGCCATAGCGCTCGACACCGAGCGGTCCGTCGAATGGGTGGCCGGGCCGGAATGCCGTGCACGCATCCATCCCGAGATCGTCCTGGGGTTCCATGGTCTGTGTCTGGTGAAGCCGGTCAACGACGAGGACTGGTACATGGGCAGTCTGAACGGCGATGGCAGTGTCGACTGCTGGAGCGCCTACAGCGATCTCCACGAAGCGCTTCGTGGTCTGTAGCCCGACGGCATGCGCTGCAGGTCAGCGCGGCAAGTCCCGTCTCGGTTTCTGGCACCCCAGGCCGGCGCCCCTCGGCAGCGAGGTCATCATCGCGAATGGCCCACGCGTCGGTCATGCGGAACGCGGTTGCGCCGCGGATGATTGATCCAACCGGCATTTTTCCGTTCCGTTATGGACGGTGACCTGCGGCAAGGGAGACGTGTATGGCCGAGCCACTGCCCGCACGAGGTAAGACAATTCCGGACCGGGCGGCAGGAGACCGCTACCCCGTGCATGAGGAGGAGCCCGGAGCCGTGGCCGACCTCAGGCGCACCGGGATCAATCCGAATTTCTGGTATCCGGTCGCGGTATCCGGGAGCGTGCGGAAGAGCAAGACCTTCGCTGCTGCGTTCGCGGGTGAGCGGATCGTGTTGTATCGCGGCGAAAGCGGCACGGTCTACGCACTGGAGGACCGGTGTGCCCACCGTCAGGTGCCGCTGAGCATGGGGGTTGTGGAAGGCGACTCGCTCCGCTGTTGCTACCACGCCTGGGCCTACCGAGGAAACGGCCGCATCTCCCAGATCCCGTATCTGCCCAAAGACGCCGACCGGCCGCCGCGCGGTGTGCGCGCCTACCCGGTCCGCGAAGCGTACGGCCTCGTTTTCGTCTTCCCGGGTGACCCGGAAAAGGCAACCGCAGCACGCCTGCCCGAGTTGCCGGAATTCGATTCGGCCAGGCACAGGACGATGACATTTTCCCGCACCGTGCGCTGCCACTACTCGTTCATGCACGAGAATTTGCTCGACATGAATCACCAGTTCCTGCACCGGGGCATCCTCGGCAGGATCCAGCCCAAGCTCCTCGGGTACGAATCCGGCCCGCAATCCGTGGAGGCCCGGTATTTGTTCACACCAGCCGGCGGGAAGAAGGACCGCGGCGCCGGTCTGCTCGCCGCCGAGGGGATCGGCGGCGGTAAATCGTCCGATGTCATCACGATCCGCACCGAGTACCCCTACCAGACCCTCCACCTGGTCCCCGAGAAGTCCGAACGCCCGGCCTTCTCGCTCTGGGCGGCCTACGTACCGGAAGATGCCGAGCAGCGCACCAATCACGCCTACGGTCTGCTGATGATCGAGAAGCCGCCCATCCCGGGGGCGCTGCATCTCGCCTGGCCGTTCATCCGGCGCTTCACCGAGCGGGTCTTCGCCCAGGACCGGATGGCGGTCGAGGCCGAGCAGCGCGCCTGGGACGAGCAGGGCGAGGACCGGAACCATGAGGTCTTCCCGCTGATCCTCGATGTCCGCGACGTGCTGCGCACCAACGGCGTCCCCATCCGCCCGGAATCCGCCCTGTGCGGTGCCGCCGCGTTCTGCGACAACTCACCGCAGGCCGGTGCGACCTCACACCTCAAGCCGAACCAGTCGGCCGCCCAAGCCGAACCACCGTCGGCCTAGCTGCCCGCCTTGAGGCCATCCGCTTGCCGGGGCGTTGGGCGGTCCAGGTGGACGACCACGCTGGTGTAAAAGCGGTGCACGGCGTCGTCGACGCTGCGGATGAAGCCGGATTCGGCGTTCCCCCGGCCGCTTCCCATGCCTTTGAACAGGGACAGACGGAAGCCGGTGATCCGGGTGTCGTTGTTCTTCGGGAGCATGTTCGCCGGCTCCGGGCGGAGCCGTTCCAGCGTGCCCCGCGGCCCCCCGGGCTCTCCCTCGACCAGCGTTTCGATGTGCAGGTCTGCCGGTGCCTCGGCCAGTCGGCGGATGAGGCGTTTGGCCCACGTCAGCGGGTAGCCCTGTTCGGGTGCGGGGATCTCGATGGAGGTGCGGAGCTTGGCAGTGCGCAGGTCGGCGCTGAGCGCCAGAATTCCGGGTGCGCCCTCGATCCGGAGCTCTGCCTGCAGCCTGCCGTCGAGGCACAGCTGATCGGCCAGGCGGCTGCGGCGTGCTGCCGGATCGGCTCCGCGCTTGGCACGCTGGACGGGCAGCACCTTCTGCCCGAGTTCGCCACCGAGGCTCAGGCAGATCTGACGAATGAGCCGCTCCCAGCTCTCCACCACGCCCAGGGCCCGTGAGTCGCCCTGGCACAGGGTTTCGTCATCGATCCCGTTGCGGACGGGGACCCAGGCCGACCCCATGTTCTGGAAGCCGTGGCAGCCGGAGTTCTCATGCCGTAGGTAGTACAGCAGTTCCTGGAGCAGCCAGGCATGCGCCTTGTCCCCGACGCCCTCGTGCCGGATCAGCATCTGTGCCTGCTGCGTGACTTCGGCCCAGGACAGGTGCCAAAGGGCCACCTTGTGCTTGCGCCGTCCGTCGGTCTTGACGTCGACGAGCGGGCTGCCTTCCAGCGCGACATCGTTCGACAGTGTGATCACGGCCTCGTATCCACGGCGTGCGGCGATGTCCATATACGCCTGCACCTGATCGGACTTGAGGTCATTGCCGTTGGTCTTGGTTTCCACCAGCGCGGTCCACAGTTTGCCGGCCCGCTCGACGCGGATCACTCCGTCGGGACGTCGCGGGGTATCGCCGTGCGGCAGCGAGACCTCGGTATACGTCTCCATGCGGCCCGCCGGTGCTCCGAACGCCGCCGTGAGTCTCCGGCCGAACTCCGGCACTTGCGCCATCACCGACAGCAGGACCGACGTAGCGCGCATCTCCCGGTCCCGGTCGCTCTTGAGCACCGAAACCGGAAAGAGCCTGGCTTGCTTCCAGGACTCGTTGTCCGCCAGGGACTTCCTGGCCACCGCGGGCACGGTGACCTTCTTCTTCGCGGTGCGAGGCCGTGCCGCCTTCTTCGTCCCCACCTCGTCGTACGGCGGGCGGGGAGCCGGAACCAAGCCTGACGACGCCTGCGGCTCCTGCTCGACGGCCGGAACCGAAACCGCCGTACCAGCCTGCTCGTTGCTCGCAGCGCCGTTCAGCGCTTGTTCTGCGTCCGCGTCGTCCTCGATGTCCACGCCGAAGTCCGTCGCGAGACCGGCCAGGCCGGTGTCGTAGCCCTGTCCGACGGCACGGAACTTCCACTCTCCCCCACGCCGATACAACTCGCCAAAGATGATCGCGCTCACCGTTCCGGCGTCATCGATGGCGAACCTGAGGAGGCTCTCGCCGCCCCCATCGGCCAGTGTCACCTTCAGGTCTTCCAGTTCCCCGAAACCGGCTCCCTCGTAGCGGCTCGCCGCCACGACGATCCGGTCGATGCCGGACGGGACCGCCGTCAGGTCGAAGCTGATGCGGTCTTCGTCACCGCTCTCCGTCGGTGTCTTGCCCAGCAGTTGCACACTCCCGTCAGCGGCAACCGGGTTGTTGTAGAAGTAGAAGTCGCTGTCGCTGCGCACCTTGCCGTTCGCGTCCAGCAGCAGGACGGACACATCCGCATCGCCTTCACCGGTCGGACTGACCCAGCTCAAACTGAGGATCACCGACCCGGCGTTCTCACTCAGGGCCGTCAGCGCGACGTTCGAGCCCTTGACCATGTCATGCATGAAGCCCCCAGATCTCGCCACTCGGGCACGTGGCTGCCCCACGCAGGCCACCCACCCCAGCGCCACCATGTGACATACAGCACAACGAAAGACTGTAGTACCCACGCACGTGGCCGTGGGTATGTCCGGAAACATCAAGCGGCGAGAAGTCCCCTTGAGTTCGGATGACGGAACACACCCCGGACGTGGATCAAGGAAAGTCCCTCAGGGACCCCTAACCGATTGACCTTCGGGGAGGGGGACGTCGAGTCGCCGGGGAGTGAGCGGCGTGCCCGGTCCCGGCGAGCCGGCTGCGGAGGGGGCGGTGCCCGGTGTGCTCTTTGGGGTCACGCCACCAAGGGGCGGTCGGTCGGGGAGACCGGGGCCGGGAGGGCGGTGCGGCCGGTCAGGTAGCGGTCGGTGGCCGCTGCGGCGGCTCGTCCCTCCGCTATCGCCCACACCACCAGGGACTGGCCGCGGCCCGCGTCCCCCGCGACGAAGATCCCGTCCGGTGCCGCAGGGCGAGCCGGGTCGGGCCGCTCTGCCCGGACGGCCGCGAAGTCGGTGTCGCGGGCGAAGTTTCCGCGGGTGTCCAGGGTGAGGCCGAGCTGTTCGACCAGGCCGCTGTCCCGTCGGGGGCCCGAGAAGCCGAGCGCCAGGAGGACCAGCTCGGCGGGGAGCACCCGCTCGGTGCCGGGCCGGGGGCGTCTGGCGGTGGGTTCCACCTCGGTCAGGTGGAGGGCGCGTACGCGGCCGTCCGCGTCCCCTTCGAAGCGGAGGGTGGCGGAGGAGAAGACCCGCGGGTCCGTGCCCCCACGGCCGCGCGCCTCTTCATGGGCGTGGGAGATCCGGTAGACCTTCGGATACGTGGGCCAGGGCTCGGCATCCTGGCGGGCGTCCCCCGGCTCCGGGTTGATGTCCAGCTGCAGCACGGACGCGGCGCCCTGGCGCAGGGCGGTGCCCAGGCAGTCCGAGCCGGTGTCCCCGCCGCCGACGATCACCACGTGCCGGTCCGCGGCGCTGAGGGGAGGCGCGGGGTAGTCGCCCTCGCCGGTCCTGTTGGAGAGCGTGAGATAGCCCATGGCCTGATGGATGCCGTACAGCTCGCGGCCCGGTACGGGAAGCTCGCGCTGCTCCATCGCTCCGACGGCGAGGATCACCGCGTCGTGGCGCCTTCTGAGGTCGGTGGCGTCGAGGTCGGGGCCGATGTCCACACCTGTGCGGAACTTGGTGCCCTCCGCCCGCATCTGCTCGATGCGCCGGTCCAGGTGCCGCTTCTCCATCTTGAACGCGGGGATGCCGTAGCGCAGCAGCCCGCCGAGGCGGTCCGCGCGCTCGTAGACGGCGACGGTGTGACCGGCCCGGGTCAGCTGCTGCGCCGCGGCGAGGCCCGCGGGGCCGGAGCCGACGACGGCGACGGACTTCCCGCTGAGCCGCTCCGGTGGCCGCGGCGACGCGTACCCGCGCGCCCAGCTCTCGTCGGCGATGGCCTGCTCGACGTTCTTGATCGTCACCGGGTCGGCGTTGAGGGCCAGCACGCAGGCGTCCTCACACGGCGCCGGGCACAGCCGGCCGGTGAACTCGGGGAAGTTGTTGGTCGCGTGCAGCCGCTCGGCCGCGGCCCGCCAGTTGCCCCGCGACGCGTACGCGTTCCACTCGGGGATGAGGTTCCCCAGCGGGCAGCCGCTGTGGCAGAACGGGATGCCGCAGTCCATGCAGCGGCCCGCCTGCTCGGACACCAGCGGCAGCAGCGCCTGCCCCGCGTAGACCTCGTCCCAGTCGTTCAGCCGCTCCTCGACGGGGCGGGCCGGCACGGGGCGACGGGGGCGCTTCAGGAAGCCGTACGGGTCGGTCATGCGCCGCCTCCAGCGCTACAAACAGTGCAAATACGGCATCTCGCACAGCCTACGCCTGTGCCCGGTGGACGTCACCGCGCGGGACGTCCGGGCCCCTCCCTGCGCGCTCACCGGCTTGCCCTTTTCGTGGAATGGAGAGAGCGAAATGATCATTTTCGAAAGGGGCCGAAACATCGGCTCGCGTCCCGGTCATCGACACGAGACGCTCATGCGTTCTCACCCGCACAGAGCCCCCTCGCCGCTAGCGTGTCGCTGAGGACTTCGCTACCGTTCTGGGATGTTCACCGTCGGTCTGCTTCATCCGGTGACTGCCACAAATGCGCCACTACGCCCGCACGTTCCCCGCCAGTGCGCCGGAACGGGCCAGGGACTGTCCGGAACCAAGCATTCCGCCGCCGGCCCACGAGGACGCGCCGATCCCCGCCACTACCCTCAGAAGTGCGAAGTGGAGATGCACCCCGAGCGAAGGAGTGGAATCGAGCAATGAGTCCTCAAGCGCTGGTTCTTGAAAATCTGTTCACCGGATCGCGACAAATCAGCTTTGCCGCCATCCGGAATTCGTTAGGACTCAGATTGTCTCTCTTCTCGCAATGGCTGACCCGCTGGACACGGCCCAAGGCCGACGGAAAGGACGCCCGGCGCTCCGCAGAGGAATCCTCGGACGGCGCGGCGTGCATTTTCTGCCAGGTGCATCGGCCCGAGGTCAACCAGGTCATGGAAGAGAACAAGACCTGTTACGTGCGGTACGACAACTTCCCGGCCGCCGCCGGCCATGTGGAAGTGGTCCCGAAGCGCCACGTCGAGTCGTTCTTCGAGCTGACGCCGAGGGAGCTCAAGGATGCCTATGCCCTCATCCTGACCGCCCAGGAGCGCCTCACCGAGAAGCACGGCCCCGACGGATACACCATCGGGATCAACGAGGGCCGTGCGGCCGGCCGGACCGTCGACCACCTGCACATCCACCTGATCCCGCGGCACTTCGGTGACGTGCCGGACCCACGGGGCGGGATCAGGCGCGCGGTCCCGAACTGCGACCCTGACGCGTGGGCCGAGGAGCCCGAGGACCCGGAGGCCGCCTTCAAGACGCTGACCGAGGCACAGGCCGGCCGCCGTTAGGGGCACGCGCCCCGGACGCCGGACGGCGGCGGGTCACAGGTGGTCGAGGTCGTCGTGGCCGAGCCGGGAGCAGAGGGAATTGACCTCGTGCCAGAAGTCGTCCACGTTCATGGAGTCGTGGCCGTGCCGGGCGTCGATGCTGACGCACCCGATGAAGTCCCCGCCGCCTCCTCTGATGGGGCTGGCGAAGACGGCTCCGCGATGAGCGACCCGCTGGAACTCCGTCCAGGTGAATCCCATGACGGCGTCGGCGCCTTCCTGTTCCCTATGGGCGTCGAACGTCGCCTGGTCGGTTAACCGGCTCGCCAATTCCTGTACGTCGATGGACACTTCTTCGTTGCGCTTCCAGCACAGGCCCACCACTCCCACACCCTTCGTCGGTGCGAAGGACCTGGTGGTCGGGGTGCTGCCCAGGCGGTACGTCGCCGCCCGCTGCAGATAGCCGTGCAGCGGGTGGCGGAAGGACCTGCGGATCCGCCAGATGTGCAGCCCGAGGTCACCGGTCTCGATGGGCGGCTGGGCCTGCCGGGCCACGGCGAGCATTTTCCCGAAGTGCGTCAGGACCTGCTGACGGACCGCTGACCTGCGTTCCACCTTTTTCCGGCCCGCGTACGACTGGAAGGGGGTGAAGGCGCCGAATATACCGATCACGCAGATGAGCCCGAGAAGTGCATAGGGACGGTCATCCAGCGCATCGGTCCAGACCTTTTTGCTGGGGAAATCGTACTGGCGAGCCACCATGCCGATCGTCGCCACGAGAAGGATGGAACGGTCCATGAGCTTGGCGGTCAGCGATCTCATTTGGCTATTGTATTGAGGGCAGGCGGTGGCCCACCAGTACTTCACAAAAACCTCGCAGCAGCCAGGAAGTGGCTACTGAATAGTAATTCGCGGGTGCGGCCCGCCGGAACTCAGGCGTCCGGGGAACTCGCGGCCAGCAGACTGATGTCGGATTTCTGGTGTTTCCACGCCACGCCGGGCAGCGGCCGGGAGGTCCCGTTGTGCACCGCTTCCGCTTCTCCCTTCTCTGTCGCCTCACCAATCACATGGAAATCCAAGCCGGAGGCGGTGAAGCTTTCCCGGCAGGCGGCGAGATCGTCAGGGGCCACGGTGAATGCCAATTGGAAGTCGGACGAGGCGCTCATCGCCAAGGCCAGCGGCTCGACGTTCATCAGCTCCGCCACCGCGCGGACCGCCGGGTCGATGGGCACGTCCTGCTCGGCGACGCGGAAACCCACCTCGCTGGCCTGCATGATCTGCTCGACGGTGGCCTTGAGCCCGTCCGAGGTGTCCTGGCAGGAGGTGGCGTACGGCTTGCGGGACAGGAGCTGCCCCTCGGCCACCCGGGCCCGCGGCCGCTTCCAGCTGTCCAGCAGCCGCTGCTCGGTCTCTTCCGGGAGCCTGCCGGCGAAGGAATCGCGCTTGGGGAAATACGCCACCGCGGCGCCCAGCAGGCCGCAGGGGCCGGTGAGGCAGAGCAGGTCTCCCGGGCGGGCGCCGTGCCGCCGCAGTACCTTTCCGGGCGGGCAGACGCCCAGCGCGGTACCGGCGAGGATGAGGCGCTCCGCGTTGCCGATGTCGCCGCCGACATTGAGCGTGCCGAAATCCGTGCAGCCCTGGTGGATGCCGGCCATCACCTGGCGGAAGCCCGCGTCGTCCAATTCGTGGGGATAGCGGACGACACTCAGCAGGCCGATCGGGGTGGCACCCATGGCGGCGACGTCGCTGATGTTGGCGGCGGCCAGGTAGTAGCCGATGTCGAAGTCGGACAGGAGGCCCATTTCGTGCAGAATGAATTTGGGTCCGCGAATGTAGTCCGACCCCACGACGAGGGACATCGGCGAACCGATGTCGTACACCGCGCAGTCGTCCCGGGCATCGGCCCCGGCGGACAGCTGGACGTCTAATCCGTCCGTGCCCACGAGGGCGCCGGACTGGCCGCTGAGGAACTCACTGACGAGCTGACGCACCCGCGTCGGCTCGTCCGAGAACACGGCTTCGGAGAGATTCACGAATTACTTGCCTTTCCTTGTCATACGGGCAGGGGCGCGGAGAATTTCCGCAGCCCGTGCAGGGCACAGGCGAATACCGCCGAAGCCGGGAGGTAGGTGGTGGGGATTTCGAGGGATTTCGGCAGTGCCCGGACGGCGGCGCGGTTCTCGACGTCGCGTTCCGTGGCCGGCCCGACCGTCACCGAGCGGTCCCGCATGTCCCGGTACTGGGCCCGGCGGCGCTCCCTGCGGACGGCCAGGCTCGCGGTCAGATAGATGCGCAGGTCGGCGGCGGGCAGCAGGGTGACCGCCACGTCCCGGCCCACCACGACGATGTCGCCGTACCGCTCCGCGACGTCCTGGTGCAGGCGCAGGATCGCCTGCCGCCAACCCGGGTCCCTGGCCACCGACTTCAGGTTGTCGTCCAGGGACGCGTCCCAGATCTTCCCGGTGATGTCCTCGCCGCGGAGGAAGATGCCGTGTCTCTGCGCCGGCTCGTCCGCCCCCGGCGCGCGGTACACCTCGGGCCGGTGGTCGAGCACGGAGCCCAGGTCGTCCCGCAGGGTCTCCGCGGACTCGCGGGTCAGTGCGTAGGCCAGGCTCCGGTACGTCAGCCCGGTGTCCAGGAAGGCCAGACCCAGGGCTTGGGACAGGCCCTGGGCCAGCGTGGACTTGCCACTGGCGGTGGGCCCGTCGATAGAAATTGCGACACGCGGCACGAGCCGCCCTCCACACGTCTTGAGAATGGATAACCCCGGATCACCTCGGGCCGTCCAGAATCGACCGCCACCCGCTGGTGCGCGCGACGGTCTCCCGGAGCAGCTCCTTGCGGACCACTAACGCGTAATCGAATAAAGGGTCCGGAATTCCGAGTACCTGGCCCACTATAGAGCGAAGGTATTGGCTGCGCATCGGGCGTCGCCCGTCGTATACGTAATATTTTCCCTGCTGGCCGCAGAGGAAGTACGGAGCGCCGCCGTAAGGGGCGAGCTGTTTCAGGTCGGTCAGGGCGGCCGGGGGCAGGCCGTCCGCCATGATGAGGGAATTCACCTGGTTTCCGTCGATGGGCATCAGATGCCAGTGGGCGTGCGAGATGCAGGCGCTGGACTTCATGGCGGCGGAAGATCCGTGTTCGAGCACCGTGAGCCTGCCGAAGGTCGCCCGGTACAGGGCGCCGACGCTTTCCAGCACATCCGCCAGCTCGACGCCGCGCTCCTCGATCAGCTGCGCGAAACTGAGGTAGTGCTCGACGGGAAGCAGCAGCAGGTGGCCGACGGAGAGCGGCGACAGGTCGGCAATCAGACGGAACCCGTCCGTTTCCCAGATGACGCGGCTTCGTGGTTCTCCTTCGTAGACCAGGGAGAATGTACTCTCCTGAGCACCGGCGATCTCTTCGCAAAAGTCAGCGCCCGCGCACCGGAGATCACGAAGCATATTCCACCCCTCACTCGATGGAGCAGCAGAGAGCACTACGCGGAAAGGAATTACCGCGGCTAATTTACAGGGCTCAACTCGCGGCGGACAAGCGAAAGCGGCTCCCCCGTCACATTTGACCGAAATTAAAAGTTCCCGAGTATTAATCGCACGTCTTTTCCTGCGCAGATCGGCCCGGCTGCGGCGGGAACACGTACACGAGAGGGGCCGCTCAGCGGGTCTACCCGGTGGTAGACGGAGGCGGGCGCGTCGGGGCTCAGTGGCCCGAACGCCCCCGTCCCGCCTCGGCGTTGATGCTGTCGAGGACGCCCGGGGTGCTCGCGCCGATGTCGACGTAGCTGCGCATGGCCGCCGCGAAGACGGTGAGCTTTCCCTCCTCGATGCCGCGGCGGCAGTCGGCGCCGGCCTGCTTGCCGCGCTCGTGCAGCGCCGCCCACCGCGTCTGGGTCCGGGGATCCGGGACGGGAAAGTACGCGGCGGTCTCCGTGGCGAGGTGTTCGAGGGCGACGCAGTGCGGACGGATGCGGGTGGCCGCGAATCCCCGGTCGGTGAGGGCCGCCTTGTCCTGCAGGGCCGTGAGGACGGCCAGCACCTCGGTGGTGAAGCGCGCCATGAGCCCGGCGCCGCCGAGCCGGAGCCAGGCGTCGGTCTGTGCGGCCAGGACCTGGGGTGACGGGGTGGGGAGCGCGGCGGTGGGGATCAGTTGCTGCTTGGTGAGTGAGATGTGGCCGGTGCCCCTGTCCCTCGGGAGGCTCATCGCGGCGGTGAGCGCGAGCACCGTGAGGCAGACCGCGCCGGCCGTCACGCGGCGCAGCACCAGCCGTTCCCGCCGCGGCGCGGGCCCGGTGTCCGGTGGGGAGGCCGCGGCGGTCCGGCGGCGGGACCGCAGGGCGCCGCGCGCCGCGGTGCACAGGAGGGCGACGGCGGCGGCGACGAAGATGTTCAGGCCCAGGGCCAGCGGGAACAGCAGTTGGACGGTCGGCCAGACCTTGGCGGGCAAGACGTGGCAGCTGGTGGCGAGCGTGTTCAGCGGGCCCAGACAGCCGTCGGCGGTGCCGAGGACGGCCGCACCGGCCAGCCCCAGCAACGCCGTTGTGCCCGCCGCGACCAGCGCGACGAGCAGCGGGAAGCGCCGGGCCGTCAGGCCGGTCAGGGTGGCCGCGGTGAGCGTGCCGCAGACCACGACGAGCAGCACGAGCGTCAGGTGGATCAGCATGTACGTGCCGTAGCGCCGCTCCGGGGGCGGCTGCCAGGTGTGCATGACGGCCATGAGGGCGATCGTGCCCGCCCAGCACAGCGCGGTGCCCGCGGCGGCGGCGAGGAGCACCCGGCGCAGCGGCGGCAGCAGCGGTCCGGAGAGCTCCGGGGCGGGGGCGCCGCGCAGGGCCCGGCGGGCCCAGTCCGGTACGCCGGTCGCCGGCCGGCGCGTCCAGGCGAGCAGCGGCAGCAGCCACAGCACGGCCGCGGCCCAGCCGATGAAGGGGTCCACGCCGATCGGCAGGAGCAGCGGCAGCGCCGCGGCGAACCCGGCGAGCACGTCGCGGTCCGCGGGGACGGTGCCCGGCAGATCGTGCAGCAGCGCGTCCCGGATGCCGGTTTCGGAGTACGCCCAGCCCGTCGTGAAGGTGTGCCCGTCGGCCTGCCACCAGGCGTACCAGAGGGCGAAGACCACCCAGATCGCGGCCAGCCCCAGGAGCATGGCGGGCCGCAGCGTACGGCCGCGCCAGGAGCGCACCGACAGCTCGGCGAACTGCGCCGTCCAGCACATGATTCCCACGCTGATGAGGGTCAGCACGGTGAGCGTCTCGGGGTGGTTGGGCAGCCATCGTGTGCTGCCGGAGGTGCTGCTCGTCAGCAGCTCGCCGACCGCGAGGCCGAGCCCCGTCCACCAGCCCGCTCGCAGCCCGGTGGGGATCCGGCCGCCGGTGAGGACCGCCCGCGCCACGGCCCGCCAGACGGAGACGCCGGGGATCGCCGCGATCAGCCCCGCGAGCAGTGCCGTCAGCACCCGGAGTGCGCCGCCGGCCCGGGGGCCGTTCAGCACATCGGTCAGCTGGTCGCCGGCGATCGTCGCGGTGGCGCCGGCCACGAACAGGGTCAGGGCGTGCGGTGCGAAGAGTTCCCGGGGGTCGGTGAGCGCGGCCACCCGCCGGTCCCATGCCGGGTGGGTGCGCCACAGCGCGGTGAACGAGGCCAGCGCCCTGCGGATCCGGCCGGGTGCGGCGGCCTTGCCGGTGCCGTGTGCGGCGGCGTGGTGCCAGCCCCGGGCGTCGGCTCCCCAGGCAAGGGCGTCGAGATCGGCGTATGTCTCGCGGGTGCGCAGGATGTCCGCGCGGGCGAGGTAGACGAACGCGATCATCACGCCCGACAGGAGGAGTTCGTGCCCGGTGCCGAGGCGTTCCGCGGGGCCGAGGATCGCGGACGCCGCGGAGTCCTTGAGGTCCTGCGCGATTTGGAAGAGGTAGGCCGGGAGGACGGCGACCAGGAAGACCCGCCAGAGGGCGACCGTGGCGTAGGTGACGTCGATGTCGTGGTTGCGGAGGTGCGCGAGTTCGTGGAGGACCACCGCGCGGAAGCCCTCGGGGTCCCGGCGCCGGCGGGCGACCAGGCCGCCGTGCAGGCAGACGGAGTAGCGGCGCAGCCGTCCGAAGACCACCGCGCCGGCGGTGGCCGCGGCCGGTGCCACGACGAACCGCGGCGGGCGGGACAGCCCGGCGACGCGGACCAGTTCGTCCAGGAGCGGGCGTAACTCCCCTTCGGGGTCGACGGCTTGGAGCGGTACGACGCGGCCGCGGCGGCCCTTCCAGCGGGGCAGCAGCCAGTACACAGTGGCGGCCGCGATCAGCAGGGCGGCGAGGACGGCGAGCGGCACCCACGCGGCGGCGGTGGGCACGTACCGGCGCAGGCAGGCCGGGTAGGCGTCACCGGCGCGCACCGCGGCCAGGCCGATGCCCAGATAGTCACTCTCCGGGTCGGCGCCGGCCGCGAGCGCGCAGCCGACGCGGATGTTGCGCGGATCGGCCAGCGCCTGGACGATCTGGGTGACGATCGTGGCGCTGCTGGTCAGGAACAGCACCAGCAGCAGTGCGAAGCGCAGTCCGGTGCCGGCGCCGAGGACGCGCTCGTCGACGGGCGGGCGGGGCGGTGCGGCCAGGGTCCCGCTCACGTGTCGCTCCCTACGCCTCGGGTTCTGCGGACCCGTCGCTTCCGGCGTCGTTCGGCAGCCGGCCCTGCGGGCGCAGCACGAGGCGCGCCACCACCCGCTCGGCGAGCGCGGTGGCGGTCTCCGGCGCGAGGCCGCTCTCCGTCCCCAGCTCCAGGACCCGCGCGCGCACCGCGGCCAGTTGTTCCTCGCTCAGCGGGGGGAGCGTCCTGACCGCCGCCGGTCTGCGGGTGACGCGGCGCAGCCACCCTCGCGTGCGATCGGTCGCGCTGGTGACGGCGGTGCCGACGACCTTGCGGGCGGCCTCGTCCAACACCAGCCAGGCCACCGGCGTGATCAGGGCGGTGACCTCCTGGAGGCCGAAGCCGAGCGGTTCACGTGAGCGGCGGCGGCCGGCCAGGCGCGCCACCACGCTGTCGTCGTCGTACCGCCAGAGCCCTTCGACCAGCACCAGCTCGTCCGGGGCCAGCTCGGCCACGACCGACCGGACGATGTCCCGCACCGCCACGCCCGTCCCCGGCTCCGGTTGCCCGTCGGCCGGCTTCGCCAACGCGTCCATCCGCCCCCCTCACCGAACGCACTCTCGCCCACGCATCGTAAGTGCGCCGCCACGCGCGCGGGCGGTTTTCCACAGGACTTTGTCCGCCGGAGCGCTCAGCCGACGATGCCGCGCCGTCCCACGGCGGGGTTGGCCGCTCCGTTGTGCGGGTGGGACGGGGGGTGGGCGTGGAACAGGGTGGCGTACAGGCCGCGTTGGGCGAGCAGCTGGGTGTGGGTGCCGGACTCGACGAGCAGGCCGTGGTCGAGGACCAGGACGCGGTCGGCGTCCGCGGCGAGGTCCAGGTCGTGGGTGATCACGAGGGTGGTGCGGCCCTCGGCGAGGCGGCGCAGGGGGCCGAGGATGCGCTGGGTGGCGAGCACGTCCAGGCCGGTGGTGGGCTCGTCGAGGATGAGGACGGGGGCGTCGCGGAGCATGGCGCGGGCGATCGCGACGCGCTGGAGCTGGCCGCCGGAGAGGCGGGCGGTGCCGGGGGCGATGACGGTGTCGTAGCCGTCGGGGAGGGCGGTGATGAACTCGTGGGCGTCGGCGGCCCGGGCGGCGCGTTCCACGTCGTGGTGGGTGGCGCGGCCGTGCGGGCGGCCGGCGGCGATGTTCTCCGCGACGGTGTCGTGCAGGACGAGGGTGTCCTGGGGCAGCAGCGTGATGTTGTGCCGCAGCTGGGCGAGCGGCAGGCGGTGCACGGGGATGTCGTCGAGGCGGATGCTGCCCGCGTCGGGGTCGTAGAACCGAAGCAGCAGCGCGGCCAGGGTCGATTTGCCGGCGCCGCTGGGGCCGGTGATGACGAGCAGTTCGCCGGGGACGGCGGTGAAGGAGAAGTCGCGGAGGACGTCCTCGTGGCCGCCGGGGTAGCGGAAGTGGACGTGGCGGGCCTCCACCTCGCCGAGGGCGCGGCGGTAGCGCGGCGGGGCGACCAGGGAGGGCGCCGGGTCACTGACGGCGGGGCGGGCGTCGAGGATCTCCAGGAGGCGCTCGGCGCCGGCGGTCGCTTCGGTGGCGGTCAGGCCGAGCTGGCCCAGGGAGCGGATGGGCGGGTAGAGGTAGCCGACGAAGGCGGCGAAGGCGAGCAGCTGGCCGAGGGTCATCCGGCCGGCGGAGATCTCCCAGGCGCCCAGGCCGATGATCGCCAGCACGCAGAAGGTCTCCAGGAGTTCGACGACCTGGTCGTAGAGCCCGTTGAGGCGGGCGCTGGTCACCGACGCCCGGAACCACTTGCGCGCCTGGCGGTCGAGCCGCTCCTCCTCGTCGCGCTGCCGGTTGTACGCCTGGGTCAGCACGACGTTGACCAGGCCCTCCTCGACGACGGAGGTGATGGCGCCGTCGGCGGCACGCTCGCGGCGGGAGACCTCTTTGACCCGGCCGGTGAAGCGGCGGGTGGCGGTCCAGAACAGCGGGGCCAGGACGAAGGTGGCCAGTGCCAGGTCCCAGCGCAGCCAGAGGGCGGCGCCGGCGTAGAAGATGATGCCGAACAGGGCCGCGGCCACCTGGACGAGGCCGGTGATGACCATCTGCTCGATGGCGTCGACGTCTCCCGTCAGCCGCTCGACGAGGTCACCGCGGCGGCTGCGCTGGAAGAAGTGCGGGGGGAGCGTCTGCAGATGGGCGAAGACCCGGGCACGCAGCCGCATGACGAAGCGCTCGGCGGTCCAGGCCCCGAGCGAGTTGCCGAGGTAGCCCACCACCGCGCCGACCACGGCGACGCCGAGCCACAGGGCCGCGGGCACCCAGAAGGCGCTGACCGAGCCCTTCTGCAGGGCCTTGTCGGTGAGTTGGGCGAAGAGCAGGATGGCCGCGGTCTCGGCGAGGGCGGCGACGACGGCGGCCAGGCAGACCAGGACGATCCAGCGCCGGTCGCCGTGGGTCAGTGGCCAGAAGCGGCGGAGCGATTCCTTGAGTCCGACGCGCCTGGTGCGGATCGTGAGGTCCGTCTGCAGGCTCCACATGCCGTGGTCAACAGGCGGGGATTCCGTGCCGGGTTGGGGCGGGGGCGGCGGCTCCTCTAGGGGTGCCGGGCGCCCGCGGGAACTACGCAGATGCATGGTCGCCACGCCATATCGGGCTGCTCGGAAACCTGGACCGGTTCACGGGCCCCAAGCACACGAGGCGGACCCGCGTGGCACGCGAGTCAGCCTCGAGCTCAGAGCTTTTGGTCAGTAGTTGTCGTAGCCGAAGAAACGACGACGCCTGCGGCCGAAGCGGCGGCGATACCTGCGACGGCGGCGGCCGTGGTCGTGGTCGTGACCCCAACCATCGTCTCTGCGCCTGCGTGGGAAGACCTTACGGAAGCTCATTCTCGCCTCCTAGAAGTTCTTTTCCTTGCTGACGAGCCGTTTCCGACTGCGTCAACTCCCAAGCTACGTCCATGACCTGCCTACCAACAAGGAAATATGCGTGAAAATTCAGACAAACAGCAAAATTCTTGGCGCATCACCACAAAGTGGCGATGCGTGACCCTCCGGAGGCGGGCTGGCCGCGGCAGCACCGGCGCCCCCACCAGGCAAGCGTCACCTCCCGTAGCCGGAAGGGGACTTGGCGTTCCGCAGGCGGCGGCCCCACCGCGGGGAAGCGGGCCGGGTGCGGGCAGCGGCGTGCAGCAGGACGGCGGCGGCGACGGTGCCGGCGAGGAGGGCGACGGCCGCCCCGCAGGCGTCGCGGGCCCCGAGGAGCGCGGCATCCGCGCCCGGGGCACCGGTGCCGGGGGCGGTGTGCAGGAAGACCGTGCCGAGCAGGGCGACGCCGAGCGTGCCGCCCAGCTGCTGCGCGGCGTTGAGCAGGCCCGCCGCCGAACCGGTCTCGTGCGGGCGGACCCGGCCCAGTGCGGTGGTGAAGAACGGCACGGAGAACAGCCCCTGCCCCAGCCCGGCGGCGGTCAGCGCGGCGAGCAGCGGCCACGGGTACGCCGCGGGCCGGCCGGTGGCGTAGACGACGAGGGCGCCCAGGGTGCCGAGGAGCAGTGCCGCGAGCCCGGCGAACATCACCCGGGAGCCGTGGCGGGGCACCAGGCGGGCGCCGGCGGTCCAGGACGCCGCCGCCATCGCCGCCGACCACGGCAGCAGGGTGAGCCCCGCGGACCGGACGTCGGTGTGCGGTCCGAGTTGCAGCTGGAGGACGACGACCAGCATCACGCCGTTGATCACCGCGAAGAACAGCACGGCGGCGGCCAGCGCGGCGGGGAATCCCCGGTCGCTGAAGAGGCGGGTCTCGACGAGCGCGCTGCGTCCCCGGGCCGTCCGGCGCCGCTGGTGCGCCCCGAACAGCGCCATCAGGCCCAGGCCCGCGGCGAAAAGGGCCCAGCGCCCGGGTGATCCCCGGTCCGGCCCGGACTCGATGAGCGGGTGGACGAGCGCGCCGGTGCCCAGGACGGCCAGCACCGTACCGGTGAGGTCCAGCCGCGGCCGCCGCTCGGAGCGGTCCTCGCGCAGCAGCGGCGCCGCGGCGAGGACACCGAGGCCGAGCGGCACGTTGACCAGGAACACCGCCCGCCAGGAGGAGCCGAACAGGTCGGCGTGGGTGAGCACTCCGGCGAGCACCGGGCCGCACACCGCGGCCAGGCCCATGACCGGGCCGATGCTGCCCATCGCCCGGGCCAGTTCGTCGCCGTGGAACATGCCGCGGATCAGCCCGATGGTCTGCGGGATGACGAGCGCGGCCGCGGCGCCCTGGACCGCCCGCGCGCTGATCAGCATCGCGGGTGACGCGGCCAGCGCGCAGAGCGCCGAGGCGAGCACGAACGCCGCCACCCCGGCCCGGAAGACCCGCTTGCGCCCGGCGATGTCGCCGAGCCGGCCCCCGGTGATCAGCAGCACCGCGAACGGCAGGGTGTAGGCGGCGCTGAACCACTGGATGCCGGAGGCGGGCCCGCCGAGATCGGCGTGGATCACCGGTGCGGCGACCGTCATGATCGTGGAGTCGAGCAGATTCATCGCCTCGGCGACCAGCAGCACCGCGAGGGCGCACCAGCGGCGGGGGTACGGCGTCGGCCGTACGGGCGGCAGGGGGTGGGGCATGGCTCTTCCCTTCGGTGGAGTACGGGCAGAGCGTGCGCCGGCGCCCACCGGGTGTTCCCTCCACGAGCCGGAGATCGCTGATGTTTTCCATCCGGGCGCGTGTGGTGAAGGATTTGTCCGGGCGCAAGGATTTCTCCGCAACGCGGAGGCAGCCGGCCCCGCCGCCTCGGACGCACCACGGAGGGAATCACCATGAGGGACGCGGCCACGACCGGGGTGCCGGTGCTCGACGACGTCGACCGCGGGATCGTCCATGCGCTGCACCTCGACGGGCGGGCCCCGTTCAGCCGGATCGCCGAGGTGCTGGGCGTCTCGACGCAGACCGTCGCGCGCCGCTACCGCAGGCTGCGCGCCGACGCCGGACTGCGGGTCGTCGGGCTCGCCGATCCGCACCGTGCCGGCCGGGCACAGTGGCTGGTGCGGCTGACCGCCGCCCCGCACAGCGCGCAGGACCTGGCCCGCGCCCTGGCCCGGCGGACGGACACCTCCTGGGTGAAACTGGCCTCCGGCGGCACCGAGATCCTCGCGGTCGTGCACACCCCGGCCGACGGCACCGGCGGCCACGCGCTGCTGCTGCACGACATCCCGCGCACCGCCGGCATCACCGCGGTCTCCGCCCATTGCCTGCTCCACACCTACCTCGGCGGCCCCACCGCCTGGCGGGGCCGAGCCGGCACCCTGGACGAAGACCAGCAGCGCCGGCTCGCACCGCCCGGCGCCGGGCCGCACGACGGCCAACTCGCCCAGCCCGGGCTGGTGTTGACCGAGACGGACCGCGCGCTGGTCGCGGCGCTGGAGCGGGACGGCCGTACCGGCCAGGCCGATCTGGCCGCCGCCACCGGGTGGTCACCGGCGACCGTGGCCCGCCGGCTGGCCGCGCTGCGGGCCGCCGGCGCGCTCTTCTTCGATGTCGAGGCCGACGACGCGCTGTTCGGCGCCACCACCCAGGCCATGCTGTGGATGACCGTCTCCCCCACCCACCTCGACCGGGTCGCCACCGCGCTGGCCGGGCACGACGAACTCGCCTTCGTCGCCGCCACCACCGGCCGCACGAACGTGGTCGCGCACGCGCTGTGCCCCGACCCGGCGGCCCTGCACCGCTATCTCACCCGGCGGCTGGGCGGTCTGCGCGCGATCCACACCCTGGAGACCGCCCCGGTCCTGCGCACCGTCAAGGGAGCCGGCCCGCTCGCCCCGGCGGCCGCCCCGCGCCCGTCACCGAGGGCCGCCCGGCGCTGAGGAGGCGGCTCGGCCGGCCGCACCCGCGCCTCCGGTGAGCGCCTCGGGCCCGGCGGGGTCCGCCGGGTCAGGGCTGGCAGCGGGGGCACCACACCGTGCCGCGGCCCGCGACGCGGCCGCGGCGCAACGGGCCGCCGCAGCGCGGGCAGTGCGGGTCGGGGTCGTCGCGGCGGCCGGTCAGCCAGGTGTCGCGGGGTGGCACGCAGCCCGCGCGCACCGCCGCGCGCAGGGTGCGGCGCAGCTCCGTGTGGAGGCGGTCGCCCTCCTCGTCGGTGAGGTCGCGGGCCGGCCGGGACGGGGGCAGCAGGGTGCGCCAGAGGATCTCGTCGACGAGGAGGTTGCCGAGTCCGGCCAGCACCGACTGGTCCATCAGGACCGCCTTGAGGCGGCCGCGCCGGGCGGCGAGCGCCGCCCGGAAGGCGTCGCGCGGCACCGTTGCCGCGTCCGGTCCCAGACGGCCCAGCACCCGGTCCAGTCCGGCCTCGTCGACGAGCCACAGGCCCTGGAGTTTGCGCTGGTCGCGGTAGCGGAGCCGGTGGTGCCTGCTCATGGTGAAGACCACCCGGTCGTGGGGGTGGGGGGCCTCCTCCGGCGTGGTGCACACCAGCCGGCCGGTCATGCCGAAGTGCAGCAGCAGGATGGGGCCGCCGGTACGGGCGATCAGCCACTTCCCGTGCCGCTCGGGCTCGGCGAACCTGCGGCCCTCCAGTGCGTGCCGCAGCTGACGGCCGCTCAGCCCGTGCAGCACGCCCGCGTCGTGGACCTCGATGTGCTGGACCACCCGTCGTTGCGCGCAGCGGACGAAGGTTCGGCGGAACGCCTCGACGTCGGGCAGCTCGGGCATGCCGTCCTCCGCCCTCCTGGCCGTGGTCGCGGGGTCGTTTGGTATCCCTGACCCGGGACCCGGTCGGCGAAGGCCGCCAGTTGGGCCCTCATCCGCGCGGGGGTCCCTCCGGCCGGGCGCCCGCCGCGCACCTTCCGCGCGCACGCGCATGCTCACCGGTCCGGCGGGGCCGCCCGTATCCTGGCGCCATGAGGCGGCCGGCCGCACCCGCGCCGACCTCGACATCTGCCAGGGCGCCGAGGTCGCCTTCGCCGAGTACGAGGAGGCGCTGCGGGCCATGGTGGCCGGCCGTCAGAGGAGCTCGCGTTCAGCCTGGGCGGGATGGGCTCCGCCCGCACCAACTTCTACAACGCCGCCTACAGCCGCCAGGGCTGGGCCCGGGTCGCGGCCGAGGTCCGGGAGCGCTGGCAGGCCGGGGACCGGGACGGCGCGGCGGAGCTGGTCACCGACGAGATGGTGCTGGGCACCACCCTGATCGGGACCGAGGAGATGGTGCAGGCGCGCCTGCGGGTGTGGCGCGCCGCCGGGGTCGACACCGTACGGCTCTACCCGGCGGGCGGCACGCTTCAGGAGCGCTTGACCACCTTGGGGCGGGCGCTCGACTTGGTGGGTGAGCTGGACGACGGGCGGGTGACGCGCCGGGGGCGGGCGCTCGACTTCGTGGGTGAGCTGGAGGACGGCCGGGCGACGCGCCGGGGGACGGCGGCACCCGGGGAGTTGACCGGGTCCGAGGCACCGGCCGGGGCGGGGAGGGTGCTGGGATCACCGGGGTCCGAGGAGCGGGCCGGGTCCTGAGGGTCGCGGCGGTCCGGCGCGTCGCCGGTGTCCCGCGCGTCGCCCGGGTCCAGGTAGTCGTCGGAGTCCCGGGGGTCACGGGAGTCGCCGGTGTCCCGGTCGCGTCCCGGGTCACGGGAGTCGGACGGATCGTTGTAGTCACCGGGGTCGCGGGAGTCCCCGGAATCGCGCCTGTCGGACGGATCCCGGTAGTCCCCCGGGTCACGGGAGTCGCCCGGGTCACGGGAGTCGGACGGGTCCCGGTAGTCGCCGGGGTCACGGGAATCCCCCGGGTCCCGGGATTCGCTGGGGTACGACGGCGCGGGGGCGCTGGCCGGGTCCAGCTGCAGGCTGCCGTACCGCGCGAACCGCGCGGAGCTGCCGGCCCGTACGGTCGCCATGGCGCGCCCCGTGCAGTCGCGGGAGGACCACAGCACCAGGTCGAGGGGGGTGTCGTTGTCCACCAGGCCGCCCCCGTCGCCCAGGCCGTAGCAGTGATCGTCGCCGGGGTCGACGATCTGGTAGTCCTTGTTCCGCGAGCGCATGTGGAAGGTGATGGTGCCGGTGGTGGCCTGGGCGGCGATCGGGCCGAGCAGGGCGAAGGCACCGGTGGCGGCCACGGCTCCGAGGAAGGCGGTCTTGTGTCGCATGACGCCAAGGTTCCCGACGACATATCGGGCTATTCACCTCGAAACGGATATTCACCCATCGCCACGACCCGGTAGCGCGCACGGGAGGAGCACAGGGGGCACGCGCGGCCGGTCGCGGCAGTCCGCAACCGGCCCGGCGGGCGCGCCCCTCACGGGCCCACCGGCGTCATCCGGCGCTCGCGGCCGCTCGCTGGAAGAACCGGGCCGCCGACGTCCCCAGCCCCGACGGGGCACCGAGCCGGCCCGGTGAGCCCACCGGGTGGCGCAGCTCCGGCTCGATGTAGCGCCGGCAGCGCTGGTGCCAGTTGAGGATCCCCGCCATCCAGTTCTCCAGCTCCCGCACATAACCGTCGAGCGTGGCGCGGGCCTCGGCCGGCAGCTGGAAGTCGTCATACACGACCGGGAGTTCCTTCGCGGCGACGTGCTGGAACTCCCGGATGCGGGAGGTCATGAGGTCGTTGACGATGGCCAGCGCGGTCGGGTAGTCGCAGTCGAAGAACGTCTGGACGACCAGGATGCCGTTGTGCACCTCGCCCTCGTACTCGATCTCCTTCTGGTAGGAGAAGACGTCGTTCATCAGGGCGGCGTAGTCGGCGGCGGCGTTCTCCAGCGAGCGGAGGGTGCCGGTGCGGTAGACCTCCGGCGGGATGTGCCGGCCGTGGCCGAGGCGGCTGAGGGCCATGGTGAGGTCGGAGCCGAAGGTGGCCCGGCGCATCTCGATGTAGTCGACCGGGTCCGGGATGCGGTTCTGGATCTGGTTGTCGATCTCCCAGAGCCAGCTGGCGGTCATCGTGTCGACGGCCGCGCGGAAGGCCCGGCGGGCCTCGGGCGTCATCGGGCGGGTCGTACGGGGCCACAGGTCGGCCAGTGCGCGTTCCATGGCGTTGACCGGCTCGGGCGGGGTCTTCGCGGGGTCGAGCGGCATGAAGAGCTTCAGCCGTTCGGTGCACGCGTAGGCCGCGGCGGCGTCCCGGGTCCGGCCGAAGACCTGCGGGTAGTAGTCGTCCGCGTAGGTGCCCCACGCCAGCCAGGCGGAGTCGAGGTCGAGCTGCTCGGGAGTGGCGTCCGGGTGGATGCCGGCCGCGCACAGCGCCAGGTCGTGCCGGGCCATCGCCGCCTCGTCCCAGACGTCGGAGAGCGGCACGCCGGGCTGCGGCTGGAGCAGGCCCATCCGGTCGGCCCAGTCGATGACCCGGCGGCGGGCGCCCTCCAGGTGCGGGCTCAGGGTGAGCGGGAACGGCATGCAGAAGTCGGGGATCCGCGAGGGCCCGACCTGCTGGTGCGGGACGTGGGTGTGGCTGCGGACGCGGTGCGCGCCGGCCGTGGCCAGGGCCTTCTTGAGGTCCGTGGCCGAGGTGCCGAGGCCGCCGGCGGAGAACGGCGACCAGGCTGGTGCGGAGCCGGCCGCCGCCCCGCCGTCGTTCATGTAGCGGCTGGAGCGCATGTGCCATTCGTGGCCGCCGGACTGCCAGTCCTGCAGCCCCTTGGCGTACGCGAGCACGTCCGCGCAGGACTTCGGGTCGAGGCCCTTCTCCAGGAAGAGCGCCGGGAGTTCGGCGACCACGGTGTTCTCGAACTGCTGGAGCCGTGAGGTGATCAGGTCGTTGACGGCGTCCGCGGCCTCCTGGGTGGTGCAGTCCAGGAAGGTCTCCAGGACCAGCACGCCGTTGCTCAGCTCGCCCTCCTCCTCGGTCTCCCGCTGGTAGGAGAAGAGGTCGTTGCGCAGGTGGACGGCGTCGGAGAAGGTGTCACGCAGCACCCGCAGGGGACGGGAGCCGGCCACCCGGGCCGGGACCTCGGCCCCGGTCGCGTACTCCACCAGCCCGGCCGACCAGGGCGCGCCGCCGACCTTGCGGCGCATCTCGATGTACTCGACGGGGTTGGGCACCCGGTTGATGTTGATGTTGGACAGTTCCCACAGCGATTCGTTGAGCAGGTGCTCGGTGCTCTCGGCGAACCGCCGGCGCCAGTCCGCCGACATGTGCGGCACGGTGCGCGCCCACAGGTCGGCGAGTCCCGCCTCGACGGGGTTGGTCGGCTCGGGCACCGGCGCGCCGAGGTCCATCGGCATGAAGGCGGGCAGCCGGTCGAGGTACTCCTTGCCGCCCGCGCGGTCCAGCGTCCGCTTGAACTTCTCCAGGAAGTGGTCGTCGAAGAAGAAGACCCAGACGTACCAGTCGGTGACGAGTGACAGCGCCTCCGCGTCGCAGTCGGGGTGGGTGTAGGCGCAGAGCAGGGCGTAGTCGTGGGCGTCGAGGTCCCGCTGCTCCCAGATGCCCGAGCCCTCCAGCATCCCCATGCCGCGGGCCCACTTCCTGGAGTGCGTACGCGCCGCTTCCAGGTGCGGGTTGAGCCGCGCCGGGTAGGGCGTGTAGAAGTCGGGCAGTTCGAATGGCTTGGTCACCGTTCTGGCCTCTCCCCATACGTGTGGAGGAAGACGTGCTGGACCACGCCCCCCTGACGGGGCAGCGCTACCCCGGGGATTGCCGCACTAGACCTTACGGAGGAGGAGCTTCCGCCTCCCCGCCCTTTCCGCTCGGCCGATGTCATTCATTGATCATTCGGGGCCGTTTCCCGACGCCCTTCTTCCGGCTCGTGCCCCCGTACGCAGGGCGAGTTCCGCCAGTGCCTCCGGGGCGCCGGCCTGGCCGCGGATGCCGGGGAAGGCGTTGACGTCCACGAGGAGCGGGGCGCCGCCGCCGGCGTCGAGGAGGTCCACGCCGTAGACCTCCAGGCCGAAGACCTCGCCGACCCCGAGGGCGAGGGCGCGCCAGTCCGCGGGCAGTTCGCCGGGCGGCAGCGGCAGCGTCTCCCCGCGGCCCTCCGGGGCCAGTTCGGAGCGGCGCAGCCCGGCGAACAGCCGCCCGTCGACCACCCACACCTTGTGGTCCCAGCCGCTGCCGGCGAGGAAGTCCTGCACGACCACCGGTTCCTCGGGCCACTCGGCGGCCAGCTCCCGCAGCCGTACGGTGCTGTCGGCGCGGGTCACCAGGTCGCCGCGCCGGCTGTGGCGGCTCTTGACGACCAGCGGGCCGGCCGGCTCCCCGGCCGCGGCCAGCTCCGCCGGCGTGCCCACGAAGCGGGTGCGGGCGAACGGCAGTCCGGCCCCGCGGGCCAGCTCGGCCATCGCCACCCGGTCCTGGCAACGGGCGGTCGCCGCCGCGGAGTTGATGACCGCGGCGCCCCGCCCCTCCAGGCGGGCGGCGAGGGCCAGCGCCCGGGGCGTACGGGCCTTGAGGAGGTAGACGTCGGCGAGCGGGCCGGGGCCCTCAGGCACGCCACCGGGGTCCACGACCTCGACCCGGTGGCCCTCCCCGACGAGCAGGGCGCCGGTCGCGGCCAGCACCGGGTGGGCGGCGTCCGCGGTGATCAGGCCGATCCTCACCGGTCGCCGCCGATCGCCGCCAGCGGGGGCTCGGCGGGGGCGGCCGGGCCGGGAACCGCCGGTTCCGCTCCCTTGCGGGCGAGACGCAGAACCGCGGAGGAGACCCGGGCGACGGCGTCCGGCACCTGACGGAAGCTGGGGAAGTCGTTGATGTCGACGACCACCGGGCCGTCCGGCCCGAGCAGCACGTCGACGCCGTACAGGTCGAGGCCGAAGACCGCGCCGATCTCCGCGGTGATCCGGGCGACCTCGGCGGTGAGCGGGACCTGGCGTTCCCGTACGGGGTGCCCGGGGTGCAGCGGCGAGCGGCGCTCGGTCGCGTACAGCTCACCGGCGACGCAGTACACCTTCAGGTCCGTACCGGAGTTGGGCACGTACGGCTGGGCGATCAGCAGGCCGCCGGCCGCCCCGCCCGATTCCGCGGGCTCCGCCGCGCCGGCGGCGGGCAGCCGGTCCGGCGTCTCGACCAGCCGTACCGCGCGCCCGGAGCTGCCGTCCGCGGGCTTGACGACGAGGGGGAACTCCGCCTCGGGTATCTGCGCGAACTCCTCGGCCCGGGCAGCCGCGTAGGTCACCGGGACCGGCAGTCCGCTGCCGCGGGCGATCACCGCGGCCAGCGCCTTGTCGCGCACCCCCCGGATCGCCCGGACGTCGTTCACCGTCGTCAGCCCGACCGCGGCCGCCGCTTCCAGGAGGGTCAGGCCGGGGCCGCCGGAGACGGTCTTGAGGACCCAGGCGTCATGGCTGCCGGCCCGCACCGCCTCGGACAGCGGCAGCAGCGAGCGGCCCGGCCACAGCACGTCCACCTGGTGCCCCCAGGCGGTGAGTTGGCGGATCACGTCCAGCGGCATGCCGTCGTAGCGGTACTGCTCCTCCACCAGGAAGCAGAGTCTCATCGGGGCACCCTCGTCATCGCCGCACGTCCGTCCACCGTCCGCCCGGCAGATCCATGACGCACCAGGATCCCACGGGGGGCCGGGCGGGGCGGGGCGGACCCACGCGCCCGGCTCCCCCACCGTCAGCGGCCCCATGTTTCCGCGGTGTTACGCCACCCGGCAGCGCCCGGCCACCTGCCCTGACCAGGCACGCACCGAGGGCGCGGCGGCGTTCCGCCACCCGCGCCCAAACCCTGCAAATCCCGTATGCCGGAACCCTTGTTCCACTTACGGCCCGGTCCTAGGGTCAGGCCACCCCGGGGACGGTCCAGCAAGAGGTACACACGTACCGCAGTACGGGAAGCAGGCGAGCGGGTTGGCGAACGAACAGCACAGCGGCTTCGGACGGCGCGGGTTTCTGGCCGGCGTGGGCGGATTCGTCGGCGCCTCGGGCGTCGGTTCCCCCGGCACCGCCGCGGCCGACACCCCCCACAAGGGGCCGCGGCCCACGGACTTCCACGGCAGCCGGCACCTGCTGGTCCCCGAGCTGCTGCTCCTGCCGGACGGGCCGGCCCGCGGCCGGGCGGTGCTGGTGGACGGCGGGAAGTTCCGCGCCGTCGGCCCCGCGGAACAGCTCATCGCCGCCCACCGGGACCTGCGACCGGTCCGCCTGGACGGCCATCTGCTGATGCCCGGCTTCGTCGACGCCCATCACCATCTGACCCAGAGCTTCGGCAAGGCGCAGTCCTTCGGCCAGCCGTCGGAGATCTTCAAAACGGTGTGGGAGCCGCTGGAACACGCACTGGACGAGGAGAGCGCCTACGTCTCGGCGAAACTGGCCGCGCTGGAGGCGCTGCGCGGCGGCTTCACCACCGTCGCCGATGCCGGCACCCGGGCCCCCGTCGACGTCCGGGCGCTCGCGAAGGGCACCGAGGAAGCCGGGATCCGCTGCGTCCTGGGCAAGATCGTCTCGTCCGGCACCGGCGGCCCGGAGCACCTGGGGCGCTGGGAGGGGCATCCGCTGGTCCACCCCTCGCTGGCCATCGCCGTCCCCGAGGACGCGTCCGCCGACGTCATCAGGAAGACCGCCGACCTGTGCGCCGAGGCCGGTGCGGTGCTCCAGGTCCACGTCAACGAACATCTGGCGTCCGTGGAACGCTCGTTGAAGAGCACCGGCCGCCGCCCGCTGGAGTATCTGCACCACATCGGCGCCCTCGGCCCGCACACCCTGGGCGCGCACGCCACCCTGCTCACCCCCTCCGAGACCCGGCTGCTGGCCGACTCCGGTGCCGCCATCAGCTACAACCCGGTCGCCAGCGCCTGGAAGGGCAACGGCGTGGCGCACGCGACCCTGCTCGCCGCGATGGGCGTGCGCTTCGGCATGGGCACCGACGGCACCCGCGGCGACGGCTTCCGGATGATCGACGCCGGGGAGACCGCCCAGCGGCTGGCGTACGGGATGGCGGCGGGCGACTCGGTGTGCGGAGCCGGGCGGACGTGGCTGGAGCACGCGACGTCGGGCAGCGCCGACGCGCTCGGCCTGGGCGGGGTGACCGGTGAGATCGCGGCCGGCAAGGCCGCCGACTTCCTCGTCGTGAACCTCGAAGTCCCCGAGCTGACGCCCTCCTACGACCTGCGCTGGGAACTCGTCCGGCTGGCGAACCGCGACCAGATCGCCGCGGTCGTCGTCGGCGGGAAGCTCCGCCTGTGGCACGGCTGGCCGACGGACTGGGACGGCCCGGCACTGGTGGCCCGGGCCGCGAAGCTGGGCCCGGAGGTCGTCCGCCGGGCGAAGCTGCAGCGGGTGGAGCCGGTGTAGGGCGGGGTCTCGCGGGGCGGCCGGGGGGGGCCCGCCTAGGGGGTGTCTCCCCGATCTCCGTGGATCAGCCTGCGGCGTCTGGTGCCGTGCATCGCAAGGCGGAGCGTCGCCCTCGGACTGGGTGTCCGTGGGTGATGCGACAACGCCGCGAGGTGCGGTGCCAGGCGTCGCAGGCCCACGGAGATCGGGGAGACACCCCCTAGCGCCGCGGACGGCCGGGGGCGGGGTCCGGTGCCGGGCGCCGACGCCCGGCACCACCGCTGCGTGACCGGTCCGACGGGATCCACCGGGCGACGATCAGCGCCACGACGGTGACCGCCGCGGCCAGCGTCAGGGTCGCGGTGTGCAGCCCGGCGGTGAACGCGTCGACCACCGCCGCGTGCATCCGCGGGCCGGAGCTACGGGCCTCGGCCGCCGCCACCGTCGTCGGCCGGCCGCGGCCGGACAGCGCCACGGGCAGGCGGGCGGTGAAGACCGCGGTGGTCAGGGTGCCGGTCACGGCGATGCCCAGCGCGCTGCCCACCTCCCTCGCCAGGCTCTGCAGCCCGGACCCGGCCCCGGCCCGCTCGGGCGGCAGCGCCGCCATCATGGCGTGCGAGAGCAGCGGGGTGGTGATACCGCAGCCGAGCGCGGTCAGCCCGGCCCCCAGGGCGTACCACGCGTAGGGGGTGTGCGCGTCGGCGCCGGAGACCGTGCCGAGCCCGGCGGCCTGTACCAGCATCCCCGTCACGACCGTGCCCCGCCGCCCGCACCGCCGCTCCAGCAGCAGCCCGCAGCGCGGGCCGGTCAACAGCGCCGCGGCCATCGGCAACAGCCGCAGTCCCGCGCCGAACGGGCCGTGGCCCTTGGCGTACTGGAGGTACTGGCCGTTGAGGTAGAAGAGCCCGAACATGCCGGTGAACAGGGCGGCCATGCCCAGCGCGCCCGCGCGCACGGCGGGCCGGGCGAACAGCCGGGGGTCCAGCAGCGGCCGGTCGGCGCGCAGTTCGCAGCGCACCCACCCGGTCAGCAGCAGCGCCGCGGCGGCGAGCGACCCGAGCGCAGCCGGGCTCCGCCACCCCTCCTCCGGGCCGCGGACCAGCCCGTACAGCAGGGTCAGGAAGCCCCCGGTGAGCAGCGCGCTGCCGAGCGGCGCGACCGGCCGCGGGTGCCGGGCGCCGGCCGGTGCGACCACCCCGGCCAGGACCAGCGCCGCCAGCGCCGGCGGCACCGCACACCCGAACAGGGTCCGCCAGCCGCCGTACTCGACGGCCGCCCCGCCGCCGACGTTGCCCAGCACCGCGGCGAGCCCGGTCATCGACGCCCACACCGCGACCGCCCGCCGCCGCGACCGCTCGTCGCGCCCTTCCACCAGCAGCGCGAGCGTGGTGGGCAGCACCGCGGCGGCCCCCGCCCCGCTGATCATCCGCCCCGCGATCAGCACCCCGGCACCGGGCGCCAGCGCGCAGACCGCACAGCCGGCGGTGAAGACCCCCATGCCGCACAGCAGCACGCCCTTGCGGCCCCACCGGTCGGCGAGCGCACCGGCCGGCACCAGCAGACAGGCGAAGACGACGACATAGCCGTCCACGATCCAGATCACCGCCTGCGCGGAGGGGTGCAGCGCGCTCGCCGCCAGCGCGGGCAGGGCGAGGTTGACGGCCGAGACCATGCCGATGACCAGGGTGACGCACAGGCACATCGCGAGGGTCAGCGCGCCGCGCGGCGCTCCCCGTACCGCGGCGGCCGCACCAACTCCCTTACGTGACAGGGAGGTCGGCAACATGCCGGGCGGCCCGGTCGAGGGTGGCGTGCAGGGTCAGCCGGTCCCCGCGCAGATGGATGAACTCCAGGTCGGCGGGGCGGCCGTCGGCGAGCCGGGTGAGGCGCTCGACGGCGAGGACCGCGCCGCCCTCGGGCATCGCGAGCACCGCGCAGGTCGCCGGGTCGGCCACCACGGCCTGGACGGACACCTCCGCCCGGCCCAGTGGCGCGCCCGCCACCTGCTCGATCAGGTCGAAGACGTCCTGCCGTTCCAGCGTCTCCCGCCCGCGCGCCAGCAGTGGCTCCCCGACCTCCTGGATGAGGTACGTGCAGTCCAGGGACAGCGGCAGTCCGTCCACCCGCCGCAGCCGCTCCAGATAGACGGCCGGGGTGCCCTCCGCCAGGCCCAGCCGCCGGGCGACCGTCAGCGGTGGCCGTACGCTGCGCGCCTCCCGCACCTCGTTGACGACGGTGCCGTGCCGTTGCAGCACCTCGGCCAGCCCGGACAGTTCGCCGAGCGGGTGCTGATAGGCCCGGCCGACGACGACCGTGCCCACGCCCCGCCGCCGCGCCACCAGCCCCTCGTCGCGGAGCAGCCCGAGCGCCTCCCGCACGGTGTTGCGCGAGGTGCCGAACTCGGCGACCAGGGCCCGTTCGTCCGGCAGCACCCCGTCCGCGAAGGCCCCGCGCAGCACCTGCCCGCGCAGCACGTTCGCCACCCGCCGGGCCCGGTCCGCCCGGGTGAGCCCGTCGCCGGCCCCGTCGTCCCTCACCGTCGCATGCTGCACGGCCCGGCCTCCTCACCTTCGCCAGCGGGACACCGACGCTAGGCGAGCGGTGTTGCGGCGACGTTACGCCACCCCCTGTGACCTGCATAGATGCCTGAACTGGGGGTTTGGCGGGCGGGGTGGGGGATACGCCACCGCCGGGCCGGCTACCGCTACCGTGAGGCGACCGCGACGCCAGCGGCACCTGGATGGAACGGGAGGTCCAGTGACCCACAAGGCCGTGCCCTTCGACGAGCTCGACCGCAAGATCGTCAAGGCCCTGATCGACAACGGCCGGGCGAGCTTCGCGGAGATCGGGGCGTCCGTCGGACTGTCGTCGACCGCGGTCAAACGGCGGGTGGACCGGCTGCGGGAAACCAACGTCATCACCGGCTTCACCGCGACCGTCCGGCCGGCCGCGCTGGGCTGGCTGACCGAGGCGTACGTCGAGGTGTACTGCGACAGCGCGGCGCCGCCCCGGCGGCTGGCCGAGGTGGTGCGCAACCACCCGGAGATCGCCGCCGCGATGACCGTCACCGGGGGCGCGGACGCGCTGCTGCACGTGCGGGCGACCGACGTCGAGCACTTCGAAGAGGTGCTGGAGCGGATCAGGGCGGAGCCGTTCATCCGCAAGACGATCAGTTACATGGTGCTGTCCCACCTGCTGCCGGAGAGCCCGGAGGCGGGCGGCCGGGGGACCGCGGCCGGAAACGGCGCAGGAAAGCAGCGTTGACCTGCACTTCTCCGCAGTATTCGTGCGCCACTGAGCAGCGTTTGTTTCTTGTGGCCGGAATGCGTCCTTCCTACCGTTGAGGCACCGCGGGTGACGACCGGTGACAGCTGGTCACCCCGCATGTCCTCAGAGGAACGTGTCCTCACATGGAAGCGGAGGGGGTACTCCTGTGCCGACGAGTCGAGTGGCGAGTCCACGGCGTTATCTGGTCTGCGAGCCCAGGCACTTCGAGGTGCGCTACGCCATCAATCCGTGGATGCGGGCGGAGGTGCCGGTCGACACGGCACGCGCGGCCCGGCAGTGGTCCACGCTGATCGACACCTACCGCGCCCACGGGCACGCGGTGGAGTCCGTGCCGCCGGTCCCCGGCCTGCCGGACATGGTCTTCGCGGCGAACTGCGCGGTGGTGATGCGCGGCCGGGTCTTCGGCTCGCTGTTCCACGCGCCGGAGCGGCGGCCGGAGTCCACCGCGTACGAGACGTGGTTCAAGGCCGCCGGGTTCGACGTCTACCGGCCGGAGTCGGTGTGCGAGGGCGAGGGCGACCTGGTCCCGGCGGGCCGCTTCCTGCTGGCCGGCACCGGCTTCCGTACGGCGCGGGCCGCGCACCACGAGGCGCAGGAGTTCTTCGGCGTCCCGACCATCGGCCTCCAGCTGGTGGACCCGCACTTCTACCACCTCGACACCGCGCTGTTCGCCCTCGACGAGGAGAACGTGGCGTACTTCCCCGACGCGTTCTCGCCCGGGTGCCGTGAGGTGCTCGCGCGGCTGTTCCCCGACGCGGTGCTCGCGACCCGCGAGGACGCCATGGCGTTCGGCCTCAACTCGGTCTCCGACGGCCGGCACGTCTTCATCGCCCCGCAGGCCACCGGCCTGATCGACCAGCTCACCGACCGCGGCTATGTCCCCGTCCCCGTCGACCTCTCGGAGTTCCACAAGGCCGGCGGCGGCATCAAGTGCTGCACCCAGGAGATCCGCTCATGACTGCTCCCACCCGTACCGCCGTCGTCGGCGCGCCCCGCTCGTCCGCCGAGCTGATCCAGGCCGAGGCCCCGGTCCTGGCGCACAACTACCACCCGCTGCCGGTGGTCGTGGCGCGCGCCGAGGGCGTCTGGGTCGAGGACGTCGAGGGGCGCCGCTACCTCGACATGCTGGCCGGCTACTCGGCCCTCAACTTCGGCCACCGGCACCCGGACCTGATCGAGGCCGCACACCGCCAGCTCGACCAGCTGACCCTGACCTCGCGCGCCTTCCACAACGACCGGCTCGCCGGATTCGCCGAGGGCCTGGCCGCGCTGACCGGCCTGGACATGGTGCTGCCGATGAACACCGGGGCCGAGGCGGTCGAGAGCGGCATCAAGGTGGCCCGCAAGTGGGCGTACGACGTCAAGGGCGTCCCCGCGGACAAGGCGACGATCGTGGTGGCCGGCGGCAACTTCCACGGCCGTACGACGACCATCGTCGGCTTCTCCGACGACGACACCGCCCGCGTCGGCTTCGGCCCGTTCGCCCCCGGCTTCCGCACCGTCCCCTACAACGACCTCGCCGCGCTCGAAGCGGCCGTGGACGAGACCACCGCCGCGGTGCTGATCGAGCCCATCCAGGGCGAGGCGGGCGTGCTGATCCCCGACGACGGCTACCTCACCGGCGTCCGCGAACTGACCCGCCGCGCCGGCTGCCTGTTCATCGCCGACGAGATCCAGTCCGGGCTGGGCCGCACCGGCACGACCCTGGCCGTCGAGCACGAGTCCGTCGTCCCCGACGTGCTCCTCCTCGGCAAGGCGCTGGGCGACGGCATCGTCCCGGTCTCCGCGGTCGTCGCCCGGCGCGACGTCCTGGGCGTGCTCGGCCCCGGCCAGCACGGCTCCACGTTCGGCGGCAACCCGCTGGCGGCGGCGGTCGGTTCGGCCGTCATCGACCTGCTGGCCACCGGGGAGTTCCAGCGCCGGGCGGCCGAGCGGGGCGAGCAGTTGCGCGCCGGCCTGGCCGCGCTGACCGGCAAGGGCGTGACCGGTTTCCGGGCCCGCGGCCTGTGGGCCGGCGTGGACGTCGATCCCGCCCTCGGCACCGGCCGGGAGATCAGCGAACGCCTCCTCAAGGAAGGCGTGCTGGTCAAGGACACCCACGGCTCGACGATCCGGCTCGCCCCGCCGCTGACCATCACCGACGAGGAACTGGCCTCGGCGCTGGCCTCCTTGGAGCGGGTGCTGGGCTGAGCACTCCGACGTCGTGGCAGGCGAGTGGGCCGGAGAAGGCTCACTCGCCTCTTCGTTTCCCCATGAGGAGCAATTCATTCCGCATTCTCGGCGGAATTCTCGCGTCCGGATCTTTTCTTCCTTTGACCTGTCGATGAATTGATGGCGTGTTAATCTTCGGGCGCGGTCAGTTCGGGGGAAGAACGCACGGACGCACTTTCACTTTCACGTGGGTGCCTTGCTGTGCCCTGACCACCTTTCTCCGGCCGGCCGCGTAACGCTTCCGGGACGATCGCGCCCGGAAGCTCCCGAGAATGGGGGAATTACACGTGAAGAAAGTCGGCATGTCCTTGGCCGGCGCCGCACTGAGCGGCGTACTCGCGCTCTCCGCGGCCACCCCGGCGCTCGCCGGCCCCGCGCACCCGGACGGCTCCACGGTGCGCACGTCCTCTGCCACGGCTGACCACCAGGCGGCGGCGATCAGCAAGGCACAGAAGCTCAAGCGGCTGAACCAGCTGACCGAGAAGTACGCAATGCCGCTGTGGGAGAACACCCGCGTCAAGTGGCAGGACGGGCACGACGCGTACCGCTTCGACTGGGGCACCGACGGCTGTTCCCACGTCAGCGACAACCCCGGCGGTTTCCACTTCTGGGAGTCCTGCGCCCGGCACGATTTCGGTTACCGCAATTACAAGAAGATGCATGAATTCACCCGTGCGCACAAGAAGCGGGTGGACGACTCCTTCCTCGAGGACATGCAGAACCAGTGCAAGAGGCAGTGGGGTCCGTACACCGAATTGCAGCGCAAGGGCTGCCTGAAGGTCGCCAAGAAGTACTACGAGGCGGTCCGCACCCTGGGCCACCTCCAGTAACACCCCGGAAGTAACCCCGAGGCCGGCGGACGACCGGCCCGGATCCGGCGGCGGCGGCGCGTCACGCCTCGCGTGCGCCCGCCGCCGCCAGCAGGCTCCCCGCGGCGGTACGGGCGTGCCGGGCGGCCGCGGGGTCGCCGGTGAGCGCCGCGGTGGTGATCGCCCCGTCGACGAGCAGCGCCAACTGACCCGCCACCGCGTCCGGTCCGTCCACCGGCAGCGCACGCACGAGCCCGGTCAGATAGGCCAGCAGGGCCCGCTTGTGCTCCCGGGCGACGCGGCCGACCCCGTCCGAGGTCGCCCCCAGCTCCCCGAAGGAGTTGAGGAAGGCGCAGCCGCGGAAGTCCGGCTCCGCGAACCAGTCGTGCAGCCAGTCGAAGACCGCGAGCGGCCGCTCCCCGGGCCCCCCGGCGCGCCCCTCGACGTACTCCGCGAGCGCGGCCCGCCACCGCGTGTCCCGCCGCCGCAGATACGCCTCGACGAGGTCGCCCTTGGCGGGAAAGCACTGGTAGAGGCGCTTGAGCGAGACCCCGGCGGCGGTGCGCAGCTCGTCCATGCCGACGGCCTGTACCCCGCGCCCGTAGAACAGCCGCTCCGCGGCGTCGAGTATCCGCGTGCGGGCTTCTTCCTGATCCATGACTCCCCGACGGTTTCGGCCTTGCGCGAGAACGATCGTTCTCTACACTAGCCGAAGCAGCGGAGAACGCTCGTTCTCCCTCGTACGGAGACAAGGACCCCGCCATGGCACCCCGCCCGCCCCTCCCCCCGTTCGACGAGCCGAGCGCGCTCCGGAAGGTGCAGGCCGCCGAGGACGCGTGGAACACCCGCGATCCGGAGAAGGTGGCGCTCGCCTACACCGAGGACTCGGTCTGGCGGAACCGCGACACCTTCCTCACCGGCCGCGACGAGATCGTCGCCTTTCTGCGCCGTAAGTGGGCCCGCGAGCTGGACTACGCCCTCCGCAAGGAACTCTGGTCGTACAGCGGCAACCGCATCGCGGTGCGCTTCCAGTACGAGAGCCATGACGCCGGCGGCCAGTGGTGGCGCAGCTACGGCAACGAGCTGTGGGAGTTCGACGACCAGGGCCTGATGCGCCGCCGCGAGGCCGGCATCCACGACGTGGCGATCACGGAGGCGGAGCGCCGTATCTTCGGCCCGCGCCCGGAAGCCGAGAAGGGCCACCCGCTGCCGTTCCGCTGACGCGCTCCCGGTCCGCCCGCCGTGGCAGGCCGTCCCCCGGGGCTGACGGCGCGGCTCCGGCGAACGCTTCACCCGCCGCGGCCGCACGTCAACGCGCCGCATCCCTGGGGGATTTCTGTGCGTTCCATCCAGCACATAGCGCGCTCGACCGGCGTGCTGGCCGCGGCCGGATGTCTCGGCCTGGCCGTGATGACGAGCCCCGCGCACGCCGCGAGCGGCGGCTGCGCGAGGAACTACGCCTGCGTCTGGTCGAAGCCGCACTACCAGGGCAAGTCCGGGAAGCTGCACGTCAAGCCGGGCACCTGCTACAACAGCCGCTCCGAGCCGGCCCGTTCGATCAACAACAACACCCCGTACCTGCTCACCCTCTACGCGAAGCCGAACTGCAAGGGGAAGTCCTTCGCGCTCAGCTGGGGAAAGAAGTGGGACGCCTTCCCCTTCGGCGTCATGAGCTTCAAGGCCATCGGGTGAGGTAGCCGGGCCGGCGCGCGGCGGAGGTTTCGGTCTCCCCGCGCGCGGGAACGGAAACAGCGACCGAACCAATGGGCTGCCCATCCCTCCTCGGGGATGCGCAGCCTGTCGTGTTTTTGTGACGTGTGGTCTGTGGGTGCGGTGCCCCGGAGCGGGATCTCTGTACCTGTGCCGATGCCCGCGTGAGGGCTTGGCGGCATGGGGTGCAGCGGCCGGGCGGCCCCATCGAAGGGGCCCCACATGAATACGATCCTTCAGTCACCGACGCCGGAGCTGCTGCAGGCAGCCACGCTCCCCGGCCAGGCGGCGCAGGTGAGCCAGGCGGCAGCCCCGGCGCACCTCTTCCTGGCCGTCACATCGGTCCCCGTCGGCAACAACCCGGTCGGGCTGGCGACCGCCCCCAACAACAACCTCTACGTCGCCAACTCCGGGTCGGCCAACGTGTCGGTGATCGACACGACCACGGACGCCGTGATCGGCGGCCCGATCGGCGTCGGCGGTACGCCGGTCTGGCTGACGGTCGCCCCCAACGGCAACGCCTACGTCCCCAACAGCGGGTCGAACACGGTGTCGGTGATCGACACCGCCACCAACACCGTCGTCGGCGGCCCGATCCCCGTCGGCAACCAGCCGGCCGTGGTGGCGGCCGTCCCCGGCGGACGCGTCTACGTCACCAACTTCGCCGCGAACACCGTGACGGTGATCGACACCACCACCAACACCGTCGTCGGCGGCCCGATCGCCGTCGGCGCCCAGCCGGTCGGGATCGCGGTCGCCCCCAACGGCAACGCCTACGTCTGCAACCGGGGATCGAACACCGTGACGGTGATCAACACCGCCAGCAATACCGTCGTCGGCGGCCCGATCCCCGTCGGCGCCCAGCCGAACTTCGTGGCGATCGCCCCCAACGGCAACGCCTACGTCGCCAACATCGGGTCGAACAGCGTGACGGTGATCAACACCATCAGCAACACCGTCGTCGGTGCCGCGATCCCCGTCGGCAACCAGCCGTGGGGCATCGCGGTCGGCGCCGACGGGATGGCCTATACGGCCAACCGGGCGGCGAACAGCGTGACGGTGATCGACACCGCCACCAACACCGTCGTCGGCGCTCCGATCCCCGTCGGCGCCGGACCGATCGCCGTGGCGGTCGCCGTCAACAACAAGGTCTACGTCAGCAACATCAACGCGAGCAGCGTCAGCGTCATCCAGTTCGACCCGACGCTGACCGGCATCACCCCCAACCAAGGGCCCATCGCGGGCGGCACGGTCGTGACGATCACCGGCACCAACCTGACCGGGGCGAGCGTCGACATCGGCGGCAACCCCGCCACCGGGGTGAGCGTCAACGCCACCGGTACGCAGCTCACCGCGATCACTCCTCCCGGAGTGGCCGGTCCCGCGGACGTCGCCGTCACCACGCCGGGCGGCAGCGCCACGCTGGTGGGCGGCTTCACCTACGTGCTCCCCGTCCACGCCACCTCGCTGGCCGCGACCCCGGCGCTGTCGAAGCTGTTCCCGCCGCACGTGTACTTCCCGTTCCTGACGGCCACGCTGACCGACACGGTCACCGGTCTGCCCGTGCCCGGCCAGACCATCGTGTTCCATGTCGGCGGCAACATCACGGGCACCGGCATCACCGATGCCCAGGGCACCGCCCGGCTGAACGAGACGCTGCTCCTGTCCCTCATCCTCGCCAACGGCGGCTATGACGTCTCCTTCGCCGGCGCGACCACCCCGACGGCCATCCTGCCCCCGTCCAGCGCCCACGCAGGAGTCATCGAGCCCTGATCCCGGCCGGTCACCCGCCGGAAGACCCGGCGAAACCTCCGGGCACGCCACGCCCACGTGCCCGGTTCGGCCCGAGCGCCGCCGGTTCACCGAGGTGGCACCCCACTGGCCAGCGCCTCGCCCAGGACGCCCACGCCCTCCGCGATCTCCCCCGGCGAGCGCGCCGCATAGCCGAGCACCAGGCCCTGGCGGTACGGGCGTTGGGCGTGCCAGGACAGCGGATGGACCTTGACGCCCCGTGCGAGGGCGGCCGCGGCCAGCTCCGTGTCGGCCCCCGGCCCGGCCTCGTCCCCGAAGGTGATCGTCAGGTGCAGCCCCGCCGCGGCGCCGTGCACCGTCGCGCCCGGCAGACGGTCGGCGATCGCCGCGATCATGGCGTCCCGGCGGCGCCGATGCCGCCTCCGCAGCAACCGCAGCCCGCGCTCCAGCTCACCGGACTCCATCAGCCGGGCCAGCACCAACTGGGGCAGCACGGCGTTGCCGAGGTCCGCGAACCGCTTGGCGTCCACGAACGCCTCCCGGTACGCAGCCGGCGCCAGCAGCCAGCCCACCCGTAGCGCGGGTGCCAGCAGCTTGGAGACGCTGCCCGCGTAACAGACCTGCTCGGGCAGGAGGGAGCGCAGGGCGGGCACCGGCGCCCGGTCGTAGCGGTGCTCGGCGTCGTAGTCGTCCTCGACGATCAGACCGCCCTCCGCCGCCCAGCCCATCAGCTCCCGGCGCCGTCCGCCGCCGAGCACCACTCCGGTGGGGAACTGGTGCGCCGGGGTGAGCAGCACCGCCCGCGCCCCGCTCGCCCGCAGCGCCTCGACACGTATCCCCTCCTCGTCGACCGGCACCGGCGGGGTCGCGACCCCCCAGTGGGCGAGATGCTGCCGCACGCCGAGCGAGCCGGGGTCCTCCACCGCGACCGCGCCGATGCCGTCGCGGGAGAACACCTGGGCGATCAGCCCGAGCGCCTGCGCCGTACCGGAGACGATCAGCACCTCGTCCGGGTGCGCCCTGAGCCCGCGGTAACGAGCCAGCCAGTTGGCGACCGCCCGCCGCAGCGCGGGGGTGCCGCGCGGGTCCCCGTACCCGAACCCGGCCGCCGGGAGATCCGCGAGCACCGCCCGCTCGGCCCGCAGCCAGGCGGCGCGCGGGAACGCGGCCAGATCCGGCACCCCGGGAGAGAGGTCGATCCGGGCGGGCGCGGCCCGCAGCGCGTCGAAGACGTCCGCACCGGGCACCGCCCCGAACGCCACAGCGGTGGAATGCCCCGGCGCCTTCTCCGGCCTCTCCTCCCCCACGGCCGGCACGGGCGCGGCCACCACGACCGTGCCGCCCCGCCCCCGCCCGGCCAACTGCCCGTCCTCGCCCAGCCGCCGGTACGCCTCGGTGACCACCCCGCGGGAAACCCGTAGCTCGGCGGCGAGCACCCGGGTCGCGGGCAGCTTGCTCCCCACCGGCAGCCGGCCGTCCGCGATCGCCCGCCGCAACTGCCCGGCCAGCCAGTCGGCGCGCCCGCCCGCCGGCGCGTCCCCCATGTCCAGCTGCAGGAAGTCCGACGCGCCGCCCGCGGTGGCCTCGGCCGGGTCCGCACTTATGGACCTTTCGAAGCACTCTTCATTGGACCTGTGCATCGGTCCATTGTCCGCGGCAGGCTGAACCCATGCCCAGCCCCACCGCGACGCCCAACCCCACCTACGTACACGGCTATTCGCCCCGCGAGGCACACCGCCTCGGCGACCAGGCCGACACCCTCGCCGCGCTGCTGCACGCCGGTACGGCGTACCCGGCCGGCAGCCGGGTACTGGAGGTCGGCTGCGGCGTCGGCGCGCAGACCGTCCACCTGGCCCACAGCAGTCCCGGGGCGCGGATCACCGCCGTCGACCTGTCCGAGGAGTCACTCACCCAGGCCCGCGCCCATGTCGCCGCCCAGGCCCCCGCGGCCGACGTCACCTGGCGCCGCGCCGACCTGCACCAACTGCCGTATCCCGATGGTCACTTCGACCACCTCTTCGCCTGTTTCGTCCTGGAACACCTACGGGACCCGGCACAGGCCCTGACCGAACTCCGCCGCGTGCTGCGCCCCGGTGGCACCCTCACGGCGATCGAGGGAGACCACGGCTCGGCCCTCTTCCACCCGGACAGCCGCCACGCCCACGAGGTCATCGCCCACCAGGTGCACCTCCAGTCGGCGGCCGGCGGCAACGCTCTGCTGGGACGGGAGTTGCAGCCCCTCCTCACCGACGCCGGCTTCCGCGACGTAGCGGTGCAGCCGCGTACCGTCTACGCCGACGCCACCCGCCCGGCACTCGTCGACGGCTTCACCCGCAAGACCTTCATCGCCATGATCGAGTCCGTACGCGACGAGGCCCTGCGCACCGGCCTGACAACACCCGCCGCCTGGAACCGCGGCCTCGCCGACCTGCGCCGCACCGCGGAGCCCGGCGGCACCTTCCACTACACATTCTTCAAGGCGACGGCGATCAGACCGTAGGCGAGTCCTTGACGGCCCCGATGAACGCCCGCCAGGCAGCGACCGGGAAGACGACCGCCGGACCGTGCGGGTCCTTGGAGTCCCGGACGGGGACGCCGGCGGGGTGACCGTCCAAGACCTCCAGACAGCTGCCCCCTTCGGCCCCGCTGTACGACGACTTGCGCCACCCGGTCCGCGCTAAAGCCCGCGGAACGACTCGCTCAGCCATGTCACGCCGCCTCCCGCTCCTTGACAGCCGTAACGAAGCAGGCCCAGGCCGCGGCCGGAAACACGAGCGCCGGGCCATGCGGATTCTTGGAATCACGGACAGGGACACCGGCCGGGTGACCGTCCAGGACCTCAACGCATTCCGAGCCTTCGTTGTCGCTGTACGAGGACTTGCGCCAGCCGCTCAGAGTGGCGGCGTTCGGAATGCTGTACTCAGTCATGGTGTCCGTATTCCTTCGCTGTTGCCCTCATGAGGGCCAGGGACTCCGTCAACGGCAAGGCATCACTCAATGCCAGATCGTAGACGTCCTCAAGCCGTTGGACCACGGTCGGGGAGTCGTGCAGCTTGCCTACGGACAGACCCTCCGTATACGCAGCCGGAGGCTGATCCTCGAACCGCATCAGCTTCATCAAGCCCATCATGAGCGGATGGGCCCCCAGGCCGAGCGGCAATACATGAACACGGACCCGACCGCTCTCGACCAGTCGCATGAGGTGCGCGATCTGTCCCGCCATGACGGCCGGGCCACCCACCGGGCGGCGTAACACCGCCTCGTCCAGCAGCACCCACAGCACAGGCGTCACAGGGTCAGTAAGGATCTTCGCTCGCTCAAGCCGTGTGACGACGAGCCGGTCACATTCTTCTTCGCTCCACGGTGGAAAGGCCGTGCGCATCACCGCATGCGCATACCGTTTCGTCTGGAAGAGCCCAGGCACGAGGGACGAGGCGAACTCGCGGATGGTCGTGGCCTGTTGTTCAAGCTTCAAGGCATCCGCGAAGCGATCGGCCACCGTCGTGTCATCCCGCGGCAGAAAACTACTCAGCACATTCCCCGTATCCAGCGCCTTGTCCAGCCGTCGCGCGTCCTCCTTCGACGGGATCCGGCGCCCCGCCTCGATGTGCGCGATGTGCGAGCGGGTCATCACCGCCGCGTCGGCCAATTGCTGCTGCGTCAGGCCCGCCGCTTCCCGTTGTTCGCGGAGCCAGTCCCCGTACGTACTGCCCATGCCCCAACCCCCTTGTGCGAAAAGACTCGTCACACTCTGAGTACTGGCGAGACTACTCGTCGTCACTGACATTGATGGTTGTACGCAAAGACCCCCGCGACCGCTAGCGACGGCCCGGGGGCATGGCCACCAACCCCCAGAGGTTGACGACATGAGCAAACCTATCGCCCGGCTCCGCGAGGCGCTGCTGCGTCTGCTGTTTCCCGCCAGGGGGCGCCACCGTGCGCCCGCCGGTGCGCCGGCCACCGCGGCGGTGTACGTCGCGCCGGTCCGCGTACCCGTGTGGCGAGGGCCCGAGGTCCCGTTACGCGGGGAGGACGCGGACCTCGTCCGGCCCTACCTGCTGACGCCCGAAGAGCGACGGGAGCGCTGGGAACAACGTAGGCGGCAGACGCGGCCCGCGCGACGCCGGACGCTGGTGATCGCGCGATGACCTACGACCCCGACAACCCCCAGCTGCCCGGTTCCGCGCTGCGGCTGCTGCCGTGGGCGACGCCATCCGGAAAGCCGTGCTTCCTGAGTACCGACAATGCGTACGGCTTCCTCTCCCTGAAGGCCGATGCGATGGAGGCGGAGCAGATGCGCGACGCCGCCGCCGTACTCGCCGACGCGGAGGAGGTGTTGGACGACCCGGCGGCCGGGCCGCTGACCCTGCGGGTGACGCTGAAGCGGACCAGCGCGGCCCTCGGTGACGTGCTGCGCGTCGCGGACAGCCGGGGCGGGCGGCTGCCCGCCCCGGACGGCCCGGACGGCCCGGACGGCCCGGACGACGGAGAGCACGCATGAATGTCGTGGGGCATGCGCTCATCCCGGCCGGCTCGTCCCGCTTCGTCCCCGGCCCGTATATTCCCTCCGCTCCCCCTGCAACCTTCCGCCCTTGCCCGCTGTCTCCTGTTCATCAACCGACCCGTGTCCCGGAGGTATCGCCCGGCGCACGGGCGGTCGCACGGAACATCGGAGAGAACTTTCATGCGCATTCGCCCCGCAGCCTGCGCGGCGCTCCTCGTGGCGGCCCTCGTCCCCGTCTTCACGGCCCCCTCAGCGAACGCGGCCGCTGCGAAGTACGCGGACGACTTCAACGGCGACGGCTATCGCGACTACGCCACCTACTCGCCCGGGCACAGCCCGGGCGGCGGCGTCCTGATCACCTTCGGCACCGCCAACGGACCCGGCTCCCGGACCCAGGTGATCGACCAGTCCAGCCCCGGTGTCCCCGGTGCCGACGAGGAGGGTGACCTCTTCGGCGGTGTCATGGCCCCCGCCGACTTCAACGCCGACGGATACGCGGACCTGGCGGTGACGGCGTACGGCGAGGACGTCAACGGGTTCACGGAACAGGGCTCCGTCACCATCCTGTGGGGAAGTGCGGGCGGCCTCTCCGGCGGCACCTCGATCCCCAATATGGGCGCCAAGCGGTCCAACGGCCACTTCGGCCGGGACCTCGCCGCCGGAGACTTCAACGGGGACGGCAAGAAGGACCTCGCTGCGATCAGCGCGGGCAAGACGTACGTCTACCGCGGCTCCCTCACCCGTTCCGGCGTGGCCGGTTCGGTCTCCACCCTCGACAAGTCCTCGTCGAGCTTCGAGTCCGGGTCCCTGGTCGCCGGCAACATGAACGGCGACTCCAAGACCGATCTGGTGATCGTCGGACTCGTCGACGAACCGGACAACTTCGGCACGGACGCCTGGTTCATCAAGGGCGGCTCCACGCTGACCTCGGGCAAGACCCTGCGCCTGGTCACGAACTACGCCGACCTCTTCGACGACCAAGGGGTGATCGCCGACTTCAACAAGGACGGCTACGGCGACCTCGCGGTCGGTACCCAGATGTACGGCAACAACAAGGGCGCGGTGTCGGTCTGGTACGGCTCCTCCACCGGGCCCGCCACCAGTGCCCGCATCACCCAGGCCACCAGCGGCGTGGCCGGCACGCCCGAGACCGATGACCGGTTCGGCTCCTCCGTCTCGGCCTCCGACGTCAACGGCGACGGCTACCAGGACCTGGCGATCGGTGCGTACGGAGAGAAGATCAACGACCAGAACACCGAGGGCGGAGTCCACGTCCTGCGCGGCAGCGCGCGCGGCATCACCGGCACCGGCTCCCAGTGGTTCGCCCGCAACACCGCCGGCGTGCCGGGCTCCGTGGCATGGAACGACTGCTTCGGCGACACGGTCCGCCTCCGTGACACCGACCGTGACGGTCACGCCGACCTGTTCGTCACCGGCATCGTCGACGGCTCACTCCGCCTCCCCGGCACGTCGTCCGGCATCACCACGTCAGGTGTCTCCTCGGTGAACACGGAACTCGTCGAGGGCATGCTCCAGTAGGAGCCCCTTCATCCGGCTTCCAGGCGGGCGGTCCCGCCCGCCTGGAGGCCCGCGCCCACGCCGTGTTCCGGCGGTCCCTCAGGCCGCCGCCGTCCGCTCCACCGGGATCCACAGCTGCGTGTCCGCCTCCGTCCAGTCCGGCGAGGGCCGGGTGGAGAGGATCTCCGGGCCCGGCCGGCTCACGTACGGGTTGGAGGGGAACCACTGGGTGTACACGTCGCGCCACGTGTTCTGGAGCGTCTCGGGGAACGCCCCGCTGTTCTCGAAGACGGCCCACGTACCCGCGGGGACGACGCGGACGTCGAGGTCTCCAGGGGCCTCGGCGTCCGTCACCACCGCGTGGTAGTAGTCGAGTTCGGTGCCTTCCTCGCGGCTGGCGGAGAGGTGCTCGGTCACCGAGACGATGCCGGCCGGCTCCTGGTCGGACAGGCTCGTGATGCGCTGCACGGTGTCCGGCCCGAGGTCCTTGATGAACGCGGCGATGGCCGGGTTCACCCCCTCGTGGACCAGCGGGACACGGGTCTTCCTGCCGACGATGCGGAACGTGTCCTTCTCCACGATCCGGTAGCGCATGGTGGTGCTCCCTTCGACGATGAGGCGGAAGGACATCCGTGGCTGGGAGTGCAGAGCGGCCCCGGTGCGCCGGGCCTCACCGGGGCCGACACCGTGCACCGCACGGAACGCACGCGCGAACGCCTCCCCCGACGTGTAGCCGTAGCGCACCGCGATATCCAGCAGCGTCCGCTCGTCCGCCAGCACCTCGGCACCCGCGACGGTCAGCCGCCGGCGGCGGATGTACTCCGACAGCGGGAGGCCCGCCAGCGCGGAGAACATCCGCCGGAAGTGGTACTCCGACGTCCTCGCGATCCGCGCCAGTTCGCCGGCCTCGATCCGTTCGTCGAGGTGGCCCTCGATGTGCTCCATGGCGCGGTTCAGCTGCTCCAGCACCCCGGCCTCCTTCCTTCTGACGCGACAACCGTAGGAAGGAGCCACCCTGCCGGACCCGACATCCTGTGCCCGCTCCGGTCGGGTGCCACGGCCGGGTACGACCGGCCGTCGCTCAGGCCGCCGTGCCCACCACGCTCCGGGCGATGATCAGCCGCATGATCTCGTTGGTGCCCTCCAGGATCTGGTGGACGCGGAGGTCGCGGACGATCTTCTCCAGGCCGTACTCGGCGAGGTAGCCGTAGCCGCCGTGCAGCTGGAGGGCCTGGTTGGCGACGTGGAAGCCGGCGTCGGTGACGAAACGCTTGGCCATGGCGCACAGCTCGACGGCGCGCGGGTCGCCGGCGTCCAGGGCGGCGGCGGCCTGCCAGAGCATGGTCTTGGCCGCCTCCAGTTCCGTTGCCATGTCGGCCAGTTGGAACTGGAGGGCCTGGCGGTGGACCAGTTTGTCGCCGAACGCCTCACGCTGGCTGAGGTGGCTGATGCTGCGGTCGAGGGCGGTGCGGGCGCCGCCGAGCGAGCAGGCGGCGATGTTCAGCCGGCCGCCGTTCAGACCGTGCATGGCGATCTTGAAGCCCTCGCCCTCCTGGCCGAGGCGGTGGGTGACGGGGACCCGGACCCCGTCGAGGATCACCTGCCGGGTGGGCTGGGCGTTCCAGCCCATCTTGCGTTCGTTGGGGCCGAAGGACAGCCCCGGGGTGTCCTTGTCGATCAGGAGGGCGGTGATGCCCCGGGACCCGGCCTCATGGGTGCGCACCATCACCAGGTAGACCTGGGAGGACGCGGCGCCGGAGATGAACTGCTTGACGCCGGTGACGACGTAGCTGTCACCGTCCCGTACGGCGCGGGTGCGCAGCGCGGCAGCGTCCGACCCGGCCTCCGGTTCGGTCAGGCAGTAGCTGGCGAGGTGCTCCATGGAGCACAGCAGCGGCAGCCACCGGTCGCGCTGGGCGGCGGTGCCGTAGGTGTCGATCATCCAGGCGACCATGTTGTGGATCGAGATGTACGCCGAGATGGTCGGGCAGCCGGTGGCCAGCGCCTCGAAGACGAGCGCGGAATCCATCCGGGTCAGCCCCGAACCCCCGCTCTCCTCACGGACGTTGACGCCGCCCATGCCGATCTCGGCGGCCTTGCGGAGCACGTCCACCGGGAAGTGCTTCTCGCGGTCCCACTCGGCGGCGTCGGGGGCCAGGTACTCGTCGGCGAAGTCCCGCGCCGCACGCCGGATCGCCTGCTGGTCGTCGGTCAGGGTGTACACGCCGTCAGCTCCTTCGCGCGGGGGTGGTGGCCGGTATGGCCAGGGCGGGGCCGAGGTCCTCGGAGAGTCCCAGGTCGGCGAGGAGGGACTGGAGGGGGCCGGTGTCCCTGGGGGCGGCCGGGCGACCGGCGGCCGCGTCGCGCAGCTCGTCGGCGGTGACGGCCATCCCGCCGGTGGCGGCCACCCCGACCCAGGGGTCGAAGTCGGGCGCCCGGAAGGCGTCCAGGCCCTGGACCAGCGCGTCCTTGAACAGTTCGCGCTCGTCCGGGGAGAGTGCGCCGTAGAGGGAGACGGCCAGTTCGCGGAAGACCACGGCGTGGCCGCTCTCGTCGCGGCGGTGCAGATCGACGGTGAGGCGGTTCATCGGCTGGATGCCGAACTCGGTGGAGATGGTGGAGAGGAACGCGTTGATGGTGGTCTCCGCGGCCAGCGCGAAGGCGATCTCCACCAGGTCGCGGGCCGGGCCGGTCAGCTCGCGGCGGCGCTCCTCCAGGGCGCGCACCACCGACCAGCCCTGCGGGTCGAAGGCGAGGTCGGCCAGCTCGCGGCGGCGCCGGGTGACCGAGGCCGCGTTCTGGCACATCAGGATGTGGTAGTGCTCGTCGATGATCGTCTGGTGCAGTGCGACGACGGCCGCCTCGTCCTTGCGTACCGGGATGCGGTCCTGAAGCATCAGCCGGCAGGCGGGCAGGATGACCTCGTCCTCGATCGCGGTGGTCTTGGCGTTGTACGCGATCCAGGAGGCGGAGAGGATCCGGCCCCGGGCCTCCGCGTCCAGCGGTGCGGCGCCGGGCAGGGCCAGCAGCGGCACCAAGTGGTCGGGGAAGTCCGGCAGTTCGGGATCGAAGTGGCCGTCGAGGTCGAGTTCGTCCTTCTTGACGGCGACCCGCTTGCCCCAGCGCCTGGTGAGCTGGTGCAGCAGATCACGTTCGAAGGCCGGCGGCGGGCCGGATCTGCCGCCGGGGGCGACCGGTGCGCTAACGGGTGTGCTGGACATGGTCGGGCGTCCTAGTGGAGAGGGCGGAAGGGGCGGGCTGCGCCAGGCGGCTCAGATGGCCGCGCCAGCGCGGAGCGCGGATCGCCGGTCCGGCGCTGACCTGCGCGGATGTCCATTGCGTGACGGGCCGGATGCCGTGCAGGGCGTTGACCGCCCAGACTTCGAGGCCGTCGAGTGCGCGCGGCGTGGGGGTTTCGCGGGCGGTGCGGATGCCCTGGGCGGCGGCGATGCCGAGGAGCAGCTCGCGGGTGACGGAGGCGAGCCGGCGGGGCGTGTCGGGCGGGGTGCACAGGACGTCGTCCCGCCACCACAGGAGGCTGGTGGTCGCGCCCTCCACGAGGCGCCCGGCGGCGTCGAGGAGCAGCGCCTCGTCGGCGCCTGCGGCCAGTGCCTCGTTGCGCAGCGCGGTGAGCCGGTCGAGGTCGAGGCCCTTGATGTCGGGGCGGCTGCGGCGGTCGGGGCCCTCGGCCGTCCACAACCGTACGCTCTCGCCGAGGGCGGGCGCGGGGCGTATCCACAGGTGGAGGCGTAATTCCCGGTTGTCCACAGCGAGTTCGACGCGCGGGAACCAGGTGCCGGTCGCCGGGAGCCGTTCCGCCACCGCCTGGAAGAAGGCGTGCACCTGTGGGCCCGGCGGTCCGCCGAGCGCCTCGCAGGCCGCGGCGAACCGGCGCAGGTGCAGCGGGAGCCCGCGCACCCGGCCCTCGGCGCACAGCCAGGAGTCGATGGCGTGGACGGTGCCGGGCGGGCCGGCGGGGACCAGGGCGCCCTGCGCGTCGTCCCAGCGGAGCCGTTCGCTCATCGTCCGGCCTGCCAGGCGCGCAGCGGGGCGGCGGCCTTGAGGAGCATCTCCTCGTACTCGTCCTGGGGGTCGGAGTCGAGGACGATGGCGCCGCCCGCGCCGATGGTCAGCTCCTCGCCGTTGCGGACCGCGGTGCGGATCACGATGTTGAGGTCGGTGCCGCCGGAGAGGCCGAAGTAGCCGAGCGAGCCGGAGTAGATGCCCCGGGCCTCGGTCTCCAGGCGGTCGATGATCTCCATGGTGCGCAGCTTGGGCGCGCCGGTCATCGAGCCGCCGGGGAAGCAGTGGCGTACGCAGTCGACGGCGCTGACGGAGGGGCCGAGGTGGCCCTGGATGGTGGAGACGAGCTGGTGGACGGTGGCGTAGGACTCGATGGCCATGTAGCGGTCGACCTTCACGCTGCCGATCTCGCAGACCTGCCCGAGGTCGTTGCGCAGCAGGTCCACGATCATCAGGTTCTCGGCCTGGGTCTTGGCGCCGGCGGCCAGTTCCTCGGCGAGCTGCCGGTCGCGTACGGGGTCGGCGTCGCGCGGTGCGGTGCCCTTGATGGGCTTGCTCTCGACGGTGCCGTCGCGCTCGATGCGCAGGAACCGCTCGGGCGAGGAGCTGAAGACGGTGGTGCCGCCCAGGCGCAGCAGCGCGGAGTAGGGGGCGGGGTTGGCGCGCCGCAGCCGGCGGTAGAAGGCCAGGTCGGCGGCGGCGGTGGCGTCGACGGGCGGCATCCGCAGCTTGTCGGTCAGGCAGATCTCGTAGCTCTCGCCGCGGACCAGCTGGCGCCGGCACTCGTCGATGTCGGCGAGGTAGCCCGCCCGGTCGCGGACGAGGTACGGGGCCGCGTCGGGGGCCGGGTCGGCGGGCTGCCGGCTGCCCGCGTCGTCGTCGGGGAGGGGCTCCAGGGCGGTCAGGCGCTCCGCCGTCGCCTCGACCCACTCCTTGGCGGCGATGGTCTGCTGCTCGTCGTCGGTGTGCACGGCGAGTACGTAGGTGCGCTGTTCCTGGTGGTCGACGGCGATCAGCCGGTCGGCGAACATCCAGACGGCGTCCGGGGTGTCCGCGGCGTGCCGCCGGGACGCGCCGCAGTCGGCCTTGAGTTCGTAGCCGAAGTAGCCGACGTAGCCGCCGGTGAGGTCGAAGGGAAGGTCGGGGGCGTCGAGGCGGCGCTGCTTGAGGCGGGCGTCCAGGACCTCGAAGATCGAGCCGCTCTCCAGGCGGAGTCCGCCCGCGTCCTGCACCTTCACCGCGCCGGCGGACAGCCGGTAGGTGAGGATCTCGCTGAGCGGGCCGGTGGCGTCGCCCAGGAAGGAGAAGCGGGACAGGCCCTCCTCGACGCGGCTGCTGTCGAGCCAGAAGCAGTGGGGGGCGTCGGCGTGCAGCCGGGCGAAGGCGGCTTCGGTGTCGACGGCCTGCGGCAGGACGGTGGTGATCAGCTGGTGGGTGGGCGCGCCGGCCGGGCGCCGGCCGGCCGGGCGGGCGGTCGCGCGGGCGGTGTGCCGGGCCTCGTCGCGTACGCCGTGGGTGAGGTCGCGGAAGTTGGTGAGGATCTCCCGGCCGTATTCCGAGGCGATGGACTCGGGGTGGAACTGCACGCCCCAGCGCGGGAGGTCGCGGTGGCGCAGCGCCATGATCACGCCGTCGTCGGCGCGCGCGGTGACCTCCAGCTCCGGCGGCAGCGGCTCGTCGACGCACAGCGAGTGGTAACGCACGGCGGTGAATTCCGCGGGGACGGAGGCGAAGAGGGCGTCGCCGTCGTGGGTGACCCTGGCGAGGTGGCCGTGGCGGGGCCGCGGGGCGGGGACCACGGCGGCGCCGGCGGCGTGCGCGATGGCCTGGTGGCCGAGGCAGACGCCGAGGACCGGCAGATCGGTGTGGCGCAGCAGGTCGGGCACGTATCCGAGGTCGCGGGACTCCTGCGGGCGGCCCGGGCCCGGGGAGATGACGATGTTGTCGAATCCGCCCTGGCGGAGGGTCTTCAGCATCGGGGTGTCGTTGGTGACCACGACCGGGTCGACGCCGTTGACCTCGGCTATGAGCTGGAAGAGGTTGAAGGTGTAGGAATCGTGGTTGTCGACGAGCAGTGTGCGCATGGGTGAGCTCCTTGGGGTCTCGGGGGCATTCACGCGAGTTGCACTACCGCGCGTACGGTGGCCAATTCCTCTTCCTGCGGGGATACCGCGGTCAATTCGACCACGACTCGCCGGTCCGCCAGTTTCTCGGTCACGGTTCCGTGGATGCGGTAGCGGGCACCCACGCCGTCGTCGGGTATGAGGACCGGCTTGTGGAATCGGGCGTGCTGGGCCACGACGGAACCGGGATCCCCGGTCCATTCGTGCACGAGGCTGAGCGCTTTTGCCTCGGTCAGCGGGCCGTGGGCGACGATGTGATCCATTCCCACGGAGCGCGCGACGCGCGGGTTCCAGTGGACACCGACGAAGTCGAGAGAGGCGCCGCAGTACATGATTTCGTTGACCGGCAGGAGCTGGAATTCCTGGGCGGCCAGCTGCATTCCGACCGGGACGTTGTCGTAATCGACCTGGGTAGTCATGACCGCTGCTCCTTCGGTGCCGCGGAATTGCGGGAAATCATCTGGTCGACGACGGTGCAGACGGGTTCCCCGTCCTCCGAGGTCACCTGGTGTTCCATCTCGAAGAGTTCGTGCCGGCCGATGTCGCGGATGTCGCGGACGGTGGTGGTGAACCACAGCCGGTCGCCGGCGTGGATCCGCCGGTGGTGGGTGACGCGCTGGTCACCGAGGACGCAGACCGGGTCCTTCTGCTTGCCGAACTCGGGTACCAGCATCGGCCAGTTGCCCATGCGGAACCACAGCGTGGTGGCGAAGGTGGGCGGTGCGATGACGGTCCGGTGGCCCTGCTTCACCGCGGCTTCCTCGTCCAGATAGACCGGGTGCGTCTCGCCGATCGCGACCGCGAAGTCGCGGAGTTTCTCGCGGCTTACCTCGTAGATTTCCGCGGCCCGCCAGCTGCGGCCGATGAATTCCCTGTTCAAGGGCATGTCGGGATTCCCCTCCGTATCTCAACAATGAATTTCCCGAAGGACGCGGGCGGCCGTGGTCGAGTGGCCGGAGCAGGCCGTCATGACCGTACGGCGCAGTCGGCTGCGCGCCTCAAGGGAAAGGGATCGCACCGGGCGCAGGCAGCGGAAGAGAGAACACGCTGGCGCCGGACGGTAAAAGAAGGTGAAAGGTGAACGACGGAATGCGCTAACAGCGCGTCAAGGCAGTCGACTACGCAATGCCATACCCCCCGGTGTGCATTCGTCGCGCGCCCTCGGTCGACATGGGCCGCGTGCCGCCAATAGAAGAGGGCTGGCTATCAGCCAGTCAAGCAAACGTGACGCAGGTCACTCCGCGTACTGGGGTATTGGGAATTCGTTGAGAATTCCATGACCCGGCGCACCGCGCGGGCCCGCTACGCTCCCGCGCGCGAGACGCTCAACTCGTCGACGGCGTCGGCCACTTCGGCGGCGTCCGGCACCTCGCCGGTCGCACACCGCTGGAGCGCGGGCAGCTTCCCGGACGTCTCCGCGTCGGCCGGCATGCACGCGAACAGCTTGACGCCGGGCGCGTCCATCGCCGCCAGCTTCACGTAGTCGAAGGTCAGCCGGCCGACCCAGGGGTGGCGGAACTGCCGGCGGTTGCTGCCGAAGTCCGCGATGTCGTGCGCCTCCCACCATCCGCGGAACTCCGCACTCGCCTCCCGCAGTCCGCCGGTGAGCCGCTCGAAGCGCGGATCCCCGAAGCGCGCCCGGGCGTCCGCCCGGAACTGGGCGACCAGATTCTGCGCCTGCCCCTCCCAGTCGACCATCAGCGTGCGCATGGCCGGATCCATGAACACCAGCCACAGCAGGTTGCGTTCGGCCGGCTCCAGCTGTCCCGGGTCACCGATCAGCCCCGCCTCGGCGCGGTTCCAGCCCACCAGGTCCCAGTTGGCGTCCAGCAGGTACGCGGGGTGCGGTTCGAGCGCGTCGACCAGCCGCTGGAGCGCGGGGCCCGGGCCGCGGCCCGGCGGCTGCTCCGGCAGCGGCACCCCGGCCAGCGCGAACAGGTGCCGGCGCTCGATCGAGCTGAGCATCAGGGCGCGCGCCAGGCTCGTGAGGACCTGCCGGCTGACGGTGATGTCGCGCGCCTGCTCCAGCCACGTGTACCAGGTCACGCTCACCCCGGAGAGCTGGGCGACCTCTTCGCGCCGCAGGCCGGGAGTGCGCCGCCGCGGTCCCGCGAGGATCCCCGCCTCCTCGGGTGTGAGCCGCTCCCGCCGCGAGCGCAGGAACTCCGCCAGGCAGCGCCGCCGTTGCTGGTCAGCCATCCGATACTCCCGTTCGCCGCGGATCGCGGGGTGTGCCGGCCGGGTCAGGGCCTCCGCACGTATATATGGGCGTAGCACGTATATGGGGGTAGTGGGAACACCAGCATAATCGGTCTCTGTTTGTCGGACGGGGGCTGTTCGACGCTTACCTCATGACCCAGACCCAACCCTCAGGCGCCACGGGGCAGCAGTCCGCGCCGGTGCGGCCGGCGACGCCGCAGGCAGGACCGCCCTCCGGTGCGGCCGGAGGGGCGGCGCCGTGGCGGGCCCTGACCATCGTGCTGGTCGGGGCTTTCATGGCCGTTCTCGACACGTTCATCGTGCTGGTCGCCGCCCCCGCCATCCAGGCCGATCTGCACTCCACGCCCGCCGACATCCAGCTCATCCTGGCGGGCTATCAGCTCACCTACGCCATCGCACTGATCACCGGCGCCCGCCTCGGCGACCGCTTCGGCCGCAAGCGGCTGTTCATGATCGGGATGGCGCTGTTCACGCTGTCGTCCGTGGGCTGCGCGCTGGCGCCGGACTCCGTCAGCCTGATCGGTGCGCGGCTGGTCCAGGGGCTGAGCGCGGCGGCGATGTTCCCGCAGGTCTTCGCGATGATCCAGGTACTGATCCCGGCCGAGAAGCGCCCCAAGGCGTTCGGTGCGCTCGGCGCGGTCATCGGCATGTCCACCATCATCGGCCAGCTGCTCGGCGGGGTGCTGATCTCCGCGGACCTCTTCGGCTCCTCCTGGCGGCCGGTGTTCTGGGTCAATGTGCCCGTCGGTCTGGTGACGCTGCTGCTGGCCGCGCTGTTCGTGCCCGAGTCGCGCGCCCCGGAGGCCCGCCGGCTCGACCTGCCCGGCGCGGTCGTCCTCACCGTGGCGCTGTTCCTGCTCGTGGTGCCGCTGGTCGAGGGGCGTTCGTACGGCTGGCCGCTGTGGACCTGGCTCAGCCTGGCCGGCAGCGCGCTGGCGTTCGCGGTGTTCGGGCTGGTGGAGCGGCGGGTGGACGCCGCGGGCGGCGCCCCGCTGATCCAGCTGGGGCTGCTGCGGGAGCGCCCGTTCGCGGTCGGCATGACCCTGGTCGTCCTGGCCTACGCGGGCATCAACTCCTTCTTCCTCATCCTGTCGCTGACGCTGCAGGACGGCCTGGGGATGGACGCGCTCGGCGCCGGCCTGGTCTACACGCCGCTCGCCGTCGCCTTCTTCGCCGCCAGCCTGATCGCCGGCCGGCTCGCCCGCTTCGGGCGCCGGGTGCTGCAACTCGGCGGCCTGATCGGCGCGCTGGGGTTCCTGGGCACGATCTTCCTGGCCGTCAGCGCCGGCTCCGCGCTGACCGCCTGGGAGCTGGCACCGACGCTGATCCTGGTCGGCGCGGGCAACGGTCTGCTGGTCACGCCGCTGCTGAACGCGGTGCTCAGCAACGTGGGTCCCCGGCACGTGGGGATGGCCTCCGGCGTGCTCTCCACCGGTCAGCAGATCGGCGGCGCGGTCGGCGTGGCCATCGTCGGCGTCCTCTACTACAACGCGCTCGGCGGCGCCGCGCACAACGACGCCGGGGCGTACGGGCACGCGCTGACGACCGCGGTGGTCTTCAACGTCGTACTGTCCGCCGCGATCTCGGCGCTGCTTCCGCTGCTGCCGAAGCCGGGCTCCCGGCGCGCGTAGCGCCCGCCCCCTCCACCGAACCGGTCCCTCCGCGCCCCCCGACGCGGAGGGACCGGTTCCGCATGTTTTCCACAGGGCTTCCCCCAACTCCCTTGCGCCGTCGACCGGTTCGCGTATCTTGGAATGACCGTTCCCAGTTGGGTCGGAGCGCGAAAGGAGCAGGCTCGCCATGCCCGACATCAAGCACTTCAACCCCGACGTCGTGCTCGACGACGCCCTGCAGATCTTCTGGCGCCAGGGCCTGCCGACGACCGGCATCCAGGCGCTGGTGACCGCGACCGGCCTCAGCCGCTCCAGCCTCTACGCGACCTTCGGCAGCAAGGACGGCCTCTACGCCGCGGCGCTGGAGCGCTACATAGCCCAGCACTCGGCACCGGCCTTCGCCCGTCTCGCGGCGGCGGACGGGGGGCTGACCGCGATCGAGGAGTTCTTCGCCGGGCTGATCGACGTCAGATGTTCCGGTCCGGTCGCCGGCTGGGGCTGCATGGTCACCAATGCCTACGCGGGCCCCGAGTGCGCCGACCCCGGTATCCGCACCCTCCTAGAGGCCCACCACACCACCCTGGAGCGCGCCATGCGGGCGGCCCTCGGCAGCGCCGCCGGGCTGGGGCAGCTCCCGCCGTCCACGGACCTCGACGCCGCCGCGTCGGTGCTCGCGACCCTCGCCTACGGCGTCAATCTGCGCTCCCGCGCCGGTGCCGACGCGAGGGCGCTGACCGACACGGTGACCGCCGCCCTGGCCCCGCTGCGCGCCCACCCCACACCACAGGAGCACCCTCACCATGAGCCTTCGTGACGAACTCGCCGCACTCGCCGCATCGTTCCGCACCCGCCACCCCGAAGTCCCGGCCGCGTCCCGTGCGGTGATGGAGCGCGCGGCCCGTGACCTGGCCGCCTCCGGACAGGCCGCCCGGGCCCTTCGGACCGGCGACAAGGCGCCCGGCTTCCGCCTCCCCACCGCGACCGGCGAGACGGTGTCCCTGGAGACCCTGCTCGACGCCGGGCCGGTCGTGCTCACCTTCTACCGCGGCGCCTGGTGCCCGTACTGCAACCTCGCCCTGCGCGCCCTCCAGCAGCAGCACGCCGGGATCACCGCCCGCGGCGCCCGGCTGGTGGCGGTCTCCCCGCAGATCCCCGACGAGTCCCTCACCCTCGCCGAGAAGCACTCCCTGGAATTCGACGTGCTCAGCGACCTCGGCTCGGATACCGCGGCCCGATACGGCCTCGCCTTCGACCTGCCCGACGACCTGGCCGCCGTGTACGACTCCTTCGGCTTCGACCTCCAGCACGTCAACGGCGGCCACTCCCGGACCCTGCCGCTGCCCGCCACCTACGTCATCGACCGCGACGGCGTCATCCGCTGGTCCTTCATAGACACCGACTACACGGTGCGCGCCGAGCCTGCCGACCTCCTCGCCGCACTCGACGCGCTGCCCTCCGCCGAGTCCCCCGGCGCGGCTCTCCGCAAGGAGTAACGGCAGGTCTTGACGGGAATTTGATCGCCGCGCACGGCCCGTTCAACTCGCCGCCGTCCCGCCATAGGCCCCCGCGGGCGGGGGCGCTATGGTCGGTTTTCCAGGTACGTAACGGGGGAGGGCAGCCGCTGATGGCACAGGACGATGCCGTGATCGGCTGTACCGGAGTGCTGCTGATCGGCACTCGCGGGGCTGCCGGTCCCGGTGAGGTCCTGGTGCGGGTCAGGGGCGGCTCCGAAACGTTCCTCGCCTGGTCCGCCGACCCCCTTCCGGTGGGGGCGACCGTGCTCGTGATCGATTCCCGTGGCCAGCGCCAGGTGGACGTCATGGAGTGGGCCGATCCGTTGGACGCGTCGGCCGGCGATGCCGGCGACGCAGGTTGAGGAGACGAAGCATGTTCGGTTACCGCGTACCTGCCCCCGATCAAGCGATGCTGATCTCGGGAGGCAGGCGTGGCCAGGGCGGCGCGCCGTTCCGGGTGGTGACCGGCCACGGCAAGTTCGTGCTGCCGGTCTTCCGCAAGGTCCGTTTTCTGACGCTGGCGATGTGTGAGGCGGAGGTCGCCGAGAAGTGCGTGACCCGGCAGGGCATCGCCCTCACGGTCCGCGCCGTGATCGCGTTCAAGGTCGGCAACGACACCGAGAGCATCGTCAACGCCGGTCAGCGCTTCCTGTCCGACCAGGACCAGATGTCGGTGCTGACCGGACGGATCTTCGCCGGCCATCTCCGGTCCATCATCGGCTCGATGACGGTCGAGGAGATCGTCACCGAGCGGCAGAAACTGGCCACCGAGGTCCTGGAGACGTCCAAGACCGAAATGGCCAAGATCGGTCTGATCGTCGACTCGTTGCAGATCCAGTCCATCGACGACGGCGACACCGGTTACATCGAGGCGATGTCCGCCCCGCACAAGGCGGCCATCCAGCGGCAGGCGCAGATCGCCCAGGCCAAGGCCACCCAGGCGTCCGTCGAGGCCCAGCAGGAGGCCGCGCGGAACCAGGCCGAGTACTCCCGGCAGACCGCCGTGGTCCAGGCCGAGTACTCCGCCGAGGTGGACCGCGCCCAGGCGCACGCCGCCCAGGCCGGTCCGCTGGCCCAGGCCAACGCCCAGCGGGAAGTCCTCGCCGCCCAGACCGAACTGGCCGAGCGGCGGGCCCAGCTGCGTCAGCAGGAACTGGTCGCCGAGGTCGTCAAGCCCGCCGAGGCGGAGGCCGAGCGCATCAAGCTGCTGGCCCTGGCCGAGGCCGAGCGCATGAAGATCCAGGCCGAGGCCGCCGCCTCGTACGACCGGGTGGCCCTGGACCGGATGCTCATCGACCAGCTCCCGCAGATCGTCAAGGAAGCCTCCGCGGGCCTGGCCAACGCCAATGTCAACATCCTCAACGGCACCGACGGCCTCGGTGAGGTCGCCGCCGGCCTGGTCGGCCAGGGCCTGACCATCCTGGACTCGGTCCGCCGCAACCTCGGCTCCCCCGACGCCCAGAACACCAAGACCGACAAGAACGGCGCCGCGGCCTCCGGCGGCACCCAGGGCCACAGCGGCCGGGTCGAGATCGAATAACCACGGCCACCGAGGGGGCGGGGGCCGGCTGTTCCGCCCCGCCCCTACCTCTCCGCCCCGCCCCTACGTCATGTGCCGTACGCCGCTACGCGCCCCGGCCGCGCGGCCGGTCCTCCTCCGCGTGCTTGTGGCGGGCCCAGGCCACCAGGTGGTTGAGCACCGCGACGGTGGTGGCGATGTCGGAGTCGTCGAATCCGTCCAGGGCCTCGTGCAGACCGGCCTGGCTGCTCTGCTGGAGGCGCCGGAGTATCGCCCTGCCGTGCGGGGTGATGGCGACCTTGCGGGCCCGGCGGTCGAGCGAGTCCGGGGTGCGCTCGACGAGATCCTGCGACTCCAACTGGCCGATCTGCCGGGTGACATGAGGCGGCTCGACCATCAGCGTCGCGGCCAGATCGCCGACCCTGCTGACGCCTCCGCAGTCCTCCAGCGCCATCAGCAGCCACAGGTCGGAGCGTGCCGCCGTGACGCCCGCCCGGGCCGCCTGGCGTTCGTGCGCCCGGGAGCGGGTGAGCAGGTAGGACAGCGTGGCCAGCACTCTTTGCAGTGCGGCGGTGGGGTCCTGGTCTCTTCCGGGGTCCGGCATGCAGGCACTGTAGCGGCCCCTGGAACGACGGGATCCGTACGCGGACAGGCACGCTGCGTACCGCTCTGCGCTCGCTTTGAGCCAACCTCGCGCACGCCTTGATCTGCCCTTCCCCGCCTCGTTCGGGGTGAGTTAACGTGTCGACAACTTAGTTGCTTAACTTAGGTAACTAGCTGAGTTCTCACCGGGGACGGACCGTTCCGTCCAGGCCCGTGAGCCCGTCGAGGAGTGGCGCCACCCGCACCGTTCGTCACGGCGCACGCCGTGTCCCGACCGTGGAAGGACCAGCCGCATGACGACTGCAGAACGTACCGACGCGGAGCGCGAGACCGGCCCGGGTGCGCGCACCGCCACCCCCGCCGCCCTCGCCGTACCGGCCGCCCGGGCCGGCGGCTGCCCCTTCGACCCGGCTCCCGAGATCGAACGCGCGCGCCGGGAGGAACCGGTCACCCGGGCGACGCTGTGGGACGGCTCCTCCTGTTGGCTGGTGACCCGGCACGAGGACGTACGGGCGGTCCTCGGCGATCCGCGCTTCAGCGCCGACGCGACCCGGCCGGGCTTCCCCTTCCTGACCGCCGGCGGACGCGAACTGGTCACCAGCACCCCGACGTTCATTCGCCAGGACGACCCCGAGCACGCCCGGCTGCGCCGCATGCTCACCGCCGACTTCATGATCAAGAAGATGGAGGCGATGCGCCCCGAGGTGCAGCGCATCGCCGAGGAACTGCTCGACCGGATGACCGACGGCCGCGACGCGGCCGACCTGGTCACCGAGTTCGCGCTGCCGCTGCCGTCGCTGGTGATCTGCCTGCTGCTCGGCGTGCCCTACGAGGACCACGCCTTCTTCCAGGAGCGCAGCCGGATCCTGCTCAGCCTCCGCTCGGCACCCGAGGAGGTCCGCGCCAGCCAGCAGGAGTTGCAGCAGTATCTGAGCCGGCTCGCCGAGTCCAAGCGGCACACGCCGGACGACGGCATCGTCAGCCGGCTGGTGGCACGCGGCGAGCTCGACAACGGGGACATCGCCTCCATGGGACGGCTGTTGCTGATCGCGGGCCACGAGACCACCGCGAACATGACCGCACTGTCCACGCTCACCCTGCTGCGCAACCCCGACCAGCTGGCCCGGCTCCGCGAGGACCCGTCACTGATCAAGGGCGCCGTGGAGGAGTTGCTGCGCTATCTGACGATCGTGCACAACGGTCTGCCGCGGGTCGCGACCGAGGACGTCAGCGTCGGCGGCGTCACCGTCCGCGCGGGCGAGGGCGTGCTGTGCACGCTCAACTCCGCCAACCGTGACGAGGCGGTCTTCCCCGGCGGCGACGCCCTCGACGTCGGCCGCGACGCCCGCCGCCATGTCGCCTTCGGCTTCGGCGTCCACCAGTGCCTGGGCCAGCCGCTGGCCCGGGTGGAGCTGCAGATCGCCCTGGAAACCCTGCTGCGCCGGCTGCCCGGGCTGCGGCTCGCCGTCCCCTTCGAGGAGGTCCCCTTCCGGCACGACATGGGGATCTACGGGGTGCACGCGCTGCCGGTCGCCTGGTAGCCACGACCCCGCAAGAATCGCCCCACCACCCTTTTCGTACGCCTCACTTGGGAGAACCATGCGCATTCACGCCGACCAGGAGAAGTGCTGCGGCGCCGGAAGCTGTGTGCTGGCCGCGCCGGACGTCTTCGACCAGCGCGACGAGGACGGCATCGTCGTCGTCCTGGATGCCGAGCCGCCGGCCGCGCTGCACGACGCGGTACGCGAGGCGGCGGCCATCTGCCCGGCCGCGGCGATCTCGCTGACCGGCTGAGCCCGCGTAAGCGGCCGGGTCAGGGCGGGCCGACCGGCCCCCGCACCCCCGCGCACGCCGGCCCCCGCACCATCCACCGGGGGGCCGGCCCGCGGGCCCTACGGCTGGGGCACCAGCCCGTCCGCGACCAGCCCGGCCAGCACCGCCTCGCCCAGCGCCTGCACCGCGGACTGCGGCCGCACCATCACCGTGAACTCCTTGATCCGGCCCGCCTCGTCGAACTGGAGCAGATCGATGCCGTGGATCTGCTTGCCGTTGACCGTGGCCCGGAAGATCAGGATCTCCGAGTCGGCGGTCCCGCCCGCCGCCGTCTCCGCGCGGCCGGCCAGCTCACCCACGTAACGGAAGTCCTCGAAGGTGCGCAGCAGCACCCCGAACAGCCCCAGCACCATCGGCCGCCCCTCGAAGGGCGTGAACTTCACCGGGCTGTAGAGGCGGACGTCCTCGGTGAACAGCTCCGCCACCCCGTCCAGTTCGCGTGCCTCCACCGCCGCCTTGAACCGCTCCGCGGTCGTCGCCATGCCGTCGTCCCCTCTCGTGTGTGCCCATCCCACCTAGTCGCGACTATGATTAGTCAGATTCTTGAGTATGGGAAGGGGTGGCCGGGGCATGGCTCTCAAGCACGCGGTGCTGGCGGCGCTGCTGGACGGCGAGTACAGCGGCTATCAGCTGGCCAAGGCGTTCGACATCGGCGTCGCCAACTTCTGGCACGCGCTGCCGCAGCAGCTGTACGCCGAGCTGACCCGGCTGGAGGCGGAGGGGCTGGTCGCCGGGCGTCAGGTGGTCCAGGAGACCCGGCCCAACAAACGGCTGTTCCATGTGACCGACGCGGGCCTGGCCGAACTGGAGCGGTTCGCCGCGGGCTCCGCCAAACCGTCCTTCATCCGTGACGACCTGCTGGTCAAGGTGCAGGCGGTGGACCGGATCGACGCCGGTCCGGTGATCGAGCAGCTCGACGAGCGGGCCCGGATCGCGGCAGCCAAGGCCGAGGTCCTCGGGAAGCTGCTGGTGCGGCTGCGCGGTGACCGCGACGAGGCCGATTTCCTGGCCCACGGCACCCGGATCGGCCCGTATCTGACCTGCCTGCGCGGTCTGGGCTTCGAACGGGAGACCCGCGAGTGGTGCGAGCGGATCGCGGACGTCCTGCGGGCCCGGATCGCGGCGCCCCAACGGCCGTAGCGCTGGGGCCGCGTCGACGCCCCGCGGCCGCCGGCCCGGAACCCCGGAGAGCCCCGGCTCCCGGCTCCCCGCTCCCCGCTCCCGGCTCCCGGCTCCCGGCTCCCGGCTCCCGGCTCCCGGCTCCCGCTCGTACAACGCTCGACGGATCGATTCACCGGTCCTCCTTCGTGTGAGGCCGGACATCTCCGTACATCTCCGGGCACGCGCCTGGGCAGCCCACCTTCCGCACGGACACCGGAAGAGAAGGGACGCCCCATGCGTCTGCACCGCCCCGCCACCGTCGCCGCCACCGCCGTCGGCGCCCTCGCGCTCGCCCTCGCCCTGCCCGCCGCGCCGGCCGGCGCCGCCACCGGCCCGTTCACCTACGTCTACGAGGACTCCAGCGGGCCGCACGTCGGCGTGCTGTCCGATCCGGCCAGCCGGGAGTGCATCACCCTCCCCGAGGTGGCCGCCGAATTCGTGCCGCCGGCCCACTCGCCGCGCAACTACACCGATGCCACCGCGACGGTCTTCACGGGACCCGACTGCACGGGCGACTTCTTCAGCCTCCGGCCGCACGGCGGCCACGCCTCCGACCGGCTGAAGCTCCGCTCGGTGGTCTTCTCCTGATCCGGGACCGGGCCCCGGCCGGCGCGGTGAACCCTCACCCGCCGACCGGGGCCCACCCATGACCGGGATCCGGCCCGTCCCCCCCGGAGGGGGGTTCTGCCAGTGCTAGGCACGGCGTGCATATGTTCAAGCGGCTCTGGCTGGAAGAACCGGAGGGTCGCATTCTCGTTGGCATGACCCACACCTCTGTCTCCGCGTACGCCGCACCCGCCCCGAAGGCACCGCTGGAGCGGATCACGATTCCGCGCCGCGAGCTGGGTGCCCACGACATCCTCATCGAGATCAAGTACGCCGGCATCTGCCACTCCGACATCCACACCGTGCGCGCCGAGTGGGGCGACGGCGGGAACTTCCCGATCGTCCCCGGCCATGAGATCGCCGGTGTGGTCGCCGAGGTCGGTGCCGAAGTGACCCGCTACACGGCCGGCGACCGGGTCGGCGTCGGCTGCTTCGTCGACTCCTGCCGGGAGTGCGAGAACTGCCGGGCCGGGCTGGAGCAGTACTGCACCGGTGACCTCGGCAACGTCGGCACGTACAACGCGACCGGCCGGGACGGCGAGCCGACCTACGGCGGTTACTCCACCCACGTCGTCGTCGACGAGAACTACGCGCTGCGCATACCCGAGACCATTCCGCTGGACGCCGCGGCCCCGCTGCTGTGCGCCGGCATCACGCTCTACTCGCCGCTCGCCCACTGGCAGGCCGGCCCCGGCAAGAAGGTCGCGGTCGTCGGCCTGGGCGGCCTCGGCCACATGGGCGTGAAGATCGCGCACGCGATGGGTGCGGAGGTCACCGTCCTGAGCCAGTCGCTGCGCAAGAAGGACGACGGCCTGCGGCTGGGCGCGGACCACTACTACGCGACCTCCGACCCGGCCACGTTCGAGGCGCTGGCCGGCACCTTCGACCTGATCGTCAACACCGTGTCCGCCAACCTGGACCTGAACGCCTACCTCGGGCTGCTGCGCACCAACGGCACCCTGGTCCAGGTCGGCGCCCCGGAGAACCCGCTGCCGGTCGCGGCCTTCGCGCTGATCCCCGGGCGCAAGTCGCTCGCCGGGTCGATGATCGGCGGCATCGCCGAGACCCAGGAGATGCTCGACTTCTGCGGTGCGCACGGGCTGGCCGCGGACATCGAGGTGATCAGCGCGGACCGGATCAACGAGGCGTACGAGCGGGTGCTGGCGAGCGACGTCCGCTACCGCTTCGTGATCGACGCCGCGACGATCTGACCGTCCGCCCTCCCGGCGTTCACCCGTCGGCGAGCGCGACGCGCCGTCCGGCGCCCTTCCCGGCGCCGGACGGCCACCAGCTCGCCCGCCCCAGGAGCATCAGCGCGGCGGGCAGGATCATCACGCGGATGACGAAGGCGTCCAGCAGCACGGCCACCGCGAGGCTGAAGCCGATCTGCTTCATCTCGGCGAGGTGCAGCAGCATGAAGCTGGCGAAGACCGTGACCATGACCGCCGCCGCGCTGGTGACGACCTTGGCGGAGGCGCCCAGACCGTGCAGCACCGCCTGCCGGGTCGGGACGCCGCGCAGCACCTCCTCCCGGATGCGGCTGACCACGAACACCTGGTAGTCCATCGACAGGCCGAAGAGGATCACGAAGAGGAACAGCGGCACCCGGGACCCGATGGCGCCGGTCGCGGCCTCGTCGACGCCGAACAGCACGCTCGCCAGGCCGTGTTGGAAGAAGACCACGACCAGGCCGAAGGCCGCCGCCGCGGACAGCAGATTGAGCGCCACGCCGAGCAGCCCGATGACGACGGAACGGAAGACCAGGGCCGTCAGGAGGAAGGTCAGCAGCAGCAACGCGCCGACGACCAGCGGGAGCTTGGCGTCCTGATGGGCCAGGTAGTCGGTGTCGTGCGCGACGTCCCCGCTGACCGCGAACCGCGCGCCGGGCACCGCCCCGACCGTCTCCGGCAGATAGCGCGTACGCAGCCGATCGAGCGAGCGCCGCGCCTCGGGCGAGCTGACCTTGTGGGGCGACGACAGCTCCATGGTGGTGGTGCGGTGGTCCCCGGAGGTGCGCACGAGCGGGGTCCGGACCGTGGCGTAGAGCGGATCGGAGGCCGTCCGTGCGTTCAACTTCCGCAGTGCGGACGCCACTTCGGAGGACCGGTCGGCGGGCGCCCGGACCACGATCTGGTGCCGCACCCGCAGGTCGGGGAAGGCCGCGGTGAGCCGGTCGTAGGTCCGCATGGCGGGGATCTCGCGGGAGTGGCTGTCAACGTTGAGGACCCGCAGCTGCATGCCCAGGGCGGGGGCGGCCAGGCCCAGCATCACCAGGACGGAGACGCAGAGCGTGGCGGCCGGGTGCCGGCGCGCCGGGAGCAGCAGGGCACCCCAGACGCGGCCCTGCCCGTCGGGCCGGTGCCGCTCGGCCGGCCGGCGCCCGTTCCGGCGCTCCCGGTTTCCGCGCCGGGCCGCGCGGCGTTCGGTCCGCCGGGCGAGCACGACCAGCAGCGCCGGCAGCGCGGTCAGCGAGCTGAGGACGGCGGCCAGCACGACGATGACGGTGCTGGTCGCGAGCGAGGCGAAGACGACGTCGGTGGCCAGGTAGAGCGTGGCGGTGGAGACCACCACCGCGAGGCCGGAGACCACGATCGCCCGGCCGGAGGTGGCGGCGGCCAGCTCCACCAGCGCCTCGGCGCCGAGCCGGCCGCCGGACCGGGCCCGTTCCTCGCGTTCGCGCTTGAGGTAGAAGAGCGTGTAGTCCACCCCGACGGCCATGCCGATCAGGATGATGACGTTGTTGCCGACACCGGCGTCCGGCAGGACGTGGGAAACCACCATGGACAGGCCCATGGCGGCCGCGATCGAGGACAGCGCGAGCAGCAGCGGGACCGCCGCCATCAGCGCGGAGCCGAAGACGGCCAGCAGCGTCAGCAGGGTGATGGGCAGGGTGAGCGCCTCGGAGAGGGCCAGGTCCTGGTCGCGCTGGTCGTCGAGGCCGACGGAGATCGACGGACCGCCGGTCTCCGCCACCCGCAGCTGCGGGTGGCTGCGCTGGACCGCCGCGGTCTGCGCGGCCAGCGGGGCGACATGACGCTTGGCGTCCGCCGCGGCGCCCTTCATGGTCACCGCGACCCGCAGTGCCCGGCCGTCGGCCGAGCGGACCGGATCCGCGACCCCGGCCACCTCGGGCAGTTTCGCCATCCGGGCGGTGACGTCCCGTACGGCCGCCTCGGCGGCGGCCCGGTCCAGCGGCCCGGACCGGGCGGTGATCAGCACCTGTTCGACCCCCGGGCGGTCCAGGTGCCCCTCCGCGGCGAGGGTTTCGGCGCGGCCCGCCTCGCCGACGCGGTAGTCCGCCGCGGTGGCCTGGTGGGTACCGAGCGCGGCGCCCACCCCCAGGCACAGCACCACGAACGCCAGCCATCCGGCCAGCGCGCGCCAGGGGTGCCGGGCACTCCACACCGCGACGCGTACGGTCACCGGCCGCCGGCCCGCCGGCCGGTCCCCCTTCGGCCGGAGCCCTCCCGGCCGTTCGTGCACGGTCATCTCCACTTGCCCTCCCCCTTCGCATGCGGTCGCCCCCATGGGCACCTGTCAGTCATGACTTACATGTAAGTGGAGAATTACAGGTGTCACAGCAAAGCGTCAACCGTAAGATTGTGGCGGCCGGAGGGCGGCGGACCTGTTTGACAGTCCGTCGCGGCATGGGACAACCTCCGCTGACAGGCGTCCGGAACGGCGAGAAGGTGGGCCATGAACAGCGAGGAGCTGCTGGCCCTGCTGTCCGCCGTGGGCCATGCGCAACGACTGCGGGTGATCGCGGAGCTGGCCGACGGCCGGCTGTACGTCAGCGAGCTGGCCCGCCGCCTGGAGATGTCCCGGCCGCTGCTCTACATGCATCTGGACCGGCTGGAGAAGGCCGGCCTGGTGGTGGGGCGGCTGGAGCTGTCCGAGGACGGCAAGGCGCTGAAGTACTTCGAACTCACGCCGTTCGAGCTGAAGCTGAACGTGGCCACCGTCCTCGCCGCCCTCCACGAGGACGCGGCCGCGGGGGCGGCACCGGACGAACGACCCTAGGGGGACGCCCACATGAGCAGCACCATCATCCCGATAGCGGTACTCCTGATCCTCTTCGCCTCGGTCACCACGATCGTGGCCTCGTACTTCAAGCTGCAGCGGCACCGCGCGGACGCCGCGGCGCTGGCCGAGTACCGCAAGCTCGCCGAGCGGGTCACCGTCCAGCAGGAGACGGTGAGCGCACAACTGGCCGAACTCGGCACCCGGGTCGAGGCGGTCGAGAAACTGCTGCGCAGCGTCGGCTGAAACCGGCCCCCGGCGGGGCCCGGAAAAATTTCCGCACCCTCCGGCAACCCCCGCCGCCGCCGCACGTCGTGACGGGTGAGGGCGCCAACAGGCGCCGCCCGTCGAAGAACGTGGAGCAGCCGACCGTGAAGTCTTCCCGTACGACCCCCGCCGCCCGCCCCTCCGCCCATCGCAGCCGCCGGCGCGGCGCGGCCGGCGCCGGGCTGATCGCGGCACTGGCCCTCGCCGCGCTGTCCACGGCGGGCCCCGCGCACGCCGACGACCGTACGAGCACGGCACCGCCGACGGCCACCCCGTCGGCCGGCGCCTCCCACACCCCCAGCCCCCGGCCCACCCTGCCCGGAGGCCCGCGGCCGACCGCCGAACCCAGCTCGCCCGCCAGCTCCCGGCCCACCGCCGAACCCAGCTCGCCCAGCAGCCCCCGCCCGAGCGCCGAGCCCACCCTGCCGCCCAGCGCACAGCCGTCGAAGCCCGCCAAGAGCAGCGGCAATGGCAAGGAACTCGCCCACACCGGCGCCTCCTCGACGACCACCGCGGTCCTCGGCGCGAGCGCCGCGGCACTGATCGCCGCGGGCGGCGGCACCGTCTACGCCGTCCGCCGCCGGCGCGGCTGAGGACCACCAGGCCCGAGGAATCGATGGAGTACTCCGCCGGCCCGCACACCGCCCCGGTACGGTTCGCCCTGCCGGGGCCCCGGCACGCCCTGTGGCGGTGGCTGCTGCGCACCGTCCGCCCGGCGTCCGCCCACCGCGAGGCCCCGCACCGCACCGGCCGCCCGGCCCGCCACCCCGCGGCCGGCCCGCCGGCCCACCGCCCGCACGCCCTGCCGGACGAAGGCGGCGGCGCACCCCCGCCCGACCCCCGGCCCACCCTCAGCGACCTCTACCACGCCCACCGGCTCACCATGGTCCGGCTGGCCGTCCTGCTCGTCGACGACCGCGCCACCGCCGAGGACGTCGTCCAGGACGCCTTCGCCGCCCTCTACAAACGCCACGGCGAACAACTCGGCGAGGTGGACAACGCCCTGGCCTACCTGCGCACCGCGGTCGTCAACGCCGCCCGCTCCGTACTGCGCCGGCGCCGCACCGCCCGCGACTACACCCCGCCGTACGAGGCCGACGCACCGTCCGCCGAGGAGCGCATCGTGCTGGACGAGGAACACCGCGAGGTCCTTGCCGCGCTGAACGGACTGACCGCGCGCCGGCGGGAGGTCCTCGTCCTGCGCTACTGGGGCGACCTGACGGAGGCCCAGATCGCCACGACCCTCGGCATCAGCCGCGGCTCGGTGAAGTCCCTCGCCAGCCGCGCCCTGGACTCCCTGGAAAAGATCTTGGAGGCGCGGTCATGAACGGCCCCGGAACCCCGCCCGAGCGGCCCGTCGAGGAACGGCTGCGCCGCGCCTTCACCGCCCGCGCCGACAGCATCGGCCTCCGGGACCTGCGACCCGCCGCACCACCGGGCCCGTCCCCGCGCCGCGGGCTGCCGGCCCGCCTCTCCGGGCCCTGGCTGCGCCGCTTCGGGCTGCCGCTGGCGGTGGCCGCCGCGGCCGCCGCCGCCGTGCTCGGCCGCCTGGCCGCCAACCCGGACGACCCGGCACCCCGCCCCGTACCGCCCGCCACCTCGCCGAGCCCCCTCGGCCCGTCCCCGTCCCCCTCCCCCACCGACCCCACCGCACAGCCCTCCCCCGACCCCCCGCCCACGTACCCCGGCCGCACCACCGACC
>NZ_JNZA01000033.1 GCF_000717345.1 Streptomyces lydicus | reverse complement strand
GCGGGGCACCGGGCACGAAGGCCGGCGGGGCGGGGGGGGGCGGGGTGCGGGTCATGGCGGCCGTCTTCCTTTGCGGTGGTGGTCGGGCGGGTCCGGGGAGGGCGCGGCCTAGCGTTCGAGGACGACGGCCAGGCCCTGCCCCACGCCGATGCAGAGCGTCGCGAGCCCCGTGCCGGAGCCGGCGGCCGCCAGCCGGTGGGCGACCGCGCCCACGATCCGGGCTCCGGACGCGCCCAGCGGGTGGCCGAGGGCGAGGGCGCCGCCGTGCGGGTTGACCAGGGCGGGGTCGAGTTCGGGCCAGCCGGCCAGGCAGCCGAGGGCCTGGGCGGCGAACGCCTCGTTCAGTTCGACGGTGTGCAGCGCGTCGAGGCCGCGGCCGGCCTTCGCGAGGGCCCGCCGGGCCGCCTCGACCGGGCCGAGCCCGAAGAGCTGCGGCTCGATGCCGGTGACCGCGCTGCTGCGGATCCGGGCGAGCGGTGCGCACCCCGAGGAGCGCAGGCCCGCCTCGTCCATCAGGAGCAGGGCGGCCGCACCGTCGTTGAGCGGCGAGGAGTTGCCGGCGGTGACCGTGCCCCCGTCCGCGCGGAAGACCGGCCGCAGCGCGGCCAGCGCCCGGAGCGAGGTGTCGGCGCGCACGCACTCGTCGCGCACGGGTGTCCCGTCGGCGCCGTCGCCGCCCCGCGCGCCGTCCGTGCCGTACGGCACGGCCTCCGCGTCGAAGGCGCCGTCCTGCCAGGCCCGTGCCGCCTTCCGGTGGCTGGCCAGCGCGTAGGCGTCCTGCTGCTCGCGGGTGAGGCGGTAGCGGTCGGCGATCAGCTCCGCGCCCTCGCCCAGCGCGACCGTCCACGCGTCCGGCATCCGGGGATTGGTCAGCCGCCAGCCGAGGGTGGTGGAGTGCAGGGTCTGCGGGCCGGCGGGGAAGGCCCGTTCGGGCTTGGGCAGCACCCAGGGCGCCCGGCTCATCGATTCCACGCCGCCGGCCACGACCACCGAGGCGTCGCCCAGCGCGACGGCCCTGGCGGCCTGGATGACGGCCTCCATCCCGGAGCCGCACAGGCGGTTGACGGTGACGCCGGGCACGGTCACCGGCAGCCCGGCGAGCAACACCGCCATCCGGGCCACGTTGCGGTTCTCCTCGCCCGCCCCATTGGCGTTGCCGAGGTGGACGTCGTCGATCGTGGCCGGGTCCAGGCCCGGTGCGCGGTCCACCAGGGCCTTGACGACGTGAGCGGCGAGGTCGTCGGGGCGGACGCCGGACAGCGCGCCGCCGTATTTGCCGATCGGGGTGCGGACGGCGTCGACGACGTACACGTCCCGGGGGCGGTCGGTGATCACGGGGCTGCGGTGTCCTTCCGGGGGCGGGCGCCCTGGGGCGCGGCGGGTACGGGGGTCGCCTGGCCGGTGGCGGCCTTCAGGGCGCGCAGGGCGGCGAGTTCGTCGTCGGTGGGCGGGGCCGTGACGCCCGGCCGGCCGGCCACCTTGAGCTCCCAGCCGGTGGCCGCCCGTACCTGATCGACCGTCACTCCGGGGTGGAGTTCGGTCAGGACGAGTTCCGCGGTGCCGGGGTCGGGGCGCAGTACCCCGAGGTCGGTGATGACCGCGGTGGGGCCGGCGCCGGGCAGGCCGAGCGCCGCGCGGTCCCGGGGGCCACTGCCGTGGCCGAGGGTGGTCACGAAGTCCAGCGCGTCGACGAAGTTGCGGCGGCTGTGCCGCAGCACCATCAGGACCCGGCCGCAGTTGGCGGCGATCTCGGGCGCGCCGCCGGCCCCGGGGAGCCGCCCCTCGGGCCTGCCGGGGCCGCGGCGGACGACGGTGGTGTTGATGTTGGCGAACCGGTCGACCTGTGCGGCGCCGAGGAAGCCGACGTCGATCCGGCCGCCCTGAAGCCAGTAGTTGAACATCTCCGGCACGGACACCAGGGAGTCGGCGGTGTCGGCGAGTTCGCCGTCCCCGATGGACAGCGGCAGCCGGGTCGGCTTGGAGCCGATGGTGCCGGATTCGTAGATCAGCACCAGGTCCGGATTGACGGTGCGGCGGGCGAGGTTGGCGGCCGTGCTGGGGAGCCCGATGCCGACGAAGCAGGTGCGGGCACCGGCCAGCGCGCGGGCGGCGTTGACCTCCATGAGCTCGTCGGGGGTGCAGCGGGGGGCGGGGGCGCCGGTGAACGCGGGGGCGGCGGTGGCGCGGGCCCGGGACATCCCGGCCGGCTCGTGCGCCGGGGCCGGCTCCCGCGCCGCGTCCGGTTCCGCTCGCCCCTCCCCCCGTACGCTCTCCGCAAGCCACCGCCCGAACGCCGCGCGGTCCCGCGCGATGCCGTCCCACTGCCGGTAGAAGGCGTTGTCGCGGACCGAATAGCCGGCCGCGTACGAGGGGTGGGCACCGCCGGGCACGACGGCGACCGCGTCCACGACCCAGCCGGGCAGCACGACCGCGCCGGGCCGCGGCTCCAGCGCCCCGTCGACGACTTCCTCGACGGTGACCAGCACCCGGCGGGCGGCGAGCGCCGCCTCCTTCTGCACCCCCGTCAGGCCCCACAGCTGCACGTTGCCGTCCTTGTCGGCCTGCTGTGCGTGGATGACCGTGACGTCCGGGTTGAGCGCGGCGACGGCGGCCAGTTCCTCACCGGTGAAGGGGCAGGTGACGGTGGCGACGGTGGACGTACGGGCCGGTATGTCGCTGCCGCGGTAGCCGCGCAGCACCGCGAAGGGGAGCTTGGCCGCGCCCGCCGCGTAGCGGTTGGCCATTCCGGCGTGGCTGTGTTCGTCGATCTCCAGCGGGGCCGGCCAGCCGTTCTCCACCGCGTCCCGGAAGCGGTGCAGCGAGCCGACGCCCGGATTGCCGCCCCAGGAGAAGACCAGTTTGCGGGCCGCGCCGGCGCCGATCAGCTGGTCGTAGACCACGTCCGGCGTCATCCGGGCGAGCGTGAGGTCCGTGCGGCCCTGCCGGATGATCTCGTGCGCCGCCGCGAACGGGATGAGGTGGGTGAACCCCTCCAGCGCCACGGTGTCGCCGTCGTGGATCAGCTCCGCGACGGCGTCTCGCAGGGAACGGATAGCGGCCATGTCCTCGCCCTCGGGTCGTCCTGCCTCGTACGCGCCGGCTCGTCCGTGCGGTCGGCCCGCAACTACCTGCCGTTCGCTCAGTGAACTAAAGTTCATCCTTGCGCGCTCCGAGTTTGGCCCCCGACCCGGGCCCTGTCAACGGTGCGCCGGGTACGGTTCCGACGAGATCACCGCACGATGGAGAGGCCATGACCCACCCCGCCCCCACCGCTCCCGCGTCGCCGGCGCCGCCGCCGGAGGCGGTGGGCCCGCTGATGCGCGGCCTGTCCGTGCTGCGGCAGCTGGCGGCCGGCGCCGGCCGCCGGCCGGTCGGCGACCTGGTGCGCACCACCGGCCTGGCCCGCTCCACCGTGGACCGCGTGCTGAGCACCCTGGCCCGGCTGGGCTACGTACGGATCGAGGGCCGCGACGCGGTGCCGGCGCCGCGGCTGCTGGAGCTCGGCAACGCCTACCTCGCCGCGTCCGAACTCCCCGACCGGCTCGGCCCGCTCGCCGACCGGCTGGCCGACGAGCTGGACGAGTCGGTCTCGCTCGCGGTGCCCGACGGCGACGGCGTCCGCTTCGTGCACCAGGCGACCCGGCGCCGCGCGATGTCGCTCGCCTTCCGCATCGGCGATCTGCTGCCCGCCGAACGGGGCGCGCCCGGCGCGCTGTTCGCGGACGCCTGGACGGCGGCGGACTGGCGGCGCTGGCGGTCGCGCCGGGCGGCCGATCCGACGGACGCCGGCTTCCCCGCCGTACCGCCGCGGTCCGCCGACGACGACACGGCCGGCGCGGCCGCCGGCTTCGAGGCGCGGGTGGCCGCCGCCCGCACCGCCGGCTGGTCCCTCGATGACCAGCTCATCGAACCGGGGCTGGTCGCCGTCGCGGTGCCGGTCCGGGACGCCGCGGGCCGCACGGTCTGCGCGCTCAGCGTCGTCAGCCACACCAGCCGGCTGAGCGCGGCGGAGCTGCCCGACGCGGTACTCCCCCGGCTCCGCGAGACGGTCGCGGCGATGACGGACGCCCTCGCCGCGCCCCGGGGCGGCCCGCCCGCCCCCGCTTCCGACACACCCCCGGGCCACCCGCCGCACGCCACCTGGATGCGCGCCTCCAAGCAGGAACTCGGGCCGGAGTTCGTCGAGTCGCTGGCCCGCGGGCTGCTCACGCTCACCGCGTTCGGTACCGGCCGTGCCGAACTCCCGCTCAGCGCCGTGGCGGAGGCCACCGGCCTGGCGCGCGCCACCGCCCGCCGGGCCCTGATCACGCTGGCGCACCTCGGCTACCTCACCACCGACGGCAAGCTCTTCCGGCTGACACCGAAGGTGCTGGAGCTGGGCTTCGCGCACCTGTCGGGCCTGACGCTGCCCGCCATCGCCCAGCCGCACCTCGCCGCGCTGGTCGAGCGGGTGCACGACTCCGCCTCGATGGCGGTGCTGTCCGGCGACGAGATCCAGTACGTCGCCCGGGTCCCCACCGTGCGCATCATGAGCGTCAACATCACCCTGGGCACCCGCTTCCCGGCGTACCCGACGTCCATGGGCCGCGTCCTCCTCGCCGGCCTGCCGCCCGCCGAACGCTCCGGACGCCTGGCCCGCACCGCCCTCACCCGGCTGACCCGGCACACCGTGACCGACCCGGAGCGGCTCGGCGCGATCCTGGAGCAGGTCCGCGCCGACGGCTACGCGCTCGTCGACGAGGAACTGGAGGAGGGCCTGCGCTCCCTGGCCGTCCCCGTCCACGACCGCACCGGCCGGGTGGTCTCCGCCGTCAACGTCTCGACGCACGCGGGCCGTTGCACCCCGGAAGAGGCCCGCGCCACGATCCTCCCGGCACTGCGTGACGCCGCCACCGCCATCGAGGCCGACCTCCGCGTGGCGGGCCGGTACGCCCGCATCGCGGCCCTGTGACCCGCCGGCCCCGGCGGTAACCGCGCCCGGCGCGACCTGCCGACGTGCCGACGCGCCGGTGATTCCGGGGGGGGGGAGCCGTTCGCGACGCTGCCGGAGCAGGGGCCGCACGGGCGCTTGGGCTTCGGCCGGCTCCGCGCGCTACTCGACGCTGACCGGGGCCGGTGACGGCGCGGCCGTCGGGCGGCCGATCCGGCGGGCGAGGGGGACGAGTCCGATGGCGAGGGCGCCCAGGAGGCCGGCCAACGCGAAGGCGGTGAAGCCGAGTCGGTCGTTGCCGGCGGCGGCGAGGGTGCCGCCCAGCCAGGGGCCGACCACCGCGCCGGTGCGGCCGATGCCGGTGACCCAGCCCAGGCCGGTGGCCCGTTGGGCGGCCGGGTAGACGCGGCCGGCGGCCGCGTAGACCATCACCTGGGCGCTGAACAGCCAGACGCCGGTGACCGCGACGACGACGTAGGTGAGCGCGAGCGGCAGCCGGGCGCCGAGGAGCAGGGCGCCGGCGGCGGTCAGCAGGAACCAGAGGGCGGAGACCCTGACCGGGCCGTAGCGGTCGGCGGTGCGGCCGGCGATCAGCATGCCGACGATGCCGCCGGCGTTGATGACGAGCAGGAAGCTGACCGAGGACGTCAGGCCGTAGCCGGCCGCCCGCATCATCTGCGGCAGCCAGGTGCTGACGCCGTAGACCAGCAGCAGACCCGCGAACGAGGCGAGCCAGAGCAGCGGCGTCGCCCAGCGGGCACCGGGGCGGAAGAGGGCGCGCACGGCGTCCAGGCGGCCCTTGGGGCCCTGGGTCGGCGCGTCGGCGGGGACCGGGCGGGCCATGCCGTAGCGGTCGGCGACCGCGTCAGCCTCCGCGGTACGGCCCCTGGCGAGCAGCACTCCGGGGGATTCCGGGAGCAGCCGCAGCAGCAGGGGCGCGGCGATGACGGCGGGCAGCACGCCGGCCCAGAAGACCCAGCGCCAGCCGAGCGTGGGGGCGAGGGCCAGGCCGAGGCCGGTCGCGGCCATGCCGCCCGCGTGGTACGAGGTCATCAGCAGGCCGGTGGCGAGCGCGGCCCGGCGCGGCGGGGCGAACTCCATCACCACGGACAGGCAGAGCGGCATCAGGCCGCCGAGTCCGAGGCCGGCGAGGAAGCGGCCGGCGCCGAAGGGCGCGGCCGTGCCGGAGAGCGCGCAGACCGCCGATCCCGCGGAGAACAGCAGCACGCTGGTGACCAGGACCGGGCGGCGGCCGAGCCAGTCGGTGAGGGTGCCGGTGCCCAGCGCGCCGATCAGCATGCCGAAGGTGGTCCAGCTGCCGATCGTGCCGGCCGTGCCGGGGGTGAGGCCGAGGCCGGGGTCGTCGAGCAGGTGCGGCATGACGGCGCCGTAGACGTTGACGTCCATCCCGTCGAAGAAGACCGCCAGCCAGCACAGGGCGAGGACCGGCGCGACGGAGCGGAAGGTGTGGCGCCGGCCGGCGGGGGCCGCGGCGGAGCCGGACGTACCGGAGGGCGGCGGTGGACCGGAGGGGGACATGGGGACCTCGGATTCACGAGTCACGGACGCGGCACGCGGGTGCGCCGGGGCGGCACTCGGGCGCGGGCGGGTCCACAGACAGCGGGAGTCCGTCAGGTGAACTTTCGTTCGCAGAGCTGTGGGCAAGGATCATCTGCCCGAGGTCGCGGGCTGTCAATGGTTCCTGCGCTCAGTCGTCCTGCCCGCCGGCGTCGGCGCCCCGCTTCGCCGCCGCCCGGCGCGCCATCTCCTCGCGTGCCTCGGCCGTGGCCGCCGACGGCCACACCCGGTCCAGCGCCGCGTTCATCGCGGCGCCCACCAGGACCGCGAAGGCGGACACCCCGATCCACAGCAGCACCGCCACCGGGGCGGCCAGCGACCCGTAGATCGTGGGCCCCTCGACCGTCGAGGTGAGGTAGAGCCGCAGCAGGAAGCTGCCGAGCATCCAGATGCCGAGCGCGACCACCGCGCCGGGGATGTCCTCCGGCCAGGGCGAACGCACGGGCACGGACAGGTGGTACAGGGTGGTGAGGAAGGCGATCGACACCAGCAGGACGATCGGCCAGTACAGCGCCCGGATGATGTGTTCGCTGGCCGGCAGCCAGCCCACCACCGTGTCGGGGCCGGCCACCATCAGCGGCAGCGCGACGGCGCCGACCAGCAGCCCGCCGAGGTAGAGCGCGAAGGCCAGCAGCCGCGTCTTGACGATGCCGCGCCGGCCGTCGAGCCCGTACATGATCGTGATGGTGTCGACGAAGACGTTCAGCGCGCGCGAACCCGACCACAGCGCGAGGGCGAAGCCGATCGAGATGACGTCGGGGCGGCGGCCGGTGAAGACGTCGTTCAGCAGCGGGCGGGCGATCTCGTTCACGCCCTTGTCGGAGAGCACGGTGCCGGCGACGCCGAGGATGTGCTGACGGACGCCGGCGAGGGTGTCGTGCCCGATCCACGCCTGCGTGTAGCCGAGGACGCCGAGGAGCCCGAGGATCAGCGGCGGCAGCGACAGCAGACACCAGAAGGCGGCCTCCGCGGCCAACCCGGTGACCCGGTACGTCATGCAGGAGTGCACGATGTCCTTGAGCAGGAGCCAGGCCAGCCGGCGCGTGGAGACATTGCGGTACAGGACGCGGGCCCTCGTCAGACGGCCCGCCCGCTCGGTTGGTTCGTTTGCCGGCTGCACCTCCTTACCGTATCCGGCATGGCAGCCACCACTCATACGGTCACCAACCAGCCCCCGCCGCTGGTCGGCTACGACGTCTTCGCCAACGACCCCGCCCTCACCGAGGGCGTCGCCCGGTACGTCGCCGACAGCCGGCAGGGCGACGCGCGGGAAGAACTCGGCCGGCTGGGGCAGGCGGCCGGGTCGGCCCACGCCCGGCAATGGGGCGAACAGGCCAATCGCTACCCGCCCGTCCTGCACACCCACGACCGCTACGGCCACCGCATCGACGAGGTGGAGTTCCACCCGGCCTGGCACCGGCTGCTCGGCCACGCCGTGACAGCCGGCCTGACCGACGCCTGGTCCCGCCCCGACGGCCACGTCCTCCGCACCGCCGGCTTCATCGTGTGGACCCAGGCCGAGGCGGGACACGGCTGCCCGGTGTCGATGACCCATGCGGCGGTACCCACCCTGCGCGCCGAGCCGGAGCTGGCCGCCGTGTGGGAGCCCCTGCTGACCTCGCGGATCTACGAACAGGAGCTGCGCCCGGCCGCCGAGAAGTCCGGCGCGCTGGCGGGCATGGCGATGACGGAGAAGCAGGGCGGCAGCGACCTGCGGGCCACCACCACCCGCGCCGAGCCGCTCGCCGCGCCCGGCGAGTACACGCTGACCGGGCACAAGTGGTTCTGCTCGGCGCCGATGTCGGACGCCTTCCTGGTACTGGCCCAGGCACCCGGGGGACTCACCTGCTTCCTGCTGCCGCGGGTGCTGCCGGACGGCAGCCGCAACTCCTTCCGCCTCCAGCGGCTCAAGGACAAGCTCGGCAACCGGTCCAACGCCTCGGCCGAGGTCGAGTTCGACGGGCAGACCTGGGCGCGCCGGGTCGGCGAGGAGGGGCGCGGGATCGCGACGATCATCGACATGGTGGCGGCGACCCGGCTGGACTGCGTCAGCGCCGCGGCCGCGGTGATGCGCCAGGCGGCGGCGCAGGCGCTGCACCACACCGCGTACCGCGAGGCGTTCGGCGGCCGGCTGGCCGACAAGCCGCTGATGCGCAACGTGCTGGCCGACCTGGCGCTGGAGTCGGAGGCGGCGACCACGCTGGCGCTGCGGCTGGCGGCCGCGTACGACGCGGACACCGAGCAGGACCGGCACTTCCTGCGGCTGGCGGTCCCCGCGGCGAAGTACTGGGTGACCAAGCGGTGCACGCCGATGGTGACCGAGGCGCTGGAGTGCCTGGGCGGCAACGGCTACGTCGAGGAGTCGGGACTGCCCAGGCTGCTGCGCGAGGCCCCGCTGAACTCGATCTGGGAGGGCTCCGGCAACGTCCAGGCGCTGGACGTGCTGCGCGCCCTGCGCCGGGAACCCGCGGCGCTGAACGCCTTCCTGACCGAGATCGGTACGGCGCGGGGCGCGGACCACCGGCTGGACCGGGCGATCAAGGGCATGCTCACCGAACTCGCCGACCTGGAGGGCATCGAGGCGCGGGCCCGGCGCCTGGTGGAGCGGATGGCGCTGGTGCTTCAGGGCTCGCTGCTGGTGCGGTACGCACCGCCGGAGGTCGCGGACGCGTTCTGCGCCTCCCGTCTGGGCGGCGATGCGGGCGCGGCCTTCGGGACGCTGCCGCACACGCTGGACCTCGCCGCGGTCGTGGCGCGTGCGCGCCCGGTGCTCGACCGCTGACGCGGCCCGGGCCGGGGTTCGGCGCGGCGGCGGCTCCCCGTCCCTCCGGGCCGTGGCCTCACGGAGGGACGGGGACAGGGGGTTACCGCCGCCGCGCCGGCCGGGGAGCGGTGCCGCGCCGACCCGGCACCGCTCCCGGTCTCAGGGGCCGCCGGGGCCCGGACAGGCCCGGCACACCTCGCCGGGCTCCGGCGGGGCCGGCGGGTCCGGCGCGGTGCGCCCGCGCAGCGCGGCGTCCACGGCCTCGATGACCTCCCGGTCCGGGACCTGCGGCGGGAAGCCGACCAGCACCCCGCGCGCCTCGTAGTAGCGCAGCAGCCGGCAGGTCTCGTCCGCACCGGACCAGCCGGCGTCGCGCAGCAGCACCACGAGATCGGCGAAGGCGAGCGCGGGCAGCAGACCACCGGAGCCGGCCACCCGGTCGAGCAGGTGCAGGCTGCTGTCGATGACATAGCCGTCGGCCGGCAGGGCGTGCCGCTTGAGCAGGACGTCGACCGCGGGCAGGCGCGGGACGCCGTAGTGGGCGGCCAGCCGGGCGGCCCGGGCGCTGCGCACCCCGTCGCCCGCTGCGATCACCACGACGCGCGGACCGGCCACCATGGTGAGCCCCCTCCCCCACACCGTGCGGACCGTCGCGTGGCGGCCGATGGAATCCCGGCGACAACCGGCGGGTTCGCCGACGGGTGACCGGCGAACCTCGCGGTGGCGAGAGGCCATCGGCCGCTTCGCTCAGCGTCCCCGGTGGGCGTCATAGGCCACAACGGTTGCAGTGCGTTGCAGTGCGCCGCGGCGGATCGCCACAATGACGCTTCCCGGACGGCCTGGTGACGGCACGACGGGCACCGGCCGGCGGACAGTGCACAACGGAGAGCAGCGTGAGCGACAGACCGATCGAGAGACCGCTCGACAGCGCCGTCCGGTCGGCCCAGGACATCCGCGCGACCGCTCGCCGGCTCGGGCACGTCCACGAGGCCGCGCTCACCGACGACACACCGGCCGACGCGCCGCCGGCCGCGCCCCGCGCGGTCATCGGCGAATCCTGGCGCCGGGTGCGGACGTCCGGCGTGGACCCGGACGGCGAGCAGCCCCAACGCCTGCTGCCGGTGGCCGAGTTGGAGCACCGGCGGGGCACGTCGCGGCTGGCGGCGGTGCTGCCGGTGCTCAACGACGGGCTGCTGGCGACCGCCGACGCGGCGCAGCAGATCATGGTCGTCACGGACGCCGAGGGCCGGGTGCTGTGGCGGGAGGGCAGCGCTCCGGTCCGCCGGATGGCCGACCGGCTCGGCTTCGACAAGGGCGCCGACTGGACGGAGGACACCGTCGGCACCAACGCCATCGGTACCGCGCTGGTGGCCCGCCGTCCGGTGCTGGTGCACTCCGCCGAGCACTTCGTGCGCAGCCACCACCAGTGGACCTGCGCCGCCGCGCCGCTGCACGACCCGCGCGACGGACGCCTGTTGGGCACCGTGGACCTCAGCGGCCCGGCGCACACCTTCCACCCCACCACGCTCTCCCTGGTGTCCGCGGTCGCCCGGCTCGCGGAGGGCGAACTGCGCACCCGCCACCACCGGTCCCTGGAGCGGCTGCGGTCGAGCGCGGCACCGGTACTGGCGCGGCTCGACGGGCGGGCGCTGGCCGTCGACCCGCACGGCTGGGTGGTGGGCGTGACGGGCCTGACGCCTCCGGACCGGGTGGCCCTGCCCAAGACGCCCGAGGCCGGGCCGCTGTGGCTGCCCCGGTACGGGATGTGCGGCCTGGAGCCGCTGCCCGGCGGCTGGTTGATCCGGCTCGGCCGCCCGGACCGGGAGGCCGGGCCGGGCAACGTGGTGCTGGACGTCAGCGGGCGGGACGGCGCCACGGTCACGGTCAGCGGGCCGGCCGGCAGCTGGTCGCACGAGCTGACCCCGCGCCACGCCGAGCTGCTGTTCGTCCTCGCCGTGCATCCGCAGGGGCGCAGCGCCGCCGAGCTCGCCCAGGACCTGTTCGGTGACGCCGGCCGTACGGTCACCGTGCGGGCCGAACTGTCCCGGCTGCGGCGCCATCTCGGGGGCGTGCTGGCGCACCGGCCGTACCGCTTCGCGGACGGGGTGGCGGTGGACGTCCGGATGCCGCCGCGCCCCGTCCACCTTCTGCCGCAGTCCCTGGCACCGGCGGTGGTGGCGGCACGGCGGGCGTGAGGCCGGCGGGGCCGGGACCGCGTCCGGGGCCCGAGCGGAAAACCGGGTGCGGCCCGGCGCCGCCCTTCGTAGAGTGAGGGCACTCTGACAGCAGCTCTCCAGAAGGACGTCGCAGAACGGGAGCAGTCCGCGCGTACCGCACGCGCGTGACCGAATGAGTGGGCGACAGCACGTTCCGCGATCACTCATGCCCGTGTGCGCTCATGCAGCGCATGCCTTGTCTGGAGGACTTCCCATGTCCGTAGGTCTCGGCCTTCCCATCGGCGACCCCGCCCAGCTGCTGAGCTGGGCCCGGCGCGCCGAAGCCACCCCCTTCCGCACCGTCGCCCTGCTCGACCGGCTGGTGTTCGGCAACCCCGAACCGCTCATCACCCTGGCCACCCTGGCCGGCGCCACCTCCCGGATCCGGCTGCAGACCGAGGTGCTGCTCGCCCCGCTGCACCGCACCGCGCTGCTCGCCAAGCAGGCCGCCACCCTCGATCTGCTCTCCGGCGGGCGCTTCACGCTCGGCATCGGCATCGGCGGGCGCGAGGACGACTATCTGGCCGCCGGCGTCGACCTCCGCACCCGGGGCCGCCGGCTCGACACGCAGATGGCGGCCCTGCGCCGGGTCTGGTCCGGTGCGCCGCTCTCCGCGGACGTCGGCCCGATCGGTCCCGCGCCGGCGCGGCCCGGCGGGCCCGAGGTGCTGTTCGGCGGGTTCGTGCCCGCCGTGGTGGAGCGCGTCGCCCGCTGGGGCGACGGCTTCCTCGGCGCCGCGCTGCCGCCCCGGCACATGGACCGGATGTTCCGGGACGTGGAGGCCGCCTGGTCCCACGCCGGGCGTACCGGCCGGCCCCGGCTGCTGGCCCAGGTCAACGTGGCGCTCGGACCGGATTCCGTCCTCGCGCGCGCCCGCGAGGACCTGAGCGCGTACTACGGACCGGACAACAGCTACACCGAGCACATCGTGAACGGTCTCCTCACCACCCCGGCGCAGATCCGCGCCGCGGTGGCCGACTACCGGGCCATCGGCGCGGACGAGGTGATGCTCTACTGCTGGGCCCCGGACCCGGAACAGGTCGAGCGGCTGGCGGAGGCGGCGTTCGGGTCCGACGGCGCCCCGGTCGGTACCGACTGACCTGCCGTCACCCCCGCCGCGTCGCTGTCGGGGAGCAGGGTGAAGACCTGGTCGAGGCCGACGATGCGCAGCACCCGCCGGGTGTTGGCGGGGACGGCGGCCAGGGCGATGTCCGCCCGGGCGGCGTGCGCGTGGTTGCGGGCGGCGATCAGGGCGGTGATGCCACTGGAATCGCAGAACTCCATGCCGGCCAGGTCCAGTACCAGACACTGGCCCGGCTGGAGGGTGCAGGTGGCGACCAGTTCGCGCAGCTCGGTGGCGTGGGCGTGGTCGAGGTCGCCGGCGACCTCCAGGACGGGACCGGTCGCGGCGTCTCGGACGGTGATCTTCAAACTCATCGCGTGTTCTTCGTTGCGGGGACGGGGGTTGCGGTGGGACGGGGGCCGGCCGGGGCGCCGAGGGCGAGCAGCGCGGTGTCGTCGTCGAGCCCGTCGCCGAAGCCGTCCAGCAGACCGATGAGGGCGCGGATGACGGCCTGCGGCGGCTTTCCGGCGTGGCCGGCGCCGAAGGCGCGCAGCGCCTCGTCGCCGTACAGGGCGGTCCGGTCCGCGCCGGTGCGGGCCTCGGTGAGCCCGTCGGTGTAGAGCAGGAGCGTGTCGCCCGGGGCGAGCGTGGTGGTGGCGGTGGTGAAGCGCGGGGCGGGCAGGATGCCGACCAGCAGGCCGCCGGGGGTGGGCAGGAAGTCGCTGGTGCCGTCGGCGCGCAGGACCAGCGCCGGGGGGTGTCCGCCGGAGGCCAGGCTCACGGTGACGTGGCCGCTGTCGGGGTCGGGTTCGACGATGCCGAAGATGGCGGTGCAGTAGCGCGGGTCGCCGCCGGAGTAGCGCTCGTGCAGCACCGTGTTGAGGGTGGACAGCGCGGCGACCGGGTCGGGGTCGTGGAGGGCCGCGGCGCGCAGCGTGTAGCGGGTCAGCGAGGTCACCGCCGCGGCTTTGGGGCCCTTGCCGCACACGTCGCCCAGGAAGAACGCCCAGCGCTTGCCGTCCACGGCGAACACGTCGTAGAAGTCGCCGCCGAGCTGGTCGGGGGACGCGGTGTGGTAGTGCGCGGCCGTCTCCAGGCCGGGCACCTCGGGGAGCGTCGAGGGCAGCAGGGCCTGCTGGAGCGCGGCGAGCGCGTCCTGCAGCCGGGCGCGGTCGGCCTCGGCCTGCCGCGTGGCCTCCTCGGCGGCCCGGCGGCGGCGCAGCAGCTCTTCCTCGTAGGCGCGTCGGTCGCGGGCGTCGAAGAGGGTGGTGCGGATCAGCAGCGGCTCACCGGTGCTGCCGTACTTGACCACGGAGGACACCAGGACCGGCATCCGGGCCCCGCCGGTCTGCTTGATCTCCAGGGCTATCCCGCTGATCTCGCCCTGCATGCGCAGCAGCGGCGCGAAGTGCGTCTCGTGGTAGAGCTTGCCGCCCACGGTCAGCAGATCGGTGAACCGCCTCCGGCCCACCACCGCGTCCCGCTCCACCCCGAGCCAGTTCAGCAGCGTGGTGTTGAGCTTGACGACGGTGCCGTCCATCAGCGTGGACAGATAGCCGCACGGCGCGGTCTCGTACAGCTCCTCGGCGCTGTCCTCCAGCAGCGCCGCGAACGCCGCGTCCGGTGTCCGCGCGCCATCGGCCCCCTGCGGGTCGGGCTCCTGCCCGATCCGGCACATCATCGGCGTCCGGCCAGGAAGGCGGTGATTGCCTCGTTGGTGGCCTCGGGGGCGGACAGCTGCGGGCAGTGCCCGGTGGCGTCCAGGGTGACCAGCGTCGAGCCGGGGACGGACCGGTGCACGAAGGCGCCCACCTCCCGGGGTGCGATGGCGTCCTCGGTGCATTCCAGTACCAGCGTCGGGACCACGACGCTCTTCAGGTCGTCGCGGGAGTCCGACAGGAAGGTGGTGCGGGCGAAGATGCGTGCCATCTCCGGGTCGGTGGCGCAGAAGCTGTTGGTCAACTCCTCGGCCAGTTCGGGGCGCTCGGGGTTCCCCATGATCACTGGCGCCATCACGGACGACCAGCCCAGGTAGTTCGACTCCAGCGACGCCAGCAGCTCGTCGATGTCCTGCTCGTCGAACCCGCCGCGGTAGCCCTCGTCGTCGATGTAGCGCGGGGACGGCGCGACCATCACCAGTGCCCCGATGCGCTCCGGCGCCTGCCGGGCGGCCAGCACTCCGGTCATCGCGCTGACCGAGTGCCCCACGAACACCGCGTCGCGCAGGTCGAGCGCCTCGCACACCTCCACCACGTCGCGGGCGTAGCCGTCCAGGGACGCGTAGCGCTCCGCCGAGAACGCGGTGAGGTCCGAGCGGCCCGAGCCGACGTAGTCGAACAGCACCACCCGGTAGTCCTCGGCCAGGGCAGGCACGGTCAGGCGCCACATGTTCTGGTCACAGCCGAACCCGTGGGCCAGCACCACCACCGGCCCGTGCGGGTTGCCGGTGACGGTGACGTTGTTCCTGCGCAGGATGTCCATGCCCGTCATCCTGCCAGCTCCGGCTGGTGGGCCAACCCCCGTGGAGCACCCGGTTCCGCTCCGGCCGGAGGCCCGGTGCACGGGCTGCTGCCGTCACCCGTTCGGGCCGCTGCCGTCGCCGCCGCGCCGGGCCGCGCCTAGCGTGCCGGAGGGGACCCGTGCACCCCGGGGCGCGCGGCCCCGGGAGGTGAGCGATGAGCGCCACGGACCAGCCGGAGGCGCCGCCGAAGGCGGAGGCGTCCGCGCCGGCGCCGGCCGCCGCGGGCCGGCCCCGGTGGGGCGTGCTCGCCGTGGTCGGCCTGGTCGGCTTCGGCATGCTCCGGCACGGGCTGTCCGACGAGGCGGACGGGCCCCCGCAGCCGGGTGCCGCCGTTTCCCTCTTCCCCGGCGACGCCCCGCCGGCCGGTCCGCCCCCGGCGCCGCTGCCCCGCTCCGCGCCGTCCCGCGTGACGATCCCCTCGCTCGCGGTCTCCGCCCCGGTGCTGCCGCTGGGCCTGGACCGGGACGGCTGGATCGAGGCGCCGCCGGCCGAGGACCCCGATCTGGCGGGCTGGTACGAGGGCGCGCCGTCGCCGGGCGAACGCGGCACCGCCGTCCTCGTCGGGCATGTCGACAACCGCAGCGGGCCGGCCGTCTTCTACGGTCTGGGCGCCCTGGAGAAGGGCCGGACGATCCGGGTGACCCGCGAGGACGGGCGGACCGCGGTCTTCGAGGTCTACGGCGTCCAGGTCTTCGACAAGCGGAACTTCCCGGCCCGCAAGGTCTACGCCGACACCGGGCGCCCCGAGCTGCGCGTCCTGACCTGCGGCGGCAGCTACTCGCCGGACACCGGCTACGCGGGCAATGTGGTGGTGTTCGCCAGGATGACGGCGGGGCCGGCCACCTGATCCAGCCACCGCACGAGGGGGCGTGCCGCCCGGCCGGAGACCGTCACGGCGGCGGACCGGGCCGCCGGGCGGAGCGCGACATTCCAGGCGGTGAGCCGGTGTCTCACGATCCGGACGTCCGGGCTGCCCGGCGGCGACCGCCCCCGCCCAGGGGCTGCCGGGCCGGGCCCGGGCGCCCCGCCCCGGTGTGATGTGCTGGCCGCATGAGCATCTCGGTCACCACGTGGTACCTCGAACAGACCTCGCGCGCCGACGTGCCGCCCGCACAGGAGCCGCCGGCCGAGCAGGGCGTCCGTATCATCCGGTCCGAGGTGCCTTCGCCGGAATTCAGCCGCTTCCTCTATACGGCGGTCGGCGGGGACGTGACCTGGACCGACCGGCTGACGTGGTCGTACGCACAGTGGGCGGAGTACCTCGGGCAGCCGGGCGTGGAGACCTGGGTGGCGTACGAGCGCGGCACGCCCGCCGGTTTCGTCGAGCTCGCGGCCGGGCCGGACGGCTCCGTGGAGATCGCCTACTTCGGGCTCGTGCCGGCTTTCCGGGGGCGCCGGATCGGCGGGCACCTGCTGACGTACGGGACCGAGCGGGCCTGGGACCTGGCCGAACGGTGGCCGGGCCACACCCCGACGAAACGGGTCTGGGTGCACACCTGCAGCAAGGACGGCCCGTACGCGATGGACAACTACCGGCGGCGCGGATTCCGGGTGTACGACACCACGGTGACCGACGAGCCCGACGTGCCGACGCCGGGCCCCTGGCCAGGCGCGGGACCGCGCACGCCGGACGCGGACGGAACGCCGTAGCCCTCCGCGGGAGCGTGACCGACGCCACACCGTCTCGCAGTGCGGGACGAAGGTGTCCGTATTCTGGATAACGGTGGACTGGCCGGAGAGCGACATGCCAGGCTTCCGTCATGTCTCGAGCTGGAATTGCCTTGGTGAGTCGGCGGCACGTCGACCTCGGCCGCATGTCCAGCGCCATTTGTCGGGCGGGCTGAGGCTGTACCCAGACGGGGCCCGCGGCCCCGCACAGCACCCAGCACCACCGATCACCCCGCCGTCCCCATCGTCGCGGACGCGCTGAGACCCCCTTTCCCCGCAGACCTCCGACGCGTCGCCACGCGCCGCCTTTCGGTATGTCCGCGCAGGTCAGCATGGGTCTCCGGCGCCGGTCCCGATCCCTTGAGCCCGCCCAGAAGGACGTACATCCATGGCCGCCACCCCGGAATCCCCCGCAGCCGCCACGACCCGCCGCAAGGCCGGACGCCACCGCGGCGAGGGCCAGTGGGCCGTAGGTCACTTCACGCCCCTGAACGGCAACGAGCAGTTCAAGAAGGACGACGACGGTCTCAATGTGCGGACACGCATTGAGACGATCTACGCCAAGGCCGGCTTCGACTCGATCGACCCCAACGACCTGCGCGGGCGGATGCGCTGGTGGGGTCTGTACACCCAGCGCAAGCCCGGCATCGACGGCGGCAAGACCGCGGTCCTGGAGCCGGAGGAGCTGGAGGACAAGTACTTCATGCTGCGGGTCCGCGTCGACGGCGGGCAGCTGACCGTGGCGCAGCTGCGTGCCATCGGCGAGGTCTCCGACCAGTACGCCCGCGGCACCGCGGACATCACCGACCGGCAGAACATCCAGCTGCACTGGATCCGCATCGAGGACGTCCCCGCCATCTGGGAGAAGCTGGAGGGCGTCGGCCTCTCCACGACCGAGGCGTGCGGCGACTGCCCGCGAGTGATCATCGGCTCCCCGGTGGCCGGCATCGCGGCGGACGAGATCATCGACGGCACCCCGGCCGTGGACGAGATCCACGAGCGCTACATCGGCAGCAAGGAATTCTCCAACCTGCCGCGCAAGTTCAAGACCGCGATCTCCGGCTCGCCGGTGCAGGACGTGGTCCACGAGATCAACGACGTGGCGTTCGTCGGCGTCGTCCACCCCGAGCACGGCCCCGGCTTCGACCTGTGGGTCGGCGGCGGCCTGTCCACCAACCCCAAGCTCGCCCAGCGCCTGGGCACCTGGGTCCCGCTCGACGAGGTGCCCGATGTGTGGGCCGGCGTGGTCGGGATCTTCCGTGACTACGGCTACCGCCGGCTGCGCAACCGCGCCCGGCTGAAGTTCCTGATGGCCGACTGGGGCCCGGCGAAGTTCCGCCAGGTGCTGGAGGACGAGTACCTGGAGCGCAAGCTGGTCGACGGCCCGGCGCCGGCGCAGCCGCTCTCGAAGTGGCGCGACCACATCGGCGTGCACCCGCAGCAGGACGGCCGTTTCTACGTGGGCTTCGCCCCGCGCGTCGGCCGGGTCGACGGCACCACCCTCACCAAGGTCGCCGAACTCGCCGGCGCGCACGGCTCCGACCGGCTGCGCACGACCGTCGAGCAGAAGATGATCATCCTCGACGTCGCGGAGGACCAGGTCGACTCGCTGGTCGCCGGGCTGGAGGCGCTGGACTTCCAGGTCACCCCCTCGCCGTTCCGGCGCGGCACGATGGCCTGCACCGGCATCGAGTTCTGCAAGCTCGCGATCGTCGAGACCAAGGGCCGCGGCGCGTCCCTCATCGACGAACTGGAGCGCCGGATGCCGGACTTCCAGGAGCCGATCACCATCAACCTCAACGGCTGCCCCAACGCCTGCGCCCGCATCCAGGTCGCGGACATCGGCCTCAAGGGCCAGCTGGTGCTCGACAAGGACGGTCAGCAGGTCGAGGGCTACCAGGTCCACCTGGGCGGCGCACTGGCCCTGGAGGCCGGCTTCGGCCGCAAGGTCCGCGGCCTGAAGGTCACCGCGGACGAACTGCCCGACTACGTCGAGCGGGTGCTGCGCAACTTCGAGGCGCAGCGCGAGGACGGCGAGCGCTTCGCCACCTGGGCCGCCCGCGCGGAAGAGGGTGCGCTGAAGTGAGCGAACGCGCCGCGCCGTTCTACTGCCCGTACTGCGGGGACGAGGACCTGCTGCCTTCCGAGGAGGGCCACGGGGCGTGGGAATGCCGGTCCTGCAGCCGGGCGTTCCGGCTGAAGTTCCTCGGCCTGCTGGCTCCCGGAGCCACCGGGCCCGCCGCTTCCGACGGAGGTACCCCGTGACCACCACCACCGACCTTCAGCACCTCGCCGAGCAGGCGGGACGCGACCTGGAGGACGCCTCCGCCCTGGAGATCCTCACCTGGGCCGCCGAGACCTTCGGTCCGCGCTTCTGCGTCACCTCCTCGATGGAGGACGCCGTCGTCGCGCACCTGGCCTCGCGGGCCTTCCCGGGCGTGGACGTGGTCTTCCTGGACACCGGCTACCACTTCCCGGAGACCATCGGGACGCGGGACGCGGTGGCCGAGGTGATGGACGTCAACGTCATCACCCTGACGCCACGGCAGAGCGTGGCCGAGCAGGACGCCGAGTACGGACCGAAGCTGCACGACCGCAACCCCGACCTGTGCTGCGCCCTGCGCAAGGTCAAGCCCCTCGAAGAGGGCCTGACCGGCTACGACGCCTGGGCGACGGGCCTGCGCCGGGACGAGTCGCCGACCCGGGCGAACACCCCGGTCGTCGGCTGGGACACCAAGCGGCAGAAGGTGAAGGTCTCCCCGATCGCCCGCTGGACGCAGGCGGACGTGGACGCGTACGTCGCCGAGCACGGCGTGCTCACCAACCCGCTGCTGATGGACGGCTACCCCTCCGTCGGCTGCGCGCCCTGCACCCGGCGGGTGCTGGAGGGCGAGGACGCCAGGGCCGGCCGCTGGGCCGGGAGCAACAAGACCGAGTGCGGGCTGCACTGATGACAGAGCATCAGGAGATATCCATGACGGGCGCCACGATCTGGCTGACCGGTCTGCCGAGCGCGGGCAAGACGACCCTCGCGCGCGAGCTGGCCGCGAAGCTGCGCGGCGAGGGCCACCGGGTCGAGGTGCTCGACGGGGACGAGATCCGCGAGTTCCTCTCCGCCGGCCTCGGCTTCACCCGCGAGGACCGGCACACCAATGTCCAGCGCATCGGCTTCGTGGCCGAGCTGCTGGCCCGCAACGGCGTCAAGGCGCTGGTGCCGGTGATCGCGCCGTACGCGGACAGCCGTGAGGCGGTGCGCAAGCGCCACCAGACGGAGGGCACCGCGTATCTGGAGGTGCACGTGGCCACTCCGGTCGAGGTGTGCTCCGAGCGCGATGTGAAGGGGCTGTACGCCAAGCAGGCGGCCGGGGAGATCTCCGGTCTGACCGGCGTGGACGACCCGTACGAGGCTCCCGACTCGCCCGACCTGCGCATCGAGTCGCACACCCAGACCGTGCAGGAGTCCGCCGCGGCGTTGCACGCGCTGCTCACCGAGAGGGGACTGGCATGACCACCGTCGCCACCGTGCCCGGAGACATCGACAACCCGTACGCGCTGTCGCACCTCGACGCCCTGGAGTCCGAGGGTGTGCACATCTTCCGCGAGGTGGCGGGCGAGTTCGAGCGGCCGGTGATCCTGTTCTCCGGCGGCAAGGACTCCATCGTCATGCTGCACCTCGCGCTGAAGGCGTTCGCGCCGGCCGCGGTGCCCTTCTCGCTGCTGCACGTCGACACCGGGCACAACTTCCCCGAGGTCCTCGACTACCGCGACCGCGCGGTCGAACGGCACGGCCTGCGGCTGCACGTCGCGTCCGTGCAGGACTTCATCGACCGCGGTGAGCTGCGCGAACGCCCCGACGGCACGCGCAACCCGCTGCAGACCGTCCCGCTGCTGGACGCCATCGAGAAGAACCGCTTCGACGCGGTCTTCGGCGGCGGCCGCCGGGACGAGGAGAAGGCGCGCGCCAAGGAGCGGGTCTTCTCGCTGCGCGACGAGTTCGGCGGCTGGGACCCGCGCCGGCAGCGCCCCGAGCTGTGGCAGCTCTACAACGGCCGGCACTCGCCCGGCGAGCACGTCCGGGTCTTCCCGCTGTCCAACTGGACCGAGCTCGACGTGTGGCAGTACATCGCCCGCGAGAAGATCGAACTGCCCGCCATCTACTACGCCCACCAGCGCGAGGTCTTCGCCCGCAACGGCATGTGGCTGGCGCCCGGCGAGTGGGGCGGCCCCAAGGAGGGCGAGCACCTGGAGACCCGGCAGGTGCGCTACCGCACCGTCGGTGACATGTCCTGCACCGGTGCCGTCGACTCCGACGCCGACACCATCGAGGCCGTGATCACCGAGATCGCCGCGTCCCGGCTCACCGAGCGGGGCGCGACGCGGGCCGACGACAAGATGTCCGAGGCCGCCATGGAGGACCGCAAGCGCGAGGGGTACTTCTAACCATGAGTACGAACACGGACGCGATCGACGTCGTGGACGCGGGCGCCACCTCGCTGCTGCGGTTCGCCACCGCCGGTTCCGTCGACGACGGCAAGTCGACGCTGGTCGGGCGGCTGCTGCACGACTCCAAGTCGGTGCTCACCGACCAGCTGGAGGCCGTCGAGCGGGCCTCCCTGGGCCGCGGGCAGGAGACGCCGGACCTGGCGCTGCTGACCGACGGGCTGCGTGCCGAGCGCGAGCAGGGCATCACCATCGACGTCGCCTACCGCTACTTCGCCACCCCGCGGCGCCGCTTCATCCTGGCGGACACCCCCGGGCACGTGCAGTACACCCGCAACATGGTCACCGGCGCCTCCACCGCCGAGCTGGCCGTGGTGCTGGTCGACGCCCGCAACGGCGTGGTCGAGCAGACCCGCCGGCACGCCGCGGTCGCCGCCCTGCTGCGCGTCCCGCACGTCGTCCTGGCCGTCAACAAGATGGACCTGGTCGACTACGCCGAGCCCGTCTTCGCGGCCATCGCCGAGGAGTTCACGACGTACGCGGCCTCGCTGGGCGTCCCGGAGATCACCGCGATCCCGATCTCGGCGCTGGCCGGCGACAACGTCGTCTCCCCGTCGGCGAACATGGACTGGTACGGCGGCCCGACGGTGCTGGAGCACCTGGAGACCGTGTCGGTCGTCGCCGACCCGTCGGAGGACCCGGCCCGCTTCCCGGTCCAGTACGTGATCCGCCCGCAGACCGCCGAACACCCCGACTACCGCGGCTACGCGGGCCAGATCGCCTCCGGCGTGCTGCGCGTCGGCGACGCCGTGACCGTGCTGCCCTCGGGCCGTACGAGCACCATCGAGGCGATCGACGCGCTCGGCCAGGCCGTGGACGTCGCCTGGGCGCCGCAGTCGGTGACCGTCCGGCTCGCCGACGACATCGACGTCTCGCGCGGCGACCTGATCGTGCCGGCCGCCACCACGCCGGGCACCTCGCAGGACATCGAGGCGACCGTCTGCCACGTGGCGGACCAGGCGCTGACGGTGGGTCAGCGGGTGCTGCTCAAGCACACCACCCGCACGGTCAAGGCGATCGTCAAGGACATTCCGTCCCGGCTGACGCTGGACGACCTCTCCCAGCACCCGGCGCCCGGCGAGCTGGTCGCCAACGACATCGGCCGGGTGGTGATCCGTACGGCGGAGCCGCTCGCGCTGGACGCCTACGCCGACTCCCGGCGCACCGGCTCCTTCCTGCTGATCGACCCGGCGGACGGTACGACGCTGACCGCGGGCATGGCGGGCAACGCCTTCGCCGACGCGGCCGCGGAGGCCGCGCCGGCCACCGGCGCGGACGACGAGGGATGGGACTTCTGACCATGCTCAAAGACGTCTTTTCGACCTTCGCCAAGGAGGGCGGCCGCATCGGCAGCGGCGCCCTGGGGAGCGGCACGGGCGGAGTCGGCCGATGTGTGTGCTGACGATGCCTGACTCCGTACCCCCCACACCACCATTCCGAAGATCGATAGCTCCGCCGGGCGCGCCGTAGAAGGGGCGCGACCCCGGCCTTCCGAGAGGAACTCCTCCCGTGTCTGCCGTTCGACACCGCCTGCTGGCGGCCGCCGTCACCGTCCCCGTGCTGATCGGCGCACTGGGCGCCTGCGGCTACGGCTCCGAGGCCAAGAAGGACACCTCGGCCCACGTCGCCCCGAAGGGCCCCAAGATTGATGGACTCGACCAGGTCAGGATCGGGTTCTTCGGCAACACCACGCACGCCACGCCGCTGGTCGGCGTGCAGAACGGCCTCTTCCAGAAGGAGCTGGGCGGCACCCAGCTGAAGACCTCGGTCTTCAACGCGGGCCCCGCCGAGATCGAGGCGCTCAACTCGGGTGCCCTCGACATCGGCTGGATCGGCCCCTCCCCCGCCATCAACGGCTACACCAAGTCGCACGGGAAGAGCCTGAAGATCATTTCCGGCTCGGCGTCCGGCGGCGTCTCGCTCGTCGTCAACCCCAAGAAGATCAAGAGCCTGAGCGACCTCAAGGGCAAGACGATCGCGACCCCGCAGCTGGGCAACACCCAGGACGTGGCGCTGCTGAACTTCCTGGCCGAGAAGGGCTACAAGGTCGACGCGACCACCGGCAAGGGCGACGTCACCGTCCAGCGCACCGACAACAAGGTGACGCCGACCGCCTTCCAGCAGGGTTCCATCGACGGTGCGTGGGTGCCCGAGCCCACCGCTTCCAAGCTCATCGCCGCGGGCGGCAAGTCCCTCCTGGACGAGAAGAAGCTGTGGAAGGACGGCAAGTTCGTCATCACGAACGTGATCGTCTCGCAGCGGTTCCTCAAGGAGCACCCGAAGGCCGTCGAGGCGGTGCTGCGCGCGTCGGTGAAGACCAACGCCTGGATCCGCTCGCACCCGGGCCAGGCGAAGAAGGCGCTCAACGACCAGCTCGCCGACCCGCAGATCGCCGGCAAGGCGCTGCCGGCCGACGTCCTCGACCCGGCCTTCAAGAACATCGACATCACCGATGACCCGCTGGCCGCCACCCTCCAGCAGGAAGCGGACCACGCCGTCAAGGCCGGTCTGCTGAAGTCGCCCGACCTCAAGGGCATCTACGACCTCACCCTGCTGAACAAGGTGCTCAAGTCCGAGGGCAAGCAGCCGGTCGACGACGCCGGCCTCGGCAGCAAGTAGCCCGCACGCACTCCCCCAGGAGGTGACACCGATGACGACCACCACGCTCACCAAGCGGCCCGCCACGGCGGCCACGGACACCCCCGTGCCGTACGCGGCCCGCATCGACCATGTCTCGAAGTCGTTCGGTCGCCCCGGCGCGCAGCAGCACGTGCTGGACGACATCAGCATCGATGTGGCACCCGGCGAGTTCGTCTGCCTCCTGGGGGCCTCGGGCTGCGGGAAGTCCACCCTGCTCAACCTCGTGGCCGGCCTCGACGTGCCGTCCGCCGGCACCATCGACGCGCCCGGCGGCCGGCCGGCCCTGATGTTCCAGGAACACGCGCTGTTCCCGTGGCTGACCGCGGGCCGCAACATCGAACTGGCGCTGCGGCTGCGCGGGGTGCCGCGGGCCGAGCGCCGCGACGAGGCCGAGCGGCTGCTCGAACTCGTCCGGCTCAAGGGCGCGTACGGCAAGCGGGTGCACGAGCTGTCGGGCGGTATGCGCCAGCGCGTCGCGATGGCCCGCGCGCTCGCCCAGGACAGCCAACTGCTGCTGATGGACGAGCCGTTCGCCGCGCTGGACGCGATCACCCGCGATGTGCTGCACGACGAGCTGACCCGCATCTGGCGCACCGCGAACGACAGCGGCTCCGGCACCGGCAACCTGTCGGTCCTCTTCGTCACCCACAACGTGCGGGAGGCCGTCCGGCTCGCCGAGCGGGTCGTGCTGCTGTCCTCCCGCCCGGGCCGGATCGCCCGCGAGTGGCAGGTGGACATCCCCCAGCCGCGCCGCATCGAGGACGCCGCGGTCGCCGACCTTTCCATCGAGATCACCGAACAGCTCCGTGGGGAGATCCGCCGCCATGGCCAGCACTGAGACCGAGGCCGGGTCCGCCGCCGCTCCGACCGGCGACGACCCGGCCACCCCCGGCACCACCACGACCAGCGCCGAGCCCGGCGGCGCCTCGGACCTCGCCGGTCTGGAGGCGGGGCTCGACGCCCTGGAGTCCACGGTCGTCACCCGCCAGCCGTGGCTGCGCACCGCCGTCGCGAAGGCGTTCCCGCCCGTCGTCGCCATCCTGATCGTGCTGGCGCTGTGGCAGCTCGCCTACCACTTCTCGCTCAAGCCGCACTACCTGCTGCCGAGCCCGGTGGAGGTCGCCCGTTCGCTTCAGCAGAAGTGGCTGGAGGGCACGCTGCTGGGCTTCGTGTGGACCAGCGTCTCGCGCGGCGCCCTGGGCTTCGTCGCCTCGGTCGGCCTCGGTACGGTCCTCGGCCTGATCGTGGCCCAGGTGCGGGCCGTACGGGCCGCGATCGGCCCGATCCTGAGCGGTCTGCAGTCGCTGCCCTCGGTGGCCTGGGTGCCCGCGGCGATCATCTGGTTCGGGCTGAGTGACGCCACCATCTACGCGGTGGTGCTGCTCGGCGCCGTGCCGTCCATCGCCAACGGCCTGGTGGCGGGCGTCGACCAGATCTCCCCGCTCTACCTGCGGGCCGGCCGCACCATCGGTGCGACGGGGCTGGCCGGCGTGCGGCACGTCCTGCTGCCGGCCGCGCTCCCGGGCTATCTCGCCGGCCTCAAGCAGGGCTGGGCCTTCTCCTGGCGCTCCCTGATGGCCGCCGAACTCATCGTCAACGCACCGGATCTGGGCACCGGCCTGGGGCAGCTGCTGGAACAGGGCCGCGAGCTCCAGGACATGTCCTGGGTACTCTCCGCGATCCTGCTCATCCTGATCGTCGGCATCGGCATCGAGCTGCTGATCTTCGCGCCGATCGAGCGGCGGGTGCTGCGCAGCCGCGGTCTCCTCGTCAAGAGCTGAACCATGAACACACGCCCCCTGCACCCCACGCTTCTCGTGATCGCCCATGGCAGCCGCGACCCGCGGCACGCGGCGACCGTCTCCGCGCTCTGCGCGCGGGTACGGGCGCTGCGGCCGGGGCTGCGCGTCGAGGTCGGCTATCTCGACTTCAACGCGCCCCGGGTTCCCCGGGTGCTGGAGCGCCTGGCGGCCGAAGGCACCGGGGAGGTGGTGGCGCTGCCGCTGCTCCTGACCCGGGCCTTCCACGCGAAGTCCGACATCCCGGCGGTGCTGCGGGAGGCCGCCGCGCGGCTCCCCCTGCTGACCGTCCGCCAGGCCGAGGTGCTGGGCCCCTCCCCCCTCCTGACCGGCGCGCTGGAGCGCCGGCTGGCGGAGGCCGGGCTGCGGCCCGGCGACCGCCGCTCGACCGGGGTCGTACTGGCCTCGGCGGGCTCCTCCGACCCGGAGGCGAGCGCAGTGATCGCTGAAATCGCGCGGGAGTGGCGGCGCACCGCTGGTTGGTGTGCCGTGCGGCCTGCGTTCGCCTCCGCATCTCTTCCCCGCACGGCCGACGCCGTGCGGGAGCTGCGCGCCGAGGGCGTGCAGCGGGTGGCCGTCGCGCCGTACGTCATCGCGCCCGGCTTCCTCCCCGACCGCATCGCGGCCGGCGCCCGCGAGGCCCGCGCCGACCTCCTCGCCCCGGTCCTGGGCGCCGCGCCCGAACTGGCCCGGCTGCTGCTGCGGCGCTACGAGCAGTGCGTACTGGCCGGCGCCCGTGGCGAGGCCCCCGCGCTCATCGCCTGAGGCCCGGCGGCACGGGCCGGGCCGCTCCGGCCACCGCGGGCCGGAGGGACCGGGTGCTCAGCCGGCCGGGGTGCGTACCCAGGCCGTCGTCCACGGCGGCAGCTGCGTGCCGGTGACCGGGGCGGAGGACACCAGCAGCTCACCGGGCGGCAGCGGCCGCGGCTCGTCCGACAGGTTCGTCACGCAGGCCCAGCCGCCGCTGCGGCGGAAGTGCAGCACTCCGTCGGCCGCCGTCCGGGCGTCGCCGACCCACTCCAGCGCCTCGTCGGCCACCAGCCGGCGGCGCAGCCGCAGCGCCGTGCGGTACAGCTCCAACGGCGTGTCGGGCACGCCCTGTTGGGCCGCCACGGACAGTTCGCCCCAGCCCGTCGGCTGCGGCAGCCACGAGCCGCCGCTGCCGAAACCGTACGAGCTGCCGCCGCGCTGCCACGGCAGGGGCACCCGGCAGCCGTCGCGTCCTTTCAGCCGGCCGCCGCTGCGCGTCCACACCGGGTCCCTCAGGTCCTCCCGGGCCAGGTCGGCGACCTCGGGCAGGCCCAGTTCCTCGCCCTGGTACAGGTAGCTGGAGCCGGGCAGCGCCAGCATCAGCAGCGTCGCGGCCAGCGCCCGGCGCAGCCCGAACTCCCTGTCCAGCGGCGGCTTCTGCCCGTCCGCCAGCAGCCATGCCTCCTCGTCGCAGCCGTCCGGGAGGCCGTGCCGGGAGGCGTGCCGGATCACGTCGTGGTTGGAGAGCACCCAGGTCGCGGTCGCCCCGGCCGCGCGGGCGTCAGCGAGGGCGGAGTCGATGGAGGAACGCAGTTCCTCGGCGTGCAGCGACGCCTTGAGGAAGTCGAAGTTGAACGCCTGCCCCAGCTCCTGCGGCGTTGCGTACGCGGTGCGGCGGGAGTTGCGCACCCAGGCTTCGGCGACGGCGATCCGCGGCGGGTCGTACTCGTTGAAGACCCGGCGCCAGTCGCGGAAGATGTCATGGACCTCGTCCCGGTCCCAGAACGGGTGGCTGCCGTCCTCGGGCAGGTCCTCCGGCTGGTAGCTCTCGACGGCGCCGAGGTCGCGCAGCGGCGCCGCCAGGTCCTTGGCGAGGCCGTGCGCCACATCGACGCGGAAGCCGTCCACGCCCCGGTCGGACCAGAAGCGCAGGGTCGTCCGGAAGTCCTCGCGGACCTCGGGGTTGTCCCAGTTGAAGTCCGGCTGCTGCGGGGCGAAGAGGTGGAGGTACCACCAGCCGTCGGGCAGCCGGGTCCAGGCCGGGCCGCCGAAGCAGGAGACCCAGTCGGTGGGCGGCTGCTCGCCGTGCTCGCCCCTGCCCTCGCGGAAGACGTAGCGCTCCCTGGCCGCGGATCCGGGTGCGGCCCGCAGCGCTTCCCGGAACCAGACGTGCTGGTCGGAGGAGTGGTTGGGGACGATGTCCACCATCACCTTGAGGCCGAGGCGGTGCGCCTCGGCGACCAGGGCGTCGAAGTCGTCGAGGGTGCCGAGCCGGGGATCGACGTCGCGGTAGTCCGCGACGTCGTAGCCGCCGTCGGCCAGCTCGGAGGGGTAGAAGGGGCTGAGCCAGACGGCGTCCACCCCGAGTCCGGCGAGGTGGCCGAGCCGGGAGGTCACACCGGGGAGGTCACCGATGCCGTCGCCGTCGGAGTCGGCGAAGCTGCGCGGATACACCTGGTAGACGACGGCCTGCCGCCACCAGTCGGTGGTGCCGGGCCGTGCGCCGAGGTGCTGTGCGGTCACGTGACTGCCTTTCGGTCGGGTGCGAAGCGGCGTCGTCCTCGACCACCCCGGAGGTCATGCGCTCCGCACGTTCGTGACTGCCTTCATGACAGCGCTTGCAGGCTAGGAGGGCGTCATTCCCGGGTCAACGGTCGGTGCTCCCCAGGTTTCGGAACCAACCGCCCTGCCAACGCTGTCATCGACTCTCTGTGCTAGCGTCCCGCCATGTCCTCAGCTCGGAGTGAGGCCACGATGGCCGAGGTGGCCCAGCGGGCAGGGGTTTCTGTGTCCACCGTCTCGCGCACCCTGCGCGGACTGTCGACGGTCTCGGACACGACCCGCGCCCGGGTGGAAGCGGCGGCCCGCGAGCTCTCCTTCGCGATCACCCGCAGCGCGTCGAGCCTCGTCACCGGCCGCACCGGTCGCGTCGCCGTCCTGCTCCCGGACCTGGAGTCGTGGTTCCTGGGCGCGGCGCTCTCCGGAATGGCCCCCGCCCTGCGCGACGCCGGCCTGGAACTGCTCGTGTACAGCGTCACCGACGTCCACGAACGCGCCGATTTCTTCGACCGGTTGCCGGCCCGCCGCAACGCCGACGCCCTCCTCGTCGTGAGCTTCGCACTCTCCCCCACCGAACGTGCCCGCCTGGACGACCTGGGCATGCCGCTCGTCTTCGTCAGCCAGCACGCCCCGGGACGGCCCAGCGTCTACGTGGACGACGAGGACGCCGCACTGCGCGGCACCCGCCACCTCCTCAACCTCGGCCACCGGCGGATCGCCTTCCTCCAGACGGCCGACGGGACCGGCTTCACCTGGAGCAGCAAGAGCCGCCTCGCGGGCCATCTGCGGGCCCTGACCGAGGCCGGAATCGAGCCCGACGACGCACTCGTCCTCAGCGTGCCGGACTGGAAGGGCAACGGGATGGCCGCGGCGGTGGGGCGCCTGCTGTCCCTCCAGGACCCGCCCACCGCCCTCTTCACCGAGACCGACGACCTGGCCTTCCGCCTGCTCGCAGCGCTACGGGACGCCAACATCCCGGTCCCCGGGCGGGTTTCGGTCATGGGTTTCGACGACCACGTCATGGCCGGGGTCATGGGCCTGACGACGCTGGCCCAGCCCGCCGTGGAGATCGGCCGCGCCGCGGTGCGCCTCACCCGCGCGGTGATCGACGGCTCCGACGGCGACCACCAGCGCCACATCGTCCTCCCCACCGAACTCGTCCCCCGCGGCACCACGGCCCCACCACCGGCGCCGGTACGTTAGGACCTGCCGGCGCGGCTCCCGTTCGGCCCGCGGGCAGCCTCCTCTTCCGTAAAAGCCCCACCCGTCAGGGGCAGTTGGCCACCGGCGGCCGGGCTCCGACAAGAAGCCGATCACGGTGAGGTCCTACGGATCCGACGCCGGCCGAAACTGGTGATTCCCGACGCGCGCCGAGCCGTGGGAGACCCGCGGTTCGTCTGCCCCGGGCCCGCGACGTCCGTCGATGACGCCGCCGGGTACCTGCTGAAGCGCTCCTCGCCGGCGCCGGGCAGCGGCGTACGCCTCCCCCAAGACGCGCATTCCCCGCCGAGCCCGGTAGGGCAGAGGGCTTAATTAGTTGCCCCCACACTAGTACCCTGGCAACTATGACGTACAGGCGCTCAACGCTGGCTCTGGCGGTGCTCTCCCTGCTGGCCGAGGTGGACCACGAGCAGCAGCCCGGCATGCACCCCTACAAGATGCAGCGGTTGATGAAGGACCGCGGCAAGGGCGAAGTGGTCAACGTGGGGCAGCGGGCCAGCCTCTACCGCACCATCGACCGACTGCACCGCAAGGCCCTGATCGAGGTGCGGGAGAGCAGCCGCGAGCACAACCGCCCCGAGCGGACGCTCTACGCCCTCACCGACGAGGGCCGTGCCGTGTGGCGCGACTGGATGCTCGACGCGCTGGCGGCTCCGACCCGCGAGTACCCGGAGTTCCTTGCCGCCATGGCGTTCGTCCCCCTCCTCGAACCCGGCGAGGTGGCCGAACAACTGGAGAAGCGCCAGACGAACCTCGCCACCGAACTGGCCCGGCTCGACACGCAGATCGCGGCGACGGGCGAATGGGGCAGGCTGTTCGCCCTGGAGATGGAGTGCATGCGCGCCACGACCGCCGCGGAGCTGGACTGGGTGGAATCGGTCATCGCAGACCTGTGCTCCGGGCGCATCACCTGGACCAAGGAGTGGCTGGCCGCAATGGCGGCCGCCCACACCCGCTAGGGCTGTCACGCGCCGGGGCGGTCCCGACAAGGGCGCCGACGCGCCTTCCTCATGACGAAACGGGAGACCGAAATGCCCGGTTTACCTTTGCATGTCATCATCATCGGCGCCGGCACGGGCGGGCTCTGCCTCGCGCAGGGCCTCAAGCGCGCGGGTGTCAGCGTCGCGGTGTACGAGCGTGACCGCACCCGGCGCGACGGTCTGCAGGGCTACCGGGTCGGCATCGACGCCGACGGCAAGCGGGCGCTGCGGGCCAACCTGTCACCGGAGCTGTACCACACCTTCCTCACCACCTGCGCCCAACGCCCCCGCTACGGCAATCAGATGACGCACGAGAAGAAGTTCCTCTTCTCTGCCGGACCCGAGGTGCTGAAGGCGGCGGACCAACCGTCGGAGGACGACGCCGATGAGTCGGTGAGCCGCATGACGCTGCGGCAGGTCCTGCTGACGGGGGTGGAGGACGTCGTCCACTTCGACAAGCGCTTCACCCACTACGAGCAGCACGCCGACGGCCGGGTCACCGCATTCTTCGCGGACGGCGACTCGGCAACCGGCGACCTCCTCGTGGGCGCCGAGGGGGCCAACTCCCCCGTACGCCGGCAATACTTGCCGCACGCGAGGCTGGTCGACACCGGGCTGATCGGCATCACCGGCAAGACGCCGCTCACCGACGAGACCCGGGCACTGCTGCCCAAGGAGGTGATGGAGGGCGTCACCATGGTGCACGGCCCCAAGGGGTTCATGTGCATCCTGCATGTGATGCGCTTCAAGTGGGACGAGGACGGCAAGCCGAGGCAGGGCATCGGCAGCACCGACGCGGAGGCGCTGCGCGCCTGGCCGGGAATGCTGTACGACAACAGCCGCGACTACATCATGTGGGGCTTCGCCGCGTCGGAGCGGTGGCTGCCGCAGGACGTCACACGGATGCGAGGCGCCCGGATCCAGCAGCTCGTGAAGGAGAAGACCGCCTCGTGGCACCCCGACTTCCGGCGGATCTTCGCGCTGGGAGACCCGAACAGCAGCCTCCCGCTGGTGATCCGGACGTCCGAGCCGATCGACCCGTGGCAGCCGAGCAATGTCACGCTCGTCGGTGACGCCATCCACACCATGACGCCGGGCCGCGGGGTGGGCGCCAACACCGCGCTGCGCGACGCCCGGCTGCTCACCCGCAAGCTGGCCGCCGCGAGCCGACGAGAACTCTCCCTCCTCGATGCGGTGGGCCGGTACGAGACAACCATGACGTCGTACGCCTGGGACGCCGTCATCAAGTCCCGGGCCCAGATGGACGGCCACTCCGTCATGCACAGGGGTGACTTGATCGGCACCCTGGCCCGGACCGGCATGCGCACCGCGATGCGCACGATGAACCACCTCCCCCCGGTCAAGCGCAAGATCGTCCTCGCGGAGAGCTCATTCCGCGGTGCCGGCCGCGAGCACGAGGACTGACCCACCGCCCCGCCTCGGGGGCGCGTCGTCCGGAAGAGGCGGGCCCCGAACGGCGGCGGTACTGCCCCACGAGCAGCCGCCGGGGACGGTGTGCAGGACCAGGCTCATGCCGCCCCCCTCCATCCGTCGTCCGTGCTCCCGCGTCCCCGCCGTGAACCGTCCCCCGGCATATCGTGCGACTCGTACACAGCGAATGGAAGGCTTCGCAATGCAGATTGAGTTGACGGGCGACCAGGCCCTTGTCCTGTCAGACTGGCTGAACCGTGTCATGCATAAAGAGGATTTCTCGAATGTGGTGGATGACCGCGCAGTCTGGTCCGCCCTTCTCAGGATCAGCGGGAATCTGGAGACCGGCCTACCTCAGATCTTCGACTCCGCATACTCCGATCAATTGGAAGCGGCGCGCAAACGCCTGATTGCGGAACTCGGCGATTTCGGGCAGTCAACACCCTGACGTCCCTGGCCCGCACATACTGCGCGGGGAGGGGCGTCACCCCGTCCCGGCGAGTGCTGTTCGGGGCGTGGGGGTGTCGGCGCGGCCCTTCTCGTAGACGGTGAGGCCGCGGGACAGGTGGAGGGGGACGAGCAGCAGTTCCACGATGAGGGCCTTCCAGGCGTAGACGAGGTTGACGGCCTTAGTGGCGTAGACGCAGGGGATGTTCAACAGGACATGGCCTACCGGGAGTTTGCGGCGGTGGGCGGCGTAGAGGAGGGGTGGTGTCGTGAGCAGGAGTTCGGCTCCGGCCCACCAGAGGAAGGCGAGCGCGGGTGGCTCATCGGTCGTCGAGGCAATCACCAAGGGCGTCGCCCACCAGACCGGTGCGGTGAGGATTTCCAGCAGAGCGAGCAGGACCCAGAGTGCGAGCAGGGGTTTGCGGAGGATCAGGCCACCCAGGTGGAGCCGGACGTTCTGGCAGAAGCCGGCCATCCAGCGCCAGACCTGTTTGCGGAGGTAGGTGAGGTCTTCCGGGTCGGCGGCCAGGGCCACCGCGTCGGGGACGTAGACCGCGCGTCTGCCGGCGATCTGCTGGGACCAGGTGTAATCCATGTCCTCGACGATGGTGCGCTCGGGGAAGCCGCCGAAGGCCATCAGGTCGTCGCGGCGGAACACCGAGCAGCAACCCGAGCAGACCATGGGGCTGTTGGCGCGTGCCTGGATGGGGCGGTGCCAGTGGAAGCCGAAGAGGTACTCGGTGGAGCGGCCGCGTTCCCAGAGGGTGCGGGTGTGGCGGGTGCGGACCGTGCCTGCCGCGACCGAGACCGCCGGGTCGCGGAAGACCGGGACGACGGTCTCGATGTAGTCGGGCGCGAGGACCGTGTCGGCGTCGACTGCCAGGACGAGGTCGGTGGTGCAGTGCGGAAGGGCGTAGTTCTGGGCTCTGGCCTTGCTGCCGAGGTTGTGTGGCGGGCGTAATACCGTCACGCCGTGTGATGCCGCCACCTCGCCCGTGCGGTCCGTGGAGGCGTCGTCCACGACGAGGATGCGGTCAGGCCGGACCGTTTGCCGGGCGAGAGATTCCAGCGTGGCCGGCAGACCCTCCTCCTCGTTGTGAGCTGGCACGATGACGGTGATGGTGTGCATGTCGCGTTCCCCCTGTCTTGCGGATCGTGCTGACGACGACGGTGATCAGTCCGATCAGGCCGTAGACGATGGTGCTGATGCCGATGAACGGCAGTCCTCCGTGCATGTCACCGACGGTAGGGGGAACGGACCTCAGATGGTTTCGGAGGCTCCCTCCTGTGGATAAGTCGCGGGATCGGACTGTGAGTTGCCCCCTCGGGCGGAGGCCGCAGGGAGGGTTGCGGCGCACAGGGTGCCGAGAGCGGCCAGGGCGGCGAGGGGGAGGAGGGTGGACTGCAGGGTCGGGGTGTAGGTGAGCAGCATGGTCGCGGTGGCGACGCCCAGGGTGGGGCCGATGTTCATGGCGGTCTGCTGGAGTCCGCCGGCGACACCGGCGTTGTCCACGGGGGCGTGGCGCACGATGACCGCAGTGGCGGTGACCATCACCGTGCCGAAGCCCGCGCCCAGGAGGAGGAAGCCGGTGCCGGCCTCCAAGGGAGTGGAGGTTTCGTCGAGTCGGGAGAGGAGGAGGGTGCCCAGCGTCAGGAGGGCCATGGCGGCCGTGGTCGTGCGGCGGGGGCCGTATCGGCGTTGCAGCACGGCCGAGGCCGGGGCGCTCAGCACCATCAGCAGGGGTAGCGGCAGGACTTGGAGGCCGCACTGGAACGGGTCCAGGTGCCGGACGTTCTGCAGGTAGTAGCTGCTGACGAAGAGCGTGCCGAACAGGGCGGCCGAGGCGGCCAGGAGTATGGCGAGGGACGAGGCGACCGCCTTGGAGGCGGCTACGCGTGGGGGCACCAGGGGGCTCGCGGTGCGGCGTTCGTGGTGGACGAACGCGGCGAAGGCGACCGCGGCGGTGAGCACGGCCGCCGTGGTGGTCGTCGTCCAGCCGTGCGCGGGCAGGGCGACCAGGGTGTGTACCAGGCACACCAGGGTGATGCCGAGCAGACCGGCGCCCGGGAGGTCGAGGCCGGTCAGCGGGCGGCTCGGGGGTTTCGGCAGCGGCGGCGGTACGCGTACGGCGAGCGCCAGGGCGCCGATCAGCAGGGCTGGGGGCACGTTGAGGAAGAAGACCGCGCGCCACCCCAGTTGGGCGACCAGTGCGCCGCCGAGGAGGGGGCCGGCCGCGGCGGCGAGACCGATGGCGCTGGTGCGCAGCGCGAGCGGCATACCGAGACGGTCGGGCGGGTAGGCGGCGCGCAGCATGCCGAGGGTGGCCGGCTGCAGCAGTGCGCCGAAGATGCCTTGGACGATGCGCAGGGCGATGACCCAGCCGACGCCGGGGGCCAGGCCGATCCCCGCCGAGGCGGCGCCGAAGCCGAGGATTCCGAGGGCGAAGAGGCGCTGGTGTCCGTACCGGTCACCGAGGCGGCCGGCGAAGACGAGCAGGCTGGCCACGGCGATGAGGTAGCCGGTGCTGGTCCACTGGACCTGCGCGAACGTGGCGTGCAGGGTGCGCTGGAGAGTGGGTTGGGCGACGGTCAGCACTGTGCCGTCCAGGGCGACGATCACCGCACCGGTGATGCTGCCGGTGAGGACGAGCCGCCGGTGGCGTAGTGAGGTCACCGGCCCTCCGGCCCCAGGTGCGCGTCCAGGGTGGCGCGCAGCAGTGGTTCCACGTCGTCGGCTCCGGTGGCGAGCTGGAGGCTGCCCCATTCCCAGAGCTGGGCGATGCCGTGCAGGTTCGCCCACAGCGCGCCCGCGACCACCGGGGGCGGAATCTCGGTTCGCGGCTCCACCTGGCGGACGAGGTCCACGAGCACGGTGAAGAGCGGCAGGCTGGTCTCCCGCAGGCCGAGCTGATTGCTCTCCAGCAGGTCGTGGCGGAACATCAGCTCGTACATCCCGCGGTTGGTCCGCGCGAAGTCCAGATAGAGCCGCGCCAGGGTCATGAGCCCGGCGCGGGGGTCCGGCCGGCCGGCGCCGAGCACCTCGGTGACCCGGGCGGCCAGGTCGGCGAACCCCTGGCGGGCGATGGCGGAGAGCAGGGACAGGTGGGTGGGGAAGTAGCGGCGCGGCGCGCCGTGCGAGACCCCGGCGCGGCGGGCGATCTCGCGCAGGGACAGCGCCTGGACGCCTTCCCTGCCGACCAGTTCGACGCCGGCCTGGACCAACCGGGCGCGCAGGCCGGTGTCCTGGTGCTGTTCAGCCGGCTCGCGGTGCTGCGCGGCTTCCCCCGAGTGTGCGTTCATAGACACTGTCTACCATTCGCGCGTAGACACTGTCTACGCGAGTCGGCACACAAAGAGGCCGGCCGCCGCGCCCCGTGGGGGCGAGCGCGACGGCCGGCGTACAGCTGAGGGGTGAGGAGGTTACTCGACGACCTTCAGCAGCTTGTTGGGCGTGCCCTTGCTCGGGTTCGTGATCTTGTCGGCGGTGGCGCCGTCGGTCAGGGCCTTCTCCACGTCAGCGGGCTTGGCGTCCTTGTGACCGGCCAGGTAGACCGCGGCCGCGCCCACGACGTGCGGGGTGGCCATGGACGTACCGGAGATGGTCTTGGTGGCGTCGTCGCCGGTGTTCCAGTCCGAGGTGATGTCGGAGCCGGGGGCGTAGAGGTCCACCACGCTGCCGAAGTTGGAGAAGTCGGACTGCTCGTCCTTGTTGGTGCTGGAGGCCACGGTGATGGCCTCCTTGACGCGCGCGGGGGAGCCCTGGCCCGCGTCGGCGGACTCGTTGCCCGCCGCGACACCGAAGGTGACACCGGAGTCGATGGCCTTCTTCACGGCCGCGTCGAGCGCCTCATCGGCGCCGCCACCGAGCGACATGTTGGCGACCGACGGGCCCTTGTGGTTCTTGGTGACCCAGTCGATGCCGGCCACGACCTGCTCGGTGGTGCCCGAGCCCTGGCCGTCCAGGACCTTGACGGCCACGATCTTGGCCTTCTTGGCGACGCCGTGCGCCTCACCGGCGATGGTGCCGGAGACGTGGGTGCCGTGACCGTTGTCGTCCTCGGCCTTGTTGCTGCCGTCGATGGCGTTGAAGCCGTACGACGCGCGACCGCCGAAGTCCTTGTGGCTGATGTGCACACCGGTGTCGATGACGTACGCGGTGACGCCCGTACCCGCGCTGTCGGGGTAGTTGTACTTCTTGTCGCCCTGCGTGTCCGCCTGGTCGATGCGGTCCAGGCCCCACGACGGCGGGTTGTCCTGGGTGGCGTCGATGTGGAACTTCTTGTTCTGCACGACCTTGTCGACCGCCGGGTCGGCGGCGAGGCGCTTGGCCTCCTCGGTGCTCAGACCGGACGCCGAGAAACCGTCGATGGCGGAGGAGTACTTCCGCTTGACCTCGCCGCCGTACTTGGCGGCCAGGTCACCGCTCTCGGCGGTACGGACCGACTTCTTCAGCATGACGATGTAGCTGCCGTTCACGGCGCCCTTGGCCTCGGCGCCGAAGATCTTGCCTTCGGCCGGGGCGGGTGAGGCACCCGCGGTGACGGCCGTGACGGTGGCGATACCAGTCGCGGCCACCGCGGCGGCTATCGCCGTGACGAGCCGCTTCTTGCTGGAACGCTTGTGAGCCATTGCGAGGGTTCTCCTCGTTTTGTGGTGTGGGGGGAAAGCGTTGCGCCAACAGCCCCTGGACGCAGGAAGATCTGCGTCGGGCTGGTTCGAAACCCTGTCTGATTGATGAGTTCAATTCAAGGGGGGCCCGGCCGTGTGAGATAAGCAACAAGGCTGCAAAATTGGCGAAGTTGCTACAGAACCGGTCAAAGAAACCCCATGGGTTGAACCTCAGGGGCTCAACTCCGTTTACATACGGGCAACAGAGGGTTACAAGCGGTTCCGGAGCGGCGGCCCGCCGGTGCGGAACCGGGGCGTTGTGCGTCCGACACCCGGCGCGGGCTCAGCGTTGATAGCGCGCCAGCACCAGATTGCCGTCCCGGACCAGCCGCTTGCGCAAGGCGTCCAGACCGATGGCGCCGCTGTAGTACTCCTGCAGACCGGGAGTCGCGATCTTGTCCTTCCACTCCGGGTAGCCCCGCACGGACTGGGCCGGGGCCGAGCGCAGCGACCCGGCGAGCGCCGTGCCCGTCGCCCAGTCGTGCTTCGCCACCCGCAGCGCGGGGTCCCTCAAAGCCTCCTGACCCGTCGGCAGCAGCCAGTCCCCCAGGGCGAGACGGACCATGTTCGGCGGTCGGAGGAGGAAGTCGATGAAGGCCATCGCCTCCTCCTTGTACGGGCAGTCCTCGGCGATCGAGAGGGTCTGCGGGCTCACTCCCTGGGCCGCCGAGGTGCCCCGGGGCGCGGGCAGCACCGTCCAGTCGAATCCCTCGGGCGCCTGCTGGACGATCTGCTGACGGTACGAGAACCCGAGCGGCACCATCGCGTAGCGCCCGGCGAAGAAGCCCGGGAGCGTGTCGGAGCCGCCCATGCCGAGGGTCGTGCGCGAGGCGCTGCGGTCGACGTTCACCTGGTCGTGGACGGTGCGCGGCACCACCTGGTCGACGGCGTCGAAGCGGACCGCCACCTTGCCGTCCGGGCCGCGGTGGAAGACCCGGCCGCCCGTGGAGAGCGCGAGGTTGAGGGTGGCCGAGACCGGTTCCTTGAGCGGCCAGGCGACGCCGTAGTCGGAGCCCCGCGTCAGACGCTTGGCGGCCTCCGCGAACTCCTCCCAGCTCCAGGGGCGTTCGGGAGTGGGAAGGCGGACGCCGGAGCGCCGCAGCTTGGCGCGGTTGGCGATCAGCACCCGTGGTTCCTGGAGGAACGGGACGCCGTACACGCGGCCGTTGAAAGTGGCGGTCTCCCAGCTGTGCGGCGGGATGTCCTGCCGCAGGCGCGTCGGCAGCAGGGCGGTGAGGTCGGCGAGATCGCCGCCGTACGCGAAGTCCGCGAGGTCGTCCGAGGCGTCGTGGATGATGTCCGGCGCCTCGCCCCCCTCGAAGGACGTCAGCAGCTGGTCGTGGACGGTGGCCCAGGCTCCCTGTACGTAGCGCACCTGGATGTCAGGGTGATGGGCGTTCCACTCGGCGACCAGCTGTTTGTTGGCCTTGAGGGAGTCCTGCTGCCAGGCCAGCGACTGGAACCGCAGGGTGATCCGGCCGCCGGACGAGCGGCGCCGGCGCTCCCCGGAGCAGCCCGGCAGCAGGGCCGCGGCGGGCAGCGCGGCGGCGGCCGCGAGCAGTCCCCGACGGTTCCAACGCCCGGGTGCCGTCGCTTCGTTCCCGTCGCGCATCAGCTCTTCACCGCCCCGGCGAGCATCCCGCCCGTGATGCGCCGTTGGATGACGGCGAAGAGCAGCAGGCTGGGGAGGGTGGCGAGCAGCGCGGCGGCGGCGAGCGGACCCAGGTCGGCGACGCCCTCCGTTCCGATGAAGTGGGTCAGCACGACCGGCAGCGTCTGTTTCTCCGGCGTTTTCAGCAGGACCAGGGCGAAGAAGAACTCGTTCCAGGCGGTGATGAAGGCGAACAGCGCGGTGGCGGCGATGCCCGGTGCCAGCAGCGGCGCGGTGACCGAGACGAGCGTACGGACCCGCCCGGCGCCGTCCACGGCTGCGGCCTCCTCCAACTCCGGCGGCACCGACCGGACATAGCCGGTCAGCATCCACAGCGCGAACGGCAGCGACCAGACGACATAGACCATGATCAGGCCGGTCCGGGAGTCCACCAGGTGCAGCCCCTTGAGGATCAGGAACAGCGGGATGATCACCAGCACCAGCGGGAACGCCTGGCTGACCACCACCCAGCCGGTGGCCGCCCGCGAGAGCCGGCTGCGGTAGCGAGCCAGGACGTACGCCATCGGCGTGGCCAGCGCGATCGCGACCAGCGCGGACACCGCCGCGGCCAGCAGGCTGTTGCCGGCGGCGGCCAGCAGCGGCTGTTGCTCGAAGGCCAGCCGGAAGTTCTCCAGGGTCGGCGCCTTCGGTATCCAGGTGGGGTGCAGGCTGCCCAGCTCGCGCGGCGGCTTGAACGCCGTGGAGAGCAGCCAGAGGAAGGGGAAGGCGAGGAAGAGGAGGTAGGCCAGCAGCGCGGTGTACTGGCCGGTGCGGGTGGCGGTGCGTCGCGCGCCGCCGGTGCGTCCTGTCCGGCGCCCGGCCTCCGCGCGCCTCCCGCCGGCCGGCTTCTCGGTGGCGCTCACCGTTCGTCGTCCCCCTTCAGCCGGCCGACCAGATAGAGGGCCAGCAGGACGGAGATCACCGCGACCATCGCCAGCCCCATCGTCGCGGCGTACCCGAACTGGCCGTAGCGGAACGCCTCTTCGTACGCGAAGAGCATCGGCAGCCTGGTCCGCCCGCCGGGACCGCCGTCGGTCAGCACGAAGACCAGGGCGAAGGAGTTGAAGTTCCAGATGAAGTTGAGCGCGGTGACGGCGAGCGCGACGGGCCGGAGGGCGGGCCAGGTGACCGCGCGGAAGCGGCGCCAGGCGCCCGCGCCGTCCATGGCGGCGGCCTCGTGCAGTTCGCGGGGGACGTTCTGGAGCCCGGCGAGCAGGGTCACGGTGGTCTGCGGCATACCGGCCCAGACCCCGACGAGGACGACCGCGGGCAGGGCGGTGGCCAGTCCGCTCAGCCAGTCCCGCCCGTCGGCGCCGGACAGGCCGAGGTCGCGCAGTGTCTCGTTCAGGACGCCGGCGTCCGGGTGGTAGACCAGCCGCCACATGATGCCGACCACCACCTCCGGCATCGCCCACGGGATGATCGCCAGCGCGCGGGCCAGCCAGCGCAGCCGCAGATCCAGGTTGAGCAGCAGGGCGAGGCCGAGGGCCAGGAAGAACTGCGGGACGGTGACGCCGAAAGCCCACACCAGGCCGATCCGGAAGGAGTCCCAGAAAAGGGTGTCCTGGAACAGGTCGGAGAAGTTCAGCAGCCCCACGAAGCCGGTGGCCTGGCTCCGGCCCGACTGGGCGTCGGTGAACGCCAGCCCGATGCCGTACAGCAGCGGCCCCAGGCTCAGCACCAGGATCGGGATCAGTGCGGGCAGCACGAGGAACCACGCACCATGGTCGCGCCGGACCCCGGTGGCGCGGGAGACGGCCGGCACCGAGCGCCGCGGGGCGGACGTCAGGGTCACGGCAGCGCCCCCTCGCCCGGTGTGGGTGCCATCGGCACTGCTGCCATCGCGCTCCCCCTGTCCCCCGTGTCGGCTCCCCGTCAGCCGCCGTCATCGTCGTGACGGCGGCCACAACAGTCAAGGTCCCGGGCGGTTTCCCCGGCGGATCTCCGCATCCGGTAGGTCCCGGTGGGCGGCCGGCCGGAGCCCTGGGACACTGGTCGCGATCACGCACCGCAGGAGGCATCACCATGACCGAACCGAGCACCGTCGCCTTCACGGAGGCGCGCGCCCGGGACGTGCTGGCCGCGGCCGGACGGCCGGACGCGGCGGCCGACGCCCGGCTGCTCTCGCTCGGCGAGAACGCCGTTTTCGCCCTCGGCGACGACGGCCCGGTCGTACGGGTGGGCCGCAGCGCCGAACTGCTGGAGCGCGCCGAGCGGGAACTCCGCGTGGCCCGCTGGCTGGCGGCCGAGGGCGTGCCGGCCGTACGGGCCGCGGAGCCCGCCGCGACGCTGGTCGACGGGCATCCCGTGACCTACTGGGAGCGGCTGCCGGAGGCCGTCCGGCCCGCCGGGCCGCACGATCTCGCCGCGCTGCTGAAGCTGGTGCACGCCCTGCCGGAGCCCCCGTTCGCCCTTCCCCGGCGGGAGTTGCTCGGTGGTGTGGAGCGCTGGCTGCGGCTCGCGGGCGACGCCGTCCCGTCCTCGGACGCGGAGTATCTGCGCGGCCGGCGGGACGCCTTCGCCGCGGCCGCCACGGCCCTGGAGCCGCATCTGCCCCGCGGTCCGATCCACGGCGACGCACTGACCCGCAACGTGCATGTCGGGCCGGACGGGCCGGTGCTGGTGGACCTGGAGACCTTCTCCTCCGATCTGCGCGAACACGACCTGGTCGTGATGGCGCTGAGCCGGGACCGTTACGGCCTGGCCCCGGACGCCTACGACGCCTTCGTGTCGGTCTACGGCTGGGACGTACGGGACTGGGAGGGCTGCGCCGTGCTGCGCGGGTCACGGGAGACGGCGAGCTGCGCCTGGGTGTCGCAGCACGCACCCGCCAACCCGGCGGCGCTCAAGGAATTCCGGCGCCGGATCGCCTCCCTGCGGGAGAAGGACGCGACGGTGCGGTGGTATCCCTTCTGACGCCGGGAGCCTGAGCCGGGCCACGCCGGGGCGGTCCGAGCCGCAACGGTCCGAGCCGAGACGGTCCGAGCCGGAGCGCTCCGAACCGGGCCGACCGGCGGTGTCCCCCTCGGTCAGGATCCGGCCTGGTACGGGATCAGCGGCCAGGCCGGCTCGACTATCGCCTCCGGGTCCCCGGAGCGCCGCAAATACGCCTGGAACGACGCGGCTTGTTCGGCGGCCGCCTGCTCCTGCAGAACGTGCAGGTCGCGCGGGGAGGGGATCGCGACGGCGGGGTACGTGGCCCCGATCCGCCGGGCGACACCGGCCGCGGCCGCCGCGTCGGCGCCCGCCTCATGGGCGCCCTCCAGCCGTACGCCGTAGTGACCGCACAGCGCCTGGAGTGCGCGCTTGCCCTTGCGGTACCGGTCCACGTGCTTGTCGAGCACGAGCGGATCGATGACCGGCGCCGGCTCCCGCCCCAGCCGCTCGCTCAGGGTCCGCACGCCGTGCCGCCGGCACTCACGGTCCAGGAGCGAGAGGTCGTACCGGGCGTTCATCACCACCAGCGGTATGTCCGCGCTCAGCGACTCGGCCAGCGCCTCGGTGATCTCGTCTATCGCCGTCGCGGGCGGCCGGCCGTGCTCCTGGACGTATGCGGTCGAAATGCCGTGAATCGCCGTCGCTTCCTCGGGAATCGGCACCCCCGGATCCAGCAGCCAGGTCTGCTGCCCGGCTGCCCGGCCGTCGCCCTCCAGCCGGATCACGGCGGCGGTGACGATGCGGTCCTGCTCGACGTCCGTGCCCGTCGTCTCCAGGTCGAAGCTGACCAGCAGCCCCTGATGCCAGCTCATGCCGCTACCTCGCTTCGCCCGGCCTCGCACCCGCCGGCCCGGCACCCTTCAACGACGATCCCCCGGCTTCCGGCCGGGGGGACTTGCCTGCCGCGCTCGCTCATACGGCCTCCTTCGGTGGTACTTCCCCCGTCGCTCGCCACTCTCCCACGCACCACTGACAATCGACCGCGCGCCCGTCGCGGCCCGGCGACCGGCGGTACCCGGGTGCTCCGGGGAGTGTCTTTCCGACCGTGCCCCGTGTGCCCGGCCCGATCCGGACGACACCCCCTAGGCTGGCCGTCATGGACCTACGGCTGGCAGGACACGGCGCGCTGGTGACGGGCAGCAGTTCGGGTATCGGGACGACGATCGCCGAGACGCTGGCGGACGAGGGGTGCGACGTCCTCGTCCACGGCCGCGACGCCGGCGCCGCCGCGGCGGTCGCCGAACGCGTCGCCGCCCGCGGCGTACGGGCCGAAGTGGTGCTCGGCGACCTGACGGAGCCCGGAGTCGCCGAGCAGGTCGCCCTCACCGCACGGGACTTCGGCGCCCACATCCTGGTCAACAACGCCGGCCCGTTCGCCGAGCACGACTGGGACAGCGCCCAGCCGTCCGACTGGCGGGCCGCCTTCGAGGGGAACGTGCTGCCGACGGTGCGGGTCAGCCAGACGCTCCTGCCGTCGCTGCGCGCGTACGGCTGGGGCCGGGTGATCACCATCGGCAGCCGCGCCGTGCGGACCCCGCTGCCCAACATGGTGGCCTACTCCGCGGCCAAGGCCGCCGTGGTGAACATGACCACGAGCCTGGCCCGGCACCTCGCCGGGACCGGCGTCACCGCGAACTGCGTGAGCCCGGGCGTGATCGTCAGCCCGTCGATGTTCCGGATACTCCAGGGCCAGACGGACGAAAAGGACCAGGCAGACGAAGCGAACGGCGGAGCAGGCGCCGCGGGTCGGGAGGACGCGTCGGCGGACGGCCCGGACGAGGCGGAGATCGTCGCCGAGTACGCGCCCAACCCGACCGGCCGGCTGGGGCGCCCGGAGGACATCGCCTCCGCGGTCGCCTATCTGGCGAGCCCGCGCGCCGATTACGTCAACGGGATCGAACTGCGCGTCGACGGAGGGATCACGGGGACGCCGTAGGAGTCACGGGACTCCGGGACGCCGGCGGACTCACGGGGAGACCGGAGGGATCCGGGCACGCTGCCCGCGGGCTCCCCCGTCGGCTCCGCCACGTCAGCCCGCCTCCGCCTCGCCTCGTCCGTCACCTCGGCCATGTCAGTCGCTTCAGCGACCCCAGGCACGTCCGTCACCTCCGCCGCCAGGACCTCCGGGGCCACCCCGGCCCCGCTGCGGTACGCCGTTCCGAAGGCCGCCTCGCCCAGACCACGGCGCGCCGCGGCTGTGCTGCGGGCCACGTCCTCCCCCTCCGCGGCAGGCTGGGGCGCGCCGGCCGCGGCCCGCAGCGCCGCCGCGGCGCCCAACAGCCGGGCCGCGGAGACGAACCGGCCGGCCTGTGCCTGGACGCCGGCCAGGCCCTCCAGCGCCAGCGCGACCGCGCGCGGATCCCCGGTGGCGCGGGCCGCCTCGAAACCGTCCAGATGGAGCCGGCGGGCGGCCCCGGTGTCGCCCCGCAACTCGGCGACGAAGCCCAGCTCGGCCAGCGCGAACGCGGTCCCGGGGTCGCCGTCCCGTCCGCGGCACCACTCCAGCCAGGGCCGCAGGCGCGCTTCCGCCTCGTCGAGACGCCCCTCCTTCCGGGCGCCGAGGGCGAGTCCGGACTCGGCGAACATCTCGCCGCGCCGGTGGGACTGTTCCGCGGCCAGCCGCAGCCCCCGCTCGTGACAGTCCCGGGCGCGCGCCAGGTCGCCGGTCAGCAGCGCGATCCGGCCGAGGCCGGTGAGCTTGTACGACGCCTGGATCCACAGGCCGAGCTCCTGGGCGATCCGCAGTCCGTCCTCGTGGAGCCGGGCCGCCCGGGCGTAGTCGCCGGTGATCTCGGCCATCGCGCCGAGGGCATCGGCGGCCTGCAACTGGCCCCATCCGTCGCCCAGTTCGCGGAAGAGCGCGGCGCTCTCCTCGGCGTCCCGGCGGCGGGCGGCCAGGTCCCCGCGCGTCCCCTGGGCGCGGCTGCTCAAGCACGCCGCGGTGCCCCAGCGGTCGCCGAGCGCGCGGAAGGCGGCCAGCGAGCGGTCGAGCCGTGCCGCGGCGGCCGCCGGGTCGCCGAGGCCCACCTGCGCGTACCCCAGGAACCACTGGGCCCAGGCCCGCTCGCGCGGCTCGCCGTGCGCCTCGTACCGCTGGAGGACGGCGGCCGCCCGCGCCACGGGGTCGGCGTCCCCGCCCGCCAGCGAGCCCATGCCGACCTGCCAGGCGGCAGCCCGCAGCCGCCGGCCCTCCGCGACGGAACCGGCCGCCGCCTCGCCCGCCGCGAGCGCGGCCTCCAGGGAGCGGCCCGCCTCCGCGAGGCGTCCGCGCAGGAACCAGTACCAGGCCAGCGCGTTGACCAGGCGCAGCGCGCGGTCCGCGGCGCCCTCCCGGATCGAGCCGTCCAATGCGGTGCGCAGGTTCGCGGCCTCCGCGTCGAGCCTTTCCAGCCACTGCCGTTGGTCCGCTCCGTACAACAACGGTTCGGCCTGCTCGGCGAGTTCGGTGTAGTAGCGGTGGTGCCGGCGGCGTACGGCGGGCAGTTCGCCGGCCTCCGCCAGGCGCTCCAGGCAGTACGCGGCCACCGTCTCCAGGAGCCGGTAGCGCGGCCCGTGCGCGGTGCGCGCCACCGTCACCAGCGAGCGGTCCACGAGCCGGGCGAGCAGGTCCAGCACCTCGTCCTGCGGTACGCCGTCGCCCGCGCAGACCGTCTCGGCGGCCCGCAGGGTGCAGCCGTCGGCCTGGACCGCCAGCCGGCGCAGCACGGTGCGTTCGGGGGCGGGCAGCAGCTCCCAGCTCCAGTCGAGCACGGCCCGCAGGGTCTGCTGGCGGGCCGGCGCACCCCGTCGGCCGGCCCCCAGCAGCCGGAACCGGTCGTCGAGCCGGGCGTTCAGCTCCCGCACGCCGAGTGCCCGCACCCGGGTGGCGGCGAGTTCCAGGGCGAGCGGGATGCCGTCCAGCCGGCGGCAGATCTCCGCCACGACGGGCGTGACTCCCGCGTCCAGGGCGAAGGCGGGGTCGGCGGCGGTCGCCCGGGCCGCGAACAGCTCGACGGCGCCGGCGGGTTCCAGCGGCGGTACGGCCCACACCGCCTCGCCGGGCAGGCCGAGCGGTTCCCGGCTCGTCACCAGTGTCCGCAGGTGCGGTGCGGCGGCGAGGAGTGCGGCGGTGACCTCGGCGGCCGCGTCGATGACATGCTCGCAGTTGTCCAGGACGAGCAGCAGGCGTTTGCCGCGCACCGCACCGGTGAGGCGTTCGGCGACCGGGCCGCCCGCGGCGCCCTCGCGGATGCCGAGGACGGCGAGCACCGTCTCGGCCAGTTCGGCGGCGGTGCAGCGGGTGTCCCGGCCACGCGCGGGGTCGTCCGGGCGGCTCAGCGCGCCGAGTTCGACGAGCCAGACGCCGTCCGGGAAGGTGTCGCCCAGCCGGCCCGCGGTCTCCAGGGCGAGCCGGGTCTTGCCGACGCCACCGGGGCCGGTGAGCGTCAGCAGGCGGTGGTCCGAGAGGGATTGCTCGACCTGGCGTACCGCGTCCTGGCGGCCGAGGAGTGCGGTGAGCGGGGCGGGGAGGTTGGTACGGGGGCGGGCAGGCGCGGTGCCGACCGCCACCTGCGCGCGCCCCGCGTCCCGTGTCACGGCCCCGCCGCCCGGCTCCCAGGGCTCCTGGCGCAGGATCGCGCGGTGCGCCGCGGCGAGCTCCGGTCCGGGGTCGACGCCCAGTTCCTCGGCGAGCAGGGCCCGGATCTCGCCGTATGCGGTCAGCGCCTCGCTCTGCCGGCCGGCCCGGTACAGCGCGGTCAGCTGAAGGGCGCGCAGTCGTTCGCGCAGCGGGTGCCGGGCCACCAGGCCGGCCAGTTCAGCGGCCAGCGGGGCGTGTTCGCCCAGTTCCAGGCGGGCCGCGGCCCGCTCCTCCAGTGCCGTCAGCCGCTGTTCCTCCAGGCTCTCGGCCACCGGGCGGATCAGATCGCCGTCCGCGAAGCCGGCGAACGCCGGGCCGTGCCACAGGTCCAGGGCCGCGCCGAGCAGACCGGCCCGCTCCTGCGCGCCGGCGGCGGCGTGGGCGCGCGCGGTGAGGGCGGTGAAGCGGCCGGCGTCCAGGGCGTCGGCGGCGACGTCCAGGCGGTAGCCGGGCGGGGCGGTCACGACCAGCTTGCGGGCGCCGGGCTCGGCCGTGTCCAGGGCGCGGCGGAGCTGGGAGACCTTGCTCTGGAGGGAGGCGGTCGGGTTGGCGGGCGGACGCGCGCCCCAGAGGTGCTCGACGAGCCGGTCCGCGGACACCGGGCGCCCGTGGTGCGCGAGGAGTGCGGCGAGCAGCGCCCGTACCTTCTTCTCCGGGACGGGGGCGGAGCGGCCGTCGGCGGACCGCACCTCCAGCGGGGCGAGCACGCGGAATTGCATACGCACAACCGTACGAGGTGGTCAGGAAACCGGCCGGGAATCCGCCCAGATGCCTTCGAACTCCTCGCGGTAGGTCTCGAACAGCCCGTGGTCGCCGTCGCGGCCGTCCCGGGCGTCCTGGCGGACGACCTCGCGGGCGCCGCCGCGCAGGACGAGGACCGGGGACTCCATCCCGCGGCTCTTGCGGAGGTAGGACTGGACGACGGCTATGCCGTCGGGGCCGTCGCCGTCGACGAGGTAGGCGGTGAAGCGCGGGGTCTCGTCGAAGACCTGGATCTCGAAGGCGCCGGGGTCGCGCAGCCGGGCCCGCACCCGCCGCATGTGCAGGATGTTCATCTCGATGGAGCGGCTCATCTCGCCCTTCTTCAGGCCGATTTCGCGCTCCCGGCGGCGGACCGCGCTGCTGGCGGGGTTGAGGAAGAGCAGCCGGACCCGGCAGCCGGTTTCGGCGAGCCGGACCAGCCGGCGGCCGGAGTAGTTCTGCACGAGGAGGTTGAGGCCGATGCCGACGGCGTCGAGGCGGCGGGCGCCGCCGAAGAGGTCCTCGGCGGGGAGCTGGCGCTGCAGCCGTACCCGGTCGGGGTGGACCCCGATGACGTCGGCGTAGCGGTCGCCGACCAGGTCCTCGACCGCGTCGATGGGCAGCCGCCCGGAGATCCGGGTGCCGATGCCGGAGCCGAGGATGTCCAGGAGGCGGGCGGAGGCGCGCTCGGCCTGGGCGAGGACGGTCTCGGACAGCGCGCGGTTGCGGGAGACGATGTTGCGGGCGACCTCCAGCTCGTCGAGGGCCAGCTCGACCTCGCGGCGGTCGTCGAAGTACGGCTCGAAGCAGGGCCAGTGCTGGACCATCAGTTCGCGCAGTTGCGGCAGCGTCAGAAAGCTGACGATGTTGTCGTCGGCGGGGTCGAGGAGGTAGCCCTTGCGCCGGCTGACCTCGCGTACGGCGACGGCGCGCTGCACCCACTCCTGTCCGGCGGGGCCGGCCGCGGCGATCACCCATTCGTCGCCGTGCACCGGCTCGTAGATCGGCCGCAGGACGGCCGCGACCACGGCGCGCAGCCGCTGCTCGACGAGATTCAGCCAGATGTAGGCGCGGCCGGCCCGACGGGCACGGGTACGCACCTCGCTCCAGGCGTCGGCGCCCCAGTCCAGCTCCGCCCCGATCTCCAGCGGTCGCGCCAGGGACACCGCGCCGGGCGGTGCGTCGACGGAGCCGCCCTCATGGCCCTCATGACTCTCGTCACCAGGGGGCAACTCCAGCCCGCCGCTCACCTGCCACCGCCTTCCGAACCCCCGTGCCCAACGATCAAGGCAGACTACTGCGGTGCGGGAGGCGGTGCAGCAGGATGGGTCGAGTCGTCTACCAACTCCCCTTATTCATAGTGCCCGTTGTGACCGGTCAGCGCGGGCGGAGTGAGCGGATTCATAGCCGTGACGTCGCGCGGCACCAGTTGGAAGCCCTGCCAGTGGACGGGCATCGGCTCCTGGTCCTCGTCCCTGGCGATGTGGTGGAACCCGATGTTGACCCACGCGATGGGGTGTTTGAGCGGCTGGCCGTTGACCCAGCGGTCGACGCTTCTGCCGGTGCCCGCACCGCAGTTGGCCAGGTTGTTACTGGCGAACTGCTCGCACTTGTTGTACTCGGTGACATACACGTCGTGCTTGGTGTAGCCGCGGCCGCCGTACTTGCTGGTGTGGCCGGGAACGATCTCGTACGAGCGCGGATGCCCGTCCCTGTTCTTGCCGGTGGCGCTCACCACCCGCCACCAGCGCATCGGCCCGGCGTCTCCGGCCAGTTCCTTGGTGACCGGGGTGCGGGTGGTGCGGATGGTCGGGGTGCCACCGCCGGAGCGGGTGGTGAGGGTGGAGTCGAACTGCTCGAACTTGTTGGCGGACGAGCCGTCCAGGCCGAAGTTCAGCCGCCAGAAGACGTTGTGGCTGTGGCTGGTCGCGTAGTCCTTGGCCCCCTTGCCGAGTGGCATGCCGCGGCCGTCGCCGGCGTCGTAGTCGTTGGGCGAGACGGTGCCGGTGGCGCCGACCTGGAAGGTCATGGTGCCGTCGCCGGAGAACCGCCATTCGGTGATGTATTCGTACCAGCCCACCTTGTTGACGGTGTAGAGCAGCAGGTCCTTGCCCTGGAGCTGGTAGGTCTTGGTGTCGCTGCCGGGGAACGCGCCCATCCGGTAGGCGTGGCCGCGGGCACGGGTGGTCGCGCACAGGCCGCTGACGTCGGGGTGCGCGGAGTCCCAGGCGCCGGGCACCCGGACGGTCTTGATGGTGCCGCCAGGGCATTCGGCGGGGTCGAGCCGCTGGAGGCCCTGGGCGAAGCCCTGGCCGGTGAGGTCGTCGTACTCGGTCCTGCCGTCGTCGTAGGGGACGTGGATCTGGGCGAGCTTGGCGGTGGTGAGCACCTTGATGGGAACGCGTTCGCCCTTGGGCTGGTACGAGACGTCGTCCAGGACGAGGCCGGCGTTGCCCTCGTAGTGCCAGCACATCCGCCAGACGGTGCCGCCGTCGAGCGTCTGGGTGACGCGGTAGGCGGGGCTGCAGGCGGGTGCCGGGGCGGGCGCGGCGGTGGTTTCCGGGGCGGCCTGGGCGGCCGGACCGGTGGCCAGGGCGCCGGCGGCGAGCAGCAGCGGGACGGCGAGGAGGGCTGCGGCGCGGCGGTACGGGCGGCGGGGGGTCTTTCCCCGGCGGGGAAGGGCGCCGGTGGTGCGTGGTGCGGACATCGGGGCGGCTCCCGGTCGAAGGAGGGGCGGTGGGGGCGGGCGCGCGTCAGCCCAGTCGGGAGACGGTGCGCGCGCTGAGGTCGATGACGAAGCGGCGGGTGTCGATCCAGCGGCCGCCGGTGACCTGGGTGAAGAGGCGGACGCAGCGGTGCTCCCCGCAGGCGGCGAGGGCGCCCGGCACGGCGCCTTCCGCGCGGCCCCGGTAGACGAAGCCGGTGACGGTGAGGGGTTCGGGCCCGGTGAGGTCGCGGCCGGTGGCGTCCCGGTAGTCCTGCCGCAGCCCGGCGCCGAGCGGCGCGGCGATCAGCAGCCGGGCGGCCTCGACGGCCTCGTCGTGGCCCGGCGGCGGCTGGACGCCGTGCTGGACATCCGTGGCCTCCACCTTCGAGGTGGTGAGGTTGACCGTCGTACGGACGTAGCCGTCGCCGCGGTAGTCGTAGAAGGAGACGACGGCCCGGCGCGGCGGTTCGGCCGACCCTGCCTCCGACGGGTCGGGTTCGGCCAGATCGGTGGTGAGCGGCTCGGGCCCGGGTCTGCCGGTGACGTCCCGGGCGGCGGCGCGCGGGGCGCGCGGCAGCGCCAGGTCCCGGGCGCGGCGCAGCTCGTCGTCGGTGAGCGGGTCCCGCCCCCGGCCGCGCGCCCCCTGGGCCCGGGCCTTCTCGACGACGGCGGGCGGCGGCTGCCCGGGGTCGCGGCCCGCCGCGGAGGCGCCGGCCGCGGCGGGCCGGCCGCCCGCGGGGCCGGTGGCGCCGGCGCCCGCGGGCAAGGTGATCGCGGCCATCGCGGCGGTGCCGGTCAGGGCCAGCGCGGCGCCCGCCACGAGCTTGCCGAGGTGGCGGTGCATCAGTCGGTGCACGGTTCCCCCCTGCTGTCACTGAGCGTGACACGCATCTCGGATCCCCCGTGGGTCCCCCAATGGGACGACCTGTAGGACGATCCGACATGGCGACAGGTTGCCCACCATTCAGCGGAGATCTCGCGAAAAGCCCGCCGTGTGCGACAAGTTGCGACAAGTTGGGGAAGGATTTCCCTTCGGTCCGCGGACGTGTGTCGTGGAGTCGCCGCAGCGCCCGACGAGAAAGTGGAAGAGTCTACGCATGCAGGTCTGGCCGGGACAGATGTATCCGCTGGGTGCCACCTATGACGGGGCGGGCACCAACTTCGCGGTGTTCTCCGAAGCCGCGAAGCGTATCGAACTGTGTCTGCTGCACGACGACGGTTCGGAGACCGCCGTCGAGCTGCGCGAGAGTGACGCCTTCGTGCGGCACGCCTACCTTCCGGGGGTGATGCCCGGGCAGCGTTACGGCTTCCGGGTGCACGGACCCTACGAGCCGCAGCGGGGCCACCGCTGCAACTCCGCGAAGCTGCTGCTCGACCCGTACGCCCGGGCCGTGAGCGGGGTGATCGACTGGGACGAGGCGGTGTACGGCTACCACTTCGGACGGCCCGAGGTGCGCAACGACCTGGACTCGGCGCCGCACACCATGGCGTCGGTCGTGGTCAATCCGTACTTCGACTGGGGCGACGACCGCCCGCCGCGCACCGCGTACCACGAGACGGTGCTCTACGAGGCCCATGTGAAGGGCCTGACGATGCGCCATCCGGAGCTGCCCGAGGAGCTGCGCGGCACCTACGCGGGGCTGGCGCATCCGGCGATCATCGACCATCTGACGAAGCTCGGGGTGACCGCCCTGGAGCTGATGCCGGTGCACCAGTTCGTCCAGGACCACCGGCTGGTGGACGCGGGGCTGACGAACTACTGGGGCTACAACACCATCGGGTTCTTCGCCCCGCACAACGCCTACGCCTCCTGGGGCGACCGCGGTCAGCAGGTGCTGGAGTTCAAGACGGCGGTGCGGGCGCTGCACCAGGCCGGTATCGAGGTGATCCTCGACGTGGTCTACAACCACACGGCGGAGGGCAGCCACCTGGGCCCCACGCTGTCCTTCCGGGGTCTGGACAACGCCTCCTACTACCGGCTGTCGGAGGACCGGCAGTACTACATGGACACCACCGGCACCGGCAACTCGCTGCTGATGCGCAGCCCGCACGTGCTCCAGCTGGTGATGGACTCGCTGCGTTACTGGGTGCAGGAGATGCGGGTGGACGGCTTCCGCTTCGACCTGGCGGCGACACTGGCCCGGCAGTTCCACGAGGTGGACCGGCTGTCGTCGTTCTTCGACCTGGTGCACCAGGACCCGGTCGTCAGCCAGGTCAAGCTGATCGCCGAGCCGTGGGACGTCGGTGAGGGCGGCTACCAGGTGGGCAACTTCCCGCCGCTGTGGACCGAGTGGAACGGCAAGTACCGGGACACCGTGCGGGACCTGTGGCGGGGGGAGCCGCGCACCCTGGCGGAGTTCGGGTCCCGGCTGACGGGGTCGTCGGACCTCTATCAGGAGGACGGGCGGCGGCCGCTGGCCTCGGTGAACTTCGTGACCTGCCACGACGGCTTCACCCTGCACGACCTCGTCGCGTACAACGACAAGCACAACGAGGCCAACGGCGAGGACAACCGTGACGGGGAGCGGCACAACCGGTCCTGGAACTGCGGTGCGGAGGGACCGACCGACGATCCCTCGGTGCGGCGGCTGCGGGCCCGGCAGATGCGGAACTTCCTCGCCACGCTGATGCTGTCGCAGGGCGTGCCGATGCTCAGTCACGGCGACGAGTTCGGGCGCACCCAGGGCGGCAACAACAACGCCTACTGCCAGGACAACGAGCTGTCGTGGGTGCGCTGGCCGGAGCCCGGCGAACCGTCGGGCGGCGCGTCGTACGAGGCCGACGGTCCCGACGGGCCGTACGCGGAGGACGACGACACGGCGGACGGGGGGTGGGAGGCTCCCGACGCGGACGAGGAGCAGCTGGCGCTGCTGGAGTTCGTACGGCAGATGGTGTGGCTGCGGCGCGACCATCCGGTGTTCCGGCGCCGGCGGTTCTTCCAGGGCCATCCGATGGAGGGCACCAGGGACGAGCTGTCGGACATCGCGTGGTTCACGGCCGGCGGCGGGGAGATGGGGCCGCGCGACTGGCAGTCGGTGCACGCCAAGTCCCTGACGGTCTTCCTGAACGGCAGCTCGATCTCCGAGCCGGGCCCGCGCGGCGAACCGGTCACCGACGACTCGTTCCTGCTGATGTTCAACGCCCATGACCAGGACAAGGAGTTCATCGTTCCCGAGCACCTGGGCCGTCAGTGGCAGGTCGTGGTGGACACCGACCGGCCGCAGGCCGTGGCCGACGGCGGCGGCGCCAAGGTCAAGGCCGGCGACCGGCTGACGCTGATCGGGCGCAGCCTGCTGGTGCTCCAGCGGCCGGCGTAGCGGCGGGGGTCCGGGTGGCGGGACGGTGCGGAGGATCGGTACGGCGGCCGATGACGAAACGGCCCGCCGACGGGGTACGGGTGTTCCCATGACGCAGCCCTCGAGTCCGTCGCCGACCGCCACCTACCGGCTGCAGCTCCAGCCGGACTTCCCGTTCGCCGCGGCCGAGCGGGCGGTCCCCCATCTGGCCGAGCTGGGCGTGTCGCACCTGCACCTCTCGCCGGTGCTGGAGTCGGTGCCCGGCTCCACGCACGGCTACGACGTGGTCGACCACACGGCGGTACGGGCCGAGCTGGGCGGTGAGCGGGGCCTGCGGCAGCTGGCGGCGACGGCCCGGGCACACGGCCTCGGGCTGGTCGTCGACCTCGTGCCGAACCACATGGCGGTGCCGCAGCCGGCCGGGCTGAACGGGCCGCTGTGGGAGGTGCTGCGCGACGGCCCGGCCTCCCCGTACGCCCGGTGGTTCGACATCGACTGGGACGGCGGGCACGACGGGCGGCTGCTGCTGCCGGTGCTGGGCGGGCCGCTCGGCGACGAGCTGCCGCACTTCGTCGTGGCGGCCGGCGACGGGGTGCTGCGCTATCACGACCACGCCTTCCCGCTGCGCCCCGGTACCGAGGAGCTGCCGCTGCCGCGCCTCCTCGCGTCCCAGTGGTACCGCCTCGCCTGGTGGCGGCTGGCCCGCAGCGAGCTGAACTACCGCCGCTTCTTCACCATTTCGGAGCTGATCGGGGTGCGCGTCGAGGACCCCGAGGTCTTCGACGCGACGCACCGCACGGTGCTGCGGCTGGTCCGTGACGGGGTCATCGACGGGCTGCGCATCGACCACCCCGACGGGCTGGTGGATCCCGGCGGCTATCTGGCCCGGCTGCACGAGGGCACCGGCGGCCGCTGGACCGTCGTCGAGAAGATCCTCACCGGCGACGAGCGGCTTCCCGCGAGCTGGGCGTGCGCGGGCACGACCGGCTACGACGCGCTGCGGCACATCGACGGCCTGTTCGTCTGCCCCCAGGGCTCCGGGCGGCTCTTCTCCCACTACCGGGACTTCGTCACCCCGCTGGCCGACGAGGGCGGCGACTGGGAGGAGACGGTGCGCCGGGCCGCGTACGAGGTCGTCACGCACGATCTGGCCGCGGAGGTCGAGCGGCTGGTGCGGACCGCGGCGCGGATCAGCGGGCGCGCCCCGCGGCCGGGCGACCACGCGCCCTGGGCGCTGCGGCAGGCGCTCCGCGAGCTGCTGGTGCGGCTGCCGGTCTACCGGCCGTACGCCGCCGACGCGACGCGGGCGGCGACGGACGCGGCGATGCTGGGCCGGGCCGCGACGGGGGCCCGCGGCGCGTTCCGGGTACCGGAGGAGGCACGGGCGGTGGATCTGATCCACGATCTGGCGCTCGGCCGGTGCCCGGACGAGCCGGACGGCGACGGCGGGCACGGCGACACGCCGGACGCGGCGGACCGCGCCGACCGCGCGGACTTCGCGGCCCGCTTCGCCCAGACCGCCTCCGCCCTGCACGCCAAGTCCGTGGAGGACACCGCCTTCTACCGCTATCCGGTGCTGCTGTCGGCCTGCGAGGTCGGCGGCGATCCCGGGGAGCCGGCGCTCGGGCCGGACGCCTTCCACGCGTACTGCGCCCGGGTGCAGCGGGACTGGCCGACGACGGGCACGGTGCTGTCCACGCACGACACCAAGCGCAGCGCCGATGTGCGGGCGCGGATCGCGGTGCTGTCGGAGTGCCCGGACCGCTGGCGCGATGTGCTGGGGTCGATGGCCGAGGCGGCGGTGTGCGGGGTCGGGAGCGGGGTGGACGGCGCGGGTCCGGCGGACCCGATGGTGTCCTGGCTGGCCTGGCAGACCGCCTTCGGCCTGGGCGCCCCGGCCGGCGGGGCGGGCGCGGAACGGGTGGCGCCCGCGGTCCTCAAGGCGGCGCGGGAAGCCGGGCTGCGCACGTCGTGGACGGAGCCGCGCGCGGACTACGAGGAGGCGGTGACGGAGTTCGTGCACAGCGGGCCCTGCGGTCCGCTCGGCGCGCCGCTGGCCGCGCTGGACGCCGAGCTGGCCCCGTTCGTCCGCGCCAATGTGCTGGGCGCCGCGCTGCTGCACCTGACCATGCCGGGCGTCCCCGACCTCTACCAGGGCAGCGAACGCCTCCACACGGCGCTGGTCGACCCGGACAACCGCGCACCCGCGCGCTTCCGGCCGGAACTGCTCGCCGAGCTCGACGGCGGCGCCGCGCCGCTCGATCTGTCCGCCGAGAAGCTGCGGCTGACGGCCACCGCGCTGCGGCTGCGGCGCCGTCGTCCGGAGTGGTTCGGGGCCGCCGCGTCGTACGAGCCGGTGCGGGCCGAGGGGCCGGCGGCCGACCACTGCGTGGCGTTCTGCCGCAGCGGGCGGGTGGTGACGGTGCTGACCCGGCTCTCGCTGCGGCTGGTGGAGACCGGCGGCTGGTGGGACACCGGACTGCGGCTGCCGCCGGGCGGGCCCTGGCGCGAGCTGCTGACCGGGCGTGAGGTGCCGGGCGGTGCGCTGGTGGGGCTGAGCGAGCTGCTGGCGGACGCGCCGGTGGCGCTGTTCGCTGCCGAGTGAGGCCGGTCAGCCGGCGTCCGGGCCCGCACCGCCCCGCAGCAGCTCGGTGAACTCCGCGGCCGCGCCGGTCAGTTCAAGGCGGGAGAAGACCGTGATGTCGCGGCGCCACGGCGGGTCGGTGGGCACGGCCGCACAGTCCAGACCGGTGAGTTCGTGGGCCGCGGTGAGCAGGACACCGACGCCCGCGGACGCCATCCGGACGGCGGTGGAGCTGTGCTGGGTGCGGACGGCGGTCCGCGGGGTGAAGCCCACCCGCTCGCACTCCCGGTCCAGCCAGCGTCGCCCCTCGACCACCGGCTCCAGGCTGCAGCGCACCCACGAGCGGTCCGCCAGCTCCGCCAGCCGCACCGACTCCCGCCCCGCGAGCGGATCGCCGTGCGGCACTACCAGCACGATCCGTTCCCGGCCGACGACGGTGACCGGGCCCTGCCAGCCCTCGGGGCGCGGGCCGAGCGCCAGGTCCGCGACGCCGCGCGTCATGTGCTCGTGGAGCTCCTCGGTGGTGGCGTACTCGTGGAGCACCAGCCGTACGCCGGGGTGCTCGCGGACCCAGCGCGCGCAGACCTGCGGCAGCACCCCGATCGCGTGGGCGTGCACGGTGGCGAGGTGCAGTTCACCGCTCTGCGCGCCGCCCGCGGCCAGCGCGGCGCGCCGGGCCTGCCGGGCGCTGCGGACGGCGAGTTCGGCGTGCGGGAAGTAGGCCCGGCCCATCGGGGTCAGGCGCACCCCGCGGGTCATCCGCTCCAGCAGCGGCCCGCCGACCTCCCGTTCCAGCGCCTTGATCTGGTGGGAGAGCGCGGACTGGGTGACGTGCAGGGCCTCGGCGGCGCGGGTGAAGGACTCCTCCTCGACGACCGCGACCAGGTACTCCATCTGCCGAAGACTCATCCCCGCCCCCTGTTCGTCTGCGCCATGCACCCTACTCATGGGAGGGAGAGAAAACTTGCCTTGGACTCATCACCGCAGGTGGGACGAGGCTTGGGCGCATGAACGAAACAGACGTGATCATCATCGGCGGCGGCACCGGTGGCTACGGCACGGCGCTGCGTGCCGCCTCCCTTGGCCTGCGCGTGGTCCTGGCCGAACGCGCTCTGGTCGGCGGCACCTGTCTGCACCGCGGCTGCATCCCCAGCAAGGCCATGCTGCACGCGGCCGAGCTGGTGGACGGCATCGCCGAGGCCCGTGAGCGGTGGGGGGTGAAGGCCACGCTGGACTCCGTCGACTGGTCCGCCCTGGTGGCCACCCGGGACGCCATCGTCGCCCGCAACCACCAGGGCGTGACCGGCCGGCTGGCCGCGGCTGGTGTGCGGGTCGTGCACGGTACGGCCCGGCTGACCGGCCCCCGTACGGTCGTCATCGAGGGCGCCGGTCCCTTCACCGCCCGGCGCGGCATCGTGCTGGCCACCGGCTCGCGGCCGCGGATGCTGCCGGGGCTCACCGCCGGGGGCCCGGTGGTCACCAGTGACGACGCGCTCTTCGCCGCCGAACTCCCGCGGTCGGTCCTGGTGTTGGGCGGCGGGGCGATCGGCGTCGAGTACGCGTCCTTCCACCGCTCCATGGGCGCCGAGGTGACCCTCGTCGAGGCCGCGGACCGGCTGCTCCCGCTGGAGGACGCGGACGTCAGCCGCCACCTGGCGCGCGGGCTGAAGAAGCGCGGCATCACGGTTCGTACGGGCGCGACGCTCACCGGCGCCGAGGTGCTGGACGACGGGGTGCGGGCCACGGTCCGCACCGCCGCCGGCGCGGAGACGGTGATCGGGGCCGAGCGGCTGCTGGTCGCGGTGGGCCGGGTCCCGGTGACCGACGGGCTGGACCTGGCGGCCGCCGGGCTGGCCACCGACCCGCGCGGTTTCCTGCCGCCCGCCGACTGGTCCCGGCTGGAGACCGCCGTTCCCGGCATCCATGTGGTCGGTGACCTGCTGCCGCCGCCCTCGCTCGGGCTGGCCCACGCGTCCTTCGCGGAGGGCCTGTTGGTCGCCGAGACGCTCGCCGGGATCCCGTCCCGCCCGGTGGACTACGCGACCGTGCCCAGGGTGACGTACTCCGCGCCGCAGACCGCCGCCGTCGGGCTGACGGAGGCCGAGGCGCGGGCCCGCGGCCTGGACGTCAGGGTCAACTCGCTGCCGCTGACGGCCGTCGCGAAGGGGATGGTCCACGGGCAGGGCGGCCTGGTGAAGGCGGTGGTGGCGGCGGACGGCGCGGGTGGCGAGGCCACCGGGGCCGTCCTGGGTGTCCACCTCGTGGGCCCGCACGTCTCGGAGCTGATCGCCGAGAGCCAGCTGATGGTGGCCTGGGACGCCGAACCCCTCGACGTCGCGCAGCACATCCACCCCCACCCGACCCTCTCGGAAGCGGTGGGCGAGACCTTTCTGACCCTGGCGGGCCGGGGGCTGCACCAGCACTGACACCGCTGCCCGGGTAATTCGGTTGCGGTACCGCGCGGGTCTGCGACCATGGCGCCGTACCCACGACCCACTGCTCAGGAGCACGGAATGCGCGGATTCCTCGGAACGACCCAGCGCCCCTACCGGACGTCAGTTCTCGAGGACTCACTCACCCATGCGCATCCGTCACACCCTCAATATCGGGATTCTCGCCCACGTCGACGCGGGTAAGACCAGCCTCACCGAGCGGCTGCTGTTCGACACCGGCACCATCGGCCGGCTCGGCAGCGTCGACTCCGGTGACACCTGCACCGACACCGGCGCGCTGGAGCGGCAGCGCGGCATCACCATCCGCTCGGCCGTCGCCTCCTTCACCGTCGGCGACGTCCAGGTAAATCTCCTCGACACCCCCGGCCACTCCGACTTCATCGCCGAGGTCGAACGCGCCCTGGGGGTGCTCGACGGCGCCGTGCTGCTGCTGTCCGCGGTGGAGGGCGTCCAGGCCAGGACCAGGGTGCTGATGAAGACCCTGCGGCGACTGCGGCTGCCCACCCTGCTCTTCGTCAACAAGATCGACCGGGCCGGCGCCCGGGGCGAGGAGCTGGTCCGCGACATCCACCGCCTGCTGGCGCCCACCGCCGTCCCGATGACGTCGGTGACCGGCCTCGGCACCCCGCAGGCCCGCTCGGTGCCGTACGACCTGACGGAGCCGCGGGTCCGCGAGCGGATCGCCGAAGCGGTGGCCGAGGTCGACGAGTCCGTACTCGCCCTGCTGGTGGACGGGCCGCCCGAGGGGCCGGGGCGGGAGCCGGAAGGCGGCGCGCCGCTGACCGCGGAGCGGCTGGCCGCGGCGCTGGCCGCCCGGACGGCCGACGGTTCGCTGCACCCGCTGTACTTCGGTTCGGCGCTCGCCGGCCAGGGCGTCGGCCCACTCATCGAGGGGATGGTGCGGCTGATCCCGCCGGCCCCGGCCGCCCCGGGCGGTCCGCCGCGCGGCACGGTCTTCGCCGTGCACCAGCCACCGAAGGGCGAGCGCAGGGCCTTTCTCCGGCTCTTCGGCGGCGAGTTGCGGCCCCGCCAGCAGATCGAGTGGCACCGCCCCGGCGCCCCGGCCGACGCGCGCGGGCCGCTGACCGGCCGGATCACCGCACTCGACGTCGTCGGCCGGGCACCCGGCGAGGACGGGCCCCTCACGCCCGGCAACATCGCGGTGCTCCGCGGGCTGCCCGGCATCCGTACCGGGGACCGCCTCGGCCCGCCGGGCGACGACACCGGCGCCGCCGAGCTGTTCGCCTCCCCCACGCTGGAGACCGTCGTCCGGGCCGACGACCCGGCGCGGTCCGCCGCGCTGCGCGCCGCGCTGCTGGCCCTCGCCGACCAGGACCCGCTGCTCCAGGTCCGCCCGGCGCCCGACGGCGCGACGTCGGTGCTGCTGCACGGCGAGGTGCAGAAGGAGATCATCGCGGCCACCCTGCACGACGACTACGGCATCGCGGCCGGGTTCGCGCCGAGCCGGGTGCTGTGCGTCGAGCGGCCGCGCGGCACCGGCGAGGCATGCCACGAGATCGAGGGGCGCCGGCACGTCGGGGAGTGGGCCACGGTCGGGTTGCGGGTCGAGCCGGGCGCCCACGGCTCCGGCCCGGTCTTCACCTACGAGACCGAACTGGGCGCCCTGCCGCACGGCTTCCACCAGGCCATCGAGGAGTCCGTGCAGGCCACCCTGCGACGGGGCCCGCGCGGCCGGGCGGTGACCGACTGCCGGGTGGTGCTGACGCGTTCCGGCTTCGTCGGGCCGCTCAGCACCGCCGGGCACTTCCGCGCGATCACGCCCGTGGTGCTGCTGCAGGCCCTGGAACGGGCCGGCACCCAGGTCTACGAGCCCTGCCACGCCTTCGAGGCGGAGATCCCGGTCAGCGCGCTGGCGGCGGTGACCGCCCGGCTGGGCGCGCTGGGCGCGGAGCTGTCCGACACCTCCGGCGGCCTGCGGTCCTGGCTGGTGAGCGGGGTGATTCCGGCGCGTCAGGCGGGCCCGGCCGAGGCGGCGTTGCCGGGCCTGACGCACGGGGAAGGGGTGTGGATGTCGTATCCGTCGGGCGACCGGCCGGTGCCGGCCGGGCACGAGGAGGCGCCTCAGCGCTCCGTCAGGACGTAGTCCACCCGGCCGAAGGTGATGTGGTCGCCGGGGCCGACGGGGACCTCGCCGACCACCCGGCGGCCGTTGACGCAGGTGCCGTTGGTGGAGCCGAGGTCGCGCAGCATCCAGCCCTTGCCGTCGCTGCGGAGTTCGGCGTGGGCGCGGGAGACCGTCTCGTGGTTGAGCCGGAGGCCCACGCCGGGGGCGCGCCCTATGAGCAGCGGGAGGGGCCCGGGCTCCGGCAGCAGGAGCTTGGGCAGCCGCTCCATGCGCCAGGCCCGGCGCACCCGGAGGTTGAACGCCGACGCCCGGCCGACCATCCGCAGCAGCAGCCCCTGGACCTTGCCGCGGCTCTCCAAGTCGGCCGTCGCCAGGTCGAGTTCGGAGTGCTGCTGGGCGGTGAGGACGAGTTCCATGCGCCGCAGGAAGGTGTCCTGGGAGAGCCGTCCCTGTGCCGCGCCGTCGCGCAGCAGGTCGAGGGCGCGTTCCCGGTCGGCATCGGACGGACGCGCCGGCCGCGCGGGGAACTCGAGCGAAGTCATGCGGTGATTGTCCGGCCGGCGCGAGCCGCTGTCCAGGCGATGCAGGGCGGTGGGGACGGCGGGCCGGCCGGGCTCGCCGGAACGGGCCGGTGCGGTGGCTCGTTGGCGCGATGTCGGCCCGTACCGCCACGTCGGGCTGTCCGGCGGCGCTCCGACGTGCTTGGGTCGTACCGGAGCGGACGAAGGAGGACGGTCGTGCTGTTCGAGGTGTGGGCGCCGCGCGCCGGGCGGGTCGCCCTCCAGTGGGCCGGGGACCGGGCCGGCCGGCCGCCGGTCCCGATGGAGCGCGACGGCGACCGGGACGGCTGGTGGCGCGCCGAGGCGCCGGCCGCGGACGGGGACCGCTATGTCTTCCGGCTCGACGGGGGTCCGCCGCTGCCTGACCCGCGCGCGGCGCGGCTGCCGGAGGGCCCCGACGGGCCCGCGGCGGTGGTCGACCACGACCGGTTCGGCTGGCGGCACCCGTGGTCCGGCCGCCCGCTGCCCGGCGCGGTCCTCTACGAGCTGCACGTCGGCACGTACACCCCGGAGGGCACGTTCGACGCGGCGGCCGCCCGGCTGCGCCACCTCGCCGATTTGGGCGTCACCCATGTCGAGCTGATGCCCGTCTGCCCCTTCCCCGGCACGCACGGCTGGGGCTACGACGGGGTGGCGCCCTGGGCGGTGCACGAGCCGTACGGCGGGCCCGAGGGGCTCAAGCGGTTCGTGGACGCGGCACACGGCCTCGGGCTGGGCGTGGTGCTCGACGTGGTGCACAACCACCTCGGCCCGTCCGGCAACCATCTCCCGGCATTCGGGCCGTACTTCACCGACACCCACCACACGCCGTGGGGCGCGGCGGTCAACCTCGACGCCCCCGGCTCGGACGAGGTGCGTGGCTACTTCCTCGGCAGCGCGCTGTCCTGGCTGCGCGACTACCGGCTCGACGGGCTGCGGCTGGACGCGGTCCACGCGCTGCACGACGACCGCACCCCGCACTTCCTCGCCAAGCTCTCCGCCGCGGTGGACGGGCTGGCCGCCCGGCTGGGGCGTCCGCTGTTCCTGATCGGCGAGTCCGACCTGAACGATCCGCGCACCACGGCGCCGCGGGAGAGCGGCGGCCAGGGGCTGCACGCCCAGTGGAACGACGACTTCCACCATGCCCTGCACACCGCGCTGACCGGTGAATCCCAGGGCTACTACGCCGACTTCGCGCGGGCCCCGCTCGCCGCCCTGGCCAAGACGCTGACCGGCGGCTTCTTCCACGACGGTACGTACTCCAGCTTCCGCGGCGGGCCGCACGGCGCGCCGCTCGACCTGCGGACCACGCCCGCGTACCGGCTGCTGGCCTACGCCCAGACGCACGACCAGATCGGCAACCGCGCGCTCGGCGACCGGCTCGCGGCGAGTCTGCCCGCCGGGCTGCTCGCCGGCGCGGCCGCGCTGGTGCTGTGCTCGCCGTTCACCCCGATGCTGTTCATGGGCGAGGAGTGGGGGGCCACCACCCCCTGGCAGTACTTCACCGACCACACGGATCCGGAGCTGGCGGAGGCGGTACGCGCCGGCCGGCGGCGTGAGTTCGCCGCGCACGACTGGGCGGGCGACGCCGGTGAGTGGCCCGACCCGCAGGATCCGGCCACCCGCGACCGCTGCGTCCTGGACTGGAGCGAACCGGTCCTCGCACCGCACGACTCGCTGCTCGCCTGGCACCGTACGCTGCTGGCCCTCCGCCGCGAGCTGCCGGCGCTGACCGACCCGGATCCCCGCCACACGGAAGTGACCTTCGACGAGGACGCCCGCTGGCTGCTGCTGCGCCGGGGTCCGGTGCGGGTGGCGGTCAACTTCGGGCGCGGGGCGACGGCCTCCGTTCCCGTCGGCCTCACCGGGCGGAGCCTGGAGGTTCTGGCGGGCTGGCCGGAGGCCCGGCTCCCCGGCGCGGACGGCGTGCTGCGGCTGCCACCGGAGTCTGTGGTGGTGCTGGGGCCGTAGGGCGGGCCCCGTAGGGCGGGGCCCGCCGCCTAGTGCGAGAACTCCGCGAGGAATGCCTCGCAGAAGGCGGGCAGATCGGCCGGCTTGCGGCTGGTGATCAGGGTGTTCGGGCCGGCCGTGCAGATCTTCACCTGTTCGTCGACCCAGGTGGCGCCGGCGTTGCGCAGGTCGGTCCGCAGGCTCGGCCAGGAGGTCAGCGTGCGGCCGCGCACCACCTCGGCCTCGATCAGGGTCCAGGGCGCGTGGCAGATGGCCGCCACCGGCTTCCCGGCGTCGAAGAACGACCGGACGAGGGCCACGGCCCGCTTGTCCAGGCGCAACGCGTCCGGGTTGGCCACCCCACCGGGCAGCACCAGCCCGTCGAAGTCCGCCTCGGTGGCTTCGTCCACGGTCAGATCGACGGGGAAGGTGTCCGCCTTGTCCAGGTGGTGGAACGCCTGGACCTTTCCCGTGGCGGTGGAGATCAGCTTCGGGGTGCCGTTCGCCGTGGTCACCGCCTGCCACGGCTCGGTCAGCTCGACCTGTTCGGTGCCCTGGGGGGCCACCAGAAACGCCGCCTGCATACCGCTCACGTCCCTTCGTCCGATCCGCCGGGCCGGGAAGCGGAGAACCACCACTCCCCCACTTCTCGACCATAACGGGACGAAGTGCCTCAGCTCATGCGGGCGGCCACCCGGCACCGGGGGCGCCCCGGACCGCCTGCGCCCCGTGCGGAAGCGTCAGCGTCGAGCCGCCGTGCAGCGTGAGGCGGACCGGCACGAGGCCGGTGGCATCGACCGCCGGCTCCCCGGTGCCGGAATGGCGGGCGTAGCGCGGATGGGCGCCGCCGCTGACCTGGAGGCGCATGCGGTGCCCCGCGGCGAAGCGGTAGGCGGTGGAGCTCATCGCGACGGTGACGTCGGAAGGGGCCTGCCCGGTGGTCCGCAGCCGGGTCAGCCCGTCGCAGATGTTGGTGGAACGGCCCTCGGCGTCGACGTCGCAGAGGCGGGCGAAGACGTCCGCGTATCCGGTGTCCGTGGAGATCCGCAGGCGGGCGGAGACCGGGCCGAGGATCTCGACGGGTTCGGTCAGCGGCGCACCGGTGAAGGTCCGGACGTCCTCGCGCGCTTCCAGGGTGCGGTTGTCGCGCGGCCCGGCGTCCCGGGAGAGCAGGGGCCCGCCCACGGAAGGGGTGGGGTCCGCGGGGTCGTAGCGGAAGGACGTCAGGGGCTCGGGATCCGCGGGCGCCTGCCGGCCGAGGGTCCCGTCGGCGGCGGGGAACCACGTCGTCACCGGCCCGGTGGGCGGCCAGTCGTCGAGGTCCCGCCAGACACCTTCGCCGCCCACGTGCACCCGCACGCGGGTGGGCCGCAGCCCGGCGGGGTCGTCACAGAGGTGCGCGCGCAGCCAGGCGAGGCTCTCGGTGAACACCTCGGGCCACCCCTGCTGAAGCGCGGAGGTGTGGGTCCAGGGGCCGACGAGCAGGGACGTGTCGCAGCCGTCCCGGCCCAGGCGGGCGAACTGCTCGAAGGTCTGGTCGGCCAGGGCGTCGTGCCAGCCACCGATCAGGGCGGTGGGCACCGTCTGCCGCTCCGCCGCCGCGCTCAAGGACGCGCCGTGCCAATACGGGTCGTCGGCGTCCGTGCGGGACATCGCCTCGTCCAGCCAGGACACGTCGCCGAGGGCCGACGCGTGGGCGCCGCGCAGCGGTCGTGCGGTGGTGATCCGGCGCAGACCGCGCTGGAGGCGCAGCGCCGCCCGCACGAACGGGACCAGTCCCTGGTGCTGGTAGGTCATGCCGGCGCCGACGGCGAGGGCGTTGCTCAGGCGGAGCGCGCCGCCCTCGTGGAAGAGGGCGTGCGGATCGTGCAGACCGATCTGGATGACCATGGCCTTCAGCTCCGGCGGCGGGTCCAGGGCGAGCGCCCACTGCACATAGCCCAGGTAGCTGGGGCCGATGGTGCCCAGCGTGCCGCTGAACCAGGGCTGTTCGCGCAGCCAGGCCACGGTGGCCCGGCCGTCGCCGGGTTCGTTGCGCCACAGGTCGAACCGGCCGCCCGAGCCGCCGGTGCCGCGGCAGCTCTGGAGGACCACGTGGAAGCCCTGCTCGGCGAAGAGCATGCCGAACATGGGTGACCACGGCAGGCCCCGGCCGTAGGGCGAGCGCACGAGGAGGGTGGGGAAGTCGCCCTTCGCCCGCGGGAAGTAGTGGTCGGTGAGCAGGGGGCTGCCGTCCGCGGCCGGGACCACGAGACCCCGTTCACAGCCGGCTCCGTACCGCGCGGCGGGGAGGCCGCGCCAGGTCGCCCGCATCATCCGGGAGGCCAGCGGTGGCTTGCCGGGCGGGACGGCTCGCTCGGGCTTCGGCACGACGTCGTGCGGGTGCGGTGTCATCGTTCGTTTCCCCTCCACTTTTTACGTACGTTGTACGAGAATAGTGGATGCTTGGATGGACTCCGCAAGTCCCGGCGGTCCGGGAGAGGAAAGGAAACGCTCGTGCCCGGTGGTCACGGGGCCGGCACCGCAGGTGTCGACCCCCAGCAGCTCTGGCTGAACCCCCGCCCGTCCGGCAGGGGCCGCAAGCCCTCCTTCAGCCGCGAGGCGATCACCGCCGCGGCGGTCGCCCTGGCGGACGCCGAGGGGCTGGAGGCGGTCACCATGCGGCGGGTCGCCTCCGAGGTCGGGGCCGGCGTCATGTCGCTCTACAGCTACGCCCCCGAGAAGGAAACCCTGCTGGAGCTGATGGTCGACCACGTCAGCGGCGAACTCCCGGCACCGGCCCGCACCGGCGACTGGCGCACCGACCTGAAGGCCATCGGGCACCTCCAGCGGGACCTGATGCTCCGTCACACCTGGCTGCCCGCCGCGCTGGCCACCCGGCGCACGCCCGGCCCGCACTCCCTGGCATTCCTGGAACACGCGCTCGCCGCCCTGCGGCCCACCCGGCTGGACGGCAGCGCGAAGCTGGAGGTGTTCAGCCTGCTCACCGGCTTCGTCGCCTCGCACGTCGGCTACGAGATCCGGCAGGCGGCCGCCGCCGACGCGCCCGGCCGGGCCGCGGCCGAAGCCCGCTACCTCGCCGCCGTCGCGGCCGACGGCCACCACCCGGAGCTGGCCGAGGCGCTCTCCGCACCCGGCCGCCCCCCGGCCCCCGAGGCCCTGTTCACCCGGTTCCTCGACCGCCTGGTCGACGGCCTCGACACCGGCTGACCCCACCCGACACCGCCGAGGCGCAGGCACACCTCGGTCCGCCCGTGACCAGGGGCCCGGCCGCCGGGACTCGATCGCCCGATCGTCCATCCCATGGATATGTGATGGACACTATGTCTATGCCCCTGCGAATCTCCGACCTGCTGGCCCGGTCCGACCTCGCGTTGTCGGTCACCTACGACGTGCCGCCGCGGCTGCTGGACCGCACGATCGAGGCGGCGACCGTCTCCGATCTGCCGGTCCCGGGAAAGTGGCTCCAGGGCGGGGAACTGCTGATGACCATCGGCCTGCTGCTGCCGAGCGACCCGGCCGCCTGCCGGGCGTACGTCCGGGAGGTGACCGAGGGCGGGGCGGCGTGCCTGGCGCTCGGGCTGGGCCAGGGGCTGCCGTACCAGGAGGCGCCGGCGCCGCTGGTGGCGGCGGCCGAGGAGGCGGGGCTGCCGCTGCTGACGGTGCCCGACGAGGTCCCGTTCATCGCCGTCACCAAGGCCGTCTTCGACGCCCGGGCCGACGAACAGCGCGAGGTGCTGCACCGGGCGTTCGCCACCCAGCGACGGCTCACCGCCGCGGCGGCCGGCGACGGGCTGCGGCCGATGCTGGCGGAGTGGACGGCGGCCACCGGGGTGGGGGCGGCGGTGCTCGATCCGCTGGGCCGGCTGCTCGCGACCGGCGACCGCGCGCAGCACACCCCGCCGCCGCAGGCCCGCGACCTCGTCGAACGGGTCGCCGCACGCGGGCTGCGCGGCAGCGCGTCCAGCACCGCCGGAGGGCAGCAGCTGGAGGTCCAGCCGCTGGGCGCGCGGCGGCTGCGCGGGCTGCTGCTGCTCACCGGCCGCCCGGACGACGCCGCCCGTTCGGTCGTCCCCGGACTGGTCTCGCTGCTCTCCCTGGAGCTGGAGCGCCGCCACCTGCGCGACGAGCCGGAGCGCCGCCGCAGGTCGGCGCTGCTGTCGGAGCTGCTGGCCGCGGAGGATCCGGCGGCGGACCGGGCCCGGGACATGCTGCACTCGGTGGGGCTGACGGCCGAGCGGGTGCGCGGCGTCGTGGTGGAGCCGGAGGACGGCCGGGAGGCGGCGAACGGCGCGGCCGGTGAGGCCGCCGCGGCCGCCGCGCAGGAGATGGCCGCCGATCTGGCACTGGCGATCCCCGGCGGCCTCGTCCGGGTCACCGGCACGGGCCCCGGCGGGACGCCGGGCGGGCTCATCGAGGCAGTGGTCGGCGAGGACCTGGACGTCCGCGACGTGCTCGCCCGCTTCGCCCCGCACCACCCGGCCGGCATCGGCCCGGTCACCGCGCCGGAGGCGGTACGGGTGTCGCTGCGTCAGGCGGCCGGGCTGCTGGCCGTCAGCCGGTCCGCAGGCGAACCCGCCGAGGCCCGGCAGAGCCAGGCCAGCCGGCTGCTGCTCGACCTCGGCGACCGCCGTACGCTGCACGGCTACGCCGACTCCGTGCTCGGCCCGCTCGACCTCGCCGACAACGGCGAGGAGCTGATCGCCACCCTGGCCGCCTGGCTGGAGACCGGCGGCGCCTGGGACGCCACCAGCCGGCGGCTCGGCGTCCACCGGCACACCGTACGCAACCGCCTCGACAAGGCCATGGACCTCACCGGCCGCCGCCTCGACGACCCCGACGACCGCTTCGACCTGTGGCTGGCGACCCGCATCCGACGCGGCGGCGCCGCGACCACGGGGACCGGCGGGCGGCCCGCTCCCCCGCCCCCGCCGACACGACCAGGCCGGTGACGGACGGCCCTTCTCCCCCGTCCGCCCTTCACTCCCGCCCCCGCACCGTCTTTACTTCGATCGTGACCTACGAGATCCGCACCCTCCCTCCCGGCGGCGCCGGCCCCGCGCCCGCCGCCCCCGCCCCCGGTGCCGCGTCCGGCGGGCGCGGCACCCTGGTGGCCGTCAGCGACCTGCACGTCCGTTACAAGGAGAACCGCGAGATCGTCGAGCAGTTAAGGCCGGAGTCCGACGACGACTGGCTGCTGGTCGCCGGCGACGTCGGCGAGTACGTCTCCGACATCCGCTGGGCGCTCTCCCTGCTCAGCAGCCGGTTCGCCCAGGTGGTGTGGGTGCCGGGCAACCACGAGCTGTGGACACCCGCCGACGATCCGGTGCAGCTGCGCGGCGTGGCGCGCTACGACCATCTGGTGCGAATCAGCCGGGAGTTGGGCGTCCTGACGCCCGAGGACCCCTACCCGGTCTGGGAGGGCGACGGCGGCCCCGCCGTCATCGCCCCGCTGTTCCTGCTCTACGACTACACCTTCCGCCAGCCCGGCCTGGCGACCAAGGAGGCGGCGCTCGCGCACGCCGAGCAGGCCGGGGTGGTGTGCACCGACGAGTTCCATCTGCACCCGGACCCCTATCCGACGCGGGAGGCGTGGTGCCGGGCGCGGGTCGCCGCCACCGAGGCCCGGCTCGCCGCCCTGCCACCGGACCTGCCGACCGTCCTGATCAACCACTGGCCCGTCGTGCGCGAGCCCACCCAGCCGCTGTGGTACCCCGAATTCGCGCTGTGGTGCGGTACGGAGGCGACCGCCGACTGGCCGCGGCGGTTCCGTGCCGCCACCGTGGTCTACGGCCATCTGCACATCCCCCGGCTGCTGATGTGCGACGGCGTTCCCCATCAGGAGGTGTCGCTCGGCTATCCGCGGGAGTGGCAGCGGCGCTCCTCGGCGCCGGGCCGTCCGGTGCGGGTCCTGCCCGCCCCGGCCACCGTGGCCTCCGGCACCACGGGGACCCTCGCATGATCGACAAGTTGTTGCCGGCGCCCGTCGTGACCGCCGAGGCGTTCCGCGACGCCCCGCTGTCGGAGATGTTCCCCGAGGAGCGCGCGCTGGTGGCCGACGCGGTCCCCAAGCGCCAGCTGGAGTTCGGCACCGTACGCGGCTGCGCCCGCAGCGCGCTGTCCCGGCTCGGCTTCGCCCCGGCGCCGCTGCTCCCGGGCAGGGACCGGGCGCCGCAGTGGCCGGACGGCGTGGTCGGCGCGATGACCCACTGCGCGGGCTACCGCGCCGCCGCGGTGGCCCGCCGCCGGGACGTGCTGACGGTGGGCCTGGACGCGGAGCCCAATGAGCCGGTGAACGACCCCGGCGTGATCGACCTGGTCACCCTGCCCGAGGAGCGCGCGCAGCTGCGCGGTCTGGCGGCGTTGCAGCCCGAGGTCAGCTGGGACCGGCTGATCTTCAGCGCCAAGGAGTCCGTCTACAAGGCGTGGTACCCGCTCACCCGGCGCTGGCTGGGCTTCGAGGACGCCCTGCTCACCTTCGACCCCACCGACGCGACCTTCACGGCCCGGCTCCTCGTACCGGGCCCGGTCGTCAACGGCGAGGAACTCAAGGAGTTCACCGGCGGCTGGCTGATCGGCGAAGGGCTGGTGGTGACCGCGATCGCGGTGAAGGCGTGAGCCGTCGCGGACAACGGCGGCCGCGGGGGCCCGGCCGGGCCCCCGCGGCACCTCAGCCCTCGTCCGGCGTCAGCCGCAGCGAGATGCTGTTGATGCAGTACCGCTGGTCCGTCGGCGTCGGGTAGCCCTCGCCCGCGAAGACGTGCCCCAGGTGCGAGCCGCAGCGGGCGCAGCGGACCTCGGTGCGGAGCATGCCGTGAGAGCGGTCCTCGATGAGCTCGACCGCGTCACTGTCCTTCGGGTCGTAGAAGGACGGCCAGCCGCAGTGGCTCTCGAACTTGGTGTCCGAGCGGAAGAGTTCGGCACCGCAGGCGCGGCAGGAGTAGACGCCGGTGGTCTTGGTGTCGGTGTACTCCCCGACGAACGCGGGCTCGGTGCCTGCCTGGCGGAGTACGCGGTACTCGGCCGGGGTCAGCTCGGTGCGCCACTGCTCGTCGGGCTTGTCGATCTCGTACGGCATCTGGGGTGCCTCCTCAGCTCAGCTGCCCAGGCGGGTCAGGATGGCGGGGCCGAGGTCGGTCACATCGCCCGCGCCCATGGTGAGAACAAGGTCACCGGGCCCGGCCATTCCGGCGATCACGTCCGGGACGCGGGCCTGGTCGCTCACGGCCGTGACGGTGGCGCCGGCGGCGCGCGCCGCGTCGATGATCAGCTCGCTGGTGACGCCCGGGATCGGGTCCTCGCGGGCCGGGTAGATGTCCAGGACCACGGAGGCGTCGGCGAGGGCGAGCGCCTGGCCCATCTCCGCGCCCAGCTCCTGGGTACGGGAGAAGAGGTGCGGCTGGAAGACGACCAGCACCCGGGCGTCCTCCGCGGCGCCGCGGATGGCTTCCAGGTCGGCGGTCATCTCCGTGGGGTGGTGGGCGTAGGAGTCGATGACCTGGACGCCGGCCGCCTCGCCCTTGAGCTGGAGGCGGCGCTTGACGCCCGTGTACTTGCCGAGCGCGGAGGCGAGGTTGTGCGGCGGCAGGTCCAGGGCGACGCCGGCGGCCAGGGCGGCGACGGCGTTGCTCGCGTAGTGCCGGCCGGGGACGGAGACCGTGAAGGTGAGGATCTTGCCGCTGGTGAGCGTGACCGTGACGTCGCTGGTCAGGCCGCGGGGGTTGACCTTGAGGATGCGCACGTCGGCGTCCTTGGCCTCGCCGTAGGTGACGACCTCGATGTCGTGGCGGCCGGAGATCCGCTCGGTCAGCTCGCGGGCGCCGGCGTGGTCGGCGGAGATGACCAGGGTGCCGCCGGGGCGGATACGGCCGACGAACGTCTCGAAGGACTCGTAGATCTCGTCCATCGAGGCGTAGTTGGCGTGGTGGTCCAGCTCCACGTTGAGGATGATCGCGACCTCGGGGGCGTACTTGTGGAAGCTGCGGTCGCTCTCGTCTGCCTCGGCGACGAAGATGTCGCCGGCGCCGTGCTCGGCGTTGGAGCCCGGTGCGTCGAGGTCACCGCCGATGGCGTACGACGGCTTCAGGCCGAGGGCGCCGAGCGAGACGGCGAGCATGGACGTCGTGGTCGTCTTGCCGTGGGTGCCCGCCACCGCGATGGGGCGCAGGCCGTCCATGAGGGAGGCGAGGGCGTCGGAGCGGTGCACGACCGGGATGCCGCGCTCCTGGGCGGCGGCCAGCTCCGGGTTGTCCGGGCGGATCGCGGAGGAGACCACGACGCTCGTGGCGTCGGCGGCGAGGTGCTCGGCGGCGTGGCCGAGGTGGACCGTGACGCCCAGGGCGCGCAGCGCCTCGGCGGTCGCGGAGTCCTTGGCGTCGCTGCCCGCCACCTGGGCGCCGCGCTGCGCGAGGATCTTGGCGATGCCCGACATGCCGGCTCCACCGATGCCGATGAAGTGCGGCCGGTCCATCGAGGCTGGGACGGCGGATGCCATGGTGCGTCTCCCTGATCGTCGATCATCGCGAGCTGTGGTGCTGTCGATGATTCTCGCACCCGGCACCGACAGCGCCGGGCCACGGCCCGTGCCCGGTCCCGCGCGGGCGGTCGGCGCGCCGGTTTTCAGCGGCGGATCAGCCCCTGCGCGGTGGCGGCGGCGACCGCGGACGTACGGGAGTCCACGCCCAGCTTCGCGTAAATGTGGACGAGGTGGGATTTGACGGTCGCCTGGCTGAGGAAGAGCCGCTTGCTGATCGCGGCGTTCGAGAGGCCGTCGGCGACGAGCTGGAGCACCTCGGTCTCCCGGCGGGAGAGGGCGGTGGCGGGGGTGCGCATCCGGTCCATCAGGCGCAGCGCGATGGTGGGCGCGAGCGCGGACTTGCCGGCCGCCGCGGTGCGCACGGCGGCCGCCAGCTCCTCCGGCGGGGCGTCCTTGAGCAGGTAGCCGGTGGCGCCGGCCTCGATGGCGGCGAGGATGTCGGCGTCGGTGTCGTACGTGGTCAGGACCAGGACGCGGGGCGCGTCGGGGCGGGCGGTGATCGCGGCGGTGGCCTGCGAGCCCAGCATCCGGCCGCCGAACTGCAGGTCCATGAGGACCACGTCGAAGCCGCCGCCGGCCGCGAGCTCGACCGCCCGTTCCGCGGTGGGCACGTCGGCGACCACCTCGAAGTCCGGTTCGGTCTCCAGCACGGCGCGCAGCCCGGCGCGCACGACGGGGTGGTCGTCGGCGAGCAGCAGCCGGACGGGGGACGGCGTCACGAGGCGGCCTCCGGGGTGGCGGGCGCCGCGGCGCAGGGCAGGGTGACGGCGACGGCGGTGCCCTCCCCCGGGGCGGACTCGACGGCGAGGGTGCCCTGCAGGGCGCGGGCCCGGGCGCGCATCGCGGCGAGGCCGAAGCCGCTGCCGCCGGCCCGCGCGGAGCCCGGGGCGGGCACGTCGGCGGGCACGAACCCGGCGCCGTCGTCGACGACGTCCAGGGCGACCTCGGTGTCCATGTAGCTGAGGGTCAGCTCGACGCGGGCGGCCGCGGCGTGCTGGACGGTGTTGGCGAGCGCGGACTGGGCGATGCGCAGCAGGGCGACCTCGTGCGGGGTGGGCAGGGGGGTCGGCGCGCCGGAGACCTGGCAGTGCACGGCGAGGCCGGAGGTACGGGCGGTGGTGGCGCACAGCCGCTCCAGGGCGGCGGGCAGCGACCCCGTCTCCAGGTCGGGCGGGGTCAGCGCGCGGACGAACCGGCGTGCCTCGGCGAGGTTGTCGACGGCGGCCGTACGGGCCTGCCGGACGTGGCCGAGGGCCGCCTCGGGCCGCTGCGGCAGGACGCGTTCGGCGGCCCGCAGCAGCAGCTGGATGCTGGACAGGCCCTGGGCGAGGGTGTCGTGGATCTCGCGGGCCAGCCGCTCGCGCTCGGCGAGCACACCGGCTGCGTGCTCCGCGGCGGCCAGTTCGCTGCGGGCCTCGGTCAGCTCCTCGATGAGACGGCGGCGCTGTTCGCTCTCCCGGTAGAGGGCCTCGTACCCCAGGACGACGGCCACCGCGACGGCGGCGCCGAGGGCGGGGCCGAGGACCGTACCGACGCCGAGGCTGTGGGTGTGCCGGGCGAAACCGGCGATGGCGGCGAGGGTGGTGGCCACGACGGCGGGCAGCGCCCAGCGCAGCGGCAGCAGGTGCAGCTGCACGAAGAAGAGCGGGAAGGCCAGCCAGACGCCGTCCGGGGTCAGGGCGAGCAGCACCAGCCAGACCAGGGCCACGGCGGCCAGCCAGAGCGCGGCCGCACCGGTGGAGGTGCGCACGCGGGGCAGCCGGGGGCCGACGGCGTACACCGCGAACAGCGCGGCGGCGGTGAGCAGAACGGCAGGGGCGTGCGGGGCGTGGTCCACGACCGCGCGGACGGAGGCCAGCGCGAGCAGCGCGGCCACCATCAGATGCAGGCAGCTGCGCAGGACCCGCAGGACGGGGGTGAGGGAGTGGGCGGTCACGGCTTCTTCGGTCACGGCCCCTTCAGGCTAAGGGCCCGCCCGACCTGCGGCATCAACCGAAGGATTGATGCCGGGGCGCACCTTTCGATGCCGGGGAACCCCTCCGCGGCGCGATGCCCGGGGCCTCGCCGGGAGGCGACGGTGGGGCGAGCCGCCGGGCAGTGGGTCCGGCGCCCCGATCCGAGGATGGCCAAGCCCGTGTTCGTCGCCTGGAGAGACCTGAGGTTCGCCAAGGGGCGGTTCGCCCTGATGGGCACCGTGATCGTGCTGATCACGGTGCTGGTGGGATTGTTGTCCGGCTTGACGGCGGGCCTGGGCCGGGAGAACACCTCAGCCGTCACCGGGCTGCCCGCCGACCACCTGGTCTTCTCTGCGCCCGCCGGGGACGGCAAGGTCGCCTTCGCCGATTCGCGGCTGCCGGAGCGGACCGTACGGGAGTGGGCGCGGGTGCCGGGCGTACGGAGCGCGGAGCCGCTGGGGATCGCGACGACGAAGGCCGGGGCCGGCGGGCGGACCGCCGCGGTGTCGGCGTTCGGGGTTCGTCCCGGATCGCCGCTGGCCCCGGACCGGCGGATCGCTGACGGTGCCGTGGTGCTGTCCGGGAAGGCCGCCACCGCGCTCGGGGTGCGGGCCGGGGCGCGGATCACGCTGGGCGGCCGCGAGGTGCGGGTCGCGGCGGTGGCGGGCGCGGCGATGTACAGCCACACCCCGGTGGTCTGGACGTCGTCCGGTGACTGGCGGGCGCTCTCGGGTGCTCCCGGGAAAGCCGGCGATTCCGGCTCCTCCGTGGGCGCCACGGTGCTCGCCCTCGCCACCACCCCGGCGGCCGATCTGGCCTCCGCCGACCGCAGGCTCGGCACGAAGACCGTCACCCGCGAGGACGCGCTGGAGGCCATCGGCTCGTACGCCGCCGAGCACGGCTCGCTGGAGCTGATGCGCGGTTTCCTGTTCGCGATCTCCGCGCTGGTCATCGGCGCGTTCTTCACCGTGTGGACCATCCAGCGCAGCGGCGACGTCGCCGTGCTGAAGGCGCTGGGGGCCTCGACCGGCTGGCTGCTGCGCGACGCGCTCGGCCAGGCCGTCGTCCTGCTGGTGCTCGGTACCGGCCTGGGCACCGCCCTGGCGGCGGGGGTGGGCGGTGCGGTCGGCGGCACCGTGCCGTTCGTCCTCGACCCGTCCACCCTGCTGTTCCCGGCCCTGATCATGATCGCGCTGGGCGCCGTCGGGGCCGCGCTCGCCATTCGCCGCATCACGTCCGTGGACCCGCTGACCGCCCTGGGAAGTGCCCGATGAGCCTCGAACTGACCGATGTCACCCTCACCTACCCCGACGGCGAGGCGCGGCTGACCGCGCTGGACGACGTCTCGCTGTCCGTGCCCGCCGGGTGCCTGACCGCGGTGATCGGGCCGTCCGGGTCCGGGAAGTCCAGCCTGCTCGCGGTCGCCGCGACGCTGATCCGCCCGGACCGCGGGCGGGTGGTGATCGACGGCACGGACACCACCGGCCTCTCCCCCGCGGAGCTGACCTCGCTGCGCCGCTCGGGTGTCGGCACCGTCTTCCAGCAGCCGAATCTGCTGCCCTCCCTGACGGCCGCCGAGCAGCTCCAGGTGATGGCCCATCTGGACGGCCGCTCGCCCCGTAAGGCGCGCGGCCGGGCACGGGAGCTGCTGGCGGCGGTCGGCCTGGAGGCGCAGGCCGACCGGCGGCCGCACCAGCTGTCGGGCGGCCAGCGGCAGCGGATCAACATCGCCCGGGCGCTGATGAACGAGCCCGCGGTGCTGCTGGTGGACGAGCCGACCAGCGCCCTGGACCACGAGCGCGGCGCCGCCGTCCTCGACCTGCTGCTGGCCCTGACCCATCAGCGCGCCACCGCGACGGTGCTGGTCACCCACGACCACGCGCACCTGGACGCGGCGGACGAGATCACGGAGGTGCGGGACGGGCGGCTGGGCCCGGTGGGGGCCGCCCGTCCGTGACGCCGGCGGCGGCGGTCAGCCCCCGGCCGTCCCCTGGGGCTGGTCGTCCGCCGCGTGCGAGAAGAGTTTGAGGACCGGTACGCCCACTTTGTGGCGGGCGCGGGAGGCCCAGTCGCGGTGGAAGAACTCCTCGACGAAGTGCGGGGCGGTCAGCACGATCACCTCGTCCGCGCCGGTCTCGTCGACGACCGAGCGCAGCAGGTCCAGCGGATGGTCCTCGACCACCTGGCCGATGGCCTGCGCGCCGGCGTCGCGCAGCGCCTGCAGGGTGTGTGCCAGGGCCAGCCCGGCGGGGGCCTCCGCCTGTGCCCCGGCCGGCTCCTCGCCCTCCCTGACGGCGTCGTCGAACTCGCCGAGAGCGACGTCGTCGATGGCCCTCAGCAGTACGTCCTGCTTGCCGCGAGGCTGCATGAGGACGACGAACGAGAGCGGGTCGTCACCGTGCAGGGTGGTCACGAACTCCACGTCCGCGGGCGTCAGAGGCTTCTCGATCATCAATACGCTCGTGAACACGACGGACGCCCTTCTTCTCTTGAGGACGCCACGTTGCGCGGCGCCCGACAGAAACCATCCTGCCCCGTCGCCACACGGGACTGTTGGCTTTTAGTGTGCCCAAAGGAAGCTAAGCGGAACAGATAATTCCGCTGATTTCAGGACCGACGGTAACGAGTGAACAGGAACCCGGCGTCCTCCAATACGGACGCCAGAGCGAACCGTTCGGGAACCGGGACGGCGGGCCCGTTCATGATCCTCGGTGCCTCGCCCACCGCGACCACCGGGGCCAGCGTCAGACACATCTCGTCCAGCGCGCCGGCCGCCGCGAACTGCCCCAGCAGCATCGGCCCGCCCTCGGTCAGCAACCGGGTGTGCCCCCGCTCGGCCAGCACCCCGGCCACCCGGGCCGGGTCGACGCCCAGTCCCTCCCCGGCGAACAGCACCTCGGCGCCCGCCGCCCGGGCCGCGGCCACCCGGTCCGCCGGCGCGCCCGCACCGGTCAGGACGACGGTGGGCACCAGCGGCTCGGTGAACAGCGGCAGCGTGAAGTCCAGCCCCAGGCCCGCGGTGACCACGGCGATGGCCGGGGCCGGGCCCTGACCGGCGGCGGCCCGGCGCGCGGCGAACGCCTCCCGGGCCCGGGCCGGCCGGTAGCCCTCCTTGCGGACCGTTTCGGCGCCCACGACCACGGCGTCCGCGAGCCCGCGCAGCACCCCGAAGATCCGCATGTCGGCGGCGCCGGACAGCGGCTGCGAGCGGCCCTCGTGGTGGGCCGCACCGTCGACGGAGGACACCATGTTGGCCCGCAGCCATCCGGACCGCCCCGAGAGCGCCGGATCGTCCGGCGCGGGATACGCGTACGCATCGGCCAGCTCCGCGAGTGTCCACTCCCGGTCGGCGGGGCCGGTGGCCGCGACCTCGGAGTTGCTGCCGCCGGGGGCGGACGCGGGCTGGACGGGGAGGGGGAACAGGCGTCGCATGGCGGCAGTGTGACATGCCTCGCCCGGCGGACCGGCGGATACCGCCGAGGAGATAGGCTGGAGCGCTGTGTCACCTTCCCAGCCCGCTTCCCCGCAGCCCGACCCGATAGCCGGATCCCCGGCCGCCGGGGAGGACACCGCGCCCGCCGCGCTCACCGCCCGCGCCCCGCACGTCCCGGCCGACCGCCTGGTCGCCGAGATGGTGCCGCCGCCGCGCTTCCAGGGCGCCCGCTTCGACACCTACATCCCGGACGCCGCGCAGCCCAGCCAGGCCGAGGCCGTCCAGGTCCTGAGCGACTTCGCGGACGGCATCGACGCGGGGGCGGCCGCCGGCAGCGCCAAGCGCCGCTGGTTCGCGAAGAAGCCGGTGGCGCCCAAGGGCCCGCGCGGTGTCTATCTGGACGGCGGCTACGGAGTCGGCAAGACCCACCTGCTCGCCTCCCTGTGGCACGCCACCCCCGCCCCGGCCGAGCGGAAGGCGTTCGGCACCTTCGTCGAGCTGACGAACCTGGTCGGCGCGCTCGGCTTCCAGCAGACCGTCCGCACGCTCGGCGAGCACAAGCTGCTGTGCATCGACGAGTTCGAGCTGGACGACCCCGGCGACACGGTGCTGGTCTCCACCCTGCTCGGCAAGCTGGTCGACGCCGGCGTGGCGCTGGCCGCCACCTCCAACACCCTGCCCGGCAAGCTCGGCGAGGGCCGGTTCGCCGCCGCCGACTTCCTGCGCGAGATCCAGGGCCTGAGCGCGCACTTCCGCCCGCTGCGCATCGACGGCGAGGACTACCGCCACCGCGGCCTGCCCGAGGCGCCCGCCCCGTACGACGACGAAACCGTCACCCGTACGGCGTACCGCACGCCCGGTGCCTCGCTCGACGACTTCCCCTCCCTCCTGGAGCACCTGTCGAAGGTGCACCCCAGCCGCTACGGCGCCATGTGCGACGGCATCGACGCGGTCTGCCTCACCGACGTCCAGGCGGTACCCGACCAGTCGACCGCGCTGCGGCTGGTGGTCCTCGCGGACCGGCTCTACGACCGCGAGGTGCCCGTCCTGACCTCCGGCAAGCCGTTCGACGAGCTGTTCAGCGAGGAGATGCTGCGCGGCGGCTACCGCAAGAAGTACTTCCGGGCGATCTCCCGGCTGACGGCCCTGGCCCGGGACGCCAAGCCGCTGGTCGAGGGCACCGCCTAGGACTCGCCCAGCGGGCCGGGGCCGGACAGATCCCCGGCCGCCGGGTGCCCGGCGCCCCGGTAGTGCCGGGCCAGGGCGTGGAACGCCTCCTTCGGCTCCCAGGGCATACCGGGATAGGTCCGGGCCGGCACTCCGTCGAGCATCTTGACGATCCCGTACGAGCCCAGGTCCGCGTCGGTCCGCGGGTCCTCGCGGTGCGGCAGCGCGTACCCGGCGAAGCTGAACCAGAAGGTGGTGTCCACGCCCTCCTGCGCGAAGAGCGGCAGCAGCTCGTCCATGTAGCGGACCTGCTCGCCCTCGTCCCGTATGGTCCCCGGCTTGACCGTGCCGTCCGGCTGGACCACCAGCCAGCCGGCCGCGCCGAGGTCGCCGGCGCCGCGGAAGGTGCAGCAGCCCACCTCGGTGATCACGACCGGCTTGCCGTGCACGAAGAGTTCCTTGAGGTCCGCGCGGTAGCTGTCGGCGTTGCGGGTGCTGCGGTAGGCGTCGGCGCCGACCACGTCGAACGGCGTCCAGTCGATGTGCTCGATGGGGATCGAGGCGTAGCCGATCGGGCCGCCGAAGCGGGGCCGGACCGTCCCGACCACCTCCTGGAGGTAGGCGTTGAGGCGCTCCGGTATCGGCGCGAGCGCCGCCTGCCGCACCTCCGGCGCGGCGCCCAGCGATGCCATCCGGTCGCTGAAGGTGTCGCCGGGCAGGTAGCCGCGGGCGAACACGCTCAGCTCGCAGCCGGTCGCCAGCACGACGTCGGCCCCGCCGCGGCGCAGCACCTCCGCCCGGTCGGCGCACTCGGCGAAGTACGGCAGCATCTCCTGCTCGGTCATCTCGCAGGGGAACGGCGAGTACCAGACCGCCAGCCCGGCGGCGACCGCGAACTCGGCCGCCACACTGAGCCGTTCGGGGTCGCCGCCGGTGATGCGGACGGTGTTGCAGTGCAGGTCCTCGGCGATGATCTGCATCTCCCGCGCCACGACGCGCGGGTCGAACTCCGGGCGGCTGGTGTCGCCGTTGGGGAACGTTCCGGTGTCGTACTGCACGCCCTTGCCGCGCATCGGACTCCTTAAGGTTCGTCGCGTATCTTATCTGGACCGTAAGATACATGGCGTGCCTAAAGATGTAAACGACGGGCCACCGCCCCCGGGACGCCGCCGCAGAGGTGCCGCGCTGGAAGCCGCGCTGCTCGACGCCACCTGGGAGGAGCTGCTCGCCGTCGGCTACCAGGAGCTGACCTACGAGGGCGTGGCGGCCCGCGCCCACACCAGCCGGACCGTGCTCTACCGCCGCTGGCCGCACCGCCGCGACCTGGTCCTCGCCGCGCTGCGCCACCGGACGCCGCCGCTGCCGCCGCCGGTGCCGGACACCGGGGCGCTGCGCACCGACGTCCTCGCCCTGCTCGGCCAGATCACCGCCCGCCTGACGGAGATCACGCCCGTCCTGGAGGTGCTCACCGACAACCGCACCCGTGGCAGCGACCTCGACGACTACCTGGCGGAGCGCTCACGCGGCGACGACGGGGGCGCCATGGCGGAGCTGCTCGACCGCGCGGCGCGGCGCGGGGAGACCGACCCGTCCCGCATTCCCGCCCGGGTCGCCACCCTGCCGGTCTCCCTGGTGGCCGGCGAGATGCTGATCACCCGTCAAGCGCCGTCGCAGGCCGCCGTCACGGCGCTCGTAGACGACATCTTCCTGCCCCTGGTCGCCCATCACGGCGGCACCGGCGACGCGGCGGACGGGGAGCGCTGAGGGGGCACGCGAAGGCGACACCGGCGGCGCCCCGTCGCGCCGCCTGGTTCCCGCCGGGCCGGGTGCGTGCTACACACGAGCGGGTCACGTCACCTGTCCGCCAACAGGGAGTTGCCCATGTCCGCGACACGACGTCAGATCCTCGCCGGAACCGGTGCGTTGGGGGCGTCCCTCGCCTTCGCCGGGAGCCTCACGGAGATCTTCGCGGGGACCGCGACCGCCGACAGCATGGGGCGGCGCGGCTACGGCCCGCTGGTCCCCGACCCGCACGGCCTGCTCGACCTCCCCAAGGGCTTCCGCTACAAGGTCCTCTCCAAGGAGGGCGACCCGCTGCACTCAGGGGAGGGCAAGGTGCCCAGCAACTGCGACGGCATGGCCGCCTTCCCCGGCTCTCCCGCTGCTGCCGGCTCGCGTGGCCGCCGCGGCGGCGCGTACCTCGTCCGCAACCACGAGAACCGTACGAACTCCCGCTCCGCCGTCCCCCGGGTCCGCGATCTGACCTACGACCCCGGTGGCGAGGGGGGCTGTACGGCCCTGGAACTCGGCCCGGACAACACCGTGCGCTCCGAACGGGTCGCCATCGCCGGCACCTCCACCAACTGCGCGGGCGGCCCCACCCCCTGGAACACCTGGCTGACCTGCGAGGAGACCGAGCTGCGGGCCGGCGAGGAGAACTACACCAAGGACCACGGCTTCATCTTCGAGGTCGATCCGTACGACCCGCGGCGCACCGGCGCCGTCCCGCTGACCGCGATGGGCCGCTTCCAGCACGAGGCGATCGCCGTGGACCCCCGCACCGGCACGGTCTACGAAACCGAGGACGCCTTCGACAAGCCCTTCGGCCTCTTCTACCGCTTCCTGCCGGAAAAGCCACGGGGCGGCCGCGGCTCCCTGCGGGCGGGCGGGCGGCTCCAGGCGCTGCGGGTCCCCGGCGTGCCCGACCTGTCCACCATCCAGGAGCCGGGCACCACGTTCGACGACGTCACCTGGGTCGACGTCCCCGACCCGCTGGCCCGCCACACCCCCATCCGCTTCCAGGACTTCGGCCGCGGCGGCATCACCCACGCCCAGAAGCTGGAGGGCTGCTACTGGGGCGGCTCCTGCGTCTACTTCGTCTCCAGCTTCGCGCACCGCGCCGCCGGCTCGGCGGCCGACCACTACGGCCAGGTCTGGAAGTACGACCCCCAACGGCACCGGCTCACCCAAGTCGTGGTCTTCGGCCCGGACAGCGACCTCCAACTGCCCGGCGAGTCACCCGACAACATCTGCCTCGCCCCCAGCGGCGGCCTGATGGTGTGCGAGGACGGCGACGGCGCCCAGCACGTCTTCGGCCTCACGCGCCGCGGCGAGGTCTACGCGATGGCACGCGGCCGGCAGAACATCGGCACCCCGGAGAAGCCGGAATGGGGCGAGTTCGCGGGCGTGACGTTCGCCCCCGACCACCGCACCATGTACGTCAACTGCTACACCCCGGGCACGACGTTCGCGGTGACGGGGCCTTGGGGGGATTGAGGCGGTGACTTGACGCGGGGCAGTGAGCGGGCCGTCGGTGGGCGTCAGCCGGAGCAGGCGGAGCGCTGGGCCTCCTGCCATTCGCACACGGGGCAGAGCACGATGCCGGGCTGCTCGACCGGGTACTCCGTGGGTTCCCCGCACTGAAGGCAGTCGGCCGGCGGGGAGGCGGCGGCACGGGGAGCGGGGGCGGTGGCGGGAGCGGGTCCTGACGGGCGGTGTGTGACGTCGGCGTCCGTCTCGGTGGCGAGGGCGTCGCTGCCGGTCGTCCCGGTGTTCGTCGCGGCGTTCGTCGCGGTGTGGCCGGCGTAGCACTCGGTGGGGGCCGTGGGCTCCGTGGGGCCCGTGTACGGGTGGGGTTCGGGGCTGGGGGTGGCGTGGGCCTGGGTCTGTCTCTTATACACATCTGACGCTGCCGACGATCTACTCTGTGTAGATCTCGGTGGTCGCCGT
>NZ_JNZA01000032.1 GCF_000717345.1 Streptomyces lydicus | reverse complement strand
GCCGGACACCCCGGCCCGCCCCCGCCCGCACCCCCGCCACCGCCCGCGCTGAACCCGAGGAGCACCTGATGGCGCCGTCCGACACCACGACCGGGCACCCGCCGGAACCGGCGCCCGAACGGCCCGGGCCGGCCGAGCTGTGCGACGGGTCCGCGGCCGCCGGTTCCGCCGACCCCGCCGAGCTGGCCGGGCGGCTGCGCGCGGTGATCCAGCACCTGCTGCCCGTGCTCCGCGGCCACAGCACCCACCGCGAGCTGACCCCCAGCCGCACGGCCGCCCTCGCGATGCTGGACGCCCACGGGCCACTGCGGGTCAGCGAACTCGCCGCACGGATGAACATCGCGCTGTCCACCACCTCCCGCATGGTGGACCTGCTCGACGACCGCGGCTGGATCGCCCGCCGCACCGACCCCGTGGACCAGCGCGCCAGCCTGATCAGCCTCAACTACGCCGGCCGGGCGCTGCTGCGCGCCGTACGCCGGGAGACCACCGGCCTGCTCGCCGAACGGATCGGCCGGCTGCCCCCCGACCGGCAGCACCTGCTGCACGCGGCGCTCCCCGCCCTGGAAGAGCTCGTCGACGACGCCGGCTGACGGCACGTCATGCGGGCGCCCCGCCGTCCCGTCCGCCCCCGTCGCTGCCCTAGAGTGCGGGGGTGCCGACGTACAGCATTGGTCAGGCAGCTGGGCTGCTGGGAGTGAGTACGGAGACCGTTCGCCGGTGGGCCGACGGCGGGCAGCTGCGGATGGACCGGGACGGTGCGGGCAACCGCGTGCTCGACGGGGTGAGCCTGGCGGCGTTCGCCAAGGAGCGCGGCGCCGGGCTGCATCCGGTGCCCGGCGAGGTGCAGACGTCCGTGCGGAACTCGTTCGCGGGGATCGTCACCAGGGTGCTGCTGGACGACGTGATCGCCCAGGTCGAGATCCAGTCCGGGCCGCACCGGCTGGTGTCGGTGGTCAGCCGGGAGGCGGTCGAGGAGCTGGGCCTGGCGGTCGGGGTGACCGCGACGGCCCGGGTGAAGTCCACCAACGTACACATCGACCGGGCGGACGGCCGGAGCTGACGGGGCCGGGCCGGGTGCCCGGCCCGGCGACACGGGCACCGCTCAGCGGCACAGCAGCGCGGCGTGCAGATCGAGTGTGCCGTCGAGCCGGGACAGGTCGCGGCCGGTGAGCGTCTCGATCCGCTGGATGCGGTAGTGGACCGTGTTCACGTGCAGAGGGAGCGCCTCGGCGGTACGCGCCCAGGAACCGTGCTGCGCGAGGAAGCGGGGGGCAGCGGCGCCCATGGCCTGATTTCCCTGTGGATCTGCCGCCCTGATGGCCCCTTTTGTCTCACACCAGCGAGGCGAAAGCGGCTATCGGGGTGGCATCCGTGGTTCAGCGGCGTGCCGGTCGGGCATCACAGGGAGGCAGCCGCAGCGCGGAGCGCCTCAAGGGGGTCTCGAATGAGCCGTCTCAGCCCGACGTCCCGCACCACCGCCGTACGCCCGGCACCCGAGGGCGTCGAACGGGCCGGGCCCGGGCGCCTGGTGATCCGCGGTCAGGTCCGCCGCCCGCTCACGCTGACCGTCGCGGAACTGCGGCAGCGGTGGGCGCAGCGGCGCGCCGCGGTGGTCTTCGGCTGCGCGAAGAACGGTCCGCAGCACCACACCTTCGAGGGCCCGCTGCTGCGGGAGGTCCTCGACGCGGCCGAGCCGGCCTTCGACGCCCGTCGGCGCAAGGACCGCTCCCGCTACGTCCTGACGGTGGCCGGCGGGGACGGGCACCACACGGTGCTGTCCTGGGCGGAGATCGACGCCGACTTCGGCGACGCGCCGATCCTGCTGGCCACGGCCATGGACGGGCGCGGCCTGGAGGCGGCGGGCAGTCAGCTGGTGGTGCCCTCCGACCGCTGCGGGGCGCGCTACATCAGCGCGGTCACCGGCATCTGGCTCGGCACCTGCGCCCCGCCCGGGCCCGTATAGCCCCGCCCAGGCCCGTATAGGGGTGGCGCGCCGGCCTCCGGGGTCCGGTCGTCGCTCAGCCGGCCGCGAGCGCGATCTCGGTCGACTTGATCAGTGCGGTGACCTCGGAGCCGGGCATCAGGCCCAGGTCCTCGACCGCGCCGGCCGTCACCGCCGGCGCGGCGCCGGACATCTGATTGCGCATGCTCGGGCTCATCGGAAATACCTCGCAGAATGCCGGGGAAAGGGGAATTCGCCGTGCGATGCCGGGATTTCCGTACGGGGACCGGCGCTCTCCCCACCCTGCTCGCCGCCTTTGTCGCACGCGTCAGGAAATCCTTCGTCCTTTCCTCCAATGCCCCTGGCATCTGCCATAGAGCTTCGCCTTATGGATTGCAAATGCCAGGTCAGGACGCATATCTTGTCGCACATGCAGTCCTATACGATCGGCCAGGCGGCGCGGCTGCTGGGCGTCAGCCCGGACACCGCCCGCCGCTGGGCGGACGCCGGCAAGGTCGCGACCCACCGCGACGACAGCGGCCGCCGCCTCATCGACGGCCGTGACCTCGCCGCCTTCTCCATCGAGGTGGCGCAGCACGGCACCGGCGAGGACGACGCCTCGTACACCTCCGCGCGCAACGCCTTCCCGGGCATCGTCACCGCCGTCACCCTCGGCGACGTCGCCGCCCAGGTCGAGATCCAGGCCGGTCCGCACCGCCTGGTGTCCCTGCTCACCAGGGAAGCGGTGGAGGAACTGGGGCTGGAGGTCGGCATGCAGGCCACCGCCCGCGTGAAGTCCACCAGCGTGCACATCGACCGCACCTGACACCCCGCGGGGCGTCCCGCCCCGCACCCGCCACAGCCGGACCGCCCCCACCGTCCCCACGTCGGCTGCTGCCTCAACCCAGCGGCGTCGCCCTTCCCCTGGCTCTCGAAACGTCCTCGAGCAGGGGAGGCCCCAACCGGCGCGGCTTTTCCCATCCGCTCGGACGACCCCGTCGTCCTGCGTCACAAGGAGTCCCGCCCCATGTCCCAGCTGGTCACCCCGCGCCGCGCCGCCGCCGCGCTCGTCACCGCCGCCCTCCTCGTCCCGCTCGCCGCCTGCGGCAACGGCGACAGCAAGAAGGACGAGGGCGCGGGGAAGTCCGCCGGCAGCGCCACGACGGAACTCACCGTGCTGGCCGCGTCCTCGCTGACCGACGTCTTCAAGAAGGCCGGTGCGGTCTACGAGAAGGAACACCAGGGCACCAAGGTGCACTTCTCCTTCGCCGGATCCCAGGAGCTGGCCGCCCAGGTGAAGCAGGGCGCCCCCGCCGACGCCCTGGTCACCGCCGACACCAAGACCATGGACGGGCTGAAGGCCGACGCCGGCACCCCGACCGTCATCGCCAAGAACCGCCTGGTCATCGCGACCGGCGAGGGCAATCCCAAGAAGATCTCCGGCCTGAAGGACCTCGCCGACAGCAAGCTCAAGGTCGTTCTCGCCGCCTCCGAGGTGCCCGTGGGCCGCTACGGCAAGCAGGTGCTGGACGCCCAGAAGATCAAGGTCAAGCCGGTCTCCCAGGAGCCCAACGTCCGCGCCGTGCTCAGCAAGGTCGAACTCGGTGAGGCCGACGCCGGACTCGTCTACCGGACCGACGCCGCCACCGCGCCCAAGAAGGTCGACGCCGTCGACATCCCGGACGCCCAGAACGCCGTCGCCTCCTACCCGGCCGCCACCCTGAAGACCTCCAAGAACGCCGCGGCCGCGGCCGCGTTCGTGAAGTGGCTGAGCACGCCCGAGGCGCAGAAGATCCTCCAGGGCGCGGGCTTCCAGAAGCCGTAACGGGGCAAGGCGCGCACGGGACTGCCCGGCTCGGGGGAGCGGACAGCCCCGTGCGCGCCGCCGTTACCCGGCCGACCCCGCCTCCCGATCCCAGGAACCCCGATGAGACGCCCCCGCATTCGCGCCACGGCCCCGGCAGTCGGGCCCCGGACGCCCGGGGCCCGCACCCCCGCCGCGCTCGCCGTCCCCGCGCTGCTCGCCGTCGGGTTCCTGCTGATGCCGCTCCTCGGCATCCTCGCCCGGACCGACTGGAGCCAGATCGGCACCCATCTGACCAGCCCGGACGTCACCCAGGCGCTCAGCCTCTCGATGCTGGTGTCCTGCTGGGCGCTGGGCCTGTCGCTGCTGCTCGGCGTACCGCTGGCCTGGCTGCTGGCCCGGGTGAGGTTCCCCGGCAAGGCGCTGGTCCGCTCCCTGGTGCTGCTGCCGATGGTGCTGCCGCCGACCGTCGGCGGCGTCGCGCTGCTGCTCGGCTTCGGCCGCCGGGGCCTGCTCGGCCCCTGGCTGGAGGACACCTTCGGCATCGTGCTGCCGTTCCACACCTCGGGTGCGGTGGTCGCCGCCACCTTCGTCGCCATGCCGTTCCTGGTCATCAGCCTGGAGGGCACCCTCGCCGGACTGCGTCCCCGCTACGAGGAGACCGCGGCCTCCCTCGGCGCCTCACCCCTGCGGGTCTTCTGCACCGTCACCCTCCCCATGGTCGCCCCCGGCCTCGCCGCCGGCGCCGCACTGACCTGGGCCCGCGCGCTCGGGGAGTTCGGCGCCACGATCACCTTCGCCGGCAATCTGCCCGGCACCACCCAGACCCTGCCGCTCCAGGTCTACCTGCTGCTTCAGGACTCCCCGGAGGCCGCCACCTCGGTCTCCCTGCTGCTGCTCGGCATCGCGATGACCGTGCTGATCTGCCTGCGCGGCCGTTGGACCGGCGCCGCAGCCGGCCGGTCGGGACGCGCCGCACCGGCCGCGGACGACACCGGCCCGGCGGCCCCGCCCGCCCCGGTCACCGAGGACCGCACCGAGCCCGCCCCGGCCACCGGACCGCCCGCCGCCGTCGTCCCGCACCAGGAACGCTGGCCGCTGCGCGCCGAGGTCACCGGCTTCAACCAGCTGACCCTGGACGCCGAACCGGGCACCACCCTCGCCGTCGTCGGCCCCAACGGCGCGGGGAAGACCACCCTGCTGCGCGCCCTGCTGGGGCTGACCCCGCGCTCCCGCGCCGTGCTGCGGCTCGGCGACACCGACGTCACCCCGCTGCCCCCGCACCGCCGCGGCGTCGCCTGGGTCCCGCAGGACGGTGCGCTCTTCCCGCATCTGACCGCCCTGGCCAACACCGCCTACGGGCTGCGCGCCCACGGCACGGCGCGGGCCGAGGCCCGCCGCACCGCTCAGCAGTGGCTCGACCGCCTCGGCGTCGGCCACCTCGCCCACCGCCGGCCCGCCCAGCTCTCCGGCGGACAGGCCCAACGCGTCGCGCTGGCCAGGGCGCTGGCCGCCCGCCCCCGGCTGCTGCTGCTGGACGAGCCGCTCGCCGCCCTCGACCAGACCACCCGCGCCCACGTCCGCCACACCCTGCGCGGGCATCTCGCGGACTTCGGCGGCGTCTGCCTGATCGTCACCCACGACCCGGTCGAGGCGGTCTCGCTCGCCGACCGGGTCCTCGTCCTCGACGGCGGACACCTCCTGCAGGACGCCCCGCCGGCCGAGGTCACCCGCCACCCCCGCTCACCCTGGGTGGCTCGGATGCTGGGCCGCAACGCCTGGCCGGGCACCGCCACCGACGACGGCCTAGCGCTCGACGGCGGGGGCCGGCTGGTCGTCGCCGACCTCCTCCCCGACGGCGGCCGGGCGCTGGCGGTCATCGCGCCCGAAGCGGTGTCCGTCCACCTCGACAAGCCGGCGGGTAGCCCGCGCAACGTCTGGCCCGGGACCGTACGGGAGATCACGTCGGCCGGCAGCCGGCTGCGGGTCCTGGTCACCTCGCCGGGCGCGCCGGATCTGGTGGCCGAAATCACCCCCTCGGCAGCCCTCGAACTCGGGCTCGCCGACGGGGTGCCGGTGTGGACCAGCGTCAAGGCCACCGAGGTGTCGCTCGTGACGCTGTGACCGGAGCGGGCGGCGTGAACCGGAGCGGCGTCAGTCGTGCGCGCCGGCCGCCGGTTCCAGGACGAACACCGGGATCACCCGCTCGGTCTTCTCCTGGTAGTCGGCGTAGTCGGGGAACGCCTCGACCGCCCGCGCCCACCACCGGGCCTTCTCCTCGCCGGTCACCTCACGCGCCGTCATGTCCTGGCGCACCGGGCCGTCCTGGAGCTCCACCCGGGGATCGGCGACGACGTTGTGGTACCAGACCGGGTGCTGCGGCGCGCCGCCCAGGGAAGCCACCGCGGCGTACTTCCCGTCGTGTTCCACCCGCATCAGGGGGCTCTTGCGGAGCTTGCCGGTCTTCGCGCCGCGCGTGGTGAGGACGATGACCGGCAGCCCGCGCATCGTCGTCCCTTCCGTGCCGCCGGAGCTCTCGTACCGTTCGACCTGCTCGCGCACCCACGGCGTCGGGCTCGGCTCGTACTCACCCTCTAGAGGCATGCGGTGTGTCCCCTCTGCAAGACGGCTGTGGTGTCGGCCCGGGCCTGACGAAGGCGCCGCGACCGCCCTGACCTTCGCTCAACAACCGCGGCGCACGCAATCATCCCGGCGCGGCCGTCGTGTCCCGCGCGCCTGCCGCGGCACCGTGCGCCCTTACCCACCGGTCCGTTCCGCGCCTACGGTCGCGCCCATGAGCACCCCGCGGCCCGCGCCTCCCACCGCTGCCCCGCCGTCCCCGGCCGGCCCCCGCAGCGGTCTCGCGCACCACGCCATCGGCACCGGTGAGCTGGTGTTCTTCGTCGTCGCGGCGGCCGCCCCGCTGACCGTGACGGCCGGCGCGGCGCCGGTGGCCATCGGCATGGCAGGACCGGCGGCGCCCCTGGGCTACCTGCTGTCCGGGGTGCTGCTGATCGTCTTCGCCGCGGGGTTCACCGCGATGAGCCGCTACGTGCGCAACGCCGGCGCCTTCTACGCGTACGTCGGACGGGGACTGGGCAGGGCGACCGGCGTCGGCGCGGCGTACGTCGCGCTGCTGTCGTACAACGCGATCGAGGTCGGTCTGCTGGCGGGGCTGGGCCGGTTCGCCGAGTCCGCCGTCGCGGAGCTGACCGGGCTTCCTCTCGCCTGGTGGGTCTGGGCGCTCGCCGGCCTCGTCGCCATCGGGGTCCTCGGCCTGCTGCGGGTCACCCTCAGCGCCCGGGTGCTCGGCGTCGCACTGGCGCTGGAGGTGCTGATCCTGCTGGTCTTCGAGGCCGCGGTGTACGCGCACGGCGGCGGGCCGGCCGGACCGCAGTTCGGGGCGCTGTCGCCCGGGCACCTCGGCGGCGCGGGCGTGGGCGGGATGTTCGTGCTCGCCGTCGGCGCGTTCGTCGGCTTCGAGGCCACCGCCCTCTACGCCGAGGAGGCGCGGCACCCGGAGCGCTCGGTGCCCCGCGCCACCTGCGTGGCCGTCGGCTTCCTCGCGGTCTTCTACACGTTCACGGTCTGGACGGTCGTCAACGCCTACGGGGCAGGGGCCGCGCAGGCGGTCGCCAACGGCCCCGGCGGCACCGACATGGTCTTCGCCGCCACCCGCCGCTTCGCCGGGGCCCGGGCCGCCGACGCCATGCAACTCCTCCTCGTCACCAGCGCCTTCGCCGCCACCCTCGCCTTCCACAACGGCGCCACCCGCTACTTCTACGCGCTCGGACGGGAACGCCTGCTGCCCCGCCGCCTCGGCACCGTCACCGCACGGACCCGGTCCCCGGCCGCCGCGGTCGTCCTGCAGTCGGCGCTCGCCCTCCTCGTCGTCCTCGCCACCGTCCTCACCGGCCAGGACCCGTACACGGTCACCTTTCTGTGGAGCAACGGCACCGGCATCGTCGGCATCATGCTGCTCCAGGCGCTCGCCGCCCTGGCCGTCGTCGGCTTCTTCCGCCGCGACCGCCGCGGTCTGCCCGCCTGGCGGGTGGTGGCCGCGCCGCTGGCCGCCTGCGCCGGTCTCGCCGTGCTGCTCGTGCTGGTCTGCCGGCACTTCGCCCTGCTGACGAACGCCCCGGCCGGCGTCAACCTGGCGCTGCTGGTGCCCCTGCCGCTCGTCTTCGCCCTCGGACTCGCCGTGGCGCTGCGCATCCGGCGCCGCGCTCCGGAGGCGTACGACCGGCTGACGACGGTGGACGCGGAACGCGGCTGAGGCGCCCGCGGTGCCGGGCCCGCCGGCCGGGCCGGCTGCCCGCACACCCGGTGGATGTGCGGGCAGGAAAGGGCCGTCAGGACACCAGCTCCACCGCCCGCCGGCTGCGGCGGTGCTGCTCGGCCCAGTTCGTCAGCGCCGTGCCGCAGGCGTGGTCCAGGTGCCGCAGCCCGCTCAGGTCGAGCTCCACGTCCCGGTCGGCGGGCAGCGCGTCGAGCTGGTCGAGGATCTTCGGCAACCGCAGGAAGGTGGCGTTGCCGACGGCGCGCACCAGCACCGGCGCGTCCGCGTCGTCCGGCGTACGGACCTCCAGGTGGACGTGCGAGGTCTCCCAGGCGGTCTTCGCCACGGCCATCAGGAGACCGATGAGCACACCCTCGAACATGTTGACCGTGACGATCGCGAGGGCGGTGACGAGCAGGACGACGGCCTCCCCGCGGTGTTCACGCCACAGGGGACGCAGCTCACGCAGCGGGATCAGTTTCCAGCCGGCGTGCACCAGGACACCCGCCAGCGCGGCGACCGGCACCACGCCCAGCGCGGCCGGGAACGCCGCGGCGAACACCAGCAGCCAGACGCCGTGCAGCACCCGCGACGCCTTGGTCCGTGCGCCCGCCTGGACGTTGGCGGCACTGCGTACGATCACCGCGGTCATCGGCAGCGCACCGAGCACACCGCAGACGGCGTTGCCCGCGCCCTGCGCGATCAGCTCCTTGTCGTAGTCGGTCTTCGGCCCGTCGTGCAGCCGGTCGACCGCGGCGGCGCTGAAGAGCGACTCGGCGGACGCGATCAGCGCGAACGCGACGACCGTGCCCAGCACCCCGACCTCGGTGAGCCGGCCCAGATCGGCGAGGCCGGGTGGCTGGATCGCGTCCAGCAGCCCGCTCACCCGGACCCGGGCGACCGGCAGTTCCAGTGCCCAGACCGCGGTGGTGGCGAGCGCCACCGCGGCCAGCGGCGCGGGCAGGACCCGCGCGGCGCGCCGCCAGCGGGGCCACAGCACCAGTACGGCGATGGTGCCGGTGCCGATGGCCAGGGCGGACAGCGCGGTCCCGGAGCCCAGGGTGTCGGTGACCAGCCTCGGCAGCGAGCCGAGGTTGGCGAGGCCGGTGCCCGGCGCCTTGGCGTCGGCGAGGGCGTAGAGCTGCCCGGCGATCAGCACCAGGCCGATGCCGGCCAGCATGCCCTGGACGACGGCGACCGAGATCGCCCGGAACCAGCGGCCCAACTTCAGTGCGCCCATGGCGAGTTGAAGTACGCCGGCGGCCAGCACCAGCGCGCCCAGCGCTCCGATGCCGTACTCCTTGACGGCCTCGAAGACCAGCACCGTCAGGCCCGCGGCCGGGCCGCTGACCTGCAGGCTGCTGCCGGGGAGCAGACCGGTGAGCAGTCCGCCCACGACACCGGTGACCAGCCCCAGTTCGGCCGGGACGCCGGAGGCGACGGCCACGCCCACGCACAGCGGGACGGCGACCAGGAACACGACGAGGGAGGCGGTGAAGTCCGCCCGGAAGGAGGTGAGTCGCTTCATGAGAGGTACCCGCGCCTTCACAGGGGGAGGAACAGGTCGGAGGCCGGGTGGTGTGCCGCGACCATGCCGGTGTGGACCTCGTAGAACCAGCCGTGCAGGTTCACCTCACCGGTGTCCAGCCGCTCCCGTACACAGGGGTAGTCGCGCAGCCGGGCGAGCTGCTGGCGCACGTGCTGCTGGACGGCCGCGGAGACCGTCGGCTCCTCGTCCCTGGGCAGTTCGTCGGACAGTGCCTGCGCCAGCCAGTCCCGCACGGCGGGCGCGCCGGTCAGGTCCTCGCCGCGGACCTTGGCGCCGACCGCGCCGCAGTGCGAGTGACCGCACACCACGATGTCGGCCACCTTCAGTACGCGCATCGCGTACTCGATGGTGGCGGCCTCGGCGCAGGCCGCCATGCCTTCCCGGTGGACGGGGACGGCGTTGCCGGCCGTCCGCAGTTCGAAGAGTTCGCCGGGCCGCGCGCCGGTGATCAGGGACGGTACGACGCGGGAGTCGGAACAGGTGATGAACAGGGCGAGGGGCGACTGGCCGGCGGCGAACCGGCCGTAGGTCTCCTGCTCCTCGCGCCGGTCGGCGATCCGGGCCGTCAGGCCGCGGGCATGCTGAATGAAGGTCTCCATGAGGGAGGGCTCCTGCTGATGAGTGGTGCCACTGTGGGGGTGGTGGCTGACGTCGGACGGTGCGGCTGGTGGGGCAGGCCACCACGCCGCGCTCAGCAGCGGAAGACGCAGTGCAGGACGGGCAGCGCGGCGGGTCTCGACGCGGCCCTGGTGGAGCGGTGCGTGGTGGGCCCCTCCGGGCCGTCGGCCGGGAACGTGGAGCCCTGAACGTCGTAGGGCGGTAGCGGACGGCCGGTGTGCCGGGGGACGCCGACGGAGCGGCGCGCGGTGCCGCGGGGCTGGCCGTGCTCGGCCTCGCGCTTGCTCTTCTCCTCGTCGGGGTCGTTACCGGGCTTGGCGGCGGGCGGGGCGCCCGCCGGCTTCGCGGCGGCCGGCGCGGCGAACGCGGTGGTCGCACTCGCGCCGGTCGCCGCCGCGCCCAGCAGGAACGCCAGGACGATGCCGACGGCGAGCAGCGGAACGCGGCACCGGCGCAGCAGCGAGGTGCCGGCGGTGCCGATGTCCTTCCTCATGCTTCCCCCGTGGGCAGTCCATGCGACGACGATCCTGCCCTTAGAGTGCAGCATCCAGGTTTCCGGTGTGATAACGAGAAATGACGCCAAGTTTCAAGATTTTTCCGATTGCGGTACCGCCCACACGGCCAGCGGGACGACCGTCAGCGCGAGGAGCCCGCCGGCCAGCGCCAGCGCCGGGTAGCCGCCCAGCATCACGACGAGACCGGAGGCCAGGCTGCCGGACGCGCCGGCCAGCGCGATGCCCACGTCCACCAGCCCCTGCACCGGCGCGCGCCGCTCGGGCGGCAGTGCGTCGGTGACCATGGCGGTACCGCTGACCAGCCCGAAGTTCCAGCCGAGGCCCAGCAGTACGAGCGCCGTGGCGAGCAGCGCGACGGAGTGCGGCGGCGCCGTGGCCGCGAGCGCACCGGCGGCCAGCAGTACCGGGCCGCACGCCGCGGCCACCCACCGCCGGCCGAGCCGGTCGACGAGCAGACCGGTGAGCGGGGACGGCAGGAACATCGCGCCCACGTGCAGCGCGATGACGAGTCCGGCGGCCCCGGTGTCATGGCCGTGCGCCTGCATGTGGACGGGCGTCATCGTCATCACGGAGATCATCACGAGCTGGCCGACGAGCACGACCGCGGTGCCTCCGACGACTCCGCGCCGGTACGGTCCGGTGGCCGGCCGCCGCTCCTCCCCGGCCGCGGGTGCGGGCGGGCCGGCGGGCGCGGCCGGGCGCCGCGCCAGCGCCTGGGCCAGCCGCAGCGGATCGGGCCGCAGCAGGGCCGCCAGCACGACCGCGGCCGCGCCGAAGGCCGCGGTGGCCAGCAGGAACGGCCCGGCCAGGCGCGGTACGCCCCAGGAGAGCGCCAGCTCGCCGGTGACCTCGACCAGGTTGGGACCGGCCACCGCACCGAGCGTGGTGGCGAACAGCACGGTGCTGACCGCACGGCCGCGCCGCGCCGGGGACGCCAGGTCCGCTCCCGCGTAGCGCGCCATCAAGTTGGTGGCGGTGCCGGCGCCGTAGACCAGCAGACTCAGGAACAGCAGCGGGACACTGCCGCTGGTGGCCGCCACGACGACCCCGAGGCTGCCGAGCGCCCCGGTGGCGTAGCCGAGCGCGAGCCCGGGACGCCGGCCCCAGCGGCGGCAGATCCGGCCGATGCCGGCCGCGCCGAGCGCGGCGCCCGCCGTGAACAGTCCGCTGGGCACCCCCGCCAGACCGGTCGAGCCGAGCATCTCCTCGGCGAGCAGCGCGCCGACGGTGATGCCCGCGGCCAGGCCCGCGCCGCTGAGGAGTTGGGCGAGGACCAGGACCGCGAGAACCCGCCGCTGTTCCGGTATGTCGCGCGTGGCCGGCGCGCCGTTCCGAGCCGTCATGATTCCTTTCCGATCGAACCGCGGAGCGCGGACGGGGGCGGTGGGTGTTACGCCGGAGCCATGGGTTCCAGCGCCGAGATGTCGGTGAGCGACAGGTCCATCTGCTCGTGCAGGAAACGCACGATGGTCCAGTGCGGCAGGGCCCCCTCGTCGAACGCCCCGAATTCCCGGCAGTACAGCGGAATCCAGCGGAGCGCTTCCTCGACCGCCTGTTCGCGGCCCGGTTCCTGCTGGTATTCCTCGTAGGCGATGCTGCGGTGCTCGATGAAGAACCGCCCCGGCAGCCGTTCCTCGCACAGTGCCCGGTATTCGCGGGTCTGGAGGATCAGGTAGTGCCAGATCTCGTCGATGTCCTGCTCGACGGGCAGGAACAGCCCGCCGAGCTGTTCGCGGTGCCGGGAAACGAGATACAGGTACCGCAGGCATTCGGTGACCTGCCGAAGCACGTATTCCCGTGGCAGGTCCGGGCTCTTGACGGCGAAATGGTCGACGACCTCGGTGTGCAGGGTCTCCCCGAGCAGCTCCCTCAGGTCGTCGGCGGACAGCGGCGGGCGGCTGGTCATGGCGCTCCTGTGCAGGTGGGCGGGGTGGGCGGGGTCAGGCGGCGGCGAGCCAGGCGTACTTCCCGGACGGCCCGATGGGGAGGTGCGCACGGTGCTCCAGCCGGCAGTGCCGGCCGGTCAGTTCACCGACGCCGTGCTCCAGCGCCGCGCACTCGGTCGCGTCGAGGGGTGCGCCGTCGAATGTCGTGTACGCCAGCCGCGCCTCGGCCGGGCCCGCGAGCCGCAATTGGTGCAGGAAGACGCGTGCGGTGGCCTCGCCGATGCACCGGTCGAGATCGCCCTGCGCCACCGGCCCGTGCGGCGTGCTCAGCAACTCCTTCTGCCGGCCGCAGAATTGGGTGATCTTCGAGGGATCCGGCGTCCCGTCCTGGGTGCGTACGCAGTCACCGGAGCGGTAGCGGATCAGCGGCATGTACGGGTTGCGCACGCTGGAGACGATGAGCTCGAAGATCGTGCTCCCGGGGGCGACCGGGTGGAGTTCGACGCTCATGTCGTCCAGGTGCGGCCAATAGGTGCCGCGGCGGTCGCTGTAGTAGAGATAGCCGAGCTCGGTGCTGCCGAACAGGTCGATCAGCGGGCAGTCGAAATGCTGCCGCAGGAAGCGCCGGACGTTCACCGGGGTGTATTCGTAGGCGTGGATGATGCTGGCGGGCGGCGGGAACTCATCCCACAGTCCTTCTTCGCCGACCTTCCGCACCAGGTGCGCCAGGTGGTAGCCGGAGCAGTCGAGGTGGTACTCGCCGCGTCGGTGGGTCCGGCGGGCGGCCTCGATCTCCCGGAGCATCCGTACGACCTCGTCGCGCTCCCACAGCGCCGGGTCGAGCCGGAGGTTGAGATAGCAGGTGCGGTCGTCGAGCCACCGGTCGTCGAGGGTGGGCACCGCCTGCGGCGGCACTCCGCTGCGGGCCGCGTTGACCCGTGCGACATGTTCCGTCGCCAGCACCGTGGTCAGCGAGACCCGCCGGCAGCCGGACTCCCAGGTGCCGGAGATGTCGGGGTGGGTGCGCCACAGCCGGTAGTAGGAGTGCAGCAGGAAGTACGGCGGGCGGATGAGCTGCATCCGGGCGTGGTTGGTGCCGGTGGACAGGACGTACTCCGCCTCGCCCGCCGCCAGCGCGGCGGACAGCCGGGGCGTCATCCAGTTCTCGGGGAAGCCGCGGGCGATCTCCGGCTTGTCCAGTACGGGGAAGTACCCCTGCGCGAGCGACTCGCGGTAGAGCGGTATGTCGCGCAGCTGCTCGATGACCTCGGCGGTCGGCTGACCATCCATGGATTCCTCGTCAGGGCTCGGAGAACGGCGCCCGTGGGGGCGGTGCGGGGCGGGGTGCCCGGGGGTGGGCGGTGGTCGGCGGCCGGGGAAGCGCCGCCGTCGCCCGCCCCCGGATCACTCGGCGGGTACCGGGCTTCAGGAGATGCAGCCGGCCTTCGGCGCGGCGCTGATGCAACCGGCCTTGGGTGCCGCGCTGATGCAGCCGTTCTTCGCGGCCTGCTGTGCGGAGTTGGCGGCGAGCCAGTTCTGCCAGACGGTGTCCTGGGCCATCTTCTTGATGAGCTGCTCCATCGGGACCTCCGGGAAGAGTGCGGAAAGATGCCGGGCACACGACGCTGACCTGCGCCGATGCCGCACCATGAAGGTAAAAGTATGACCAAGTGAATGTCAATGAAAGGCAATGCCGGTGCGGGGTGAAGTGGGCCCGGCGCGCCAACTTTGGCGGGATCCCGTCGAGATGATCAACGGCGGAACCAAGTGACGCGCCGTCAGTTCCTGGCGTGCGCGCCGGTGCGGACCCGGTGCCTTGGGCCGTACGGCGGCGGCCGGCCGGGTGACCTGCCGGGCGACTCCGGGGCCGCCCGGCCCGCCCGGGGAACGCTCACGGGCATCGGCCACCGCCCAGCCCCGGAGGAGTCCGCTGTGCGCATTCTGCTCATCGCCGGCGCGTTCAACAGCCTGACGCAGCGCGTCCACGCCGAACTCTGCGACGGCGGGCACCAGGTGAACGTCGAGCTGGTGACGCGGGAGACGCCGCTGCCGGAGGTCGTCCGCCGTCATGACCCCGAGCTCGTCGTGGCGCCGATGCTCAAGACGGCGGTACCCCGCGAGGTGTGGTCGGCGTACACCTGCCTGATCGTGCACCCCGGCCCGGTCGGCGACCGCGGCCCCTCCTCGGTGGACTGGGCGGTGCACCTGGGCGCGGACCGGTGGGGCGTCACCGTCTTCCAGGCCAACGACGAGATGGACGCCGGCGACATCTGGGCCACCGCCGAGTGCGCCGTCCCCGAGGTCGGCAAGAGCGACCTCTACCGCAACGAGATCGCCGACGCCGCCGTCGAGGCGGTCCTGACGGCCGTCGACCGGGTCGCGTCCGGTACCCACCGCCCGCAACCGCAGGACACCCTGCCGGCCACCGCCAGAACCGGCCGCCCCCGGCCGCCCCTGCGTCAGGACCTGCGCCGGATCGACTGGCAGCGCGACCCCACCGGCACCGTCCTGAGCAAGCTGCGCGCCGCCGACTCCCAGCCCGGCGTCCGGGACGAACTCCTCGGCGGCACCTGGTTCCTGCACGGCGGTCACCCCGAGGACACCCTGACCGGCCGGCCGGGGGACCTGCTCGCCACCCGGTGCGGCGCGGTCTGCCGGGCGACGGCCGACGGCGCGGTGTGGATCCCCGAACTCCGGCCCGCACGCCGCCCGGGGGAGCCCCGCCCCGTCAAACTGCCCGCCACCCTGGCGCTGGGCGACCGCCTCCCCCCGCTCCCCGAGGTGCCCGCCCCGCTCGAGGCCCCCGACACCCCCCGGACCTGGGCCGACATCCGCTACCGCGAGGAGGGCCCGGCCGGATTCCTGGAGTTCTCGTTCCCCGGCGGTGCGATGAGCACCGACCACTGCCGCCGGCTGCTCGCCGCCTACCGGCACGCCTGCGCCCGGCCCACCTCCGTCCTGGTCCTCGGCGGCCGCCGGGACTTCTTCTCCAACGGCATCCATCTGAACGTGATCGAGGCCGCCGCGGACCCGGCCGCGGAGTCCTGGGACAACATCAACGCCATGGACGACCTCGTACACGCCGTCCTGACCACCACGGACCGGCTGGTGGTCGCCGCGCTCGGCGGCAACGCCGCGGCCGGCGGGGTGATGCTGGCGCTCGCCGCCGACGAGGTGTGGTGCCGCGCCGCCGTGGTGCTCAACCCGCACTACCGGCTGATGGGGCTGTACGGCTCGGAGTACTGGACGTACACCCTGCCCGGGCGGGCCGGCCCCGAGGTCGCCGAGCAGCTCACCCGGCGCGCCCTGCCGCTCACCGCGGCGGCCGGCCAGCGGCTCGGGCTCGTGGACCGCATCGTCGACTGCGATCCGCAGGAATTCGGTCCGCAGACCGCGCACCTGGCCGTGCGGCTGGCGTCCTCACCGGCCGTCCACGCCCGGATCGCCACGAAGAAGGCCGGGCGGGAGCAGGACGAGGCGGAGCGGCCGCTCGCCGCTTACCGGGAGCACGAACTGGCCCGTATGCGCGAGATCTTCTTCGACCCGGACCACCCCTACCACGCCCTGCGGCGGGCCTTCGTGCGCAAGGAACCCGCCGCCGGCACCCCGGCGCACCTCAACCCCGGGGCGGCCGGGGTGTGAGGCGTCCCCCGCCGCCGGACTGCCGCGTCCGTCGCTTCCGCGGGCCCGGTCGCCGGCTTCCCCCGGCCGCCGTGCCCGCGCGTCAACCGTCCGCCGGTTACAGGGCGGGCAGGTACTTGTAGCCGATGCCGAACACCGTGCTGATGGAGTCGCGCAGGCCGGGCCCCAGGCGGCGGCGCAGCCGCGCGATGTGGACGTCGACGGTACGGGTGCTGGACTGGCAGCTGGGCCAGACCGCGGCCATCAGCTGTTCCCGGGTGAAGGCCCGCTGGGGGTGCAGCACGAGGTGGGCCAGCAGATCGAATTCCAGCCGTGGCAGGCTGAGTTGGCGGCCCTGGATGGAGACGGTCCGGGCCGCGGTGTCGATCTGGATCGGCTCCGGCCGGGGCGGGGCGGCCGGAGCCGCGGGCCCGTCGGGGTGTGCCGGATCCTCCCGCGGCGGCGCCAGGATGATGTGGACCTCGTCCGAGGGCAGCCGGTGCACCGATACCGGTTCCAGGTCGTGCAGGGTCAGTTGCCACGTGCCGTCGGGGAGCCGGTCGACCGCCAGCGGTGGCCCTTCGCCGGGCCCGGCTGTCACCGTGCGGCCGAAGTCGGCTTCCGGTCGCAACGCAAGCGGGGTCGTCGAGGAGTTCATAAACATGATCTGGGCCCATTCCTCTTGCAAAGCAGGCGTGTACGGACAGACATGGCGGTGCTCGACGTTCAAGGGTGCTGAGGTGCTGCGCAGGTGATGCGACGCAGTCCGGTGCTGGGCGTAGGGGGCGAACAGGCACTCGTAATGCGGGTGCGCCCATCGGGGGCAACCGCTCCGTCCGTGCCGTAAGAACGCTCGCGCCCATGCCCGTACTCGGCCATGACGTGGTGCGAAGTCACGGCCTCCGGTCGAGTCGAACGCTACATGTGATCGCGCGGTTCCGGAAAGTAGCTTCCGCTAATTTCGGTTGCTCTTGACCCGATTCCGTGCTGGGGGCGTGCCAAGTGCCCCGTGAAGTGCGGCAGTTGGCGCCCAGGGGAGAGTCTTTCCGGTGTTCGCGAGTGCACAACCACCGACTGGTTTTGGCCGGAAAGTGTCGCTGGGTGAGCCCGGACCCCCGGCGCCGGCCAACTGGTCTGGACCGCAAGGGCGATGCTGTGATGCTCTGGTGCCGCTCGCGCCGGTCGAGGGCCTGCCGCCGCCGTTCCCGGCGTCCGATATCAGCTCCGCGGTGTACGGGGAGCGGAGAAACGGGGGAGTGGCCGACCGGTGAGGTCCGGTTGTGGAGGTCCCGTGCGCCGGTGAATATGCCAAATAAATGGCGCGTGTTGTCCTGTGACTGCCGGAGAGGCAAAGGGGAGGGGCTTCGGGAGATCGGCCGAAAAGTTGTTTCCTCTTCAATCTCATCGCGGCGAAAAGGTGCGGAACCAGATATTCCAGACCACTGTTTTCGCAAGGAGTTGATGATGAGTAGGGTGTGCTCCGCTGCCACTTGACCGAGGGCGGCAACTCAGCTGAATTCGGTGCGGCTGGAATGCGGTGTGGGGAAGACGCCTTCGTGACCGGGAGGGACCATGGCGGCCGGCTCTTTCGAGGGGCAGTACGTGTGGAGTCCGGCGGCCGATGACCGGGCGCTGGCGCGAGCGTGCATGGACGTCCGGGCCGGCCGCTACCTGAGCGCCCACGAGGTGCTCAAGGAGACCCGGGACGACTTCGAGGTACGGGCCCACCGCTCGCTCGTCCTCGCGTCCGTGGCGGCCGACTCGGACCTGGCCGAGCGCTGGCTGGCCGAGGAACCCGGCGCGGAGGCCGCGCTGCTCTGGGCGCGGGTGGCCATGCTGCGGGCGCTGCGGATGGCCGACGCCGGCGACCGGCGGCAGGGCGCGCTGGCCCGGATAGCGCGGTCCGCCTGCGACCGGGCCGCGAAGGAACTTCCCGAGGACCCCACGCCGTGGGTGGCCCAACTGGCGCTGACCCGCCTCGACCGCCCCCGGGACCCCGCGCCGCAGGGCCTGCTGACCGCACCGGCCGGCCCCTGGTACCTCTTCGCGCACATCCTCCGGCTCGACGCCTGGCACCGCGAGGCGCACCACCGCTTCCTGTCGTACTTCTTCACCCGCTACGGCGGCTCCTCCAGCGCGAGCTGGGACGTCGCCGCCTTCCTCAGCCAGCGGGCGCCGGCCACCTCCCCGCTGCGGCTGCTGCCGCTGGTGGCGCTGGTCGAGGACTATGACCCCACCGCCCTGCTCGCCGACCGCACATGGGAGCAACCCCAGTGGATCACCACCGCGACGAGCATCCACCGCAACTGGTTCCCGCGGGTGGCCGATTACCGCTTCACACCGGTGCTGGACCTGTCGTATCTGGCGCATGCGCTGTTCATGGCGAAACGTGAATTCGAGGCCCGGGAAGTCTTCACCGCCATGGGCCCCTTTGCCGCGCGGATGCCGTGGAGTGCGTTCGGAGATCCCGCCGAACAATTGAGCAGAGCCAGACGCTCCTGCGGGCTGCCCGTGCCGCACGGGTCCTGAATTCGCGTCGCACAAAAGAATGTGAAAGCGGCTCACGGATTCTCCGCATCCGCTCCGCCTCCGAACGCTCAACCCGATCCGCCATTTCCCCCCTGTGCCCCCAGAAAGGTTGCGGTTGTGTCCGAGCGCACGTCTCTCACTCGCTCGAAATCCCCCCACCCGGCAGATCCCGTCACCCTCGACGACGATGCCACGCTGCATGCCATGGGATACCCGCGGAAACTCACCCGCAGATTCCGCGCGTTCGACAACTTCGCCATCTCTTTCACCATCATCAACATCATCTCCGGCATCTTCTCCTCGTTCGGGTTCGGGATGAACGCCGGCGGCCCGCGGATCCTGGTCCTCGGCTGGGTCGGTGTCTCGGTCATGGTGCTGTTCGTCGGTGCCGCGATGGGCGAGATCGCCTCCGCCTACCCGACCAGCGGCGCGCTCTACTTCTCCGCCGGCAAGCTGGCCAAGCGGCACCAGGGCGCCTGGTCCTGGTACACGGGCTGGCTGAACTTCGTCGGCCAGGTCGGCGGCACCGCGGCCACCAACTTCGCGGCCGCCACCTTCATCCAGGCGTTCCTCGCGATGCAGTGGCCGTCCTACGAGCCGACCCCGCAGCAGACCGTCGGCATCACCGCGGTCATCCTCCTGCTCCAGGCGCTGGCCAACACCTATACCGTGCGGCTGGTCGCGCTGGTGAACCGCATTTCCGTGTGGTGGCTGCTGATCGGCATGGTGGTGATCGTCGGTGCGCTCACGTTCATACCCGACCATCACCAATCACCCTCTTTCGCCACCCACTTCGTCAACAACACCGGCTTCACCAGTGCGGTGTACGGCGGAATGCTCGGCCTGCTCGTCACCAGCTGGACGTTCACCGGTTTCGACGGCAGTTTCCACATGTCCGAAGAAACGGTGAAGGCAACGGTCAATGCGCCCAGGGGCATCATGCGGGCCATCACCTGCTCCGCGATCACCGGACTCATCCTGATGCTCGCGCTGGTGTACGCGATCCGTGACTACGGGCACGCCGCGAGCGCCGAGGCACCGCCGGTGCAGATTCTCATCGACGCGCTCGGCCCCGGCACCGCGCAGTTCCTGCTGCTGATCGTTATCGGCGCCATGCTCTTCTGCGGCCTCGCCAACATGACCAGCAATACCCGGCAGATCTTCGCCTTCTCCCGCGACGGCGCGATGCCCGGCTCCCGTTGGTGGCATTCCGTTTCCGCGCGTACCCGCACCCCCGTCAAGGCCGTCTGGCTCGCGGCGGCCTGCCCGCTGGTGCTGGTGCTGCCCGGCTGGTGGTCGCACACCGCGTTCACCGCGGTGGTGAGCGTCAACGTCGTCGGGCTGTTCCTGGCCTACGCCGTGCCGATCTTCCTGCGGCTGCGGCTCGACGACTTCCAGGCCGGGCCGTGGAACCTCGGCCGCTACGGCCGGCCCGTCGCGGCCGTCGCGGTGGCCTGGATCCTGGTCAGCAACGTGCTGTTCATGCTGCCCCAGGCATCCCCGATCACCTCCGACTCGTTCAACTACGCGCCGATCGCCCTGGCCGTGGTGCTGATCATCGCCACCGTCTGGTGGTTCGCCACCGCCCGGAGGCGCTTCCAGGGACCGGTCAGCTACGGCCGCCCCGACGAGGTCGCCGCCATGGACCTGATCTAGAAACCCGGCCACGGACGGGCGGCCCCGCGCCGCCCCGCCCCGCACCACCAGGACCCGCACCGTACGCCCCCTGCCCCCCAACAGAAGGGACGACCACCGGCATGCCTCCCCCCAGCGACGACGCCCGCCCGGACGCGCCCCGGCACACCTCCGCGGCCGACCCCCTCACCGTCACCACGGCCTCACCACAGGACTGGCACCAGGTGGCCCGGTGGGCCGCCGACGAGGAATGGAACCCCGGCCGCGGCGACACCGACTGCTTCCACCCCACCGACCCGGCGGGCTTCTTCCTCGGCCGCCGCGCCGGCCACCCGGTCTCCGCGGTCTCCGTCGTCAACTACTCCGACGCCTACGCCTTCCTCGGCTACTACCTCGTCCACCCCGACCACCGGGGACAGGGCCTGGGCCTCGCCACCTGGCGGGCGGCCTTCCCGCACGCGGGCGTGCGCACCGTCGGCCTGGACGCCGTACCCGCCCAGCAAGCCACCTACCGGCGCGCCGGGTTCACCCCCGCCTACGACACCGCCCGCTACGGCGGTCGCCCCACCGGCGGCGACACCCCGCGGCCGGAGGTCGTCCCGGTGGCCGGCACCCACCTCGACGCGCTCGCCGCCTACGACCGCCTGTGCTTCCCCGCAGGCCGGCGCGGATTCGTCACCCGCTGGGTCACCGCCCCCGGCCACACCGCCCGCGTCTACCTCCGCGACGGCGCGATCGCCGGCTACGGGGTGATCCGCCCGGCCCGTACGGGCCACCGCATCGGTCCGCTCTTCGCCGACAGCCCGCAGGCCGCCGAGGCGCTCTTCGACGCCCTGACGGCCTGTGTGGACCCGGAAGACGAGGTGTTCCTGGACATCCCCGAGCCCCGGCGCGCCGCCGTCGCGCTGGCCGCCTCCCGCGGTCTGACCCCGGTCGCCAGGGCTCCGCCCTGACTCCCTCCTCCGCCTTGCGATGCACGGCACCAGACCCCGCTCCCTGATCCGGCCTGATCCAAACGACAGCCCCTAGTCGTGTCCTTCGGCTGGTGCCGGACCTGAGCCACAAGACACAGCGGCCCGGGAGCCTGCGCTCAGGCTCCCACCGTGCCGTCGACGCCCTCCCGGAGGAAGTCGGCGTGGCCGTTGTGGCGCGCGTACTCGTGGATGAGGTGGAGCATGACCAGGCGGAGCGAGACGTGCTCGCCCCACCGGGGCTGGTAGCCGGTGACGTCGAGGGAGGGGGCCGCCTGCTCGATGCGGCGGGACTGGGCGACCTCCTCCTGCCAGGCGGCGAAGGCTTCCGCGCCGGTTGACCCGTCGGGGTCGTACGCCGCCTGGAAGTCACCCTCGGCCGACCAGACCAGCGGGATGTCCTCGCCGTTGATCACCCGGCGGAACCAGGTGCGCTCCACCTCCGCCATGTGCCGGACCAGGCCGAGCAGGGAGAGCGTGGAGGGCGGCATGGAGCGGCGGCGCAGCTCCTCGTCGGTCAGGCCCTCGGTCTTCAGGGCGAGCGTGGCGCGGTGGAAGTCCAGGAAGGCCCGCAGGGTCTCCCGTTCGCCGCCGCGGACGGGCGGCGAGACGCGTTCGATGGTCATGGGGTGGGGGTTCCTCTGAGGAGTGGCGAAGGGCCGGAAGTAGCGGGACGCCGGGGGATGGGAGATGATCACCGGAGGTGTTCCGGAGCGCGCCCCGGGAGGCGGTCGATGGGATCTTGCCGACTGGCGCGCGCCGCCGCAAGCGGATTTCTCGCGCTCGCGGCCGCCACCGGCTGCGCGTCGGGCACCCGCTCGCCCACCCCGCCACCGAGCCCGCCGGTGCCGGGGCACTGGCGTGAGGTCTTCGCGGACGACTTCGGCGGCACCCGGCTCAACCCGGCCCGCTGGACGACCTGTTACGACTGGAACCAGGGCGGCTGCACCAACCGCGGCAACAACGAGCTGGAGTGGTACCGCCCGGAGCAGGTGTCGGTCGGCGACGGCAAGCTCACGCTGACCGCCCGGCGCCGGACGACCCGGGGCACGGACGGCCGCCGCTATCCGTGGACGTCCGGGATGGTCTCCACCGGCCGCAGCTCGTGGAACGCCCGGCCGCGCTTCGTCTTCACCTACGGCTACTTCGAGGCGGCCGTGCGGATCCCCCCGCAGGCCGGGATGCTGCCCGCCTTCTGGCTGATGCCGGCGTCCCGGCACACGCCCCCGGAACTCGATGTCGCCGAGGGGCTCGGCAGCACCGACCGGATCGAGATGACGGTGCACTGGAAGGGGCCGGCCGGCGAGGAACGCACCGCCGCGGGGCGGTTCGGGCCGGTGGACTTCCCCGCCGGCCACCACGTCTTCGCGTTGAACTGGGAGCGGGACGCGCTCACCTGGTACGTGGACGGCGAGGTCCGCTTCCGGGTCACCGATCCCGCGAAGATCCCGCACGTCCCGATGGAGCTGCTGTTCACCCTCGCGGTCGGCTACCCGACGGTGCCGCCGCCCGGGGTGGACCACGCCCGGATGTCGGTGGACTGGGTGCGGGTCTGGCAGCACTGACGGGGCACCACGGACCGGGCCGGGGCGCCGGAGGCACACGGCGGTACGGCAGCCGGGAGGCGGCCGCTCAGGACAGCGTGCCGGACCCGGGCGGGCCGCCGACCGGGCGGCCGAGCAGCGCCCGGGACCGGCGGTAGAGCCGCCAGCCCTTGGTCCGCAGGGACTCGGACACCGGTGCCGTGGGCGCGCCGCCGCCGCGCGTCCACTGGGTGAACAGCTCCGGCCGGGTGTCTGCCTGAACCATCAGCCGGGGGATGCGCATCGGGTCGCCGTCGGCCGAGGCGAAGGCGTTGGCCACCGCGCAGGCCGAGGTCCACCCGGCCTCGCGTACGGTGCGGCGGACCGCCGCACTGGAGTAGCCGTGCGGATAGGCGAACGCGTACACCGGATGGCTGAGCGCGTCCTCCAGCCGCCGCTTGCAGCCGACGATCTCGCGCCAGGCGCGCTGCGCGGGCACGGTGTCCAGCTGCGGATGGGTGACGGTGTGTCCGCCGATCTCGAAGCCGAGCGCGTCGAGGGTGGCGATCTGCCGCCAGCTCAGCATCGCGGCGGCCGGCAGCAGACTGCCCTCGGGGCGGCCGCCGGGTGGATGGACGGCGCCGGTGGTGACGTACAGCGTCGCGGGCAGGGCGCGCTCGGTGAGGAGGGGCGCCACCGTCCAGTAGAAGTCGGCGAAGCCGTCGTCGAAGGTGAGGACCGCGCAGCGCGGGGGCAGCGGCGGGCCGCCCCGGATCGCCGCGACCAGCCGCCGCAACGGCACCACCGTGAGCCCGGCGTCCGCGATGCGGTCGAGCTGTTCGGCGAAGACCCGCGGGGTGACCGTGTACGGCGCGATCCAGGGCGGCGGGTCGGTGTTGACCGAGTGGTAGACGAAGACGGGGACGGCGGTCATGATCGGTCCTTTCGGACCCCCGTGCGGTGCATGTGCCGGTAGGTGCCCTCGGGTGCCTCAGCGGCCACCGGGGGCGCCCTCCGGCAGGATGCGGTAGACGACGGCGTCGGCGGTACGGTGCACGACGGGGAAGTCGCGGCGGTGGGCCAGCGCGTGCTTGATGTGTGCGAGAGTGCCGGGCGGCAGCGCCCCGGTGGCGAGGACCTGGGCCTCCTGGGCACGGTTGAGGATCAGGTAGACGGGGCGCGGCGGCCCGGCGCCGGTGAGCACACGCAGTTCGGAGACCGGGTCGCGGTTGACCTGCCGCTGGTCCTCGGGCGCCGCCTCGGACAGCCAGATCCGGTCGTGGTACGGGTAATCGGCGTAGGCGTACGGGAAGTTGTCGGAGGCACCGACGACCAGGGAGCCCTCCGGGGCGTGCCCGGCGAGCCACTTCGCGGCCGCGGTCTCCGACGGGGTGAAGTAGTTGACGTTCTCCTTGCCGAAGTAGGCGAGGGAGAGCGCGGCGAACAGCGTCACGACGACGACGGGCACCGCCGCGGCCCGCAGGCGCCGCAGCGGGCGGTGCAGGCCGTGACCGTGGGCGGTGGCCAGGAGGGGCGGCAGCAGCAGCGCGGCGGCGCCGAACGCCGTGGCGGGCAGCGCGAACAGATAGACCCGGAAGATCATTTCACCGCCGTAGCTGTTGGCCACCGCCCAGGGCAGCGGGGCGATCGCCAGCAGCGGGAGGGCGGTGCGCCGCAACGAGGGCCGCACCAGCACCGCCAGGCCCGCGAAGAGGAAGACCACGGCGGACAGGATCCGGTCGGCCCAGGCCACCGCGACCTGGCCGGACGTGGCGCCGGAGAGACCGAGCAGCCCGGAACCGGCGTTCGCCTCCGGCTGGCTCAGGCCGGTCAGGATGCTGTGCAGATTCTGCTCCAGATAAGGCCGTGCCACGGTCATGTCCCAGGCCGTGGTCAGCACCAGCGCGACCAGCAGCACCGGCACCACCACCGCGCGGTTGCGGCGGGGCAGGGCCAGCAGGACGAGTGTGCCGGTCAGCAGCACCGGCGTCAGCGGATGCGAGCAGACGATGATGACCAGGGCGAGCACGAGCAGCACCCACCAGCCCACGCTCGGCCGGGTCGGCTTCGGCCGGCCCGGGCGGGGCAGCTTGCGCACCACGGCCGCGATGACGCACACGTACAGCAGGAAGGCGAACGCCTGCGGCGAGAAGTAGTCCTGGCCCACCCAGGAGCAGGTGAAGAACAGGAACACCCCGCCCCAGACCAGCCGCCGGCTGCGGGTGAAGGAGCGGTAGAGCACCAGCAGCGGGATCACCAGCGCCGCGTTGATCAGCAGGGGCGACCAGCTGGCGTAGGACCCGGGGGAGCGCAGGCCCCAGTGCTGGACGAACAGGTCGTTCAGCCAGAAGAAGCCGGGCCACCGGGCGTAGACGGCCAGCAGGCCGGCCTTGGTGGGCAGGGTGCCGCTGCTCAGCAGCACGTCCGTGACGGCCACGTGCTTCCAGGCCCAGGAGTACCGCAGCTCCGGGTAGAGCGCGAGCGGGGTGGCGTGCAGGAAGGTGATCAGCGCCAGGACGTAGCCGGCGTAGTGGATGCCGCGGGTGCGGCGGTTGGTGAGCGCGGCGCAGACCCCGAGGCCGAGCAGGCCGAGGCCGGCCCAGTAGGTGACCGGCAGGACGTGCACCAGGCCGAGGTCGCCCATCGCACCGAGGTTCACCCCGCGCAGCGAGACCGCCCACAGGACGAGGGCGGCGGGCAGCCCGAGGACGGCCAGCGCGCGCAGCGCGGCCTTCCCGGGGCTCCGCGCCGCGAAGCCCCGGGCCCGCTCCACCGCCTGGTGCAGCCGGCCGACGGCGTAGCCCAGGACGGTCGCGGCCACGCCGGTGGCGAGTGCCGGCACCGTGCCCGTGGGCGCCGCACCGCTGGGTCGCAGCCCTTCGGCGACGGCGGCGGGGAGGGTTCGGCGCAGATACGTGCGTTCGCTGGCGAGCGCCGGGCCGGAACCGGAGTGCCGGGCGACGGCAGCCTTGGAGAGCCCCTCCGCGTAGCAGCGCGCGCGGAAGTACTTGCGGGTGGTGCGGGCCGCCGGCACGTGGTGGCGGACCGCGGCGGACGGCTCGTACCGCAGCGTCGAGCCGGGATTGCGGGCCGCGACGCGCAGGCACAGTTCGGTCTCCTCGCAGCCCAGCGGGCGGGTGCCGATGCGGCCCAGGTCGGTGCGGAAGCCGCCGGCGGCCAGGATCTCGGCGCGGCGGAAGGACATGTTGGCGCCAATGAAGTTCCGTACCGGCGCGGGGTGTTCGGGCAGTCCGCGGTACGAGCAGCCGACCACCCAGTCGAACTCGCGCGGGAACCAGCCGGGACGGCCGGTCTCCCACAGCGGGCGCACCAGTCCGCCGACGCCGAGCACCAGCGGGTCCCGGTAGGCGGCGAGCAGCCGGGCGGTCCAGTCCGGGTCGGCCGCCGCGTCGTCGTCGAGGAAGGCGACGATGTCGCCGTGGGCGGCGCGCACCCCGGTGTTGCGTCCGCCGGACAGGCCCTGCGCCTCGGCGTTGGGCAGGACGCGCACGCCGGGCAGGGCGTCCGCGGCGCGCCGGGCGAGCTCGGGGCAGTGGTCGACGACAAGGAGGACCTCGTCGGGGGCGGGGTGCTGGTGCTGCACCGAGCCGACCGCGGCAAGGAGTTGGTCCCAGCGGTCGAGGGTGTAGGCGCAGATGACGACGGTCAGGCTCGGGGTGGCCGGGCCCGTCGTCGTGGGCTTGGCCGCCGCGGCGGAGCACTCGGTCGCCGCGGCGGGGTTCAGGGTGGTCATTGTCGTGACGCGGCGCCAGGCGCCCAGGGCCGAGCGGACGGCCTGTCGCACGCCGGTGCCGCCGGGGAATCCGAGGGCGTTCATCGGGAGCTCCTTGCGGGGGAGGGCAGCCAGCGCGGCAGCGTCAGCAGCAGCGGCAGCGCGAGCGCGCATTCGGCCAGCAGCCAGGCGGCGCCGACGCCGTTGAGGCCGAAGCGGGGGATCAGCTGGAGCGTCAGGACGAGCACCAGGGCGCACAGCGTCGCCTGGAGGGCGACGGCCCAGGCCAGCCGGCGGTGTGCCCTGGCCACGTCGATGGCCACGTTGAGCAGCAGGTTGGGCAGCGCGGACAGGGCCAGCAGCCGCAGCACCCCGGTGGCTTCGTGGGCGTACTCGGCGCCGAAGACCGACAGCAGCCAGGGGGCGACGACGACGAGGAGGATCACGGCGACGGTCAGCGGCGGGCCGGTGTGCCGCAGCACCCTGCGGCCCAGTTCGCTGATCCGTGTCGGATCGTGGGCGGTCTCCACCAACAGCGAACTGCCCATGTTGTACGCGGCCTGGTACAGCGTGTACGCGATCACCCAGGACAGCGAGAAGTAGGCGTTGCGGGCCCCGCCGAGGGTGTTGAGCACGATCAGCGGCACGATGTTGTAGGCGGCGAGCCGGCACAGGGCGCCGCTGTAGTCGGTGGCGGCGTAGCCCAGCAGCCTGGGCGGCATCGTGCCGTCGGCGTGCGCCCGCTGGTGGGCGGGGACCGCGCGCCGCAGCAGCACGTAGTTGGCGACGGTCAGCGAGACGGCCAGCGCCCCGGCCCACGACAGCAGGATCCCGGAGCTCAGGGCCCAGGCGGCGGCCAGCGCCAGCGCCAGCGTCTTGACGACCGCGAAGATCGTGTTCTCGCCCAGCACCCAGTTGGCCCGCCGTACGCCGGTGAGTGCCCCGTCCTGCACGATGAACCACGCGTAGCCGATGGTGCCCGCGATGAAGAACGGAGCGACCAGGGGGCCGCGCAGGAAGCCGAGGCCGGGGGCGACGAGCGGGACCAGGGCGAGGAAGGCGGCCGCGCCCGCGCCGGCGCACAGCCCGGAGGCGGCGTAACTGCGCAGCAGCAGCCGCCTGGTGTGCCGGCCGGCCGACGGCGCGAACCGCATCAGCACGTCGGCGAGGTTGAGCTGCCCGATCCCGCCCAGCAGCGTGACCGCGGAGATCACCGCGTAGCTGCGGCCGACGGTCTCCGGGCGGTACCAGGACGTGGCGAGCACCCAGTAGACCGCGCCGAGCCCCGCCGTCATCACCGAACTCGCCACCAGGACATGGCCGTTGCGGAGCAGCGGTTCGTACGAGCACAGCGACCTGAGCCGCCGGCGCAGGACGACCGTGTAGGGCGCGGCGGGCAGTGTCACGGTGCCGGACGCGGCGGTCTGCGAGGCCATCACGTCACGCTCGGGGAGTGGCGGCGGGTGTCGTACACGCTGCGCAGGTAGCCGACCGGTCCGTAGAGCAGGCCGCGGAGTTCCAGCAGCGCGAGGCGGTCCGGCCACCGGCCGGGCGTGGCCGGCCGGGCGCGGGTCCGGGCCGCGGCGTGCCGGATGCCGCCGGGCAGGCGGCGCAGCAGTGCGGGCAGCGCGGCCGGGCGGTGCCGGATCGCGGCGGCCAGGAAGGCGCCGAAGCCGGCGCCGTAGCCGAACGCCTGGGCCGGCACCGCGTCGAGGTCGCGGCGGTGGCGGTGCCAGACGAGCGCGTCGGGCCGGTAGACGATGCGGTGTCCGGCGGCCAGCACGAGGAAGAAGGCCAGCAGGTCGTCACCGCCGTACGCCGGGGTGCCGGTGCCCGTCGAGGGGTCGAAGCCGCCGAGCCCGCGCAGTACGTCGGTGCGGAAGGCCATGTTGGCGCCGGACCCGAACCGGCCCGCGGTGAACGGGAAGAGCGGATCGGCGGGCGGCTCGGCCGACGACCAGCTGCGCGGCGCGAACCCCTTGGCAAAGCCGCCGTGCCCCTCCAGCGCGGACTGCGCGGGGGTCTCCAGCTCGGCGGGCAGGATCAGCCCCGTGACGCAGCCGACCGCCGGGCCGCCGTCCGGGGCGGCACCGTCGTCGAAGGCGCGCTCCAGCGCGGCGAGCCAGCCGGGGTCGGCCAGGGTGTCGTCGTCGGTGAAGGCGCAGATCCGCCCCCGGGCGGTCGTCAGCCCGCGGTTGTGCGCCCGGGCCAGACCCGCCTTGGGTTCCCTCACATATCTGACCCGGGACGGGTAGTGCGCGCGCACCAGCCGCTCGGCGGCGTCGTCGCGCGGAGCGTTGTCGACCACCACGATCTCGTACGAGGAGTGTTCGCTGCGCAGCAGGGCGTCCAGGCACTGGCGGAGCATCACCGGCCGGTTGTGGGTGGCGACGATGACGCTGACCGCGGGCCCGGTGCCCCGCCCAGGGGCCCGGCCCGGCGGACCGGAACCGGGCCCTGGCGCCTCCCGGGCGTCTGTGGCGGCCAGTTGACGATGTGCGGCGTCGGCCAGCGCGCGGTACAGGTCCGCGGTGTCTCCCGGGGCACCGGGGACGCTGACCATGCCGAGCGGGTGTCCGTGCAGCCGCACCAACGCCAACACGCGTCCGCCCGGGGCGCCGGCAGCAGCGCCGCCGGGCGAGCGCAGCTCACCGGGCACCGCCAGGTCCAGCTCGACGACATGAGCGGGGGTGTAGAGCGAGTCGCGGGCGGCAAGACCGGGGCAGGCCGCTGCGGGGCGTCGGCCGACGTCGTTCATCGCTTCCCCGCCCCCGCGGCTGCCGAGTGCCGGCCGTTGGGGCGCTCGGCGAGGAGGGTCCGCAGCACGCGCCGGCCGTCGGAGACGGCGTGCAGATGGGAGCGCCCGCTGCGGCGGGGAAGTTCCAGGCTCGGGACCTCGGCGATGCGAAGTCCCAGGCGCAGTGCGTGGGCGATCAGCTCCGCCTCGATCTCGAAGCCCGGGGCGTGCGGGTCGAGCTCGTCGAGGAAACTGCGGCGGAACGCGCAGAAGCCGTAGCACAGGTCGGTCAGGGTGGCGTGGTAGATCCGGTTGACGACGGTGAGCAGGGCCAGGTTGCCCAGGGAGCGCACCGGGGTCAGGTCGAGCGAGCCGCCGCCGGCGATGAAGCGCGAGCCCTTGACGAAGTCGAAGCCGTTGTCGAGGAAGTGCACGTAGTGCGGGATCTCGCCCGGCCACATGCTGCCGTCGGCGTCCATCATGACGACGTAGTCGCAGGTCGCGGCCTCGAAGCCGGTGCGCAGCGCATCGCCCTTGCCGATGCCGGTCTGCTGGACGACGCGGACGGACGGCAGGCAGTGCGCCGCCATGCGGACCGTCGCGTCGTCGGAGGCGCCGTCGACCAGGAGCACCTCGTCGATGCTGGGCGGGATCTGTTCGAAGACCCAGGGGACGTTGCGTGCTTCGTTGTGCGCGGGGATCACCAAACTGACGGAGTGTCGGACCGGCGGGACGTCGGTGGCGCGCCGGGCCGGCAGCGGGGCCGCGAAGCGGTCGCTGGCGCGGCGCAGCGGTCGGCCGCCGTCCACGGTGCGCTGGATGGTGCCCGAAGGCAGGGTGGTACTCATGGGCTGACTGCCTTACGAGAGGCAACGGGGGCCCAGGGCCGGGGCCGTGGGCAGACCCGGGAGGTGTAGGGGTGTACACCGGCGGCCGGGCCGTCGGGGCCTGTGGAGAAGGCGCGGTACACCCGCGAGGCAATGGAGAACGTGCAACGAGGCCGCGGGGTACGGAAAGAGGTACCCCTGTGCGCTCTGATCGCCGGGCCTCGGACGCGAGGCGTCGTTCGTTCTCGGACGCGTGAAGCGTCGACCACCACAACTGGCGATGTGCTTTCCGCTGCGGCCGCGGAACTGGATGTTCGCGATTGCCTGCGGTGCCAGGGCCCCATCATGGGCAGGTCGTCAACGCCAGGTCAAGAGTATTTGTCCGGAAAACAGCAATTTGCGGTTTATTTACCGTTAGGTGTCGCGACCCGCCCCGTCGGGGCCACGACGCGTTCCGCCCGCGGCCTCGACGATCCGGCGGGTGATGTCACCGGGCCGCGCCGGCCGCCCGTAGTGCCAGCCCTGGGCGCAGTCGCAGCCCATCGACCGCAGCCGGTCCGCGTCCGCCGCGGTCTCCACGCCCTCCGCCGTCACCGTCAGCCCCAGCTGGTGCGCCAGCGACACCATCCCGCCGATGATCCGCCAGCCCAGCGGGTCCTCACCGGCCGAGTGCAGGTCCGAGACGAACGCCCCGGCGATCTTCAGTCCGGCCACCGGAAGCGTCCGCAGGTACGCCAGATTCGACCAGCCGGTGCCGAAGTCGTCCACCGTCAGCGACACCCCCATGCCGACCAGTTCCCGCAGCGCCTGGAGCGCCGGGTCCCGCGGCCCGAGCATCGCGCTCTCGGTGATCTCCAACTGGAGCTTTCCCGGCTCCAGAGCGCTCTCCTGGAGGATCCGGTCGATGTCCGCGATCAGCTCGGCGTTCCGTGCCTGCCGCACCGCCAGATTGACGTTCATCCGCGGCGCCGCCGCACCGAACCGCGCCGACCAGCGCGCCGCCTGGTGGCACGCCTTCCCCAGCACCCACCGGCCCAGCGGGATGATCAGCCCGCTGTCCTCGGCCGTCGCGATGAACTCCTCCGGGCCCAGCACCCCCAACTCCGGGTGCCGCCAGCGCACCAGCGCCTCCACCGCCACCATCGCACCGTCGTCGAGCGTGCACAGCGGCTGGTACTCCAGGAAGAACTCCCCGCGGTCCAGCGCCATCGGGATCCGCATCGACATCGCGTACTGGCTGACCGCCACCGCGTTGCGCCGGGAGTCGAACAGCGTCCACCGGCCGCGGCCCTCGCTCTTCGCCCGGTACAGCGTCAGATCGGCGCTGCGCATCGCGGCACCCGGAGTGGTCGCCGAGAGTGGCTGCTCCACCACCCCGACGCTCGCCCGGACCGCCAGCTGCTGGCCGTCGATCAGGAACGGCGGCGCCAGCGCCGCCAGTACCGTCTGTGCGGCCGCGATGCCCTCCTGCTGCCCGCGGCAGTTCTCCAGCAGCACGATGAACTCGTCGCCGCCCAGCCGGGCCACCATGTGGCCCAGCGGCGCCAGGCTGGAGTGCAGCCGGTCCGCCACCGAACTCAGCAGCTGGTCGCCGGTCGCGTGGCCGAGGCTGTCGTTGATGTTCTTGAAGCCGTCCAGATCCACCGAGCACAGGCCGAACCGCGCCTCCGGCTCGGGGTCGGCGAACAGCGCCTCCAGCCGTTCGAAGAACGCCGTCCGGTTCCACAGGCCGGTCAGCGGATCGTGAGTGGCCTGATAGCGCAGCCGCTCCTGGAGCCGGTGCTGGTCGGTGATGTCCTCCAGCATCGCCACCTGGTAACGGGGCGTTCCGTCCTCGTCGCGGATCAGTGACACGGTCAGATGCGTCCAGATCACCTCGCCGTCCTGCCGGTAGTACGGCTTGTCGCACTGGAACTGCTCGCGCTTCCCCCCGATCAGGTCGCGGTACATCTCCCAGATCCGGGGCGCGTCCTGGGGGTGCACCATCGTCGCGATGTTCAGGTGGCGCAACTCCTCGACGGTCGCGCCGAACATCTCCTGCAGCGCGCTGTTCACCGTCAGGACGTTCCCCTCCAGATCGGCGAACCCGATGCCGACCGCGGCCCGCTCGAACATCGCCCGGAACCGTGCCTCCGACGCGTACAGCGCCCGCTCCGCGCCGCGCCGCGCCAGGTCCACCGCGAGCCGGGTCGCCTCCTGTTCGCGCAGCGTCCGGTCGCGCAGCGCGGCCGACCAGCCCGCGGCGAACGCCCCGGTCAGCGCCGGTCCCCGGTCGTCCGCCGGCGGCCACTGCTGGAGCAGCGCGACGGCCCGCGCGAGCACCACCGGATCGGTGAACTGGGCATCGACGAGCAGCGCCCCGGCCTGCTCGGCCAGCGAGGCGTCGAACGGGTCCTCGCCGTGCGCCCGGGCCAGCAACTCCGCCGTGCGGTACACCAACGGGCCCAGGATCGCCGGGCTCACCACCGTGCCGTGACCGTCCCGCAAAAGCCGGGACCAGGAGTCACGGAAGCGGACCGCGGCGGGGTCCACCCGGCCGGCCGGCGGGCCGCTCACGGCCGTATCCCCACGCCCGCGAGGCCGGTGACCAGCTCGGGGTGCGGGCCCACCGACTCCGGGTGCTGCGGCCGCCACTGCGGGAGGTAGACCACGCCCGGGTCGATCAGCTCGAAGCCCTCGAACAGCGCCACGATGCGGTCCCGCGAGCGCATGGTCAGCGGCGCCGACGCCTGGGCGTACAGCTCCTGGTGCTGACGTGCCAGTTCCGGCCGGCCGCCCAGCGTGCCGTGCGAGAGCGCCAGCGCGCTGCCCGGCGGCATCGCCTCACGCAGCACCCGGACGATCCGCGCCGGGTCCTCCTCGTCCGTCACGAAGTGCAGTACGGCCAGCAGCAACACCGCGACCCGCTCGCCGGGTTCCAGCAATTCGGCGACCGCGGGCTGCTTCAGCAGCGTCTCGGTGTCGCGCAGGTCCGCCTGGACCACGGCGCACAGCGGGTCGTCCGCCACCAGCAGCAGGCTGTGCTGCACCGCCACCGGGTCGATGTCGACGTAGACCACCCGGGCCGTCGGCTGGATCAGCCGGGCCATCTCGTGGACCGGTCCGAACGTCGGGATGCCGGAGCCGAGGTCGAGGAAGCGGGTGATGCCGTCGCCGGCCAGATACTGCACGGAACGGCGCAGGAACGCGCGGTTGGCGCGCATGATCAACGGCAGGTCGGGCCACAGTTCGACGGCTTTGCGCGCCAGGTCCCGGTCCACCGCGAAGTTGTGCGAACCGCCCAGATAGCAGTCGTAGACCCGGGCGACGTTCGGTGTCTCCTGGTCCGTCCCCTCGGGCACCCACTGCTCACGCGACATCGAGCGGTCCTCCCCTCACGAGGGATCCCACGCTCCAGAAAAAGCCTCCTACTATCCCATACCCGCCGCAAGCGGACCAGCTGGCGGCGGCCCCGGGCCCCGCGGGACGGGACCGGCACGACGGCGGTCGCGCCGACCGCCGTCCGCTCGCAGAATGGAAGTCCGAGGGAGCCACCAATGCCGGGACGCATCGAGGACTACGCCCTCCTGGGCGATCTGCAGACCGCCGCGCTCGTGGGCAGGGACGGCTCGGTGGACTGGCTGTGCCTGCCCCGTTTCGACTCGCCCAGCTGCTTCGCGGCGCTCCTCGGCGACGAGCAGCAGGGCCGCTGGCAGATCGCCCCGACCGACGCCGGGCCGTGCACCGACCGCGCCTACCGCGGCGACACCCTGGTCCTGGAGACGACCTGGGAGACACCGGACGGCGCGGTACGCGTCATCGACTTCATGCCGCAGCGCGGCGACCACCCACCGCGCCTGGTACGCCTCGTCGAAGGGCTGCGCGGCAGCGTCGAGATGCGCAGCGACCTGCGGCTGCGCTTCAACTACGGCCGGATCGCCCCCTGGGTGCGGCGCACCGAGCACCACCGCATCGCGGTGGCCGGGCCGGACTCCGCCTGGCTGCGGCTCGCCCCCGGCGTGCACACCTACGGCCGTGACGGCGTCACCCGCTCGGAGTTCACCGTGCGGGCCGGCGACCGGGTGCCGTTCGTCCTCACCTGGCAGCCCTCCCACCAGCCCAACACCCACCGCGTCGACCCCGACCGCGCCCTGCGCGAGACCACCGAGGGCTGGCAGCGCTGGACGGCGGGATGCCGTTACGACGGGGCGTGGCACGACGCCGTACTGCGCTCGCTGATCACCCTCAAGGCCCTCGCCTACCGGCCGACCGGCGGGATCGTCGCCGCGGCCAGCGCCTCCCTGCCCGAACGCATCGGCGGGGAACGCAATTGGGACTACCGCTTCTGCTGGCTGCGCGACTCCAGCATGACGCTGTCCGCCCTGCTGCGCGGCGGCTTCCGTGAGGAGGCGGCGGCCTGGCGGCAGTGGCTGGTCCGCGCCATCGCCGGCGACCCGCGGGACCTGCAGAGCGTGTACGGCGTCGCCGGTGAACGCCGGCTGCCCGAGGTCGCCGCCGACTGGCTGCCGGGCTACGAGAACTCCGTGCCGGTCCGCTTCGGCAACGCCGCGGTCGACCAGCTCCAGCTCGACATCTACGGCGAGGTGGTCGACACCCTCTACCTCGCGCTGCGGGCCGGCATCCCGATGGAGCGTCATGTCTGGGTCCTGCTGCGGATCCTGATGTCCTTCCTCGAAACGCACTGGCAGGAGCCCGACGAGGGCCTGTGGGAGGGACGGGGCGGCCGCCGGCACTGGGTGCACTCCAAGGTCATGTCCTGGGTCGCCGCGGACCGCGCGGTCCGGATGGCCCGGGCCACCGGCCTCCCGGCCCCCGTCGACCGCTGGCGGGCGATGCGCGACGCGGTGCACGCCGACGTCTGCGCGCACGGTTACGACCCCGAGCGCGGGGTCTTCGTCCAGCACTACGGCAGCCAGCAGCTGGACGCGGCCACCCTGTTCGTCGCCAAGACCGGCTTCCTGCCACCGGACGACCCACGGGTGATCCGCACCGTCGACGCGGTGCGCGACGAACTCGACCACGGTGGCTTCGTCCGCCGCTACGCCGACGAGGCCGGGATCGACGGACTGCCCGGCACCGAGGGCACGTTCCTGGCCTGCTCCTTCTGGCTCGCCGACGCGCTGGCCGCGACCGGCCGCACCGACGCCGCCCGCGAGCTGTTCGGCCAGGTGCTGTCCTCCGCCAGCGACGTGGGGCTGCTCTCGGAGGAGTGGGACCCCGCCGAGCGGCGCCAACTGGGCAACACCCCGCAGGCGTTCACCCACGTCGCGCTGGTCAACACGGCGTTCCTGCTCACCGAGACGACCGCGGCGGCCACGCCGGCCTGAGGACGTGTCCCCGCGGGGCACGTCCCCGGGCCGGCCCGGCCGCCCTCACCGAGGCGCGGGCCTCACGGCAGATACCGCTCTATGGCGCCCTGGCCTTCCTCCGCCATGAGGCGCCTGGCCCACTCCAGGGCCCTGGGGGTGGGCTCGCGGCCGGAGACCTTCACCAGGTCCTCCGGGTCGTAGGGCCGCTCGCTGCCGGTGTACAGCTCGGCCGGCCGGTTCTCGGCCGCATGCTCCCTGCCATTGCTCGTCACAGGTCCTCCTCGTGTCCGCGCCCGCCGAGTCGCCGGGACCTCGCTTGGTTCCATCATGGGACTGCCTCCGAACACCCGCACGACGTGCGCCGGACCCGGCCCCGTGCACCCCCTCAGCCGCCCGTCCGCGGGGCACCGGGATAGTCCGGCGGAAACGCCTGCTCGGTCCAGATCGTCTTGCCGTACGGCGTGTAGCGCGTCCCCCAGCGCTGCACCAGCTGCGCCACGATGAACAGGCCCCGGCCGCCCTCGTCGTCGCTGGCCGCGTGCCGTAGGTGCGGCGAGGTGTGCCCGGTGTCCGAGACCTCGGTCAGCAGCGTCCGGTCCCGCAGCAGCCGCAGGTGCAGCGGCCCCGACGCGTGCCGTATTGCATTGGTGACCAGCTCGCTCACCGCAAGTTCGGTGGTGTACGTCAGCTCCTCCAGGCCCCACTCGCGCAGCTGCCGGGTGGCCAGCTCCCGGGCCCGGCCGACCGCCGCCGGCTCGGCGGGCAGCTCCCAGGCCGTCACCTGCCGGACGCCCAGCTCGCGGGTGCGCACCAGCAGCAGCGCCGAGTCGTCGGCGCCCGGCCCGTCCGGCAGCAGTTCGGCCAGCGCGCGGTCGCACAGCTCGTCCAGCGGTCTGTCGTGATCGGTCAGCACCTGGCCCAGCGTCCGCAGCCCCCGCTCGATGTCCCGGTCGCGGCCCTCGACCAGCCCATCGGTGAACAGCGCGATCAGGCTGCCCACCGGCAGTTCGATCTCCAGCGACTCGAACGGCAGGCCCCCGAGCCCCAGTGGTGGGCCGGCCGGCAGCTCCGGGAAGGACAGGCCGCCCCCCGGCTCGACGACGGCCGGCGGAAGGTGGCCGGCCCGCGCCATGGTGCAGCGCCGCGAGACCGGGTCGTAGACCGCGTACAGGCAGGTCACACCGGTGGCCACATCGTCCGGGCCGGCGTCCGCACTCTGCCCGACCAGGTCGTCCAGCCGGCTCAGCAGCTCGTCGGGGGAGAGGTCCAGCTGCGCCAGCGCGCGCACGGTCGTCCGCAGCCGCCCCATCGTCGCCGCCGCCTCCAGGCCGTGGCCCACCACGTCCCCGACGACCAGTCCGACCCGCGTACCGGACAGTCCGATCACATCGAACCAGTCACCGCCCACCCCGGCCCGGTCGTCGCTGGGCAGGTACCGGTAGGCCAGATCCACCGCGGACTGCTCGGGCAGGTGCTGCGGCAGCAGATTGCGCTGGAGGGTCAGTGCGGCGGTGTGCTCGCGGGCGAAGCGGCGCGCGTTGTCCAGGGACACCGCCGTGCGGGTCACCAGCTCGTCGGCGAGTGCGATCTCGCCCTTGTCGAAGAACGCCGGCTCTCCCTCGCGGGTGAAGGTGACCAGCCCCATCGCGGCGCCGCCCGCCCGCAGCGGCACGACCATGGTGCTCTCCCCGCGCACCATCCCCCCGGACGACAGGCTGCGGTACGGCAGCGAGCCCGGCGGGTACGCGAGGCGGTACGGGTCGTGCGGCGACGCGTCCGGCGGGTCGCCGGCCGAGCGGGTGGCGACGCGGACGAGGGTGGGCAGGGCGCCGTCGCGCGGCCCCGGCTCCTCGCCCGCCAGCACCGACTCCACCAGGTCGACGGCCACCAGGGAGGCGAAGTCCGGCACCGCCACCTCGGTCATCTCCCGGGCGGTGACGGTCATGTCGAGGGTGGTGCCGATCCGGCGGCCGGCCGCCACCAGGAGGTTCAGCCGGCGCTGGGCCCGATAGCGGTCGGTGATGTCGAAGGCGTCCTCGCACACCCCGAGCACCTGCCCGCGGGCGTCGAGCAGCCGGTAGTAGGAGCAGGACCAGACGTGCTCGGGGCCCGGCTCGGAGGGCTGCTGCCCCACGAAGTGCAGATCGAGGACCGGCTCACCGGTGTCCAGGACCTGCTGCATCACCCCGTCCAGCGTCCGCGGATACCCCTCGGTCACGAACTCGCCGCCCGGGTACAGCGCCTCGGCCCGGACGCCCAGGAAGTCCTTGAGCGGCAGCCCGATCTCCCGGATGAACGCGGCATTCCCCCAGGTCAGCCGCAGGTCGGTGTCGTAGATGCCCAGACCGACCGGGGACTGGGTGGCCAGCCCGCCGAGCATCGACTGCTGGGATTCCCACAGCTGCTGCTCGGCCAGCGGGGCCGCCACCACGATGCGGGCCGGCACGCCCTCGGTACCGGACTCCGGCATGTTCAGCCGGCAGGTGGTGAGCGCCACCTCCAGCAGCCGGCCGTCGCGGTGCCGGGCCGTCCGGACCTCGATGCCGCTCAGCGAGGCTTCCGGCGGCCGTCCGGCCCCCGCCCGACCGGATACCTCGGCGGCCGGCAGAAAGGTCCGCAGCGGACGTCCGAGGACCTCCTCCGGCGGGTAGCCCAGCAGCTGCCGGGCCGCCGGGCTCCACCCGATGACCACGTCATGGGCGTCCAGAACCGCAGTGGCCGCCCTGGTGACGTCGAGGGGACCACGGAATTCGGCGCTCTCCACCGCGTTCCATGCGTTCATGGCATCAACCCAGCCCGGTTCCGTATGTACAGCATCGATCCTGATCAAGACCGGCACAACTGCGCTGCCCCGCGGGGTGCGCCCTTGGTGCGGCCCCGCGGGGTCGCTGGCACAGTGGGAGGGGCGCGAAGGGGGCGAAGCAACAGGAGGCAGATGTCATGTCGGCCCATGGCCTCGCGACGCCGGGCCGCGGTGCTCCGTGCTGGGTCAGCCTGCTGGCCCGTGACCTGGGGGCCGCGCAGGACTTCTACTCCGCCGTCCTGGGCTGGCGGTTCCGGCCGGCCAGCCTCGGCGAGGAGTTCTCCGTCGCCGTGGCCGACGGGCAGCCGGTGGCCGGCATCGGCGCGCTCGCCCAGAGCTACCGGATCGCCGTGGCCTGGACCTCGTACTTCGCGGTGGACGACGCCGACCTCACCGCGGACCGGATCCGCGAGCGCGGCGCGACCGTCGCGGTCGGCCCGCTGAAGCTCGGCCCCGGACGCGCCGCCCTGGCAGCCGACCGCGACGGCGCCACATTCGGCTTCTGGGAGGGCCAGCGGCTGGCCTGGTCGGTCGGGCAGGGCAATGCCCCCGCCCGTCTGGAACTGCGCACCCGGGACGCCTTCGAGGCCGCCATCTTCTACGCGGAGGTCTTCGATTGGGCCTCGGGCGAGCCGGGCGGCTGCGAGGTGACCTACGAGCACGACCAGGTGGTCGTCCACGACGGTCCGCACACCGTCGCCACGCTGCGCGGCGGCGCCGTCGAGTCCGCCCCCGACCCGCGGGTACGGCCCCGCTGGGACGTCCACTTCCCGGTCCGCGACATCGAGAAGGTGGCGGCCGTGGCGGTGGCCGCCGGCGGCACCGTCACCCCGGTGACCACCACGGCCGACGGCGAGGGCCGGCAGGCCGTCGTCCGCGACCCCGACGGCGGCCTGTTCACCGTCACCTCGACCTGACCGCGCCGGCCTGACGGTGTGTCACCTCTCGGTCAGCGGCCCTTCTCCGGCTCCAGCGGCGGGCACCACGACGACTGCGTCCGCCCGCCGACCCGGCCGCAGAACCCGGCCTGCGTCGGGTGGCCGGTCCCGTCGATGTGCTGCACCGACAGCAGCTTGTCCAGCGGGACCTGGCGGTCCACGTCCCCGCCGAAGCTGATGATGCCGCTCGCCCCGTCGAGCGCCTCGTCGCCGTGCACCCCGCTGATCGCATGCCACACCGCGGGCGGCGTCAGCGGCATCTGCGCGGCCTCCTCCCGCAGTTGCTTGACCGCGTTGACGTACAGCTTGACCGCGTCGAAGCCGAGCGCCGCATGGCCGTCCAACGAGGAGTTGGGGATCTTCGCGCACTCGTCGTGGAAGATCCGGCTCAGCTCCGCGTACAGCTCGCTGCTGCCGTCGCAGCGCGCCGAGCCGAGCGTGAAGTCCAGGAAGTCGTACGGGATCCCGGGGTAGTGCTCGCGGCGGTCCGCGTCGGCCGCCAGCCGCGCCACGTCGTCACCGCCGAGGAGCGCCGGCGGAGCGGAGTTGCAGGACTCGTTGATCCCGCCGAGCAGCGACTCGAAGTCCTCCGCGCGCCCGGCGAAGAACACCACACCCCGGTAGGAGCAGCTGCGCTGGCCGACCGTCCCCGGCCCCGGGGCGTCCGACGAGGGCTCCCGGCCCGGCGGCGGGGGCGGGGTGAACGGGGTCCGCTCCACCGCGAACCCGCGGGCCTTGAAACGCCGTGCGACATCGTCGCTGAGGGTCCTGCTGTAGGTGTCGGTGGGGTCGGCCGAGCCGATGATCCGCACCTGGCGGGCCGGTTTCCTCCCGTCCCGGGCCACCACGTGATCGGCGTACGCGGCGGCGACGTCCGCCTCCCGGGTGTTCTGCGGCGACACCTGGAAGTACATGGGTGACTGCCGCACCAGGGAATCCGCGGACAGGGTCGTGGCCACCATCGGCAGTCCCACCGCGGTCAGCTTGCGGATCGTCCGGTTGGTCGCCTCGCGGCTCTGGTCGAGCCCGGTGACCCCGACGATCGACGGGTCCTGCTGCTTGAGCGCGTCGAGGATGTCCACCACCTGGGTGCCGAAACGCATCCCCGAACCGGCGTTGGCGGGGAAGATCCGCAGGATCGGTTCGGTCGCGCCGGTGCTGCGCAGCTGCCGGGACTGGGCGCTCGCCGCGCCCTGCAGCGCCTCGCGCCCGTAGGCGAGCTGGCCGGCCGGCTTCCCCGAGACGCTGAGCAGCGCGGAGAGGTGGACCAGGGTGACGAACGGGCGCTCCGGGGACGCCTTGTGGGCCTCGTCGGCGCGGGCGTTCTGGGCGTAGACGGTCTGCAGGGTGTTGTCGAGCGACGGGTCGGGGGAGTGGAAGGTGAAGCCGTACCGCGCCACCCCGATGCACTCGCCGGTCGGTGCGGTGCGCAGGGTCTGCGCGTCGTCGTCGAAGCGGCCCAGGCCGCAGTGCGCGTCCCGGAAGCCGCTCTCGGTGCGCAGCACCAGACCGGCGGCGCCCAGCAGCGCGACGGTCACCGCGCAGGCCGCCACCACGGACGTCACCCGGCGCGCCCACAGCGGCGGTTCGGGGATCCGCAGCCGGGCGTCCTGGGCGACCTCCAGCCGCCGCGTCAGCTCGTAGGTCTCATGGGACGACGGCATCAGCGGCGGAATGCTGACCGGCAGGTACCAGGGCGCGCGGTTCCGGGCCCGGCCCTGGTGCAGGAAGGTCTCCCGCCAGCCGCCGTACAGCCGGTCGGTGAGCTCCCACAGGGACCTGTGCCCCCAGTCCTCACGGACCTCGGAGCCCTCGGCGGGCGGTTCGGCACCGCAGGCGATGACCAGCAGCGGGTCGAAGGCGCCGGTCTCGTTGCGCACGTCGATGATCGTCCGCAGCAGCGGATAGCCGCAGTTGTCGGGGCCCAGACCGTCCAGCAGCGCCACGCAGTAAGCGGTCCGGCGGGCCGTCCGGGGCCGCCAGAAGCGGCGGCGGAACGCGACCCGCAGGTCCTCCAGGAACGCGTTGACCATTAACTTCCGCAGCTGCTCGGGGTCTTCGACCTGGTTGTGCGGGGTGGTCAGCCGCTCGGCGAACCCGGTGAAGGTGCCCGGGTCGCGCGGTGCGAGATACGGCTGGTTGAGCAGCCAGCGGTACGCGCAGCCCAGCCCGCGGCGCACCCGGAACCACGCGAGCGGGAAGACGTGCACCGCGAACAGCCACACCCACCAGGGCACCTTGCCGTCCACCGCGAGTTCGGTCTCCGGGGAGCGCAGCAGCCCGAACAGCCGCCGGCGCCGGAACTCCCGCTCCCGCAGGGCCTGGAGCAGCGAGTGGTCGTTGCCCTCGACGTCGCCGGGGTGGCTGGGCCCGCCGCCCGCGCCGACCTGCGTCAGCCAGTTGACCAGGCCGAAGCGGCGGAACCGGACCCGCCCGTCGCTGCCGTTGACGCCGAGGGCGAAGCCCTGCGCCAGCCGCTCCAGGGTGCGCCGCACCGCCTCGACGGAGTCGGGGGGAGCGGGAGCGGCGGGGTCGGGGCCGGACTCCAGGTCGTGCAGGACGTGCGGTACCCGGCGGGGGTCGGCGTGGCTGAGGAAGTAGCTGATCCCTTTGGCGAGCCGGGTGTGGTCGTCCCCGGCCACCAGGCAGACCACCGGCAGCCCTTCGCGCCCCTGCGCCACGCCACGGTGCCGCACTGGTTCGGGGCACTCGCGACGCCGGGGCCTGCGCACCAGATCGGCTGTCAGACGGAGCAGATGCCCGGCTCCGCGGAAGACGGGGATGGGGGAATCGAGTTCGTTCGACGCCATGGTGCCCCTGAGCAAGGGTCGGAGTAGGGCCGGTATTCTGACACCGCTCCGCCGGCGGTCGCTATGGTTCCGCCGCACTCAGGGGCCCCGTACTCCCCGCCGGCCCCGCCCGCCGTCGTCAGGGGGACGGGCGGGACCGTGCGGAGTGCGAACCTCCTTTTTCCTGCGGTCAGTTGAGCGAGTCGCCGGCCGCCGCACCGGGGTCCTGGGCGCCGGTGCCCGGAGCCTCCGTGCCGGGGTCCTGGGTGCCGGCGTCGCCGGCACCGGCGTCCCCGGCGCCCGCGTTCGCCGCCCCCGCGTCGCCGGCGCCCGCGCTGCCCGCACCCGCGTCGCCGGCGCCGCCGTCCGCGGCACCCGCGGCGCCGCCGCCCTGGTCCCCGCCGCCCGCGGCGCTGCCGCCCGCGTCACCGCCGCCACCGCCGCCGGCGCCGATCTCCGCCCCGGTGGCCTGCAGGGCGTCGGTGACCGGCTGGAAGAAGGTCTCGCCGCCCTGGGTGCAGTCGCCGCTGCCGCCCGAGGTCAGACCGACGGCCGAGTCACCGGAGAACATCGAGCCGCCGCTGTCGCCGGGCTCCGCGCAGACGTCCGTCTGTATCAGGCCGTTGACGATGTCGCCGTTGCCGTAGTTCACCGTGGCGTCCAGGCCGGTGACGGTGCCGTCGTGCAGACCGGTGGTGGAACCCGACCGCTGCACCTTCATGCCGACCGCGGCCTCGGCGGCCTTGGTGATCGCCTGGGTGCTGCCGTTGCCGAGGTCGACCGCGCTCTGCGGCTGGGCCCCCGGGTCGTCGTAGGTGACCAGCGCGAAGTCGGTCTTCGGGAACTGGGAGTCGGCCACCGTGCCCAGCGGCTGCCCACCGCCCTGGTCCGCCGACCAGGTCTTGGAGTCGTTGCCGCAGTGACCCGCCGTCAGGAAGGCGGGCGCGCCCTTGACCGTCACGTTGAACCCGAGGGAACAGCGGGCGTTGCCACCGAAGATGGCACTGCCGCCCACCGGCCCGGCCGCCGCACCGCCCCCCTGGCCGCCGCCCTGGCCGCCGCTGTTCGCCGCGCTCCCGCCGGCTCCGCCGTTGGAGTCGGCCGAACCGTTGGCGTTCCCGTTGGCATTGCCGTTCGCGTTGCCGTTGGCGTCGCCGTTCGCCGCGCCGCCCATCGCCCCCCCGTCGAACCGCTTGAACTCGCCACGGGACCGCTTGACGGTGACCATGCCGGCACCCATCTGGTCGGTCACCTTGCTGAGCGTGGCCATCTTGGTGCCGGTGACCGTCTTGTCGGCCAGCACCACGATCTTGTTGGTCTTCGGATCGATCGACCACGCCGTGCCGGGCACCGAGGCGTTGTTCCGCAGCGTCCGCGCACCGGCCTTGAGCGCGGTCAAGCTGTTGTGCACGACCTTGGCGACCGCGCCCTTGGCCCGCACGCTCGTCGCGTCGTCCTCGGAAAGGACGTTCATGACCAGGTGACCGTTCGCACCGTCCAGGTACCAGCCGGCGGCCTGGTCCCCGAGATCGGCCTTGAGAGCCGTCGCCACCTGGGTGGCCGCAGGGGCGCTGAAGGTCCGCAGGGCCGCGGGCCGGTCCGTGCTCGCGTTGGCGTTGGGGAGCAGGATCGCCGCGCCCGCGATGGCGGCCGCGGCCGCGCCGGCGATGGCGCCCGTCCGCTTGTTCACATGTCGGTGGCTCAATTCACTGACCTCCAGGGACGCACAGGAACGATGCACACGGGAAGCCGAGGTGCGTCGCGTCAGCACCCGTGTGAGGTTGCATCCAGTCCTACGTAGCGCCGTCCGCCCCGGTCTCAGGGGCACTCAAGCTGTGATGAATTCCGTCGTTCGCGGCTGCGACGTCCTACACTCCCGGCCCGCCCGCTCCCCACCCGCGCACGAGACGGGCGTAAAGGTCAGCTGTGACCGCATTTAAGAAAACCTCGATGGACCTGGCGGTCGAGGTACGGAAGATTTCCTGAACGAAGATCGGGTGGCCGGTATGCGCCCCCGGCAGGTCACTTTTACGTACGGGAGCCGTCGCGGTGAAGGCACTGGTCAAGCAGAAGGCGGAGCCGGGACTCTGGCTCACGGAGGTGCCGGAGCCGTCCGTCGGCCCGGGCGACGTACTGATCAAGGTGCTCCGCACCGGCATCTGCGGCACCGATCTGCACATTCGCGCCTGGGACGGCTGGGCCCAGCAGGCCGTGCACACCCCGCTGACCCTCGGCCACGAATTCGTCGGCGAGGTGGTGGGGACCGGCCGCGACGTGACCGAGATCAAGGCCGGCGATCTGGTCAGCGGCGAGGGCCACCTCGTCTGCGGCAAGTGCCGCAACTGCCTCGCCGGGCGCCGCCATCTGTGCCGCGCCACCGTCGGCCTCGGCGTCGGCCGGGACGGCGCCTTCGCCGAGTACGTGGCGCTGCCCGCCACCAATGTGTGGGTGCACCGCGTCCCCGTCGACCTCGACATCGCCGCGGTCTTCGACCCGTTCGGCAACGCCGTGCACACCGCGCTGTCGTTCCCGCTGGTCGGCGAGGACGTCCTGATCACCGGCGCCGGACCGATCGGCATCATGGCGGCGGCCGTCGCCCGGCACGCCGGCGCCCGCAACGTCGTGATCACCGATGTCAGCGAGGAGCGCCTGGACCTGGCCCGCAAGGTCGGCGTCAGCCTCGCGCTCAACGTCGCCGAGGCGACCATCGCCGACGGCCAGCGCGAACTGGGCCTGCGCGAGGGCTTCGACATCGGCCTGGAGATGTCCGGCCGGCCCGAGGCGATGCGCGACATGATCGCCAACATGACCAACGGCGGCCGGATCGCCATGCTCGGTCTGCCCGCGCAGGAATTCCCCGTCGACTGGTCCCGGATCGTCACCTCCATGATCACGATCAAGGGCATCTATGGCCGGGAGATGTTCGAGACCTGGTACGCGATGTCCGTACTGCTCGAAGGCGGTCTCGACCTCGCGCCCGTGATCACCGGCCGCTACTCCTACCAGGACTTCGACGCCGCCTTCGACGACGCCGCCAGCGGCCGCAGCGGCAAGATCATCCTCGACTGGACCGCCTGATTCCCGGCTCGGTTCGCCCTACCGCCACCCAAGGAGCACCCCATGTTTGACGCCGTGCGTGACGAACTGCGCACCACCCTCGACGAGATCCGCGCCGCCGGCCTGCACAAGCCCGAGCGCGTCATCAGCACCCCGCAGTCCGCCACCGTCGCGGTCACCGCGATGGGGTCTCCCCTGCTCGAGCGAAGCCGAGAGGCGGGGGAGAGCAGCCCCGGCGAGGTCCTCAACTTCTGCGCCAACAACTACCTCGGCCTCGCCGACCACCCCGAGGTCGTCGCCGCCGCCCACGAGGCGCTCGACCGCTGGGGCTACGGCCTCGCCTCGGTCCGCTTCATCTGCGGCACCCAGGAGGTCCACAAGGAGCTGGAGCAGCGGATCTCCGGGTTCCTCGGCCAGGAGGACACCATCCTGTACTCCTCCTGCTTCGACGCCAACGGCGGCGTCTTCGAGACCCTGCTCGGCCCGGACGACGCGGTGATCTCCGACGCCCTCAACCACGCGTCCATCATCGACGGCATCCGGCTGTCCAAGGCTCGCCGCTACCGCTACGCCAACCGCGACATGGCCGACCTGGAACGCCAGTTGAAGGAGGCCACCGAAGGGGGCGCCGGCCGCACCCTGATCGTCACCGACGGCGTCTTCTCGATGGACGGCTACGTGGCACCCCTGGACGAGATCTGCGATCTGGCCGACCGCCACGGCGCGATGGTGATGGTCGACGACTCACACGCGGTCGGCTTCGTCGGCCCCGGCGGCCGCGGCACCCCCGAGCTGCACGGCGTCATGGACCGCGTCGACATCATCACCGGCACCCTCGGCAAGGCCCTCGGCGGCGCCTCCGGCGGCTACGTCGCGGCCCGCGCCGAGATCGTCGCCCTGCTGCGCCAGCGCTCGCGCCCGTACCTCTTCTCCAACTCGCTCGCCCCGGTGATCGCCGCCGCCTCGCTGAAGGTGCTCGACCTGCTGGAGTCGGCCGGCGAGCTGCGCGAGCGGCTGCAGGCCAACACCGCGCTGTTCCGCTCCCGGATGACCGCGGAGGGCTTCGACGTCCTCCCCGGCGACCACGCCATCGCCCCCGTCATGATCGGCGACGCGGCCGAGGCGGCCCGCATGGCGGAGCTGCTCCTGGAGCGCGGGGTGTACGTCATCGGTTTCTCCTACCCGGTCGTCCCGCAGGGCCAGGCGCGGATCCGCGTCCAGCTGTCGGCCGCGCACTCCACCGAGGACGTCAACCGCGCGGTGGACGCCTTCGTGGCCGCGCGGACCGCCATGGCGGCCGAGACGGGGGCCGCCGCCGCGGGGTGACGCCACCCGCGCGGCCGGCCTGCGAAAATAGCCACATGATCGAAGCACGCCGGCTGCACATCCTCCGTGCGGTGGCCGACCACCGCACGGTCACCGCCGCGGCCGCCGCGCTCTACCTCACGCCGTCAGCGGTCTCCCAGCAGCTGGCGGCGCTGGAGCAGGAGACCGGGCACCGCCTCGTCGACCGCAGCGCCCGCGGTGTGCGGCTGACCGCCGCGGGCGACATCCTGCTCACCCACGCCAACGCCGTCCTCGCCCAGCTGGAACGCGCCGAGTCCGAGCTCGCCGCCTACGGCTCGGGCGAGGCCGGCACGGTCACCGTCGCGGCCTTCGCCACCGGCATCGGCCTGGTGGTCGCGCCCGCGCTCACCGCGCTCGCCCGTTCCGCGCCCGGCATCCGGGTCCGCGTCCAGGACGCCGAGGGCGACGCCAGCCTGCGGATGGTCCTCGACCGGCAGGTCGATGTGGCGGTGGCCGTCGAATACCGGGGCGCGCCCCGCGCGGACGACCCCCGGCTGACCCGCGTCCCGCTCTACGCGGAGCCGTTCGACGCGGTCCTGCCCACCGGGCACCGGCTCGCCGCGACGCCTCAGGTAGCGGTCGCCGCGCTCGCCGACGACCTCTGGATCGGCCCCTACCCCGGCAACCCCTGCCATGACGTGGTCGTCCTGGCCTGCGAGAACGCCGGCTTCCAGCCGCGGCTGGAGCACTCCTCCGACGACTTCCGCGCGGTCGTCGCCCTCGCCTCGGCCGCGGCGGGCGTGGCGCTCGTGCCGCGCTCGGCGCTGCGCGACGTGGACCTCACGGGAGTGGTGGTCCGGCCCGTCGACGGAGTCGCGCCCACCCGCCGGGTGTTCGCCGCGGTACGCCGGGGAGCCGAGGACCATCCGCTGTTCCGCCCGGTGCTGGCCGCGCTGCGGGAGGCGGCGGCCCCGCAGGGGTGACGCGACGGCGTTCGGGTGGCGCGGACCGCGTCCTGCGCACCGGCCGGGTCCGGCCGTGGCACGCTCCTCGTGGCGGCGGCGAGGAGGCGAGGCGATGGCGGTCGGCCCCACCGGCCCGGGCGGCGGGACACCTCCCGGTGTGCCCCAGGACCCCTACGCGCCGGCCCGCACCCGCGGCTATCTGAAGCTGCTGCTGATCGCGGCGGTGATCGGCGTCCCGGTCTGCGCGGTGGCGTTCGGCTTTCTGGCGCTGGTGCACGAACTGGAACCGCTGATCATGCAAGCGCTGCCCCGGGCGCTGGGCTTCGCCGGGACGCCGTGGTGGTGGCCGGTGCCGATGCTGGTGGTGGCCGGCCTGCTGGTCGGGCTGACGGTCCGCCACCTGCCGGGCCACGGCGGCCATGAGCCGGCCGACGGGCTGGCGCTCGGCGGCGCGCCCGCACTCTCCGCGCTCCCCGGCATCGTCCTCGCGGCCCTGGCCTCCCTCAGCTTCGGTGCGGTGCTCGGGCCGGAGGCGCCGCTGATCGCGCTCGGCGGCGGGCTGTCCGCGGGCGCCGCACGGCTGGTGGGCCGGGGCCTGCCGGAGCGGACCGTCGCCGCGGTGGCGGCCGCCGGCAGCTTCGCGGCGGTCAGCGCGCTGCTCGGCTCCCCGCTGCTGGGCGCGTTCCTGCTGATGGAGGTGGCGGCGCCGGTCGGCCCGATGCTGGGCGCGCTGCTGCTGCCCGGCCTGCTCGCGTCCGGCGTCGGCGCGCTGATCTTCACCGGGCTGGGGGACTGGACCGGACTCGGTACGTACTCGCTCGCGCTGCACGACATCCCCAGGGCCTCCGGACCGACGCTCTCGGAGTTCGGCTGGGCGCTGGTCATCGGGCTGGCCGCGGCCTGCTTCGGGGGCGGCGTACGGCGGCTCTCGCTGCTGCTGAAGGAGCGGGTGGGGCGGCACCGGGTGCCGATGACGGTGGCGATGGGCCTGGTGGTCGGGGCGCTGGCGGCCGGGTTCGCCCTGGCCACCGGCAAGCCCGCGACCGAGATGCTCTACTCGGGGCAGTCGGCGCTCGGGTCGCTGTTCCGGGACAGCGCCGGCTACTCGGTGGGGGCGCTGCTGCTCCTCGTGGTGTGCAAGGGCCTGGCCTACTGTGCGTCGCTCAGCGCCTTCCGGGGCGGCCCGATCTTCCCGGCGCTGTTCCTCGGCGCGGCCGGCGGGGTCATCCTGTCCCACCTGCCCGGACTGTCGCTCACCGCGGGCTTCGCGATGGGCGTCGGCGCGCTGGGGGCGGCGATGCTCAGACTGCCGATGACCTCGGTGCTGCTGGCCACGCTGCTGATGGGCAGCAACGGACTGACCGTCATGCCGCTGGTCATCGTCGCCGTGGTCGTGGCGCACGTCGCCGCGCTGCGGCTCACCCCGGCGACGGCACCGGCCGCGCCCGCGCCGTCCGCCGGCTGACCGGTCCGGGCTCAGCCGTGCGGGGTGCGGCCCGTACGGGTCCAGGTGGCCAGCTGGCGCTCCGTCCAGGTATTGATGACCCGCTCCGCAGGGACGCCGCACTCCTCGGCGCGGGCGCAGCCGTAGAACTGCCAGTCCAGCTGGCCCGGCGCATGGGCGTCGGTGTCGATGGAGAACAGGCAGCCCGCGTCCAGGGCACGGCGCAGCAGCCGGCGCGGGGGGTCCAGCCGCTCCGGGCGGCAGTTGATCTCCACCGCGGTGCGGTGCTCCGCGCAGGCCGCGAACACCTCGTCGGCGTCGAACTGCGACTCGGGGCGCGGTTTGCGGGTGAGCAGCCGTCCGGTGCAGTGCCCGAGCACGTCCACCAGCGGGTTGCGCACCGCGGCGAGCATCCGCCGCGTCATCGGGCCCTTGTCCATCCGCAGTTTGGAGTGCACCGAGGCCACCACCACGTCGAGCCGGTCCAGCAGCTCCGGCTCCTGGTCGAGCGTGCCGTCGTCGAGGATGTCGCACTCGATCCCGGTTAACAGCCGGAACGGCGCCAGCGCTTCGTTCACCTCGGCGACCAGCGCCAGCTGCTCCCGCAGCCGGTCGGCGGACAGCCCGCGGGCGACGGTGAGGCGGGGGGAGTGGTCGGTCAGCACGCACCAGGCGTGGCCGAGGTCGCGGGCGGTCCTGGCCATCTCCTCGACCGGGCTGCCGCCGTCCGACCAGTCCGAGTGCGTGTGGCAGTCCCCGCGCAGCGCCCGCCGCAGCCGCTGCCCCTGCTCTCCGTCGACCAGCGGCCCGCCCGCCTCGTCCTCCAGGCGGGCCAGATACACCGGGCGCACTCCCGCGAACGCCTCTTCGACCACCCGGGTGGTTTTGGGGCCGAGCCCCTTGAGGCGGGTGAGGGTGCCGTCCTCGGCGCGCCCGCGCAGCTCGTCGTCGGACAGCTCCCGGATCGCCGCGGCGGCCGTACGGAACGCCTGTACGCGATAGGTCTCCGCCCCCTGCCGCTCCAGCAGGAAGGCGATCCGCTCCAGCGCCTCGACGGGCTCCACGTGCGGCTCCTTCCCGGTGCGCCGGCCCAGGTCTCTTTCACGGTGCCCCAGCCGGGGGACGGCTGCCACCGGGGGTGGTACCGGCGGTAAATCACCTATTTCCGCCGAGTCGGAAGCCGTGCCGTTATGCGGTTATGTCCGTTCTCGGGCCGGTCGATCCGATTGCTTCGGAAAGACGCACGGTTAGTGCTGATCATTCCCTGCAAGGTGTGCACGGCGTGTAATACCGCCCCGGGAACTTCGGATGAATCGGGCGCGGTTAAAACTCGCGCAAAGCTCCCGCAACATTCGATGAAGGGCGTCGGGTAGCGGGCGCGCCGATCTTCCGGCCATCGGGTGAATCGGTGCCGTAAAAATTGACGGCCTTCAAAAAACCTCCACATCGAATGCTCAGTCAGGGCACGGCTGTCGGAGACGGTTCCCCCTGCTGACCTGCGCCTCATCGGTTTGGTGCGGGAATGTCCAGTTCGCCGAAGGTGGCCGGGACGCTTTGGTGGAAGTGAAACCGAAGAAGTTGTGAAGAAGCTGCCACCGATTCATGGATGTGCGTGCACGACACGTAATTCAATGGTGCGATGACACCCGGATCGACGGTTGTCCGATTAGCAGGGCAACGGGCCTGCATGCTTTGATCCTTCACACCGCGGAAGTCGCACTGGGGTTCTCAGTCTTGAGGGTCCCGGCGACCGCTGCCGCGGCCGGACCGCCCTGCCGGGCGACTCGGTCGCAGCTATTTTGAGATATGTATCCGAAAGGAATCACCATGCGCGAGATTCAGACCCAGGAAATCGCTGACAGCGAGCTCGACAACGTGGCCGGCGGCCTCGTGGGCAACCTGGCCGGCACCGCCACCTCCACCGTTGACGGCGCCACCGGCCTCAACGTCGGCGGCACCCTGGGCACCGTCACCGGCACCGTCGAGGGTCTGACCGGCGTCAACACCGGCCAGGTCACGGGCCTCGTCGCCGGTCTCTGAGACCCACGGCAGGTCGGCATCCCCTCCTTGCCGACATGCCGGCCGGCTGCCCCGGAACCGCCTGGCCTTCGCCGGGTTCCGGGGCACCCGGCTGCCGAGCCCCGGACAGGCCGCCGTAGGCTCGGCTCCACCGCGGCAACCGGGGCGAGCCGCCCCGTCCGCGGTGTCCTGACAGATCGTTGCAGTTGAGGGAAGAGTGTCGTGCAGTTCCGTCAACAGGCCCTTTCCAAGCTGCAGTCGCCGGAGGAAATGGATCTTCCGGTGCGCTTCGCCCGCCCCCAGGGCTGGCTCGTACTGATCGTCACGGTCGCCGTGCTGATCGGCGCGTCCTTCTGGGCGGTGACCGGCACCGTCTCCTCCACGCTCAACGCCCCCGGCATCCTCACCCACGGCCAGGGCAGCTACATCCTGCAGAGCCCCGTCGCGGGCCAGGTCACCGCCGTCCTCGCCGAAGAGGGCCAGCGGGTGGCCGCCAACACCCCGCTGCTCAGGGTCCGGACCGACCGGGGCACCACCGTCGTGCGCAGCCTCGCCGCCGGCCGGCTGACCACCATGGTCGCCACCATCGGATCCGTCGTCACGACCGGCGCGGACGTCGCCTCCGTCGAGCGCGTCGCGCACCGCGGCGACCCGCTGACCGCGACCCTGTACGTCCCCGCCGACAACGGCGCCAGCGTCCCCGTGGGCGGCTCGGTCGACCTCACCGTGCAGTCCGTGCCCAGCCAGCAGTACGGCGTGCTGCGCGGGCGGGTTAAGGCCGTCGGCCGCACCGCCCAGACCCGCCAGCGGATCGGCGCCTACCTCGGCAGCAGCCAGCTCGGTGAGCAGTTCTCGAAGTCCGGGCCGCCCGTCGCGGTCCTGGTGCAACTCGAACCGGCGCCGCACAACAAGTCCGGCTACGCCTGGTCGACCTCCGGCGGCCCGCCCTACGCCGTCGACTCCATGACGCTGGCCAGCGGCGCCGTCCACCTGGCCGCGCAGCACCCGATCGATTGGCTGCTGCCGTGACCGCACCGAACGACTCCGCGGCCCCGCAGGCGCAGCTGCCGCCGCCCGGCCGCGGCCGCCACCGCCCCGAGCCCGCGCCCGGCGCCCGCCGCACCCGCCGTGCCGCGCCGCCCGCCCCCAAGCCCAAGAAGGCCAGGACCGTCCGCACCCCCACCGTCCTCCAGATGGAGGCCGTGGAGTGCGGCGCCGCCTCCCTGGCCATGGTGCTCGCCCACTTCGGGCGCCATGTGCCGCTGGAGGAGCTGCGGATCGCCTGCGGCGTCTCCCGCGACGGCTCGCGCGCCAGCAACCTGCTCAAGGCCGCCCGCAGTTACGGGCTCCAGGCCAAGGGCATGCAGATGGAACCGGCCGCGCTCGCCGAGGTGCAGGCCCCCGCCATCCTCTTCTGGGAGTTCAACCACTACGTCGTCTACGACGGCACCGGCCGCCGCTTCGGCCGCCGCGGCGTGTACATCAACGACCCCGACAAGGGCCGCCGCTTCGTCCCGACGGAGGACTTCGACACCAGCTTCACCGGTGTCGCGCTGGTCTTCGAGCCGTCCGAGAGCTTCCGCAAGGGCGGCCGCAAGCCCGGCGTGCTGAGCGCGGTGCCCGCCCGGATGCGCGGCACCACCGGCACCCTGCTCGCCGCCCTGCTCGCCAGCCTGCTGCTGGTCGCGGTCGGCGCCGCGGTGCCCGCGCTGAGCCGTACGTACATCGACATGTTCCTGATCGGCAACCAGACGTCGCTGCTGGGGCCGCTCTTCGCGTCGATGGCCGCGATGGTCGCGCTGACCGCCGTACTGACCGGGCTGCAACAGGCCAACCTGCTGCGCGGCCGGATCATCTCCTCCACCCTGACCAGCGCCCGCTTCCTGCGCCACCTGCTCAGACTCCCGGTCACCTTCTTCGCCCAGCGCAGCCCGGCCGACCTCGTCCAGCGGCTGCAGTCCAACGACGCGGTCGCCGAAACCCTGGCCCGCGACCTGGCCGCGGCGGGCGTCGACGGCATCGTCGTCGTCCTCTACGCCTTCCTGCTGTGGAGCTACGACCCCCAACTGACCGTCATCGGCGTGGGCATCGCGCTGCTCAACGTCGTCGCGATGCGCATCGTGGTGCGGCTGCGCGCCACCCACACGGCGAAGCTGCGGGCGGACAGCGCCCGGCTGACCAACACCGCCTACACCGGCCTCCAGCTCATCGAGACGATGAAGGCCACCGGCGGGGAGAACGGCTACTTCCGCCGCTGGGCCGGCCAGCACGCCACCACGCTGGAGGTACAGCAGCGGCTCGGCGTTCCGAGCGCCTGGCTGGCCGTGGTCGCCCCCACCCTCGCGACCCTCAACAGCGCGCTGATCCTGTGGATCGGCGGCATGCGGGCGGTCGAGGGCCACATATCCATCGGCCTGCTGGTCGCCTTCCAGGCGCTGGTGACCCGCTTCACCGCGCCGCTGACCCGGCTCAACGGCGTCGCCGGCCGAATCCAGGACTTCGCCGCCGACGTGGCCCGCCTCAAGGACGTCGAGTCCTTCCCCGCCGACAGTCTCTACGCCCGCCCCGGCTCGGACGCCGACACCCGCCGGCTCAAGGGCCACGTGACGCTGGAGGACCTCACCTTCGGCTACAGCCCGCTGGACAAACCGCTGCTCAGCGGCTTCTCGCTGACCGTCGGCCCCGGCCGGCAGGTGGCCCTCGTCGGCGGCTCCGGCAGCGGCAAATCCACCGTCTCCCGGCTGATCTCCGGCCTCTACAGCCCCTGGGAAGGCACCATCCGCATCGACGGCCGGCGCCTGGAGGACCTCTCCCGCAGCGCGCTCGCCGCCTCGGTGTCCTTCGTTGACCAGGACGTCTTCCTCTTCGAGGGCACCGTCCGCGACAACGTGGCGCTGTGGGACCCCTCGATCCCGGACGACGCGGTCATCACCGCCCTGAAGGACGCCGCGCTCTACGACGACGTCATAGCCCGGCGTCCCGACGGCATTTACAGCCGCGTCGAGCAGGACGGCCGCAACTTCTCCGGCGGACAGCGGCAGCGACTGGAGATCGCCCGCGCCCTGGTCCGGCGCCCCAGCATCCTGGTCCTCGACGAGGTCACCAGCGCCCTGGACGCCCGGACCGAACAGATCATTATGGACAACCTGCGGCGGCGCGGCTGCGCCTGCGTCGTCATCGCCCACCGGCTGAGCACCGTCCGCGACAGCGACGAGATCGTGGTCCTCGACCACGGCGTGGTCGTCGAACGAGGCCGGCACGAGGACCTGGTCGCCGCCGGGGGCGCGTACGCCGAGCTGGTCAAGGAGCACTGACGTGGCAGCCATGTCGTCGTCCCCGTCGTCCCCGTCGCCGGTCCCCGCCGCGGGGCCCGGCGGGACGGACGCGGTGACGCAGGCCCTGGGCGGCCTCGGCGCGCCCGTCCACTGCGCCGGTCTGCGCAGCGTCCCCCTGGAGGGGCCGCACGTGCTCTGGCTCGTCACCGGGGGCGCGCTCGACCTCTTCGCGGTCGACGCCGCCGCCGAGGGGCACTGGCACTTCCTCGGCCGGCTCGAAGCCGGCACCCTGCTGCTCGGCCCGGTCGACGGCCCCCAGCACACCCTGCTCGGCCGCCCCTCGCAGGACTGCGGGCTGCGCCGGATCCCGCTGCGCGAGCTGCCCCGCCACGACTACGGCGCCTACGGGGAGTACGGGGACACCGGGTCCTACCCGCAGTACGCCACCCAGGCCGAGCAGCCCTCCGCGCTGGAGCACGCCGTCGCCCTGGGCACCGCCCGCAGCCTGGGGGTGCTGTTCGAGGCGCCCCTGGACGGCCGGCCCGGCGACGAGGCGGTCGCCGACGACGACGTGCTGTGGATGCCGGTCCCGCCCGGCAGCGTGCAGTACGGCGCCTCCTACAGCGCGGAGGCGGCCGCCGATCTGCTGATGGACCCCGACCTGTGGCAGCGGATGGTCAATCAGCAGTACCGGCTGCTGTCCGCCGTCGACCGCTGGATCGAGCAGCTGGAGCGTGCCCACGAGGACCGCGCGGCGGCCGGCATCAAGGCCGGCGAGGCGGTCCGCGAGCGCGCCGACCAGGCCCTGCTGGCGTCCATCGGCCGCCAGGACCGCTCCGGGCGGGGCGGCGACGCCACCAACCGGGCCGGTGACGACGCCACCTTCGAGGTCTGCCGGGCGGTGGCCGAGGCGGCCGGGATCACGCTCACCGCACCCCCGCGGGGCGGGGCCGTCAACGACCGGGTCAGCCCCGTGGAGCGGATCGCGGTCAGCTCGCGGATCCGCACCCGCGCGGTGCGGCTCACCGGCTCCTGGTGGCGGACGGACGCCGGCCCGCTGGTGGGCCATCGCGCCAAGTCCGGTGCCCCCGTCGCGCTGCTGTGGCGCCGCGGCCGCTACGAGGCCGTGAACCCCGCGTCCGGGCTGCGCATCCGCGTCGGCAAGGACAACGCCGACGAGTTCGAGTCGCGCGCGGTGATGTTCTACCGCCCGCTGCCGGAGCGGCCGATGAGCATGTGGCGGCTGATGCGCTTCAGCCTGCGCGGCAGCCGGAAGGACGTCCGCAACCTGGCGCTCAGCGGCCTGGTGGCGGTCGGCCTCGGAGCGCTCGTCCCGATCGCGACCGGCAAGGTGCTCGGCGTGTACGTACCGGCCGCCGAGCGGAGCCTGATCGTCCAGGTGTCCCTGGCCGTCATCGTCACCAGCATCGTCTCGGCCGCCTTCATGCTGCTGCAGAACCTCACCGTGCTGCGGATGGAGGGCCGTATCGAGAGCGCGCTCCAGCCGGCCGTCTGGGACCGGCTGCTGCGGCTGCCGACGAAGTTCTTCACCGAGCGCTCCACCGGCGAGCTGGCCAGTGCCGCGATGGGCATCAGCGCCATCCGGCGGGTGCTGTCCGGCATCGGGCCGGTGGCCGTGCAGTCCACGACGATCGGCGCGATGAACCTCGTCCTGCTGCTCGTCTACAGCGTGCCGCTGGCACTCGCCGCGCTCGCCATGCTGCTCGTCATCGGCGCGGTCTTCCTCGCCATGGGACTGTGGGAGCTGCGCTGGCAGCGACGGCTGGTCAAGCTCGGCAACAAGCTCAACAACCAGGCGTTCCAGACCCTGCGCGGGCTGCCCAAACTGCGGGTCGCCGCCGCCGAGAGCTTCGCCTACGCGGCCTGGGCGAGGGAGTTCGCACGCTCCCGGGAACTCCAGCAGAAGGCCGGCCGGATCAAGAACCTGACCACCGTCCTCAACGCGGTCTACCTGCCGATCTGCTCGCTCACCATGTTCATGCTGCTGGCCGGGCCGGCCCGCGGCACCATGTCCGCCGGCTCCTTCCTCACCTTCAACACCGCGGTGACCATGCTGCTGACCTCGGTCACCCAGATCACCGGTGCCTGTGTCGCGGCCGCCGCCGCGGTGCCGATGTTCGAGCAGATCAAGCCGGTGCTGGACGAGGCACCCGAGGTCCGCGGCGCCAGCGCCCAGCCCGGCGTCCTCTCCGGCGGCATCGAGGCCAAGAAGCTCTCCTTCCGCTACACCGACGACGGCCCCCTCGTCCTCGACGACGTCTCCTTCCAGGTCCGGCCCGGCGAGTTCGTCGCCGTGGTGGGCCCGAGCGGCTGCGGCAAGTCCACCCTGCTGCGGCTCCTCATCGGCTTCGACAAGCCGACCTCGGGCAGCGTCGTCTACGACGGCCAGGACCTCGCCGCGCTCGACCAGGCCGCGGTCCGCCGCCAGTGCGGCGTCGTCCTGCAGAACGCCCAGCCGATGACCGGCTCCATCCTGGACTGCATCTGCGGCGCCGAAGCCTTCACCCAGGAGGAGGCGTGGGCGGCCGCCGAGATGGCGGGCCTGGCCGAGGACATCAAGCGGATGCCGATGGGGCTGCACACCATGATCTCCGGCGGTGGCGCGATCTCCGGCGGCCAGCGGCAGCGCCTCATGATCGCTCAGGCGCTGGTCCGCCGTCCCCGGATCCTCTTCTTCGACGAGGCCACCAGCGCCCTGGACAACGAGACCCAGCGCATCGTCATCGACAGCACCCGCCAGCTCAGCGCCAGCCGGCTGGTGATCGCCCACCGGCTGTCCACGGTCATGGACGCCGACCGGGTGATCGTCATGGAGGACGGCCGGATCGTCGAACAGGGCGCACCGGCCGAGCTGCTCGCCGACGCCGGCGGCCGGCTGCACGACCTGGTGCGACGTCAGATGACCTGACCCGGCCCGCCCGGCCGAGCCGGTCCCACCGTCCCCGTAAATCACCGCATATGTTGCACAGCAGCCAGCGGACGGAGGATGAGATGGCCACAGCGAGAAATCTCTTCGAGGCGGTGCCACCCGACCGGCGCCAACGGCTGACCGACCTCGCCCGCGAGGTGTCGCTGCCGCGGGCCACCCGCCTCTTCGAGGAGGGCCGGCGGGCCGACCGGTTCTGGATCATCCGCAGCGGACAGGTCGCGCTCGACCAGCACGTCCCCGGCCGGCGCGCGCTGGTGGTGGAGACCCTCGGCCGTGACGAACTCCTCGGCTGGTCCTGGCTGTTCCCGCCCTACCTGTGGCACCTGGGCGCACAGACCGTCGGCCCGGTCGAGGCGGTGGAGTTCGACGCCGCCCTCGTCCGCGCGCTGTGCGAGTCCGACGCGGTGCTCGGCCGGGCCATGTACCGCTATGTGGCCGAGACGGTCGCCGACCGGCTGCACGGCACCCGCACCCGGCTGCTCGACCTCTACGGCCCCCAGGGCGTCGAGCCCGACGACTGAGAGGGCGCGCGGACAGGCGGCGGACACCGGCACTCCGCACCGTGCGCAGCCCGCCCCGGCGGTCCTGGACGTCACCGCTGGGACGAACGCCCGCACCGCCGACCGTGATCCCCCGGCCCCGCTCCGGTCACTTCGGCAGGTCGGCGGAGAGGAAGGGAGCAAGGAGCGCGAACAGCGCGTCGGGGCGGTCGAGGGGGATGAGGTGGCCGCAGTCCTGGAGATGGTGTCCGACCAGGTCATCGGCGAAGGGACGGAGCTGGCGTTCGAGCCCGGTGCCGACGGGGTGAGAGCCGACGGCCATGGTGGGCATGGTCAGCCGAGCCGTCGCGACGGCGTCCTGGATCTGCTGCGCGCTGAGGGGCAGGGCCCGGTAATAGGAGAACGCGCAGCGCAGGGCCGCACTCCCGGTGTACGCGTGGACGAAGGCGGCACGGATGGCGTCGGGCACTCCTCGCCCGAGCGTCCCCGAGTCGAGGAACCAGTCGATGTACGGGGCCTCGTTGCCGGTCAGGACGGTCTCGGCGAGGCCGGGGACGGCGTGGAAGCCGAACCACCACGGGGCGCCGCCGGCGACGACGTGCTCTGCTCCGGGCAGTCGGCCGAGCAGTGCCTCCATCACGACCAGGCGCCGGACCAGGCCGGGTCGGCGCAGCGCGAGCAGGACGGCGGGGGCGGTGCCCGCGTCGATGCCGACCACCGCTGCCGAGGGCTCGCCGAGTGCGTCGAGAAGCCCTTCGGCGTCGGCGGCGAGGGTGCCTGCGTCGTACCCCTCGGTGGCACGTGCACTGGCACCGAAGCCTCGGAGGTCCGGGGCGATGACCCGGTACCGCCCGGCCAGTCGGCCCATGATGCCGCTCCAGAGTTGCCAGGTGTGCGGAAAGCCGTGCAGCAGGAGAACCGCGGGTCCGTCCCCGGCGATGGCGACATTGAGCCGGACGCCGTTCGTCGCGATGCGGCGCAGGTGGAGTGCGGTGGTGACGGGCATGACGGCTCCTCCGGGTGGTTACCATTGGTGACCACACAACGATAGGTAACTGCCCGACCGCTTCCCAGAGGGCACTTTCACGGAAGGTGGTGAGCCACAGGTGACCACCCGAGGGGCCCGGGCCGCCGGTCGCGGGGTACGCGGCGATCTGTTCGATCCCCATTGCCCGACACGGCAGTTGCTGGACCGCATCGGTACGAAGTGGACATCGATGGCCGTCAAGACGCTCGCCGATGCCGCACCGGACGAGGTGCGCTTCGCGGAGCTGAGACGCCGGATGCCCGGCGTCTCGCAGAAGATGCTGTCCGTGACGCTGCGCAGCCTGACCCGCGACGGGCTGGTGTCGCGCCGGGTCGAACCGACCGTGCCGCCGCGGGTCTTCTACCACCTCACCGGACTCGGCCTGTCCCTGGAATCCGCGCTTGCGGGGCTGCGGACCTGGGCGGAGGAGCACATGGCCGAGATCGACCGCGCCAACGAAGCAGCCGACCAGGAGGCCGACGAGGGGTAGGCAGCCGCGGGCGGAAAAGGACGCACCGCCCCGGAACCGCCGCCCGGGCCCGGCCGACTACCTGTGCCGGGTCGCGCCCGCGGCCCCGCCGGCCCGCCAGTGGGCCGGTGAACGGGCCGGGGGACCGGCCGGTGATGCGTAGGGAGAGGCACCATGCGTCCTGGGAAGTTGTGCGGTCTGGCGGTGGTGGTGGCGCTGGCCGCGACCGCCTGCGGCGGCGCACGCGACAGCGGACCCGGCGACGGTCCGGGCGCCTCCGGGCGCGGCTCCGGATTCCCGGTGCGGATCGCCGACTGCCAGGGCAACACGACCACCTTCACGGCCCCGCCCCGCAAGATCGTCACCAGCAACGCCGCTGCCCTGGAGATGCTGCTCCGGCTCGGCGCGGGCGACCGGGTCATCGGCACCGGATTCCCGCCCGGCAAGGGCGCCCTGCCCGGGGAACTGGGCGAGCGGGCCCGCAAGGTGCCGGTGCTGGGCAAGCACATCATCCCCAAGGAGAAACTGCTCGCCTCGGGCGCCGACCTCTACATCGACACCTTCGCGTCGATGGGTGCCATGGGCGGCGCCGGCGACGCGCCGACCCCCGAGGAGTTCCGCGCGGCCGGGATCAAGCACCTCTATCTGGCGTCCACCGCCTGCGCCCCGACGAACGGGAAGCCGCAGCGCGACCTGTCCGCGGTGGAGGGCGACATCAGGCGGCTCGGCGCGGTGACCGGGACCGCCGGACGCGCGGACGCCCTGGTGGCGGGCATGCGCGCGAAGCTCTCCACGGTGCGCGAGGCGGTCGGCGGCCTCGCGGCCGACGAGCGGCCCACGTACTTCTTCTTCGACTACGACGCCGGGACCAAGCAGCCGATGGCCGTCTGCCGCAAGCAGCTCGCCAACGCCGTGATCACCCTGGCCGGGGCGCGCAACGTCTTCGACGGCTGCGACGGGGACTTCAAGGCGGTCTCCTGGGAGGACGTGGTCGCGAAGGATCCGGACTGGATCCAGCTCGCGGTACGCAACCGGGGCGACGCCGCCGCCGACGACGCCGCGTACGACCGGGCCGCGGCCTTCCTCAAGAGCTTCCCCGCCACGAAGGAGCTGACGGCCGTGCGCAAGGGACGCTTCCTGCGGATCGGCTCGGAGCGTACGACGATCGCCGGGGTCCGTAACGCGGAGACCGTCGAGGAGATCGCGCACACGCTCCACCCGACGCGGTTCAAGGCGGCCCGCTAGTGGGCCCGTTGCGGGAGGACGCGCTCCGACGTGCGGAGCCGGCCGCGCCGCCCGGGCCGCGCACCCCGCGCGCCGGGCTGCTCGCCCTGGGACTCGGACTCGCGCTGGTCCTGGCCCTCACCGCCGCGGTCTGTCTCGGCCCGACCGACCTCGCGCCCGGCCAGGTGTGGTCGGTGGTGCTGCGCCGCCTCGGCGGCACACCGCCCCGGCCCGGCACCGACGACCTGATCGTCTGGCAACTACGCGTCCCCCGGGCGCTGTTGGCGGCACTGGTCGGTGCCGGGCTCGGCCTGGTCGGCACCGCCGCGCAGGCGCTGGTGCGCAACCCCCTGGCCGACCCGTATCTGCTGGGCATCTCCAACGGCGCCTCGCTCGGCGCGGTCGCCGCGATCGTGCTGGGCGCCGGCGGGTCGTCGGGGCTCGGCCTGCCGGCCGCCGCGTTCGCCGGGGCGCTCGGCTCGTTCGCGCTGGTGTGGGGCGTCGCGCGGCGCGGCGGCGGGTTCTCCCCGCTGCGGCTGGTCCTGGCCGGGGTGGGCATCGGGCAGTTCCTGTCCGGCTTCACCAGCTATCTGGTGCTGCAGGCCGGCGACGAACAGCAGACCCGCAGCGTGCTGTTCTGGCTGATGGGCAGCCTGAGCGGGGCCACCTGGAGCGTGCTGGGGCCGCCGGCGCTCGCCCTCGCCGCCGGGCTGCTCGCCCTCATGGCGCGCGCCCGCCCCATGAACGCGCTGCTCATGGGCGAGGAGACCGCGGCCGGCGTCGGCGTCGACGTCACCCGGCTGCGCCGGGAACTGTTCGTGGTGACCGGCCTGCTGACCGGCGTCCTGGTGGCGGTCTCCGGCGCCATCGGCTTCGTCGGCCTGATGGTGCCGCACCTGTGCCGGCTGGTCATCGGCGGCGATCACCGCCGGCTGCTGCCGCTGTCCGCGCTCACCGGGGCGCTGCTGCTGGTCGTGGTGGACCTCGTGTGCCGTACGGCCATGGACACCCAGGAGCTGCCGGTCGGCGTGGTGACGGCGATGATCGGGGCGCCCGCGCTGCTGTTCGTCCTGGACCGGCGGACGGCGGTGGGCCGGTGAACGTCGCGATCGAGGACCTGCACGTCGGCTACGCGGGCCGTGACGTCGTCTCCGGAGTGCGGCTGATCGCCGCGGCGGGGGAGACCGCCGGGCTGGTCGGCCCCAACGGCAGCGGCAAGTCGACCGTACTGCGCACCGTTTACCGCCATCTGCGGCCCACCGCCGGACGGGTACTGCTCGCCGGTACCGACCTGCGCACGCTCACCCCCGGCCAGACCGCCCGCCGGGTCGCCGCGCTGCCCCAGGAGCGCGGCAGCGACTTCGAGCTGACCGTGCACGAGGTGGTGGCCATGGGCCGTATGCCCTACCAGCGGGCCTTCGCCGGAGAGGGCCGGGCCGACCGGGAGGCCGTGGCCGACGCCCTGGCCGCCGTCGGCCTGGCCGGCCACGGCGGCCGCCGGTTCGCCGCACTCTCCGGCGGCGAGCGGCAACGGGCCCTGCTGGCCCGGGCCTTCGCCCAGGACCCCGACGTCCTGGTGCTGGACGAGCCCACCAACCACCTCGACGTCCGGCACCAGGTCGAGCTGCTCGCGCTGCTGCGCGCCCGGCGCCGGACGACGCTGATCTCGCTGCACGACCTGAACGCCGCGGCCTCGCTCTGCGACCGGCTGCACGTGCTGCACGCCGGGCGGGTGGTGGCGTCCGGCCCGCCGCGCGAGGTGCTCACGCCCCGGCTGCTCGCCGAGGTGTTCGGGGTGCGCGCCGCGGTGACGGACCATCCGCTCACCGGCGAGGTGCTGATCGCCTACGACCACCGGGAGGTGCTGCCCACCGGGGACGGGTGAGGGACCCGGGGCGGGCCTTTGGCCCAGCCCGGGCCCGCGACGCCCCCCGGCCGGCGCCGGGAGGTGCCACCCCCATCGGTCGCGGCTCAGGCTCTCGGCTGGGTGAAGCGAAGGCGGTTGCCGAAGGGGTCGCGGAGGCCGCAGTCGGTTCCGTAGGGACGGTCGGTGGGTTCCTCGGTGAACTCCACGCCCCGGCCCAGCAGCGTCTCGTAGGTCTTGCGGCAGTCGTCCGTGGTGAAGATGAGCCAGCCGCCCATCGCGCCCTTGGTGACCAGTTCCCGTACCTGCTCAGCGGTCTGCTCGGACATCGCCGGCGCGCCGGGCCTCTCCAGCAGGATCTGGCGCTCGGGGTGTCCGGGAACGCTGACGGTCAGCCAGCGCATGAAACCCATGTCGACGTCGGCGGTGACCTCGAGGCCGAGCTTGCCGACGTAGAAGTCGAGGGCCTCGTCCTGGTCCAGGACGTATATCTGCGAGTGCGTGATGGCGTTGAACATGTCCCTGACGCTACTGGGCACGCGGGGCGAAAACTTATCCAAAACTGATCGGTCGACGGACGTCGCGCGCACGGGGAGTCGTCGGCCGGCGCGGAGGGTCAGGTACTCGGTCGCGACCACGTCATCATGAAGCAGGTGGGCACGCCCGTGGCCGCCGCTTGCTTGCGGTACTCCCTCGGCGACCGGCCGACGATGTCATGGAAGGTGCGACTGAAGGTCCCAGGACTGTTGAAGCCCACCTCGAAGCTGATGTCGGTCACCCGGCGATCGGTCTCCCGCAGCAGGAACATCGCGCGCTCGACCCGACGGCGCTGCAGGTAGCGGTGGGGCGTCTCACCGAAGGTGGCCCGGAAGACGCGCGAGAAATGCGCCTCCGACACATGGGCGATCCGGGCCAGGGCCGCCACGTCCAGCGGCTGCGCATAGGCACGGTCCATCGCGTCCCGTGCCCGAAGCATGCGGCGGTTGGTCTCCTCTGCGGCGCGACTCACGACGCCATCCCACCACAGCCAGCCCTGGTCAGCGGGCGATCTCGTCCAGCAGTGAGGCCAGTTCGACCGGCCGGGAGAACATCGGCCAGTGGCCGGTCGGCAGGTGGCGCAGGTCCATCGCGGCCATCGGCGCGAAGACCGGGTTGCCGCTGTCGGCCAGCATGCGTACCTGTTCGGGAGTAAAGGTTGAGGCGATCACCGAGCAGGGCGTGTCCGGCGGCGGCGTGGGACGGTCCAGGGGGCGAGTAGCGGTCGCGAAGGGCTGGGGGGTGGCCAACTCGGCGATGCGCGCGAGGTGTTCACCGGTGAGTCCTACCAGGTTATCCGGATCTGCTGCCGGGTCGAACGGCGGTACGGGCAACTGCCAGCCGTCCCCCTTCTCCGCGACCTGCTTGCGCCACTCCTCCTGCTTCTGGGGCTCGTTGAAGTCGATCAGGGCCATGCCGGCGGGCAACGGGCCGGCGTCCACGTACACGACCCGTGCGATGCGCTCCGGGATCCGGTCGGCGGCGCCGGTGACCGGCTGGTTGGCGCCACTGTGCCCGACCAGCACCACCTCCCGCAGACCGTTGTCCTCGACGAGGCGGATGATGTCGTCCGTATGTGTGGAGACGTCCACATCGGGGGTGGCCTCGGCTGCGCGGTCGGCCAGGCCGGTCAGCGTGAGGGGGTAGACGTCATGTCCCGCCGCTCTCAGTGCCGGTGTCACCTCGTCCCATGCCCATGCTCCGAGCCAGAACCCGGGAACCAGAACGATCTCTGCCATGGTCGCCTCATTTCGTGCTTGTCTGCTGTGCCGGACGTCAGGCTAGGCGCGATGGCGGACACCAGCTGTCCTAGATTCCAGCTGCGCAGTCACGGGGGGACGCGGGAGTCACGGCGGAGCCAGAGACGCACGGCAGCCATGGGGTCAGGGTGCTTCGATGAGCCACCCCACCCCGCGCCGACCGGAACGATCAGCACCGCTCAGCAGTCACGCGAATCGTCGGACAGGCCCTGGTCCGCCACGAAGTGGCTCGGCCGGCCCTCGCGCAGCACCAGCCGGCCGAGCCGCTCGGCGTCCGCCCGGTGCATCAACTCCCGCCGTCCGTCGGGATGTTCGAGCACGCAGGAGTGCCAGGGCGTCATCCACACATCGGGCGCGTCGAGCAGCCGTATCCCGAACTTGGCCGAGCCCCGCGGCTGCGGATGGATGGAGAGCCGGAACGCGCCCGGGTGGTGCGCGGCCACCAGCCCGCCCCAAGCGACGCTGCGCCGCATCACGCCGTACGCCCGCCGCCGGCAGTCGCGCTGCAGCGCCGAACGGGTCCCCGGGAAGGCGGCGGTGTCCTCGAAGAGGAACCGCGTGATGCCCTGGTACAGCCGGCGGGTCGGATCGTCGCTGCGGGTCAGCGACCGCAGGCTTTCCAAGGACGGGGCGTGCCGTGCCTCGGCCAGCGCCCGACGCTCGTCGTACGACAGCCCGTCCCCGTACACCTCGCGCAGGTCGAAGACGTCCAGCCGGGTCAGGCCCTCGGCGCGGATCAGGGCGCGCAGCGCGTCCGCATAGGCATCGACGGCGGGGTCCGGCACCCCGATGAGGTCGCTGAAGACGTGTCCGTCCGAGCAGATCAACACCCGGGCACCGGGCGGGTGCACCGCCGCCACCCGCGCGCACAGCGCGTCCAGGAAGCGCAGCGCCAGCCGCTCCCCCTCGTCGGGGAGGTGGCCGAGCACCTTCGCCGGGTTGGGCGACTTGCAGGGGAAGCCCGGCAGGGTGAACACGATCGGCTGCCCGGCCGCCACCGGCCCGGCGAGCTGCCGGAGCTGGACCGGAAAGGCGTCCGGACGCTCCCCGCGGCCGGTGTCCAGTGCCCGCCGGTACGGGAGCAGCGCGGCGAGCACCGCGGCGCAGACGGCCCGGTGGCCGGCGGGCGGGCCGGGGCGCGGCCCGGCCGGGCCGATCGGGCCGGTGGGGCGGAGCGGGCTGGTCGGAGTGGTCAGCACGCGGCGACCGGCCCGTCCGCCACGGGGCAGCCGCCGCCGGCTCCGTAGGACACCGGCAGCCGGTCGACGCCCCGCGCGAGCACCGCCGGAATCCACCGGAGCCCGGCATCGGGAACGGCCAGACGGAGGCCCGGCAGCCGCCGCAGCAGGGTCTCCAGCGCGATCCGGAGTTCGAGCCGGGCGAGCGCGGCACCGGGGCAGAAGTGGATGCCGTGCCCGAACGCGAGATGCGGATTGGGGGAGCGGCCGAGGTCCAGGGAGTCCGCGTCGGGGAAGCGCTCCCGGTCGCGGTTGGCCGCGCACAGCGACACGATCACGGAGTCGCCCGCTGGCACCCGGGTGCCGTGCAGATCGGCGTCCTCGGCGAAGAACCGCCAGGTCGTCAGCTCGAAGGCACTGTCGTACCGCAGCAGTTCCTCCACGGCGCGGGGCAGCAGCTCCGGGCGGGCGGCCAGTTCGGCGAGGCGCTCCGGGTGGCGCAGCAGGGCGACCAGCGCGGTGCTGATCTGATGGGTGACCGGCTCCTGGCCCGCGACCAGCAGCTGGAAGATCATCGAATCCAGCTCCGCCGGCCCGATGTCGCCGCCGTCGCACGCGGCCACCAGCCGGGAGAGCAGATCCCCGGCCGGCTCCCGGCGCTTGTGGACGACCAGGTCGGCGATGTACCGCTGAAGCCCCCGCAGCCGCGCCTCGTACGCCGGGCGGCCGGGCTCGCCGGGCCCCACGGGTTGCACCACCTTGCCCCAGTCCCGGTCGAAGCGGTCCGCGAACTCCGCCGGCAGGCCGATGACCTCGGCGAGCACGGCGAACGGGAAGCGGGCGGCGAACGCCTCGACGAGATCCGCCGCGCGCTCCGGCAGCGCGTCGGCCAGCGCCTCGGCCCGCTCCTGGAAGCGCGGCGCGAGCGCCGCCACCCGCTGCGGCGCGAAGGCGTCGGTGATCAGCCGGCGCAGCACGGTGTGCCGGGGCGGGTCCTGGTGGAGCAGATGCACCTGCAGCCGGGAGCGCTGCGGCTCCGGCATGATCGAGGCCCGGGCCCGCCAGGCGGCGTTGCCCCGCGCATGGTGCTTGCCCAGCCGCGGGTCGGTCAGCGTCTGCTGCGCGGCCCGGTACCCGGTGACGAGCCAGGCGCACACCCCGCTGGGGAAGCGCACCCGGTGCACCGGGCCGCGTGCCCGCAGCTCGGCGTAGAGCGGATAGGGATCGCGGGTGTACTCCGTCCCGTACAGCTCGACGGGATCGGGCAGTGCGGACATACGTCCTCCTCAAACGGCGCTGGTCTGCGACGAACCGCGGTCGAACGGCGCGGCGTTGGAGAGGTCGGGCGCGAGGGGCGCCGAGTTCCCGCCACCCGCCCGGAAGGCCGGGAGCCGGGGGAGTGCCGGGCGGGTCGCCGGCAGGGCGCAAACCCAGTTAGTCGGGCCGGGGAGCCGCCCGGTTCCGGCGACGGAAGGGGACAAACCTCACGCACCGGCGGGCCCCCGATCGCCGGTTCCCCGCCGTCCGCGCCTGCCACGATGACGCGATGACCAGCTCTTCGGCCGACCGCAGTCGGCCCCCGTTCCGCCAGGCCCTGGCACGGCTGTTGCCGGCCCGGCCGGTCCTCGGCTTCGTCGCGCTGCTGGCGGTGCTCTTCGCCCTGTCGTACACCGCCGGATCCCTCGCCGGCCCGGTCGCCCCGGGACTGCGCCCGGCCGGCGGCTCCCCCGCGGACGGCCCGGAACCGTCCGGCGGCGGGGACATGGGTGGGATGCACGGCATGGGCGCCGGCGCGCCCCGCCCGGTGACGGAGGGGACGCCGACCCGATGAGCCAGCCCCGGTCCGGGCCACGGCCGCACGACGCCACGGCGGAGCCGTCGCCCTCCCTCACCACCACCCTCACCATCTGCGGGATGACCTGCGCGGCCTGTGTGGGCCGGGTCGAGAAGAAGCTGGGCCGGCTGGACGGCGTGGCGGCCTCGGTGAACCTGGCCACCGGCCGGGCGACGGTCAGCCACCCCGAAGCCGTGTCCGTCGGCGACCTGATCGGCACGGTCGAGGCCGCCGGGTACACCGCGGAACTCCCCGCACCGCCGGCCGAGGACCCGCCCCGCCCCACCGGGGAGCCGGCCGGCACCCACCAGGGCGACGCCGGTTCCGAGCGCCACCGGCTGCTGGTGACCGCCCTGTTGGCGCTCCCGGTCCTGACCCTGTCGATGGTGCCCGGCTGGCAGTTCCGGAACTGGCAGTGGCTGTGCTTCGTGCTCGCCGCGCCCGTCGCCGTCTGGGGCGCCGCCCCCTTCCACACCCGTGCGCTGCGCGGCCTGCGGCACGGCGCCGCGACCATGGACACCCTGGTGTCGCTCGGCGTCGCCGCGTCCTTTGCCTGGTCGGCCTGGGCGCTGTTCCTCGGCGGGGCCGGGGCGCCCGGTATCACGATGCCGTTCAGCCTGCTGCCCACCAGGGGCGACGGCAGTGCGCACCTCTACCTCGAAGCGGCCGTCGGGGTACCGCTGTTCGTCCTGGCCGGGCGCCGTATGGAGGCCAGGGCCCGGCGCGGCACCGGCTCCGCGCTGCGGGCGCTGGCCGAACTCGCTGCCAAGGACGTCGCCGTACGGACCGCCGACGGCGAACGGAGCATCCCGGTGGACCGGCTGCGCGCCGGGGACCACTTCCTGGTGCGGCCCGGCGAACGCGTCGCCACCGACGGCACCGTCGTCGACGGCAGTTCCGCCCTGGACCTCTCCCTGATCACCGGCGAGAGCCGCCCGGTGGAGGCCGGGCCCGGCTCGGCGGTGGTCGGCGGCGCGGTCAACTCCGGCGGCCTGCTGGAGGTACGGGCCGACGCGGTCGGCGCCGACACCCAACTCGCCCGGATCACCCGGCTCGTGGAGGAGGCCCAGACCGGCAAGACGCACATCCAGCGGCTCGCCGACACGGTGGCGGCGGTGTTCGTCCCCGCCGTGCTGACCGTCGCGGTCTCCGTGCTCGGCTTCTGGCTCGGCGCCGGCGCCGACCCGCAGGCCGCCCTCACCGCCGCGGTCGCCGTCCTCGTCGTCGCCTGCCCGTGCGCGCTGGGGCTGGCCACCCCGACCGCGCTGCTGGCCGCCACCGGCCGCGGCGCACAGCTCGGGATCCTGGTCCGCGGCCCGCAGGCGCTGGAGCGGCTGCGCCGCATCGACACCGTCGTGCTCGACAAGACCGGCACCCTGACCACCGGCCGGATGAGCGTCACCGCCCTCACCGCCCGCCCGGGCGGCCCCGGCCCCGACCGGACGCTGTGGCTGGCCGCCGCCGTCGAGCAGGGCTCCGAGCATCCGCTGGCCCGCGCGATCACCGCCCACGCCCGCGAACGCCACCCGGAACCCGGTCAACTGCCGCCCGTGGCAAGCGACTTCCGCGCCGAGGCCGGTCACGGCGTACGGGGCACGGTGGACGGCCACCGCGTGGAGATCACCCGCCCAGGCGACCTCACCGGCCTGCCGGCGCCGCTCGCCGACGCCGTACGCGCCGCGGAGACCGCCGGGCACACGGCGGTCCAGGTCACCGTCGACGGCACACCCGAGGCCGTGCTCGCCGTCGGCGACGCGCTGCGCCCGGACAGCTACCGCGCCGTCGAGCATCTGCGCCGGCTGGGCCTGCGGCCGGTCCTGGCGACCGGCGACCGCGCCGCCACCGCCCGCGCGGTGGCCGACCACCTCGCCGTCACCGAGGTGCACGCCGAGGTCCGTCCCGAGGACAAGGCCGCCCTGGTCACCACCCTGAAGGAACAGGGCGCCCGGGTCGCCGTCGTCGGCGACGGCGTCAACGACGCGGCGGCCCTCGCGCGCGCCGACCTCGGCATCGCCATGGGCAGCGGCACCGACGCCGCGATCGGCGCCGCCGACGTGACCCTCGTACGCGAGGACCTCCAGGCCATCGCCGACGCGGTACGCCTGGCCCGCCGCACGCTGGGCGCCATTCGCGCCAACCTCGCCTGGGCGTTCGGCTACAACCTCGTCACCGTGCCGCTCGCCGCAGTCGGCCTGCTCACCCCGATGCTGGCGGCCGCCGCCATGTCCGTCAGCTCCCTGCTCGTCGTGGGGAACAGCCTGCGCCTGTGTGCCTGGCAAGCGGGCAGCGGCCCGAGGAAACCCGGCCGCCGCCCGAACACCCCGCACCACCAGCCGCGTTGGGAGACCGCATGAACCACGACGCCGTGAACGGTGAGCGCACGGACGGGGCGCGCGGGGACGGAGCACGCGGGGAAGGGGAGCGCCGGGACGGCGCGCGCGGGGACGGAGCGCCGACGCGCCGGGACGGCCGGAGCCGGCTGCCGGTCGCCGCCGTGGCCGTCCCCGTCCTCACCTGCCTGGCGACCCTCGGCACGCTGACCCTCTGGACCGCCACCGGAAACGCCGGGACCCCCGCACGGCTCAGCGTCACCGAGGGCCGGGCCCTGCTCCTGCCCGCCCCGGGCGGCCGCACCGAGGCCACCGCCGCGTTCTTCACCGTCCGCAACTCCGGCGGCGCGGACGACGTCCTGACCGGCGTCACCGGACCCGCCGGGCACCGGGTGATGCTCAGCCGCACCGTCGACATCGGACGCAACGCCCGCCGCATGGCGATGGTCCGCTCCGCCACTGTCCCGGCCGGCGGCGCGCTGCGGATGACCCCGACCACCCTGGACCTCATGCTCAGCCCCGCACCGGCCCTCGCCCCCGGCGACCGGCTCACCTTCACCCTCCACTTCCGCAACAGCCCCCCGCTGACCGCCCGAGCCGTCGCGACCCGCCCCGGCCCCGCCCTCGAACCACCCGGCGCCCCTTAGGGGTTGCGGGTCGGGGAGAGGCGGCCCTGGTGAGGGTCCGCGCGCGAGCCCGCGGAGGTAGGGCGGGCTCGCGCGGGCAGGACGCGGCAGACTCGGGCAGGTGCGGCTGCTATGCCGTGATGCGCGGGGTCAAGCCGTCCACGATGAGGGAAAGTCCCCCCTCGAACGCCGATTCGGGATCGATGAGTGGCGTGTCGGCCGGTAGGTCCGGGCCGTCGCCGGGGCCGGCGTCCGCCTGTTCTTCCAGGACGCTGCCGACCGTGAAGCGGCCGGCCGTCAGCATCGCCATCTGTGCGTCGTGCTCGGGCACGCCGGAGTCGACGAGGAAAGACATCTTGTGGCGGATCCGGTCGAGGTCCGCGGTCGGCGTGGAGCCGGCATGAAGGCGTGCGCCATCGCGGCGCATCAGCAGGGTGCGCCGGAAGCTGCGGGTGTTCTCCAGGAACCATTCGCGCCAGTCGTCCCCAGGCGTCGGCAGCGGTGCGTTCGCATGGGGCGCCATCGCGGCCTGCGCCATGGCGGCCAGGAGGTCCTTCTTGGTGCGGAAGTGCCAGTACAGCGAGGGCTGCTCGACGCCCAGTCGCTTCGCAAGTTGCCGCGTGCTGACGGCATCGAGGCCGACCTCGTCGAGCAGGTTGAGCGCCTCGGCGACCACGGTCTCACGGTTCATCTTCGTCACATTGACAATCTATCGCTGATAGATAACTCTCGAAAGGAATCATTCACCGATAGATTTTGAGGTGGTGGATCATGACACAGGGTTCGGGAACGCGATCCTTACGAGTCCTCATCGCCGGCGGCGGAGTCGCGGGGCAGGCGCTGGCCTTCTGGCTGACGCGGGGCGGCCACCGGGTGACCGTCGCCGAACGCTTCCCCGCCCTGCGGGCCACCGGCGCCCAGGTCGACCTCCGGGGTCAGGGCATCGAGGCCGTCCGCCGCATGGGACTCCTCGACGCCGTCCGGGGCAAGCTCGTGGACGAGAAGGGCGTCGCCTTCGTCGACGCCCACGGCAAGGCCAAAGCGACGATCATGGCCAACACCTCCGGGCAGGGCCGCCAGACACTGACATCCGAGTACGAGATCATGCGCGGCGACCTGGTACGCATCCTCAACGAGGCGACCAGGCACGACGCCGCGTACGTCTTCGGCAAGAGCGTGGACGGTTTCGAGCAGGACGAGCACAAGGTCGTCGCGCACTTCTCCGACGGGTCGTCCGGCGAGTTCGACCTCATGGTCGGCGCGGACGGACAGGGATCACGCATCCGCCGGGCGATCCTCCCGGAGGGCTTCGACCCGTATTGGCGGGTCGGCATCCACATGGCGTACTGGTTCGTCCCGCGCATCGATTCCGACAGCGACATCCGGGACACCTATATGGTCCCGGGCGGCCGTCAGATCATGCGCCGCAGCCACAATCCGACCGAGACCCAGGTCTACTTCGTGCTGCGGGAAGAATCCGAGGAAGCCTCGGCGATCCACCGGGACCCCGTCGGGCGGCAGCAGGAGTTCTGGGCGAGCAGGTTCCGCGACGCCGGATGGCAGACCGAGCGCTTCATCGAGGGCATGAGGACCAGCCCCTTCTTCTACTCCCAGGAGATCGCCCAGGTGCGCACCGACACCTGGTCCAAGGGCCGCGTGGTCCTGGCCGGGGACGCCGCGCACTGTGCTTCCCCCTACAGCGGCATGGGAATCTCCGGCGGCCTGGTCGGCGCCTACGTCCTGGCCGACGAGATCAATCGGCACCCGGACGATCTCCCGACCGCACTGGCGAACTACGACACCGTGCTGCGGCCCTTCGTCAACCACATCCAGGCCGAGGTCAATCCGCGACTCCTGCGCCTGGGCATGCCGATGACCCGGCGCGCCATCGACGCCTTCCAGGCAGTCACCGCACTGGCTTGCTTCCTGCACATCCCCGACCTCGTCGCGCGCTGGTCGAAGGAGGACCGCGGCGGCGACTGGCAGCTCCCCCGAGCACGACACAGCTGATCGGCTGATCCAAACGAAACTGCCTACTCGTCGTCGTGCTTGGGCACCACGCACAGGGTGGCGGACTGATTGCTGTCGTCGAGGAAGGTGACCTGCTGGTGGCCGTAGGTGACCTTCCACGAAGGGCTGATGAGCTGGCAGCCCGTGGCGAGCCTGGAGCTCGAGGGGCCGAGCCGGACGAGGACGGTGTACCGGGTGGCGGCCGACCAGCACGGGACCGTGACCCAGCCGCCGGGGTCCTTGTCGTGGGCGGGGATGTCGTGGACGCAGTCGCCGGTCTGGGCCTTGGCGATATCCCCGTGCGCAGTGGAGCTGACCCAGTTGGCGAAGTCCTGGTTGTCGGCGTAGAGGACCCCGAGGATCAGGGCGATGACGGCGAGCAGGCCGAGCGTGCCCCCGGAGGAATCCGACTGCGCCGCCTTCGCCCCTTGCGCCCCGGCCGCTGTCTTGGGCCTGGCGGGCTTCGGCGGCGGTGTACGGTGCGCGGCGGCCGGCCCGCCCCCGGACGCGGCCTTCCGCGGCCTCGGCGCCTGCGGTGTCGCCCGCGGCTTCGGTGCCTCGGCCCTCTTGCCCGGCTTCGGCTGCTCCGGCATCTTCCGCGTCCTGGGCACCTGCGGCTGCCGCGGTGCGGCCGGCGCCTCGGACGTCTTGGAAGAGGCGTCGGCGGCGGAACCGGCCGGGCCCGACGGGGAGTTGAGCAGCGCCAGCGCCGCGGCGACGGTGAGGCGTTCGTCCGGGTCCTTCGCCAGCAGGCCGGTGATCAGCGGCGCGAGCCGTCCCGCCCGCCGCAGCGGGGCAGCCTCCTCGTACACGACCGCGTGGAGCGAACCGGCCGGGGTGTCACGGCTGAACGGCGCGACGCCCTCCACGGCCTCGTAGAGGGTCGCGCCGAGCGAGAACAGGTCGCTGGCGGCCCGGCCGTTCTCGCCGCGGGCCCGCTCCGGCGCGAGGTACCCCACCGAACCGATGACCGCCCCCGACGCGGTCAGCCGGGGATCCGTCCTGCTGACGGCGATCCCGAAGTCGGTGAGCAGCACGTCCCCGTCGTCGGCCAGCATGACGTTGGCGGGTTTGAGGTCGCGGTGCACGATCCCGGCGGCGTGCATCGCGCCGAGCGCCTTCAGCAGCGCCGTCGCGATCTTCGCCGCGGTGTCCGGCGGCAGCGGGCCGCGCCTGCCGAGGTGTTCCTGTAACGACCTCCCGACGACGAGCTGCATGACGATCCACGGGGCGTCGTCCTCGATGACGACGTCGTAGACGCTGACGATGTGCGGATGGTCGCGCAGCTTCACCGCGTTGAGCGCTTCGCGTCGGGCGCGCTGCAGCCGCTCGGACCGTTCGGCGGCCGCCATCGCCGGCGGCAGCCACAGCTCCTTGACCGCCACGTCGGTGCGGAGCGTCTGGTCGTGTGCCTTCCAGACCCGGCCGAACCCTCCGGCCCCCAGCTCTTCGGCCAGCCGATAACGGCCGCCGATCACCTGCCCCGGCTGTGTCACAGTGCCACCGTCCCCCCGCCCGACGTCGAGCCCGGCGAGAAGACAGCGTAATGGGCCGCCCGCCCCTCCACCACGGCCCCGAACGCCAGTGGCAAGCCCGTTCGCGTACGGCCACGGCGGGCTGCCCCCGGGCCACCGGCACCGGCCGTCCACGGGCCCCGCACGGCGCCGGCCGCGCCCCGGTCGTCGGACCGGGAACGCGGCCGGCATCCGTCAGGCCACCGCGCCCGCTCCGGCAGCCGCGCCCGCCAGCGCCCGCGTCGGCCGGCCGGGCTCCGCCCGCTCGGCATCCGTCACCAGCGCGACCAGCGTCTCCCGGGCCCGCGCCACCCGGGACCGTACGGTCCCCACCGGGCAGCCCATCACCCCGGCCGCCGCCGCGTACGGCAGCCCCAGCAACTGCGTGAGCACGAACGCCTCCCGCCGCTCCGGCACCAGCGCCGCGAGCAGCTCGGCCAGCGCGACGCCCTCGTCGAAGCCCGGCACCCCGCGCGGCTGCACCCGCTCCGCGGCCGACTGCCAGTCATCGGTCGCGGCGAGCCGCGGCCGGGACGAGTGGGACCGGATCCGGTCCGCCACCACCCGCCGGGCGATGGTCAGCAGCCAGGTCCGCGCCGAGGACCGGCCCTCGAACCGGGGCAGACTGCGCAGTGCCCGCACATAGGTGTCCTGCATCAGGTCGTCGGTCGCCTGGGGGTCGCCGCTGAGATGCGTCACATAGCGCCGCACATCGAGCTGCGTGGCCCGCACGAACTGCTCGACGGCCCGCTCGTCGCCGCTGCGCGCGGCCAGCGCCCAGCCCGTCACCGCTTCGTCATCCCGCATGCCACGACCGCCCCTCGCCGCCCGCGCACGCTTCGGGGAGGATGGACGCATGCACTGCTCGCGCGCCCGTACGGCCCTCTCCGCCCGGTGTGACGGGGAGGAACTGCCCCCCGGCCTCACCGCCCGGCGGCTCGACGACCACCTCGCCGGCTGCCCGGACTGCCGGCGCTGGGAAGCGCACGCCCGGGCCCTGACCAGGCACCTCGACCGTGCCGCGGCGCGCGCCGAGGAGGACGCCGCGGCGTCCGTCGACGCGCTGCTCGCCGGGCTGCGGTCGGCCACCGCCCGGCCCGCCGCAGCGGTTCCCGGCGCCGGCGCGCCGGACACCGGCGACGAGCCGGCCGGCTGACCGCCCGCCGTACGGGCACCGGCCCGCACCGGCGCGGGTTCCGCCGGCGGAGGCGGTCAGCGGCGCCACCCGCATCCGGGCAGCCTGCTTCATCTGGAGTCTCTTGGAGTCCACTGGAGTCCTTCGCATGAGCCGGCCGCCGCCTCGTTTCGACGGCGCCCGGTGACGTCGGAGCCAAGGCCCCCTCCGCCGCGCGTGAGCAGGTGGCCATGTATGCACGTACGCACGTACGCGCGCAGCCCACCGCACCCGGCGCAGCGCCCGACGGCACCCGGTGCGCGACCGCACCCGGCGCGCGGCGCCCGGAAGGAGATGTCCTCGGCTCAGGTATTCGCCCCTGCTGTCAGCCGAAGGCCGACAGCCGGCTCACGCGGCGGACCCCGCAGCGACATCGCGTGGGCCAGCAGCAACTTCTGCACCGCGCGCCGCGGCTCCTGCCGGGCGGCGCGCACGACGGGCCGCGCCTCGGGCAGCACCCTCCGCAGGACGAGCACCAGCGGCGCGAACAGCCGCACCGACACGCTCCGTACGAGCCGGAACGCGGCCCGCTCGCCACCCCACAGCCACACCGCGCCGAGCAGGGCGACCAGCAGGTGCGCGGCGACCATGCCGGCCGCGCTGCCGTGCTGCGCCATGCCGGCCATGTCCCCGTGCGGCGCCGGATGCGCCATGCCCGGCATGCTCGTCATGCCCTGGACATCCGCCATCTGCTGACGCATCAGCTCCAGCATCCGGTCCGCATGACCGCCGGAGACCGGCATCTCCTGGGCGCCGCACATCCAGGCGGCCGCCCACTGCCGTACCGACAGCTGCGTGCCCCGCCCACCGGCGCCGGCGGCCAGCACCTGGCCGAGCGAGAAGGCACTGTGCAGGGCCGCCTGGGTACCGACGGTCAGCAACCCCACCAGCACCGGGCCGCGTTCCCGGCCCGCGACACACCAGGCACCGGCCGCGGTGGCCGCCCCGGCCGAGAGCAGCATCCACGCGGGAACCGTGGCATCCGACATCACCACGTGCCCCAGCGCGGCGAGCAGCACACACACCACCGCGAACACCGCGGCGCGCAGCCCCCTGAGTACCCGCCCCGCATCCATGACGCCCCATCGTCCCACCCCGCCTCGACGACGGAACGTGAGGGTCACCCGATCCGGCCGGCGGCGGGGGAGCGGGCGCCGCCGCTCCTCGGCGCCCCTCCCTCCGCGGGCCGCCGGCCGTCCGGTGAGCGACCTCAGGCGCCGTCAGGGCAGGTCACGGCGCATCAGGTCGGCGTAGGTCTCGCGGCGGACGACGGGGCGGGAGCGGCCGTCGCGGCAGAAGACGACCGGGGGGCGCCGGGCGGCGTTGTAGTTGTTGGCGAGCGAGTAGGTGTACGCGCCGGTGACCGGGACGGCGATCAGGTCGCCCGGCCGCGGGTCGTCGAGGAGCACGCCCGCGCTGAGCACGTCGCCGGATTCGCAGTGCCGTCCGACGACCCGGCACAGCTCGCCGTCGGCGCCGCCGCCCGGCCGGGTGGCGACCGTCGCCTCGAACCGCTGGCCGTACAGCGAGACTTCGAGGTTGTCGCCCATCCCGCCGTCCACCGCGACGAAGGTCTCGCCGTGCGCCCGTTTGACCGTCACCACGCGGTAGAGCGAGACGCCCGCCCCGGCGACCAGCGACCGGCCGGGCTCGATGACGATCCGCGCGCCGGCCGGCAGCAGGGCGTCGGCGGCCGCGGTCAGCGCGTCCAGGTACGCCTCGACGCTCGGCGGCCGGTCGTCGTACGTGTACCGGGCGCCCAGCCCGCCCCCGAGGTCGTACACCGGGAACGTGCCGAGCTCGGCCACCGCGGCCACGGCCCGCACGAACGGCTCGGTGTCGAGGATCTGCGAACCGATGTGCACATGCAGTCCGTCGAGGCGCAGCCGGTCGCTGGCGCGCAGCCGGGCGATCGCCTCGCGCGCCTGCGGCACCAGCAGGCCGAACTTGGAGTCGCGCTGCCCGGTGGAGACCGCGGCGTGGGTGTCGGGACGGATGTCGGGGGTGACGCGCACGAGCACCGGCTGCCGGTAGGTGCCGGCGTCCGGGGCGGCGGAGCCCGTTGCCGCCGCCGGAGCGGCGAGGAGGCGTTCCAGGCGGTCGATGTCGTCGAAGTTGTCGATGACGACAAGGCCGACGCGGGCCTCGACGGCCGCCCGGAGAAACTCGTCGGTCTTGGCGTTGCCGTGCACGATCACCCGCGCCGGGTCGGTGCCCGCCGCGAGCGCGAGGGCCAGTTCGCCGCCGCTGGCGACATCGACGCCCAGGCCCTCCTCGGCGAGCAGCCGGTAGACGGCGGTGCAGGGAAACGCCTTGGAGGCGAACGCCACCGTCGAGCCCGGCCGGCGCACGGCGAGCGCGTCGGCATACCGGCGGGCCCGGGCCCGCAATGCCCCCTCGTCGACGAGCAGCGCCGGGGTGCCGTAGCGCGCCGCCAGTTCGCCGACGTGGCAGCCGCCGATGCGCAGCGCACCGTCGGGCGCGGTCGAGGTGCCCGGCGGGAAGAGCCCCAGCAGGGCGTCGGCGGAGGGGTGGGAAGCGGCGGTGGTCGTGGCGGGTGCGGCGGCAGGGGGCCGGACGGCCATGGCAGGGCTCCTTGCGGGGCGGCATCGGGGAGGGCGTTCGGGCACATCGCGCCCGGCGGTCCCACCATGCTGAGGCCCACGTCACTGCTCGTCGTTGGCGAAATCGCCTAGGGTCCGGCCATGGATCTGACGGATACGCCGAACCCGCCCGGCCTCGACGGCACCAGCGAGGAGCTGTTCGCCCTGGCCAACGCCGTCGCGGCGGTGATCGGTGGGTCGGTGGCGATCGAGGACCTCGACCACCGGGTGCTGGCCTACTCGTCGCTGCCCGGCCAGCGGATCGACGAGCTGCGCCGTCGCGGCATCCTGGAGCGCCGGGTACCCGACGACCCCGAGCAGCTGCGCCAGTACCGCGAGGTGCTCGGTGCACGGGGCGTCGTCCGGCTGCCGGTCCTCGCGCCCGACGAGCTCCCGCGCGCCGCCGCGGCCATCAGGGCCGGCGACCTGCCGCTGGGCACCCTGTGGGCGATCGAGGGGGAGGCCCGGCCGGACGAGGCGGGCGACCGGGCGCTGCTGGACGGCGCACGACTGGCGGCGCTGCACATGCTGCGCCACCGCAGCTCGGCCGAGCTCGGCCTGCGGGCCCGCGAGGACGCCCTGCGGGCCGCGCTGCGCGGCGACGGAACGGCGTCGGAGATCCGCTTCCAACTCGGTCTGCCCGACCGGCCCCGGCTGACCCTGCTCGGCTTCGCACCGGCCGCCGGCGGACCCGACACGCTGGGCCCCGGCGCCGTCCGGCTGGCCGCGGCGGCCGCCCGGCACTGGGCCGCGGTGCGCGCCGACGCAGCCGTGGCCGCCGTCGGGCAGACCGTCTACGCGCTGCTGCCCCAGGCCGGCCCGGACGAGGCCCGCCGGCTGGCCGAGCAGGCCGTGGCCGCGCTCGGCCGCACCCTCGCGGCACCGCTGCGCGCCGCCGTCAGCCGCCCCGCCACCGACCCGGACGCACTGCCCGCGCTGCGCGCCGAGGTGGACGACGTCCTCCGGGTCACCACGGCCTCCCCGGACGCACCGGACGTCGCGGCGCTCACCGATGTCCACGCCCAGGTCCTGCTGCTGCACTGCGCCGACGAACTGGCCCGCCGCCCCGCCCTGCGCCACCCCGCCATCGACGCCATGCGCGTCCACGACCGCAGCCGCGGCACCGCGTACGCCGCCTCGGTCCTGGCCTGGCTGGACGCTGTGGGCAACATCGCCGAAGCCGCGCAACGGCTGACCGTCCACCCCAACACCCTCAAGTACCGCCTGCGCCGCGCCCGCGAACTGTTCGGCCTCGCCCTGGACGACCCCGACGTCCGCCTCTCCTGCTGGCTCCAGCTGCGCCTCCCGCCAGTGGGCGCCCCGTAGCCACCCAACGGCCCACCCCCGCACCGGGGTTGCGGTAGAAAGACCGGATGCGTGAGTTACCTGTCTGCGGTCCGGAAGGGCCCCTCCGTGTCCCGTCGGCCCCCTCGGCGCCGCCCGCTCCCGTACGGGCCGTGCTCTTCGACTTCTCCGGGACGCTGTTCCAAATCGCCCCGTACGCCGACAGGATTCGGGCGGCACTGGCGCGGCCGGTGGACGACGCGACGATGGACCGCCTGCTCGACGGCCTCGAAGCCGGCCTCTCGGACCCTGCCGTCGTGGCGGCACAGCGCGCAAGGGACGTCTCCGCGCGGGCGCACCGGCACGCCTTCACCACCTGGTACGCCTCGGTCGCCGAACTGGCGCCGGTCGCCGGGGTGCTCTACGAGCAGCTCAAGACGCCCGAGCACTGGGTGCCCTACGCGGACGCCGAGCCCACCCTCGCCCGCCTGCGGAGCCACGGCGTGGCCGTCGGCGTGGTCAGCGACGTGGGCTGGGACCTGCGGGCCACCTTCGCCCGGCACGGCCTCGCCCCCTACATCTCCTCCTGGGTGCACTCCTACGAGCACCACACCGAAAAGCCCGACCCGCTGCTCTTCCACCACGCCTGCCACGAGCTGGCCGTGGCACCGGCCGAGACGCTCATGGTCGGCGACCACCCGGCCAAGGACGGCGGCGCGGCCGGCGCGGGACTGCGTGCGTACGTGCTGCCCGCGGGCGCGGCGCCCGGCGCCCACCGCGGACTGGACGCCGTACTGCGGCTGGCCGGACGGGACTGAGTCCCGGACGGCCACACCTGCCGCTCCGCGTACGCAAACGCACCACCGGCGTCCGCCCGCACACCTACCGGCGCACCTTCAGGGCATCAGAGAGTGAGAACTATCTTTCCTTTCATGCGGTTGGTCTCGCTGAGTTCGTGCGCCTTGGCCACGTCTTCCAGCGGCAGGACGTGATCGACGGCGACGCGGAGACTGCCGCGTTCCACCAGGTTGGTGACGCTCTCCAGATCGATGCCGGACGGGGTGAATCCGAACTCGACGAACCGCAGGCCACGCGCCTCGGCGTGCTCCCGGACAGCGGCCCGGTCGGGACCGGTGCCCCGCACGTCGATGAGGATTCCGCCCGGTGTGAGCGTGTCCAGCGACCGGGGCCCGTAGCCGCCGCTGATCGGGTCCAGGACGACGTCGACGTCGCGGACGGCCGCTGCGAAGTCGGTGGTGGTGTAGTCGATGAGTTCGTCGGCACCCAGGTCGCGCAGGAACGCGTGCTTGCTCTCCCGGGCGGTGCCGATGACGTATGCACCGCGTGCGGTGGCGATCTGCACGGCGAGATGGCCGATCCCCCCGGCTGCCGCGTGGATGAGCACCCGGTGTCCGGGGCGGACGGCGGCGACCCGCTCCAGCGCCTGCCAGGCGGTGAGGGCCGCGACCGGCAGTGCCGCGGCGTGTACGTCGTCGATGCTCGCAGGCCGGGCGGCAAGCGCCGCCACCGGTACGACGACGTACTCGGCGTAGGCGCCGTGCGGCGGGAAGGCACACCCGTACACCTCGTCGCCGGGCCGGAATCGTGCCGCCTGCTCGCCGACGGCCTCCACCACTCCGCACAGGTCGAGCCCCAGGGTGATCGGCGGCTCGCCGAACTTCCGCACCGTTCCCGAACGGATCTTCCAGTCGGCCGGATTCACTCCGGCGGCCCGGACGCGTACCAGCGCCTGCCCCGGACCCGGCGTCGGCCGGTCGGTCTCGACGATCTCGAGAACGTCCGGGCCGCCGTAGCGGCGCTGGCTGACCGCGCGCATCTGGGTGGTCATGTGAGCTCTCTCCCTGGGGTGTTGACTCGCTCGGCGGGTTGCGGTCACCATCTTCGACACCGCTGGTACCTCTTGTGAAGTAGGCACCTGATTGATATCTAGGTACCTCATGGAAACCACCTCAAGTGAAGCCTTTGACGAGTGGGCCGCCACCTACCGCCGCGATTGCCCCTCGCGCACCGTTGTCGAGGCGCTGGCCAACAAGTGGGTGCTGTACGTCCTGGGGGCCCTCCGCCGGCACGACCGCCCGATGCGCTTCAGTGAACTGCGGCGACTGCTGGACGGGATCACCCAGAAGATGCTGACCCAGACCCTGCGCGCGTTGGAACGGGACGGCCTCGTGCACCGCACGGTCTACCCCACCGTTCCGCCTCGCGTGGAGTACGGGCTGACCGACCTCGGGGTCGAGGCCGGACAGCTGACCAGCGCCATCGGCGCATGGTCCGTGGTGCACGCCCAGCAGATCCTGACAGCCCGCCAGAACTTCGACGATCAGGCCGCAACGGCACCGGAACCCCTTCGCTAGATGCTGCGGACGCGACCGGCAGTCGCCGGGGCGAACGGAGGCGGCTCAGGGGGTGCGGGGGCCGCCCACGAGGCCGAGCAGGACCGGACCGGTCGGGGAGGCGACCAGCTCGCCCACGGTCAGCGGGTCGAGTGTGGCGTAGAAGGCTTCCTGCGCCGCGCGCAGGGCCCCGCGGAGCCGGCAGGCGGCGCGCAACGGGCACGGCGGGCCGCCCTCGCAGGCCACGACCTCGTCGTCGCCCTCCAACTCCCGCACCAGCCAGCCGACCGACGCCTGCCGCCCGAGCTCGGTCAGTTCCAGTCCGCCGCCGCGACCCCGCCGCGCGTCCACCACGCCGAGGTGCTGCAGCCGCGTGACGGCCTTCGCCATGTGGGCGTAGGGCACCTCCATCGCCTCCGCCACCTCACGCGTCGTCATGGAAACGTCCTGCGTGGAGACCGCCAGGCGCATCACCGCTCGCAGCGCCAGGTCGGTGAACTTCGTCAACCGCACGTGCCGACGCTAGCAAATACGGATGTTAGATTCCTATTTGAGGGGCCGGAATTCCCGTGGGGGTGCCGGGAGGGGTGTGCCGGGGGGTGTTGAATGCAGTGACAGGTACGCATCGGACGGTGGAAGCGATGGCCGACGGACACTCAGACCCCAGTGCCGCGAGCGGAGACCCGGTCCCGCGGCTGCTGTGCGACGTCAAGGCGCTCGCCGCGCTCGACCCGGCACCGGCGGGAGCACGGTGGCGGCTCGCCGAGCCCGGCCGGCAACTCGACGCCAATGTCGTGCACATCCGACCGGGGGAGAGCATCGACGCCCACACCGATCCCGACCTCGACGTCCTGCTCCTCGTCGTCGCGGGGGGCGGTGTTCTGGGCGCGACGGACGGCCCCGTACCGCTCGCCGAGGGGAGCCTGCTCTGGCTGCCGCGCGGCTCGTCCCGCAGCCTCACCGCGGGCGGGGACGGCCTGGCGTACATGACCGTCCACCCCCGCCGCCCCGGCATGCGGATCCGCTCCCACGGAACGCCCCGGGACCGGAGCCGGGACGAGGAGCAGGGCCGGGGCTGAGGCCGGGCCCGGGACCGCATTGCGCCGGATGGCAACGGAGCGGAGGACCTACGGCGAGCCGGACGCCCCGGTCCGGGGCTGGCGGCTACAAAGGGCGGCGTGCACGACAGCGACGAAGCGGTGGCCCCCGAACCCGATCCCGGTCCGTGTGATCTCTGCGGCGGCCCCATCCCGCCCAGCTTGCAGATCTTCTCCCTGGTGCCGGATTCCTCCGTCATCCATCCCGAGGATCCGGACCAGGACGGTCAACGGCTCCTGGCGGCCTGCAGTCCCGAGCATCTGTCCGATCTCCAGCAGCGCTACCGGCGGCGCCCCTATGTCAACGAGGAACTCTGGTCCGGGAAGATCGCCCGCGCCCTGCGCGCGCACCCCGAGGGCCTCGACGACGAGCATCTCGTCCAGGCCACCGGCCTGAACTTCATCCAGATCGAGCACGCCCTGTCGTGGGAGAGCGAACGCTTCCTGCGCAGCGAGACGCTTCCGGACGCCGACGAGACTCCGCCGGGCGCCGACGAGCGCCCGGCGGACGAGTGGTGACGCCGTCTCCGTGCCCGGCGCGCGGCGATCCCGTTTCCGTGCGCGCCGCCCGTCAGCGGCTCGCCATGATCACTGCGTAGGCGATGAAGAAGGCCGCGCAGAGCACGACGATGATGCCGAGGATGACGGCCGGGCCCTTGGCCCAGCCGCGCGACTGCGTGTCACGGGGGCCGGTCTCGGAGCCCGTGCTGTCCTCGCCCGGCGGCGTTTCGCCCGGTGGCACGCCACCGGCGGCGCCGAGGCCCGGAGTTTCGTCCGGGGTCGGCGCCGGGTGCTGGTTGCCGTTGCCCATACCGGAAACCTCTCTTGGCTACCCCGAGCAGCCAGCTCTTCCCGCTCCCTCTCCGGCGTGGCTGCTCACCTGCCGCGGAATGCGGCCCGACGTGACACGTGGCCGGGGTGTGTGGGGAGGCCGCCCCGCACGGTCACGACGCCCGTCGTCGGACTTCGATCGACGCCGGCTACCAGTAGTGCCGTCGTCCCGCGACCGCGTGCCCCATCGAGCCGAGGATCCACAGGATCGCACCGATCACGGCGAGAATGATCCCGATGGTCCACAGGATGCCGATGCCGGTCAAAAAGCCGACGACGAGCAAGATAATTCCGAGAACGATCACGATGCGCTCCGATCTCGCAAACGGTTTTTCCTTCTCAACTGTGATCCTCGCCGGGCACAAGGGCAACTGCTGGCCACTCTCCCGCTGCTGGAAAGCCGCGAGGGAGCGGCATTGCCGGCGGATTGCCGGCGGACGGCGTCCGAAGGCCCTGGCCTGCCGTGTCGTGGGTGACCCGGGATTCCGTACCGACCAGTCGGTACGTGCTGCGGCGCCCGCTCTCCAGGCGTCAGAAGGCGCCTTTCCCCGTCGTACGCCGCACCCCGGCCCGAGTCGCGCACGGCCGCCCTACGCGGTGAAGTAGGGGTGTGGCAACAAGGGAAGAGGAGGCCGAGATGCACCGCCCCGAAACTCCTGAGGAACCACGAGTCGGCGACCGGGAAAGCGAAAGCGGGAAACCGATGAAGATCGCCGAAATGGCGAAACGGAAAGCCAAGCAAACGATGGAAAAGCTCAAGCCGCACGACGGTCGGCGGTCGGAAAGCCCGCCTCCGTAGCCGATGGTGGCCGACGGCCCGCAGCGACTCCGCTCCTCGCATGCGACGTCCTGACGCGGAAGGGGCTTCCCCGTGCCGGGCCCCGACCCGCGATGCTCGGTGCTGCCGTACTGTGCCGGCGCGTCGGCGCGTTGGCAGCGGTCGGTGTCCGCACGGCGCTCCGCCCGTCGTTCAACCGCTAATGTGACCACAGGAATTGACGGGTCGTCCGGTGTTCGCCGCCGGGCGGGGAGGGGGCGCGGGGCATGGTGGAGCCGGAGGACTGGATGGCGGTCAGGGCCGCTCCGCCGGTCGAACTCCACACGGACCGGCCGCACGCCGCCCGCGTGTACGACGTCCTCCTCGGCGGCAAGACCAACTACCCCGCCGACCGCGCCGCGGCCGAACAGACGCTGGCCGCCCTCCCCAACGCCGCCATGATCGCCCGGCAGAACCGGGCGTTCATGCAGCGGGCCGCGCGCTATCTGGCGGCCGAGGCCGGTGTCCGGCAGTTCCTGGACATCGGCACCGGCATCCCGACCTCGCCCAACCTCCACGAGGTCGTGCAGGCCATCGCCCCGCAGTCGCGGATCGTGTACGCCGACAACGACCCCATCGTGCTGGCCCATTCGCGCGCCCTGCACACCAGCCATCGCGACGGCAGGACCGCCTACATCCAGGCCGACCTGTGCCGCCCGCGGGAGATCCTCCGCAACGAGCAGCTGCGCCGGACCCTCGACCTGGACCGGCCGATCGCGCTGACCCTGGTGGCCGTCCTGCACTGGCTCCCCTCGGACCACGATCCCTACGCCATCGTCGGCGAGCTGCTCGACGCCTTCCCGGCCGGCAGCTTCCTCGCCCTGACCCACGTCACCGACGACTTCGAGCCCGACGCGCTGGAGGAGGTCTCGGAGAACTTCCAGGCCAAGGGGTCACATGTGAACGCGCGCGGCAAGGGCGAGGTGCAGCGCTTCTTCGACGGACTGGAGATGGTGGAGCCCGGCCTCCAGGTGGTGCAGCAGTGGCGGCCGGACCCCGTGGAGCTGGGGGCGGACGCGTTCGGCGAGACCGACATCCCGCTCTACGCGGGGGTCGCCCGGAAGAACTGACACGCCGCCGGTGACGGCGCGGTCAGTGCACGGCCTCCCGGCCCGGCGCGCCGCCCGCGACGGCCGGCGGGGAGCACGACAGCGCCGCCCACACCGCCTTCCCCGCGGCGGTAGGGGCGGTCCAACCCCAGGCCCTGCTGAGGCAGTTGACCAGGTGCAGGCCGCGGCCGGACTCCGCGAGACGGCCGGGGGTGCCCAGTACGGGGACGCGGTTGCTGGGATCGCGGACGCCGCACACCACGAGGGCTCCGCGGCGCAGCAGACCCAGGCGGAGTGGGTGCGGGGAGGCGTCGCGGGCCGGGGGCCGCGCGAGTCCGTGGCGCAGAGCGTTGCTCAGGAGCTCGGTGACGACGAGCGCGGCGTCGTCGAGGAGCGGGGTCAACTCCCAGTAGGTGAGCATCGACCAGGTGAAGCGGCGGGCCTCGCCGGCCGCCCGCTGGTCCCCGGTCAGCGCGCGGACGGCACATCCGCCGGGGCCCCGGCTGCGCTCGTCGTCTCGGAGGGCGTCCTGCGAGACCTGCGTAAGCCAGTGGCCGGCAGGTGCGTCGAGCAGGCGGGCGGCGGTGGGGGATCCTGCCGGGCGGGGTGTCATCACGATCTCCGTGGAGCCTCTCGGGCCTGCGTCACGAACGGGTGATTCGCGACCACTATCCCCGGCTGTCGCTGGTGCTGCAAGTGCATCCGCAATTACAGTCAGAGGAAACGTAATTGCATCGGTAAGTACAGATGCAATTACACAGGCGCATGATGCCTGGTCGCGCCAGTGTGTGCCGCGAATAAGGCACTTGAGCAGGTGAGGAGTTGAGATGCAGCAGCTCGACAACGGAGTGCAGGCCGATCTGATCGAGGGCGTGGTCTGGAGGAAGAGCCGGCACAGCGCTCCGGGTGGCAACTGCGTGGAGGTCGCCGCGCTGCCGGACGGCGGCTTCGCCTTCCGCAACTCGCGTGATCCGCAGGGCCCCGCGCTGATCTACACCCAGGCGGAGCTGGACGCCTTCGTGGCGGGCGTGAAGGACGGCGAGTTCGACGCGATGGTGGGCTGAGCCGGGACGGGGCGTACCCAAGTCGCCTGGATCCAGGGCTTGCTGTCCGTCGCGGCCGACCGCGGGACCGGCGAGCCCTGACCACGTCCTGGTGATGACGACTTTCTGTACCCCGCGACCGGTGAATGGGATACTGCAGGTATCCGCACTGTCGCTTACGGGAGTTGGAATGTCCGCCATGATGCGGCCGCACGCCGAGCTGTCGATAAGGCACTACCTGGAGCAGCCGCAGGTCGGCCCGACGGTCGTGCGGATCGTCCTTGGTGCCCAGCTTCGCAAGCTGCGGCAGGAGCGCGGCATCACGCGGGAGGACGCGGGGCACGCGATCCGGGGCTCGCACGCCAAGATCACCCGGGTGGAGCGCGGTCAAGTCGGCTTCAAGGAGAAGGACTTGGCCGACCTGCTGACCCTCTACCGGGTGCATGACGAGGCCCGGCGCGCGGAGTACTTCGAACTGGCCCGGCAGGCCAACACCTCCGGCTGGTGGCACCAGTACAACGACGTCCTGGAGGACTGGTTCGAACTGCACATCGGGCTGGAGGAGGCCGCTGAGGTCATCCGCACCTACGAGGTGCAGTTCCTGCCCGGCCTGCTGCAGACCGAGGCGTACGCCTACGTGGTCACTCGTCTGGGGTATCCCGACGAAGCGGACTCCAAGATCGACCGGTTGGTCTCGCTACGGATGGAGCGCCAGAAGCTGCTGACCCGGCCGGGCGCGCCCCGGCTGTGGGCCGTGGTCGACGAGGCGGTGCTGCGCCGCCCCTTCGGCGGCCCGGACGTGATGCGCGCACAGCTGGAGCACCTTCTGAAGGTGGCCGAGCTGCCGAACGTGACGCTGCAGATCGCCCCGTTCAGCGTGGGGGCGAACGCGGTCGCCGGCTCCCCGATCACCATCCTGCGCTTCCGGGAGCCGGAACTCCCCGACAAGGTGTATCTGGAGCAGCTGACCGGCGCGGTCTATCTGGACAAGCAGGAGTCCGTCGACCAGTACAACTTGATCATGGAACGGCTGTGTACCGCGGCCAATCCGCCGGAGGAGACCGGCGCCTTCCTCACGGCACTCCTCGACCAACTGCCCTGACCGCTCGCACACTTCACGCCCCTGAGGGACGACGACCCGGCCCGGCCGCCACGACGGCCGACCGGGCGTGCGGGCGTGGGGGGCGACCACAATTACGCACCGCACCCGAGCAATGACCAAGTGTCCGCGCTGGCCTGGAGGCGGCTCTTGCCGGCCGCTCCGGCTCACGGGTGCGGAGCTGACCTGCGGCGCCGCCGGACGCGCCGGCTCGGCGGGCCGCCACGCCGAGTCAGAAGTTCTCCGGTAGTTCCATGCGTGTCGCTTCGCCACACAACTGATGCTCCAGAACGGATGGTTCTGGATGCCAGAAATGAAGGATCTTGGACTTCTGGTGGATATCCGACCACGCTTGAAACCGGCCTCGGTTTCCCGGCTCATCGCCTGGAGGAGCTGACCCGACGGGCCACTCATCCGCACCGAGCCAACGCACCGGAGCCGACAAACATGCGCATCAGACTGGTCCACGGATTCGCCCTGCTGAGCACCGGCCTCCTCGCCGGCGCGTTCGGCTACGGCGCGGCCAACCTCGTCCCCACCTTCAACGCGGTACCGCTGGAGATGCGGCTGTCATTCCACGCCGAACTGATGAAGATGAACGGCATCACCATGCAGGCGGCGATGGGTGCGTCGATCCTGGGTTCCCTGACACTCGCCGTCCTGACAGCGGGCCGCGCCCGACTGCTCGCGGGTGCGGCAGCTCTACTGGCCCTCGCGTCCTTCCTGATAACCAGGTTCGGCAATGTGCCGATCAACGGACGGATCAAGCAGTGGGCGCTCACCTCGGCCCCGGCCGATCACGCGGAGACCCTACGGCGCTGGGAACTGTTCAACGACCTCCGCACGCTCACCGCCTTCGCGGCCTTCGTTCTGCTGATCGTCCTCGCTGTCGGCGGGCTGCGAGCGGCCGACCACGCCGGACCTGATCGGGTGGCCAGGTCCTGGTGATCCGAGCCAGGGATTCGGTGGCCGTAGGCGCGGTCTCGGGTTGTTCACCCGTGGTCGTCGAGAAAGCGAAGCAGCACCGCGGCCTCCGCGCGTAGCCGCTCGACTCGGTCGGCGTGCGCGGGCGCAGCCAACTGCGCCGCGGTTTCCAGGCGTTCGGTGGCCTCGGCGCGCACGATGTCCGCCACACCGCGCTCGCTCAGCTCGCGCCGCGGTGCCTCGGTGGCACCGACGCCGACCGGTGACTGTTCGAGGGCCGAGCCGCGGGTGGCGGCTTCGTCCACGGGCACCGCCTCCGCGTTGTCCAGCTCAGCGAGCGTTGCCCGCAGGGCACTTACCGCGGCCTTGTCGCGGGCGCGCATCGCTTCGGGGAGGGCTTGACGCATGCGAACACGTAGGGACATGCCTGGACCCTATGGGCGTGTTCCTGGCCCGCCAACGGAATATTCCTGCGCTCCAGGTTCCCCGCCACCTTGAAACGCCGAGCTTCGGCAACTCATGGCCGGGCGCCACTCATAATTACGGTCAGCATCTGCGATGCCACCACGCCAACGCCGGATCTGCCATGGGCTCGTGATGCGTTCGCCCGAGGAACACCTCGTCCAGGCGCTCGACCTGCATCCGGAGCTCGGCAGCGGCTCTCGGCGGCAGCAGGTTCAGAGCTTCTTGCAGCTTGTCCCGAGCCCAGCCCGCACCGCAGCAGGAACAGGTGAACTCGGCCTCCCAGCGCTTCCAACGGCGCTCGGTGCCGTGGACGCGGGCAGACCACACGCTCAGGGCGACCGACACGATGCCCGGGGTCAACCGTTCCCGTTCGAGGGTGCGAACGGCCGCATTCGCGGCCCCTGACAGTCCGGGGACATCGCGATAGCGCACCCAGGGGCGCCGCCATCCGCGGTCGGGCGATCGAAGTGAAGCCGGCGTTCTACGCGGCACGGCCCCTTCGGATATCAGTCATGAGCAGCATCTTCCCACAAGCGCACGACCGGCCGGACAGGCCCTTGGGCGGTCGCAGCGTGCGCCGGCCGCGCCATGACGCAGGACGGGGTTGCGCCGCAACGGCGCAACCCCGCGGCACCTTGCGTCAGTCCTGGCGGCTGGTGACCTCTACGAGGTGCATCCCGAACTGGGTCTTCACCGGTCCCTGGACCACGCCGACGGGGGCGGAGAAGACGACCTGGTCGAACTCAGGGACCATCTGTCCCGGACCGAACGATCCAAGGTTGCCTCCGTCGCGGGACGAGGGGCAGGAGGAGTGCTTCTTGGCGAGCTCGCCGAAGTCTGCTCCGTTCTCGATCTGCTCCTTCAGGTTCAACGCTTCCGTTTCGGTCTTGACCAAGATGTGACGAGCGGTAGCCCTAGCCATTTTTTTTACGTCCTTTCGAGTCCATATCGACGCCATCGGGGATCGCGCACCTGGGGGACTTGCCTGTGGTGGCGATCATCAATCCCGACCCGCCGCAGGTCCACGTGCCGCCTTCGTAGGTCAGGCATGCGCCGACCCAGAATCTCACAGCTGATCACACGCGCACGGCCGGCCGGTAATCGATCTTGTGGCCAGACAGCTGACGAGCGGTGCGCCCGCCGGGAGGGGGACGCAGCCGTCCAGCACACCTAGGACGACGCCGCCCGCCGGGCCGCGTACTGGTCGAGGAGTTTGGCGCGGGTCGCCTGGAGCCGGTGCGCGAGGATCTCGGTGATGGCCCGCACCACCCGCAGCCCGAGAGCGGGTTCGCTCTCGCACAGCTCCCGCACCGCGGCCCCGTCGAACTCGTAGGCGCGCACCGGGCTGAACGCTTCCGCACCGAAGTCCCACCGGTGCGGGGCGAACAGCCAGGACCAGCCGAGCAGGTCGCCGGGCCCGAGCGTCGCGACCGCCACGGGGCGCCGGCCGGGCACGGTGATGTCGAGCGAGACCGACCCCGAGCGCAGTACCCAGAACCGGTCCGCGGTGCCGCCCTCCTCGAAGATCCGGGTGTCCTGCTCGAAGGAGACCTCGCGGGCCAGCTCCATCAGGCGCTCACGGTCGGGGGCCGGGAGTACGGTCAGCAGTCGCGTCGCGATGGTCATGGCCGAGCCCTCCTCGCCGCCGGCAGGCCGCGGGGTCGCGCCGGCGGGCGCGGTGCCTCTGCGGCCGTCCTACCTCCTTCCATTGGAACCGCGCTCGGCGCGCGGGGCACGCCGGGGCCGTGGGGGCCGCCGCACGCATACGGCAGCACCGGGCGTCAGGGGCGCCGCGCAGGCCCGGCGCGCGGGCCGGGCACGGCCCGTACGGTCAGCCGGCCAGGTCCGAGGGGTCGGTGTTCGCGCCGCACAGGAGGACGGCGAGGCGCTCGCCCGGCGCGGGCCGGTAGGCGCCGGTGAACAGGGCGGCGGCAGCGGCGGCCGTGCCGTGCTCGACGACCAGCCGGTAGCGGTCCCACAGCGTGCGCCGCGCCCGCACGATGTCCTCGTCCGGGACCAGCAGCGACGCCACGCCGGTGCGGCGGGCCACCTCGAAAGCGATGTCGCCGACGCGGCTCGCGCCGAGCGAGTCCGCGGCGACCCCGGAGACGGGCACCTCCACCTGGCGGCCGGCGGCCAGCGCGGCGTGCAGCGTCGGCGCGTTCTCCGGCTCGACGGCGACGACCTTCGCCCGGCCCTCCAGCGCCGTGGCGACCCCCGCCATCAGCCCGCCGCCGCCCACCGCGACGAGCACGGTGTCCAGCTCGCCGCGCGTCTGCTCCAGCAGCTCCAGGCCGACCGTTCCCTGGCCCGCGCACACCGCGGGCTGGTCGTAGGCGTGACAGAACAGCGCGCCGTGCTCCGTGGCCCGTTCGATCGCGGCCCGGTACGCGTCGGCGTACTTCTCCCCGACCTGCACCACCTCCGCACCGAGCGACCGCAGCCGGGCGACCTTCACCGGGGGAGCGGTCGTGGGCACGAACACCTCGGCGCGGGTGCCGAGCCGGCCCGCCGCGTAGGCGAACGCGAGCCCGGCGTTGCCGCCGGACGCGGCCACCACCCCCGCCCGGGGCAGCCGGCCCCGCTCGGCCGCGGCGAGCAGGTGGTTGAAGGCGCCGCGGGCCTTGAACGAGCCGGTGTGCTGAAGCATCTCCAGCTTGAGCCAGACCTCGGCGTCGGATACCGGCTCCTCCGGGGTGACCGCGACGACGGGGGTGCGCCGCACCCGCGCGCCGATCCGCCGGGCCGCCGCCTCGACGTCCACCATGGTGATCATTGCGGCCTCCTGCCGTGACGGTCGCGCGCGGTAACGGGTCCGCGCGCATCCTACGGCCGGGGCCGCCCGGCCCCCGGCGGATACCATCGCCGCAGGTCATCCGCCCGCCCACCGAAAGGCCCGGCCCTGAACACCCCGCTTGCCGAAACGCTCTCCGTCGCCCTGCTCATGGTGGTGCTCGCCTGTGCGGTGGTGCGGCCCTGGGGCCTGCCGGAGGCGGTCGTCGCCGTGCCGGCCGCCGGGGTGGTCATCGGCACCGGGGCGATCACGCTGGAGCACGCGCGTGCCGAGGCCGAGCGGCTCGGGCCGGTCATCGGCTTCCTCGCGGCGGTGCTCGTGCTGGCCCAACTGTGCGACGACGAGGGGGTGTTCCGGGCCTGCGGGGCCTGGATGGCGCGGAGTGCCGCCGGGCGGCCGCGCAGACTGCTGGCGCAGGTCTTCGTCACGGCCTCGGCGATCACCGCGGTGCTCAGCCTCGACGCCACGATCGTGCTGCTCACCCCGGTGGTGTTCGCCACCGCCGCCCGGCTCGGGGCCCGTCCCAAACCGCATGTGTACGCCTGCACCCATCTGTCGAATTCCGCCTCACTGCTGCTTCCGGTGTCCAACCTCACCAACCTGCTGGCCTTCGCCGCCAGCGGGCTGAGCTTCACCCGCTTCGCCGCCCTGATGGCGCTGCCGTGGCTGGCGGCGATCGGCGCCGAATATGTCGTCTTCCGGCGGTTCTTCGCCACCGACCTGGACGCCGGCGCCCAGGCCCCGCCGCCCGGCGAGCCGCCCGCCGTACCGGTGTTCGCGCTGGTGACGGTCGGCTGCACGCTGGCCGGCTTCGTCCTCACCTCCGCCCTGGGCGTCGACCCCGCGTGGGCGGCCGGCGCCGGGGCTGCGGTGCTCGCCGGCCGCGCCCTGATCCGGCGCCGTACCGGCCCGAAGGCCCTGGTCCGGGCGGCGGCGGTGCCCTTCCTCGGCTTCGTCCTGGCGCTCGGGATCGTGGTCCGCGCGGTGGTCGACAACGGACTCGGTGCCGCCCTGGGCCGTCTGGTGCCGGACGGTACGGGCCTGCCGGCGCTGCTGGCCGTCGCGGCGCTGGCGGCCGTCCTGGCGAATCTCATCAACAACCTGCCCGCCGTGCTGGTGCTGCTGCCGCTGACCGCCCCCACCGGGCCGGGCGCCGTGCTCGCGGTGCTGCTCGGCGTGAACATCGGCCCCAACCTCACCTACGCCGGCTCGCTGGCCACCCTGCTGTGGCGGCGCGTGGTGCACGCGCACGACGCACAGGTGAAGCTGGGCGAGTTCACCCGGCTCGGCCTGCTGGCCGTGCCTGCCGCCCTGGTGCTGTCGGTGCTGGCACTGTGGGCTTCGCTGACCGCCATCGGAGGCTGATCACGTGACCGTCATCGCCTGGATCGTGGAGGGCACCTGGCCCGCCTGCGTGGACGCGGCGCGCCGGGCGGCGCCCGACGACAGCGAGATCGTCCTGCTGCACGTCACCGACCCCGAGGTCCCCGAAGCCGCGCACGCCGCCTACGCCGGACTGCTCGGCCGCGCCCACCCCCGGGAGCGGCGCCCGGCCGGGCGCTGGGGCAGCGATCCGGGGACGGAGCTGGAGCACCTGGCCGCCGACTCCGCCGGGGAGTTGCTCGCCGCCGCGGCCGAGCGCCTCGGGCGGCCCTGCCGGCGCAGCGAGCGGGTCGGGCGCGTCGAGCGGGAGGTCGTGGCGGCCGCGGCCGACGCGGAGCTGCTCGTGCTCGCCCGGGACGGCGACCGCGCCCGAGTCGGGCCGCACAGCCTCGGCCCGGCGGGCCGGTTCGTCGTCGATCACGCCCCCTGCCCGGTCCTCCTCGTCTGGCCGCACGCCGCTCCCCGTACGGGTGCCCTGCCGCCCCCGCCGCCCGACCCGGCAGACTGACCGCGCCGACGGCGACCGGGCCGGCGGCGGCCGTGGGGAGGAGCGGACGATGGCGCAGGCGGACCCGGCCGGTGCGGGTGGGCTGAAACGACGGCTGGGGCTCTTCGACGCCGTGACGATCGGGCTGGGAGCCATGATCGGCGCGGGGATCTTCGCGGCCCTGGCACCGGCCGCCGGCGCGGCCGGATCCGGGCTGCTGCCGGCGCTGGCCGGCGCGGCGGTGGTCGCCTACTGCAACGCGACGTCCTCGGCCCGGCTGGCGGCCCGCTACCCGGCGTCGGGCGGCACCTACGTCTACGGCCGGGAGCGGCTGGGCGCGTTCTGGGGCTACCTCGCCGGGTGGGGGTTCGTCGTCGGCAAGACCGCCTCGTGCGCGGCGATGGCGCTGACCGTCGGACTGTACGTCTGGCCGGGGCAGGCGCACGCGGTGGCGGCGGCCGCGGTGGTGGCGCTGACCGCGGTGAACTACGCCGGGGTGCGGAAGTCCGCCTGGTTCACCCGGGCCCTGGTCGCGGTGGTACTCGCCGTACTGACCGTGGTGGTGACGGTCTGCCTGACCAGCCGCGCCGCCGACCCCGTACGCCTGGATCCCGGCGCCGGCGCCACCGCCGGCGGGGTGCTGCGCGCCGCCGGCCTGCTGTTCTTCGCCTTCGCCGGGTACGCCCGGATCGCCACCCTCGGCGAGGAGGTGCGCGACCCCGCGCGCACCATCCCCCGCGCCGTCCCGCTGGCCCTGGGCATCACGCTGGTGGTGTACGCCGCGGTCGCCGTCGCGGCGCTCGCGGTGCTCGGCCCCACCCGGCTCGCCGGCGCCACCGCGCCGCTGGCCGAGGCGGTACGCGCGGCCGGGACACCGGAGTTGGTGCCGCTGGTGCGGGCCGGTGCCGCCGCGGCGGCGGCGGGCTCGCTGCTCGCGCTGATCCTCGGTGTCTCCCGTACGACGCTGGCGATGGCCCGCGACCGGCACCTGCCCGTTGTGCTGGCCGCCGTCCACCCCCGCTTCCACGTGCCGCATCGCGCGGAACTCGCGGTCGGCGCCGTCGTGGCCGTGCTCGCCGCGACCGCCGACGTCCGGGCCGCGATCGGTTTCTCCTCCTTCGGCGTGCTGGCCTACTACGCCGTCGCCAACGCGGCCGCCCTCACCCTCACCGCGGCGGAGCACCGCCCGCCCCGCGTCGTCCCCGCGGTCGGCCTGGCCGGCTGCCTGGTCCTCGCCTTCGCCCTCCCGGCGACCGCGGTGGTGGCCGGCGCCGCCGTACTCGCGGCGGGCGCGGCCGCGTACGGGGTGCGCGCGGCGCGCGGCACCGCATGACGCACGGCTGTACGCGCCCGCCCGTGGCCTGACACCCGGCCCGCGACGGGACTGCGCCCGGCCCCGGTTCTCCGCCGGCTGAGCGCGCCGGGGGGTAGCCCTACCTGCGGCTGGGCGGGTAGCACGATCGTCCCGCGCGGTCGCCTCCGGAGACGCTGGGTCCGGCACATGCCGCTGATTTCCTGAAGTTTCCGTAGGAGTGGGCTGATGCGTGAGCAGGCAGGCACGACGTTTTGTTCGTCCGGGCGGTGGAGCGGTCGGCGTGGAGCCGTGCAGGCGGCGGCCGCGGTGGCCCTCGGCGTCCTGACGACGGGCGCCTTGGCGCCGCCCGCGGCGTCCGCCGCCACCGGGCCGGTCTCCGTCCGGAAGGGCCTGCACGCGCTGGTGCACACCGACGGCGTGCCCGCCGCGCTGGCGAGCGTCAAGGGCCGTGACGGCCGGACGCGTACCTACACCGCGGGGGTCGGTGACGTGGCCACCGGTGCGAAGGTGCCCCGGGACGGGCAGGTGCGTATCGGCAGCAACACCAAGACGTTCACCGCGGTGGTCGTGCTGCAACTGGTCGGTGAAGGCAGGGTGGGGCTCGATGCCCCGGTCGAACGCTATCTGCCCGGCCTCCTCCGCGGGGACGGGATCGACGGACGCCGCATCACCGTCCGCCAACTGCTTCAGCAGACCAGCGGACTTCCCAACTACAGCAATTACCTCAGCGACGACATCCGCTCCTACGACCCCCGCGAACTCCTCGACCTCGCTCTCCGGCACAAGGCCGACTTCGCCCCCGGTACGCAGTGGGCCTACAGCAACACGAACTACCTGGTGGCCGGTCTGATCGCGCAGAAGGTCACCGGCCGCCCCCTCGCCGAGGAGATCGACCGGCGCGTCGTCCGGCGCATCGGACTGCGCCACACCTACTTCCCCGCCCCCGGCGAGGTGACGATCCGGGAGCGCCATCCCCAGGGTTATTACCAAGAGGCGGCAGGCGCGCCGCTGGTCGACGCCACGGAATGGGACCCTTCCTGGGCCTGGGCCGCGGGCCAGATGGTGTCCACCAACTCCGACCTGAACCGTTTCTTCACCGCGCTGCTGGCCGGCCGCCTCCTCCCGAAGGCTCAGCTTGACCAGATGCGCACCACCGTCCCCGCCGGTTACCCCTTCCCCGCCGGTGCTCGCTACGGGCTGGGACTCGTGAGCACGCCGCTCTCGTGCGGCGGTGTCTACTGGGGCCACGGCGGCAGCATGACGGGGTATGAGACCCGCGGCGGCGCCACCGAGGACGGCCGCGCCGCCGCCGTCGCCGTGACCGTCCAGCCGGGCCGGGCGACCAAGCAGCTCATGGACGGTGTCGTGGACACCGCCCTGTGCCGCTGAAGCACGCAGCGCCGTCCGGGAATCCGCGGCGGCCCGGACGGCACGCGGGACCCGGTCCCGTGTGCCGTCCGCCGCCCTCGCCGGTGCCGACCGCCGTGGGGCCCGTCACCCCGCCCGGCGGACCCGCCCTAGGGGCGGGGGCCGACGACCCGCTCGCCGTCCCGCACGGTGATCGCCATCGCGGGACAGAGATCGGCCGCGTCCAGCGCCCGCTCGTCCTCCTCGATCACGTCCTTCAGGGGCCGGGCGTGCGCGCCGTCCACGACGAAGAGGTCGGGGGCGATGGCGGGGCAGGAGCCCGAGGCGATGCACTGCTGGGGGTCGATCTCCACCTTCCACGTCACTGCGGCTCACCACCCCACCGGCAGGACCCGCGGGCCGCGCACCAGCATCTGGCTCTTCCACTCCACATCGCCGGCCACGTGCAGCTTCGGGAAGCGGGTGAGCAGGGCGCCGAGCGCTTCCTGGAGTTCCAGCCGGGCCAGCGGGGCGCCCAGGCAGTGGTGGACGCCGTGGCCGAAGCCGAGGTGCTGGTTGCCGGACCGGGCGATGTCCAGGGTGCCGGGCGCGTCGAAGCGCAGCGCGTCGCGGTTCGCGGCGCCGACGGCGACCAGGACCGGGGTACCGGCCCGTACGAGCGTGCCGCCGACATCGATGTCTTCCGTGGCGTAGCGGGGCTGGCTCGCGCCGCTGCCCAGCGGGACGAACCGCAGCAGCTCCTCGACGGCGTTGCCGATGAGGTCGGGCCGTTCGCGCAGCAGGGCGAGCTGCTCGGGGTGGTCCAGCAGGGCGAGGACGAAGTTGGGGATCTGGGTGGCGGTGGTCTCGTGCCCGGCGACCAGGATGCCGACGCAGAGGTCGACGAGTTCGAGCTCGGAGAGCCGGTCGCCGACGTCCCGGGCGTCGATCAGTGCGGTCATCAGGTCGTCCTGCGGTGCGTCCCGGTGCTCCTGGATCAACTGCCGCATGTAAGCGCGGAGTTCCTCCTGGTTGGCGTCGAACTCCTCGGACGTCAGGGAGCTGGTCGACAGGGCGGCGTCGCTCCACACCCGGAAGCGCGGCCGGTCCTCGGGCGGGACGCCGAGCAGCCGGCAGATGACGGCGACGGGGATGGGCAGTGCGAAACGGTCCACCAGGTCGGCCGGCGGTCCGGCGGCCTCCAGCTCGTCGAGGAGTTCGTGGGTCAGCGCCACGACCTGCGGCCTGAGCTTCTCGACCTGACGGACCGTGAACGCCTTGGCCACCAGCGTGCGAAGCCGGGTGTGGTCGGGCGGGTCCATGCCCAGGATGCCGCTGGTGCGGCGGCCCTCGGACTGCCGGGGTTCGTCGTGCAGGGCGCTCGCGGCGCGGCTGAAGCGCTGGTCACCGAGGACGAAGCGGGCCTCGGCGTAGCGGGTGACCAGCCAGGCCGGCTCGCCGTACGCCATCCGCACCTTGAGCAGGCCGGGGCGGTTGCGGGCCCGCTCGTACTCGTCGGCGAGCTCAAGGCTCTCGGGGACATTGAAGGGGTAGGAGAGGGGTGCTGTGTCGGCTGTGGTCAAGGTGACCTCCCTTGTGTAAGCACCTGCTTACATAAGGTAGGACGCCCCCTCGGGCTGGTCAACGACGCATTGCGGCCGTCATGGTGACGGCCCGGAAGAGAGGAGCGTGACGACACGTGGGGGAGACCTCGCAGCACGGCACGGTGCGTGCACAGCACCGCCGCAGCGCCCAGGGCACCCGGCTGCGGCTGCTCGACGCCGCGTCGGAACTGTTCGCCGAGCGCGGCTACGAGCGGACGACGGTGCGCGACATCGCGGCCCGCGCCGGGGCCAACCAGGCCCTGCTGTTCCGCTACTTCGGATCGAAGAAAGCCCTGTTCGGAGAGGTGATGGCGCGCGGCGGGCAGGAGCAGCTGCGTACCACGCCCGCCGGGCAGCTGTTCGACGTGGCGCTGCGCGGCATGCTCGCCGGCGGGCGCACGGGCGGCGACCGGTCGCTGGAGGTGTGTCTGCGCTCCATCGGTGGCAGTGACGAGATCGCGGACGCGCTGCGGGGCCTGGGGGAGGAGTACGCGGAGGTGCTCGCCACGCTCTCGCCGTCCGACAACGGCCCGTTGCGTGCCGATCTGGCGCTTTCCTGGCTGCTGGGAATTGGCTTGATGCGAGTGGTGGTCGGCAAGGAACCGTTGGCGAGCGCCGACCCCGACACGGTCTCCGCTCTCGTCGCCGGCGCCCTGGGGCACCTGCTGGAGAGCCTGCCGGAGGGCGGTTCGGCGGAGGGTGGTTCGGCGGAGGGGTGAACACGGCCCGGCGAACGGGCGGTCCGGCGGCGCGCCGGCGTGGTTCTGCTGCGTTCCGGTGACACCCCGGCGGGTCGCGCCGATACCGACAAAACCGGCCTTATCGTCGCCTTTGCAGAGGATATTCCTTTTCTGCAAAGTCGAGTGAAGGTGGAAACATGCTCCGTTCGATCCCTCGCGGCCTCGCGGTGGCCGGCCTGACCGCGGCTGCCCTGGTGCTGCCGACGGCTGGCGCCGCGACCGCCGCCCCCAGCAGCACGCCCACCCCCGTGTGCTCCTCGCACGGCTGCGAACGTGGCCACCACGGCAAGGGGCAGGACAAGGCCCACGGCCGCTCCGGCCACGGCGGCCACAACGCCCACCGCCGCAACGGCCGCGACGGCTATGACGACTTCGGCCGTGACGGCGGCCGCCGCGACGGCTTCGGCTACGGCCGTGACGGCTACGGCCGCGACGGGTACGGCCGCGACGGGTACGGACGCGACGGCTACGGGTACGGCCGTGACGGCTACGGCCGCGACGGTTACGGCCGCGACGGCTACGGCGCGGGCCGCGGCCTGTTCGGCCTCGGCCTGCTCGGGCTCCTCTGACGCCCGCCGGATCCATCAGGCGGTGGGCCCGGGAACGCGCACCCGGGCCCACCGCATGCCGCCGGACGCCGCCTGCCGCAGCACACCGCGCGTCGCACCGGCCGGCCCGCGGCGGCACCCGCACGAGGGAACACACCCATCGGTGGAGTCCGCATGTCACCAACCGCCCGGCGCCGGAGGATCCCCCGGCGCGCCGTCGTCACGCTGGCGCTCCTGCTGTCCGTCGGTATCGTCGTCACCGGCCTCGTCCAGGCCGCTCCGCAACCGTCCCCGACGCCCGCACCGGCCCGCGGCGGCCTCGGCCCGCGCCTCGCGGCGGTCATGGGCAAACCCGCGTACCGGCACGCCCAATGGGGGCTGTTCCAGCAGAACCCGCGGACGGGCAGGGTGCTGCAGTCCCGCTTCGCCGACCAGTTCTTCATCCCCGGCTCGACGGCCAAACTGTTCAGCGTCAGCGGCACCTGGCACACCCTCGGCGGCGACCACCGCTTCGTCACCCCGGTGTACGCCGTCGGGCAGCGCCGTCACGCGACGCTCAGGGGTGACCTGGTCCTGGTCGCCCAGGGCGACCTGACCCTCGGCGGCCGGACCCGCAAGGACGGCACCGTCGCCTACACCCCCATCGACCACACCTACGCCAACGACGTCCCCGGAGCCACCCTCACCCCGGAGAACCCGCTGGCCGGCCTCGACCACCTCGCCCGTCAGGTGCGCGCCGCAGGGATCCGGCGGGTTGACGGCGATGTCGTCGTCGACGCCCGGCTGTTCCGGCCCGACCCGGATCTCGACCCGACGCCCACCCCGATGATCGTCAACGACAACGTCATCGATCTGCTGACCTCACCCGGGCGCGCCGCCGGCAGCCCCGCCGCCCTGGAGGTGCGTCCGAAAGTCGCGCCCTACCGGGTCACCTCGTCCGTCCGCACCGTCGCGCCCGGCAAACCCACCGCCATCGCCGTCCAGACCTCGCCCGACGGCACCCGGATCCAGCTGTCCGGCACCATCGCCGCCGGCTCCGCCCCCGTCCTGCGGATCTCCCCGGTCAAGGACCCCGATGCGTTCGGCCGGACCGCCCTGATCGAGGCGCTGCGCCGGGCCGGGGTCCAGGTCACCGCGAACCCCGTCGGCCCGCGCCCCGTCGCCCGGCTGCCCCGCTCCTACCGGGGCGTGCCCGCGGTGGCCCGCTACACCTCCCCGCCGTACCGCGAGTACGCCCAGCTCATCCTCAAGGTGAGCCACAACCTCGGGGCGAACCTCGGGGTGTGCCTGATGGCCACGACCGCCGGGAGCACCGACTGCGAGGACGGATTCCCCGTGCTCGCCGCGTTCCTGGACGCCGCGAAGGTGGACCGCAAGGCCGTACAGCTCGCCGACGGCCGGGGCGGCAACCCGGCCGACCGGACCACGCCGCGGGCGTTGGCGCAGATCCTGACGTACTGGCAGCGCACCGGCGAGGCCCGGAACTTCCGCGAGGCGTTGCCGGTCCTGGGCGTCGACGGGACTCTGGCGGACTCCTGCCGGCACTGCCCGTCACGCGGCAAGGTCTTCGCGAAGACCGGCACCGCGGCGGGCGGCGACGCCCTCAACGACCGGCTGGCCGTCGGTGCCGAGACCATCGCCGGCTACCTGGAGACCGGTAAGGGCCGCTTCGACGTCTTCTTCGTCGGGGTCAACGGCGCCGCCACCCCCACCGCCGCCATCCAGGGCGTGCTGACCATCGGCGACGACGTGGCCGATGCCGCCGCCCTCCTTCAGCAGAAGAGCGGCGGCTGACCGGCGCCGGTCCTCAGCCGGCCTGGCTGCTGTCCTTCAGACCGCCCCAGCCGTGCCAGCGGTCGATCTCGATCCAGGCGCTGACCCGGCGGCGGTCCCGCTGGGGGTACGACCGCCCGAGATAGCGCTGGGCCAGCCGGTCGATGTCGGTGAGATCGTCGTCGTCACGGAGCTCCGCGACCCGGCCGATCAGGCTGAGGTGGGTGTACCAGTCGCCGTCGTCGAGCACGGTGAGCGACACCCGGGGGTCGTTGCGTACGTGTTCCAGTCGCTTGCGGCCCTCGTCCATGTTGACCAGGACCCGTCCGTCATCCCAGAGGTACCAGGTGGCGGTGGACACCGGCTGGCCGTCCTGCCGCAGCGTGGTGATGACGGACGGGTTGGGCTTGGCCAGCATGGCGGTCGCGGCTTCGGGGAGCGGTGGTTTCGACATCTGAGGCACCTTCACTGCGTCGCTGTTGCCTTCCGGGGGCGACGGTGATGCACCGTCACCGCCCCCGGCTCCTGACCGCATCATGACGCGGCGGGGGCGGAATGCCCGGCAGGCGAGCGGCGGCCCGCCCCGGTCCACACACGTCGGTCACCTCTCCGGGACAGGATTTCCGCACGTAAGGACGACGGGCGGGGTTCCCCGCCCGTCGTCGGCGCCCCCCCGCTACGGCCCGGAGGCCGGGCCGTCCTGCTTGAGCCTGGTCACCTTCGAGGGCAGCGAGCCGGCGCCGTCGGCCAGTGGTGGAGCCGCGGCCGACGTGCCACCGGCCGCGGCCGGTGACTTCTTCAGGGCGTCGAGGATGGCCAGACCCTGCCCGACGACGGCGGAGGCGATCTCGTTCAGGCCGTCGGTGCCGTTGAGGACGGTCAGCTGCGAGCCGGAGATCCCCTCGGCGGCGGCCTCGGCCAGCGCCGGGAGGTTCTCGACGGTGCGGTTGGCGGCGAGCAGCTCCTGATTGCCGTCCCGCAGCGAGGAGGCCAGCGCGTTGTTCGCGTCGGCACGCGCCTGGGCGACGGCCCGTTCGCTGTACGCGCGGGCGTCCGCCTCGTAGCGGACCTGGTCGCGCTGGGCCTCCGCCAGGGTGCGCAGCCGGTACGCCTCGGCGTCCGCGGGGCGGCGTACCTCCGCCTCCAGACGCTGGGCGGCCAGCGCGGCCTGCCGCTCGGCCAGCGAGGTCTGCTCCTCGATGACCTCCTGCGAGGCCCTGGCCTGGGACAGCGGGCCGGCCTGTGCGGCGCGGGCGTTGTACTGCTCGGTCTCGGCGCGGAACCCGGCCCGCTTGATCGCGGTGTCCCGCTCGTACTCCGCCTTGAGCGCCGCCGCCTGCTGCTCCCGCTCGGTCGCTTCCTGGTCGGCCCTGGCCTGGGCGATCCGGGCGGCGCTGGCGACGGCCGCGGCGTGCGGCGCGGCCAGGTTGGTGATGTAGCCGGAGGTGTCGCCGATCTCCTGGATCTGCAGGGCGTCGACGACGATGCCGAGCTTCTCCATCTCGGAGTGGCTGCCGTCCTTGACCTCCTGGGCCACCCGGTCCCGCTCCCGGATGATCTGCTCGACGGTCAGCCCGCCGACGATCGACCGCAGATGGCCGGCGAAGATCCGCCCCACCAGCTCCTCCATGCTGGCCTGCTCGTCCAGGAACCGTCGCGCGGCGTTGGCGATCGACGGCTGGTCGTCACCGACCTTGAAGACCGCGACCGCCCGCACGGCGAGCCGGATGCCCTGCTGCGTGACGCAGTCCTCGGAGATCTCGGTCTCCCGCAGCGACAGCGACAGCAGGCTCGCCTTCTGTTTGACGGGCAGGACCCAGCAGCCGTGGCCCGTGACGATACGGAATTGGGCGTCCCCGGCCCGGCGCTTCGAGCCGGAGATCAACAGCGCCTCGTTCGGCGCGGGAACATGCCAGAACAGCATGGAAACGCTCCTGGTCCGGTGCGGCCGCCCCGGGTGGTACGGGGCCGGCCGGGGGTAGGAGGGGCGCCCATCCGGCCACCGAGGCGGCCGGGCCGCGTCAGGTGGCGGGCAGCGGCGCGACGATCACCGACCGCGCCGAGGTGTGGTCCACCACGATGACCTGCGTGTGCCGCGCGATGGGCTCCCGGGACCAGGCGGCGAAGGACTCGGTCCCGCCGCGCACCGGCAGCAGCACCTCGCCGGGCCCGTCGGCCGGGATCGACACGGTCACCCGCCCGATCAACCCGATCGGGCTGAAGTCCGTGTCATCCCTCGCGCTCACCCGGGCTCCGTCGCTGGTCGAAGCCGCTGTCCGGGCTCATGCCGGACAGCGGGACGTCTCGACAACTCAACGGTACTCCGGGCCGGGTGCCGCTTCAGGCCGTCGGGGGCGGACGGCCCCGGGGCCGCCGCACCGGGTGCGTACGGGCCGCTCAGATGTCCAGGCGGGCCGGCCGGGCGGCCGGGACGGGTTTGCGCGACGGCAGCACGTCCGGCGCCCGGTGCGGCCGGAGCGCGGCGAGTGCCGTCTCGGTCTCCTCCACGAAACAGTGGTACGAGACCAGCCGCTGCCACTCGGGATCGGCGACGCCGGGGACGGTGGCGGCGCGCTCGCTCCAGAGGCGTACCAGGCCCGCGAAGACCGGGGTCTGCCGGGCGATCTCCGCGGTGAGCCACCGGGGCGTGGACCCGGGCCCGGGGAGGAAAGTCTGACCGTGACCTGCGACGGTGCCGGAGGTAGGGGCGCTCATGGACGTAGAAACGATTCTTCCGGCCTGGGGTCACTGCGTATTTTTACGGCACCGCCCGCATCCGCCCCGGAGGCATGGGGGCAACTCCCTCGAATATCACCTCATGCAGTGATCTATTGCCGGTAAGCGGTTCAATCCGGACGAACAAACGTTGTGGCTGTCATGGAACCGAGGGAGTTGTGGGAGCGCCATGCGGTACTCGCACAGGCGTTTTGCAGCAGCGATGACGAGGTCCGCCGGACCCAGGGGCTCCTCGACGAGGCGGAGGCCCGCCGGTCGCGCACCCTGGCCGCCTTCGCCGTGACTGTGGGCAGCGACGCGGTGGTGGCGGACCTGCTCGGCCTCGACGAACGCGAAGTGCGCCTGGCCCGCCGCACGGTGGGCAAGGACGACGCCCGCGCGGTCGCCAAGAGTCTGCTCGCGCAGCCGGCCCGCGAGCAGCCTCCCGTGGTCGACCAGCCCACGGCGCCGCAGCCGGTGGTGCCCCCGGCGGGCCCGGCCGCCGCCCACCCCACCGGCCCGGCCCAGGCGCCGGCCGCGCCCGCCCCGCAGGCCCCCGCACATCCGTCCCCCGCTCCCCAGGCCCCCGC
>NZ_JNZA01000031.1 GCF_000717345.1 Streptomyces lydicus | reverse complement strand
TCAAAGGAACCTCATCCACCGAGGTGGACGGGGTATCAACATATCTGGCGTTGACTTTTGGCACGCTGTTGAGTTCTCAAGGAACGGACGCTTCCTTTGGATTCCCTCTCGGGTTTCCTCCGGGCGCTTCCCTTCGGTGTTTCACACTCTATCAGGCCCTTTTCGGCTTTCGAACCGCCGCCTTTCTGCAGACATGCAGAAGCGCACAATTCTTGAGTCGCGATCAAGACGCTTAGGAGTGCCGCCCAACTCAACCGACCGCAGTTGATTGCGGTCTGGCTGTCCGGGGCAGGTCTCAGACAGTACCGCTCTGCTGTGGGCGAGGCAAATCGATTCGGCGGGACTCGCGGCGCGCAACCGGCGTCTCTCATGCGGAACCGTCAGTTCGTATGACTTACGCTTCTCAACGGTGCGCCGTCCAGGACAGGTAGTGACGGCGGCCTGATGAATCTCCACCCCTGGGAGGCTTCCCATGACCACCGTGACGTCCCCGCTTGCTGGACGCGCCATCGGACTCGCGGCCGTGCCCGACCCGGTGTTCTCCGGAGCGATGGTGGGTCCCGGTACCGCCATCGACCCGGTTCGTGAGCCGTCTGCCGCCGTGTCGCCCGTGGACGGTGTTCTCGTATCGCTGCACCCGCACGCGTTTGTCGTTGTCGACGGGGAGGGGCACGGCGTGCTCACTCACCTCGGTATCGACACCGTTCAGCTCAACGGTGAGGGCTTCGAGCTGCTGGTGAACAAGGGTGACACCGTCACCCGTGGCCAGGAGATCGTGCGCTGGGACCCGGCGGCGGTCGAGGCCGCCGGCAAGTCTCCGGTCTGCCCGGTCGTCGCGCTGGAGGCCAGCGCGGACTCGCTCGGCGACGTCCGGGAGGACGGCGACGTGAAGGCCGGGGACCAGCTCTTCTCCTGGCAGTAGCCGGGCGCCGTCCCGAACGGCAGGTACGACATCCACCGCGGCGGCCCGGCCGTCGCATCAAACGGAGACGGGTGCAATGGAGACAACGCTGCGAGGCGTCGGCGTGAGCCACGGGGTGGCGATCGGCGAGGTGCGGCACATGGGGACGGCGGTTCTGGAGCCGCCGGCCAAGCAGATTCCGGCAGACGAGGCGGAGCGCGAACAGGGGCGTGCCCGCCAGGCCGTGGAGGCTGTCGCCGCCGACCTGATAGCGCGCGGCAATCTCGCTGGCGGTGAGGCGCAGGCCGTGCTGGAGGCCCAGGCGCTGATGGCGCAGGACCCCGAGCTGATGGCGGACGTCGAGCGGCGGATCACCGTCGGCAGCACCGCCGAGCGGGGTGTCTATGACGCGTTCGCGGCGTACCGGGCGCTGCTCGCGGGTGCCGGGGAGTACCTGGCGGGGCGGGTGGCCGACCTCGATGACGTGCGGAACCGGATCGTCGCGCGGCTGCTGGGTGTGCCGATGCCGGGTGTGCCGGACAGCGACGAGCCGTATGTGCTGATCGCGCGGGACCTGGCGCCGGCCGACACCGCGCTGCTCGACCCGACGCTGGTGCTCGGGTTCGTGACCGAGGAGGGCGGGCCGACCAGCCACAGCGCGATTCTGGCGCGGGCGCTGGGTGTGCCGGCCGTTGTCGCGCTGCCGGGCGCGGGTGAGCTGGTCGAGGGCACGGTGATCGCCGTGGACGGCAGCACCGGTGAGATCTTCGTGGAGCCGAGCGCCGAGAAGCGGGCGGAGCTGGAGCGGGCCGCGGCCGAGCGGAAGGCGGCGCTGGCCGCCTCGTCCGGGCCGGGCGCCACGTCCGACGGGCACAAGGTGCCGCTGCTGGCGAATGTCGGCGGTCCCGGTGATGTGGCGGCGGCGGTCGAGGCCGGGGCGGAGGGCGTCGGTCTGTTCCGGACCGAGTTCCTGTTCCTGGACGACAGCAAGCAGGCGCCGGCGGAGGCCAAGCAGGTCGAGGCGTACCGGAAGGTGCTGGAGGCGTTTCCGGAGGGCCGCGTGGTCGTGCGGGTGCTGGACGCCGGCGCCGACAAGCCGCTGGACTTCCTGACGCCGGCCGACGAACCGAACCCGGCGCTGGGTGTGCGGGGGCTGCGTACGCTGCTCGACCACCCGGACGTGCTGCGGACGCAGCTGACCGCGCTGGCGAAGGCGGCCGAGGGGCTGCCGGTCTACCTCGAGGTCATGGCGCCGATGGTGGCGGACCGCATCGACGCCAAGGCGTTCGCGGACGCGTGCCGGGAGGCCGGGCTGCGGGCGAAGTTCGGGGCGATGGTGGAGATTCCGTCGGCCGCGCTGCGGGCGCGGTCGATCCTGCAGGAGGTGGAGTTCCTTTCGCTGGGGACCAACGACCTGGCGCAGTACACCTTCGCGGCCGACCGTCAGGTGGGGGCCGTGTCGCGGCTGCAGGATCCCTGGCAGCCGGCGCTGCTGGATCTCGTCGCGGCGTCGGCCGAGGCGGCCAAGGCCGAGGGCAAGAGCTGTGGTGTGTGTGGTGAGGCGGCCTCCGATCCGGAGTTGGCGTGTGTGCTGACGGGGCTCGGTGTCACCAGCCTGTCGATGGGTGCGGCGTCGATTCCGTATGTGCGGGCGACGCTGGCGAAGCACACGCTGGCGCAGTGTGAGCGTGCGGCGGCCGCGGCGCGGGCCGCGGACACCGCCGATGACGCCCGGGCCGCGGCGCGGGCGGTGCTTTCCGGGGAGTGATTCCGCGCGGCGCGCTGCGTCGCAGGAGTGGTGGACGGCCGTCCCGCCTTTGTGGCGGGGCGGCCGTTCCGTGTCTGCGGGCGGCGCCGGTCAGTGGTGGTCGTGGGTGCCGGGTGGTGGGGTGAGCGGGAGGCCGGGGGCGTAGTCGACGCCGTGCTCGGGCGGGACGGGCTCGCCGGTGTCGGCGTCGGTGCAGTAGGCGGTGAAGACCTCGGCGGTGCTGAGGGGCCGGAGCCAGGAGTCGCGCAGGGACCAGCCGCGGACCGTGTCGCGGTCGCCGTCGGCGGTGGTGGCGCGGTCGGTGGGTGCGGTGGTGCTGCGGGCAACGATGCCTCCGGGGGCGCGCAGGGCGAGGCCGGTGGCGAGGACGGTGCAGAAGCCGAGGGTCTCGGTTTCGGTGAGGCCGGGCGGTGCGCCGTCACGGGCCGTGGCGTGCAGCACCGCGAGGAGCGGAGGGCCGTCGGCGGCGATGGAGCAGACGAGGTGGTGGCTGCCGTCGCCGAGGGAGGCGAGGAGCTGCTGGACGGCGTGGGTGGCGCGGGCGAAGGCGGCGCGGGCGAGGTCCGTGCCGCACTCCGCGCAGTTCCCGGTGCGGGCCAGGAGGGCGGTGGCGTGGTCCCAGGCCGCCCGGCGGTCCGCTTCCTCGACGAGTAATGGGAGCAGGCTGCTCAGCGGCTCGCCTTCGTAGGTGACGGTCGCGCCGGTGCGGGCGGCTTCGGCGGCGTAGCGGGTGCGGCTCTCGGGCCGGTCGGGGTCCAGGTCGAGTTCGGCGCAGTACGTCACGTAGGCGGCCGGGTCGAAGAGGCTGAGGGTGGTGAGGACGCCCTGTGCGGTGAGGGTGCGCAGCAGCCTCTCCATCTGCCGGAGGTAGCTGTCGTGGTCGTCGAACGGGAAGGTGCGGTAGCGGCGCATGGCGGTGAAGTCGCGTTCGTCGGCGAGGACGGCGGCGGTGCTGGGGACTTCGCGGCGCAGTGCGCGGTGGGCGGTGCGGTCGGTGTGCCGGGACGTGGCTGTCATGACTCCCCCTGGGTGAGCTCTCGTGTGCGGTGTGCTGGCCACACACCACCTGTCACTGAGAGTAACCGGGGGGTCTGACAACGGGCCTGCCGAAGGGCGGCGGCGGGACGGTCCGGTAGCCGCTGACCTGCGGATTCCGGCGCCGGATCGGAGGCGGGGGCCTTACGGGATCCGGCGCCGGGGGCGTTACTGTGCGGAGCCGTCCCCTGCGGCGCGGTCGCGGGCGATCTGCTCGTAGAACCGCAGGAGTTCGAGGTCGTCGACGGAGCCGGGGTTGACGGCCTTGTCGAGGGGGGTGCCCTGGAGGAGGCGTTTGACGGGGACCTCGATGCGCTTGCCGGTGAGGGTGTGCGGCACGCCGGGGGCTTCGATGATGTCGTCCGGGACGTGGCGCGGGGAGAGCTCTTCGCGGATGGTGCGCTTGATGCGGTCGCGCAGGGCATCGTCGAGTGCGGCGCCGGGGGCGAGGTGGACGAAGAGCGGCATCCAGTAGCCGCCGTCGGGGAGTTCCAGTCCGATGACGAGGGATTCGCGGATCTCGGGGAGGCGTTCGACGGCCTCGTAGATGTCGGCGGAGCCCATCCGCACGCCCTGGCGGTTGAGGGTGGAGTCGGAGCGGCCGTGGATGACGACGCTGCCGCGCGGGGTGACGGTGATCCAGTCGCCGTGCCGCCAGACGCCGGGGTACATGTCGAAGTAGCTGTCGTGGTAGCGGGTGCCGTCGGGGTCGTTCCAGAAGCGGGTGGGCATGGACGGCATGGGGTTGGTGACGACGAGTTCGCCGACCTCGTCGGTGACGGGCTTGCCCTGCGGGTCCCACGCCTGGAGGTCGGTGCCGAGGCAGGGGGCCTGGAGTTCGCCGATGTGGACGGGGAGGGTGGGGACGGCGCCGGCGAAGCAGCTGCAGACGTCGGTGCCGCCGCTGACGGAGGCCGTCCACAGGTCGGCGCCGCTCTCCGCGAAGCTGTCGTGCAGCCAGCGGAAGCCGTCCGGCGGGAGCGGGGAGCCGGTGGTGGCGACGCAGTGGACGGCTGAGAGGTCGAGGTCGCGGGCCGGGTGGATGCCGGCCTTGCGGCAGGCCATGACGTAGGCGGCGGAGGTGCCGTAGACGGTGGCGCGGGTGGCCTCGGCGACCCGCCACTGGGCGGCGATGTCGGGGTATCCGGGGCTGCCGTCGTAGAGCACGATCGTGGAGCCCACCAGCAGGCCGGCGACGAGGAAGTTCCACATCATCCAGCCGGTGGAGGTGTACCAGAAGAAGCGGTCGTCGGGGCCGAGGTCGCAGTGCAGGCCGGTCTGCTTGAGGTGTTCGAGCAGGATGCCGCCCTGGGACTGGACGATGGCCTTGGGCAGGCCGGTGGTGCCCGAGGAGTACAGGACCCACAGGGGGTGGTCGAAGGGAACCTGTTCGAAGACCGGTTCGGTGTCCTGCGAGGTCAGGTCCGACCAGTTCAGGGCGCCTTCGGGGGCGGGGGTGCCGAGCAGCGGGATGTGCACGACGGCGCGCAGGGTGGGGAGTTCGGCGCGGAGTTCGGCGACGGTGTCGCGGCGGTCGTGCTCCTTGCCGCCGTAGCGGTAGCCGTCGACGGTGAACAGCACGACCGGTTCGATCTGCTGGAAGCGGTCCAGGACGCTGCGGGCGCCGAAGTCGGGGGCGCAGGACGTCCAGACGCCGCCGACCGCGGCGGTGGCGAGCAGGGCGACGACGGCTTGCGGGACGTTGGGGAGGTAGCCGCTGACGCGGTCTCCGGGGCGGACGCCGAGGCGGCGGAGTGCGGCGGCCAGCGAGCCGACCTGGGTGCGCAGCTCCGCCCAGGTGACCGGGGTGGGCTCGTGGGACTCGTCGACGTACAGCAGCGCGGGCTCGTCGGCGCGGGCCGGGTCCTCGCCGGCGCGCAGCGCGTGTTCGGCGTAGTTGAGGGTGGCGCCGGGGAACCACTGGGCGCCGGGCATCGCGCGGTCGGCGAGGACGGTCTCGTAAGGGGTGGTGAAGCGGACGTCGAACCATTCGGCGACGGCCTGCCAGAAGACGGGGAGTGCCTCGACGGACCAGCGGTGCAGGGCGGCGTAGCTCGCCGCGGGGTCGCCGGGGGTGGGGGCGGGCGCGCCGTGGTGGGTGGCGGCCCAGGTGTGGAAGCGGGTGACCTGTGCGCCGGCGATACGGTCCGGTCCTGGCTGCCAGAGGGGTTCCGGCTGGGCGGACTGCGGTGCGGTGGTCATGTGCGGCTCCCGGTCGGTACGCGTCGTGGGCGTCGTGTGCGCACCGTGGCGGGGGTCCCCCGGCCCGACGTGTGCGCGTGACACGGCTTGCCTGGACGATGCCATGTGATCGACTTGTGCACCAGGGTCGGCTGCCCACATTCGGGGGGTGTCCGGTGTGGTGCGGGCACGTGGCGATGCCCCTGCGGGCGGGTCGCCGGTGGGGCGCCCGGCGGGATCCGGCCACCGGGTCGCGATCCGCGGGCCTTGGCGTGGCCGAGGGTGACCCTGCGCAGGTGAACGGCAGTTGAACGATGCCCGCCCGACCAGGCGTCAATGGCAGGCTGACCGGCATGGACGGGCGTGATCTGGTGCGGTCGGTACGGGTGGTCAGGGCGGTCGGGCCGGCGCAGGGGCTGCGGTCCGTGCGCGCGGCGTGGCGGGCACGGAGGGCGGATGCCAGGGCGTTGCCGCGGCGCGGCACGGAGCGGGCGAGGGTGCCGGGGGTGGCGCGCGGGGCGGAGTCCCAGCCGGGCGGCGGGGTGATCCACTTCGCGCGGTCGTCGCTGCGGGTGCGGGTCGCGTCGGGCGGCGCGGTGTTCTGCGGCTGGGACGGGGCGGAGCCGGAGCCCTCGTACGCGCTGGCCGGGGCGTGTCCGGAGCCGGACGCGCGGGCGGTGCTGGAGCCCGATACGGAGGGCGGCTGGCGGGTGGTCTCGGAGCGGGTGCTGGTCGTGGTGTCCCGGCACGGCGCGGTGGAGGTGCGGACGCCCGGCGGGGCGGTGCTGCGGCGGGAGCTGCCGCCGCGCTGGTGGGACCGTACGGACGGGCCGGGCGCGGAGGCGGGCGGGGACGGCGGCCGGCCGGAGGGGGGTGGCGGGTCGCGGTGGGTGCAGCGTTCGGAGGTGGCGGCCGACGCGCGGTTCTTCGGGCTGGGCGGGCGGGCGCACGGGCCGCGGCTGCGGGACGGCACGTACCGGCTGTGGAACACCGATCCGGGCGGGGCGTTCGTGCCGGGGGACGATCCGCTGTCGCTGACGATGCCGGTCCAGTTGGTGGTGGCGGACGCCGGTACGCATCTGGTGTTCCACGACAACTCGTGGGACGGCCGGGTGCTGCTGCGGGAGGGCACGGAGGGCGCCGGCTCGGGGCACGACCGGCCGGGCGCGTGTGAGCTGCGGATGGACGGCGGGCCGCTGCGCTACTGGGTGCTGGCCGGCACACCGGCCCGGGTGCTCCAGGTGTGGACGGCGCTGACCGGTGCGCCGGCGCTGCCGCCGCAGTGGGCGCTGGGTCATCAGCACGCCCGTTGGGGGTTCGGCGGCCAGGAGGAGGTGCGGCGGGTGGTGTCCGGCTATCGGGAGCGGGGACTTCCGCTGTCGGCCGTCCATCTGGACATCGACCACTACGACCGGCACCGGGTGTTCACCGTCGACCGGGAGCGCTACCCGGATCTGCCGGGGCTGGCCCGGGAGCTGCGCGCCGAGGGGGTGCGGCTGGTGTCGATCGTGGATCCGGCGGTGAAGGCGGCGCCGGGGGACCCGGTGTACGAGGGCGGGGCGGCGGCCGACGCGTTCGTACGGGACGACCGGGGGCGGGAGGTGCGCGGGGTGGTGTGGGCCGGCGAGTCGGTGTACCCGGATTTCACCGAGGCGCGGGTGCGCAAGTGGTGGGGCGGGTTGTACGGCGAGCGGCTGGCGCAGGGCTTCTCGGGGTTCTGGCACGACATGAACGAGCCGGTCTCGTTTGCCCCGTTCGGTGCGCAGACGCTGCCGCGTGCGGCCCGGCACGCGCTGGAGGGCCGGGGCGGCGACCACCGGGAGGCGCACAACGTCTACGGTCTGGCGATGGCGCGGGCCGGTTTCGAGGGGCTGTGCGAACTGCGGCCGGGTGAGCGGCCGTTCCTCTTCTCCCGTTCGGGGTGGGCGGGGATGCAGCGCTATGGGGGCACCTGGTCGGGGGACGTGGCGACGGGCTGGCCGGGGCTGCGGGCGTCACTGTCGCTGGTGCTGGGTCTCGGGCTGTGCGGGGTGCCGTACGGCGGGCCGGACGTCGGCGGGTTCTCCGCGGTGCCGTCCGAGGAGCTGTATCTGCGCTGGTTCCAACTGGGCGCGTATCTGCCGCTGTTCCGCACCCACTCGGCGATCTGGGCGGGGCGGCGGGAGCCCTGGGAGTTCGGCGCCGAGGTGCTGGAGCACGCCCGTGCGGCGCTGCGGGAGCGGCAGCGGCTGCTGCCGTACTTCGGGACGCTGGGCCAGTTGGCGCGGCTGACCGGCGCGCCCTACGTCCGGCCGGTGTGGTGGAGTGCGCCGCGGGACCGGGCGTTGCGGGACTGCGAGGACGCCTTTTTGCTGGGGGACGCGCTGCTGGTGGCGCCGGCGCTGGCGGCGGGGGTGACCCGGCGGCCGGTGCGGCTGCCGCGCGGGCGGTGGTACGACACCGCAACCGGGCGGGCGTACGACGGTCCCGGGCAGGTGTGGGTGGAGGCGCCGTTGTCGCGGATTCCGGTGCTGGCGCGGGCCGGTGCGGTGCTGCCGGTGGCGGGCGGGGACGGCGGGACGGAGCTGGAGGTGTGGGCGCCGGCGGCCGGGCGCGGGGGTACCGGTCTGGTGGTGCCGGACGCCGGGGACGGCTGGCAGCGGCCGACCGTCGAGCGCTTCACCACGCGGTGGGCGGGCGGCCGGGTGGTGGTGGAGCGGCGGGACGGCGGCGCGGTGGGGTATCCGGTGCGGGTGCGGGGGCTGGCGGGCGGGTAGCCGCCGCGGTCTTCCCCTGCGCGGGCCGCGCCTGGTAGACGAGGGCCATGCCGAGACTCGCTGCCACGTTGCGCGGCCTGGCCGTTGCCGCCGCCGCCCTGCTGACCGTCGTCACCCTGCCGTCGGGCGCCGAGGCGGGGGCCGCCCGGCGTCCGCCGTCCCCGCGCGAGGCGCCCGCGGGGTTCGTCGCGCTGCGCGCGGTGGATCCCACGATCCTCCAGGAGATGCGCTACTACACGCCGCACAACTTCATGGGTGTGCCGGTGGACGGCTACCGCAGGCCGACGTGCCTGCTGACGCGGGAGGCCGCGCGGGCGCTGCACCGGGCGCAGCGCTCGTTCCTCCGGCGGGGTTTCTCGCTGAAGGTGTACGACTGCTACCGGCCGCAGCGCGCCGTCGACCACTTCGTGCGGTGGGCGAAGGACCTCGGCGATCAGGGCATGAAGGGCGAGTTCTATCCGCGTGAGGACAAGGCGAAGCTCTTCGACGACGGTTACATCGCCGCCAAGTCCGGTCACAGCAGGGGCAGTACGGTCGATCTGACCCTGGTGCGGCTGCCCGCGGTGCCCACCCGTCCGTACGTGCCCGGGGAGCCGCTGACGTCCTGCTACGGGCCGAAGGACGAGCGCTTCCCGGACAACTCCCTCGACATGGGGACCGGTTTCGACTGCTTCGACACGCTCGCGCACACCCTCGACCCGCGGATCCACGGGCGGCAGCTGAGGAACCGGCTGCTGCTCAAGAGCGGCCTGGAGCGGGCCGGGTTCGTGAACCTGCCCGAGGAGTGGTGGCACTTCACGTTCCAGCCGGAGCCCTTCCCGGACACCTACTTCGACTTCCCCGTCCGGTGAGCGGCCGGACGGTCTTGTCGGCGGCGGTGGGTCCGTAGGACTCCATGGCGACCGGGGCGCCGAGCGTCCGGGCGAGCGCGTCGCACCAGGCGCGCGGGTCGGTGCCCGGTGACCGCCAATCGGCCGGGCGGGCGGTCAACAGGCTTTCGGTGAGCCGTTGTTGGCGCGTCAGGTCGCCGGGCGGGGCGGTGCGGAGGCGGTCCTGGAGGCCGTCGGCGGTGCGGTAGGCGTGTACGGTGCGCAGCGCGCCGCCGCAGCGGCCCGGGGCGTCCAGGTGGGTGACGGCGAGGGCGTCCACTCCCCCGCAGACCTCGACGGCGTAGGAGTGCGCGACGGCGTCGAAGTGACCGGCGCGGAAGGGGCCTTGCCAGCGGCCGTGGCCGTTGTGGGCCTCGGGCAGGGCGCGGAGCAGTGCCGGGTCCTCGGTGACGAGCGGGCCGGGCCCGTGCCGGGTGGTGTAGGTCCGCACGACGCCCAGGCGCAGCGCGCTGCGCGGCCGGCCGGCCTCGGCGAGCAGCCGCTCGGCGCCGGCGAAGGTGGTCGTCGACCAGGTGGTGTAGGGGTGGAAGCCGTGCCACTCGTCGAGGAGGACGCCCTGGGCGCCCTCGAGGACGAGCCGGCCGGTGCGCACCAGCCGCGTCAGGTGCGCGCCGTCGACCAGCCGGACGTGGGCGGCGAACGTGGCGAACGCGTCCAGGCAGGCGTCGACGGGCGGGGCGTCGAGCGGGCCGAGGGCGGCGGTCAGCCGGTCGCGGAGCAGGGTGAGTTTGCGGCGCAGCGTCGCGGGGGCGGTGCAGTCGCCGGCGGTGGGGGCGTCGGCGGGGTGGGCGAGGGCGTAGGCGGCGGTTTCGCCGATGCCCATGCCGCAGGAGCCGTGCCGGGCGGTGCCGCGGGCGCGTTCCCGGGCCCGGTTGGCGGCCGCGTGGTAGGGCGTGGTGAGCCGGGCGCGGCGGTCGACGGTCAGCAGGGCGAGCGGGTCGGGGACGCCGAGGGAGGCGAGGTGGCGGGCCTCGGCGGCGAGCGCGAGCGGGTCCACCAGCATCAGGTGGGACAGGTGGGTGGGTACGCCGCTGAAGGTGCCGGAGCCGAACTGGGCGAAGGTGTGGTGCCGGCCGTCGGCGGTGACGACGTTGTGGGCGGCCTGGGCGCCGCCGTTGAAGCGGACGACCGCGGTGACCGGGGCCGCGCCCTCCCGGTGTGCGCAGAGCCGGTCGACGACGGTGCCCTTGCCCGCGTCGCCGTACCCGAGGTCGACGACGACGGTGTGCGCGGCATGCTCCTCGATGGTCACAGGCGGGTGGTGCCGCCGGGGCCGGCGTCGGCGGCGTCGAGGAGCGGGGCGGAGGAGCGGGCGACGGTGCCGCGGCCGCCGCCGAGGGTGGCCAGTGCCCTGCCGACGCTGGCGCCTGCGTCCGAGCCGATGTCGGCGAGGTCGTCGAGCCCGGCGGCGAGGTCGATGGCCTCCTCGCCGAGTCCGATGGTCAGGGCGATGGTTTCGCAGACGGCGTCGAGGTCGTCGAGTTCGATGACGTTCTGGCCGAGGAGCTTGCGCCAGGTGCCGAGGACGGCGCTGTTGCCGACGTGCGCGGCCCCGGCCGGGACGATGAAGTACACCTCGAACTTCTGCCGCAGCTCGGCCAGGAGCACCGGCAGGGGCAGGTCCTCGGTGAGGTGGTCGCCGAGGACGGCGCGGACCTCGCGGGCCTTGACCTTGCCGTAGGGCATCTCGTCGCCGATGAGGAAGAGGTAGCCGCGGCGGCCGCGCTTCTCGTGGCAGTCGAGGCTGGTGTGGCGGGCCATGGCGTACAGCGCCAGCTCGTACGACTCGGTCATCTGGCCGCCTCCGCCGCCCTCCAGCAGGATGTTGCCGAGGTCGTCGTCCATGCGGTTGTCGGACTCGAACTGGCCGAGCTGGAGCGGCACCCGGTCGCAGGTGGCGTCGCCGACGGCGCCGAAGAGGATCTGCGGGTGCTCGACGTATCCCTTGCGCAGCAGCAGGCCGAACAGCTCGGGGAGCTTGGTCTGGAGCACCCGCGGCACCGCGCCCATCGAGCCGGTGACGTCGAAGAGCACGGAGACGGCGAGGGAGGTGGGGTGTTCGTCGGAGTCCCGGCTCTCGCGGACGGTGAGGCCGTGCGGGTCGAGCGAGGGGTGCGCCGCCCAGGTGTGGCGGGGTGCGGAGCGGGTGGTGCGGTCGCTGTAGTCGAAGGCGCTGGTGCCGGCGGCGGCGCGGTAGCTCGCCGCGGCGCCGTAGACGTTGGTGGACCAGGTTCCGCTGCCCATGGTGATTCCCCCTGAGGTGTGTGGTGTGAGCGGGTGCCGGCTACGGGTGCGGGCGCGGGCCCGGCAGGGTAAACGGCCGGAAGGTGCGCGGCCCGTAGAGGCGGTGGAGCAGGTCGTCGAGTTCGGCCAGCAGCCGCCAGGCGTCGTGCGGGCGGCGGGCCTGCGCGGGCAGGGTGCAGCCGCGCAGAAACGCGCGCATCGGCTGCGGGGTGCGCTCCCCCATCAGCGCGGCCATGGTGCGGGACGCGAGGTGGAGGTCGGTGGCCCCGGTCGCCGGGCGGCGGCCGGTGACCTCGGGCGGGTAGTGGGCGCGGTGCCGTTCGACGAGTGCCGGGACGGGGTCGCCGGGTGCGGTGCTGTAGCACCAGTCGACGAGGACGAGACCGTGCAGTGCGGGGTGGATGAGGACGTGCTCGGGGAGGACGGCGCCGTGCACCCGGCCGGCGCGGTGGGCCCAGCCGAGGGCGACCAGCAGCCGGCGCCACATCCAGGCGGCGTCGCGCGGGTCGAGGCCGTCCGGGTGGGCCGCGCGGACCTCGGCCAGGGTGTGAAAGCCGTCGAGCGGGACGAGGGCGTTGACGCGGCGTTCGGCGCCGGTGTCCGGGTCGCGGTGGCGGACGGACTCCAGCAGCCGGGGCGCGTAGCCGCGGTGGCGGCGCTCGCCGTGCCGGGCCAGCAGGGCCAGCGCGTCCGCCTCGCGTTCCAGGAGGTCGTTGTCGGTGACCGTGCGCGGGATCTTCAGCAGGGCGCGCCGCCGGGTGCCGCGCTCCTCGTACGACGCCTCGCGCAGGACGGCGAGGTCGCCGGTGGCCAGGGTCGGGCCGAGGGTGTAGGTGCGGTGCCGGGTCGTCAGGACCGCGGCGGCCGGGCGGGCGGCGGTCCGGCGGCGCCAGAGCGCGTCGAGGCGGGCGAACTCGGCCTCGGCGGCGGGGCGTTCGGCGGGCGGCGCGGTGTCGGGGTGCAGCAGCCGGGCGAGCCGGCGGTAGCTGCGGGCGGCGTCGGCGTCGTCGGGGAAGAGGTCGGCGGGCCGGTGGGCGGCGGCCAGTGCGCTGCGGGCGGCGGCGCGGGTGCGCGGGGCCCCGGCGGCGGTGGGCGTGGTCATCGCACGCCGTCCTCCCGGTCGGGGCGCAGCAGCGCCGGGTGCAGCAGCCGGGCGTCGCCCGCGCGGTAGAGGCGGGCGCGGGGGCCGCCTCGGGCTCCGCCGCGGGCGGCGGTGGCACCGGTGGACTCGACGAATCCGGGGACCGAGAGCACCTTGCGGTGGAAGTTCCCGGCGTGCAGCGGGCTGCCCCAGACGGATTCGTAGACGCCGCGGAGTTCGACGATGGTGAACTCCCGGCCGAGGAAGGCGGTGGCCAGCGGGGTGTACTCGATCTTGGCGCGGGCGCGGTCTAGGCCGTCGGCGACGATCCGGGCGTGGTCGAAGGCGAGCGGCAACGGGGCCGGGCCGGCGTCCTCCGCCGGCGTCGTGTCGTCCGCGGGCCCGGGCACGGAGCCACCCCCGTCGGTCCCGTGCCCAGGGCCCTGTTCTTGGGGACGCGGCCGGGCCGCGTCCGGTTCGCCGGGACCGCGCGGAACACTCCCCCGGGCCGCTCCGCCCTCCGTCGCGGCACCGAGATCGAGCCGGGAGACCGGGATCCAGGCCGCGGCCGAGGCGTCGCCGCCGCCGCGCGCCTCGGGGAGGTCGGGGGCGAAGGCGAGGTAGGCGACGGTGACGACCGGCATCCGCGGATCGCGGCCGGGGTCCCCGTAGGAGCCGAGCTGTTCGAGGTGGACGCGCTCCAGCTGGGCGGCGTCCAGCCCGGTCTCCTCGGCGAGTTCGCGGGCCGCGGCCTCGTCGAGCGACTCCCGCCCGGCGCGGACGAAGCCGCCCGGCAGCGCCCAGGCGCCCTGGAAGGGGCGGCCGCCGCGCTCGACGAGCAGGACGTGCAGGACGCCCCCGCGGAGGGTCAGCGCGACGATGTCGACGGTCACCGCGATGGCGGGGAACTCCCGCGGGTCGTACGCCGCGAGGAAGGCGCGCTCGGCGCCGTCATCCGCGCCGCCGCCCTGCCGGTCCGCGTCCACGACCGCCACCCCCTCGCAAGTAATTCTCATTCCGAGTCTTTCTCGGAATGAGAGCAACATAGCACCGGCCGGGTACGGCGTCCAGACGGAAAAGGGGAGGGACGCCGCGCGGGTCCGGCCGCGGCCGGGCCACGGCGGCGCGTCGGGCGGCGCCGTCCGAGTCCCGGTCGAACGTCCTGTGTGCCTCGCGCGGCTGCCGCCCGTACGCTCCGGAAGGATGCGTGAACAGTGCGTTAATCAGACCCGGTTCAGGCGCGCGGAGGGGCATGCTGCTGCCCGTGCCTCCCTGGACGGACCAGCTTCGATTCGCCTTCCAGCCCGTCGTGAACCTCTCGACCGGTTCGGTCGCGGCGCTGGAGATACTCGCCCGCCCCGAGCCCGGCGAGTCCGACGTGCTGGCCCGCGCGTACCGCTGTCCCGAACTGGACGCCGAACTCGCGGCGCTCGCCGTGCGGGTGGCGGCTCACCAGGAGACGCTGCTGCCGCTGCACCTGAACGTCTGCGCCGCGACGGTCGCCGAACTGCCGCGGCTGCCGGCGCTGGGCAAGGCCGTCCACGAGGTGGGCCGGCGGCCGTGGGAGATCACCCTCGACATCGGCGGGCCGTTCACCCACGTCCCGCACGCCGCGTTGCTGGATTCGGTGGCGGTGCTGCGCGACGAGGGCTACCGGATCTGCGCGGACGGGGTCGGGGACGGGGATCTGCCGCTGCGGCTGCTCGGCGAGCTCGCACCGGACCTGGTCAAGCTCGACGCGTCGCTGTGCGCGCGGCTGGACACCGACCGGGGCCGGCAGGCCGTGGTGGCCGCGGTCCGGCAGCTGTGCGAGCGGGTGGGCGGGCTGCTGGCCATCGAGGGCGTGGAGACCGAGCGCCAGTACGCGGCGGTGCGGGACGCCGGGGTGCAGCTGGCGCAGGGCTATCTGTTCGCGCCGCCCGCGCGGCGGCCGGCCACCGAGGTGTATCTGCCACCGGCGCTCCCCCCGGCGGTGAGCCGGCCCGCGGTGGCGCACCGGCCGCCGTCCGGGCCGCCGGTGGCGCAGTTCCTGCAGCCCGCGGCGCTGCTGCCGATGTCCGCGTCGGCGGGCGCGGTCCGCAGTCATCTCACCGGCTTTCCCGCGGTGTCGGGGGTGCTGCTGGTGGACTCCGACGGGGTGCCGGTCCGGGCGATCGACCGGGACCGCTTCCTGCTGTCGCTGTCCGGCCGGTACGGGCATGCGCTGTACGCCGACCGGCCGGCGCTGCGGCTGGCGGACCGGCCGCGTACGGTCGGCGCGGACGCCACCGCCTGGCAGGTGCTCGACGTGATCGCCGAGGGCGGCCGGGACCGGGCCGGGGACGATGTGGCGGTGGTGGACGAGCGTGGCCGGTGCATGGGCGTGGTGCACCTCGCGGACATCGTGCGGGCGCTGGCCGAGAGCCGGGTGGAGGAGGCGGCGCGGCTCAATCCGCTGACCCGGCTGCCCGGTTCGGACGAGGTCAACGGCGAGGTGGACCGGCGGATCGCGGAGGGCCGGGGCTTCGCCCTGAGCTGGTTGGACGTCGACGGGTTCAAGCAGGTCAACGACGGCGCCGGGTTCGCGGCCGGCGACGAGCTGATCCGCGCGGTGGGCCGGACGCTCGCCGGGGTCGCGGCGGGCGAGCCGGCCTCCCGGGTGGGCCACATCGGCGGTGACGACTTCCTGGTGCTGACCGAGCCGGACGGGCTGGCGCCGTTCGCCGCGGCGCTGCTGGACGCCCCCTGGTCGGCCGGCGGGCGGCCGGTGACGCTGTCGCTCGCGACCGCGGTGTGCCCGCCGGGCAGCGTCGCCGGGCACCACGAGGCCGCGGCGGCGCTGGCCCCGCTCAAGAAGGAGGCGAAGGCGCTGCCGGGGGCGAGCTGGGTGCTGGGCCGGCCCGGCGCGCAGCGCACCGAGATCCGGCGCGGGACTGCTGCGCGGGTGCCCGGCCCGGCCGCTCCCCCGCACCCCGCACCGCCCGGTCAGCACGGCGTCCCGGCCCGGGGATGACGGCCCGGCGAGGGGGCGCCGGTGCCGCCCGCCGAGCCCTGCGCGCGCCCAACACCCGTTGCCGCTGGCGACCTTGACGGGCCCTCACCCCGGGTGAACACTTCCCCGTGCCAGTCGGCACCGCCGCACTCAGGCACCCCGGCCGGTGGCAGCGGCTGCCCGCTGCCCGCCGGTGGCACGCACCCTGCACGGAGGACCGGGGGACGTCCCCGGGCCAGGGCCAAGGAGCCGCCATGTATTCCAATGGGGACATCTTCGTCGGTGAAGTGATCGGCACCGCCATACTCATCCTCTTCGGCGCCGGCGTGTGCGCCGCCGTCACCCTGCACTACTCCAAGGCCAGGGCCGCCGGCTGGGTCGTGATCGCCTTCGGCTGGGGCATGGGCGTACTGGCCGGCGCGTACACCGCGGCGCCGCTGTCGGGCGGGCACCTCAACCCCGCGGTGACGGTCGGCTCGGCGGTCGCGGGCGGCACCCCGTGGTCGAAGGTGCCGCTGTACGTACTGGCGCAGATGGTCGGCGCGGCGCTCGGCGCGGTGCTGGCGTGGGCGGTGTACTACGCACAGTTCGCCGCCAACGCGGAGCGCGGCAAGGCCCAGCCGACGCTGGGGATCTTCTCCACCGGCCCGGAGATCCGCAAGCCGGTCGCCAACCTCGTCACCGAGATCATCGCCACCGTGGGCCTGGTGCTGCCCCTGCTGTTCTTCGGCCAGAACCAGGGCATCGGCATCGGCCAGGTGCCGGGCGCACGGGCCGGGGTCTACGGCTCCGGCATCAACGTCCTGCTGGTCGCGCTGCTGGTGGTGGGCATCGGGCTGTCGCTGGGCGGGCCGACCGGCTACGCCATCAACCCGGCCCGCGACCTCGGCCCGCGCCTGGTGCACGCCCTGCTCCCGATCCCCAACAAGGGCTCGTCCGACTGGAGTTACGCCTGGATACCGGTGGCCGGGCCGCTGATCGGCGCGGTGCTCGCGGGTCTGGTCCACAACTGCGTGTTCTGAACCCCCGGGCGGGCCCGCGCACACCCACCAGCCAGGACCCAAGGAGGCGTGACGGCATGACGGAGCGAACCGGGAAGACCGAGAAATATGTAGCCGCGATCGATCAGGGCACCACGTCGAGCCGCTGCATCATCTTCGACCACGGCGGGGCGATCGTCGCCGTCGACCAGCGCGAGCACCGGCAGATCTTCCCCAAACCGGGCTGGGTGGAGCACGACGCCACCGAGATCTGGTCGAAGGTGCAGGCCGTGGTGGCGGGCGCGCTGGCCAAGGCGGGCCTGCGGGCGGACCGGCTCAGCGCGCTGGGCATCACCAACCAGCGCGAGACGACGGTCCTGTGGGACCGGGCCACCGGAAAGCCGGTGCACAACGCCCTCGTCTGGCAGGACACCCGGACCGCCCAGCTGTGTACGGAACTCGGCGGCACGGACGGCCAGGACCGCTTCCGGGACGCCACCGGACTGCCGCTGGCCAGCTACTTCTCCGGGCCGAAGGCGGCCTGGCTGCTGGACTCGGTGCCGGGGCTGCGGGAGCGCGCCGAGCGCGGGGAGATCGCGTTCGGCACCATCGACTCCTGGCTGATCTGGAACCTGACCGGCGGCACCGACGGAGGTGTGCACGTCACCGACGTGACCAACGCCGGCCGCACCATGCTGATGAACCTGTCCACCCTCCAGTGGGATCCGGCGATCCTGTCGGCGATGAACGTGCCGGCCGCGATGCTGCCGGAGATCCGGTCGTCGGCCGAGGTGTACGGCACGGCCGTGGGGCAGCTCGGCGGGGTGCCGGTGGCGTCCGCGCTCGGCGACCAGCAGGCCGCGGTCTTCGGGCAGACGTGTTACGGCGTCGGCGAGGCCAAGAACACCTACGGCACCGGCTCGTTCCTGCTGCTGAACACCGGCGACCGCCCGGTGCCGTCGAAGAACGGGCTGCTGACGACGATGGGCTACCAGCTCGGCGGTGAGGCCCCGGTCTACTGCCTGGAGGGCTCCATCGCCATCACCGGCGCCCTGGTGCAGTGGTTCCGCGACCAGCTCGGCATCATCGCCTCGGCCGACGAGATCGAGCCGCTGGCGGCGAGCGTCCCCGACAACGGAGGGGCGTACGTCGTCCCGGCGTTCTCCGGCCTGTTCGCGCCCTATTGGCGCTCCGACGCCCGCGGGGTGATCACCGGGCTGACCGGGTTCGTCACCAAGGCCCATCTGGCGCGCGCCGTGCTGGAGGCGACCAGCTGGCAGACCCGCGAGGTCGTGGACGCCATGTACCAGGACTCCGGCGTACGCATCACCCAGCTCAAGGTGGACGGCGGGATGACCGCCAACAACCTGCTGATGCAGCATCAGGCGGACGTGCTGGGGGTGCCGGTGATCCGGCCGGTGATCTCGGAGACCACCTGCCTGGGCGCCGCGTACGCGGCCGGCCTGGCGACCGGCGTCTGGCAGGACCTCGACGAGCTGCGCTCCCACTGGCAGCGGGACACGGAGTGGACGCCGCGGATGGACGCGGCGGTCCGCGACCGCGAGTTCGCCCACTGGCGCCGGGCCGTGGAACGGAGCTTCGGCTGGCTGGCCGACGACGGCTCGGCGGCCTCGTAGGGGCGGACGGCCGAAGTGCCGCAGACGTGCGGCCCGTATCCCGGACGGCGGGGTACGGGCCGCACCTGCGCACACCGGGTCAGGGCAGCGCGGGCTCCCGCCGGCGCGGGCCGGTCTGCATGGCGTGCTCGACGACGGCGACCAGCACATCGCGGGCGGAGCCCCGCTCGCGGGCGTCACAGAGCATCACCGGAACCTGCGGATCCAGGTCCAGGGCGTCCCGTACGGCCTCCGGCGGGTAGCGGTCGGCGCCGTCGAAGCAGTTGACCGCGACCGTGAACGGCAGCCCGCGCCGCTCGAAGTAGTCGATGGCGGCGAAGCTTTCGGCGAGCCGGCGGGTGTCCGCGAGCACCACCGCGCCGAGCGCGCCGCGCGCCAGTTCGTCCCACAGGAACCAGAAGCGGTCCTGGCCGGGGGTGCCGAAGAGGTAGAGGACCAGCTCGTCGTGGAGGGTGATCCGGCCGAAGTCCATCGCGACGGTCGTGGTGGTCTTGGCCTCCACCCCGTCGAGGTCGTCCACCGGCCGGCCCGCCTCGGTCAACCGCTCCTCGGTGCGCAGCGGTTTGATCTCGCTGACCGCGCCGACCAGGGTGGTCTTGCCCACTCCGAAGCCGCCCGCCACCAGGATCTTCAGCGTCACCGGCTCGACGGCGGCGGTCCGGCGGCGACGATCGGAACGCCCGAAGGCCATGGTTCTCTTCTCCTGAATTGCCGGGTGTGCGGGCGCAGCGCACGCTTGTCCGCCGAGCGTCGGCGGACGAGGCGGGCAGGCGCACAGGCACCGTACAACGTGCTCAGCACGGCGCCCACTTGAGATGCATCACGCTTGAGCCACGGGCGGGGCGGCGTCCCCGCTGACCCGGCCCGACGCCCGGCCGGCCGCTCCCGGCCGGCCTCTGCCGGCCCCGGCGGCCGCTCAGCGGGCCGCGAGGGACCCGGGACGGTCGAGCAGCCCCAGCAGGCCGACGAAACTGGCCTCGATGAAGGCGCAGAGCTCGTCGCGGGCGCCGGCCGCGCCGTCCCCGGAGTCGTCCACCGGCCAGGTGATGACGGCCTCTTCGGCGAACGCCATCCAGGCGCGCAGGGCCAGTTCCTGCCGCGGGGCGTCCGGCACGCCGAGCCGGCGCTGTCCGTCCCGGAGCCGGCGGGCGAGCGTCTCACGGGTCTCGCCGACGATGTCCGTGACCGCGGGGTGGCTGCCGGCGGCCCCCCGCACCAGGGCGAGGTAGACCTGACGGTGTTCCAGGACGTACGCCACGAAACCGGCGATGAACGCCCGCATCCAGGCGACCGGTTCCAGCGCGCCGTCCGGTTCCGTGGCGGCGGTGAAGCGGTCGCACGCGGCGCGGACCACGGCGCGGTAGAAGTCGCGCTTGGAATCGAAGTAGTGGAAGAGCAGCCCCCGGGAGATCCCGGCGCGCCGGGCGACCTCGTCGGTGGACAGCTCGTCCAGCGAGCGGTCGGCGAGCATCTCCAGCCCGATGCCGATCAGCTGCTCCCGGCGCTGGTCGGGGGTGAGGCGGGTGGCTCGCTTGCCGGGCATGCCCGCAGTCTAGAACCTGGGGCGCCGCCGAGCGGCGGGCGCCGGGACCCCGGCGGGGCCCGGCGCCCGGTTGTCAGGCGTGCCGGCCGAGGTGGTCGAGGATCTTGGGGGTGACCTCGGCGGGAACCTCTTCGGGGAGCCAGTGGCTGGCGCCGTCGAGGGCCTCGAAGCGGTACGGGCCGTCCACCCACTCCCCCGTCGACTCGGCCGCGACGCGGCCCAGGGCCACGTCCTCGCTGCCCCACAGGAACAGGGTGGGCACGGTGATCCGGCCGGCCGGGACCGAGATGACGGACTCCGGGGCGCGGTACCAGTTCAGAGTGGCGGTCAGCGCGCCCGGCTCCGAGAGCCTGCGGACATTGCCCTCGACGAGCGCCTCGGGGACCTTGCCGCCGTACGCGGCGCGCAGCCGGGCGGCGCCGTCGGCGAGCAGGGCGGCCTCCGCGGCGCCGTCGTCGCGGCGGAAGAAGCGCACGTAGTCGAGACGGTGGTGCTGGTCGCTGTCCTCGGCGGCGGCGCGGTTGAGCGCGTCCGGGTGCGGGGTGGCCAGCACGGTCAGGGACTTCAGCCGCTCGGGGTGCGCGCCGGCCAGCGCCCAGGCGACCATGCCGCCCCAGTCGTGCGAGACGAGGTGGAAGCGGCCGGCGCCCTGGGAGTCGGCGAAGGCGAGGGCGTCGGCGACGAGTTCGGGGACGGCGTAGTCGGCGATCCGGGGCGGGCGGGCGCGCGGGGAGTAGCCGCGCTGGTCGACAGCGACGGCGCGGTAGCCGGCCGCGCCGAGGGCGGGCAGCACCGCGCTCCAGGAGTCGGCGAACTCGGGCCAGCCGTGCAGCAGCAGGACGACCTCCCCGTCGGCGGGGCCGCAGGCCAGGGCGTCGTAGGTGTGCGGGCCGACCTGGATCTCCAGGTGGTCGATGGGGGTCGCCGGGTTCGCGTCCAGAGGCATGGCGGCGTCTCTCCTCACGTCGATCAGGTGCTGTCCGGAGCCTAGACCCATATTGAGCAATGCTCAACAGACCGGGCCGGGTGCCGCGCAACCGGCGTAATGTGAGAGGTCAGCAGCGAGTCGCCCTACCGGAATCGGCCATGCGGAGCGGGATGCCGAATGAACCGACGCCGCACCACCGCCGGCCCGCCCTCCGAGGAGCTTCTGCGCCTCCTCGGCCAGCTCACCGGCGAGGTCATGGAACGGATCCAGCTCCAGCAGGCGCGGGTGGCGCTGGCCGTGGAGCTTCAGCGGCACATGCTGCCGCCGGACCTGCCCGCCCTCCCCGGGCTGCAGACCGCGGCCCGCTACGTACCCGCGCAGACCGGCCTGGACATCGGTGGCGACTGGTACGACGCGTTCGCGCTGCCGGACGGCTCCCTCGGCTTCGCCATCGGTGACGTCCAGGGGCACGACGTGGAGGCCGCCGCCTTCATGGGCCAGGTCCGCACCGGCCTGCGCGCCGTCGCGGGCGTCACCACCGACCCCGGCGACATCCTGGGGCGGGCCAACAACCTGCTGCTGTCGATGAGTTCCGACCTCCTGGCGACCTGCACCTTCCTGCGCTTCGACCCGGTCAGCGGCGAGCTGGCCGGCGCCCGCGCCGGCCATGTGCCGGCCGTCTGGGCCACCGCCGACGGCGCGGAGGTGCAACTGGACCCCGGTGGCCTGCCGCTGGGCGTGTTCCCCGACCAGCGGTACCCGGTCACCCACCGCCGGCTGACCCGTCGGGGCGCGTTCGTCCTGATCACCGACGGGGTGGTGGAGGGGCCGACGTACCCGATCGCGGAGGGGCTGGCGCAGGTGACCCGCCTGGTCGGCGCGGCCTACGAGGCGGACGCCGACGAGCTGGCCGCCGAGGTGATCGCGGTGGCCGATCTGACCGGGCACACCGACGACGCGGCCGTTCTGGTGCTCCGGCACGACGGCGGTCCCTACCGGTAGCCGCGGGACGCGACGGGCGGAGGATGCGGTGGAGCAACGCGCGTGGCCGGTACGGCACGGCACCACGGTCGTCCAGATCCTCGTGGTCGCCGGCGCCTACTACGGCGCCGCCCGGCTCGGCCTCCTCCAGGAACTGGTCCGCGGGCAGGTCACCCCGCTGTGGCCGCCGACCGGTATCGCCCTGACGGCGCTGCTGCTGTTCGGCACGCGGGTGTGGCCGGGCATCGCGCTCGGTGCCTTTCTGGTCAACGTCTCGCTGGGGCCGTCGCCGCTCGTGGTCCTCGTCATCGTCGCCGGCAACACCGCGGCTCCGGTGCTCTCCTACCAGCTGCTGCGCCGGACCGGGTTCCGGGTGCGGATGGACCGGCTGCACGACGCCGTGGCGCTGGTGTGCCTGGGCGCACTGACCGGGATGCTGATGAGCGCGACGGTCGGCAGCGGCGTCCTGGTGCTCTCCGGGGCACTGAGGGCGGCGGACTTCTGGCCCACCTGGGCGGTGTGGTGGACCGGCGACGCGATGGGGGTACTGGTCATCACGCCGGTGCTGCTGGTCCTGAGCGCGGCCCGGTGGCCGCCCCGGGAGCGCATCCGCCCCTACCGGTGGGCGGAGGCGGCGCTGCTGGGCGGCTGTACCTTCGCCGTCACCGAGCTCGCCGTGAGCAGCCCGATGAATCTGCTCTTCCTCGTCTCACCGTGCCTGATCTGGGCCGCCTTCCGCTTCGAGCGGGCCGGGGCGGCGCCGTGTGCCCTCCTGGTCTCGACGATCGCGATCGTGGCGGCCGCCGAGCGGTGGGGGCCGTTCGCCCATCACGACCTGTTCACCAACATGGTCACCCTGCAGGCGTTCAACGGGATCACCGCGCTGACCGCGCTGCTGCTGGCCGCGCTGGTCACCGAGCGGCGCACCACCCACCGGGAGATCCAGCGGGTGGTCACCGAGCTGAGCCACGCCGTCTCCCGGCTGGAGTCGGACACCTCGGCCGGGCCGTGGCCGCCGCCGCGCAGGAAGGAGCCCGGCGACGGCGATACCTGAGCCCCGAGGCCGCACTGGCGGGTCACAGCGCGCGCAGGCCGTCGATCACCTCGCGCAGCACCTGCTCGTCGGGCAGCTCGGCCGGCGGTACCGGCCGGCTGACCCGGACCAGGTCCGCGTCCAGCAGATCGCCGATCAGCACCCGTACGACGCCGACCGGCAGATCGAGTTCGGCCGCCAGCTCGGCGACCGACAGCGGCGCCTCCCGGCACCGCTCGACGATCTCGACGTGCTCCGGCGACAGCGTCCGGTCGTCGGCCGCCCGCTCCGCCCGGCTCTCGGCGATCACCTGCGCGATCAGGTCGAGACGCCCCTCGGCGGCGGTACGGGTGCGCCCGCGCGTCATGGCGTACGGCCGGACGACGGGGCCCGCCTCGTCGTCGAACCAGCGAGCCGCCTCCCGGCTCCGGCCGTCCTGCTCGGTCATGGCGTCACCGTAGTCTGCTCAGGTGGAAAGGCCGGACCGGGGCGCGGTGCCCAGGTGCGCGCCCACTCGCTTGACCAGCAGCGTCATCTCGTACGCGATCAGCCCGACATCGGAGTCCGCGTCGGCGAGCACGGCCAGGCAGCTGCCGTCGCCGGCCGCGCTGACGAACAGGAACGCGTCGTCCAGCTCCACCATCGTCTGCCGGACCTGCCCGGCGTCGAAGTGCCGGCCGACGCCCTTGGCCAGGCTGTGGAACCCGGAGGCGACCGCGGCCAGATGCTCGCCGTCCTCCCGGGTCAGGTCCCTGGACGCGCCGGTGGCCAGCCCGTCGCTGGAGAGGACGAGGGCCTTCCGGATCGAGCCGATCCGGTCCACCAGCTCGTCCAGGAGCCAGTTCAGGTCACCGGCTCCCTGCGCCGAGCCCGATGCGGTGGAAGCTGCTGCCTGCGGTGCGGTCATGGACCGTCCCCTCCTGATGTGGTTCCTGGTGGTGCTGCGGTGCCCGTGCCGTCGCCGCCGTGCGCGGCTGGGCCCGGGGCATCCGGGTCTGTGGTGTCGACGGCCGGCGTGGCGTCGGCCTTCGTCGTGTCGGCCGTCGTTGCGTCGGCTGTCCGTGCGGCGGACGGCGGGTCCGCCGGGCTGTCCTGCGGGTCCTCGCCGTTCTCGCGGCGGCCGCGCTGCCAGCCCCGCTGGAGCGAGGCCATCCGGGCCCGGACCGCCTCGGCGTCCCGGTCGTCCTCCACGGACGGCGCGGCCGGCCGCCCGGACCCGGACGGCGCGGTGGCGTCGGCCTTGAGCTGCGGTGCGAGGCTGGCCTGCCGGACCCGGCGGGGCAGCCCCGTGGGCGTGGTCGCCGGGGGTGTCTCCCGGGGCGTCGTCGCGTCGCCGGAGTTCTCGTCGGGGGTGGCGGCGGGGCGTTCGGCGGCCGGCTTGCGGTCCTGCCCCGCACCGTCACCGGCGTCGACCGTCCGGCCGTGGTCGGAGACCAGCACCGGCGGCCGGCGGCGGCGGGGCAGCGGGGCCAGCCCGCCACCGGGCGCCTGGTCCCGGGTCTGCTGGTGCTGTTCGCCGTCGGACACCGACGGCACCGGCGCGATACTGCGCGGTGCGGACGCCTGCCCGGCGGACCCGCGGCGGCCCCGTTCGCGTTCCCGGCCGGCGTCGCGGCCCCGCTCCCGGCCGGTCTCCCGGTCGCGGCCGGCGTCGCGGCCCCGCTCCCGGCCCCGGAAGAGGTTCTCCTCCTCCTCGTGCGGCCCGAGCTCGTCCGGGCCCAGCGGCGCCTCCAGCTCGATCGGACCGTCGGGGCGGCCCGGTCCGGGCCGCCCGCGCACCGGGAGCGGCACCGGCGCCTGGGCGAGCGCGGCCAACTTGCCCGCGGCGTGCTCCAGTTCGTCACCGGGCGGGCCGCCGGCCAGCGGGTCGGCCGGTCCGTCGTCCCGGCCGCCGGCCGTGGTCTCGGTGAGGATCTCCCCCGGGACGAAGACCACGGCGGTGGTGCCCCCGTACGGCGAGGGCTGCAGCGAGACCCGTACCTTCTGCCGCTGGGCGAGCCGGCTCACCACGAACAGGCCGAGCCGGTCGGTGTCGGACAGTTCGAACTCGGGGGTCTCGGCGAGCCGGAGGTTGGCCTCCAGCAGCAGGTCGGGGGCCATGCCCAGCCCGCGGTCGTGGATCTCCAGGGTGTAGCCGTTGGCGACCCGCTCGCCGAGGACCTGTACGGCGGTGTGCGGCGGCGAGAAGACGGTGGCGTTCTCCAGGAGTTCGGCGATCAGGTGCGTGAGGTCCGAGACGGCCGGGCCGTCCACCGCGAGCCGCGGCAGCCGGCGCACCTCGATCCGCTCGTAGTCCTCGACCTCGGCGACCGCCGCGCGCACCACGTCCATGAGCTGGACGGGACGGCGCCACTGCCGCGAGGGCGCGGCGCCGGAGAGGATGACCAGGCCCTCGGCGTGCCGCCGCATACGGGTGGTGAGGTGGTCGAGCCGGAACAGGTCGGCGAGTTCGTCGGTGTCCTCGGTGCGCCGCTCCATGGCGTCGAGGAGGGTGAGCTGGCGGTGCAGCAGGACCTGGCTGCGGCGGGCGAGGTTGACGAACACCTCGGAGACGCCGCGGCGCATGTCGGCCTGCTTGACGGCGGCCTCGATCGCGGCGCGCTGAAGGGTGTTGAGGGCCTGGCCGACCTGGCCGGTCTCGTCCGGGCCGAATTCGAGCCGGGGGGCCTCGGTCTCCACGTCGACGGTCTCCCCGGCCGCCAGCCGGCGCATGACGCTCGGCAGCCGTACCCCGGAGACCTCGTGGGCGGTCTTGCGCAGCCGGGTCAGGTCCCGCACGTGGCGGCGGCCGATGCGGAACGAGACGATGATCGAGACCAGCAGCGCGACGAAGCCGAGGACGCCGGCGACGGCGGCCTTGAGGAGGATGTGCGTGGCGACCGGCGCGACGCGCTCCTGATAGCGGTCACCGGCGTCCTTGCCCATCCGCTGGAGGTCGCCGAGCACCTTGTCCGCCGCGGTCGTCCAGCGCTCGGCGTTGATCACCCGCGGTCCGGCGTCCGCGCCGGCCGCGATCACCCGGTCCTCGTAGGAGGACAGTTCGCGGGCCTTGGCGGAGCGCCAGTAGTCCTCGTACAGACCGCGGTCCTTGGCGGGCAGCATGGGCAGGCTGATGCCGTAGAGCACGCGGCGCTCGGCGACCCGGTCGGACAGCGCGCGCAGATCGCGCTTGCTCATGGTGCCGGAGGCGAGCACGGCGGACATCAGGGCGTCCTCGCGGGAGACCGCCTCGCGGGCGCGGGTGACGTTGACCAGCGCGCGGCCCTGCTTGTCCATCTCCACGTTCTCCAGGGCGTGGAGCGCGGCGAGGAAGTCGTAGGCGGGGTCGACCAGGGAGTTGTAGCCCTCCATGGCCTCGTCGCGGGTGACGGTGTTGTGCTCGACCTGGGAGCGCAGCGAGCGGAGTGTGCCCAGGGCCTTGAGGATGCCCGCCAGCCGGTCGCCGGCGTCCCCGGCCAGGTCCTCGCGGACGTCCCGGGTGTCGGCGTCGGCCTCCAGCCGGGTGACGGCGTCGTCGGTGTCCCGGCTCCGGCCGTGGAGGGCGCCGAGCGCGTCGGCGCCGCGCCGGTCGGCGAGGTAGAGCAGGCTCTGCCGGCGCTCGCGCTGGAGTGCCTGGATGACGTCCTCGACCGGATAGCCCAGGCTCCGTACGACGTTGCCGACGTCCAGCAGCTGGTTGGCCTCACGCCCGGTGATATAGGTCATGAACGCCCACATGGACGTCAGGGACACCAGCGGAACGAGCAGCAGCGCCACGATCTTCCGGCGGACCGACTTCCCGCGAAAGCGCATGGCCTCCCCTACGTCAACCCCGGCGCACGGGGGCGGTGTTCCGTCAACAAACGGCGCGAGCCTACTACTGCCGGGTGACCGAGCCGAAGTGCTCTCGTGACGTCGGGAAAAGCCCCCGCGACGGATCGTCATGAGTTGTCCACCGATTCCCGGACAATCCACCCGTCAGTCCCGGTGGAAGCGCCCTGCCCTCCTCCGGCAGCACACCCGCACAGTTGGCCGGAACTGCTCTACCCCGCGGCATCCGGCCCACCTTCGGTACGTGACCATGGAAGGCGACGGGGTCCGACGACATGGGCATGTACCCGGCGAAAACCGGGCAGCCACCAAACAGCCGGACACACGGGGAGAGTGCGGGGAGTGTGACGCTTTCATGGACACCGGCAGGCAGCCGTTGTGGCAGGAAGAGCCGGCGGAGCGGACTCGCATGCCCGATCCGGTGCGCACGGCCGCGGTGCGCGCCGTCATCATCGTGGCGCTCACGCTGATTCAGGCCATGGTGGCGTTCCTGTGCACCCTGGCGGGCTCCTGGTACGCGTTCCCCGCGGTCCTCAGCACGGTCGCCAGCACCGTCGTCGCCACCTGGGGCGTGCTGGACGTCTGGGTGACCCGGCAGGTCTGGATCCAGCGTCACGGCGTACGGTCCCAGCCCAGCAGCACCGCCCGCGAGCTGCGCCGCGAACGCCGCCGGGCCCGGCGCCAGGAGCGGCGGGAGTCCCGCGGCGGCCGGTCGCCGGTGGACCGCGCGGCGGCCTGAGGGGCTCCCGGACGCCCGGCCGGGATCGCTTACGCCACCGCTTCCTCCCGTACGGCGGGGCGGACATGGACCATTCCGTCCAGGACGCTCACCTCGTGGGTGCGGACCGGGCGGCGGGCCGGCAGGCAGGTCGGGGCCCCGGTGCGCAGGTCGAACAGGGCGGCGTGCAGCGGGCACTCGACGAAGCAGCCCTCGACCCAACCCTCGGAGAGCGAGGCGTCCTGATGGCTGCAGGTGTCGTCGACGGCGTAGAAACCACCCTCGGCGTGGAACACCGCGATGGCCGGTGTGGCGTCGTCGATCTCGATCCGTACGGACTCACCCTCGGGCAGGTCCTCGATGCGGCAGACGGGAATCATCTGGCCCCCCTCGCGCTGATCGGTATCATGTGTTCTGAATAACGCATCGCAGAGCGCGATGCGCAACAGAATCCAAGGCGGAGTGCGGGCCGTCAAGGGCTTCCCGGGAGTTGCCCTCGGACACGCCCGACGGGGGCCTACGGGTGGTGACACGAAGACCCATGTCGAACACGAGCGGGACTGCGGACGACCGGTCCGAGGAGCGGCGCGGCGGGGCGGGATCCGTCCAGTCCGTGGACCGGGCGGTGAGCGTGCTGGAGATCCTGGCCAAGCTGGGCGAGGCGGGGGTGACGGAGATCTCCGAGGAGCTGGGGGTCCACAAGTCCACCGCGTTCCGGATCCTCGGGGTGCTGGAGCACCGCGGGCTGGTCGAGCAGGAGCGGGAGCGCGGGAAGTACTACCTGGGCGCCGGGGTGCTGCGGCTGGCCGGCGCCGCCGCGATCCGGCTGGACATCTCGCAGGAGGGCCAGCCGGTGTGCCGGGCGCTGGCCGACGACACCGGGGAGACCGCCAACATCGCGGTGCTGGACGGCGATGCCGCGGTGAACATCATGCAGGCCAGGGGCGCCGCCGCGGTCACCGCGTACAACTGGCTGGGGCGGCGCACCCCGTTGCACGCCACCGCCAGCGGCAAGGTGCTGCTGGCACACCTGCCGCACGAGCGGCGGGAGAGCCTGGCGACCCGCAAGTTGGCGCGCTTCACCGAGAACACCCTGACCACGGCGTCCGGCCTGCGCGCGCAGCTGACCGCCGCGCTGGAGGACGGTTTCGCCTGCACCAGCGAGGAGTTGGAGATCGGACTGAACGCGGTGGCGGCGCCGGTGCGGGCCCACGACGGCCAGGTGATCGGCGCGATCGGCGTCTCGGGACCGGCGTACCGGATGGCGCGGCAGCGGCTCCCCGAACTCGCCGAGCGGGCCGCCCGGGCGGCCGTGGAGCTGTCCCGCCGGATGGGGTACGGAGGGTGAACCGCGTTGCGGAAAACCGCCCCTTGACGGATTGCTGACGGACTTCCAGCATGTCTCCTATCGCGCAACCTAGCGCGTTATAGGCAACACCGGGGACGGTGGTGGAGCGCCCTCCACCACCGTCCCCGCTCCCAGCTCAGCGCACCACTCCCACCCCTCACAGGCATCCGTGCCACCGCACGCGCGTCGCCCGCCCCTGCCGCACCGCAGGCGCTGTTTAGGAGTGAGACATGCCGCACGAAGCCCGCGCCGTCGTCGCCCTCAAGAAGGGCGCGCCCGTCGAGGTGCTGCCGATCCTCGTACCGGATCCCGGTCCGGGCGAGGTGCTCGTGTCCGTCCAGGCGTGCGGGGTGTGCCACACCGATCTGCACTATCGCGACGGCGCGATCGGCGACGCGTTTCCCTATCTCCTCGGGCACGAGGCCGCCGGTGTCGTCGAGGCCGTCGGGCCCGATGTCGCCGAGCCGGCCCCCGGCGACTACGTGGTCCTCGCCTGGCGGGCGCCCTGCGGCAATTGCCGCTCCTGCCGCCGGGGCCGGCCCTGGTACTGCTTCGACTCCCGCAACGCGTCGGCAGCGGCGACACCGTCGCCGTCATCGGCTGCGGAGGCGTCGGCAACGCCGCCATCGCCGGCGCCTCGATCGCCGGGGCGCGCCGGGTCATCGCCATCGACCTGGACGACGGCAAGCTGGACGCCGCCGAGCGGTTCGGTGCCACCGACACCGTCAACTCCCGTGGCACGGACCCGGTCGAGGCGGTCCGCAGCCTGACCGGCGGGCACGGCGCCGATGTCGTCATCGACGCGGTCGGCCGCCCCGAGACCTACCGCCAGGGCTTCTACATGCGGGACCTGGCCGGCACCCTGGTGCAGGTCGGTGTGCCCGACCCCGAGATGAAGATCGAGCTGCCGCTGATCGACCTCTTCGGCCGTGGCGGCGCGCTGAAGTCCTCGTGGTACGGCGACTGCCTGCCCCGCCGCGACTTCCCGGTGCTGATCGATCTGTTCCTGCGCGGCAAGCTCGATCTGGAGCGCTTCGTCAGCGAGACCGTCACGCTCGACGACCTCGAAACGGCCTTCGCCAAGATGCGGCGCGGGGAGGTCCTGCGGTCGGTGGTGTCGCTGTGACCCCGGCCCACGGCGACCCGGTGCGCTCCCCGCGCAGGTGCCTCACCCGGCGGTCTCGTCCACAGCCTCCTCGGTCGCCGGCTCCTCCGGGCGCCGGTACATCCGGGTCGCCGTGATCTGACCGTGCACCGCCTCCCCGGCCGGGTCCTGCTGCGGCAGGCCCGGCCGCAGGTGCTCCTCGACGCTGATGTACTTCAGGCCGGCCCGCAGGTCCGCGTCATTGCGCAGCCGGATGACCAGCGGGAACTCGGCGAGCGCGGTGGTGTCGAACAGGCCCGTCGTGTACAGCAGCTGCACGCCGAGCGCATCGGCGACGGCGCGCTGAAGCTCCAGCAGGTACGTGGCGTTGGCGCGGCCGATGGGGTTGTCCAGGAACAGCGTGCCGGCGTGCCGCTGCTTGTCCCGGCCCCGGTCGTTGCTGCGCAGCGCCGCCATCGTGCAGTACAGGGCGATGGCCGCGGTCAGCAGCTGGCCCCCGGAGAAGACGTCGCCCATCTGCCCGACCGGCACCCGCTCGGCGCGCAGCACCGCGTCCGGCTTGAGGATCTCCACGGCCACCCCGCGCGGCTGAAGCGCCGCGCTCACCCCGCGCAGCAGCAGGGACATCCCGTCCCGCCGCAGATCGCTGTTCTTCCTGACCGCCGCGCGGGTCGCCTCGTCGATGACCTCGCCCAGCCGCTCGGTGAGGGTGGCCTGGTCCGGGTCCTCGAAACGGATCCGCAGGAACTCCTGCCCCGACCACTCCCCCAGCCCCTCCGGCAGCCGGGACAACCGCTGGGCGGCGCGCAGCGTGGTCAGCGACGACTCCACCAGGCCGCGCAGCCGGTCGACGATCGAGTCGCGGTTGCGTTCCAACTGCGCCAGTTCATCGGTGAGCACTCGCAGCCGGGGCGCGAACGCCTCCGCCCACTTCGCGGCGTGGTCCGGCAGCGCCGCGGCGGGCAGTTCCCTGATCTGCTGCCGGGCGGGGGTGCGGACCTGTTCGTAGCGCGAGGAGTTGGCGTGCCGTACGAGGACGTCGGCGGCCTCGCGGACCGCGGACTCGGCGGTCGAGAGGTCGGCGGCGCAGCCGCGCAGCGAGCGGCGGGACTCGGCGGCGGCCTGCCGGGCCTCCGCGAGGGAGCCGGCGTACGGCTCGATCCGCTCGTCGGCGCCCTCCTCGGAGTCCTGGTGGTCGCGCAGCAGATCGCGCAGCAGGGCGGCGGTCTCGTCGAAGCCGCCGGCCGCGTCCTCGGCCGCGCGGTGGGCGCGCAGCAGCTCCTCGTGCTGTGCCCGGGTGCTCTCCAACGCGTCGGTGGCGGTGGCCAGTTCACCGGAGGCGGTGCGCAGCAGTTCCTTGGCGCGGTCGGCGTCCGCGGGCACCAGCTCCTCGGGCAGCTCGGTGTGCGCCCCGCCGTCCGTGGGAGCCAGCCGCTCGGCCTCGCCGCGCAGCCGGCCCAGCTGCTCACTGGCGGCCGAGGCCCGGCTCTCCAGCATCTGCACCAGCGATTCGGCGCGGGCCGCGGCGGCCTGCCGGGACGGGCCGTCGGCGGCGTCCGGGCTCTCCAGCAGGGCCTCGGCGCGGGTACGCACCTTGTTGGTGAGGCGGTTCAGCTCGGCCAGGGACGCGGACTCGTCGCCCTCGGCGCGGGCCTGCTCGGCCCGCAGATCGGCACCGACGCCGACCTTCTCGTAGAGCTGGGAGGCGGCCCGGTACGCCTCGCGCAGGGCGGGCAGCGAGGCGTTCGCGCCGTCGGGGGCCTCGCCGAGGTCGTCCGGCACACCGGCGATCTCGGCGCGCTCGGCGCGCAGCGCGCGGGCGGTGCGCCGGGCGTCGTCGGCGGCGCGCTGGGCGGCCCTGCGGTCCTCGTCGGCGGCCCGGGCGCGGTCCACGCACTCCTCGGCGCGGGCCTCGAACTCCGCCGCCTCGTCGGCGAGTTCGCGCAGCCGGGACTGCCAGGAGGAGCGCTCGCGCAGCCGGTGGGCGAGCCCGGCCAGCAGGTCGGCGGCGCGGCGGGCGCGCTGGGCGGTCTCCTGCCGCTCGTCGCGCACCCGGGTGGCCTCGGCGGCGACCTCGTCGGCCTCGGCACGGACCGCACGGGACTCGGCCAGCTCGGCGGCGGCCTCGTCGGCGGCCGTACGGGTCTCCTCGGCGGCCTCGGCCAGCTCGGCGAGCCGGCCGGCCGGGCAGCCCGCGCGCCAGGAACCGAGGCGGGCGGCCAGCGCGCGGTCACCGGCGAGCCGGGCGGCCAGCGCGCGGATCTCCTCGTCGCGCTCTATGGCCCGCGCCCGCAGCGCCTGGCGCTCCTCGTCGGCGGCGGACTCGTCGTGCATCGCCGGGTTCGGCGGCACGAGGAAGACACCGGAGTCCCGCTCGTCGGGGGCCGGGGTCGGGGCGAGCAGCGCGGCGGCGGTACCGACGGCGACCGCGGAGCGCGGCAGCAGCGCGGCCTGGCCGAGCACCTCGCGGGCCCGGGCATGGGTCTCCGGGTCGGTGATGATCACGCCGTCGACGAGCTCGGGGCGGGCGGCGAGCACCCGGGCGTGGTCGGCGGGGTCGACGGACTGGGCGAGGTAGCGCCATCCGGGCAGCGCGGGGACGCCGTGCTCGCCGAGGTACTCCACGGCGGCCAGCACATCGGGCCCGGGCGGCAGCAGACCGCCGTCGCCCAGCGCGCCCAGGATCCGCGCGTCGTCGGCGGCGGCCGTGCGCAGCTCGAACAGCTGCCGTTCGGCGGCGGACACGCCGCCCTCCAGCAGGTCCCGCAGCTCGTCGGCGTTGCGGTCCAGCTCCTCGGCCGTCAGCGGCCCCGCGGTGGCGGAGCGGCGCGGGGCGCCCTGGTCCGTACCGGGGGTGGCGGTGCGCGGGCCGGGCACGCCGAGGGTCTTCGCCTCGGACTGCGGCAGTCCGAGCAGGTCGGCGAGGCGCTGTTCGGCGCCGATGGACTCGGCGGCCCGGCGCTCGGCCTCGTACGCCCGGCCGGCGGCCTCGGCGGCGTCCTCGGCGCGGGCCGCGGCCAGCTCCGCCGCGGAGTGCCGGGAGGTCGCCTCGCGGGCGCGGTCGGTGGCCTGCCGCGCCGTTTCACGGGCCGAGTCCCACGCCTCGACGGCGGTCTTCTCGGCGTCCGAGGCGGCGAGCGCGGCCCGGGCCGGGTCGGCGTCCGGCGCGCTGTCGTCCAGCCAGCCGGCCCGGACGGCCTCGGCGGTCTCCTCGGCGACCTCGGCGAGCCGCTGCTTGAGGTGCTCGGCCTCGCTGCGGGCGCGCTGGGCGTGGGTGGCGGCCGTGGTCGCGTCACGGTGCGCGGACTCGCCGGCCTCCTGGAGGGCGGCGGACCGCTCCTCCTCCTCGTTGGCGATCCGCTCGCCGGCCTCGGCCGCGGCGTGCAGGGCGCGGACCAGGTCGGCGGCGGCGGTGGCGCGGGCGGCGAGCGCCGGGGCGGCGTCCCGCTCGGCCTCGCGGATGGCGGCGGCGACCCGCGCCGAGCGGTCGGCGGCGGCGCGGTGCCGCAGTACGATCTCGGCGGCCTGCCAGGCGCTGTGCAGCGTACGGGCGTCGTTGAGCTCCCGGCGCTGGGCGGCGGCACCCTTCTCGGCGGCGGCCAGCGCCAGCGAGGCGTGCCGGTAGGCGAGTTCGGCGGCGACCAGGGAGCGGCGCTCGCGGACCTGCCCGGCGTCGGTGACGCGGTGGGCCGCGGCGGCGACCTGTTCGGCCAGCTCGGCGGTGCGGCCGCGCTCCTCGGTACCCCGGGCGTGCAGCCGCTGGGCCAGGGCGCGGGTGCGGCGCTCGGCGCCGGCGTGCACCTCGCGGGCCCGCTCGCGCTGCTCGGCGGCGTCGGCGATGCGGGAGAGCAGGTCGAGGGAGCCGGCGGTGAAGTCCCGCTCGGCGGTCAGTTCGGCGCGCCGGCCGAGCTTGTGGGCGAAGCCGTGGACGAGGTCGGCGAGGCCGTCGGTGTCGCGGGTGTCGGTGACGGCGCGCAGCAGCAGGTCGGTGAAGTCCGAGTCGTTCTTCACCGCGAACAGGCCGGCCGCCTCGCCCTCGTCGGCGTTCATCTCCCGCTGGTAGCGGAAGAGTTCCGGGTCCAGGCCCAGCTCGCCGAGGTGCTCGTTCCAGCGCTCGTGGATCTCTTCCCAGACGACGTCCAGATTGGGGTAGTTCTTCCCGGCCTCGGTGAGGACGTCGCGGAAGCCCTTCATCGTGCGGCGGCGGCCCTGGGCACCGGAGCTGCCCTCGCCGCCCTCCTGGCGCGGGCGGACGACGGTGGCCTCGGCGACGGGCAGCGCGTCCAGGCTCATACCGGGCCCGGGACGGAAGCTGTACCAGGCTTCGGCGAACTTCCTCGGGTCGTTGGAGACCTGCCGGCCGCGCCACTCGCTGACCTTGCCGACGACCACGCTCTCGCCGGTGAGGACGTGCTGCCACTCCAGCGCGACGTGGCCGCAGTCGTCGGCGAGCAGGAACTTGCGCAGCACGCCGGAGCTGGCGCCGCCCAGGGTGTTGCGGTGACCGGGCAGCATCACCGAGAAGATCAGCTTGAGCAGGACGGACTTGCCGCCGCCGTTCTCCAGGAAGAGCACGCCGGCCGGGGCGGGGCGGCGCGGCGGCCCGACCGGTTCGTCCTCGAAGAAGTCCGCCTGCGCCGGCGCCGGCCGGGGCACGGGCGCGCCGACACCGCGCAGGTCCAGCACGGTGTCGGCGTAGCGCGCACCGGCGGGCCCGATGGAGTAGAGGCGGACCCTGGACAGCTCGTACATGGCGGACTCTCGTTGTCGTGGCGGTGGGGCGGTGGGGGGTGCGGTGGTGGGCGCGGGTCAGCCGGAGTGGAACGGCAGGCCGGCGTCGGCGACCAGGTCGAGGTCGTCGGTTTCCTCGCCGGGGAGCAGCGAGGCGCTGCCGTCGGCGACCGGGACGATGCCCAGCTCCAGCAGCTCGGCCATGGCGGCGGTGCCGGCCATGTCGCGGACCTGGAGCTGGTAGCGGGCGGTGGTGCGGTAGGCGCCGCCGGCGTCGTCGCCGGTGCGCTGGAGGAAGCCGGAGTCGACGAGGAAGGTGACGGCCTTGGCGATGATGCCGGTCGTCGAACCGGCCAGCCGCCGGGCGTCCTTGGTGGCGCCGGTGGCGCTGCGGCGGGCGTAGATCCGCCAGGCGGCCTCCAGGCCCGGGGCGTCGGTGACCGGGTCGGTGTTCTCGCCGTCCTGCTCGGCGCGCTCCTCCAGGCGGCGGCACGCCTGCCGTACGAAGGCGTCGACGCCGTTGACGGTGATCCGGCCGATGTAGCCGTCGTCGGCGAGGTCCTCGGGGCGGGGGAACGCCAGCGCGGCGACCGCGAGGTGCGCCAGGCCGTGCAGGAAGCGGTCGGCGGAGTCGGCGGCGGCGCGGCGGGCGTAGTCGCCCATGCGGACGGCGAAGACGGAGTCCTCGGCGGCCGTGACGGCCATCCCCGCGCGGGTGGAGACCTCCAGGACGACCAGGCCGAGGCCGCCGGCGACGGCGTCGGCGAGCCGGGCGAAGGCGGGCTCGTCGCGGTAGCGGCGCAGCAGTTCGCCGTACTCGGCGTCGCGGGCCGGCAGCAGCTTGGGCTGGAGGCCGAAGGAGACCAGCCGGGCCGCGTCGGCGGCGTCGGCCGGGGTGACGGCCGGGGCCCTCCCCTGGTCGAGCGGGGCCGTGCGCTCGGTGAACGGCCGCGCCGGCTCGGTGTCGGCGGTGGGCAGGCCCCGGCCCGGCTCGCCGCTCCCGGGCGCCGGGTCCGGCTGCGGCACCTCGTCGGCGTCGTACTGGGTCACGGGGCAGGCTCCTTGTGGGGGACGGTCGGGGTGCACTCCCGCCGGTGCGCGGGCGGGAGGTCGTGGGGCGCGGTCCGGTGACGGCGGACGCCGGGCGGCCGGACGGGTATCGGTGGGGCGGGCCGGCGCATCAGGCCACCTCCGAGCGGTCGGCGGCCATGCCGGCCGCGTCGAGCAGGGCGGTGCCGACGATGAGGTCGGCGCCGCCGAACTCGGGGTCCGCCAGCTCCGTGCCGTCGTCGACGGCGAAGAGCAGCTGCTGTTCGCCCTGGCGGTAGGCGGTGCCCACCGGCGGGCTGGCGGCGTGCACCGCCAACAGGGCGACGAGGTAAGGGAGTTCGGGGTCGCTGCGGCGCGCTTCGGCCAGCAGGCCGGAGAGCCTGCGGGGCGCGTCGGCGGGCAGGTCGAGCAGCGCCGTGGCGGCGTCGAACTGCGCCTCGCTGAAGCGGCTGTCGGCGGGGGTGGCGACCAGGTCGGGCTCGGGCATCTCGGCGCCGAGGTGCTCGCGCTCCACGGGCGGGGTGAGCAGCATCTCCACGAGGTCGCCGACGCGGACGGCGGCGGGGGTGCGCAGGCCGGTGCCCTGGGCGAAGAAGGCGTCGGTGACCCGGAGGGCCTGCTCGGCGGGGAGCGGCAGCAGGGGCGCGACGAGCTGGCCGTACAGGTCGAGTCCGGCGCGGGCGACGGGTGTGGCGAACGCCTGCCGGTCCTGCTCGGCGCGGAAGAGCGGGCCGGCCTCCAGCAGCCGGGACTGGAGCTGGGTGTGGCGGCGGATGCAGTCCTTGACGATGTCGACGAGCTCGGCGGCGCGCCGCTTGTGCTCCGGCTCCTCCGTCTCGTCGCGGGCCTTGCGGATGTTGGTGAGAATGGCGTTCTCGTGGCGGTAGCGGTCCGCGACGTGGTCGAGCGCCTCGTTGATCATGTCGGGGACGGTCTCCAGCCAGTCGACCGCGCGGACGTTGCGCCGGGTGGCGTCCAGGGTCCGGCGGAGCGTCTCGGCGTACTGGACGGTGCGGTAGCGCGCCTGCTCGGCGGCGAGCTGCGCGTCGGCCAGCCGGCCGCGGTTGATCAGCACCTCCAGCTTGACCTCGGCGGCGATCTGGGCGCTGGTGACGTCCGTGTCGAGCGCGCCGACCAGGACGTTGACCGCTTCGTCGGTGGCCCGGAGGTAGACGCTGCCACCGGCGCCGGGGACCTCCTCGATCAGCTTGAAGTCGTAGTCGCGGCGGACGTACTCACCGTCGGTGGTGAAGGTGCCGTACACGGCACGGAAGCCGCGGTCGACGCTGCCGACGTTGATGAGGTTCTCCAGCACCCAGCGGGCCACCCGCTCGTGCTCGCCCGCGGGGCGGCCGGGGGTCTGGGCGGCCACCCGGGGGAGCACCTTCGCCACTATCTCCTCGTGGTCGGCGCCGGTGTCGAAGTCCATGTTGAGGGTGACGAGGTCGATGACGGCGAGCGCCACCTCCGCCATCGCGTAGACCCCGTACTCGCCCGCGAGGTTGGCCTTGCGCACGTCGAGGTCGTGCAGCGGCGCGGTGCACGCGAGGGCGCGCAGCCGGCGGGCCAGGCCCTCGTCGGCGGCCGGGCCCGGAGCGGGTCGGTTGACCCCGTTGAGCTGGGGCGCAGCGGGCCCCGGGGCGGGAAAAGTCACGTCGCACAGAGTAGGCGCTCGCACTGACAACGGACGAAACGGCGCGGATCCGCTCATGGGTGGAACGGCCGGTGGGTCCGTTGACGGCGGGCAGCCGAACGGGTCGCCGGGGCCGGCGGATCAGTTTACGGTGCGGTCCGGCGCGGTCGGCCGCCAGGTCCCGTGCCCGGCCGGCGGCCCGTCCAGCGCCAGCGCCGCGAAGGTGGCGAGCCAGTGGTCTGCGGTGAAGTCCCCCGAGACGCAGTGCGGCAGGCCGGCGACGAGGTGGTCGCGGGCCACCGCTTCGAGGACGGCGGTGCGCGGGTCGCCGCCGGGCAGGGCCGCGGCGATCCGGCGCAGCGCGGCCGCCCGGCTCAGCGACAACCCGACGAGGTGGCCGATCTGGGGGTCGGCGGGGTCGGAGACGGTGGGCGGGGCGAGCAGCCCGGCGGGGGCCCGGCGCTCGGCCCCGGGCAGGAACCGCGCAAGCCACGGCGCGAATTCCGCGGGTGGCAGCACCCGGCTCATCGCCTCGGCCTCGGTGAGCGCCGGGGAGAGGAAGTCCTGCCCGGAGGGCTCCCAGTGGGCGGGCGCGTCGTGGTCGTCGGCGAACCAGCGCCGCAGGGTCCCGGTGACGGGCGCGACGAGGGCGGGGCGGCCGGCCGCCGCCGCGCAGTCCAGGACCAGGCCGAGCGCGAACGCGCTGTTGGTGTGGGTGCCGTGGCGCACCGGATAGGTGGCCCGCCGCAGCCAGCCGAGCAGCAGCGCCTCGACGGCCTCGGCAGCGGGGGCCAGCGCCGCCGACCAGCGCTCCCCCGCCGCGCCGCCGAGCGTCCGGCACTCGGCGGCCAGCGCCAGCAGCCAGGCCCACCCGTAGGGCCGCTCGAAGGACGGATGGGCCCGGAGGTAGGCCGTTTCGGCGGCGAGGTGGGCGGGGGTGAGGCGGGCGTCGAGGACGCCGGTGACCGCGTCCCGGGGGACCCGGTCCGGGCAGCGGCGCAGCAGCCGCACCAACAGCCAGTGCATGTGGACCGAGGAGTGCCAGTCGTACGACCCGTGGAAGGCGGGGTGGAGTGTCTGCGGCGGCACCAGGTCCTCGGGGCCGGCCAGCAGGTGCATCGGGGCGTAGGGGTAGGCGCGGGTGACGTTGGCCAGTGCCAGGGCGGCGAACCGGCCGGCGTGCTCGGCGAGTCCGGTGGCCCGCGCGCCTTGGCCGTCGCCGCTCAATGCAGCGCCCCGCCGGCGAGGCGGACATCGGTCCGGGTGTGCGCGGCCGCCACCATGATCTCGTGGAGGGCACGGGTGACCGCGGCGGCCGGGAGCGAGGGCTGCGAGCGGTCGGTGACCTGCTCGGGCACGTAGGGGACGTGCACGAACCCGCCGCGGACACCGGGGAGTTCGGTGGCGAGGAGGTGGGCGAGGCCGTAGAAGACGTGGTTGCAGACGAAGGTGCCGGCGGTGTTGGAGACGGAGGCGGGCAGTCCGGCGGCGCGGACCGCCGCGACGCACGCCTTGACGGGGAGGGTGGCGAAGTACGCGGCGGGGCCGCCGGGCACGATCGGCTCGTCGATCGGTTCGGCGCCGGACGAGTCGGGGATCCGGGCGTCGTCGACGTTGATCGCGACGCGTTCGACGGTGATGTCGGGGCGGCCGCCCGCCTGGCCGACGCAGACGACTATCTCGGGGCGGGCCTCCTCGATGGCGGCGCGCAGCACGGCCACCGACGCGCCGTAGACGCAGGGCAGTTCGGCGGCGGACACCTCGATTCCGGCGGGCGGTTCGTCGGCGGCGGCGCGGACCGCCTGCCAGGAGGGATTGACGCTTTCCCCGTCGAAGGGGGCGAATCCGGTCAGCAGTACCCGGGTCATACGGTCATCCTTGGTGCGGGGTGCGAAAGGGCACAGACGGGGGCGTGCGCAGGAGGGTGTGGCGGACGGCGGGGCGCCGGCGGCGGGGCCGTCCGCCCGGATGCGGCCCGCCTCAGAAGGCGAACAGCGTCATGATCACGATGTTGCAGCCCAGCAGGACGCCCGCGGTGGGCAGTTGGGCCTTGATGGGCCCGTACTGGTCCTTCAGCTCCAGCAGGGCGGCCGGGACGATGTTGAAGTTGGCCGCCATGGGGGTCACGAGGGTGCCGCAGAAGCCGGCGAGCATGCCGATGGCCAGGACCGCGGCGGCGTTGCCGTGGAAGTGCCCGATCAGGACGGGCCAGCCGACGGCCGCGGTCATCACCGGGAAGGCGGCGAAGGCGTTGCCCATGATGATGGTGAACGCGAACATGCCGACGCAGTAGACGACGATCGCGATCACGAGGGAGTCCTTCGGCAGGACCGACGTGGTGAGCTTGCCGACCTGGTCACCGACTCCGGAGACCTGGAAGATGGCGCCCAGCGTGGCCAGCATCTGCGGCAGCAGCATCGCCCAGCCCATCGCCTCCAGCATGGAACGGCCGGACTGCACGGGGACCGAGAGCCGCTTCTCGCGCAGCATGACCATGCCGACGACGAGGGCGACGACGGCCCCGATGCCCAGGCCCAGGATCGTTTCGCTGCCCTGCTGGAGGACCGGCTCGCCCCCGAAGGAGAGGTGCTTGACGCCGATGGCGCAGGCCATGGCGACGACCGGGATGGTGAGCGCGGGGACGAACAGCCGGTTGCCGAACCGGGCGGCGCTGGCGGCGCGTTCCTCGGTGGTGGTGGTGCGCGGGGTGCCGCGGCCGGTGAAGCCGAAGCCGGCCAGCGCCGCCATGACGAGGACGGCGACGCCCAGCGGCTCGGCCGGGGCCTGCTTGGTGACGACCCAGCTGCTGTAGATGAAGCCGGCGCCGATCAGGCCCCAGAAGGCGCCGGTGCCGTAGCGCTTGGGGTTGCTGCGGTCGGTGACCATCTGAGAGGCCATCACCAGGAAGCTGAGGCCGACCAGCCAGTAGAACCACTCTGCCTTGATCACTGGGCTGCCTCCACTGCGGCACTGGGCTGGACGTCGGCGGTGAGCAGCTCGCGCTCCAACTGGCGGTCCAGGCGCAGCAGTCGCCAGCCGTGGACCACGAAGGCGCACACGGCGGTGGGGATCGCCCACAGCGCGAGGTGCAGCGGTTCGAGGTGGGTGCCGTAGGTGGTGTTGACGAAGCCGGTGATCAGCAGGATCGAGCCGACGGCGAGGAAGACGTCCTCCCCGAAGAACAGGCCGATGTTGTCCGCGCTGGCGGAGAACGACCGGACCTTCTCGCGGGTGCGGTCCGGCAGGGCCCCGTACTTGCGCTCGGCGGCGCCCTCGGCCATCGGGACGGCGAGCGGCCGGACGGTCTGGGCGTGCCCGAAGACGTTGGTCAGTCCGACCGCGGCGCCGATCTGCCGCAGGCCCAGATAGAGCGCCAGGAAGCGGCCGGTGGTGAGCCGGCCGAACCGGGCGATGAGGTTGCGGGCCTGCTCCTGGAGGCCGTAGCGCTCCAGGAGGCCGATGACCGGCAGGGTGATCGCGAAGATGGTCACCGCCCGGCTGCCGGCGAAGCCCTCGCCGAAGGCGGCGAGCACCTTGCCGGGTGAGAGTCCGCCCAGGAGGCCGGTGGCGATGCCCGCCACCCCCACGACCAGGAGGGGATTGCGTTTCGTGGCGAAGCCGAGCACGACCACGAGCACGCCGAGGAGGACGATCATGGATCCGCCTTCCGCGTACGGGACCCCTACGGGTCCGGGGAGAGGGGTGAGGAGATGCAGCGGAGGCTAGGCGATTGTTCAACGATCCGACAAGAGGTCTGCCAAGGGGAATCCTGAAACCTTCCGCATCCGCTCCCCGGAACCCCGGTCACTGCTCCGCGATGCGCTGGGCGTACGCCCCGGACAACTGGACCCGCGAGTCCTCCAGGTAGGACCCCAGCAGCCGTTCGGCCTCGGCGGCATCGCCCGCCTGCAGCGCCTCGACGATCTGGCGGTTGCGGGTGAGATAGGGCGCGTGGAACCGCCGGGGGTCGGCCATGACGTGGAAGACCAGCCGGAGCTCGGCCAGCACGCCGCGCATCAGCTCGTCGGTGCGCGGGCTGCCCGCCAGGGCCACGATGCCCTGATGGAAGCGGATGTTGGCGGTCGAGAGGTCCTGCCAGGCCCGCTCACCGGAGGCGGCCTCACCGGCCTGCACCGCGGCCTCGATCGCCGCGAGGGCCTCGCGCACGCGGTCGTCGTACGGCCCCTTCCCCAGGCCCCGGACCGCCGCGCACTCCACCAGCATGCGCACCCGGTAGATGTCGTCCAGGTCCTCGACGGTCACCACCCGCACGAAGACCCCGCGGTTCAGCTCGTGCACCAGCAGCCGCTCGTGCGTCAGCAGCCGGAACGCCTCCCGCAGGGTGTTGCGCGAGACGCCCAGCGCCCCGCCGATGCTCTCCTCGGAGAGCCGGGCGCCGGGCGCGAAGTAGCCCTCGGCGATCCGGTCGCGCAGGATGTCGGCGACCCGCTCGGCGGTGCTGGCGCGGCCCAGCAGGGCGCGGTCCCGTTCCAGTCCCGCGACCTCGGCGAGCCGCCGCTGATCGTTCTTCGCCACTCCGCCGGCCATGCCGCCGCTCCCCGCTCTCGTACCGTGCCGGGCGGCCGGGTCGGGCCGTCCGGGTGCCGTATCGAGCGGAAGTCAATCCCACCTGAGGGGACAAAACAACGGAGCTCCCACCGAACGGCGCAGACCTCTTGTCGGATCGTTGAACGATCCTCTACGTTGTCCCCAACGCCGGTCGGCTCGATGGCCCTCGGGGGAGAGTCACTACGGATAGGGCCGGCCGGCCCGAACGTTCCCGTCCGCCCCCGCCCGAAAACCCGGGCCGCGGTGCCCCGCACCCGGCCCGCCCGCCCGGCACCGAGCACTTCTGGAACGGACCGACATGACCGACGCGGTGGACGCCGTGGACTGTGCGGATGCTCCCGTCATCGACCTCAACGCCGACCTCGGCGAGGGCTTCGGCCGCTGGCAGCTCACCGACGACGAGGCCCTGCTGTCCGTCGTCACCAGCGCCAACGTCGCCTGCGGCTTCCACGCCGGCGACCCCGCCACGATGCGCCGGGTGTGCGAGCTGGCCGCCGAGCGCGGCGTGGTCGTCGGCGCCCAGGTCTCCTACCGCGATCTGGCCGGCTTCGGCCGCCGCGCCATGGACGTCCCGCCGGACGAGCTGGCCGACGAGATCACCTACCAGATCGGCGCGCTGGAGGTCTTCGCCCGCGCCGCCGGCACCCGCGTCGCCTACGTCAAACCGCACGGCGCGCTCTACAACCGCTGTGCGCACGACGCGGAGCAGGCCGGTGCGGTCGTCGCCGGCGTCCGTGCCGCGGGCGGCGCGCTGCCGGTCCTCGGCCTGCCCGGTTCGCGGCTGCACGAGGCCGCCCGGAACGCACAACTCCCCGTCGTCGCCGAGGCGTTCGCCGACCGCGCCTACACCGACCAGGGCACCCTCGTCCCGCGCCGGGATCCGGGCGCGGTGGTCCACGACCCGGACGAGGTGGTCAAGCGCGCCGTCGGCATGGCCCGCGACCGGGCCGTCACCTCCCTCGGCGGCCGGCGGATCGCGGTCGCCGCGCGCTCACTGTGCCTGCACGGCGACACCCCCGGCGCGGCCGGCCTCGCCCGGCGGGTGCGGTCCGAGCTGACCGCGGCCGGGGTGCGCCTGCGGAGCTTCGCATGAGGCCGCTGCCGGTCGGCGAACACGGGCTGCTGATCGAACTGGACGACGCCGAGGAGGTCGAGGCGCTGCACGCCGAGCTGCTGCGCCGGGCCGCGGCCGACGCCCTGCCGTGGGCCGGCGGCGGTGCCCCGTCGGAGCGACGCGGCGAGATCGTGCCGGCCGCCCGCACGGTCTTCCTCGACGGTCTGGCCGACCCCCGCGGACTGATCGCCGAGCTCGCCACCTGGGACATCCCGCCGCTGACCGCCGCCGGCCGGCCCACCGTGGAGATCCCGGTGCGCTACGACGGCCCGGACCTCGCCGACGTCGCCGCCCTGTGGGGCAGCACCCCCGACGAGGTGGTCCGGCGGCACTCCGGCACCGCGTTCCACGTCGCCTTCTGCGGGTTCGCGCCCGGCTTCGGCTATCTGACCGGGCTGCCCGAGCCGCTGCACGTACCGCGCCGGGACACCCCCCGTACCAAGGTCCCGGTCGGCTCCGTCGGGCTGGCCGGCCCGTACACCGGGGTCTACCCGCGCTCCTCCCCCGGTGGCTGGCAGCTGATCGGCACCACCGACGCCGTGCTGTGGGACCCGCGCCGCGAACCCGCGGCACTGCTCGCGCCCGGCACCCGCGTCCGCTTCGTCCCCGTGGAGACCGCCCGGTGAGCGACCGCGCCTTCTCGGTGGTGCGGGCCGGCGCGCTCACCATCGTCCAGGACCTCGGCCGGCCCGGCCACGCCCACCTCGGGGTGCCGCGCTCCGGCGCCCTCGACGCGCCCGCGCACCGCCTCGGCAACCGCCTGGTCGGCAACCCCGAGTCGGCCGCCACGCTGGAGACGATGCTGACGGGCTGCGCCGTACGGGTCCGCCGGGCCACCACCGTCGCGGTCACCGGCGCCCCCTGCCCGGTGACCGTCGACGGCCGCCCCGCCCCCTGGGGCGCCCCGTGCCACGTCCCGGCGGGCGCCGTCCTGGACGCCGGACCCGCCACCCACGGGCTGCGCTCCTATCTCGCCTTCGCCGGCGGCATCGAGGCCGAGGAGGTGCTCGGCAGCCGCTCCACCGACCTGCTCTCCGGGCTGGGCCCCGACCCGCTCACCGACGGTGCCGTGCTGCCGCTGGGCGCGCCGCACGGCCCGCCCGCCGCCGCCGACGCCGTCCCGCACGCCGGCCCGGTCACCGAGCTGCTCCTGCCGTTCCTGCCCGGCCCGCGCGACGCGTGGTTCACCGAGGCCGGCCTGCGCACCCTCACCACCGGCCGCTTCCGGGTCTCCCCGGCCGGCAACCGCATCGGGCTGCGCACCGAGGGCCCGCCGCTGGAACGCGCCCGCCCCGGTGAACTCCCCAGCGAGGGAATGCCGTTGGGCGCCCTTCAGGTCCCGCCCAACGGCCAGCCGGTGCTGTTCCTGCACGACCACCCCACCACCGGAGGCTACCCGGTCGTCGGCGTCGTCCCCGAACGCTTCCTGGCGCCCGCGGCGCAGGCGGTGCCGGGCACCCCGGTACGGTTCCTGCGCCTGCGGCAGGGCGGACAGACCTAGGGCGTGTCCGGCGCCCCGTACCCCCCGCCGCCCGGGGTGCGCATCACCAGGACGTCGTCCACGCCCGCCTCCGCGGTGTCGCAGCCCCGCAGCTCCTCGTGCGAACCGTCCGCCCGTTCCAGGGAGTTGGCGCCGAGCGCACCCGGGGCGCCGCCCGCCATGCCGTACGGCGGGACCCGGCGGTGGTTGGTCAGCAGGGCCAGGGTCATCGGCTCCAGGAAGCGCAGCCGGCGTTCGACGCCGCAGCCGCCGTGCCAGCGGCCGCGGCCGCCGCTGCCGTCCCGGATGGCGAAGCTGTCGACGCGGACGGGGTAGCGCCACTCCAGCACTTCGGGGTCGGTCAGCCGGGAGTTGGTCATGTGGGTCTGCACGGCGTCCGCGCCGTCGAAGCCGTCTCCGGCACCCGAGCCGCTGGCGACGGTCTCGTAGTACTGCACCCGGTCGTTGCCGAAGGTCAGGTTGTTCATCGTGCCGGAGCCCTCCGCCTGGACGCCGAGGGCGGCGTAGAGCGCGCCGGTGACCGCCTGGGAGGTCTCCACATTTCCTGCGACGGTGGCCGCCGGGTAGGCGGGGGCGAGCATCGAGCCCTCCGGGATGCGGACCTGGAGGGGCTTGAGGCAGCCGCTGTTGAGCGGGATGTCCTCACCGACCAGCGTGCGGAAGACGTACAGCACGGCCGCCATCACCACCGAGCTGGGCGCGTTGGCGTTGCCCGGCGTCTGCGGGGAGGTGCCGGCGAAGTCCAGCACGGCGCTGCGGGCGGCGCGGTCGACGGTCAGCGCGACGTGGATCTCCGCGCCGCTGTCGGTCTCGTAGCGGCAGCTGCCGTCGGACAGCCCGGCGAGGATCCGGCGTACGGATTCCTCGGCGTTGTCCTGGACGTGCCCCATGTAGGCGCGCACCACGTCCAGGCCGAACTGCTCGGTCATCCGGCGGAGTTCGTGGATGCCCTTCTCGTTGGCGGCGATCTGGGCGCGCAGGTCGGCGAGGTTGGCGTCCGGCGCGCGGGAGGGGTACGGGCCGGCGGCGAGCAGGGCGCGGGTCTCCTGCTCGCGCAGTTTCCCGTCACGGACCAGCAGCCAGTTGTCGAAGAGGACGCCCTCCTCCTCGATCGTCCGGCTGAAGGCGGGCATCGAGCCGGGGGTGATGCCGCCGATCTCGGCGTGGTGGCCGCGCGAGGCCACCAGAAAGAGCAGTTCGTCGCCCTCGGCGGTGAACACGGGGGTGACGACCGTGACGTCCGGGAGGTGGGTGCCCCCGTGGTAGGGGTCGTTGACCGCGTACACATCGCCCGGCCGCATGTCGTCGCGGCGCCGCCTGAGCACCTCCTTGATGGACTCCCCCATGGAGCCCAGGTGCACCGGGATGTGCGGGGCGTTGGCGATCAGATTGCCCTCGGCGTCGAAGAGCGCGCAGGAGAAGTCGAGGCGCTCCTTGATGTTGACCGAGTGTGCGGTGTTCTCCAGGCGGACGCCCATCTGCTCGGCGATGGCCATGAAGAGGCTGTTGAAGACCTCCAGCATCACCGGGTCGGCCTCGGTGCCCACCGCGACCCGGCCGGTGCGCGGCTCGGTCCGGGTCAGGACGAGGTGGCCGCGGTCGCCCATGGCCGCCTGCCAGTCGGGGTCGAGGACCGTGGTCGCGTCCTCCTCGGCGATGACCGCCGGGCCGGTGAGGGTGTCGCCGGGGCGCAGGTCGGTACGCCGGTAGAGGCCGGTGTCCCGCCAGCGGCCGCCCGCGTACATCCGGACCGTCGCCGCGGGCCGCAGCTCGCCCTCCCGGCCGCCGGAGGGCACCTCGTAGCCGCGGGCCCCGCCGGCCTCGCCTCGCGCCTCGACCGAGACCGCCTCGGCGACCAGCGGCTTGTCCATGGTGAAGGCGTAGCGCTCACGGTGCGCCTCCTCGAAGGCGGCGGCCATGGCCTCGGCGTCGGCGAGCGGCACGCCGAGCGTGGCGTCGGTGCCGGCGTAGCGGACCAGCACCCGGGCGCGGGTGGTGACGGAGGCGTCGGGCACGCCGTCGTCGAGGAGTTCGCGGCGGGTCTGCCCGGCGAGCGTGCGGCACACCTCGTGTACCCGGTCGACGGCCGCGGGGTCGGTGAACTCGGCCTCGACCGCCTGCTCGCGCATCGCGGTGGCGTCGGCGACACCGATGCCGTACGCGGAGAGCACCCCGGCCAGCGGCGGCACCAGGACCGTGTCGATGCCCAGGGCGTCGGCGACCGCGCAGGCGTGCTGGCCGCCGGCGCCGCCGAAGCTGGTGAGGGCGTAGCGGGTGATGTCGTGGCCGCGCTGGACGGAGATCTTCTTGACCGCGTTGGCCATGTTGAGCACCGCGATCTCCAGGAACCCGGCGGCGACCTCCTCGGGGCCGCGGTCGTCGCCGGTCTCGGCGGCGGCCCGGGCGGCCAGCTCGGTGAACCGGTCGCGGACCGTCCGGTCGTCCAGCGGCCGGTCGCCGTCCGGCCCGAACACCGCGGGAAAGTGGGCGGGCTGGATGCGGCCGAGCATCACATTGGCGTCGGTGACGGTGAGCGGGCCGCCGCGCCGGTAGCAGGCCGGTCCGGGGTCGGCGCCGGCCGAGTCGGGGCCGACCCGGTAGCGGCGGCCGTCGAAGTGCAGGACGGAGCCGCCGCCCGCCGCGACGGTGTGGATGTTCATCATGGGGGCGCGCATCCGCACGCCGGCGACCTCGTTGCCGAAGACCCGCTCGAACTCGCCGGCGTAGTGCGACACGTCGGTGGAGGTGCCGCCCATGTCGAAGCCGATCACCCGGTCGTGGCCGTCGCCGGCCTCGGCGGCGGTGCGGACCATGCCGACGACGCCGCCGGCCGGCCCGGACAGCACGGCGTCCTTGCCGCGGAAGTGCGCGGCCTGCCGCAGCCCGCCGTTGGACTGCATGAACATCAGCCGGATGCCGGGGAGTTGGGCGGCGATCTCGTCGACGTAGCGGCGCAGGATCGGGGAAAGGTAGGCGTCGACGACGGTGGTGTCGCCGCGCGGTACCAGCTTCATCAGCGGGCTGACCTCGTGCGAGCAGCTGACCTGTGTGAAGCCGGCGCGCCTGGCCAGCTCGGCGACGGCCCGTTCGTGGTCGGCGTGGCGGTAGCCGTGCAGCAGGACGACGGCGGCGCTGCGCAGCCCGTCGGCCCGGGCCCGCAGCAGCGCCGCACGGACCCGTTCGGGGTCCAGCGGCCGGACCGGCTCGCCGTGTGCGCCGATCCGCTCCGGCACTTCGATCACCCGGTCGTAGAGCGCCTCGGGCAGCACGATGTGCCGGTCGAAGATCCGCGGCCGGTTCTGGTACGCGATCCGCAGCGCGTCCCGGAAGCCCTCGGTGATCAGCAGTACGGTCGGTTCGCCGGTGCGTTCCAGGAGGGCGTTGGTGGCGACGGTGGTGCCCATCTTGACGACGGAGACCCGCTCGGCGGGCACCGGTTCGTCGGGCCCGAGGCCCAGCATCATCCGGATGCCGGCCACCGCCGCGTCCCGATAGCGCTCGGGGTGATGGGAGAGCAGCTTGCCGGTGACCAGCCGCCCGTCCGGGCGCCGGCCGACGACGTCCGTGAAGGTGCCGCCGCGGTCGATCCAGAACTCCCAGCGTCCGGTCGTCACCCTGTCATTGTCGCAGCGCCCGGCGCGGTGGCGATGTCTTCGGGCACACGGTCGGCGGCCGGCGGGGTGGCGGGGTCCTTCGGCAGGCGGTCCGCGCCGAGTGCGGTGAGCGCGCCGCGGGTGGCCTGGTCGGCGGCGGCGTCCAGCAGCCGCCCGGTGCCCGCCAGACCGTGCCGGCACTCCTTGACGGCCAGGGCGAGCAGGCCGGGCAGCAGATCCGTGCACCGGGCGGCGACCCAGCGCGTGCCCCTGGTCGCCATCCACAGGGCGGACCCGGCGCGGCTCGGGGGCCGGCCGTCGAGGGTGAGGGCGGGCGGCCGCCCGACGGGCAGGCCGGTGTCGGCGAGCGCCGCGTGGAAGGCGCGGGCCAGCAGCCGGTGGCCACGCTCGCTGGGATGCAGCCGGTCCACGCTCCACGAGCCGCGGTCGGTGACCCAGGGGTGGTCGGCCAGGTGCAGATGCACGCCCCCGTAGCGGGCGGAGACGGCGTGGACCACGGTGTTGACGGCCCGCATCCGGCGCGCCAGCGGACGGGCCAGCGGCGCGGGCAGCCCGAGCATCCGCCCCGGATCGGGCAGGCACGCGGTCAGCACCACGGCCCCGTCGGCGCTCAGCGCGCCGTGCGCCAGGTCCAGGGCGGCCGCGACGCGTTCGATGGCGAAGGCGTCCCGCAGGGTGTCGTTCGCGCCGACGACCAGCGAGACGTACCGCGGCGTCAGCTCGCGCGCGGCGGGCAGCTGCCGTTCGGCGATGTCCGCCGCCAGCGCCCCGCTCCGCGCCAGGTTGACCAGCGCGACGCTGCCGGGCGTCTCGCCGAGCGCGTCGGCGAGCAGGGCCGCCCAGCCGCGCCAGCCGCCGCCCCGTACGGGATCGCCCAGCCCCTCGGTCAGCGAATCGCCGAGCGCGACGAAGCGGTACGGGCCCGCGGCGCCACCGGCCGCCCCGGAGTCGGGTGCCGCCACTCCCTCGGACGCCATGGTCACCTCCCGCTCCGGGGGCCGGCCGGGTGCGGCGGGACCGGCGCGGCAGCCGGCCGGCCGAGCGCCACGGGCGCGTCGTGCGCCGCGAGGAACGCCTCGACGGCCGGCTGCCAGCCGTACCCCTCCGCACGCCGGCGGGCGGCGCCGCGCCGCGCGGGCCCGGGCCGCGCGAGCACCCGCTGGACGGCGTCGGCGAACGAGGGCCCGTCGTCCAGCGCGGTGTCGCCGCCGCTGCCGACGAGTCCGGCCAGCGCCGAGGCCGCGCTGGCGACGACCGGGGTGCCGCAGGCCAGTGCCTCGAGGGCGGCCAGCCCGAACGTCTCGGCCGGTCCGGGCGCCAGCGCGAGGTCGGCGCTGGCCTGGAGCGCGGCGACCCGGGCGCGGTCGGCGAGGTGCCCGAGGAACGCCGCGGGCAGCCGCTCGGCGCGCGCCCGCGCCTCCAGACGGGACCGCAGCGGCCCGTCACCGACCACCACCAGCGCCGCGTCGACGCCGCGCCGGCGCAGCTCGGCCAGGGCGTCCAGCGCCCGCCCGGGCCGCTTCTCCTGCGACAGCCGGGAGCACATCAGCAGCAGGTGCTCGGCCCGGCCCGCGCAGCGGCGGCGCAGTTCCGCGCTGCGGCAGTCCGGGTGCCAGGCGGCGAGGTCGACGCCGAGCGGCGCCCGTACGACGTTGCGCGCACCGGCCCGGGTGAACTCCGCCGCCGCCCACTCGGTCGTGCACACCACCCGGCTGTAGGCGTGCGCGGTACGGCGGTTGAGCCGGTCGGCGGCGGCCCGGGCGAGCGGCTGCGGCACGCCCCAGGTGCGCAGCACCCCGTCGACGCTCTCGTGCGAGACCATCACGGCGGGCACCCGGGCCCGGCGGGCCCACTCGCCGGTCCAGCGCAGCGTCGTCCGGTCGGAGACCTCCAGCCGGTCGGGGGCGAGCGCCGCCAGCAGGCGCTGCAGCTGCCGCCGGTCGGTCAGCATGCGGTAGCCGCCGCTGCCGGGCAGCTCCGGCCCGGGCAGGGTGATCACCCGTCCCTGCGCGGTGAGTTCGTCGCGTATCCCGCCCGCGCCGCCGGTCCCGGTGCGGCCCGGCGGTCCGGGCACGATCAGCACCGGTTCGTGCCCGGCGGCCCGGTAGCCGGCGCCGAGCTCCCGCAGGGCGGTGCGCAGCCCGCCGGAGGCCGGGGTGACGAAGTTGGCGATCCGGACGATCCGCAGGCCCGCGCCGGCCTCTTCCCGCCGGTTCATGCCGCCACCGCCGTCCGGTCGGCGAGCACGGCCTGGTAGTGGCCCAGGAGCTGGTCGCCGACCGCCTCCCAGGTGCGGTCGGCGACGGCCCGGCGGCCCGCGGCGCCGTAGCGGGCGCGCAGCTCCGCGCTGCCCCCGAGGAAGCGCACCGCGTCCCGGAAGGCGCCGCCGTCGCCGGGTGTCACCAGCAGGCCGGTACGCCCGTGGTCGACCAGGTCGACCGGTCCGCCGGCCCGCGGCGCGACCACCGGCACGCCGGAGGCCATCGCCTCCTGCACGGTCTGGCAGAAGGTCTCGTACGGCCCGGTGTGCACGAAGACGTCCAACGAGGCGTAGAGGCGGGCGAGTTCGTCGCCGGTGCGGCGGCCGAGGAAGCGGACCTCGGGCAGCGCGGCGCGCAGCCCGGCGGCGCTGGGCCCCTCACCGATGACGACGGTGCGCACGCCGGGGAGCCGGGAGGTCTCGGCCAGCAGCCGGACGTCCTTCTCCGGCGCCAGTCGTCCCACGTACCCCACCAGCAACTCTCGCCCCGCGGCCAGCGAACTGCGCAGCACGGGGTCCCGCCGCCCCGGGTGGAACCGCCGGGAGTCGACGCCGCGCGGCCAGAGGTGGACCCGCGGCACCCCGTGCTCGCTCAGGTCCAGCAGCGCCGCGCTGGAGGGCGCGAGGGTGCGGTCGGCGGCCGCGTGCACCGCCCGGATGCGCCGCCAGGCCGTGGCCGCGCCGCCTCCCAGGTAGGTACGGGCGTAGCGGCCCAGATCGGTCTGGTAGACGGCGATCGCGGGCACCCGGCGCCGGGCCGCGGCCGCCATGCCGCGGGCTCCGAGGACGAAGGGGCTGGCGAGGTGCACCACGTCGGGACGGTGCTCGGCGAGTGCCCCGGAGAGCCGGCGCCCGGGGAGCGCGATCCGCACCTGCGGGTATCCGGGCAGCGGCATCGAGGGCACCCGGACGACGGGGCAGGGGCTCTCCCACGTCGCGGCGCCGGGCGCGCCGCCACCGAGCGGTGCGATGACGAGCGGTTCGTGCCCGCGCCGTACGAGGTGCCGGGCGGTTTCCAGGGCGCAGTGGGCGACGCCGTTGACATCGGGCGGGAAGGATTCGGTGACGATGACGACACGCATACCGCTGTTGTCGGCGTGCCGTGCGTTCAGGGAGCCAAGGGGATCTTTCCAGCCGGAGAACGTCCCATGAGCGTTCCCCTGCGCGCGGCGCCGCCGCGGGGGTGTCAGGCTGAAGGCGGGGGCGCGCGGACGGACGACGAGGAGGCCCTGTGACGGCGGACGGCGCGGAGACGGGCGAACCCTCGGACGGCATCCCCCCGCGGATCGGCGCCCCCGCCCGCCGGGCGCTGGAACGGGCCGGCTATCTACGCCTCTCCCAGCTGGCCGGCGTCAGCGAATCCGAACTGCGCCAGCTGCACGGCATGGGCCCCAAGGCCCTGCACATCCTGCACGACGCCCTGAAAGCCGAGGGCCTCTCCTTCGCCGAAGACCAGGACCACCCCCGCTCGCGCCCCCGGCCCCGCAACGAGCCCTAGGTGTATTGACACGCAGGGTTGTTCACGCGGGTGATGGGTGGCTTGCCGCCGAGTGCGGTGTGGCTGCGGTGGTGGTTGTAGGTGTGGAGGAAGTCTGTCAGGGCTGCGGTGCGTTCGGTGTTGCTGGTGTAGGGCCGGATGTAGGCCCATTCGTCGAGCAGGATGCGGTTGAAGCGTTCCACTTTGCCGTTGGTCTGTGGCCGGTAGGGCCGGATGCGCTTGTGGGCGATGCCGGCCGCGGTGAGGGTCCGGGTGAACAGCTTGGACTTGTAGCAGGAGCCGTTGTCGGTCAGGACGCGCTCGACGGATATCCCATGCGAGGCGAAGAAGGCTTGGGCCCGGCGCCAGAAGGCGATCGCGGTTTCCTTGCGTTCGTCGATGTGGACTTCGCTGTAGGCCAGGCGGGAGTGGTCGTCGACGGCGGAGTGGATGTAGCTGTAGCCGATCACCGGCTTGCAGCCCTTGCGCTGGTCGGTGGTGGCCTGCTTGTTGTGGGCGCCCGCGGTCCTGCCGACCGTGCGCCAGCCGCCTCCCTCGGGGATGTTGCCGAGTTTCTTGATGTCGACGTGGACCATCTCGCCGGGCCGGGCTCGTTCGTAGCGACGGATCGGCTCGCCGGTGGGCCGGTCGAGCCAGGCCAGCCGGTGCAGGCCACGGCGGGTCAGGACCCGATGCACGGTCGAGGCCGGCAGACCGAGGATCGGGCCGATCCTGGCCGGACCCAACTTGCGGGTTTGTCGCAGCGTGCAGATACGGTCTTCGACGTCAGGCGCCGTGCGGTGTGGGGTCTTATGCGGTCGGCTGGAGCGGTCTTGCAGGCCGGCGTCGCCTTCTGCCAGCCACCGTCGCATCCACTTGTGGGCCGTGGGCCACGATACGCCCATTTCGGCGGCGACGTGGGCCACAGGCCGTCCGCAACGGACACGTTCGACCAGCAGCCGCCTGCCGTGAAGGGAGTCAGGGCGGAGCCCTGGCGACCGACGACAACGCGGCGAGGTGCGGTGCCAGACCCCGCGAGCCCGGCATGATCCAAACGACAGCCCCTAGCCCGCGGCCGACGGCGGTACCTCGACGACGAAGAACAGGAAGCAGGTCTTGGTCGAAAGGTCATCGAAGCCGTCGGGGAACAGTTCACGGGCGGCCGGGTCCGGCTGCGGCTCGCTGAGGACAGAGAGGCGGAAGCCGGCGGTGGTGAAGGCATCGGTCATCGCGTGCAACGGCTTGCGCCAGAACCGCATCGGGACGGACTGCCCGTTGAACGTCCAGTCGAAGGTATAGCTGGTGGTCGCGAAGTAGTCGGGCCGGGGATCCTCGATCGTGTAGGCCACGAAAGGGTGCTCCACCGACGCGATCAGCCGGCCGCCGGGCCTGAGCACTCGCCGTAGCTCGGCCAGCGCCGGCCCCCAGTCCTCCAGGTAGTGCAGTACCAGCGACGCGACCACGTCGTCGAACGCACCGTCGGCGAACGGCAGACGGTCGCTCAGGTCGGCCACGTGCAGGACCACGTCGTCGCCCAGCCGCCGCCTGGCCAGCGCCAGCATCCCGGCGCTGGCATCGATGCCGGTGACGACCGCGCCGCGCTCGCGCAGGGCAGCCGACAGGGGGCCCGAGCCGCAGCCGGCGTCCAGGATCCGACGGCCGGCCACGTCTCCGGCCAGGGCTAACATCGCGGGCCGCGCGTAGTACGCGTTCACGAGGTTGTTCTCGGTTTCCGCCGAGTACGCCTCGGCGAAGCTGTCGTAGTCATTGGCCCGGACCGGATCCGCGGGCCGGGCGACGCTCTCGGGCACGTTGGTTGCGCGTTCCATCGGCGCAGCCTATTAGTCACACGATCCGCCGGACAGAACCTGAGTCACCCCGCCCCGGACGCCCTCCCCCGTCGAGGCGTCCGGTCACACCGCCGAGGCGTCCGGTCCGAATCTGCTGCGGACGGCCGTCTGTACCTCGGCCTCCTCGGCCGGGTCGGCGGCGAGCCGGCGGAGTTGTTCGACGACCCGGGCGTCGCCGGTGGCGGCGTGCAGGGCGGCCAGCTCGCGGGTGGTCTCCTCGCAGTCCCAGAGGCACTCGACGGCGAAGCCGGCCGCGAAGCCCGGGTCCGTGGCGGCGAGCGCGGCGGCGGCCCGGCCGCGGAGGTGGGAGGAGGAGGTCTCGCGGTAGACGTGCCGCAGTACGGGGGCGGCGCAGGCGACGCCGAGGCGGCCGGTGCCGTCGACCAGCTCCCACAGGCCGTCCGCGTCCGGACCCTCCTCGCGGACCGTGCGGCGCAGCGCGGCCAGCACCAGCTCGGCGTCCCGCTGCGCGCCGCGGCGGGCGAGGATCGCGGCGGCGGAGGCACCGAGCCGGTCCGCGCGCGGCGCCCAGACGCGGGCCCGCTCCACGGCGGCGACGCTGCGCATCCGCTCGAAGGAGGCGAGCGCCGCGGAGACCAGCGGCTCGGAGGAGAAGGGGCAGGTGGCCGCGTCCTCGATCAGGTCGAGGGCGTCGGGATCGCCGCGTTCGGCGAGGTGGTGGAGCACGGCCGCGCGGGCCGCGTCCGGTCCGCTGCGGGCGGCCCGCAGCAGCTCGGGGCGGTCCTCCGGGGCGACCACGGCGCCCAGGCACCGGGCCGCGGCGAGGTACCGGTGCTCGGCGGGCTCCAGGTCGAGCCCCTCCTGGGCCCACTTCAGGACCTCGGTCACGCTCCAGCCGGGACGCGGCCCGCGGGGCCGCAGCTGCCGCTGCCAGCGATCGAAGGAGCCCTGCTCCCCGGCGGCGGAGAGGCGGGCGCCGTAACGGGGGTCCTCGGCCCACAGCCGCCAGGGCCGGGGCTCGAAGGCGTCACGGACGGCGGCGGCCAGCTCGGCCTCGCCCTGCTCGGTCGCGGGGAAGCGGGCGAGCACGGCCGGGGCGAGGGTCATCAGCCCGGCGTCGTCGTCACGCAGAGCGAGCTCGTCCAGAGCCCACCGCCAGTTGCTGCCGGCCGCGGCGTAGCTGCGCAGCAGCAGTCGGGCGGCGTCCCTGCCGTACGCGGCGAGGTGGCCGAGGACGGCGAGGGCGAGACCGGTGCGCTCCTCCCCCGTGTCCAGGAGGTCGTCGGGGTGGAAGAGGTGCCGTTCGATCTCCTCCAGGCCGCCGTCGAGCTGCATGTACAGGCGGGCGTAGTACAGCGAGCGGTTCTCCACCTGCCAGTCGCGCCGGGGGTCGCGCAGCACGCAGTCGTTGAGTGCCGCGAGCGCCTCCGCCCGCGGCGCCGCGAGGGCATGCAGGGTCCCGTCGCCGCGGCCTCGCTGAAGGAGGCCGAGGAGGGTGCCACTGGGCGCTATGTCTGGATCGAACATGAGGTCAGCATCCGGTGCGGGGGACGGGCTGGCAACGGGATTTCCGCTGACCGGCATTCTTGCCGGTGATCACGGGCCGTATGCACGGTATCCCTCGTCAACCCCGTGGAATCGGCGGGAATGCGTGCAGTGCGGCGGCCGAAGCCTAGCCTGGAAGCTGTCATTCCGCAGGTTCCACCCGGGTATGCCAGAAGACGGCCAGTGGCATATGCCAGGTGCACCACCGTATCGGGTAGTGCCAAATCCCTTACGCAGGGTCGCTGCCTGTGCAACAGTCGTAACCGGCCCTTCAGCCCGGCGCCGCCTGATCACGGAGTACGTCATGCCGTCCCCCCTCTTCGCGGACCACCCAGCCGACCGGCCTCCCGAGCGCGACACGGTCGAGGCCCTCATCACGCAGGCGCGCCGCCTGCGCGGCGGTCTCGACGCGGTGCGCCGGGAGTCCACGGTGGACACCGGCCTCGCCGCCGACCCGCAGCTGCGCTGGCAGAGAGCGCTGTGCGATCTCGCCGTGCACCACCTCGACGATCTCGGCGGCCATCTCGACCAGCTGAGAGAGGGCCTGCCTACCGAGAGTGACGACGTCCCGGACACGGTCGACGAGCTGCCGCCGGCCCCGCCCGAGCCCGCACCGCACGAGCGCGGTGCCCTGCTGCGCCGGGTGGGCAGCGCGGAGTGGAATCTGCTCACCGATGAGGTCAGCTGGTCCGACGAGCTGTTCGCCATCTTCGGCCGGGCGCCCTCCGAGGGCCCGCTGACCCTGGACGAGCTCCCGTCGCTGGTCCACGGGGAGGACCAGGAGGGGCTGGCCGCGATGGTCACCGACTGCCTGGTGGACGGCCGGCCGATCGACGGCGAGTTCCGCATCGTGCGGCCGGACGCGAGTCTGCGCACGGTGCACATGGTGGGCGAGCCGGTGCTCGACGCCGACGGCAGCACCGCGTGCATGTGGGCCGTGCTGCGCGACGTCAGTGAGCTGCGCCGCAGCCAGCAGGCGGTACGCGAGACCCGTGACTCGCTGCACCGCGAGCGGCAGATCGCGCAGACCGAGCACCGGCTTGCGGTCGAGCTGCAGGAGGCCGTGCTGCCGCCGTGGCGCGGCTCCCTGCGGTTCCCGCAGGGCGGCCGGGTCGCGCTGGATCTGGCCGGGCACTATCTGCCGTCCGGCACCAGCGCACTGATCGGCGGCGACTGGTACGACGCACTGCAACTCCCGGACGGGTCAACACTGTTGAGCGTCGGCGACCTCACCGGGCACGGCGTCACCGCGACATCCGGGATGGCGATGGTGCTCGGCGCGCTGCGCGGTATGGCCGTCGCCGGACACCGGCCGGGACCGCTGATGGCGTTCCTCAACCAGCTCCTGGACACCGCCGCCCAACCGGCGCTCGGGAGCGCGGTGTGCGGCCGGTTCGACCCGGAGACCCGCACGCTGGAGTGGGCCCAGGCGGGGCACCCCGCACCGCTGCTGTTCCGCGGCGGCACGGGGCGCGCGCTGGACCCGCCCGAGGGCGTGCTGCTCGGGGCGACCTCGGGTGCGGCCTACACCCAGCACACCGAGCAACTGGAGCCCGGCGACCTGCTGGTCCTGCACACCGACGGCCTCGTCCCCCGCCGTTCGCACGGCGCCGGGGCCGCCCATGAGGGTGCCGAGCGACTCCTCGCCCTGGCGCCGCGGTTCGCCGCGGCCCGCAGTGCGCAGGACAGCGTCCGCATCGTCGTCGAGGAGTTCGGCAGCGCCGAACGGGAGGACGACGCCTGTGTGCTGGTCGCCAGGGTCGGCGACTGACACCGGGCACGTCAGCTGAGGGCGGTCCGGCGCATCCGATGCCGGCCGCCCCGACGGCATGCGGTCGGAGCCCGTCCGTGAGGGCATGAGACGACAGATCCTTGAGGTGCGACGGTTCGCCATGTGCCGCGGTGGGCATGCGGATATCCGTCTGCACACCGGGACATGACTTTCCGTCACCTCTGGTGTCTCCGGCACGAGCGGTGCCGGAGCTCTCGTAGGGCGCTTCAGACCGAGAAGTCCTTGCCGAGCGCCGAACCGAGTCCCGGTCCGAGCCCGGGCCCCTTGGCCTTGGGCTTCGCCTTCGGCAGGACATGCTGGATCTCCTCGCGCAGGTCCTGGATCTTGGCGTAGTTCGCGTACTGCCCCGTGAGGCGGAACATTTCGCGGAGCCGGTCCCAGGTCCGGTGGGAGGAGTTCTCGCCGATGGACACCAGCGCGAGCCGGGCGTAGCGGTCGGCCTGTTCGGGGTCGTCGCCGATGAAGCAGGCCGACGCCATGGAGATGTAGTCGAAGATCTGCGACCGTTGGCGGCCGCCTTCGCGCAGCTCCAGTGCCTGTTTGGCGTGGTGTTGGGCGATCTTCGCGGCGGACGGGTCGTGGTCGGCGAGGGTGCGGAAGGCCAGCGCCTCCATGCCGTGCAGATCCGCCTCGTCGAACATCTGCATCCAGCACGGCGGCGGGACGTCGCCCTTGTCCGAGACGAACAGCTCCTCCGCCTCGCCCAGGGTGCGCCGCATCGCCTGGCCGTGCCCCTTGGACGCCTGGGCCCATGCCTCGATGGTGTGCAGCATGGCGCGGGTCCGCGGCAGGGTCTCCTCGCCGGAGCCGGACTTGGCCAGCTTCATCAGGTCCAGCGCGTCGTCGGGGCGGCCCAGATGGACCATCTGACGGGCGGCGCGGGAGAGCGCCTCGCCGGCCCGCGGGCGGTCGCCGCCCTCCCGGGCCGCGTGGGCCGCGATGATGAAGTACTTCTGGGCGGTGGGTTCCAGGCCCACGTCATGGGACATCCAGCCGGCCAGCACCGCCAGGTTGGCTGCCACGCCCCACAGCCTGCGCTGCAGGTGGTCGGGGTGGCGGTAGGCGAGCATGCCGCCCACCTCGTTGAGCTGGCCCACCACGGCCTTGCGCTGGAGCCCGCCGCCGCGGGCCGCGTCCCAGGCGCGGAAGACCTCCACCGAGCGCTCCAGCGCGTCGATTTCCTGCGACCCCACGGGGGCCGCCTCGTAGCGGTCGAGGCCGATCTGGTCGAATTCGTCGAAGGAGTCGGAAGCGAACGGGTCGTCGTGGCGTGAGGCGCCGGCGGGGACAGGATCGGTGTGCAGCCAGTCGTGCATGGCGCCGGTGAGTGCGGAGCCCGCGGCGAGCGCCGCGCCCGCACCCACCAAGCCGCGTCGGTTGAGCATGAGGTCCATTCCCGTGAATTCCGTGAGGACCGCGGCGGTCCGTTCGGGAGCCCACGGCAGACCGTCCATGGCCTGCCGCTTCCCCGAGCGACCGGTTCTTGCGAACCCGAGGTCCTCGATGGTTACGACACGGCCGAGGCGCTCGGTGAACAGGGAAGCCAGGACCTTGGGCACCGGATCGCGGGGGGTCTCCCCCATGTCGATCCAGCGCCGCACTCGCGAGGTGTCGGTCGCCAGCTGCGGATGGCCCATGGCCGCCGCCTGCCGGTTCACGAGTCTCGCCAGCTCTCCTTTGGACCAGCCGGCCAGGCCGAAAAGGTCCGCGAGACGGGTGTTCGGCTGCCTGTCCACGTCAAGCCCCCAGGTTCCTCGACTGAGTTGACAGTAACGGCCGGTGACATGCGCTGGGACCATTCGCCAGGGTTCGCCAGGGTGCGCCAGATGGTCTGCCACCCGCAGCCGCGTGTTCTGTAGATGTGCCGCCCCCGGCCTGGTGGCGGGACCGCATTCCCCAGGGTGCGCGCCCTTCACAGGGACCCTGGATCGGCCTCCTGTACGGGGCCCGTTCACGGATTCCCCCCACCGGGCCGGGAGCGCACGCAAACTCGTCGGCGCACGAAGGGATCTGTCTCACCCATGTATGCAGCATCGTCCGCCGTGACCGCCCCCACCCGGCCGTACCGCCCGCACCCGACGGGCAGCGGACCGTACCTCGCCCCCTCTCCTTCCGCGGGGGCGGTCCCCGGTCTCGTCGGCGGCCGGGCCCGGCGGGCACAGGGGACGGGCACCCAACCGCTCAGCGGGAGACTCGACTTGTCCGGGCCCCAGGGCGCCCAGCTGCGCGCCGCGGTCGCCTCGGTGCACCGCATCTGTCCGGAGTTCAACCCCGTCCAGGTGCTGCGCCGGAGCGGCAAGTCCGTCCTACTGGTCGGCACGACGGGCCGTATGACCGCGGTGGCGAAGTGTTTACTGGACCACTCCCCGGCGTGGGCGGAAAGGTTCCGGCAGGAAATAAGCGCATACCGCGCATTCGTCCGGCATCGTCCGCCGGTTCGGGTGCCGCGGCTGGTGGCGGCCGATCCCGACAACTGCACGCTGATCGTGGAACGGATGCCCGGCCGGGTGGCGGCCATGACGCGGCACCCGGCCGAGGCGCCGCCCCGCGCGGACGTACGGGCCGCGCTCGGCGCGATCTGCCAGATCAACCGCTGGCGCCCGCCGGCGGGGCTGTTCGACGCCCCGCTGGACTACGCGGGCCGAATCAGCCGGTACCACGACCTGGGGCTGCTGACCGACCGGGACCTGGGCGATCTGCAGAAGCTGATGCACGGCCTGTCGCACGTCCAGGGCCAGTTCTGCCACGGTGACGCGCTGCTGAACAACGTACTGCTGTCGCCCGCGGGCCCGGCGCTGCTGGACTGGGACAACGCCGGCTGGTACCTGCCCGGCTACGACCTGGCGACGCTCTGGTCGGTGCTCGGCGACGCCCCGGTGGCGCGCCGTCAGATCAGCCAGCTCGCCCAGAACGCGGGCCCGGCCTCCCGGGACGCCTTCCTGGTGAATCTGATGCTGATCCTGACCCGCGAGATCCGCCGGTACGAGACCGCGGTCCAGCGGACCATGCGCGAGCCCACGCCGACAGGCGCACCGGGTCCGGGACAACCCGGGGTGCCCGCGGCGGGCGAGGAGCAGCGGCTGCTCCTGCGCCGGCTGCACGACGACTGCCAGATGGCGCGTCGTGCGGTACGGGCGGCGGTCGGCACTCGCTGACCGCCGGACACGGGAGTGCGAGGGCTCCCGAGGGGGGATTGTGAGCGGCGCGCCCGGTACGGGACGCGCCGCTCACCCTTGTGCGCCGTGCGGGGCAGGGCGTCCACCGGCTGTCCGGGGCGATCCGGTCCGGTGGACACGCCCTGCCCCGCACCCGTTCATTGGTCCATTCCACTGACGCCTCGCAGGCCCGGCGCGGGTCCGGGAAGACTCCTCGGGAGATGCCCTGACATGCGGCGTCCCGACCCGGCACGGTGATTGACGGACCGTCGGCACACGTATGGCTCCGGACCCGACGGGGGATCTACTCTCGGGTCCACCCCGCACGGCCGTTTGCTCGCCCACCGTCACACCGTCCGGCTCGGGCCGGCTCGAGGAGGATGTTTTGCGAGGATCCGCCCCGGAAGACGAGAAGAGAACGCCCCGCCCCGCCCTGCGCAGATCCACCACCGCCCTCGCGGCGGCGATGCTGCTGCTGCCGCTCTCGGGAGCGCCGTCCGCGAGCGCCGGGCAGCCCCGGGCGGACCGGTTGCAGCGGGCCTTCACCGAGGCCGCCGCCCGCTTCCACGTGCCGCGCAGTGTGCTGCTCGGCGTCTCGTATCTGGAGTCCCGCTGGGACGGCCACGGCGGCGCGCCCAGCGTGTCGGGGGGCTACGGCCCGATGCATCTGACCGATGCCCGTACCGCCCTGACGCGGGCGCCGGAGTTCAGCCAGGGCGACGAGGACGCCCGCGGCGATTCCTCGCGCGGCCGCAAGCCGGTGCCGCACGGCGCGGCGCAGCGGGCCGTGCTGCCGGCCGAACTCCCGGCCCGGCTGCGGACCTTGGGCACGGCCGCGCGGCTGACCGGGCTACCCGCCGGGAAGCTGCGCACCGACCCGGCGGCGAACGTGCTGGGCGGGGCGGCGCTGCTCGCCGCGGAACAGCGCAAGCTGGGGCTGGCGGCGAGTGGTGATCCGGCGCGGTGGTACGCGGCGGTGGCCCGCTACGGCGGTCAGGACAGCGCGCTGGGCGGCCGGGCCTTCGCCGACGAGGTGTACGACGTGATGCGCCGCGGCCAGACCCGTACGACCGATGCGGGGCAGCGGGTCACACTGGCCGCCGCGCCGGGGCTGACCCCGGACGCCACGCAGCAGAAACGTCTTGGCGCGCCGGCCACCAAGGCCGCGGCGCCGAGCGGCGACTCCCGGCTGGAGTGCCCGCGGAACGTCGCCTGCGAGTCGGTCCCGGCGCCGTACGAGGAGTTCGGCGACAACGACTACGGCAACCACGACAAGGCGGAGCGCCCCCGGGACCAGAAGGTCAACGTGATCGTCATCCATGACACCGAGGGGTCGTGGGACGTCACGCTGAAGCTGATCAAGGATCCGAAGTACGTGTCCTGGAACTACACGATCCGTTCCTCGGACGGGCTGATCGCCCAGCACGTGCCGACCAAGGACGTCGCCTGGCACGCGGGCAACTGGTACATCAACTCGCACTCCATCGGCATCGAGCACGAGGGCTTCCTCGCCTCGCCGGACGCCTGGTACACGGAGGCGATGTACCGCGCCTCGGCCCGTCTGGTGAAGTACCTGAGCCGCAAGTACGACGTGCCGCTCGACCGGCAGCACATCCTGGGCCACGACAACGTGCCCGGCACGACGGCGTCCACGATCCCCGGCATGCACACCGACCCCGGGCCGTACTGGGACTGGGCGCACTACTTCACCCTGCTGGGCAAGCCGTTCCACGCCACGGCCGGCAGCCACGGCGGGCTGGTCACCATCCGCCCCGACTACGACCGCAACCAGCCGCCCTACACCGGCTGCGACAAGGCCGGGGACACCTGCGCGCCGCACGGTTCCACGGCGGTCCGGCTGTACACCGCGCCCAGCGAGAGCGCCCCGCTGGTCAGGGACGTCGGGCTGCACCCGGACGGCAGTGACACGACGGAGGGGGTGAACGACACCGGTGCCCGGGCCACGACGGGACAGCGGTTCGCGGTGGCGGGCCGGTCCGGCGACTGGACGGCGATCTGGTACCTCGGGCAGAAGGCGTGGTTCCGCAACCCGCACGGCGCCCGGACCGCGGTGAACGCCGAGGGGCTGATCGCCACCCCGAAGGCCGACCGCGAGGAGATCCCGGTCTACGGCCGGGCGTACCCGGAGAAGGAGGCGTACCCGGCCGGGGTGCCGTACCAGGCCGTGACGCCGCTGCCGTACAAGATCACCGCCGGTCAGAAGTACGCGGTCGGGCAGAAGGTCAGCAGCGACTACTTCTACGCGCCGACCTTCGACGTCTCGAAGCACGCGATCGTGCGCGGTGAGGACGTCTACTACGAGATCCAGCTGGGGCACCGGGTCGGCTATGTGCGCGCGGCCGACGTGGACGTGCGGCACTCGGACTCGTAGCGAGGGGTGCGCCGACCGGGCGGGCACGGGCGGTAGTGCGCGTGCCCGGTCGGTGAGCGGGCCGCGCCCGGTGGACGGCTCGGAGAGGTGCCGTCCGTCGGGCGCGGTGGGTGCCGGCCGCAGTCGGGCGCCGGCGCGCGGCTCAGCCCTGCTGGAAGAGCTCCGCGGGCAGCGGCTTGAGCAGCGCGTAGAGGTCGTCGGTGATCGGCCGGTCCCAGCTGGCGATGGTGACCAGCACGCCGTCGCTGCGGTCGAACTGGGCGCAGGAGATCCGGCTCTCGGAGCACTTGATGCGCTTGACGATCAGCAGGTTGCCCTCGTGCATGACGGGGGTGTCCTCGCTCTCGACGACGGTCACCGGCTCGTCGTTGCCGAGCGCCGCGAGCAGCTGGGCGACCTCGAAGGGCACCTCGTCGTCGGTCAGCTCGCGGGCCGGGGAGCCCTCGGGCAGATTGCCGATGATCATCGCGGGTCCGCGGCCGCCGAACAGGTCGTAGCGCAGGAAGACGCCCTGGCAGCTTCCGTCGGGTGCGGGCAGCAGGCCGGCCCCGAGGTTGCCCGGCCAGTCCCCGGGGTCCATGGCGAGAACGTCGAAGTCTGGACCGGCGGGCGTGGCTGCGCTACGGCGGCGGAGGAAGGACATGCCGCCATCGTACGTGGCCCGGGCGCACGCGCCGCGCGGACGTCGGGGTGAGCGACGCCGGGTGCGCCGGGCCTCCGCCGGCCGCCTTCGCCCTCCGTTTCAGGCCCGATCGGCCAGTTCACCGAGGTGGCGCAGCGCCTCGTCGGCCGCTTCGTGGGGCACGAAGAGGTGATCGTGGTGGAAGCCGGCGACGACGTTGCAGCTGAGGCCGGCGTCGGCGAGGGCGGTGGCGACGGCGGCGGTCAGGCCGACGGCGTCCAGCGCGGAGTGCACCCGCAGGGTGATCCAGGCGGCGAGGTAGTCGTAGGCCAGGCCGGTGCGGTCGGCTTCCTCTTGGCGGAGGACCAGGGTGAGCCCTTCGGGTTCGGCGACGGTGACCACCGGGGCGAGGCCCGGGGGGATCGCCCCGGACACGCTGGTGAAGACGTACCGGCCCTGGTGCAGTTCCGGCCGCATGCCGCGCAGCAGGACCTGGAGATCGCGTTCGCCCGTCATGCCGCCCACCCTACGAGGCGTCGCCGCGCCCTTCCCGGTGCCGCTCGTGGTGGCGGGCGACCCGGGCGCGGTTGCCGCAGGAGGGTGTGCACCATTCCTGGCGGGCGTGGTCCTTGACGAAGTAGCGCACACAGCGCGGGGCCGGGCAGGCCCGCAGCAGGGCTCGTTCGGGCCCGTCGAGGAAGGTGAGGGCGGCGCGGGCCAGCGCGGCGAGGACCGTGTCGGCGGCGGGCGGGGAGCCGGCGGGGCGGAGGCGCAGCGCGGGGGGTGCGCCGGGCTCCCAGGTGAGCTGCGGGGCGGTGGGGACGAGGGCGGCCGCGGCGTTCAGCCGGCGGATCGCCTCGTCCTCGGGGGGCAGCCGGTGGGCGTCGGCGGAGCTGGGCGGTCCCGGCCGGACGGCGCGCGCGAACAGCGAGCGGACCGCGGCCCGCAGCTCCCGTACGGCGGTGAGCAGCGCCTCGTCCGGCATGGCCGGGACCGTCGTTCCGTCCAGGAGGGCGGTGCGTTCGCGCAGCCAGACCGCGAGTCCTTCGGTGTCGGCGAGGTCGTCGGCCACCCCGCCGTGGCCGTCGTGGCGGAGGGTGACGGCGAGTTCCAGGGCGAGGCGTGTTGCGGTCATGGCTCTAATGGTAACGTCGCGAACAACCATTAGCACTCAGGGGGAGCGATATGACTGAGCCGCGCCAACTCCTGCGCGAACTCCCGGTCTTCGCAGGCGACTTGCCGGCCTTCGATCCGGTGGACACACCCGGGGAACCGGCCGGACTCTTCACCACCCGGCTCCGCGCTGCTTCCCCCCTCACCCGCCCGCCGGGTGCGGGTACGGGGCCCGGGGGTGGTGCAGTCACGCCCGGCTGGACGCTGCACACCGTGCGCGCCGAGTCGGTGGAGTTCCCGCAGGGCGACCGGGACCGCAAGCACACCCGGCCGGCGTACCGCCGTACCGCCGGCCACTGGACGAAGGAACTGCTGTGGACCTGACGACGACCGGGCGCCCCTCGCGTCCCGAAGAGGTCCGGGAGGCGATCGAGGCGACCGGGCAGCGACTGCGGGCCCTGCTGCCCGGGCTGACCGATGCCGGGACCAGGGAGCCGAGCGAACTGCCCGGCTGGTCCCGCGCCCATGTCCTCTCGCACATCGAGGGCATCGGCCTCGCGATGGCCCGGCAGGCCCGTTACGCGCTGCGCGGTGAGCTGGTCGAGCCGTACGACGGGGGCCGGCCGGGGCGCGCGGCCGCGATCGAGTCCGGTGCGCTGCGCGACGCTGCGGCGCTGGCCGGGGCGGTGGCGGCCGCGCTGGACGAGGCGTCGGCGGCCTGGGCGGCGGTCGGCCCGGCCGACTGGTCGCGTCCGGTGCGCTACCGCGACGGCGATCTGCGGACGGCATTGACGTGCTGGTGGCGGGAGTTGGAGATCCATCTGGCGGACGCCCGGCTCGGACCGGGCCCGCAGGACTGGCCGCCGGAGTTGTGCCACCACCTCCTCGGCTACCTGGCGCCCCGCGCGCCGGAGGACCTGACGCTGGTGCTGGAGGCAACGGACGAGGAGTTCTCGCGGCGGTACGGTGCCGGGGCCGCGCCGGAGGTGACCGTACGCGGCCGGCTCACCGACCTCGCGGCCTGGATGGCCGGACGCGCGCCCCGGCGTCCGCTGGACTGCCGCCGGCCGGGGGCCGGGGCGCCGCTGCCCGAGCTGCTCGACTGGCCCTAGGGGCTTTTGCCGTCACGACAGACGTCCGGAAAGGAGAGACGCGACCGTGCCCACCGGGCCCCGTACGCTCAATCTGTGGAAGGCGGGCCTCGATGCGGTCCCGCCGGAGGTCTGGCGGCGCGCCGACTGGGAGGTGCTGATCCTCGCCGACAACGCGCTGACCGAGGTCCCGGCGGCGCTCGGCGGGCTGCGCCGGCTGCACACCCTGGACCTCGGCCACAACGCGCTGACCGCCGTACCCGACGAGATCGGCGAGCTGGCCGGTCTGACCCGCTTCCTCTATCTGCACGACAACCGGCTGACCGCACTGCCGGACACCCTGGGCCGGCTGGACCGGCTCGGCTACCTCAACGTCGGCGAGAACCCGCTCGGGCGGCTGCCGGCGGCGCTGGGTGCGATGGCGGGGCTGGTCGAACTCCGGGCGCAGCGGGCCGGGTTGACCACCCTGCCGGAGTCGCTGGGGCGGCTCGGGCTACTGCGGGAGCTGTGGCTGGGCGGCAACGCCCTCACCGGGCTGCCCGCCGGGACCGCGGCGCTGGGCGAGCTGCGGGTGCTGGAGCTGCGGGACAACGCGCTGCCGTGCCTTCCCGAGGCACTGCGCGCGCTGCCGCTGCTCCGCCGGCTCGATCTGCGCGGCAACCGGCTCGGCGCGCTGCCGCCGTGGGTGGCCCGGATGCCGTCGCTGGAGAAGCTGGATCTGCGCTGGAACGCGGTGGACGACGGCGCGGAGCCGGTCCGGGCGCTGCGGGCGCGGGGGTGCGTGGTGCTCACCTGACCGGCGGCCGGCGGGGCCGCCGGCCGTCGGCCACCGGGCGCTACGTCAGGTCGAAGGCGCCGTCGCGGGCGTCGAGGACAAAGGCGCGCCACTCGCCCGGCGAGAAGATCACCGCCGGGATCTCCGGGCTGCGGCGGTTGCGCAGGGCGATGTAGCCCTCGACGAAGGCGACCTCGACGTCGCCCACGCCGTGGGTGCTCGACTGCCACTCGGCCTGCGTCAGATCGAGATCGGGCCTGGGCCCGCCCGCGAGCCGCTGCTCGGTGATGGTGTTGGCCACGTGTCCCCGCTCCTCCCGGTTCGTCGTCGCGGTCAGCCTAACCACTGTCCCGGGGGACGGACAGAGGACATGGCGGGGCGGTGGGGTGGTGGCGTTGTGGCGTGTGGGGAGGGCGCGCCGGGCGGGCGCGCCCTCGGCTCAGGCGGCCGGTGAGTCGGCGCCGACCAGCCACATGGAGAAGAACTGGGAGCCGCCGCCGTACGCGTGCCCCAACGCCCGCCGCGCGCCCTCGACTTGGTGTGCGCCGGCCTGGCCGCGCACCTGGAGGGCGGCCTCGGCGAAGCGGAGCATGCCGGAGGCGCCGATCGGGTTGGTGGAGAGCACTCCGCCGGAGGGGTTGACCGGGAGGTCGCCGTCGAGTGCGGTGACGCCGGCCTCGGTGAGCTTCCAGCCCTCGCCCTCCTCGGCGAACCCGAGGTTCTCCAGCCACATCGGCTCGTACCAGCTGAACGGGACGTACATCTCCACCGCGTCGATCTGCCGGCGCGGGTCGGTGAGGCCGGCCTGCCGGTAGACGTCCGCCGCGCAGTCCTTGCCGGCCTGTGGGGAGACGAAGTCCTTGCCGGCGAAGAGGGTCGGCTCGCTGCGCATCGCCCCGCCGTGCACCCAGGCCGCCGGGCGGGGCGAGCGCGCGGCTCCGGCCCGGTCGGTGAGGACCATGGCACAGGCACCGTCGGAGGACGGGCAGGTCTCGGAGTAGCGGATCGGGTCCCAGAGCATGGGCGAGGACTGGACCTTCTCCAGGGTGATGTCCTCCTCGTGGAGGTGCGCGTAGGGGTTCTTCAGGGCGTTGCGGCGGTCCTTGTAGGCGACGAGGGAGCCGACCGTGTCGGGGGCGCCGGTGCGCCGCATGTACGCGCGCACGTGCGGGGCGAAGAAGCCGCCGGCGCCGGCGAGCAGGGGCTGCTGGAACGGGATCGGCAGCGACAGTCCCCACATCGCGTTGGACTCGGACTGCTTCTCGAAGGCGAGGGTGAGGACGGTGCGGTGGACCCGGGCGGCGACGAGGTTCGTGGCGACCAGTGCGGTGGAGCCGCCGACGGAGCCGGCGGTGTGCACCCGCAGCACGGGTTTGCCGACGGCACCCAGGGCGTCGGCGAGGTAGAGCTCGGGCATCATGACGCCCTCGAAGAAGTCGGGGGCCTTGCCGATCACCACCGCGTCGATGTCCGCCCAGGTCAGCTCGGCGTCGTCCAGGGCACGCCGGGCGGCCTCGCGGACGAGTCCGGCGAGCGAGACGTCGCGGCGGGCGGCGACGTGCTTGGTCTGGCCGATGCCGACGACGGCCACCGGCTCCTTGTGCGCCGCGTTGCTCATCGCGCCTCTCCTTCCAGGACGGCGACCAGGTTCTGCTGCAGGCACGGGCCCGAGGTGGCGTGCGCGAGGGCGCGTTGGGACTCGCCCCGCTGGATGCGGGCGGCGGCCTCGCCGATGCGGATCAGGCCGGCGGCCATGACGGGGTTGGCGGCCAGCGCGCCGCCGGACGGGTTGATCCGGATGTCGGCGCCGGCCGGGCCGTCGAGGTTCAGGGCGCGGCGCAGCACCACCTCCTGGGAGGTGAAGGGGGCGTGCAGCTCGACGGTGTCCACCGCGGGGGCACCTCCCATGCCCTTCGGGCCATGGGGGAGTGCGAAGTAGCCGGCGCGTTCGGCGGCGAGCCGGGTGGAGGGTGAGTCGGTGAGGTCGCGGACGCCCGGACTGTGCGCCTCGACGCGGTGGTCGAGCCCGCGGATCCAGGCGGGGCGCTCGGTCAGCCGGCGGGCGGTGTCGCCGGCGGCGAGGACGACGGCGGCCGCGCCGTCGCTGACGGGCGGGCAGTCGCCGGTGTGCAGCGGGGCGGCGAGCGGCTCGCCGACGGGCACGGCACCGCGCAGCTGGGCGTACGGGTTGTCCGCGGCGGCGGCGCGGCTGCGGGCGGCGATGCCGGCCAGCTGCCGCTCGTCGGTGAGGCCGGCGTCGATCAGTGCCCGGGCCTGGAGGGCGGCGAGCGCCACGGAGTCGGGCCAGAGCGGGGCGAGGTAGTACGGGTCGAGCTGGCGGGTGAGGACGTCGCGGACCTCGCCGGGTGAGGACTTTCCGTAGGCGTAGACCAGTGCGGTCTCGGCCTCGCCGGTGAGGATCTTCACCCATGCCTCGTACAGCGCCCAGGCGCCGTCCATCTCGACGTGCGACTCGGAGATCGGCGGCCAGGCGCCGACGCCGTCGAGCGCCATGGTGAAGGAGAAGGCCCGGCCGGCGAGGTAGTCGGAGGAACCGGAGCAGGTGAAGTCGATCTCGCCGGCGGTGAGGCCGGTGCGGGCCAGCACGTCGTGGAGGACCGGCATCAGCATCTCGACCTCGGAGGTCTCCGCGCTGTCGCGGACGTGACGGCTCTGCCCGAAGGCGACGACGGCGACCTCGCGCATCAGATCAGCTCCTTGTAGCTGTCGTAGTCGGCGTCGGGTTCGCCGGTGGGGCGGTAGTGGTCGGGGAAGCGGCCGCCCTCGGTCCATACGGGTTCCACCCGCAGGCCCATCCGGACCCGGTCGTAGGGGATGCCGCCGATCCGGGCGTGCAGGGCCAGGTCGGCGCCGTCCAGGGCGATGTGGGCGTAGACGTAGGGGACCTCGATGTCCAGGTTCTTCGCCTTGATGTTGACGATGCAGAAGGTGGTGACGGTGCCGCGGGGGCCGACCTCGACCTGGGCGTCGGTGGCGACGCCGCAGGTGGGGCAGGCGCCGCGGGGCGGGACGTACACCTTGCGGCAGGCCGGGCAGCGTTCGCCGACGGTCCTGCGGTCGGCGAGCGCCCGGAGGTAGCGGGACTGGGCGCGGCCGGGGGCGTAGGTGTAGTCGAGCCGGGCGGGGGCGGTGATGCCGGTGACGGGGTCGGCGAACTCCCCGTCGTGCGGCACCGGCGCGGTGGCCGGCGGCGCGTCGTCGGACGGTTCGAAGCAGGCGATGTCGGTGATGGCGCCGGTGCGCTCGGCGGCCCAGCGGATCCGGACCCGCATGCCGGTGCGCACCGCGTCGGGGCCGGGAGCGTCCAGGGCGTGCAGCAGCGCGCTGTCGGCGCCGTCGAGCCGGACGAGCACCCAGGCGAAGGGGGTGCGCAGGGGCTGGCCGCGCCGGGGCCCGGGGTTCCAGGCCCAGGTGGTGACGGTGCCGGTGGGGGCGACCTCGACCAGGTCGGACAGCTCCTCGGCGGTGACCGGGTCGTACTCCACGGGCGGTACGAGCACCCTGCCGTCCTGACAGGTGACGCCCAGGACGGTGCGCTCGCGCAGCCCGGTGAGGAAGGCGCTCTGGACCGGGCCGAGCGAGCGGGTGAAGGGGAATTCCACGACGAGGGGTGCGGTGAGGACCTCTGGCACCTCTGGCATAACGCTCTCCTTGACGTCAGGCGCGCCGGTAGACGGGTGGGCGCTTCTCCGCGAAGGCCCGGGCGCCTTCCTTGGCGTCGGCGGTGTCGAAGACGGGCCAGCCGCAGGCGAGTTCGGCCTTGAGCCCGTCGGCCTCGGTCAGCTCGGCGGCCTCGTAGACGGAAGCCTTGACGGCCTCGACGGCGAGCGGCCCGCAGGCGTTGATCTGTCCGGCGATCTCCAGGGCCTTCTCCAGGGCGCCGCCGTCCGGCACGACATGGCCGATCAGGCCGATGCGGGCGGCCTCGGGCGCCGGATAGGGCCGGCCGGTGAGGAGCATCTCCAGGGCGTGGGTGCGCGGGATCTGGCGGGGCAGGCGGACGGTGGAGCCGCCGATGGGGAACAGGCCCCGCCGGACCTCGTAGAGCCCGAAGGTGGCGCTCTCGCCGGCGACGCGGATGTCGGTGCCCTGGAGGATCTCGGTGCCGCCGGCGACGCAGTGGCCCTCGACGGCGGCGATGACGGGTTTGCGCGGGCGGTGGTGGCGCAGCATCGCCTTCCAGTGCAGGTCGGGGTCGGCGCGCAGCCGGTCGCGGTAGTGCTCGCCGGCCATGCCGTCGCCCGCCAGGGCCTTGAGGTCCATCCCGGCGCAGAAGGTGCCGCCGGCGCCGGTGAGGACGATGGACCGGATGGTGTCGTCCTCGTCGGCGGCGGTCCAGCCGTCGTACAGGCCCACCAGCATCGGCAGCGAGAGGGCGTTCTTCGCCTCCGGCCGGTTGAGGGTGAGCACGAGTGTCGCGCCCTGACGCTCCACGGTGAGATGTTCGGTTCCGTCCATGTCGTGCCCACCATCCCTTCGGTCCGCCGTGCGCCGGACGGGGAACAGGGTGCAGGAGCCGCACGACGAGTTCAAGGCTTTTCTGACACTCAGTCAGATTTCTTGGTCCGCGGCCTTCCCTGCTCCTCCCGGCGGCGCTCTAATGACCGCCTGGGCCCGGTCTCCGGCCGGGCCGAGCCACCGCCCGCCCGGTCTGGAGGAGACGTGGAGTACAACCTGGCCGACCTCTTCGAGTCGATCGTCGACACGGTTCCCGACCGCGAGGCGCTGGTGTACGTCGACCACCCGGGGACCGGGGCCGAGCGGCGGCTGACGTACGCGGAACTGGACCGCGCCGCCAACCGTCTGGCCCACCACCTCGGTGCGCACGGCGTCGGCCCCGGCCGGCACGTCGGACTGCACCTGTACAACGGCGTCGAGTACCTCCAGGCCGTCTACGCCTGCCTGAAGCTCCGCGCCGTCCCGGTGAACGTCAACTACCGCTACGTCGAGGAGGAGTTGGCCTACCTCTACCGCGACGCGGACCTGGCCGCGCTGGTCTTCGACGCGGAGTTCACCGCGCGGGTGGCCGCCGCCCTTCCGCACGCCCCCGGGCTGCGGCACCTCGTACGGGTCGGCAGCCCGCCGCCCGGCGCCCCCGAACCGTCCCTCCCGCCGGTGGCGCTCGCGGACGCCGAGGCCGCCGGCTCACCCGACCGCGACTTCGGCCCGCGCTCCGCCGACGACCGGCTCGTCATCTACACCGGCGGCACCACCGGGATGCCCAAGGGGGTGGTGTGGCGCCACGAGGACCTGTTCTTCTCCGGGATGGGCGGCGGCGCCCCGACCGGCGAACCGGTGAAACGGCCGGCGGAGTTGGCCGAGCGGGTCGCGGCCGGCGGGGAGGGGATCGTCTTCTTCCCCACTCCCCCGCTGATGCACGGCACCTCCACGCTGACCGCCTTCATCGCCTTCCACTTCGGCCAGAAGGTCGTGCTGCACCGCAAGTACGTGCCGGAGGAGGTGCTGCGGACCGTCGAGCGGGAGCGGGTCACCAGCGTGTCGCTGGTGGGGGACGCGATGCTGCGGCCGCTGGTCGACGCCCTCGCCGGCCCCCTCAAAGGCGTCGACTGCTCGTCGCTGTTCAGCGTCAGCAGCTCCGGCGCGATCCTCTCCGAAACCGTACGCGCCGAGTTCGCCGCGCTGGTGCCGAACGCCGTGCTGCTGAACAACTTCGGCTCGTCGGAATCCGGCTTCAACGGCACCGCCACCGAGGACGCGGGCCCCGACCGGGGCTTCCGGGTGCGCGTCAACTCCCGTACCGCGGTGGTCGATCCGGCCACGCACGAGCCGGCCCCGGCCGGCGCGGTGGGCCGCCTCGCGCAGCGCGGACACGTACCGCTGGGCTACTACAACGACCCGGTGAAGACCGCGGAGACCTTCTTCGAAGCGGGCGGGGACCGGTGGGTGCTGCTGGGCGACATGGCCACCGTCGACGACGCCGGCATCGTCACCGTCCTGGGCCGGGGCTCGCAGTGCATCAACTCCGGCGGCGAAAAGATCTATCCGGAGGAGGTCGAGCAGGCCCTGAAGGCCCATCCGGACGTGTACGACGCCCTGGTGGCCGGCGTGCCGGACGAGCGGTGGGGCCATCGCGTGGCGGCCGTGGTCCAACTGCGCGCCGGCGCCGCCCCGCTGGACCTGGCGGCCATACAGCTCCACTGCCGAACCCGCCTGGCCGGCTACAAGGTGCCCCGCGCGGTGGTCTTCACCCAGCACATCCAGCGCTCCCCCAGCGGCAAGGCGGACTACCGCTGGGCGAAGGCGGTGGCGAGGGGCGAACGTGGGGCGTGAGCGGTCGGGGGGCGGACGGGCCCCCGGGCCGGGAGACTGAGCGGTGGGGGCGGGGGCCGCCTCGACCGGTCGGCGCGGGCGGGCGGGGTGCGCGGGTGAACCGCCGACCTCAACTGGTGCGGACGGTGGGCGGGGCGACCGCGCGGGCCGACCGGATGGGGGCCGTTTCAGTCGGCTGTCGCGCACACGGACCTGAGTGAGCGGGCCAGGGCGAGGGTGTGCAGGGTGTCCAGGTGGTGCTCGTGGCGCACCCGCACGGCGGCGGCGGTCAGCCGCGGGTGGCAGGACGGTGCGGAGCGGGCCTGCGGGGTGGCCGCGAGGGCTTGGACCAGCGCGGTGTTGATGCGGTTGATCTCCTTGCGCACCTCGTTCAGGTCGGGGCGCTCGGTCGGCGCCTTCGTGGGGTCCGCCGCCCACAGCCGGTGCAGCCCGCGCTGCACGATCTTGTTGGCCTCGATCTGGTCCCGGAAGACCCGCACCGTGGCGCCCGGGTCGGCGCCCAGCTGCCGGGCCTGTTCCGCCGCCGCGTCGAGCACCTGCTGCTCGCGGGCCGGATCGTCGATCGGGCTGCCGGTGCCCCACTTCGCCGCGGCCACCAGGTCACCGGTGGCCAGCCGCTCCGCGGACAGGGCGGCGAGCGACCGCAGCCCGCCGTGGTGCGTGGCGGCGGAGGGGGAGTGGAGCGTGGCTGCGACGCTCGGGGCGGGTGGGACGTGGCGGGCTGCCGGTGCCGCGGCGGCGGCGCCGGCTGCGGTGAACAGCAGGGTCGCGGCGGCGGCCGCGGTCAGCGTGCGGCGCATCGGGAGAGTCAGCGGCACGGTCGGCCTTTCTCGAACCCCCGGCCCTCCCGGGGGAGTTCGCCGAGGAGCGGGCTTCGGAGTCGTACGGCCGCGAGCCTAAGGGGTGTTTCCCCGATCAGGCCGGATCAGGGAGCGGGGGGGTGCACCGCATTCGCTGCGCTCGCTCCGTCTCGGCTCCTTTCTCCGCCCTTCGGATGCCGAACTGCCTCACAAGGCAGAGGAGGCGGTCGGCGCGGTGGGGGCACCTCCCCGCGGCAGCTGGGGGGACGTCGGTGAGCGACGACAACGCCGCGTGGGGGCGCCCCGGCGTCAGGGCGCGTGCGTGCCACACCGCGAGCCCGGGATGATCGGGGAGACGCCCGCTACGGGAACGACGCGCCGGGCGGGACGCCGGAAGAGCTACGGGCGGGGCGCCAGGAACGAGGTCACCGCGGCGAGGAATTCGCCCGGGCGCTCCTCGTGGACCAGATGTCCGGCGCCCTCGATCGTCACCAGGCGGGCGTCGGGGATCCGTTCGGCCATCTCGGCGAGGTGCTCCTGCGGGATGTGGCTGTCCGGGCCGCCGGCGATGACGAGGGTGGGCGCGGTGATCCGTGTCAGGGCGTCCCACCACCGGGGGTCGGGGTCGTTGCGCTCGGCCACCACCGCGACCTTGGCCCCCCAGTCGAACGGCTGCGGGCCCGCCGGGCGCTCGGGCACCTCCTGCGGCGGCTCGGCCGGGCGCGGCGGGGCGGCCTCCTCCAGCACCAGGCGGTCGACCAGCTCCGGGCGGTCGGCGGCCAGCAGCAGGGCGGCCAGCGCGCCCAGCGAATGCCCGACGAGGGTCACCCGCGCCAGGCCGAGCGCCTGGAGGAAGCCGATCGCGTCGTCCCGCCACCGCTCGATGCCGTACTCCCCCGGCCAGTCGCTGTGGCCGTGGCCCCGCAGGTCGAGGGCGTAGACCTGATGGGTGCCGGCGAGTCGGCCGACCACGCCGCGCCAGTCCTCACCGTCCTCCCCGAGACAGTGCAGCAGCACCGCCGGGGGCGCGCCCTCGTCGCCCCACACCCGGTACGCCAGCTGGACCTCACCGACCTGTACTTTCCGGACGTCACTCATGCGCTGGACGCTACCCGGGGCCGTCCGCGTCACGCCTCTTGACGTGTTCGCCGCGCGCTGATTACTTGGACCGGCATCCAGCTACCGAATGATCGGTAGGGAGACGAGGCGGTGACACCCCATGCCGGAAGCGGCTACGGACGGGATCAGGAACGGCGCGGCGTTCGACGAGGCGGAGCTGCTCTCCGAGGACGCGCTGCGGGAGGTGCAACTGACCCGGCTGCGCGCCTCGTTGCAGCACGTCTACACACACGTGCCCTTCTACCGTGACTCCTTCGACCGGGCCGGGGTCCGGCCGGAGGACTGCCGCTCGCTCGGCGATCTCGCCCGCTTCCCGTTCACGGTCAAGGACGACCTGCGCGCCCAGTACCCGTTCGGGATGTTCGCCGTCCCCCGGGAGCAGGTGCGCCGGATTCACGCGTCCAGCGGCACCACCGGCCGCCCCACGGTCGTCGGCTACACCGAGCGCGACCTCTCGCACTGGGCGGACGTCGTCGCCCGCTCGCTCCGCGCGGCCGGCGCCCGCCCCGGCCACATGGTCCACATCGCTTACGGATACGGGCTGTTCACCGGCGGTCTCGGCGCGCACTACGGCGCGGAGCGGCTGGGCTGTACGGTGGTCCCGGCGTCCGGGGGGATGACCAGCCGGCAGGTGCAGATCATCCAGGACTTCCGCCCCGAGGTGATCATGGTGACGCCGTCGTACATGCTCACCCTGCTGGACGAGTTCGAGCGGCAGGGCATCGATCCCCGGACCACCTCACTGAAGGTGGGCGTGTTCGGTGCCGAGCCCTGGACGCAGGCGATGCGCCGCGAGATCGAGGAGCGGTTCGCGATCGACGCCGTCGACATCTACGGCCTGTCGGAGGTCATGGGCCCCGGCGTCGCCCAGGAGTGCGTCGAGACCAAGGACGGGCTGCACCTCTGGGAGGACCACTTCTTCCCGGAGGTGGTCGATCCGCTCACCGGTGAGGTGCTGCCGGACGGCGAGCACGGTGAGCTGGTCCTCACCTCCCTCACCAAGGAGGCCATGCCGGTGATCCGCTACCGCACCCGCGATCTGACCCGGCTGCTGCCGGGCACCGCGCGGCCCGCCTTCCGGCGGATGGAGAAGATCACCGGACGCAGTGACGACATGATCATTCTGCGCGGGGTCAACCTCTTCCCCGCGCAGATCGAGGAGATCGTGCTGCGTACCCCCGGCGTGGCCCCGCACTTCCAGCTGCGGCTGACCCGCGAGGGCCGGATGGACCACCTGACCGTGCGCGCCGAGGCCCGGCCCGACGCCGGCCCCGAGGCACGCGCGGCGGCGGCCGGGCTGATCGCGCGCGGCGTCAAGGACGGCATCGGCGTCTCGGTCGCCGTCGAGATCGTCGATCCGGAGACCCTGGAGCGCTCGGTCGGCAAGATCAAGCGCATCGTGGATGCCCGGCCCCGGGACACCGCGTGAGCGCCCCGGTCGCCGCGGCCTCCCTCAGGTCATGTCCGGGTCCCCTTTGATCAGCGCGAACGGGGCGCCGGCCGGGTCCTTGACCATGGCCAGCCGGCCGACGCCGGGTGCGTCGGTCGGCGGGATCAGGACCGTGGCGCCGTGGTCGACGGCGGCGTTGAAGGTCGCATCGCAGTCGCTCACGCCGAAGTACGGGTGCCACTCCGACGTCGAACCGGCCGCCAGATGCTCCTTCTGCAGCTGCATGACGCCGCCGTGCCCGGTGTCGTCGCCCTTGCCGCCGCCCGGCGCGGAGGCGACGGAGTAGACCATGCCCGGGCCCATCGGCATGTCCTGGTAGCTCCAGGAGAAGACCGAACGGTAGAACTCCCGGGCGGTGTCCGCGTCCGTGGTGTACAGCTCCGTCCAGCAGAGGGCGTTCGGTTCCATGACCGCCTCCAGGCCCGGGGTGTCGCCCGGCTGCCACACCGCGAATTCGCCGCCCGCCGGGTCGGTGAAGGCAGCGAACCGGCCGGCGGTGAAGACCTCACTCGGCGGGACCCGCACCGAGCCCCCCGCCTGCTCCACCGCCTTGGTCGTGGCGTCCGCGTCGGTGGTGTGGAAGTACACCGTCCAGGCCGGGTTCGCCCCCTCCTCCGTCAGCGGGCCGACGGCGGCGACCGTTCTGCCGTCGAGCTGGAAGAAGCCGTACCCGCCGGCCTCCGGGCCGGCCGAGCTGAAGCGCCAGCCGAACACGGCGGAGTAGAAGGCGACGGCGGCGTCGATGTCGGGCGCGCCGAGGTCGAGCCAGTTGGGCGTGCCGGGGGCGTAGTCGGTGGTCAGCATGGTGGTCCTCCGTCGTACGGTTCGGGACGTGCGCGGCTGTTCTCCCGCCGATCCTCAGCATGGCAGGGGGCACTGACAGTCGCCCTTGGCACGCCGTTCAGGACGTGCCGAAGCGCTCGCGCAGCTCGCGCTTGAGGACCTTGCCGCTGGCGTTGCGCGGCAGCGCGTCGACGAACATCACCCGCTTGGGCGCCTTGAACGGTGCCAGGCGGGCCCGGGCCGCCTCGATCAGCTCCCGCTCCCCCACCGGGGCCGCTCCTCCCGTCCCGTCCGCACGGCGTACCACCACCGCGCACACCGCTTCGATCCAGCGCTCGTCCGGCAGCCCGATGACCGCGACCTCGGCCACCTGGGGATGCTCGTAGAGCGCCTCCTCCACCTGGCGGGAGGCGACCAGGACGCCACCGGAGTTGATGACGTCCTTCACCCGGTCGACGACGGTGAAGTAGCCCTCCGCGTCGCGGACGGCGAGGTCCCCGGAGTGGAACCAGCCGCCCCGGAACGCCTCCGCGGTCTCCTCCGGCTTGTCCCAGTAGCCGGTGCACAGTTGAGGCGAGCGGTAGACGACCTCGCCCCGGGTCCCGTCCGGGACCTCCCGGCCCTGCTCGTCGACCACCCGCGCCTCGACGAACAGCACCGGCCGCCCGCAGGAGTCCATCCGGCCCTCGTGCTCGTCCGGGCCGAGCACGGTGGCCAGCGGCCCGATCTCGCTCTGCCCGAAGCAGTTGTAGAAGGCGAGCCGGGGCAGCCGGTCGCGCAGCCGCGCGAGGACCGGCACCGGCATGATCGAGGCACCGTAGTACGCCTTGCGCAGCCCGCTCAGGTCCCGGGTGGTGAAGCCGGGGTGCCGGGAGAGCGCGATCCACACCGTCGGCGGCGCGAACAGGCTGTCCGCCAGGCCGGCTTCGACCAGATCGAAGATCTGCTCCGGGTCGGGGCCGTCCAGGATGACGTTCTCCGCGCCCACCGCCAGATAGGGCAGCAGGAACACGTGCATCTGGGCGGAGTGGTAGAGCGGCAGCGCGTGCAGCGGCCGGTCCGACGCGTCGAGGTCGAGGGCGACGACCGCGCTGGTGTACTCGTGCACCAGCGCCCGGTGCGTCATCATCGCGCCCTTGGGCAGCGCGGTCGTCCCTGACGTGTAGAGGAGCTGGACCAGCGCGTCGTCGGCCACCGGGGGCAGCGGCTCCGCCCGGTCGTCGGGGTCCGCCGCGGCCGCCCCGTCCGCGAGCCGCTCCAGCAGCCCGTCGGGCGTGCCGTACAGCGGCACGGCACGGACCGTCCCGGGCAGCCGGTCGGCGAGCGCGGCGTCGGTGAGCACCAGCGCGCTGCCCGACTGGTCCAGGAGGTAGCGCAGGTCCTCGCCGGTGAGGCCGTGGTTGACCGGGACGTGCACCAGCCCGGCGCGGGCGCAGGCCAGGAAGCCGATCAGATAGGCGTCGGAGTTGTGCCCGTAGGACGCGACCCGGTCGCCGGGCCGCAGGCCGTCCGCCAGCAGCAGCCGCGCCGCGGCACTGACCGCGTCGTCCAGTTCGCGGTAGGTCCAGGCACGTTCCCCGTACCGCACCGCCGTCCGCCCGGGCACCCGGCGGGCGCTGCGCCGCAGGACTCCGTCAACCGTGTTGCTGCGCGCTCGCTCCATGGCGCGATCCTGGGCCGCGTCCCCGCCGCGGTCAAGACACCCGGCCGCGCGGGCCGAGCCGCGTTGCCGGGGCCAGGTCACCGCTGGGGCCGGTGCTGCTGCGGGGCCTCCGCAGGAGCGCCACCGGCCGGCATGGCTACACCGCGCGCTCGCGCCCCTCCCAGTACGGCGCGCGCAGCCGCCGTTTGTAGAGCTTGCCGTTGGGGTCGCGGGGCATGACGGCCAGGAAGTCGACGGACTTGGGGCACTTGTAGCCGGCGAGCTGCCGGGCGCAGTGTGCGAGGAGGTCGGCGGCCAGGTCGGGGCCCGCGTGGTGGCCGTCCGCGGGTTCGACGACGGCCTTGACCTCTTCGCCCCAGTCGTCGTGGGGGATGCCGAAGGCGGCCGCGTCGGCGACCGCGGGGTGGGCGAGCAGCGCCGCCTCGATCTCGGCCGGGTAGATGTTCACCCCGCCCGAGATGATCATGTCGATCTTGCGGTCGCGCAGGAAGAGGAAGCCGTCCTCGTCGAGGTAGCCGAGGTCGCCGACGGTGAAGAAGTCACCGATCCGGTTCTTCCGCGTCTTGTCCTCGTCCTTGTGGTAGCGGAAGCCGCCGGTGGTCATCTTCATGTAGACGGTGCCCAGTTCGCCCGCGGGCAGCCGGTTGCCGTCGTCGTCGAAGACGGCCAGCTCGCTGATCGGCCAGGCCCTGCCGACCGTCCCGGGCTTCTTGAGCCAGTCCTCGGCGGTGGCGAAGGCCCCACCGCCCTCGCTCGCCGCGTAGTACTCCTCGACGCAGCCGCCCCACCAGTCGATCATGGCGCGTTTGACGTGGTCGGGGCAGGGCGCCGCACCGTGGATGGCGTGCCGCATCGCGCTCACGTCGTAGGCCGCCCGGGTCTCCGCCGGCAGGGCGAGCAGCCGGTGGAACTGGGTGGGGACCATATGGGTGTGGGTGCAGCGGTGCTCGTCCATCAGGGCCAGCATCCCCTCCGGCGTCCACTTGTCCATCAGCACGACGCGGTGGCCGAGGTGCAGGGAGGCGCCGGCGAACTGCAGGACGGCGGTGTGGTAGAGCGGTGAGCAGACCAGGTGGACGTTGCCGTCGAACGGCTTGATGCCGAAGATGGCGAGGAATCCGCCCAGGTAGGCGTCCTCGGGGGCGGTGCCGGGCAGCGGGCGGCGGATGCCGCGCGGGCGTCCGGTGGTGCCCGAGGTGTAGTTCATCACCCACCCCAGCGTGCGGTCGGCGGGCGCGGAGTCGGGCTGTCCGTCCAGGAGTTCACCGTACGGGCGGAAGCCGGGGGCGTCGCCGACGGCGTAGCGGCGGGCTGCCGGCAGCGCCGCCTCGTCGGCGGCCCGGCGCGCCGCCGCCGCGAACCGCTCGTGTGCGATCAGCACCTTCGCGCCGGAGTCGGCGACGATCCAGGCGATCTCCGGGCCGACCAGGTGGTGGTTGACGGGGACGAGGTAGAAGCCGGCCTGGGACGCGGCGAGGTAGGCGGTGAAGAACTCGACGCCGTTGGGGAGGACCGCCGCGAAGGCGTCGCCGCGCTCCAGGCCCGCCGCGCGCAGCCCGTGGACCAGCCGGTTGCTCGCGGCGTGCAGCCGGCCCGCGGTCCACTCCTCGCCGTCCGGGGCGATCAGGACCGTACGGTCGGGATCGGCGGCGGCCTGCGCCCAGAAGCCGTTGGGGGGTGGGACGTCCTTGGTCATTCCGCTGTCCTCCTCGGGTTCACGCGCGTCCGGCGATGCGGCTGACGCGGTCGATGGCCCGCTCGAAACCGCGGGTGAGGTCGTCGAAGACGGCCTGTACGCTGCGCTCGCTGTTCATCCGGCCGACGATCTGGCCCACCGGCGTGCCCAGCAGCGGCTCCACCTCGTACCGCTGGATGCGGGAGTTGGCCTCGGCGACCAGCAGGCCCTGCAGCGGCATCGGGAGGGTGCCGGGGCCGTCCGGGTCGTCCCAGGCGTCGGTCCATTCCGTCCGCAGCTGGCGGGCAGGCTTGCCGGTCAGGGCGCGCGAGCGGACGGTGTCGCCGGGCCCGGCGGCGAGCAGTTTCGCGGTCAGCCGCCGGGAGTGCAGCTCGGCCTCCTCGGTGGTCAGCCAGACCGAGCCGAGCCAGACGCCCTGCGCGCCGAGGGCGAGTCCGGCGGCGATCTGCTCGCCGGTGCCGATGCCGCCCGCGGCGAGCACCGGGAGCGGGTCGACGGCGGCGACCACCTCCGGGGTGAGGACCATGGTGGCGATCTCCCCGGTGTGCCCGCCGGCTTCGTAGCCCTGGGCGACGACGACGTCGAGTCCCGCGGCCTTGTGGTGCAGTGCGTGCCGCGGGCTGCCGGCCAGGGCGGCCACGAGGACGCCGTGGTCGTGGGCCCGTTGGACGACGTCGGGGGGCGGGGAGCCGAGGGCGTTGGCGAGCAGCTTGACCGGGTAGTCGAAGGCCACGTCGAGCTGGGTGCGGGCGACCTGCTCCATCCACCCGGTGATCCGCCAGCCGGCCGCCTCGCCCTCGGGGAGCTGCGGCACCTGGTGCTTGTCGAGGAGCTCGGTGACGAACCGGCGGTGCTCCTCGGGGATCATCGCCTCGACGTCGGCCTCGCTGACGCCCTCCACCTTCCTGGCCGGCATCACGACGTCGAGTCCGTACGGCAGTCCGTCGGTGTGCGCCTGCATCCAGTCGAGGTCGCGGGCGAGTGCGTCCGGCGCGGTGTAGCGGACCGCCCCGAGCACCCCGAACCCGCCGGCCCGGGTGATCGCCGCGGCGACCGCGGGGAACGGTGTGAACCCGAAGACGGCGTGCTCGACTCCCAGCCTGTTGCTCAGCTCCGTCTGCATGCGCGCAGGATGCCGCAGCGGGCCGTACGAGGGAAGAGATTTTCTGATGCTGCGTCAGAAACTTGCCGGGTGCCGGGCCCCGTCCGGCGGCCGGCCCCGGCCGGCCGCCACCGTGGACTCAGCCCTCCTCCAGCACCGCCATCGCCGCGTTGTGCCCCGGAATGCCGCTCACTCCCCCGCCGCGCACCGCTCCCGCGCCGCACAGCAGGACGTTGGGATGACCGGTGGCCACGCCCCAGCGGGCCGGCGCGCCCCCGCCCTGCCCGTCCTCGGGGTCGGCGTACGGGAACGCCAGCTCGCGGTGGAAGATGTTGCCGCCCGGCAGGCCCAGTTCGGCGTCCAGGTCCAGCGGGGACTTGGCCTCGATGCAGGGGCGGCCGTCGGCGTCGTGGGCGAGGCAGTCGGCGAGCGGTTCGGCGAGGTGGGTGTCCAGCTCGGCGAGGGTGGCCGCGAGGAGCCGCTCCCGGGTGGCGTCGTTGTCGGCGGCGAACAGCCTCGCCGGGGCGTGCAGGCCGAAGAGGGTGAGCGTCTGGTAGCCCTGGCGGATCAGGTCGGCGCCGAGGATCGACGGGTCGGTCAGCGAGTGGCAGTAGATCTCGGAGGGCGGGGCGGCGGGCAGCTCACCGGACGCGGCCTGCCGGTACGAGCGCTCCAACTGGCCGTAGCCCTCGGCGACATGGAAGGTTCCGGAGAAGGCTTCGCGGGGGTCCACCCGGGTGTCGCGCAACCGGGGCAGCCGGGTGAGCAGCATGTTCACCTTGAGCTGGGCGCCCTCGGCGGGCGGCGGCGGGGTCTCGCCCAGCAGGTGGGCCAGTTCCCGCGGGGAGGCGTTGACCAGCACCCGCCGGGCGCCGATCGTGCCCCGGGCGCAGGTGACCTCCGCGTTCCGGCCGTCGGTCGCGATGCCGGTCACCGCGCAGTCGGTGACGATCTCCGCGCCCGCCCCGCGCGCGGCCTCGGCCAGCGCGTCGGTCAGCGCGCCCATGCCGCCGAGCGGCACGTCCCAGTCACCGGTGCCCCCGCCGATGACGTGATAGAGGAAGCAGCGGTTCTGGCGCAGGGACGGGTCGTGGGCGGCGGCGAAGGTGCCGATCAGGGCGTCGGTGAGGACCACCCCGCGCACCAGGTCGTCGGTGAAGGTCTCCTCGACCAGCTCACCCAGGGGGCGTTCGAACAGGGCGTGCCAGGTGGCGTCGTCGTCGACGGCCGCGCGGAGGGCGGCGCGGGTGGGCAGCGGCTCGGTGAGGGTCGGGAAGACCCGTTCGGCGAGCCGCCGGGTGGTGCCGTAGAAGCGCTGCCAGGCAGCGAACTCCCTTTCCGAACCGGTCAGTTCGGCGAACGACTCACGGGTGCGGGCCTCGCCGCCGCCCACCAGCAGGCCGGTGGGGCGGCCGCCGCGGACGGCGGGGGTGTAGGAGGACACGGTGCGTTTGCGGACCGCGAAGCGCAGGCCGAGGTCCCGCACGATCGCCGGCGGCAGCAGGCTGACGAGGTAGGAGTAGCGGGACAGCCGGGCGTCGATCCCGGTGAACGCCCGGGTCGACACGGCGGCACCACCGGTGTGGTCCAGCCGTTCCAGCACCAGCACGCTGCGCCCGGCGCGTGCGAGATAGGCGGCGGCGACCAGTCCGTTGTGCCCGCCACCGACGATGACCGCGTCATACGAAGTCCGTTCCGGCATGCCCCTTGGTAGCACGCGGTGATCCCCGTCGCCAGGTGCACGCGGCTGAATCCTCCGCCCGGGCCGGTGCGGCTTCTTGACGGCCCGCGGGGGTGCTCCTAGCGTCCGGCCGTGCTCCGCCCCGGCACCGTCTCCCCTCCCCCAGGCCGTCCCGCCCACCCGTGAGGTGACCCGTGTCCCACCCTTCGGTATCCCGCACCGGCCGCACCGTCACCGGACTGGCTGCCGTCGCCGCCTGCTCCGCCGGGCTGCTCGCGGCCCCCGCACCCGCCTCCGCCGTCCCCGACCCGCGCCACGTGCCCGGCGCCCCCCGCGCCGCCGCGCCGTACCCGGACCTGGCCCCCAGACCCCCGATGGGCTGGAACAACTGGTCGTACTACATGTGCAACGTCAACGAGAAGGTGGTGCTCGGCAACGCGCGGGCGCTGGTCAGCTCGGGGCTGGCGCGCAAGGGCTACCGCACCGTCACGGTCGACGACTGCTGGATGGGCAAGCAGCGCGGCCCCAAGGGCGAGCTGGTGGCGGACCGGACGAAGTTCCCGCACGGCATGGCGTACCTCGGCGAACAGCTGCACCGGATGGGACTGAGGTTCGGCATCTACGAGGACGTCGGCACCCTCACGTGCGAGAAGTACCCGGGCAGTCTCGGCCACTTCCGCGAGGACGCCGCGCTGTTCGCGCAGTGGAAGGTCGACTACGTCAAGGCGGACGGCTGCAACGTGCCCGTCCCGCAGGGCCACACCAAGGAGCAGACCTACCGCGACCTGTACGGGCAGATGAGCGCCGCGCTGCGGGCGACCGGCCGTCCGATCACCTTCTCCGTGTCGGCGCCCGCCTACTTCCAGTTCGACGGCGACAGCGTCTGGCACCGGGTCATCGGCTGGTCGGCGGAGCTCGGCAACCTGTGGCGGGGCGGGCGGGACGTGGCGCTTCAGCAGAGCACCCCGGCCGCGAAATGGGCGTCCATCGTCTACAACTTCCGCTACAACGCGAACCTCTCCGGCCTGCAGCAGCCCGGACGCTGGAACGACCCGGACTTCCTGCTGGCCGGCGACACCGGCCTGACGCGGCACGAGATGCAGAGCCAGATGTCGCTGTGGGCGATGATGGCGGCCCCGCTGATCTCCAGCACGGACATCGGCGCGCTGTCCCCGGCGGCTCGCGAGGTGCTGGGGAACGAGCGGATCATCGCCGTCGACCAGGACGAACTCGGTGTCCAGGGCGAGATCGTCCAGGAGGACGAGAGCTCCGCGGTGCTGTCCAAGCCGCTGAAGAACGGCGACCGGGCGATCGCCCTGTTCAACTCCGGTGGCTCGCCCCGCACGCTGTCCGTCACGGCCGGCGCGGCCGGGCTCCCGGACGCCGCGGCCTACCGGCTGCACGACTTGGTCACCGGCCACCGCCGGCACAGCGACGGGGACATCGTGGCGCCCGACGTCCCGGCGCACGGCACGGTGCTCTACCGGGTCACCCCGGAGTGACCGGACGGGGCCGGGGCGGCCGGTGCACCACCGGGCGGCCGCCCCGGCTCCCCGGTGCCGCCGGGACCGCCGCCGGCTACCGGCGGCGTGCGGCGCGCTCCCTGCGCAGCTCCGCGACCCGTTGGTGCACGGCGGCCGCCTCCTCGGTGCGGCCCAGCCGCTCCAGGCACTGGGCGAGGTCGCTCAGGCTGGCCAGCGTCTCGGCGTGCGCGGCACCCAGCACCCGCTCGCGGGCCTCGGCCACCTGCCGGTAGCGGTCCAGGGCGTCGCTCCAGCGGCCCAGCCAGCCCAGTGCCACCGCGGTCTCCCGGCGGCTGACCAGGGTGTCGGGGTGGTCCGGGCCGAGCACCCGCTCGCGCGCCCGGGCCACCTCGCCGGACTCCGCCAGCGCCTCCCGCCAGCGGCCCAGCCGGCCCAGACTGACGGCGAGGCCGTGCCGGGCGCGCAGGGTGTCCGGGGCGTCGCGGCCCTGGACGCGGGTGCGGTCCGCCGCCAGGTCGCGGTAGAGCGTCAGGGCCTCCGCGTCGCGGCCGAGCCGGCCGAGGCCGAGGCCGGTCTCGTAGCGGGCGGCGAGGGTGTCGGGGTGGTCGGGGCCGAGCGTGGCGCCGCGGGCCGCCGCGACCTGCTGGTACGTCCGCAGCGCCGCGGCCCGGTCGCCCAGCTTGCCCAGTACATGGGCGAGTTCGAAGCGGGTGGTGAGGGTGTCGGGGTGGCCGGCGCCGAGGACCCTTTCCCGCGCCTCGGCCACCTCGCGGGTCAGGGCGAGGCAGTCCTCCAGGCGGCCCAGCAAGCCGAGGTTGAGCGCGAGGTGGTGGCGGCAGCTCAGGGTGTCGGGGTGGTCGGGGCCCAGGGCGCGCACCAGTCCGGTCAGCACCTCGGCGTAGATCTGGTGCGCCTCGAAACAGCGGCCCCGGCGGCCGAGCGCACGGCCGGTCTCCAGCCGCGCGGCGAGGGCGGCTCGGCGGTCGTCCGGGGGTGCGGGGCTGGTGAGGGCGGCGGCGGACGCACCCTGCGGGTCGCCGTCGGTCCAGGCGTCGGTGAGGACCGTGACGGTCGGGGCCGGCGCGTCCTGGTGCGGGCGCCGGGCCGGGTCGGCCGGGAAGCCGAGGGTGATGCCCTGGGTCCAGGACGGCAGCCGCCGGTCGGGGACGGTGGCGTCGTCGGGGCCGGCCGGGTGCGGCCGGCGGGCGTCGGCGAGGCGTTTGGCCAGCTCGTCGGCGTCGCCGGGGCGGTCTTCGGGGTCCTTCGCGAGCAGCTCCAGCATGATCTGCTCGTACGCCTCGGGCAGGTCGGGGCGGAGCGTGCGCGGCGGGGCCGGGGCGGTGTCGCGGTGTCCGACGAGCACCGCCCAGGCGTCGCCCAGGTCGAACGGCGGGACGCCGGTGGCCAGCTCGTAGAGCACGCAGCCGAGCGAGTAGAGGTCGCTGCGGTGGTCCATCGCCTGCGCGCCGATCTGCTCGGGCGACATGTAGTGCGGGCTGCCCATGGCGATGCCGGTGCCGGTGAGGCGGGCGGTGAAGCCGATGTCGTGGTTGAGCCGGGCGATGCCGAAGTCGCAGATCTTGACCGTGCCGTCGGTGGTGCGGACGATGTTCGCCGGCTTCAGGTCGCGGTGCACGATGTCCTGTTCGTGCGTGTAGGCGAGCGCGGCGGTGACCTGTTCGGCGATCTCGATGACGTCCGGGACGGGCAGCGGCTGGCGCCGGTTGTCGTCCAGCAGCTGGCTGAGGTTGCGGCCGCTGAGCAGCTCCATGACGAGGAAGAGCGTGCCGTCGTCCTCACCGAAGTCGTGGACGACGGTGATGCCGCGGTGCTGGAGGGCGGCCGCGACCCGGGCCTCCCGGCGGAAGCGTTCGCGCAGCACCTGGAGCAACGAGGGTTCGTGCCGGGGGCCCAGCGGCTTGAGGCATTTGACGGCGACCTGCCGGCCCAGTGATTCGTCGCGGGCCCGCCAGACCTCGCCCATGCCGCCGCGCCCGATGGTGCCGAGCAGCCGGTACCGCCCCTGAATCAGTCTGTTTTCCGCCATCGCGTAGCAGCGCCCCCGTCCCCGCCCTCGCGGTCATCCGCGCAGCTCCCCCCGCGCGTCCCCGTGCCCGTCCAGTATGGCGGCGCAGTGACGGAGCTTGTAGGGCGCGGGGCGGGTGTCGGGGCCCAGCCGTGCGACGGCGCGCAGGATGTGGCGGGGTGGGAGCTGCCAGCGGACGGTGGGCGGAATGGCGCGAAGGAGGCGGCCGGTGGCGCGTAGTCGGCGGGTGACGGCGCGCGGCGGGGGTGCGGGGCGCCCGTACAGCTCGTGCGCGTACGCGGGGAGCGCGCCGTACGCGAGCCGGGCCACCCATCCCCAGAGCACGGCACGGGCCGGGACGAGCGGGGCGGGGGCCGGCGGCCGGCGCAGGAAGTCGTCCACCCCGCGGGCCTCGGGGGTCAGCGCCAGTTCGGGCCGTACCCGGTCGAAGTAGGCGGCGAGCGCGGCCCGGTCGCCGGGGACGGTGTCCGGGTCGAGGCCGACCAGCCGGGCGCTCTCGCGCTGTTCGTCGAGGTAGCGGTCGGCCTGGGCGGCGCCGACGGGGTAGCCGGAGCGGCGCAGCACCGCCAGGTAGGAGTCCACCTCGGCGCAGTGCACCCACAGCAGCAGGGCCGGGTCGTCGACGCCGTAGCGCTCGCCGGTGGCCGGGTCGGTGGCGGACAGTCTGCGGTGGATGCCGCGGACCGCGGCACCGGCCCGCTCGGCGGCGTCGGTGGTGCCGTAGCTGAGGGTGCCGACGAAGTCGGCGGTCCGCATCAGGCGGCCCCAGGCGTCGCGCCGGCCCTGCTCGTTCCGCTGGAAGGCGGCGGAGTTCTGCACCACGCCGCGTACCGCACGCGGGTGCAGCGCCTGGAGGTACAGGGCCCGTACGCCGGCGATCCACATCATCGGGTCGCCGTGCAGCTGCCAGGTCACCGAGCGGGGCCCGAAGAGCCCGGGGTCGCCTGCCATCACCGCACCTCCCGCCGCCCGGTGCGGCCCCCGGAGTGCCCGTCACCCGGCCGGGCCGCCGGCCGCACCCCTCCATTTGCTCATATCGCGCCCGCCGGGAGAAGACGCCCGGGCGGGCCGTGGGAGACCCACGCGTCCCTCCGCACCGTCCGCGTCCGGACCTTTCGCGTGGCCGCCCCCGGCCCTCAGCGCCCCGGAAGTGCTGGCGTGGCGAGGCCGAACCGTTCTGCATATCCTTGAAAAGAATTTCTGTGCCCGCCGGACTTTCCTCAGCGGTTCGGCCGCAGCGGTCACCCTTCGACGGTGCTGCTGCGAGGTCGTCCCGCCCTGGCGCGCAGCGTGGCCCGTCGACATTCGACGGAGGTCAGTTCGCATGGACCTCAACACCATCACCGAAGTCGTCCGGCGGCCGTCCGACCGGCCAGGCGTGGACTGGCGCGAAGGCGACGCCTGGCTCGCCGGCGGAACGTGGCTGTTCTCCGTGGAGCAGCCGGAGCTGCGCCGCCTGATCGACCTGACGGCGTTGCGCTGGGAACCCCTCGTGGCGAGCGAGGCGGGCCTCGACATCGGCGCCACCTGCACCATCCGCGAGCTGTACGCCTTTGCGCCGCCGGGTGATTGGCGGGCGGGCAGCCTCCTCGCGACGAGCTGCGAGGCGTTCCTGTCCTCGTTCAAGGTCTGGAGTGCGGCGACGGTCGGCGGCAACATCTGCATGTCGCTGCCCGCCGGCCCGATGATCACGCTGACGGTCGCCCTGGAGGCGCGGTACGAACTGTGGGCTCCCGACGGGTCCGTGCGGACCGTCGATGCCCTCGACTTCGTGACCGGTGACCACCGCAACGTGCTCGCTCCCGGGGAAATCCTGCGGCGCATCAGCATTCCGTCGCACGCCCTGCGCAAGCGTGCCGCGCACCGCCGCTTCACGCTGACCCGTCTCGGCCGTTCGACGGTGTTTCTGATCGGCACGCACACACCGGGAACGCGCGACCTGCTGCTCACCGTCACGGCCGGCACCACCCGTCCGGTGCGCCTGGCGTTCGACACGATGCCCGAGGCCCGGACGCTGCAGGAGAGCATCGACGTCATTCCCGCCGACGTCTGGTTCGCCGATCCGAACGGGACCCCCGACCACCGCCGCCACCTGACGCGGCACTTCGCCGAGGAAATACGCCGCGAACTCATGGCTGGGGGCCCGGCATGACGTACACCGTGAACGGCAGGCGCTTCGACGAGGAACCGGCCCCCGGCCAGTGCCTGCGCACGTTTCTCCGCTCGCTGGGCCACTACGGCGTCAAGAAGGGCTGCGACGCGGGCGATTGCGGTGCGTGCACGGTGTGGCTGGACGGCGATCCGGTGCACAGCTGCCTCACCCCGGCGTTCCGCGCAGACGGCCGTGCGGTGACGACGATCGAGGGTCTCGGCTCGCCCGGCAATCTGCATCCGATGCAGCGCCGGTTCCGCGACGCCCCCGGCTTCCAGTGCGGATTCTGCACCGCGGGGATGATCATGACGTCCGCCACCTTCACCGAGGCGCAGAAGGCGGACCTGCCCCGGGCGTTGAAGGGCAACCTGTGCCGCTGCACCGGCTACCGGGCGATCGAGGACGCCGTGCGCGGCGTCACCGGCATCGAGACGGCCGCGCCGGGAAAGGCCGTCGGGACGAGCGTCGGGGCACCGGCGGCCGACGAAGTCGTCACCGGACGCGCCGCGTTCACGATGGACACCCACCTCGACGGCATGCTGCACCTCAAGGTGCTGCACTCGCCCCACGCGCACGCCCGGATCGTGTCGATCGACAAGACCGCCGCACTCGCCGTCCCCGGTGTGCACCGGGTCTACACCTGGGAGGACGTGCCGGACAGGCGCTTCACCACGGCGATCCACACCGACCATCTCGTCGATCCCGACGACACCCGGATCCTCGACAGCACGGTCCGCTTCGTCGGCCAGCGGGTCGTCGCGGTGCTGGCCGACACGGTCGCGGCGGCCGAGGAGGGCTGCCGGAAGGTCGCCGTCACCTACGAGGAACTGCCGGCGGTGTTCGACCCCGAGGAGGCCATGGCCGAGGGGGCGCCCCAACTGCACGGCTCGCACGACCCGTTCGTCCGCGACCCTTTCCACAACATACTGCTGGAGCTCCACGGGCACGTCGGCGATGTCGACGCCGGGTTCGCCGAGGCCGACGTGATCCATGAGGGCACCTACGACTCTCCGCGGGTGCAGCACGCGCATCTGGAGACCCACGGCTCGATCGCCTGGATGGCGGACGGGCGGCTGAACGTCCGCACCAGTTCGCAGTCGCCGTCGATCGCCAAGGTCAAACTGGGGTACCTGTTCGCGCTGCGCCCGGACCAGCTCCGGGTGTTCTGCACCCGCGTGGGCGGCGGTTTCGGCGGGAAACAGGAAGTGATCTCGGAGGATCTGGTCGCGCTCGCCACCCTGGACACCGGGCGGCCCGTCTGCTTCGAGTTCACCCGCGAGGAGGAGTTCACCACGGCGTCCCCGCGGCATCCGATGTCGTTGACGGTCAAGCTCGGCGCGAAGGCGGACGGCACGCTCACGGCAATCCAGGTCCGCAATGTGTCCAACACGGGCGCCTACGGCAATCACGGCGGCGAAACGCTCTACGCGGGCGGCGCCGCCGTCATGATCTACCGCTGCCCCAACAAGAAGTACGACGCCTACTCCGTCTACACGAACACCGTCCCGAGCGGGGCGCTGCGCGGCTACGGGATGACGCAGCCGGCGTACGCGGTGGAAGCGGCGATGGACGAACTGGCCCGCGCCCTGCACATCGATCCGCTCGCGCTGCGGCGACGCAACATCGTGCGCGCCGGTGATCCGCTCGTGGCGATGAGCGACGGCCCGGACGACGTGTCGTTCACCGAGGACGGCCTCGCGAAGTGCCTCGACCTGGTGGACGAGGCCCTGGCCCGTACGGCCGACGAGCCGCCCCCCGGCCCGGGGTGGCTGGTCGGGACCGGCGTCGCGAGTTCGCTGCACGAGACCGCGCCGCCGACGGAGCACGTCTCCGAGGCGTGGGTCACGCTGGGCGACGACCTCGTGTACGAACTGGCCGTCGGCACCGTCGAGTTCGGCGAGGGCACGTCGACCGCGCACGTCCAGATAGCGGCCAACCAGCTGGGCACGACCCCGTCGCGGATCCGTCTGGTGCAGTCCGACACCGACCGCACCGGGTTCGACACCGGCGCCTTCGCGAGTGCGGGGCTCTTCGTGGCGGGCAACGCGGTGCTGCGGGCGGCCAATGCGGTACGCGACCGCATCCTGGAATTCGCCGCCGCGCACACCGGCGTCCATGTCGTGATGTGCTCGCTGCACGACGAGGGTGTGGTCTGCGGCGACCGGCGGGTGTCGCTGGCCGAACTCGTCGCGCTGGCCCGGGCGCGCGGCATCCGGTTCACCGCCGCCCGCAAGGCGTACGGATCGCCCCGGAGCGTGACGTCCAATACGCAGGGGTTCCGTATCGCCGTCCATCGGGTGACGGGCGAGATCCGGATCCTTTACAGCGTCCAGGCGACCGACGCCGCCGTGGTCATCAATCCCGCGCAGGTCCGCGGTCAGGTGGAGGGCGGCGTCGCCCAGGGGATCGGCTTCACGCTGACCGAGAATCACCGTGTCGACGCGAACGGCGTCATGGTCAATCCGAATTTCCGCAACTACCGCATCCCCACCTACGCCGATGTCCCCCGCACGGAGGTGCTACTGGTGGCGTCGTCGGACTCGGTGGGGCCGCTGCGGTCGAAGGGGATGGCGGAATGCTGTATCAACCCGGTCGCCCCGGCGTTGGCGAATGCGCTGCACGACGCCACGGGCCTCCGCTTCCGCGCGCTGCCGCTGACTCCGGAACGCATCTACCGCCGGCTCAACGAGAGCCGGTCGGTGGCGACGGCGTGAGCACGTGGACGGGCTGAGCGGATGACCACGGAAAAGCTCGACAACGCCGCCGCGACCGCGATCGTCGGCCAGAAGGTGCTGCCCGGGTGCGAGGGGGAGTTCGAGGCGTGGCAGGAGGACCTCAACGCCGCGGCCGCCCACTACCCCGGTTTCCTCGGCGCCGAGCTGTCCCGGCCAACGGCCCGGCAGCCCGACTGGACCGTCGTCTACCGCTTCGACTCGATCGCGCATCTGCAGGCGTGGATCAACAGCGCCACCAGACAGCGCTTCCTCGACAACGGCAGGGCGTACTTCGACGGCCCCGCGACCCAGCAGGTCCTCAGCGGCGGCAGCCAGCCGGCGGACCCCCTGGTGACCGTCGTGGTGACCCACCGCGTCCACCCGGACCACGTCGACGACTTCCTCGCCTGGCAGGGCCGCATGAGCCAGGAGGAGAGCGCATTCGACGGCTTCCGCGGCACCGAGCTCTTCCGTCCGGTCGAGGGACTCCAGGACGAATGGACCACCCTCTACCGCTTCGACAGCGCCGAGCACCTCGATGCCTGGCTGACGTCGCCGAAGCGGCAGGAGGTGCTCGCCGAGGGCAGGAAGTTCAACGACTTCAAGCTGCGCACGATCGACAACTCGTTCGGCAGCTGGTTCGCCTTCGACCAGAACGGCAGGGAGGCGCGGCCGCCCTCCGAAACCAAGTCCGCGGTCGCGGTCTGGGTCGGCCTGTACCCGACCGTGGTGCTGCTGACGCTCGCCCTGGCGCCGCTGGGGCTGCCGCTCTGGCTCGGGCTGCTCGTGGGCAACCTGCTGTCGAGCTTCATCATGAGCTTCGTGACGATGCCCTACTACGTGAACCGGCTGCTCAGGCGATGGCTGCGGCCGCCACCGGACGCCCCACGGACGAAGACCAACCTCGCCGGCCTCGGTCTCGTCGCCGCGGTGATGGCCTTCTGGGCCGTCGTCTTCTACGTCGTGACGACCCAGATCTGGACGCTGCCCTGATCCTCAGCGGCGTACCCGCGGCATGCCGAGGCCGATCCAGGAGATGATCTCGCGCTGGATCTCGTTGTTGCCGCCGCCGAAGGTGAAGATGACGGCGGAGCGGTAGCCGCGTTCGAGTTCGCCGTGGAGCACCGCGCCGGCCGAGCCCTCCTTGAGGGGGCCGGCGGCGCCGACGACCTCCATCAGCCAGGCGTAGGCGTCACGGCGGGCCTCGGAGCCGTAGACCTTGACCGCGGAGGCGTCCTGGGGGGTGAGCGTGCCCTGCTGGAGGGCGTCGACCATCTGCCAGTTCAGCAGCTTCATGGCGTCCAGCCGGGTGTGGGTGCGGGCCAGCCGGCCGCGGACCCAGCCCAGGTCGATGACCCGTCGGCCGTCGGCGAGGGTGGTGTCCGCGGCCCAGCGCCGGACGTCGTGCAGCGCGCGGATGGCCATGGTGCCGTGGGCGGCGAGGGTGACGCGTTCGTGGTTGAGCTGGTTGGTGATGATCCGCCAGCCCTTGTTCTCCTGGCCGACGCGGCGGGTGGCCGGGACGGTGATGTTCTCGTAGTAGCTGGCGGTGGTGTCGTGCGAGGCGAGCGTGTTGATCAGGGTGCAGGAGTATCCGGGGTCGCTGGTGGGGACCAGGAGCATGGTGATGCCCTTGTGGGGCGGAGCGTCGGGGTCGGTCCGTACGGCGAGCCACACCCAGTCCGCGGTGTCGCCGTTGGTCGTCCAGATCTTCTGGCCGTTGACGAGGTAGTGGCCGGTCTCCTCGTCGCCCTTGCGCACGGCGCGGGTCTTGAGGGCGGCCAGGTCGGTACCGGCGTCCGGTTCGCTGTAGCCGATCGCGAAGTCGATCTCACCGGAGAGGATCCGGGGCAGGAAGTACGCCTTCTGTTCGTCGGTGCCGAACTGCATGATCGTCGGGCCGACGGTGTTCAGCGCCATCAGCGGCAGCGGAACCCCCGCCTGGGCGGCCTCGTCGAAGAAGATGAACTGTTCCATCGGCGTCAGGCCGCGCCCGCCGAACTCCTGGGGCCAGCCGACGCCGAGCCAGCCGTCGGAGCCGAGACGGCGTACCGTCTCGCGGTAGAAGCGCTTCCGGGCGGCGGGGTCGGCATACCGCGCGTAGGCGTTGTCCGGCACCAGTCCGGCGAAGTAGGTGCGCAGCTCGGCGCGCAACTGCCGTTGCTCGGGGGTGTATTCGAGGTGCACGGCCCCTCCAGTTCCATCCGGTCCGGTCGTCCGGCCCGAGGACCCGTCCACCATCTGACGGTCCGTCGGACTCCGGTCGGGGGCACAGTAGAACTTGTTCCAGTAATACGGAAGGGGCCCGCCGGTGACCGGGGCACGCCGTCAGCGCGCACGAAGGCCCGGCCCGGCACCTGTGGGGTACCGAACCGGGCCTCGCCCGCGCCCCATCAGCCCACGGCGTGCTTCGCCGCGTTGTTGTTCCCGGGCTGCACCCGGTTGCGCTGCACGTCCTTGCAGTACTTGACGTATCCCTTGTTGGTCACATACTTGGCCGCGACCCAGGACGGCCGCTCCTCGCGGGTCAGGTACCAGACGCTGTTGCCGCCGACGCTCTGGGTGCGGACCTTGCACACCAGGCCGACCTGCGCGTGGTGCCGCAAGTAGCCCTTCACGGCGGAGTCGGTGCTGGGGTACTGACGCGCACTCAGGCCCATCTTCGTGGTGACCGTGCCGAACGGCTTCGCGGTGCTGTCGACGGTCGGCCCGGGGGTCGCCTGCGCCGGGGCCGCGATGGACAGCGTCGCACCCAGGGCGACTGCCGCGGTCAGCGCGCCCGCGCCGGCCGCGAGCTTTCTGCCTCGAGCCACGAGGACTTCGGTCGTGGACATAGGGGTCTCCTGTTCTTGACGCGCAATGCCACCCATTGCCGCGAAGCGGACATTACGCCCAAGAAACCCCAAGAATGTGGTGAAACGACGAACAGGCCGCCGATTGTGTGACGGTGCGGGGCCGTCCCCCGGGCGCCGGGTGCCCCCTGGGTCAGCCCTCCGTGCCGGCGAGGTGGATCCCGAAGTGGGCCCCCTGCGGGTCCCGGACCACCGCGACCCGCGGCCCGTCGGGGACGTCAGTGGGCGGCACCAGCAGCATCCCTCCGGAGTCGGCGGCCCGGGCGGCCGTTCCGTCGACGTCGGCGACCGCGAAGTACGGCAGCCAGTGGGCCCGGACATCGTCCGGGTAGAACTCGTCCAGCGCGCTCATGCCGCCGAAGTCGGCGCCGTCGATGCCGAACTGCGGATAGTCCTCGTGGGTGCCGACGCTCCAGCCGAAGACGCGGGTGTAGAAGTGCTTCGCGGCCTCCTCGTCCCGGGTGGCGAGCTCGACCCAGCCCAGCGAGCCCGGGGCGTTGAGCAGCCCGGCCCCGGGAAAGGAACGGGCCTGCCACACCGAGAAGACCGCTCCTTCCGGATCGGCCAGCACGGCGAAGCGGCCCAGGTCGGGAACGTCCGTGGGGGCCACCAGCTGCCGCCCGCCGGCCTCACTGACCGCGGCGGCCAGGGCGTCGGCGTCCCGGGTGGCGAACGAGACGGTCCAGGCGGTCGGCTGCCCGGGGGCGTGCAGCGAGGTCGCCCCGGCGACCGGGGCGCCGTCCAGACGGAACAGGGTGTAGCCGCCGGTGCCGTCGCGCGGTTCGGTCGCCTCGTGCCAGCCGAAGACCTGCCGGTAGTACACCGCGGCGGCGTCGACGTCCGAGGTGCCCAGCTCCACCCAGCAGGGCGCGCCGGGCGTGGGCTCAGTGATCTTCACGGTGTTCCGTCCCTCTGCGCCGGGCCGGGGCCGGGCCGTCTCGCGGTCGCGTCCGTACGCCGCCCCCGGCAGTCCGTACGCTGCCGATCGTGCGACGGGCGGGCGGGGGCCGCAACCGGAGGCGGACCCGGCCGGGAGCCGGCCGCGGTCAGCCCGCCAGGTCGGCCCAGCCCTTCCGGAGCCGCGTGAAGATCTCGTCCAGCGCGGGGCCGGGATCCGCGCATCCGCCGGCCAGCTGCCGGGCGGCCAGCACGTAGTGGGCCAGCGCGCGCACCGACGGGGCGTCCGCCGGGGTGCCGAGTTCCACGGCGAGCGCCTCGGCCAGGGCCGTCTCGTGGCGCAGCCACATCCGGTGGGCGTACTCGGCGAGCGCCGGGGTGTTCTCGACCAGTTCCCGGAAGTCCCGGAAGCCGGGCGTCTCGTGGGCGCACACCAGCAGGCCGCGGAGGTGGGCCTGCAGCGCGTCCAGCACGGTGGTGCCCGGCCGCCGCTCACGGACGGCGGCGATCAGGGCCGCGCGCTGCTCGGCGTCCTGGTCGAAGACCAGGGCCTCCTTGCCGGAGAAGTGCTTGAACAGGGTGGTCACCGAGACGTCCGCGGCCTCGGCCACGTCCTTGACGCCGACCTGGTCGTAGCCGCGCTCCAGGAAGAGCCGGAGGGCGGCGTCGGCCAGCGCCTGCCGGGTCCGGGCCTTCTTGCGTTCGCGGCGCCCGGGCGCGGGCTCGTCCACGGCGGTCACGTCCCTTCCTGCCCGGCCATCCGGCGCAGATGGCGCAGGGAGCCCTGGGGAGCGTCGGCGGAGAGGGCGTTGGCCAGGCCGCGGGCGGCCCCCTCGGCGGCCTTGGCGGAGCGGGGCAGCATGACCTCCTCGTAGGCGCGGACCGCGGCGTCCGGGTCATCGGATACGGCGAGGGCCTCGGCGAGTTCGCTGCCGTCGAGCATGGCCAGATTGGCGCCCATGCCGGAGAACGGCGTCATCAGGTGCGCGGCGTCGCCGAGCAGGGTCAGGCCCGGGGTGTGGGTCCAGGTGTGCGGCACCGGCAGCGCGAACAGCGGCCGGTTGACGAATCCGCCGTCGTTCTCCCGCAGCAGCGCCAGCAGCCGGTCGTCCCACCCGGCGAACACTTCGAGCAGCACGGCCCGCACCGCCCCGGTGTCCGCCATCCGCACCCCGGCCTCCAGCGCCCAGTCCTGCGAGCCGCGGAAGGCGGCGTAGCCGCGGAGGTGGCCGCGGGCGTTGCGCTGGACCATCAGCGCCTTGTGGGGGGCGGAGGCCATCAGGCTGCCGTCGCCGACCAGGCCCGCGATCTCCGGGTGCCGGGTGTCCGCGGCGTCGAAGCCGAACTCGACGAAGGTGACGCCGGAGTAGTGCGGGTCGACGTCGGAGAGCAGCGGCCGCACCCGGGACCAGGCGCCGTCGGCGCCGATGACGAGGTCGAAGGTCTCGGTGTGACCGTCGTCGAACTCGGCGTGGTGCCGCCCGTCACCGAGCGGGTGCAGGGTCCGCAGGTGGTGCCCCCAGTGCACGGTCCCCGGGGCCAGCGACGAGAGCAGCAGGTGGCGCAGTTCACCCCGGTCGATCTCCGGGCGGGCGTCGTCGCCGGGGGCCGGGGTGTGCCGGAAGAGCACGGTGGCGGTGTGGTCGAGCAGCCGCATCTCCTGCCCCTCGGGACGGGCCAGGGCGGTGAACTCGTCATGGAGGCCGGCCGCGCGCAGGGCCGCCTGGCCGGTCGTCAGATGCAGGTCCAGCGTGCCGCCTTGCGGGCGGGCGTCGGCGGACGCCTCATGGTCGAAGACGGTCACCGCGATGCCGTGCCGCTGGAGGACCCGGGCGCAGGTCAGCCCGCCGGGGCCGGCACCGATGAGCGCGATGCGGAGGGTGTTGGGATTCATGGCACCAGAAAAGCACAGCGACTCAGAAAGTGCAATCACTACACTTTCTAAGTCGCTCAACCATGGCAGGGACGGGTTAGCGTCCTCACGGGCCGCCCGGCGCCTGTGTGTGGTCGCCGTAACGGCGGATGATCGCCTGACGTGACACCTGGTTAACGGGCGGTTCGTAGGGTCGGGCCGAGTATCCGACCACAAAGGGGACCGCCCGTGACCGCACCGGAACCGCCGGCAGAGAGCACCACGCAGGTGCGGACCGCGTGCTCGTACTGCGGTGTCGGCTGCGGGATCGTGCTGGACGTCGCGACGGACGCGGCCGGGCGGCGCACGGTCCGCAAGGCGTACGGCGACAAGGCGCACCCCGCCAACGCCGGCCGGCTGTGCACCAAGGGGGCGACCAGCGCCGAGCTGCTCACCGCGCCCGGGCGGCTGACCCATCCCCTGGTGCGCGCGGACCGCGGCGACGCGCCGGCGGCCACCGCGATGGAGACCGCCGTGAAGGAGACCGCCCGGCGGCTGCGCGAGATCGTCGACACCCACGGGCCGGACGCCCTCGCGCTGTACGTCTCCGGGCAGATGACGCTGGAGGCGCAGTATCTGGCCAACAAGCTCGCCAAGGGCTTCGTCCGCACCCGGCACATCGAGTCCAACTCCCGGCTGTGCATGGCGAGCGCGGGCAGCGGCTACAAGCTGTCGCTGGGCGCGGACGGCCCGCCCGGCTCGTACCAGGACTTCGAGCAGGCCGAGGTGTTCCTGGTCATCGGCTCCAACATGGCCGACTGCCATCCGGTCCTCTTCCTGCGGATGATGGAGCGGGTCAAGGCGGGCGCCAAGCTGATCGTGGTCGACCCGCGGCGCACCGCCACGGCGGCGAAGGCGGATCTGTTCCTCCAGGTCGCGCCGGGGACGGATCTGGCGCTGCTGAACGGGCTGCTGCACCTGCTGGTGGAGAACGGCCGGATCGACACGGAGTTCATCGCCGGGCACACCGAGGGCTGGGAGGCGATGCCGGAATTCCTCAAGGACTATCCGCCCGCCGTGGTCGCCGGGATCACCGGGCTCGCGGAGGCCGACCTGCGCCGGGCCGCCGAGTGGATCGGTGCGGCGGGCGACTGGATGAGCTGCTGGACGATGGGGCTGAACCAGAGTGTCCACGGAACCTGGAACACCAATGCGCTGATCAACCTGCATCTGGCGACCGGCGCGATCTGCCGCCCGGGCAGCGGGCCGTTCTCGCTCACCGGCCAGCCCAACGCGATGGGCGGCCGCGAGATGGGGTACATGGGACCGGGCCTGCCCGGGCAGCGGTCGGCACTGGTGGCCGAGGACCGGGCGTTCGTCGAGGAGCTGTGGGACCTCGCGCCGGGGACACTGCGGGCGGACGACGGCGGCAAGGGCACCGTCGAGATGTTCCGGCAGATGGCCGACGGGGACATCAGGGCCTGCTGGATCATCTGCACCAACCCCGTCGCCTCGGTCGCCAACCGCCGCACGGTCATCGAGGGGCTGGAGGCCGCCGAGTTCGTGGTGGCACAGGACGTCTTCGCGGAGACCGAGACCAACGCGTACGCCGATGTGGTGCTGCCGGCCGCGATGTGGGCCGAGTCCGAGGGCGTGATGGTCAATTCGGAGCGCAACCTGACGCTGGCGCGCCGGGCCGCCGACCCGCCGGGCGAGTCCTGGCCGGACTGGCGGATCATCGCGCGGATCGCCTGCGAGATGGGGTACGAGGACGCCTTCGGCTACGAGAGCGCGGAGGAGATATTCGAGGAGATCAAGCGGGCCCGGAACCCGCGGACCGGCTACGACCTGCGCGGGGTGTCGTACGAGCGGCTGCGCAGCACCCCGGTGCAGTGGCCCAGCGCGGGCGCGGACGGCCCCGACCGCAACCCGGTGCGCTACCTCAACGACGGCGTCAGCCAGGACCCGGCGGTGCGGCCGGACGGCTCCCGGCCGCGGCTGGTCTTCCCCACCGCCTCGGGCCGCGCCGTGTTCTTCGCCCGCCCGCACCTCCCGGCCGCCGAGCTGCCCGACGACGACTTCCCGTACGTGCTGAACACCGGCCGGCTGCCGCACCAGTGGCACACCCTCACCAAGACCGGCAAGGTCGGCAAGCTGAACCGGCTCGACTCCGGCCCGTTCGTGGAGATCCACCCGGAGGACGCCGCGGCGCTGGGGATCGCCGAGGGCGACGCGGTGGAGGTCGCCTCCCGGCGCGGGCGGGCGGTGCTGCCCGCGGTGGTGACCGACCGGGTACGGGCCGGGAGCTGCTTCGCGCCGTTCCACTGGAACGACCTGTTCGGCGAGTACCTCAGCGTCAACGCGGTCACCCATGACGCGGTCGATCCGCTCTCCTTCCAGCCCGGGTTCAAGAACTGCGCGGTGTCGCTGGCCAAGGTCGCGGGAGAGGCCGGCGGCACCGGGGGCGAGGCGGCACCGGCCCGCACGGCCGGCCCCGCCGATCCGCCCGCGGGCCGCGACGACATGGCGAGGGACACGGTGGCGACGCTGACCGAGGTGTTCCGCCTGCCCGAGGCCGCCCCTCCGGTGCTGTCCGCGCACGAGCGCCGCTATCTGTCCGGGTTCCTGGACGGGCTGCGCTCCGCGCCGGCCGTCGGCACGCCCGTGCTGCCCGCGCAGGCGCCCTTCGCCCCGGAGAGCGCCCTGTGGGTGAACGGTGTGCTGGCCGGGATGTTCTCCCGGGCGCCGCAGGCCCCGCCGGCCCCGGAGCCGGACGCGGCGGGCGCAGCCGGCGCAGCGAAGGCCGACTCCCCCGCCCGCACGGTCCTCGTGCTGTGGGCCTCCCAGACCGGCAACGCCGAGGAGGTCGCGGCGGCCGCGGCGCAGCGGCTGGCGGGCAGCGGCCGGGAGGCGACCCTGCTGAGCATGGCCGACAGCGCGCCCGCCACGTTGCCGCGCACCGCCGACCTGCTGATCGTCACCAGCACCTTCGGTGACGGCGACGCCCCCGACAACGGGTCGGGATTCTGGGAGACGCTCAGCGCACCGGACACCCCGCGGCTGGACGGGGTGCGCTACTCGGTGCTGGCGCTGGGCGATTCCTCGTACGACGACTTCTGCGGCCACGGCCGCCGGCTCGACGCGCGCCTCGCGGAGCTGGGCGCGGTGCGGCTGGCCCCGCGTACGGACTGCGAACCGGACTACGAGCAGCCGGCCGGGCAGTGGCTGGAGCAGGTGCTCACCGCGCTGGAGGGCGGTACGGAACCAGCCGGCGACACCGCCGGCGGCGCGCCGGAGCCGGGGCCCGCCGCCGCGTCACCGGCCGCGCCCGCCGGGGCCCGCCGCCCCTCCAAAACCGCGCCGGCCACCGCCCGGCTCACCGGCAACCAGCTGCTGAGCCGGCCCGGCGCCACCAAGGAGGTGCGCCGGTTCACCCTCGACACCCGGGACGCCGCGGCCGGACCGCTGGCGTACGAGGTCGGCGACGCGCTGGGGGTGCGGCCGCTGAACTGCCCCGAACTGGTGGCGGAGTGGCTGGCCGTCACCGGTCTCGACCCCGCCACCCCCGTCGGACTCACCGGCCTGGAGGAAGTGCCGCTCGGCGAGGCGCTCAGCCGCCATCTGGACATCACCAGGATCACCCCGGACCTCCTCCGGCTGCTCGCCGAACGCACCGGCGACCGGGGGCTCAAGAAGCTGCTGCGGCCCGACAACAAGGGCGAGTTCGCCCGGTGGGCCTGGGGCCGGCAGGCCGTCGACGTGCTCGCCGAGCACCCGGTCGGGGCCGACGCCGAGGAGTGGGCCGGCGTCCTCGGACGGCTGCAGCCCCGGCTGTACTCCATATCGTCCAGCCCGCTGGCCGACCCCGGGCAGATCGGTCTGACGGTCTCCGTGGTGCGCTACGAGAACCGCGACGGCCGCCCGCGCAAGGGCGTCGCCTCCACCTTTCTCGCGGACGCCGGGTCCGGCAGCCCGGTGCCGGTCTTCGTACGGCAGAACGCGCACTTCCGGCCGCCGGCCGACCCGGCGACCCCGATGGTGATGGTCGGACCCGGCACCGGCGTGGCGCCCTTCCTCGGCTTCCTCGACGAGCGGCGCGCCCGTGGCCACCGCGGCCCCAACTGGCTCTTCTTCGGCGAGCAGCGCCGCGCCACGGACTTCTACTACGAGGACGAACTCGGCCGGATGCGCGACGACGGGCTGCTGACTCGCCTGGACACCGCCTTCTCCCGTGACCAGCGGGCCAAGGTCTATGTGCAGGACCGGATGCGCGAGCACGGCGCCCAGCTGTGGTCCTGGCTCCAGGACGGGGCCCACTTCTACGTCTGCGGCGACGCCTCCCGGATGGCCGGGGACGTCGACCGCGCCCTCCGCGAGATCGCGGTGGCCCACGGCGGCCTGACGCCGGACGCCGCCGCCGGGTACGTCAAGCAACTCGCCGCCGACAAGCGCTACGTCCGCGACGTCTACTGACCACCCGCCCCGGCGGATGGGGGCGGCGGAGGTACGCGGCGAGGCGGTCGTCGGGTCTGCGGTGGTCGGTGTAACCATCGCCCACGCGGCCGTGGTCGACGTTTCCGGCGCTGCCGTCACGAGTGCCCTCAGCCATGCCCCGAACGTCACTCTTCGTGAGCGCGTTCGGGGCTTTTTTGGTGAAGCGGCCGTCCCGGGGCATTGGACGCACGATGGAGAGGAAGGAGAAGCGCCATGAACGCGATGACCACAGAACCGCCACCCAAGGGTCCGGGCGCGGTGCCGAGCGACCCGGAGCCGCTGCCCCGCGACCCCGTTCCGGCCGAGCCGGAGCGGGACGAGCCGGGACCGGAACCGGAGGAGCCACCCGGTGCGGAGCCGGACGAGCACCCCTCCCCCGAGCCGCCCGACTGAACCGGACGGTCCCGGTTGCCTGCACAGCGTAACCAACCCAAGGTGTATTAAATGGTGGATATCGGATACACAATGATGACCGAGCAGGCCGGGCCGCGGGCGCTGGTCGAGCACGTGGTGGGCGCCGAGCGCGCCGGATTCGACTTCTCGGTGACCTCCGATCACTACTTCCCGTGGCTGGCCTCCCAGGGCCACTCCCCGTACGCGTGGAGCGTGCTGGGTGCCGCCGCGCAGGCGACCACCCGCATCCCCCTGATGACCTATGTGACCTGCCCGACCACCCGCTACCACCCCGCCGTCGTCGCCCAGAAGGCGGCGACCGTGCAGCTGCTGTCGGAGGGCCGGTTCCGGCTGGGGCTCGGCTCCGGCGAGAACCTCAACGAGCACGTGGTGGGCGCCGGCTGGCCGGCCGCGCCCGTAAGGCTGGACAAGCTCGCCGAGGCGATCGAGATCATCCGCGCGCTCTTCGAGGGCGGCGAGGTCACCCACCACGGCACCCACTTCGACGTGGTGCACGCCAAGCTGTGGGACCTGCCCGACGTCACGCCGCCCATCGGGGTGGCCGTCTCGGGCGACCGCTCCTGCGAGATCGCCGGCCGGCTCGGCGACCTGGTGATCGCCACCGAACCCAAAAGCGAGCTGCTGGCGGCCTTCGACCGATACGGCGGCAAGGGCAAACCACGCGTCGGCCAGCTGCCCGTCTGCTTCGACCGGGACCGGGACGCGGCGATCGCCCGGGCGACCGACCAGTTCCGCTGGATGACCGGCGGCTGGCGGGTCAACGCCGAGCTGCCGGGGCCCGCCGGATTCGAGGGCGCCACCCAGTACGTACGGCCCGAGGACATCGCCGAGGCCGTTCCGTGCGGCGACGACGTCGGCCGGTTCGTCGAGGCGGTACGCCCGTACGTCGACGCGGGTTTCACCGAGGTCGCGCTGGTCCAGATCGGCGGCGACCACCAGGAACCGTTCCTGGACTGGGCGGAGACCAAGCTGCTGCCCGCGCTGCGCAACCTGTGAACGCCCCCTGCACACCACCTCGGTGAGGAGATGAGCATGCCCGATGCGCACGCCCCGGCAGCCACCGGAACGGCCCCTGCCCCCTCGGCGCGGGGGCCGCTCGACGCCGACGAGCTGCGGGCGCTCGACGCCCACTGGCGGGCGGCCAACTACCTGGCCGTGGGACAGATCTACCTGATGTCCAATCCGCTGCTGGCGGAGCCGCTGCGCCCCGAGCACATCAAGCCGCGGCTGCTGGGCCACTGGGGCACCTCGCCCGGGCTCAACCTCGTGCACACCCACCTCAACCGCGTCATCAAGGCCCGCGACCTGGAAGCGCTGTGCATCTGGGGGCCGGGGCACGGCGGACCGGCCGTGGTGGCCAACTCCTGGCTGGACGGCACGTTCTCCGAGATCTACCCCGACGTCAGCCGGGACGCGGCGGGCATGGCCCGGCTGTTCCGGCAGTTCTCGTTCCCCGGCGGGATCCCCAGCCATGTCGCGCCGCAGGTCCCGGGCTCGATTCACGAGGGCGGTGAGCTGGGCTACTCCCTGACCCATGCCTACGGCGCGGCCTTCGACAACCCGGAGCTGGTGGTGGCCTGCGTGGTGGGCGACGGGGAGGCCGAGACCGGTCCGCTCGCCGCGTCCTGGCACAGCACCAAGTTCCTCGACCCGGTACACGACGGCGCCGTGCTGCCGGTCCTGCACCTCAACGGCTACAAGATCGCCAACCCGACGGTGCTGGCCCGGCTGCCCCGGGAGGAGCTGGACCAGCTGCTGCGCGGCGTCGGCCACGAGCCGGTGCACGTCACCGGCGACGACCCGGCGGCGGTGCACCAGGAGTTCGCCGCCGCGATGGACCACTGCCTGGACCGGATCTCCGACATCCAGCGCCGCGCCCGGACCGGCGGGGAGACCGAGCGCCCCCGCTGGCCGATGATCGTGCTGCGCACGCCCAAGGGCTGGACCGGCCCCCGCGAGGTCGACGGCAAACCCGTCGAGGGCACCTGGCGCTCCCACCAGGTCCCGCTGGCCGGCGTGCGCGACAACCCCGAGCACCTGCGGCAGTTGGAGGACTGGCTGCGCTCCTACCGGCCCGCGGAACTGTTCGGCGGCGACGGGCGGCCGCGCCCCGACGTGCTCGCCTGTGTGCCCGAGGGGACGCGCCGGCTGGGCGCCTCACCGCACGCCAACGGCGGGCTGCTGCTGCGCGATCTGCCGACCCCGCCGCTGGAGCGGCACGCGGTGGAGGTGGACAAGCGCGGCGCCGCGCTGCACGAGCCGACCCGGGTGCTCGGCGGCCTGCTGGCCTCGGTCATGGAGGCCACCGCCGAGCGCCGCGACTTCCGCGTCGTGGGCCCCGACGAGACCGAGTCCAACCGGCTGGGCGCGCTCTACGGCGCCACCTCCAAGGCATGGGAGGCCGAGACGCTGGACACCGACGAGCACCTGGCCCGCGGCGGCCGGGTCATGGAGGTGCTCTCGGAGCACCTGTGCCAGGGGTGGCTGGAGGGTTACCTGCTGACCGGCCGGCACGGGCTGTTCTCCAGCTACGAGGCGTTCGCGCACATCGTCGACTCGATGGTCAACCAGCACCTCAAGTGGCTGCGGACGGCCCGCCGGCTGCCCTGGCGGCGCCCGATCGCCTCGCTGAACTACCTGCTCACCTCGCACGTCTGGCGGCAGGACCACAACGGCTTCTCCCACCAGGACCCCGGCTTCGTCGACCACGTCCTCAACAAGAGCCCCGAGTGCGTACGGGTCTACCTGCCGCCGGACGCCAACACCCTGCTGTCGGTGGCCGAACACGTGCTGCACACCCGGGACTACGTCAATGTGATCGTGGCCGGCAAACAGCCGAGCTTCGACTGGCTGACCCTCGACGAGGCCCGCGCCCACTGCGCACGCGGCGTCGGCACCTGGGAGTGGGCGGGCACCGAGGACGGCAGCCGCGACCCCGACGTGGTGCTGGCCTGCGCCGGGGACGTCCCCACGCAGGAGACGCTGGCCGCGGCCGATCTGCTGCGCCGGCACCTGCCGGAGCTGGCGGTGCGGGTGGTCAATGTCGTCGACATGGCCCGGCTGCTGCCGGCCGGCGAACACCCGCACGGCATGCCGGACTCCGAGTACGACGCGCTGTTCACCCGCGACAAACCGGTCATCTTCGCCTACCACGGCTACCCGTGGCTGATCCACCGGCTCGGGTACCGCCGCGCGGGCCACAGCAATCTCCATGTGCGCGGCTACAAGGAGGAGGGCACCACCACCACGCCCTTCGACATGGTCGTGCGCAACGACCTCGACCGCTACCGGCTGGTGATGGACGTGGTGGACCGGGTGCCCGGCCTCGGCGTCCGCGCCGTCGCGGTGCGCCAGGCGATGGCCGACGTCCGCACCCGCCACCACGCCTGGATCCGGGAGCACGGCGTCGACCTGCCCGAGGTCGTCGACTGGACCTGGTCCGGCTGACCGCCGCCCGCCGTCGCGCCGGCCGCGCTCCGACGGAGTAACGCGCGGCGCGGTGACGGGGCGGCCGGAGCCGCGCATGTGAGCCTGTGGGCCGGGTAACCGGTCGGCGGGAGGTGCGTACAGGTGGCCGGACGGCTGAGGACGAGCGCCGAACTCATCGGCTGGTGGGCGGCGTTGACCCTGCTGTGGATCGTGCTGATCGGCCCGGTGGACACCCTGGAGTGGGCGGTCGGCGCCGGCGCCGGACTGGTCGCCGCGGCGGCCGCCCTCGGCGCGCGGCGCGCGGCCGGCGGCCGGTGAACGGCTGGACGGCCGCGGGAACCGCGTTGCTGCTGTGCGGCGTGGCCCCGGCCGCCTGCGCCACGGCCACCGGCCCGGTCTCGCGCCGGGTGCCCGCGCAGAATCTGACCACCACGCTCCTCAGCCTGGTGTTCCTGCTGCTGGCCCAGGGCTTCGGCCGCACGGCGTACGTCGACACCGCACTGGTGCTCTCGGTCCTCGGACCGGCCGGCACCCTGCTCTACGTGCGACTGCTCGCCGACCGGCTGGCGGCCCGCCCGCCGCGCCCGCGGTCGCTGCTGGCGACGACGGCGCTGAACTATGTCGCGGTACCGGCGGTGGTGGTGCCGCTGTGCTTCGCCACCGGGCCCGGCCGGGCGCTGGTGAAACTCCTGGTGATCGGCGGCCTGTTGGTACTGGGCAGCCGTACCGCGTCCCGCGCGGTGACCGCGGCCGTCACGGCGGGGCACGGGCTCGCCGGCTCCGCGGAGGGGATGTCCGATGGCTGAGAACGTGCCCGTGCTGATCGGACTGGTGCTGGTGGCCGTCGCGGGGACCGGCGCCGTCCTCGTGCGTGATCCGGTCCGCCAGTCCTTCGTGCTGTCGCTGCTCGGCCTGGCCCTCGCCGCCCTGTTCCTGCTGCTTCAGGCGCCCGATGTGGCGCTCTCCCAGCTGGCGGTCGGCTCCGCACTGACCCCGCTGATGGTGCTGCTGTCCGTACGCAAGGTGCGCCGCAAGGCCCGCAGCGAGCGCCGGGAGGAACACGAGTGAGGCAGCGGGAGACGGAGAGGGCGGTGACGGCATGAGCATGCGGCTGCGGCTGTGGGTGCTGGCCGCCGGGGTCCTGGGGACGGCCACGCTGTTCGTCCTCGCCTGCGCCGAACTGCCCGGGTTCGGCGGCACCTGGCACCCGTACGGCGACCGGGCCGTGCACGCCGCGCTCGCCCGGCACACCGCCAACACCATCGCCTCGGTCAACTTCGACCAGCGGGCACTGGACACCCTCGGCGAGGAATCGATCCTCTTCGGTTCGGTCCTCGGCACCCTCGTGCTGCTCCGGCAGACCCGCGACGAGCGGCGGCTGCCCCCGGAGCCGGCCCGGGTCGCCCCGCCGGTGCGCCGCTACGCGCTGATCGCGCTGCCCGTCACCCTGCTCATCGGGCTGTACGTCGTCGCCCACGGCCAGCTCAGCCCCGGCGGCGGCTTCCAGGGCGGTGTGGTGGTGGCGACGTCGCTGCATCTGCTGTACATCGCCATCGACTACCGGGCGTTGGAACGGATCAGACCGGTCGGCCTGTACGAGGTGGCGGACGCCGCGGGCGAGGCCGGGTACCTCCTGATCGGCGCGGCGGCGCTGCTGACCGGGGCGGCGTTCCTGACGAACTTCCTGCCCTACGGCACCTTCAACACCCTCTCCTCCGGCGGCACCGTGCCGCTGCTCAACGCCGCCATCGGCGTGGAGGTCGCGGCCGGGATCGTGGTGCTGCTGGCCCGCTTCCTGGACCAGGCCGTGGAGATCGTGAGCGGACGCGACGAGGCGGAGGACGAGACATGAGTGTGCTGCCGTATCTGTGCGCGGGCTGGCTGTTCCTGATCGGGTGCTACGGCCTGGCGACCAGCCGCAACCTCATCCACGCGGTGGGCTGCCTCGCGGTCTGCCAGTCCGCCACGTACGTGCTGCTGCTCGCCGTCGGCTACCGGCACGGCGGCACCGCTCCGGTCTTCTCCGACATCGCGCCGGGCTCGCGGCCCGTCGTCGACCCCGTCGTCCAGGCCCTGACCCTCACCGACATCGTCATCGGGGCGACCGTCACCGCGCTGCTGCTCTCCCTGGTCATCCAGATCGCCAAACGGCACCGGACGGTGGATCCCGACGAGCTCTCGGAGCTGCGGGGGTGACCGTCGCCCGGATGCTGCCGCTGATCGTGGCCACGCCCCTGTTCGGCGCCGCGGTGCTCGTCGGGGCGGGCCGGCGGCTGCCGCGCGCCGCCGCCGAGGTGCTGGGCCTGCTGTTCGCCGCGGGCACCGCGGCGCTCGCACTGGCCGCGTCGGCCGCCCTGCCGTCGTCCACCGCGCGGCCCGTCGAGTGGGTGGGCGGCTGGCGGCCGCACGGCGGGGCGAGCGTGGGGATCGTGCTGGTCGGCGACCGGACCGGCCTCGGCCTCGCCACGCTGGTCTCGCTGCTGGTGCCGGCCGCACTCGCCTACGCCTGGCGGTACTTCGACGAACCACCGCGCCGGCACGCCGCCTCCTTCCCCGCCCTGGTGCTGCTCTTCCAGGCGGGCATGTGCGGCTTCGCGCTCACCGGCGACCTGTTCAACGCGTTCGTCTTCTTCGAGCTGATGGGTGTCGTCGCGTACGCGCTGACCGGCTACCGCGTCGAGGAGGCCCGTGCCGTCCAGGGCGGCCTGGTCTTCGGGGTCGTCAACTCCCTCGGCGGCTACACCACTTTGCTGGGCATCGGCCTGCTCTACGCGCGGACGGGGGAGCTGGGCCTGGCCCAGATCGGCCGGGCGCTCGACGCCCGCCCCGGCGGCCCGGACGCCCTGGTGATCGCCGCGTTCGTCCTGGTCGCCACCGGGCTGCTGGTCAAGGCCGCCGCGGTGCCGTTCCACTTCTGGCTCGCCGACGCGCACGCGGTCGCCCCGACCCCGGTGTGCATGCTGCTGTCGGGGGTGATGGTGGAGCTGGGCGTGTACGGCACGGCCCGCGTCTACTGGACGGTCTTCGCCGGCCCCGGCGGGATCCCCGCGCCCGACGCGCACCGGGCGCTGCTGGCCCTGGGGGCGCTGACGGCCGTACTGGGCGCGGTGATGTGCTGGCAGCAGCGCCACCTCAAGCGGCTGCTGGCCTACTCCACGGTCGCGCACACCGGGCTGTTCCTGATCGGGCTGGCGGTGCTCACGCCGGAAGGCATCGGCGGTGTCGCGCTGTACGTGCTGGCGCACGCCGGGGTGAAGGCGGCGCTGTTCGCCTGCGTGGGCGTCCTGCTGGACCGGTTCGGCAGCGTCGACGAGCACGAACTGCACGGCAAGGGGCGGGAACTCCCCTGGGTGGCCGGGATGTTCGGGATCGGCGGGCTGGCGCTCGCCGGGCTGCCGCCGTTCGGCACCGCGCTGGGCAAGGCCGTCACCGAGGAGGCGGCGGGCGGCTGGGCCACCGCGCTGTTCGTAGCGGTCTCCGCGGTCACCGGCGGCGCGGTGCTGCGGGCCGGCGCCCGGGTGTTCCTGGGACTCGGCAGCCGCCCGCCCGGCAGCCCGGAGGAGACGACCGGGGAGGGCGAGGAACCGGAGACCCGGCGGCTGCTCGCGCGGATCCCGGACTCGATGCTCCTCGTGCCGACCGTGCTGCTGGCCTGCGCCCTGGCGGTGGGGCTGGTCCCGGGACTGCGTACCGCCGTCGGCGGGGCCGCCGACGCCTTCACCGACCACGCCGGCTACCTCGCGGCCGTGCTGGACGGCCGGACCACCGAGCCCGCGCCGACGCCCGCCCCGCACTGGACGACACCCGGCGTGGTGTGGGGCCTGCTGGCCACCGTCCTGGCCGGGGTGCTGGCGCTCCTGGCCGTCCAGCGGCCGGTACGCGGTGAACCGGTCCGCTGGACGGTCCCGCTGCGCCGGCTGCACTCGGGGCACGTGGGCGACTACGTCGCCTGGTTCCTGGCGGGCGTCACCCTGCTGGCGGCGCTGCTCGTCTGACGACCGCTGCGGGCGCGGGCTCAGGCGTTCGCCGCCTTCAGTACGTCGTCCACGACGGACGCGTCCAGCGCCGCGCGCACCAGTGCCGAGGCGAAGGCGGCGGTCTCGTCCTTGCCGACCAGCCGCGCCAGCTTGCCGGCCTCCCCCGGCAGGCCGAGACGCTCGGCGCCCTGCCGGGCCTTGGGGTCGAGGAAGGGGGCGAGACCGGTCCAGACGGCCTGCACCTCGCGCAGGAAGATGCCGGCGCCGGCGGGCCCGATGCCGGGCACCTCCTGGAGGGCGGCGCGCAGCGCGTCGGCGGAACCGTCCGCCGCGTCCCGCATCCGCCGCAGATCGCCGCCATAGCGGTCCAGCAGCAGCCGGGCGCCGTCACCGAGCTGGGTGGCGGTGCGCTCGTCGTAGCGCCGGTAGCCGCCCTCGCCCAGGGCGTCGACCCGCTGCTGCCAGGTCGCCTCGGCCATCCGCCGCGGGGTGCGCAGGCCCGCGTCGAACAGCGCGCGGGCGGCCGCCACGGCCACCGAGGCCCGGATCCGCGCACTGAGCAGAGCGGCCAGCACCAGCGTCTGGTACAGCGGCTGCGGGGTGTCCTTCAGCCGAATTCCGGCCTCTTCCGCAAAGGTCGTGCCGTGCCTCTCCAGGAGAGTGCGGGCAATGCCCCGCTGCCCGCCCCGGGGTGTCATGAGGCACCTCCGCAGACGTCAGCGGGAGAGAAAGGGCCAGGCATGGCCATGTCGCATCCTCCGTCGTTCCGGAATTCCCGACAGTGTTTCCGCTGTCACCCCTCCCCGGTCCACGGGGCGGAAAACAGCCACTGCTCCGTGGAGCGCAATGCCGCCCGTGGCGCGTACGCGCCGCGGCGCGATGCGGCTGGGTCCCCGCTCCAGAGGCGATGAGGGAGAAGTGGCCGCGAGCCGACCAGATCTTCCTGGACGTCACCGAGGCATCACCGAGGGACCGGGCGCGGGACGGCTGAGCCGCGCCGCTCAGCTCAGCGCGTCGAGCCGCTTGCGGGCGGTGGTCAGTGACCGCCCGCGGCCCGGCACCGCGGACCAGGGCGCCGACCGCAGCTGCTCCAGCACGCCGTCGACGTCCCGCAACGACCAGCGCTGCGCGCCGAGTCCGGGGTCGTCGAGCTGTTCGTGGCTGATCGGCGCGGCGACCGGGCCGCCCGGCTCGGCGCGCAGCGACCAGGGGGCGACGGCGGTCTGCGCATAGGCGTTGCGCTGCACGTCGAGGTAGAGCCGGTCACCGCGCGCCTTCTTGCGTACGGCCGTGGTGAGCCGGTCCGGGTGACGCCGTGCCAGCACCTCCGCGGTGTCCTGGGCGAAGCCGCGCACGGTGTCGAAGTCGCTCCTGCCGTCGAGGGGGACGGTGACGTGCAGCCCCTTCGACCCCGTCGTCATCAGGGTGGCCGGCAGCCCGAGTTCGTCGAGCAGGCCGAGCAGCGCCCGCGCGGCCTCGCGTACCGCCTCGAAGTCGGTGCCGGGCGGGTCGAGGTCGAAGACCAGCCGGTCCGGGTGGTCGGGGCGGTCGGCCCGGGACAGCCAGCGGTGCAGGGTGAGGCATGCCTGGTCGGCGAGGAACAGCAGGGTGGCCTTGTCGTCGCAGACGGGGTGGGTGACGGTGCCGCCCTCCTTGGCGACCTCGGCCCGCCGGATCCAGTCGGGGTAGTGGTCCGGGGTCTCCTTCTGCATGAAGTGCGGGCCGCCCAGCCCTTCGGGGAGCCGCTCCAGCATCAGGGGGCGCCCGCGGAGCTGCGGGACCATGACGGCGGCCACCCGGCCGTAGTAGTCGACGACCTCCGCCTTGGTCAGCCCGTCCTCGGGGAAGAGCACCTTGTCCGGCCGGTGGATCCGCACCGTGCGGCGTCCGGCGCGGACCGTCCGCGTCGCGTCGTCCCCGCCGTGGTCGTGGGTGCCGTGGTCCGAGTCGTCCATGCGGGCGGGGTACCCACTGCGCGCCGCCCTACGCTCCGGCGTCCGGGTGGCGGCCGCCCCGCGGGTGGACCGTCCCCCTCGCCGTGCCGCGGGCGCCGCCGCAGAGTGAGGGGGGACGCCCGCCGGGCAGTTCGTCCCCGCCCCGCCGCATGAGCGGCGTCGGAACGGCAAGGAGAACCGCATGCCCTACGAATCCGGCGCCCCGCACGGGCGCACCCAGCGGGACCCGGTGCCCCCCACTCCGGGCCCGGGCCCCGGACCGCCAGGACCCACGCCCGGTCCGGGGCCCGGCCCGGTCCCCGCGCCCGGCCCCGATCCCATCCCGCCGCCGGTGCCGGGCCCCGAGCCGGACCCGCTCCCGCCAAACCCGGCCCCGCCGACGCCCGGTCCCGAGCCGGGCCCCGCCCCCGATCCGGTCCCGTTGCCGGGCACTTCGGCCAGGGCGGCGTAAGACACCGGAACCCCGCCCGGGCGGCAGGGGCACCCGTACCCCGCCCGGGCGGCAGGAGCACTCGCCCCCGCCCGGGCGGAACGGCGGCGCACGGGATCGGCCGGCACGGGTCGCCGCCGCGGAGGACGGCGCCACGCCGCATGAGCCGGACCCGCTCCACGACCGCAACGAGTTCCGGCACTGTTGCACCGTCACCCCCAGGGATGCGGCGCCCGCCGGGCCACGCCCCAACGCACGGCCTCCGCCCGTTCCTGACATGCGGGCAAACTGGACGTATGTAAACGTGTAGTCAGGGCATGGCCACGGTCAGGATCGTGCCGCGGCCAGGTTTCTCAAGTGAGGAGTGACCCATGGCTGCGCGCAAGCAGACCGTCGTGGGCGGATGGACGGCATTCGCCGGTGTCCTGATGATCTTCGGTGGCGCGATGACCCTCCTGGAGGGCATCTCGGCCATCGCCAAGGACAACCTCATCGTCACGACGCACAACTACGTCTTCTCCTTCAACCTCACCGGCTGGGGATGGATCCATCTCATCCTGGGCATCGTGATCCTCCTCGCGGGCGTCGCGCTGCTGGCCACCGGTGCGCTGTGGGCGCGCGTGATCGGCGTGGTCCTTGCCGGCCTCGGCGCGCTCGCGAACTTCCTGTGGATCCCGTACTACCCGTTCTGGGCCCTGGTGCTGATCGCCATCGACATCTTCATCATCTGGGCGCTGTGCGCCGGAGACCACCGGCACGCGGTGGCCTGACCGGCCGTTCCGGCGTCTGCCCGGGCCGTGGGGTACGCCCCGCGGCCCGGGCAGAGCCCGTGTAACCCGTCCGGTACGTCCTGGGATGTACCGTTCCTCCGCCCCGCCTAGCATGGAGCCGAACGCGGCAGCGACGAAGGCGGCCCCCATGCGTCCCACGGCGAAGTTCAGCATCAGCTTCGGCCTGGTCACGATCCCGGTCGCCGCGTACAACGCCACGGACACCTCCGCGTCGGTGAGCTTCGTCCGTATCCACACGGCCGACGGCGGGCGGGTGCGCAACCAGCCCGTGTGCTCGCTGGAGGGCGTCGAGGTGTCCCCGGACGAGATCGGCCGCGGCTACCGCCCGCACGACGCCGAGGTCGTCGTCCCGCTGAGCGACGAGGACCTGGACGCACTGCCGCTGCCGACCGCCAAGACACTGACCATCCTGGCCTTCGTCGCCGGTGGTGACATCGACCCGCTGCAGATGGGCAAGGGCTACTACCTGGCCACCGACAGTCCCGCCGCGGCCAAGCCGTACGTCCTGCTGCGCGAGGCCATGGAGCGGCACGAGCGCGTCGGGCTCGGCAAGATCGCCCTGCACGGGCGGGAGACGCTGGCCATGATCCGGCCCATGGGGGACGCACTGGTGATGCAGGTGCTGCTGTGGCCGCACCAGATCCGGCCGATGGACGGGGTGCTGCCCGAGCGGGAGGTGGAGGTCCACCCCAACGAGGTGGCGGCGGCCGAGACGCTGATGGACTCCTTCGGCGAACTGTCGGAGGAGGACCTGCACGACCACTACCGCGAGGCGCTCGACGAGCTCGTGTCGGCGAAGCTCGCCCACCGCGAGCCGGAGTTCGACACCGGCGAGGAGCAGCCCTCCGGCGGTCAGGTGATGGACCTGATGGCGGCGCTGCAGGACAGCGTCCGCGCCGCGAAGCGGTCCCGCGGGGAGGACGAGGGGGACGAGGGCCGCGCCGCGGCGAAGCGCCCGGCGAAGAAGGCCGCGGCGAAGACCTCCACGGCCTCCGGCACGAAGACCGGGACCAAGTCCGGGACGAAGTCCGGGGCGAAGACGGCATCCGGCGCGGCCACCAAGTCTGCCGCTAAGAAGTCCACCGCGGCGCAGTCCGCCACCAAGAAGACGGCCGCGAAGACCACAGCGAAGAAGAAGACCGCGGGCCGCGGCTCCCGGCGGGCCGGCTGAGGCCGGCCGCCCGCAGCGCGACACCACACGACATGAGTAGCCCGCACCCGGGTACCCGCACGTCAACAGGACTTGGTCAACAGGACTTCCTTTCACCCCAGTTATGGAGGCTGACACCATGGGTATCGGCGGGTGCATCGGTCTGCTCGCGGTGGGGGCGATCCTCACCTTCGCCACGGACTGGCACATGGCCGGGGTCAATCTCGACCTCGTGGGGATCATCATGATGATCGTCGGCATCATCGGTCTCGCGACGTACGTGAGCATCCTCAAGCGGCGGCGCACGCAGCCGCCGTCCCCCGGGGCGCCGGTGGTCGACGTCGAGGACAACCGCTACTACAAGTGAGGCAGCTCCACGCCCGGCTGACGGCCCCGGGCTCAGCCGCAGGAGGTACCGGGCTTCGGCATCACGCCGTCGAGCAGGAAGCCGTCGACATAGCCCTGAACGCACGGGTCGCCGGTGGTGTACGCGGCGTGCCCCTCACCGCGGTAGGTGAGCACGGTGCTGCCGTTACCCAGCGCCCGGGCCATGTGCGAGGCGCCCTCGTACGGCGTGGCCGGGTCGTTGGTGGTCGCCACCAGCAGCATGGGCGGCGCGCCGGGGGCCGAGACGTCGCGGGACGCGTCGTCGCCGGCGACCGGCCAGTCGTAGCAGTCCAGCAGGGTCGGTGCGATGTCCGGCCCGAACAGCGGCGAGGCGCGGGTCAGTTCGCGCTCGGCCCGGGGGTAGTCGCCGGCGCCGTACCGCTCGGAGGTGTCCCGGCAGGAGATCGCCCGCAGGGCCAGCTGGTCCTGCGACGGCAGGTCGTCCTGTCCGTTCTGCCGCGCCGGCGTCCGGTGCGCACCGGCGGTGTGGCCGGCCGTGCGTGCGGGCGCCCGGTGCGGCAGACCGGCCTGGCTGCCGCCGCTGTTGCTCATCCGGAGGATCCCGGAGCCGTCGCCGCGCCGCAGCTGCGCCAGCGCCTGCCGCAGCGCCGGCCAGTCGCTCCTGCTGTACAACGCCTCGCGTAGCGCGTAGACGTAGGTCGTCTCGTCCACCGTCTGCCCGTTCACCTTCATCGGCCGCTCGCTCAACTGCTGGTACCAGGTGCGCAGCTGGTCCTGGGCGTGCCGTGCGTCGGTGCCCAGCGGGCAGTCCGTGGCGTGGAGGCAGTCGCCGGCGAAGTCGTCCAGCGCCCGCTGGAATCCCCGGGCCTGGGCCAGCGCGGTCTGCCAGTTGTTCTTGGTCGGGTCCTCGATGCTGTCCAGCACCATCCGGCCGGTCTTGTCCGGGAATTCGTGGGCGTAGTCGGCGCCGAGCTTGGTGCCGTACGAGAACCCCAGGTAGTTGAGCTTGTCGTCGTGCACCGCGGCGCGCAGGACGTCCATGTCCCGCGCCACGTCAGGGGTTCCGACCCACTCCAGCAACCCTCCGGAGTACCGCCCGCAGGCGTCGTTGATGCGCTTCTCCTTCGCGGCGAGGGTGTCGTCGGCGGGGTTGCCGGGCGGCGGGGCGAGCTTGTCCCCGCAGGAGACCGGTTCGGTGTGGCCGGTGCCGCGCGGGTCGAAGCTGACGATGTCGTACTGCTGCCCCAGCCGGGCGAAGGCGCTGCCGCTGGCGATGAGGTAGTTGACGCCGGAGGCGCCCGGCCCGCCGGGATTGATCACCAGTGAACCGAGCCGCTTGCCGGGCCCGGTGGCCCGCAGCCGGATGAGCTGGACCAGCATCGTGCGGTTCCCGGGGTCGCTGTAGTCGCGCGGCACCTCCATGCGGGCGCACTCCAGCCGCTCCTCGTGGCCCGGCGGCTGGGTGACGTCCGGGCTCTGCGTGCCGGCCTGCATGTTCTGCGGGCACGGCTCCCAGGCGAGCCGCTGTTGGTAGAAGCGCGTCAGGTGCGGGTCATCGGCGGCCACCGCGGCCGGAGTTCCCACCAGGGCGCCGAGCAGCGCCACGACGGCGGCCACCGCGAACGGCCGCCTCCACACCGTGCGCCGGCGAACACACCGTGCTTCCCCTACTCCCACACGAGACGGTGCACGGCGTGTTCCCGGCATATTCCGAGCCTAGGTCCGTCGCACCTTCTCCGCACACCTGCGCTTCGTACGCGGCCGCGGGCCGGACGGCGGGACGGTCCGGGCCGACGGGGATTCAAACCGCCCCGGCGAAGCGCGCGCACCCCCTTTCACCAGGCCGTTGGCCGTAGGACGCGGGGGTTTGGAGCGTCCTCTCCGGCCCGCTCGAGATGCGTAGCGCGGCACACGGACCACTCTTGAATTATGGCGCCGATCGGCAGCACGCCCAGGAAAAGGGGACGCATCCATGAACGAGAGAACCAAGATCATGCTCGCCGCGGCGGTGGCCGGCGGGTACGTGCTGGGCCGTACGAAGAAGGGCCGGCTCGCTCTCACCGCGGCGTCCTACCTCGCCGGGAAGCAGTTCGGTCTGGAGCCGCGCCAGCTGCTCACCGAGGGCGTCCGCAGACTCGGGGAGATCCCCCAGGTCGCTGAGCTCGGCGACCAGCTGCGCGGGGAGGTCATGAATGTCGGGCGGCAGGCGCTGAAGACCGCCGCCAACCGCCGGCTGGCGGATCTCGCCGACACGCTCCACGACCGCACCAGCAAGCTCGAAAGCGGTGCGGAAGAGGAAGAGGAATACGAGGAAGGCGAGCCCGAGGAGGAGGAAGAGGAAGAAGAGGGCGAGGAAGAGCCCGAGGAGGAGGAAGAGGGCGAGGCAGAAGAGCCCGAGGCAGAAGAGGAAGAAGAGGAAGAGCCGGAGGAGGAAGAGCCCGAGGAAGAAGAGGAAGAGGAAGAGGAAGAGCCGGAGGAGGAAGAGGAGCCGGAGGAGGAGCCCGAGCGGCCCCGCCGCCGCGCCCCACGGCCCACCGGGCGCAAGGCCCCGGCGAAGAGGCCGGGACCGCGGCCCGCGGCACGCAAGGCCCCGGCCGAGAAGGCCCCCGCGAAGAAGGCCGCGGCGAAGAAGGCACCGGCCAAGAAGGCGGCTGCGAAGCGGCCCGCAGCGGAGAAGGCCCCGGCCAAGAAGGCCGCCGCGAAGAAGACCACGGGGAAGCAGGCGGCCCCCGCAAAAAAAGCCCCGGCCAAAAAGGCCGCCACCAAAAAGGCCGCGGCTAAAAAATCGCCGGCCAAGAAGACGGCGGCGAAAAAGACACCGGCCAAGAAGGCCACGTCCCAGAGACCCGCCGCGAAGAAGACCGCGGCAAAAAAGACGGCGGCGAAAAAGACGGCGAAGAAGGCTCCGGCCAAGAAGGCGCCCGCGAAAAAGACCGCGAAGAAGACGGCCCGACCGCCGGCGAAGAAATCTCCGCAGAAATCCGCGCAGAAAACCACGAAGAAGAGCGCCAAGAAGACGTCGTCGCGCGTCAAGGGCCGGAGGTGACCGGGCATGGCCAAGACAGAACAGGGCAGCGGAAACTCGGGGCTCGATCGGCTGCGTGAGGAGCTCGGCGAATACGCGACGGCGTGGGTCGGGAACATGGCCGAACGCGCCGGCGACAAGTTGGGCGACGTGACCGACCAGCTCAGCGACGTCGTCAGCAACGGCGGCTCGCTGGGCAAGGTCGCCTCCGGCCTGCTGAGCGGTCAATCGCCCCTCAAGGCGCTGGTCACCGGCAAGGCGAAGGACGTCAAGGAAAACGTCGTGGAGAAGGCCAAGGAGGTCTTCGGCGGCGGCAAGGGCAAGGGACGCTCGTCGGGAACCACCAAGGTCACCAACATCATCGAGGTGCTGGATGTCGGCGTGCCGCTGCGGACCGCCTATGACCACTGGACGCGGTACGACAAGTTCAGCAGCTTCACCAAGGGCGTCCGCAGCGTCTCGGCCAGCGACGAGACGGGCAGCGACTGGAAGGTCAAGGTCGGTCCCTCGACCCGGGGCTGGAAGGCAACGGTGCAGGAGCAGATCCCGGACGACCGGATCGTCTGGACGTCCGACGGCGCCAAGGGATCGACCCGTGGTGCGGTCAGCTTCCATGAACTGGCACCGAATCTGACCCGCATCGTGCTGGTCGTCGAGTACTACCCCTCGGGATTCTTCGAGAAGACCGGCAACATCTGGCGCGCCCAGGGGCGCCGGCTGCGGCTGGACTTCAAGCACTTCCAGCGCTACGTGACCCTCACCGACAAGGACCCGGAGGGCTGGCGCGGCGAGGTGCGCGACGGCGAGGTCGTGAAGACCCACGAGGAGGCCCTCGAGGAAGAGGAAGCCGAAGAACGCGAGCAGGCCGAAGAGAGCGAAGAGAACGGCGAAGGCGAGGGCCGCGAGGAGTACGAGGGGGACGAAGAGGAATACGAGGGCGACGAAGAAGTCCCGGAGGAAGAAGAGGAAGAGGAAGAAGAGGGAGAAGGCGAGGAGGAGGAAGACGGAGAGAGCGAGGGGGACGAGGACGAAGAGGAATACGCGGAGGGCGAGGAAGAGGAGGAGTGAGGCCGGGCGTGCTCCCCTGCAGCGCAGGCGGCGCCACCGGCTGCAGCAGGCGGCGTCACCGGCCTCCCCCGGCCGGTGACGCCCACCAGGCTTTCAGTGCTTGAACGAATGCTTGCCCCTCTCCACTGCCTGCTTCACCTTCCCTTTGGCCTTTTCCGCTTTACCTTTCCCCTCCAGGCTGCGGTCGTCCAGCGCCTTTCCGGCGGTCTCCTTGGTCTTTCCCTCGGTCATGTCGCCGAGGTTCTTGGATTTCTTTCCGATGCCCATGTCCTGCTCCTGTTGTGCCCCTGTCTTTTGTTGTGTCCGGTCGGCTGTCACTCGGCGGGTGGCAGCAGGGTCCCGAGAGGCCCGAGATCGAGATTGAGGTCCTGCATGGTCAGGTCGTACTGCTCGCACAGCTCCGCCATCCGGCTGTGCAGGATCATCAGCGTCGCGCCCAGCCGTTCCTCCTGTTCGTCGGTGAGGTCCCCGGCCTCGACCCGCTGGAGGGCCTGGCGTTCCATGAGCTGCCGCAGCAGCTCGACGAGGGTGAGCACGAGCTTGATCAGGTCCCGCTCCACCGTGTCGGGGTCGGTGGTGACCCGGTGTGCGGGGCGGCGCGGTGCCGCACCGGCCGGGGACTGGGTGTCCTGCGGGGCGGCGGGCAGCAGACGGAAGGCGCGGTCCGCCGCGTCGGCGATGTCGTCGAAGCGGTTGCCGGGCGGGCGGCCGTCGCCCTCAGCGGTCATCGTCGTCTCGCAGGGCCGCGGTGACGGAGGGCCAGGGGCCCGGATTCTGCTCGCTGATGGAGACGATCAGCGCCCGCAGCGAGATGCGTACCAGGTCGATGTCGGCGATGGACAGCACGAGGTCACCGGTGAGCACCACGCCACCGCTGAGCAGCCGGTCCAGCAGGTCGATCAGTGCGATCTGCCGGTCCGGCAGCGGCTCGTCCATCCTGGCCGGCGGCCCGCCCGCTGCTCTCACTGCGCGGCTCTCCTCAGCGGTTCGGCTTCAGCGGGCGTGGCGAAGGAGTAGGGGGCCCAGGGCCCGGTGACCTCGACGCGTACGCCGGACAGTCCCTCGGCGGCCCGCAGCACGTCGGTACGGAAGCTCTCGGCGTGCTCCTGCGACACGAGATAGGCGTCGTTGACGACGTTCTCGCCGGGCCCGCGGGCGAGTTCGCCCTGCTGCGGCCGGTGCTGGACCCGGTCGACCGCGTACGGGCGGGCGGCGGCATCGATACGCCGGGCCGCCTCCTCAGCGTCGCGGTAGGCGTCCTCGCGGGCATGCCGCTGCGCGCCGCGACGTTTGAGGTAGGCCCGCCCGGGGCTGAGGTCCGGCTCCGGCGGCCCGGCCCGCGGTGCGGCCTCGGCGGGGGCCTCGACGTACACCTTGACGCCCCACTCCACATGGGCGTCCAGGGCGGACAGCCGGTCAGCGAACGCCGCCAGGCGCTCTTCGAGCATCAGCCGTACCCGCTCCTCATCGAGGTAGACGGTGGCGAGGCGGAGCGGCAGGACGGTGGTGCGTGCCGCCAGCGCCTCGATGACCCGGTGGTGGGCGCGGGCGACGTCCTCCAGCCAGTCCAGGTCTTCCAGGTGGGCACGGAGCGCGCCCTCCTCGAAGTCCCGCGCGGGCACCTCGCTCACCGCGACCACCACGTCCGCCCGGCCGGCCGTGCGCACCAGCCGTACCGGCGCGTCCGCGACGCCGGGCAGCCCGCCGAGCGCCTCCTCCAGCGAGCCGTCGGGGTCGCGCGCCACCGCGTAGGCGTACGCGACGGTCCCGGTCATGGCGAGTCCCGCTTCTTACGGGGGCGGGCCTCCGCCTTCTTCCCCCGGGTGGTGCGCGAAGGGTTCGAGGTACGCGCGGCGCGGGGGCTCTCCTCGGCGGACTTCGGCGGGCTCTCCTCGGCGGACTTCCGCGGCTTCTTCTCGGCCGGCTTCGGGGGGCTCTCCTCGGCCGCCGGCAGCTCGGTGCCCGACGCGCGCAGTTGCTCGATCTCGGCGCGCAGCCGCTGGTTCTCCTCGGCGAGCGAGCGGTTGCCGTCGGCGGCCCGGGACGACAACGCGGGGTCGTGCTCCCACCAGTCGATGCCCATCTCCTTCGCCTTGTCGACCGAGGCGACCAGCAGCCGCAGCTTGATGGTGAGCAGTTCGATGTCCAGGAGGTTGATCTGGATGTCGCCGGCGATCACGATGCCCTTGTCCAGGACCCGTTCGAGGATGTCGGCGAGGTTGGCCGAGGAGCCCTGGCCGTACGGGGCTGCCCGGGACGGGTAGTCGCCGGTCCTCCTGGGGGCGGGTTCGGTCACTGCCGCTCCCTCCGATGTCGTTCGCAGTCAGCTCGCTGTCGGTTCGTCGCTGTCAGCCGCCGGTCAGGGGCCGGTGATCCGGCGGTGGGCCCTGATCTCCTCCAGCCGGTCCAGCAGTTCGTCCTCGCGCCGGTCGAACGTCTCCTCGTCGATCTCGCCCGCCAGCAGCTGCTCCTCCAGCCTGGCGAGTTCCTGCTCGACGGGCGCCGGGTCGTACGCCTCGTCCTCCGCGGCCTCGACGACCCGCTCCATGACCCAGGCGACGCCGCGCACCGGTGCCAGGGGGAGGGTCGCGAGATGGGTCAGCAGCCCTGCCATGACGTCCTCCTCACACGAAGCTGTAGGCGGGCAGCGGGCCGCGCAGCCGCAGGTCGAAGTCGCCGCCGAGTTCGTCGGCGAGCTCCTTCTCGGCGGTGCGGAAGGCGTCTTCGTCGTCCCGGTGCACCAGGAAGGACACGTTCACGAAGTCGTTGCCGGTCGGCTCCGACGCCCGTACTTCCTGGGCGAGGCCGCGCAGCGCCTCGATGACCGAGTCGGCGAGGCGGTCCTGGCGTGCCTGGACCTCCTGGGCGACGAGTTCACCGAGGGCGAGCGGCAGGTCCGGGCTGCCCTGGCCGCTTCTGATCTGCTCGTTGAGTTCGCGGGCCCGGTCGTTCTCCAGCAGGATCTGGCGCAGCAGGGCGTCCTCGTCCTGCGCGGCCTTCAGGTGGTATTCCGTGCTGCCTTCCAGCGCCCCCAGCCGTTCGGTGTACTGCTCCGCGCGCTCCTCCAGCACCGTCCGTACGGCGTCGTCGTCGTCGGTGGTGAACCCGAACTGCAGCGGCAGGACCGTGCCGTCGGCCATCAGCCGCTCCTGGACCGCCTGGTGGGCGGCGAGGTCGCGGCGTTTGGCGCGGAGCTCCTCGGGGGCGTCACTCACGACCGCGGTCAGCTCCCCGTCCTTCACGGTGCGCAGGGTGGTGGGCGGGTCGCCCACCCCGTCCAGGCCGTCCAGGCGCTGCGGATGTGAGGTCGCGACGATGGAGTAGACATAAACGGCCATGGCTCATTCCTTTCGGTGCCGTACCGGCCGACGAGCCGGCCGCTCGCGCTTGCCCGCCGGCTCCTTCTGCCGTTCCTCGGGCTCCTCGTCGTCCTCGTCGTCCCCTCCCTTGAGGGCGTTGGACACCGCCTCCGCGGCTCCGCTCAGGGCCCCCTTGGCCTTGCCGTGGGAGCCACCCTCGGTCATCTCACCGACCAGATCCGTCAGCTCCTGGGGCTTCTTGTTGCCGGCCTCCAGGTCGAGGCGGTTGCAAGCCTCCGCGAACCGCAGATAGGTGTCGACGCTCGCCACGACGATGCGGGCATCGATCTTGAGGATCTCGATGCCGACCAGAGACACCCGTGCGAAGACATCGATGACCAGCCCGCGGTCCAGGATCAGATCGAGGATGTCGTAGAGGTTTCCGGAGCCTCCTCCACCGCCCCGGGACATGGTTCCTTGGCCTTGCGGCACCACAGTCACGGTGCCTCCCTTCACCGGCCCACCCCGGTAGTGGAGCGGCCGTTTCGTTCGTCGGCCGAACGGTGCCGGCGCGGCATCCCCGGTTCATTGCCGCGGGTCGATCTGCCCTCGGGTGTAGCGGCGGATGCGTTCGTACGCCAGCAGTTCGCCCTCCTCGTCCAGCGTCACCCGGTAACTCGCCATCACGCTGGTGGTTCCGGGGACGCGCTCCAGCTCCAGGACTTCCACGTCAGCCTGCCAGCCGTTGTCGGTCGGTTTGACCGCGGAGACGGACTCGGGGGCCCGGCCCAGCAGCTCCTGGAGCTGTTCGGCCGCCCTCCGCATGGCCCGCGGCGCCGAGACGCGGCGGCCCGCGCGATGCGTGGTGTCCTCGCTTGTGGTGTCCTCGTTCGTCCGACTGCCGTCCCGCGTCCCGCCGGACCTCCCTGCGGTCTTCACGCCGCTGGTCTTCCTGGCGGTTTTCGCACCGGTCTTCCGGCTGGACGGGCGCCGGACTCGCGCTGTTTCGTCCTCTTCACCTTCGGCCATGTTCCCTCTCCGGTGTCGGAGACGACATGCTGCCCGCGCCTACGAAAAAAGACGCCATTACATGATATACGTCGCGCCTCATCCCACCTCTCGCCATACCTGGACGTACCGTTCGAAGGTCCGGGGCGGCTGCCGGGGCGGGCACCCGCATGCCGGGGCCCTTCGGGCGGCGTAACGTCGGCACTGTCCGGCGGCGGGACGGCCGGCCGGACCGGAATGGTCGCGAGGTCACGACGACAGCGGTGTGAAGGTGCGAGATGAGCGGCGGGACCGGTTCCGATCCGGTGGACCGGGCACTGCTCCGGGCGATGCGGGAGACGCGGGCCTCCACGGCCGGTCTGTACGTGCTGGCGCGTGACGAGCCGGTGCTTCAGCTGACGGTGATGAGCGGCGTGCCGGCCCCGTTCCTGGCGCCCTGGAGCCGGGTGGCCCTGGCGGCCCCGATCCCGGTCGCCGTCGCCACCCGCCGGCAGCGGCTGGTGTGGGCCGGCGGCCATCAGCAGCTGGCCCGCGACTTCCCCCGTACGGCGGTGGCGGTCCCCTACGACTTCTCGCTGGCCGCGGCGCCGATCACCGAGGCCACCGTCCGGCTGGGCGCCTTGCTGCTGCTGTGGCCCGCGGGTCATCCGCCGCAGCTGTCGGCGGAGGAGAAGGCGGCGGTGGAGGCCGCCTGCGGGCGGCTGGCGGCCCTCCTGGCGGCCGGCCCCCGCCCCGACCGCCGCACCCCGCCACCCGACGCGCCGCGCGTCCTGGCGGTGCCGCCGGTGCGGACGGTCGACGCGGAGCAGGCGTTGGCGGCGGTCGACTACCTGGAACGGCTGCCCGGCGGCGCGTGCGCCCTGGACCTGGACGGCCGCATCACCCTGGTCACGACCGGCGCCATGGAGCTGCTCGGCGAGCAGGAGTCACGGCTGATCGGCGAGCGGCCGTGGGAGGCACTGCCGTGGCTGCGCGACCCGGCCTTCGAGGACCGCTACCGCGCCGCGGTGCTCAGCCGCCGGCCGGTGTCCTTCACCGCCCGGCACCCCTCGCACCAGTGGCTCACCTTCCGGCTCTTCCCGGACGGCCGGGGCCTGAGCGTCTGGATCAGCCGGTCGGGCAAGGACCACGGCCCGGTGGCGCCCTACCCGGCGGAGAGCGAGCCGGTGCCGGTACGGGCCGGGCAGATCTACCACGTGCTGCACCTGGCCGCGGCGCTCACCGAGGCCGTGGGGGTCCAGGACGTCGTCCATCTCGTCGCCGACCAGATCGTCCCGGCCTTCGGCGCCCAGGGCATGATCATGTACGCGGCGGAGGGCGGCCGGCTGCGCACGATCGGCTACCGCGGGTACTCCGCCGACGTCGTCGCCACCTTCGAGGGCGTCGCCCTCGGCGCCGCCAACAGCCCGGCGGTGCACGCACTGTCCACCGGTGAGCCCAGCTTCTACCCCTCCCCCGACGAGATCGAGAGCGACTACCCGGGCCTGCCGCACCTGACCGGAAAGGCGGCCCGGGCGGTGCTGCCGCTGATCGTCTCCGGCCGCCCGGTCGGCTGCTGCATCCTCTCCTACGTCCGGCCCCGCACCTTCAGCACCGAGGAACGCCAGGTCCTCACGTCCCTGGCCGGGCTGATCGCCCAGGCGCTGGACCGTGCCCGGCTGTACGACGCCAAGCAGCAGCTGGCGCACGACCTCCAGGCCGGGCTGCTGCCGCACAGCCTGCCCTCGGTGCCCGGGCTGGCCGTCGCCGCCCGGTATCTGCCGTCGGCGCGCGGTATGGACATCGGCGGTGACTTCTACGATCTGATCCGCCTCGACGAGCACCGAGTCGCCGCCGTCATCGGCGACGTCCAGGGGCACAACGCCGCGGCCGCCGCCCTCATGGGCCAGGCCCGTACCGCCGTGCACGCCCATGCCACCGCCGGCGCGTCACCCGGCGAGGTGCTGGCCCGGACGAACCGGCTGCTGACGGACCTCGACCCGGACCTGTTCACCAGCTGTCTGTACGTCCACATCGACCTGCGGACCCGGCGCGCGTGCCTGGCGAGCGCGGGCCATCCGCCGCCGATCCTCCGCCACCCCGACGGACACGCCGAGGTGTTGCGGGTCCCGCCGGGCCTGCTGCTGGGCATCGAGCCCGACGCCTCCTACGAAGCCACCGAGATCGGCCTTCCCCCGGGCTCCCTGCTCGCCCTCTACACGGACGGCCTGGTCGAGACGCCGGGCGTCGATCCGGACAGCGCCGTCGCCGCCCTCGCCGCCCGCCTCGACGGCGGACCGCCGCAGAGCCCCGACCGCCTCGCCGACGCCCTGCTGGCGCACCTGCACGCCGACGCGGCCCGGCAGGACGACGTGGCCCTGATGCTGCTGGCCTCCCAGCCGCCCGGCCGGACGCGTTCGGCGTGACCGGGTACGCAGGGCGCCATGGCGGCCATATCACTCCGAGGCACGTCCAGTTGACGGAGCGTCAGCGTCCTGACCGCCTCACCGTCCCTGTTCCACCAGCTCCTTGAACTGCTCCAGGTCGCTGCGGACGCCCCGTTCGATCGCGGACGCCTGGGCGAACCCCTTCGGGCCGCCGAACGCCTCCGTGATGGTGCCCGGCCGGTATTCGAACCGGGCCTGGATCCGGGTGTGCTCACCGTCGATCGGCAGCAGCGAGAAGGTCCCGGCCAGCTCGGGGCCGCTCGTGGTCCGCCACCGCATCACCTTGTCCTGGGGACGGTCGAGGATCTCGATCTCGTACTCCTGGGGGCGGCCGCCCGCGTCGACGTCGAGACGCGTCACCTCGCCCTCCGCGCGGGCCTCGCGCACGCCGTCCACGAACTGCGCATAGGACTCCGTGCGGTGCAGGCATTCCCAGGCGGTATCGAGGGGGACGTTGATGTCGATGTGTTCTTCGAGCGTGCTCATCAGGCACCTCACAGCTCGGCTCGTGGCTACCGGGTCACGTCTCCAGGGTGCGCCGCGCGGGGAGCGGAGGCGAGTGCGGTCGTGTCCTGCCGCACCGGCTCACGGTGCGCGGGTGAGGGCGATGACGGCCACGTCGTCGTCCAGGTTGCCGCCGGCGTGCCGGAGCAGATCGTCGTGGAGGCGGCTGACGAGGGACGGCGGATCGGTCTCGGCCCAGGAGGCGAGCCGGTCGGCCAGGGGGTAGAAGGAGCCGTCGGGGCCGCGGGCCTCGATCACCCCGTCGGTGTAGAGGAGCAGCAGCTCGCCGGGCCCGAAGCCGGCGTCCTCGACCTCGTAGTCGCTCTCCGACGGCGCGGTGAGGCCCAGCGGAAGCGCGGGCTCCCGGACCTCCAGGGTCCGTACGCCGTCGGGGGTGATCAGCAGGGGCGGCGGATGACCGCAGTTGATCATCGAGAGGCTGGGCGCGTCATGGCGGACGTCCAGGACCAGCGCGGTCACGAACGACTCCGCGGATTCGGGGTCGTCGCCCTTCCCGTGGACGGTGTTCCAGTACACCGAGTTCCCCAGGTGCGCCATGAGGGCGGGCAGCGAGAGGTTGCGGTAGGCGGAGCCGTGGAAGGCCCCGATCAGCACCGCGGCCTCCTCGATGGCGGCCAGGCCCTTGCCCCGTACGTCCCCGATGACCAGCCGCGTCGCGCCGGCGGCGGGCACCACCGCGTACAGGTCGCCGCCGATCTGGGCCTCGGCGTCGGCCGCGAGGTACGAGGACGCGATCCGCAGCGGCCCGATCCGCTCGGGCAGCGGCCGCATCAGCACCTGCTGTGCCGCGACGGCCACCGACTGCACCTTGGTGAGCCGCCGCTCACGCCGCTCGCGTACGTACCGCAGCAGCGTGACGAGCACGGAGATCACGACGAGCGCGGCGATCTGCGCCTGGTGGTTCGCGGTCGTCAGGCCGCCGTGCAGCTGCCCGATGAGGATCTGGGCGGCCACGGCGAGGGCACCGACGAGCCCGGTGAGGCGCGGCCCGGCGAAGGACGCGGTGATCGCCGGCGCGGCGACCAGGAACGGGCCGAGGTGGATCGTCGTCGGAGCGTTGATGTCGACCACCGTCACCCCCACGATGATCGCCAGCGGTACGACCAGCAGGCCGTGACTCGGCCGCCAGTCCCCGCCGACCCGGGTGAGACCGCGCCGGACGCTCATACCTCTTCTCTACACCTGGGACGACCGCCGCGCCGCACAGACCTCGGTCATCGACGGATCAGGGCGGGCGCCGGCCCAGCTGCCGGGCGCCCTCGGCCGGGCGGCCGACGCCGTGTCGCGGCCCTTGTTGGGGAAACGGACCTACGAGCGGAAACGGACCGACGGGGGGCGAGGCACGCACCGTCATGCCGCCGCCTAGCATGGGGCGGTGATGCCCAGCCGCCCGTACGCCCCGTACGCAGCGCCCCCGCCCGCCCGGCGGTGGCGCGCGCTGCTGGTGCTCGGACTGCTGGCGGGCCTGCTGGGCATGCACGCCCTCGCCCCCGTCATCGCCACGGCGTCCCCCTCCCCCGCCCACCACGTGCCGGGCGGGGCCACCCCGCACGGACACCAGCGGCCCGTCGGCGACACCGCGCACGGACACCGGGCGTCGACCGGGGTCACGGCGCACGCGCACTGCCCTGGAGCCGGCGACTGCGGCGGCGGGCACGTCCATCACGCGGACCCGACCTGTGCGTCCGCCGCCCTCGACGGGCCGCCCGCAGCCCCTGCCCTGGCCCCGTCCCCGCTCGGCCCCGTACGCCCCTCGCACGCGGCCGGCGGGGGCGGGCCGGCAAGGCAGCACTGCGGACGGGCCCCGCCCTCGCTGGCCGAACTCCAACTCCTGCGGATCTAGGAACGCCCGGGCGGCACACCCGTCCCCTGCGGGGCGTGCTGCTGCGCCGTGCCGCCCCAGAGGCATGTTCCGGCTTTTCCTTGCACTTCCGCTTCCTCAGGAGTTTCACGATGAAGACGACCCGTCCTGTCCTGCGCCGCCTCGCACTGGTTTCGGCAACGGCCGCCTCGGCGGTGCTGCTGGCCGCCTGCGGCGGCAACGACAGCGCCGGCCACACGGGGCACAACTCCCCTTCCGGGCCCGCCGCTTCGCCGCGCGCCTCGGCCCCGTCCGGTGCGCACAACGCCGCTGACGTGGCGTTCGCGAAGGGCATGATCCCGCACCACCGACAGGCGGTGGAGATGGCCGGTCTGGCCGCCAGCCGGGCCGCGTCGAGCCAGGTCAAGGAGCTCGCCACCACGATCATGAAGGCCCAGGAACCGGAGATCACGACGATGTCCGGGTGGCTGGCGGCCTGGGGCGAGCAGGTGCCCGCGAAGGGCTCCGGGGACCACTCCGGCATGACCGCCATGCCCGGCATGGACCACTCGGCGATGCCCGGGATGATGGACGCGAAGGAGATGGACGCGCTCAAGAAGAAGTCCGGCAAGGACTTCGACGCCTCGTTCCTGGAGATGATGGTGGCGCACCACCGCGGTGCGCTGCGGATGGCCGGCACCGAGAAGGCCGAGGGTGCCTACGGCCCGGCGAAGACGCTGGCCGAGTCCGTCATCAAGGGGCAGAGCGCGGAGATCACCCGGATGAACAAGCTGCTCGGCAAGGGCTGACACACGCGGCGGACGCCCCGGTGTCCCGCCTGGCCGTGGCCCGCACGGCTTGACCGTTTGCCCGCCGGCAGCCACCACGCTGCCGGCGGGCACCCACAGCCGTCACGAGGGGCGTCAGGCGTCGGTCATCCGCGGCATCTCGCCGGCCGTCGTACTCATGTCGATCACCGCGAAGGCCGCGCCCTGCGGGTCGCCGAGTGCGGCGAACCGGCCGAACGGGCTGTCCATGGGGCCGAAATGCAGCCGGCCGCCGAGTTTCTTGGTCTTGGCGACGGCCTCGTCGCAGTCCTCGACGTTGAAGTAGACCTGGATGTAGGAGGGGACCTGCTGCGGGAACTCGTCGCCCATCTTCATCCGGCCCAGGACCGGATTGTCGCGGCCGCCGATGCTGAACACCTTGAAGTCGATGCCCTGGGCGTCGGCGTCCTTACCGGGCTCCATTTTCCGCGCGGAATACGGGAAGACCTGGGTGAGGAACGCGTCGGTCTTCTCCGGGTCACGCGTGAACGCCTCGGCCCAGCAGTACGCGCCGGGCTCGCCCACCTTCTCGAACCCCTGGTGAACGCCCGCCTGCCAGATGCCGAGGACGGCGCCGCTGGGCTCTCTGGCGAGCGCCATCGACCCGAAGGTGCCAACCTGCATCGGTTCCATGAGCAGGGTGCCGCCCGCCTCCTTGATCTTGTCGGCGGTCTTCTGCACGTCCCTGGACGCGAAGTAGAGGCACCAGGCGGACGGTACGTCGTCGCCGCCGGGCATCGGCGGGACGACCGCGGCGACGGCCTTCCCGTCGGAATACGCCTGGGTGTAGTTGCCGTACTCGCCGGCCGCCTCACCGAAGGTCCAGCCCAGCACCTCGCCGTAGAAGCTCTTGGCGCCCTCGACGTCCTTGAACATGGCGTCCGCCCAGCAGGGGGCGCCTTCCGGGAATTCAGTCATGGTGTGACTCCCTCCTTTCCGGCCTTCCGGCTTCTCACGCTAGGTGCGCGGGAACCCGGCCGCGCGGGGAGGCGGCCGGCGGGTGGACCCGGCGGGGCCGGCGGCCGGCGTCCGGCGGGGCCACCGGCTCGTCCGGCGGGCCCGCAGGGTGCACAGTGGAGGGCGTGGGAGTCCAGCGGCACTTTGGCGGCTTGTGGCAGCCGTGGCAACCCAGTCATGCACTGCTGGTGATCCCCCTTGCGCTCATCGCGGGTATCACGATTCTCGACCTCAACGTCCCCGCCGACGTCCATCTGGGCCCCCTGCTCGTCGTCGCCCCCGCGCTCACCGCCTCCTTCGCCGGCCCGTGGCGCACGGGGGCGATCGGGCTACTGGCAGTCATGGCGCAGGCGTACATCGGCCTGCACTTCGGCGTGCTCTTCACCGAGCGCAATGTGATGATCCAGATCCTCGCCCTGTCGGTGCTCTCGGCCATGATCGTGTTCTTCTGTGTGGTGCGGGAGCGGCGTCAGCAGGAGCTGGCGAAGGTGCGGTCGGTGGCCGAGGCGGCGCAGAAGGCGCTGCTGCGTCCGCTCCCCCACCGGATCGGCCCGCTGCACATCGCGTCCCTGTATCTGGCCGCCGAGGAGGAGGCCGAGGTCGGCGGCGACCTGTACACCGCGACGCGCACCGACACCGGGACCCGCATGATCATCGGGGACGTCCGCGGGAAGGGCCTGGCCGCCATCGGGGAGTCCGCCCTGCTGCTCGGCGCGTTCCGTGAGACGGCGCACCAGCACCCGACGCTGCCGGCGCTGGCCGCCGCGCTGGACCGCAGCGTGGGGCGCTACCTGACCGACTTCATCGAGTCCGACCGCGACATCCCGGAACACTTCATCACCGCGCTGCTGCTGGAGATCCCGCACGAGGAGCCGGCCGCCCGGATGACCGACTGCGGGCACCCCCCGCCGCTGCTCCTGAGCCGGCACCGGGTCACGACCGTCCCGAGCCTCCATCCGGCGCCTCCGCTCGGAATGGGCGGGATGAGCGGGTCCGGGCCGGACCGTTACACCACCGACGAGATCGTCTTCGCGGCCGGTGACACGCTCCTGCTGTACACCGACGGCGTCACCGAGGCCCGCGACCGCAACGGTGCCTTCTATCCGCTCGCGCAACGCGTCGCCAACTGGACGTCGTGCGATCCGGAGTCGCTCCTGCACCACCTCCGGCTGGACCTCCTCGCCCACTGCCACGGTCATCTCGACGACGATGCCGCCCTCATCGCGATCCAGCGCACACCGGCGCCCCAGGCCCGCCACCGCCTCGGGACCTTCCGGCGTGCGGACGGCATCCGCCACTGAGCGCCCGCACCCGGCCCGGGTCGCCCCGGGACGCGCTCTCTTCGCGTCACGTGACCTTGAAGCCGGGAGCGCAGATACTGCCTGCGGGGTGGCGCCGCGTCCCGTACGGGTGCTGACCGCTCGTCAGGGGCGTCGGCGCCGGGCCGGGAGCGGCCCCGCCGTACTCCGCTCCCGAGCGCCGGGGGCCGTCCGCATCGAGAACATCCGACAGCTGCTCCAGATACCTGCTCCGGACCTGGGAAGGCACAGGCCAGAGGCTCGACCGCTCATCTCACCAGGAGGTACTCATGAAGATGTTGATCAACGTTGCCGAGACCGTGGTCGCCGACGCGTTGCGCGGGATGGCCGCGGCGCACCCGGAACTGGTGGTGGACGCCGAGAACCGGGTGATCGTGCGGCGGGACGCGCCGGTGGCGGACAAGGTGGCGCTGGTGTCCGGGGGCGGGAGCGGGCACGAGCCGCTGCACGGGGGGTTCGTCGGGCCGGGGATGCTGGACGCGGCGTGCCCCGGGGAGGTGTTCACCTCGCCGGTGCCGGATCAGATGGTGCGGGCCGCGGCGGCCGTGGACAGCGGTAAGGGCGTGCTGTTCGTGGTGAAGAACTACACGGGGGACGTGCTGAACTTCCAGATGGCGGCGGAGCTGGCGGAGGACGAGGGCATCCAGGTCGCCAGTGTGCTGGTCAATGACGATGTGGCGGTGAATGACTCGACGTTCACGGCGGGGCGGCGCGGCACGGGGGCGACGCTGTTCGTGGAGAAGATCGCCGGGGCGGCGGCCGAGGAGGGGATGCCGCTGGAGCGGGTGGAGGCGCTGGCGCGGCAGGTGGTGGAGTCCTCGCGCAGCTTCGGGGTGGCGCTCAGCGCCTGTTCGACGCCGGCCAAGGGCAGCCCGACGTTCGATCTTCCGGCCGGTGAGCTGGAGTTGGGGGTCGGGATCCACGGTGAGCCGGGGCGGGAGCGGCGCGCGATGATGACGTCGCACGAGATCGCGGACGTCGCGGTGGACGCGGTACTGGAGGACCTGGATCCGCGGCTGCCGGTCCTGGTGCTGGTGAACGGCATGGGGGCCACGCCGCTGCTGGAGCTGTACGGGTTCAATGCGGAGGTGCGCCGGGTGCTGGACGAGCGGGACGTGGCGGTGGCCCGTACGCTCGTCGGGAACTATGTGACGTCGCTGGACATGGCGGGCGTCTCGGTGACGCTGTGCCAGGTGGACGGGGAGCTGCTGCGGTTGTGGGACGCACCGGTGGAGACGGCCGGGCTCCGCTGGGGACGGTGAGGCCCGTCGGCGCCCGGGGAGCCGTTCCGGGCGTCCGTCCGCCGGCAGCCGGGGCCGGCCGGCGCCCCGGTCCGGACCAGGGCCCTGCCGGCATCCACCGGGGTGCGGGGTTCGCCCGGTGTCCGGGGTTCGTCCGGTGCCCGGCGGGGAAGCAGTGCCGGCATCGTCGATCAATGAGCTCACGACCGAAGGAGAGTAGCCCGTGTCCGAAACGGCCCTGGATGCCGCGTTCTTCGTACGCTGGATGACGGCCGCGGCCGCCGCCGTCGACCGGGAGGCGGAGCGGCTCACCGAGCTGGATTCGGCCATCGGTGACGCCGACCACGGCACCAACATGCAGCGGGGATTCGCGGCCGTGGTGAAGGCGGTGACCGAGGGCGAGGCCCCGGAAACGCCCGGCGCCGTGCTGACCGCGGCCGGGCGGCAGCTGATCTCAAGTGTGGGCGGAGCGGCCGGGCCGCTGTACGGGACGCTGCTGCGGCGGACCGGGAAGGCGCTGGGCGACGCCGCGCAGGTGTCGGCGGAGGAGCTGCGGGCCGGGCTCAGCGCCGGGGTGGACGCGGTGGGCCAGCTCGGCGGGTCGGCGCCCGGTGACAAGACGATGCTCGACGCGCTGGTGCCGGGGGTGGCGGCGCTGGAGACCTCGTTCGAGGCGGCGGCCACGGCGGCGCAGGAAGGTGCGGTGGCGACCGTACCGCTGCAGGCCAGGAAGGGCAGGGCCAGCTATCTGGGCGAGCGCAGCATCGGGCACGAGGATCCGGGTGCGGCCTCGTCGGCGCTGCTGCTCGCGGCGCTCGCGGAGGTGGCGAAGTGAGCGCGGCGGACGCGGCCGGCGAGTCGCTGGTCGGGGTGGTGCTGGTGTCGCACAGCGGCCCGGTCGCCGACTCGGTGGCGGCGCTGGCGCGCGGCCTGGCCGGGGCCGCTGCCGGGGCGCCGGTGGCGTCCGCGGGCGGTACGCCGGACGGTGGCCTGGGGACGAGTTCGGAGCTGATCGCCGAGGCGGCGCGGAGCGTGGACCGTGGCGCCGGGGTGGCGCTCCTGGTCGACCTGGGCAGCGCGGTGCTGACCGTCAAAGCCCTGATCGCCGAGGGCGACGAACTCCCGGAGGGCTCGCGGCTGGTGGACGCGCCGTTCGTGGAGGGGGCGGTGGCCGCGGTGGTGACCGCCTCGACGGGGGCGGACCTGGACGCGGTCGCGGCGGCTGCCGGGGAGGCGTACGGCTACCGGAAGGAGTGACCGCGGCGGGCGTCGGGGGGCCGCCGGCGACACGGGCGGCAGGCGCGGGGCTGCTTCGCGTCGGCCGGCCCTCCCGCTCAGGGCTTGCGGGCCAGGCCCGCGTAGCAGGCGGCCTCCGCGTCGGTGACGTGGGTGGCGTCCTCGGGGCGGTCGGGGCGCCACTGGTGGGAGAGGGTGACGCCCGGGTCGAGCAGCTCCCAGCCGTCGAAGAAGCGGAGGAAGGCGGCGCGGGAGCGGAACTGCAGGACGGTCCCGGCGTCCGCGTAGATCTCGTTGATCTTCCGCATCGCCTCGGGGTCGAAGTCCGCCGTGGCGTGGGTCATGGCGAGGACGGAGCCGCTGGGGAGTGCGGCCTTGAGGGTTTCGACGATGGCGTGGGCCCGGTCCCGGCCGTCGTCGGTGACGAAGTGCATCAGGGCGTTGAGGCTGAGCGCGACCGGGCGGGTCAGGTCGAGGGTGTCGCGGAGCCGGGGTGCGGCGAGGATGCCCTCGGGGTCGGTGACATCGGCCTGGACGTAGGCGGTGCGGCCCTCGGGCGTGCTGAGCAGGAGGGCCGCGGCGTGCGCGAGGACGATGGGGTCGTTGTCGGTGTAGACGACCCGGGCGTCGGGGGCGACGGCCTGGGCGATGTCGTGGAGATTGGGGCCGGTGGGGATGCCGGTGCCGATGTCGAGGAACTGCCGCAGACCGGTTTCGGCCAGGAAGCGGGTGGCCCGGTGCATGAACTCGCGGTTGATGCGCGCGGCGACCAGCGCGGCGGGGAAGACGCCCAGCACGCTGCCGCCGGCACCTCGGGGCCCGGTCAGCGGTGCACGGCAAACGGAACGAGGACTGCTCGTGAGCGCAGACCGGGACCGACTTCTGCCGGCGTGCGCCCCGGCGCACGCCCGTACTGCGGAGTTAGCCGCACTCGCCCGCTGCCCACCCCGGTCCTTCGTACCGGTCTCGTCCGACCGGCAACTGTCCATAACGTTCGAGGCGTTCCTCGCCACGCACGCCCGCAAGTGGCTGACGTACGCCTACCTCCACACGGGCAGCGAGACCGCGGCCCGCGAGGTCACGCTGGCGGCTTACGAGCAGCTCGGGCAGCTGTGGGCGCACGCGCTGCGGCAGGCGTCGGTGGAGGCGTACGCGTGGTCGGTGCTCAAGGAGCGGGTGGTGGAGTGGCTCTACGACCACCAGCAGCCCACCGCGCTCACCGAGACCGCCGCGTTCGCCGTCGTCACCCAGGCCCTGTTGCGCGAGTGCCAGCAGCAATTCGCCATGCTGGAGAGCCAGTTGGGTCTCTACGCGGCCATCGCCAGACTGCCGGAGCGGCAGTGCGACGTGATCGTGCTGCGGCACGTCATCGGCTACAGCGACGCCCAGATCGGCGCGCTGCTCGGCGTCGACGAGGTCTCCGTCCGCTCCTACGCGAGCCGCGGCAAGCGCAAGCTCGCCGCGGCGCTCGGCATCGATCAGGGAAACTGCAGGGGGAACTGAACCATGGTGCACCACCGTCCGGCCGGCCGCCGGGAGACCGTCGAGACGCTGCTGAGTGCCGCCGCCGCGGTGTCCGGCATCGAGGGCCTGGCCGGTTTCTGCGATCTCGACGACAAGGGGGCACTCGGCGGTCTCGAAGTGCCCGCCGGACCCGCGCGGCCCGGCGCGGCGCAGGCCGCGGGGGTGGCGGTGCTGCCGGCCCGCACCGACCGGGGGGCGCCCAGCGCCTACCCCAGCGCCCGCGACGAGGCCACCCATGAACTCCAGCTGGCGTGCGCGCTGGTCGTCAACGCCGCGGCGGCCGCCGCCAGCCTGGAGCGGCTGGTCAACGACCACCACATCGACCCCGAGGGCGCGTTGGTCTTCGCCTGCTTGCTGCACATCACCGGGCGCGACGACGCGGCGCACTTCTGGTGGCACTTCGGCGCGGGGGCCGGCAGCCGGACCGCGGCCTACTGCCTGTATCTCTCGCACCGCCGCAACGGCGAGTACCGCGACGCCGCCTACTGGCGGGAGCAGGCGGCCCACGCCCCCGACGAGGAGCGCCGGTCCGCGGCGGCGTTCGACGAGCGGCAGTTGCTGCCGGACGCGGCCCGGCACAACCTGCTCGTGCAGTGGCACAGCGGGCTCGCCCCGACCTTGCCGACGGCCCTGGAGAACGTGATCAACCGGCTTGTGGTGGACGGTGACGACGAGGACTTCGGGGAGATCCCGCGCCCCTCCCCCACCCTCGTCCAGGACCTCGGCCGGCCCAACTGACGGTTCCTCAGAGGAAGTTGACGCCCTGGGCGAGCGGGAGGTCGGCGGAGTAGTTGACGGTGTTGGTGGCGCGGCGCATGTAGGCGCGCCACGCGTCGGAACCGGACTCCCGGCCGCCGCCGGTCTCCTTCTCGCCGCCGAAGGCACCGCCGATCTCCGCGCCCGACGTGCCGATGTTGACGTTGGTGATGCCGCAGTCGGAGCCGTCGGCGGCGAGGAAGCGTTCGGCTTCGCGCAGGTCACCGGTGAAGATGCTGGAGGACAGGCCCTGCGGGACGTCGTTGTTCAGGGCGACGGCCTCGTCGAGGGTGCGGTAGGTCAGGGCGTACAGGATGGGCGCGAAGGTCTCGGTGCGGACGATGTCGGTCTGTTCGGGCATCCGGACGACCGCCGGCCGGACGTAGGCGGCGTCCGGCGCGGCGTCCGCCAGGCACCGCTCACCGCCGGTCAGCAGCTTGCCGCCGGCGCGCTGCGCGGCGGCCAGCGCCTCGGACATCGCCGTGTGGGCGGCCGGGTTGACGAGCGGGCCGACGAGCGTGGCCGGGTCGAACGGGTCGCCCAGCGGCAGCTGCCCGTAGGCGTGCACGACGCGCTCCAGGAGGCGGTCGGCGATGTCCTCGTGGACGATCAGCCGGCGCAGCGTGGTGCAGCGCTGGCCGGCGGTGCCGGCGGCGGAGAAGACGATGCCGCGGACGGTGAGGTCGAGGTCGGCGGAGGGGGTGACCACGGCGGCGTTGTTGCCGCCGAGTTCGAGCAGGCAGCGGCCGAAGCGGGCCGCCACCCGGGGCGCGACCTGCCGGCCCATGGCGACCGAGCCGGTCGCGCTGACCAGCGCCACCCGGGGGTCGTCGACCAGCCGCCGGCCGCACTCCCGGGCGCCGAGCAGCAGCCGGTGCACCCCTGCCGGCGCGGCCACGTCGGCGGCGGCCCGGGCGAGCAGTCCGTCGCAGGCCAGGGCGGTGAGCGGGGTCAGCTCCGACGGCTTCCACACCACGGTGTCGCCGCAGACCAGGGCGACGGCGGTGTTCCAGGACCACACGGCGACCGGGAAGTTGAAGGCGGAGACGACACCGACCACGCCGAGCGGGTGCCAGCTCTCGGAGAGCCGGTGGCCGGGGCGTTCGCCGGCGATGGTGCGCCCGTAGAGCTGGCGGGACAGGCCCACCGCGAAGTCGCAGATGTCGATCATCTCCTGGACCTCGCCGAGCGCCTCGGAGCGGATCTTGCCGGCCTCGATGGTGACGAGGTCGGCGAGGTCCTCCCGGTGGGCGGCGAGGAGTTCCCCGAGCCGTTTGACCAGTGCGCCGCGGCGCGGGGCGGGCACGGTGCGCCAGTCCTGGAACGTGCGGTGCGCCTCGGCGATCGCCGCGTGGGGGGGGCGGGCGCCGGGGGGGGGGGGGGGGGGGCCGGGGGGGGGGGGGGGGGGGGGGGGCGGGGGGGGGGGGGGGGGGGGGGGGGCGGCGGGCATGTCGGGCTCCTCGGGTCGGGTGGCGGGTGACGGGTGACGGGTGTCCGGTGGCGGGTGGCGGTCGGGGTCGGACGGTCAGGGCTCGAAGGTCACGGGCGGTCCGCGGTGGTGGTGCCGGGTGCGGTGCCGGTCGGTTCGCTACCGGTCACCTCGGCCGGTCGGTGTGGTGTCGATCAGTTCGCCGTGGTCCAGGGCGCGGAGCGCGGCGCCCGCCTGGAGCGTGAACAGCGCCTGCCGCAGCGAACGATCCTGCTGCCGGGCGTAGAGCGTGAACGGGTCGTGCACCGGCCGCCCGACGGCCTCGGCGAGGCGGTGCGCGTCGAACGGGGTGCCTGCCAGGTCGGCGTCGCGGGTGCCCTCGCCGGTCAGGTTGGAGCGAAAGATGCCGGCGGCGGAGCGGGGCAGGAAGTCCTCGTAGACGACGGGGTGGGCGGTGAGCCATCCGTGGGTGAGCAGTCCGGTCAGGTCGGCGGGCGGGCACCGGCCGTCCCGGGGCCGCCCGGCCACCGGGCGGTAGGTGAAGAACGCCTGGTGGCTGACGGCGAGTTGGTGTTCGGAGCCGGGGAAGCCCCGTTGCCACAGGCTGCGGGCGGTCTCCTGCCGGTCGGCGTCGGGGCGCAGCGCCATCCGGCGGTCCGTCTCGGCCATGAGGTGGTCGTAGCGTGCCCGGCCCGCACGGGTCAGGGCGACGCCGCGCGCCTCGACCTCGCCGAAGCGGACCCGTAGCGAGCCGGGCGTGACGCTGCCGTCGGGCTCGCGGAAGGCGCGGGTCTCGGCCAGCGCCCGGAAGGAGGTCTGGCGCAGCAGGACGTCGGGGCCGTCCCAGCGGGGTGGCCCCTGGATCCGGTCGATCATGGTGATGCCGCGCTCGCCCATCCGGCGGTAGAGGGCGTCAATGTCCAGGACGCGCGGGGTGAGGTGGTTGATGTGGGTGGCCGCGACTCCCCCGATGTCGGCGGCGACGGCGGAGACCCGTTCCAGTTCGGCGTACCAGGCGCGGTCGACGGGCTCCGGGGAGAGTTCGAACGCGGCGACCGCCTGCGTCAGGAAGCGTTCGGCCTGGTCGGCGGGGAGTCCGGCGTCCGCCTCGGCGCGTTCGGCGAGGCGGAGGAGTTCGGGCGGGAAGAGCTGCCGGCGGGCGAGGAAGGCGTCGAGCCGGGCTTCCAGGTCCGGGTCGAAGAAGCGGCGGTCGCCGGTGGTCAGCAGCGAGGTGAAGACCCGGAAGGGGTTGCGGTCCAGTTCGTCGGGGTCGGTCGGCCGGAAAGCGGTGGAGACGACGGGTACCGCGCCCTCCCCGTCCCGCAGGTCGTAGAAGCCGACCGGGTGCATGCCGAGCGCGGCGAAGATCTGGGCGGCCTGCCGGAGTTCCTCCGGGGTGCCGACCCGGATGGCGCCGTGGCGCTCGGCGGTGACCCGGTCGATGCTGCCGAACCGGGCGGCGTCCGGGTCGCGGGCGGCGACCTCGTCGTTGACCTGTCCGGCGACCTCCAGCAGCGTGGTGTACGCGGGGACTTCGGTGCCGTACATGGCGGACAGCCGCTGGGCGAACGCGGCGCGCAGTTGCCAGGTGGGGACCATACGCAGCTCCGGGGCGGGGTGGCGGGCGGGTGGGGGTCAGATGATGTGGGCCTCGGGCCGGGCCGCGTGGGCCTCGCCGTCGAAGCGGGTGGCGGCGAGCGGACCGATGTCGAGGAACGGTTCGCGGCCGAGGTAGAGGTCGCGGACCAGCTCTCCCACGGCGGGGGCCTGGAGGAAGCCGTGGCCGGAGAAGCCGGTGGCGTAGAGGAACCGGCCGGGGCGGGCGGCCTCGCCGATGAGCGCGTTGCGGTCGGGGGTCATCTCGTAGAGGCCGGCCCAGCCGCCGACGACCGGAAGGCGGGCCAGCTCCGGCGCCCGGCGGGCCGCGGCGGCGCGGAACGGGTCCAGCCACTCGCGGGTGAAGTCCCGTCCGAATCCCGGCTGTTGGCGGGGGTCGGAGAAGCCCATCAGCAGTCCGCCGGCGCCGTCGTCGTGGAAGTAGAGGGTGGAGTCGAAGTCGAGGGTGAAGGGGATGCGGGGCGGGGCCGGGCGCAGCGGGCCGGTGAAGGCGATCTGCCGGCGCAGCGGGGTGACGGGCAGGTCGACGCCGGCCATCGCGCCGATGGCACCGGACCAGGCGCCGGCGCAGCAGATGACGGTGTCGGTGCGGACGGTGCCGTGCGGGGTGCGGACCGCCCGCAGCGCGCCGTCGGCGGTGTCGAGGGCGGTGACCGGGCAGTGGCTGCGGACGGTCGCGCCGAGCCGGCGGGCCGCGCCCAGGTAGCCGGTGACCGCGGCGCCGGGCAGCGCGTAGCCGTCGGTGGGTGACCAGGCGGCGGCGACGATGCCGGCCGGGTCGAGGTAGGGGCACAGGGCGTGGGCGGCGCGCGGGGTGAGCAGGCGGCTGGGCACGCCGTGGGCGTTCTGGGTGTGCACCCCCTCGGTGAAGGTGGCCAGTTCGCGGTCGTCGCCGAGGAGGAAGAGGTAGCCGACCGGGGTGAGGCCGACGTCGGCGCCGGGCCGCCGGGCGAAGTCCCGCCAGGCGTCCAGACTGCGCAGGCCGAGCCGGATGTTGAGCGGGTCGGAGAACTGGGCGCGGACGCCGCCGAGGGGTTTGCCGGACGAGCCGGACGCGGGGTGGTCGCGCTCCAGCAGGAGGACGCGGGCGACGCCCGCCTCGGCGAGGTGGAACGCGATGCTCGCCCCGATGACGCCGCCGCCGATGATCACGACGTCGGCCTGCTCGGGGAGGGGGGCCAGTGCTTCGGCCGAAGCCGTGGTGGGAGTCATCCGGGCCGCCTTCCCGTCCGCGTGTTCCGGACGGAGTGGGAGAGGACGCGGGAACAGGAACGGTGGTGCGGGTACGGGTTCCGGTGCGGCGCCGTGCACCGTGGTGGTGATGCTGCCGGGCGGACACGGGCCGCGTCCATGCACAGTTGCTGGACGCGATCTGTTAAGGGTTCTGGGCGTCAGGGGGGTTTGGCAAGGCGGCGCACGGGGGCGGGGTGGTGCGCCGCCGCGTGGGTAGGGTGCGGCCATGGAACTGCCGGCCGTGCAGCTCAGGACGCTGCTGGAGCTGACCCGCAGCGGCACGATGACCGCGGCGGCCGCGGCCCTGGGCTACACACCGGGCGCGGTGTCGCAGCACATCGCGGCGCTGGAGCGGGCCACCGGCGCGGAGCTGGTGCGGCGGACCGGGCGGCGGGTGGCGCTGACGGACGCCGGGCACACCCTCGCCGTGCACGCGGAGCGGATCCTGGCGGCGCAGGCCGAGGCGGTGGCGGCGCTGGAGCGCGGCCGGGGCGAGCTGCGGGCGCGGCTGCGGCTGGGGGTCTTCGGTACGGCGGCGGCCGTGCTGCTGCCGCCGGCGCTGCGGCGGCTGGGCACCCGGCACCCGGGGGTGCGGGTGGAGAGCCGTGAGGTGGAGGTGGACCAGGCGTATGCGGAGGTGTGTGCCGGGCGGGTGGAACTGGCGCTCGGGCTGGACTACCCCGACGCGCCGCTCGTCCGGGACGGTGCGGTGGAGTTGGTGCGGCTGCGCTCGGAGCGGTTCTCGCTGGCCGTGCCGGAGGGGCGGCCGCCCTGGGAGACGCGGGCCGGGTCCGCGGGCGCGGCGCCGGTGCCGCTCGCGGAGGCCGCCGGCTGCGACTGGATCCTGCCGGCGGCCGGCTCGTACTACGGACAGGCGGTCCGCGCGGTGTGCCGGCGGGCCGGTTTCGAGCCACGGGTGGCGCACGAGGTGACCGACACCGCGACCTCGCTGGCGATGGTCGGGGCGGGGCTGGGTGTGGCGCCGCTGACGGAGCTGATGCTGCGGCTGCGCTCGGCGGGCATCGTCGCGGTGCCGTTGCGGGAGTCGGTCGTCCGGCACGTCGTGGTGGCGGTGGGCGCCGAGGCGCGCCGGCGTCCTTCGGTGGCGGCGCTGATCGACGCGCTGCGGGAGGGCGCCACCCCGTAGGGGACGGAGCGGGTCACCCCGACGGGGCCGCCCGGCGGGCCCGCCGCGGCCGGGACGCGCACTCTGGAGCGGCCCCCACCGCGTCCCGCCCCGGAGGTATCGGTGAAGGCCGTCCGCCCCCGCACGCTGGCCGCGCTGCTGAGCGCCGGCCTCGGTCTGTGGTCCGTCCCGCCGGCGCCGGCGGCCGCGCCGCGCCCACCGGCGCACCGCGCCGCCGACCGGTCGGCCCTGTTCGAGTCCACCGATCTGGCGGTGTCGGGGCGCGGCGCGCACACCTATCGCATCCCGGCGCTGGCGACGCTGCCGGACGGCGCCCTCCTCGCGGCCTACGACCGGCGCAACGACAGCGCCGCCGATCTGCCGGGGAACGTGGACGTGATGGTGCGGCGGAGCACCGACCAGGGGCGTACCTGGAGTGCCCCGCGGGCGGCGGTGGACTACGACGGCGGGGTGGGCGCGGGCGATCCGAGCCTGCTGGTGGACCGGACGACCGGCCGGGTCTTCCTGTTCCACGCGTACGCGCCGAAGGGCGTCGGGTTCGGCAGTGCCGGGGCGGGCAACGCACCCGACAGCACCGGCGTGCTGCACACCGACTACAGCTCTTCCGACGACGGCGGCCGCAGCTGGCGCCACCGGCGCCTCACCCGTGACCTCAAGGACCCTTCCTGGCGCGGCATCTTCGCCTCGTCCGGCGCCGGCAGTCAGCTGGCGGGCGGCCGGCTGCTCCAGCAGTATGCGTTCCGCAAGGCCGACGGCAGCATGTGGGCGGCCAGCGCGTACAGCGACGACCACGGGGCGAGCTGGCACCTGGGGACGCCGGTGGGGCCGCGGATGGACGAGAACAAGACGGTCGAGCTGGCCGACGGCCGTGTGCTGCTCAACAGCCGCACCAGCAGCGTCAGCAGACGGCTGGTCGCGTACTCCCGCGACGGCGGTCTGACCTACAGCGCCCCGGCGGTGGACGACGAGCTGATCGACCCGGCCAACAACGCCTCGCTGCTGCGCTACGACCCGGCGGCGCCGGCCCGCCTGCCGCGCGCGCACTGGCTGCTGTTCAGCAACACGGCGAGCACCGGCGCACGGGAGAACCTCACCGTGCGGGTGTCCTGCGACGACGGGGAGACCTGGCCGCTCGCCCGGACCGTCACGCGGGGCGCGGCGGCCTACTCGACGCTGACCCGGCTCACGGACGGCACGTTCGGGCTGCTCTACGAGTCCGGGCCCTACCGGAAGATCACTTTCGCCCGGTTCGACGGCGCCTGGCTGGGGGTCGGGGCGTGCCCGGCGGGGCGGGGTCGGGCCCGGCCATGATCCGCCTGGCGCGTTCCGATCCCCCGGCGTCCTGATCCTCCCGCGGGCCGGCCGTCCCCGCGCCTCGAAGGTGCCGCGTGCCGGCCGTCATCCGGGTGAACCGGCGCTTCACACGGACGGGTCCTCCGTCGCGGGCGGCCAGGCCGGACGGCTGCTGTCGGGGACGGCGGCCAGCGCGTGACCGACGGTGGGGTAGCAGGAGAAGACGTTCAGGGACTGGGTGCCGATCAGCAGCCGCAGCATCCGCACGCCGAGCGACGCCAGCAGCAGCCGGCCCTCCAGCCGCCGGCACAGCCACTCCAGGGCCAGCAGGCAGCTGAGCCCGCGGGAGTCGCAGAAGCGCAGGGCGGTCAGATCGAGGACGAGGAAGCGGTGGCCGGCCGAGACCACCGACCGGGCCTCGGCGAGAAAGTCCTGTTCGGTGCGGAGGTCCAGCTCTCCACTGACCCGCAGCACCGCACACTCCTCCGCCTGCACGATCGCAGTGACCGCCAACGACCGCATCTCCGAGCTCATGCCGTCCAGACTAAGCGCCGTTGCGCACCGCACCACCGCGGCGACCCGTCGGCGTGCGAGCAGCGGGGCCCCGGGGGCTGCGGACGCGGTCACGGAGCCGTACGGACGGCCGCGCGGCCCGCGGGCCCACGATTGCGGGCCGGAAGCGGGCAGAAACGGGCAGCTTTTCTGCGGTAACGGGCAGCCGTGCGGAGGGTCTCGCTTGCTATAAACCTGAGGCGGGCGGAAACGGGCAGTCCCGTGACCGAACGGAAGCCGGGAAAAACCCAGAAATCGGGCAGGAGTCAACGCATGAGGGCTGAGGAACGCCAGCACCGCATCCTCGCGCTCGCCCGGCAGTCCGGCCGGGTCGAGGTCGCCGATGCCGCGTCCGAGTTCGGAGTGGCCCGCGAGACCGTACGGCGGGATCTGAGCGAGCTGGAGCGCCGGGGCCTGATCCGGCGCACGCACGGCGCGGCGTATCCCGTCGAGAGCGCCGGTTTCGAGACCACGCTGGCCCGCCGGGAGACCCTCCAGGTGGCCGAGAAGCGCCGGATCGCCGCAGCCGCGGCCGGGCTGGTGGGCGAGGCCGAGACGGTGTTCGTCGACGAGGGCTACACGCCGGAGCTGGTCGCGATGCTGCTGCCCACCGACCGCCCGCTGACGGTGATCACGGCGTCGCTGCGGACCGCGTCGCTGGTCTCGGCGTCCGAGTCGACGACCGTCCTGCTCGCCGGCGGGCGGGTCCGTTCCGGCACGCAGGCGACGGTGGGCTCCTGGGCCCGGGACATGCTCGCCCGGTTCGTGATCGACCTGGCGTTCCTGGGGGCGAACGGCGTCTCCCGCGAGCACGGCCTGACCACCCCCGATCCGGCGGTCGCGGAGGTGAAGGAGCAGGCCGTCCGCTCCTCGCGGCGGCGGGTGCTGGTCGGGGTGCACAGCAAGTTCGGCGCCAGCAGCTTCTGCCGGTTCGCCGAGGTCAGCGACTTCGACACGATCGTCACCGACGCGGGGCTGTCCGCGCCGGAGGCCCACCGCTACTCCCTCCTGGGGCCGCAGGTGCTCCGGGTCTGATCCGGGCGGGGCCGGCCGGACGACCGGCCCCCGTACGACCGTCCCTACCACCTCCACAGCCGCCGCACGAGGGCCGCGTCCCCCGGCCGTCGCGCGGTCCCCGGCCGTACCCGCGGCACGACGCCGCATGTCCGGTCATGAGCGAGATATCACCCCGTCCCGCGACACCGCTTATCCGTCCCCAGAGAGGCAAGAGCCGTGAGAGCAAGATCCCCCGGAGCGGGCCGCGGCCCCCGCGCGAGCGCGCTGACCGCCGTCGCCCTGGCCCTTTCGCTGTCCGCCACCGGCTGCTACCGCGGTGCCGGCGACTCGGGCAACGACGGCGGCAGGAGCATCAACGTCCTGATGGTCAACAACCCGCAGATGGTGGACCTGCAACGGCTGACCGCCGAGCACTTCACCAAGGACACCGGCATCAAGGTGAACTTCACCGTGCTGCCGGAGGACGACCTGCGCGACAAGATGAGCCAGGACTTCTCCAGCCAGGCCGGCCAGTACGACGTGGCCAGCCTCAGCAATTACGAGACACCCATCTACGCCCGCAACGGCTGGCTCACCCCGCTCGGTGAGCGCGCCGCCCAGGACCGCGCGTTCGACCAGGGCGACATCCTGCCGCCGCTCCGCTCCTCACTCACGGCCGCCGACGGCAAGGTCTACGCCGAGCCGTTCTACGGCGAGTCCTCGTTCCTGATGTACCGCAAGGACCTCCTCAAGGCCGCCGGGCTGACCATGCCGGCCCACCCCACCTGGCACCAGGTCGCCGCGATGGCAGCCAAGTTGGACGGCAGCCGCAAGGGCCTGAAAGGCATCTGCCTGCGCGGCCAGCCCGGCTGGGGCCAGCTGGCCGCTCCGCTGACCACCGTCGTCAACACCTTCGGCGGCACCTGGTTCACCAAGGACTGGCGGACCGGGGTCGACAGCCCGGAGTTCACCCGGGCCACCCGGTTCTACGTCGACCTGGTCCGCAAGCACGGCGAGGCGGGCGCTCCGCAGGCCGGCTACACCGAGTGCCTCAACGACATGCAGCAGGGCAACGTCGCCATGTGGTACGACGCGACCGCCGGCGCCGGTTCGCTGGAGAGCGGTGAGTCCAAGGTCGCCGGCAAGGTCGGCTACGCCCCCGCGCCGGTCGAGCGGACTCGCGACGCGGGCTGGCTGTACACCTGGGCGTGGGGCGTGCAGAAGGCCAGCAAGCACCAGGACGCGGCGTGGCGGTTCATCCGCTGGGCGTCCGGCAAGGGCTACGAGCGGCTGGTGGGGCGCGAGCTGGGCTGGTCGCGGGTGCCCGGCGGCAAGCGGGCGTCGCTCTACCGCGACCCGGAGTACCTGAAGTCCGCGGGCGCGTTCGCCGCGGCCACCAGGAACGCGATCAGCTCGGCCCGGCCCGGCAGTCCCGGCGTGCAGCCGCGCCCGGCGCCCGGGATCCAGTTCGTCGGTATCCCGGAGTTCTCCGACCTGGGGACCAAGGTCTCCCACGAGATCAGCGCGGCCATCGCCGGCAAGCAGAGCGTGCCCGAGGCCCTGGCCAAGAGCCGGCGACTGGCGCAGGAGGTGTCCGATGTCTACGCAAACCACTGAGCCGCCCCGGGGCACCGCGGCCGGGACGGCCGGCCCTGCGCCCGCCGCCCGGGCCCGCCGCACCGAGCGGGCCAAGGACTGGGCCCGCCGGGCGCCGCTGCTGCCCGCGCTGGTCTTCCTCGTCATCGTCACCCAACTGCCGTTCGTGGCAACGGTGGTGATCTCCTTCACCCGGTGGAACGCGCTGGCGCCCGACAACCGCGGTTTCGCCGCCTTCGACAACTACCGGGCCGTCTTCACCGACCCCGCGATGCGGTCCTCGGTGGGCACCACGGTGCTGCTGACCGTGACCGTGGTGCTGGTCAGCCTGCTGCTGGGGCTGGGCCTCGCGCTGCTGCTGGACCGGAGCTTCCGGGGCCGGGGCATCGTACGGACCCTGCTGATCACGCCGTTCCTGGTGGTGCCGGTGGCCTCCGCGCTGCTGTGGAAGCACGCGCTGTACAACGCCTCGTACGGGCTGCTCAACGGCGTACTGACCTGGATATGGCGGCTGTTCGGCAGCGACAGCCCGCCGCAGCCGGACTGGATGACCGACTCGCCGCTGGCCGCGGTCGAGGTGTCACTGATCTGGCAGTGGACGCCGTTCATGATGCTGATCCTGCTGGCCGGTCTGCAGAGCCGGGCCGGCGACGCGATCGAGGCGGCGCGGATGGACGGCGCCTCCGCCTTCGACGTCTTCCGCTACCTGACCCTGCCGCATCTGCGCCGCTACCTCGAACTGGCCGCGCTGCTGGGCACCGTGTACGTCGTCCAGAACTTCGACGCGGTGTTCACCATCACCTCCGGCGGCCTGGGCACCGCCAACCTGCCGTACACCATCTACCAGACCTTCTACCAGGCCCACGACTACGGACGGGCGTCCGCGCAGGGCGTCGTCGTGGTGCTGTGCTCACTGGTCGTGGCCACTTTCGCGCTGCGCACCGTGTCGTCCCTGCTGCGCGAGGAGGTCACCCGATGAGCGTCACGACCCCGGCCCCGCGCCGGCGGCGGACCGGCAGTGCGCTGGGCCTGGTGGCCTGGCTTTGCGGGATCGCCTTCTTCCTGCCCGTCGCCTGGATGGTGCTGACGTCGTTCCACAGCGAGACGGACGCGGCGACCAACCCGCCGAGCGTCGGCGCCGGACTCAGTCTGCACGGCTACCGCGAGTTCTTCGGCGGGGGCGGTGGCGTCAGCCCCTGGCCACCGCTGATCAACTCGCTGACCGCCTCGGTGGTTTCCACGCTGCTGGTGCTCGTCCTGGCCGTCCCCGCCGCCTACGCGCTGGCGATCAAGCCGGTACGCAAGTGGAGCGACGTGCTGTTCTTCTTCCTCTCCACGAAAATGCTGCCGCTGGTGGCCGGGCTGCTGCCGGTCTATCTCGTTGCCCAGAACGCCGGGATGCTCGACAGCATCTGGCTGCTGGTCCTCCTCTACACCTCGATGAACCTGCCGATCGCGGTGTGGATGATGCGCTCGTTCCTCGCCGAGGTCCCGGTGGAGATGCTGGAGGCCGCCTCGATCGACGGCGCGGGCCTGACCACCACGCTGACCCGGATCGTGGCGCCGGTCGCCATGCCCGGCATCGCCGCGACCGCCCTGATCTCCTTCATCTTCAGCTGGAACGAGCTGCTGTTCGCCCGGGTGCTGACCGGGATCGTGGCCGGCACCGCGCCGGTGTTCCTGACCGGACTCGTCACCAGCCAGGGCCTGTTCCTGGCCAAGGTGTGCGCCGCCGCCACCGTCATCTCCCTCCCGGTGATCGTCGCCGGGTTCGCCGCCCAGGACAAACTCGTCCAGGGCCTGTCGCTTGGAGCCGTGAAATGAAAGCCGCAGTGATCAGCGCCCCCGGCAAGGTCGAGGTCACCACCGTCGAGGACCCCACCCCCGGCCCCCGCGAGGTCGTGGTCTCGGTCGCCGCCTGCGGGCTGTGCGGCACCGATCTGCACATCCTCCAGGGCGAGTTCGCGCCCACCCTGCCGGTCGTGCCGGGCCACGAGTTCGCCGGGACCGTCGTCGCCACCGGCAGCGCGGTCACCGAACTCGCCGAGGGCGACCGGGTGGCGGTCGACCCCTCCCTCTACTGCTACGAGTGCCACTACTGCCGCCTCGGCCGCAACAACCTCTGTGAGCGCTGGGCCGCGATCGGCGTGACCACGGCCGGCGGCGCCGCCGAGTTCGCGGTCGCCCCCGTCGCCAACTGCGTCAAGCTGCCCGACCACGTACGCACCGAGGACGCGGCGCTGATCGAGCCGCTGTCCTGCGCCGTCCGCGGCTACGACATCCTGCGCTCCCAGCAGCTGGGCAGCCAGGTCCTCATCTACGGCTCCGGCACCATGGGCCTGATGATGCTGGAACTCGCCAAGCGCACCGGCGCGGCCGGCGTCGACGTCATCGACATCAACCCTGAGCGGCTGGCCACCGCCCGCACGCTGGGCTGCAGCAACGCGGCCGGCTCGGCCGACGAGCTGGACCGCCCGCGCGGCTGGGACGTGGTCATCGACGCCACCGGCAACGAGCGTGCCATCCAGGACGCGCTCGGCCGGGTCGGCAAGGGCGGCACCTTCCTCCAGTTCGGCGTGGCCGACTACGCGGCCCGCGCCACCATCGAGCCGTACCGCATCTACAACCAGGAGATCACCATCACCGGTTCGATGGCCGTCCTGCACAGCTACGAACGCGCCGCCGAGCTGTTCGCGGCGGGGGTTCTGGACCCGGAGGTCTTCATCAGCGACCGGCTCCCGCTGGACCGGTACGCGGAGGCGCTGGCGCGGTTCCGGGCCGGGGAGGGGCGCAAGATCCAGGTACGGCCGTGAGCCGGCTCAGCCGCCGCCGGACATCTGGTCCAGCAGCCGTTCCAGGAATGCCCGCTGACCCTTGATCAGGCGCTCCCCGGCCGCCTCCGGGGTGAACCACGCCACCTTGTCGATCTCCGGGAAGCTGCGCAGCACCCCGGAACCGCGCGGCCACTCCATCTCGAAGGTGCCGGGCTCGATCCGCTCCGGATCGAGGTCGCCCTCGACGGCCCAGACGGTCACCACCTTGCCGCCCGACTGACGGACGTCCCCCAGGGGCACGTACCGCCCGTCGGGCGGCGGCATTCCCAGCTCCTCCTCGAACTCCCGGCGCGCCGCGTCCAGCGCCTCCTCCGGAGGGACGTACTCCCCTTTGGGGACGGTCCACGCGCCCGTGTCGCGCCGGGCCCACAGCGGCCCGCCCATATGCGCGAGCAGCACCTCGACGCCGTCCCCGGAGCGACGGTGGAGCAGCAGCCCGGCGCTCCGCCTACCCGCCATCGGTCCGCTCTCCCCCGCCGGTGTGCGCGGCGAGCACGGTCTCCACGGTGTCCGCCTCCTCCGCCGTCTTGTCCTCCCGGTAGCGCACCACCCGTGCGAAGCGCAGGGTCACGCCGGCCGGGTAGCGCGAGGAGGTCTGCAGTCCGTCGTAGGCGATCTCCACGACGAGTTCCGGACGCACCGTCACGACATGGCCGTCGTCGGCCAGCGCGAGCTGCCGGAACCGTTCGGTCTGCCAGTCGAGGACGGCGTCGGTGAGGCCCTTGAAGGTCTTGCCCAGCATGACGAAGCCGCCGTCCGGGCCGCGCGCGCCGAGGTGGAGGTTGGACAGCTTCCCGGTGCGCCGCCCGTGGCCCCACTCCGCGGCGAGCACCACCAGGTCGAGCGTGTGCACGGGCTTCACCTTCAGCCAGGCGGCGCCTCGGCGGCCGGCGCTGTAGGGGGCGTCGAGCGCCTTGACCACCACGCCCTCGTGGCCCCGGCGCAGGGTGTGGGTCCAGAAGTCCTCGGCGGCGGCGCGGGCGTCGGCGTCGGACGGGTCCTCCACCACCAGGCGGCGTACCCGCTGCGGCTCGGGGACCAGCCGCGCCAGTTCCGTGTGCCGCTGTGCGGTGGGCAGTTCCAGCAGGTCGCGGCCGTCGACGGACAGGACGTCGAAGAAGACCGGGGAGAGCGGCAGCGCGGCCTGCGCGGCGGCGACGTCGACCCGCGAGCCGAAGCGGCCCGCGACGCGCTGGAAGGGCACCGGCCGGCCCTCGGTGTCCAGGGCGATCACCTCGCCGTCCAGGATGAAGCGTTCGGCGGGCAGCGCGCGGGCGGCGGCGGTGACCTCGGGGAGGCGGTCGGTGACCTCCTCCAGCGTGCGGGTGTGGATGTGCACGTCCGGCCCGTCCCGGTGCACCTGGACGCGGATGCCGTCGAGCTTCTCCTCGACGGCGCAGGCGCCGAGCTTGTCGACCGCCTCGGTGACCGACGTGGCGGTGTGCGCCAGCATCGGCCCGACGGGCCGGCCGACGGTCAGCCGGAACGCGGCGAGCGCCGCCGGCCCCTCGGCGAGCAGGGCCCGCGCGACGTCCTGCAGCGAGCCCGCCAGCATCACGGCCCGCCGTACGTCGGCGGCCGGGGCCCCGGTCGCCTCGGCGAGCCCTTCGACGGCGAGGGCGTCCAGCGCGCCCTGCCGCACCTCGCCGGTGAGCAGCCCGATCAGGAACCGCTGTTCCTCCGTGGTCGCCGCGGCCAGCAGTCCGTGCACCAGCCGGCGCCGCTCGCCCTGCGCCCCGGCGCCGGAGACCCGCGCCAGGCCGGTCAGCGCCGCGTCGACGTCGCGGACGGTCAGCGTCGGGTCCGGGGCCGGCGGCACCGGCTCGCGCAGCACGCTCCAGCCGACGCCGATCCGGCCCTGCGGCAGCCGGCCGGCGAGGTACGGGATGACCACGGGCGCGTCCTCGGGTGCGGCGTCCCGGAACAGCCCGGCGAGCAGCGCGGTCTTCCGCGAGCGCGCCGAGGTCGCGGCGACCTGTGCCGACACCTCTGCCAGTTCGGCGAGCAGCATAGGGCCATGGTGCCCCGGCGGGGCCGTCGCCGCCCACCCGGCCGCCGTGGTCAGGGGGTGAGGTAGGAGTGCAGGAGGTGGTGCGGGTCCCAGCGGTCCCGGACGTCCCGCAGCCGGTCCCAGGTGGCGGGCGGGTAGCTGTGCCGGGCCCGTTCCCGGCCGGCCTCCAGGTCGGCTTCGGCGATGTAGTGCCGGCCGTCGCCCTGGGGGTCCACGGCCGTCATCGCCTCCCGCAGCCAGCGGTCCTGGGCCGCGTCCTCGGCGGGGTCGTCCCAGAGCGCGTAGCAGACGAGGTAGGACGTGCCGAGCGGGGCGAAAGCCATGGTCCGCAGGTGCGCCGGGTCCTCGGAGACCGGCTGTACGGGTGCGAGCACCAGGGACGCCGGCGACGGGGCGCGGGCCACCGCGTCGGCGATGCGGGTCAGCTGGGTCCGGTAGCTGTCCGGGGACCACAGGGTGTCCGCCGCGTACCGGTGGCCGGGCGGCCAGACCGATGCCGCGCCCTCGTGCAGCGCGGCGTACGAGGTCGGCGCGGGCGGCTGACCGGCGACGGCGAGGTCGTCGAAGGGGCAGTCGGCGAACGGTTCGAGCACCTGCCGGGCCTGCGCCGGTGAGGCGGCGAAGGCGGTGGCGGCGACCGTGATCCGGGGCCCGGCGGGGGCCGAGGGCGTCGCCGGGCCGGCGGCCGTCAGCACGAAGGCCGTTTCGACGTACGGCGGGAGCCGGCGCGCGAGCGGCTCGGCCCACTGCGTGACCCGCGCGGTGTCCGCCAGGGCAAAGGTGCGCCCGGTCGCCAGGATCGCCCCGGGGTGCGGGTGCAGGGCGAGCCGGAAGCGGGTGACGACGGCGGCGAAGCCCGGTCCGGCGCCGCGCGCGGCCCAGAACAGGTCGGGGTGCCGGGTCTCGCTGCAGTCGACGGTGCGGCCCTCGGCGGTGACCGCGCGGATCTCCAGGACGTCCGCGCAGGAGGCGCCCCAGGCCCGGGAGTTCCAGCCGAGGCCGCCGCTGAGCAGGAAGCCGCCGACCGCGACGGTGGGGCAGTGGCCGACCGGGAAGGCCAGGTGCTGCGGGGTGAGGGCGGCCACCAGGTCCTGGCCGGTGACGGCGGGTCCGACGGTGGCCGTCGCCGGTGCGGTGCCGGTGGCGGGGTGCACGGTGCACTCGTCGAGCCCGGACAGGTCGAGCAGCAGCGCGTCGTCGCGCAGCGGGGCGCCGGACCAGTTGTGCCCGCCGGAGCGGACGGACAGGCGAAGCCCGTGGGTGCGGGCGTAGGTGACGGCCTGTAGGACGTCGTCCTCGGAGGCGGCCCGGACGATGGCCCGGGGGTGCCGCGGCGGTGTGCGGGCGTTCCACACCGCGCCGGCCCGGGCGGCCTCGTAGCCGTCGTCGCCGCGCCGGAGCAGGGGCCGGTCGATGGCGGCCGTGCCGGTCGGTGTACCTCGGCGCATGCGGTCCTCCTCGCCGCCCGGACGGCGGTGGGTCAGTGCGGGAGCAGGGTGTGGGTGATCAGTCCGAAGACGGCGAGGCACAGCAGGTAGCCGAGCAGCACCATGACCGCGCCGACGACGTGCACCCGGCGGCCGCGGCCGGGGGCGGGCACCAGCCAGAAGGCCAGCGCCTTGTTCACCAGCGGCATCAGGAGCCAGGTCAGGGCGCTGACGCTGAGGACGTTGCTGAGGAACAGGCCCAGGTATGCGGGGACCTTGAGGGCGTCGAACTCGTGCCCCACGGTCAGGGTCAGCACCATGACCGTGGGATAGAGGGCCAGCAGCACCGACATGGCCTGTTTCCAGTTGGGCGGGACCCCGCCGCCCGGCCCGCCGTCGAAGCGGAACCAGCCGCTGAACGCCGAGCCGACGGTCCGGACGTCGTAGGACGAGAAGTAGGCGTCGCCCTCCTGCAACAGCGTCCGGCGGGTGTCGGATTCGAGCCAGTCGTCGAGGTGCTGGCGGGAGTCGAAGCGGAAGACCACGACCCAGTGCTTCTGGACGTCCGCGACCGGCTTGAAGAGTTCGGAGCCCATGTAACCGGGCATCTTCTCCTGCGCCTTGAGCGCCTTGGTCTGCCACTGGAGGAACTGCTGCTCGCGCCCCGGCCGCACCTCGTGCGAGATGACCGCCGTGACGGCCCCCGCGGCCTCGTCGGCGGGGCCGCCGCCGCGGAGCACCTCCAGGGTCGGGGGCCCCTCGAAGAGTCCCTGGGCCTCGTCGAGCAGTTCCCGGCGCCGCCCGGAGTCCAGCCAGGCCGTCAGCTTGTCGACTCCGGAGAAGCGGAAGACGGCCACCCACTCGTGCGGGTCCCCGGCGCCGGGCGGGTAGACGTCCGCCGCCATGAAACCGTCGAATTCGCTGGCGGCCGCGTTGGTCCGGTCCTGCCAGCGCTGATACTCCTCGGCGCGGCCCTCGCGCACCTTCTGCGAGGTCACGACGGTGGCGTGATCAGCCGTGGGATCACGGCTTGCACGTGCACTCACCTGGAGTAGCGTAGTACATAGGCAATTTATAGGGCAAATGGGGCGGTTGACCGATCCGGGGGTGCGACGACAGCTGCCGCGAGTGCATCGAATGCCGAACGGAGACTCCGCAATGGAACACAAGGAACTCATGGCCGAGGCGGTACGGCTGGCCACGGAATCCGTGGAGAACGGCTGGGGCGGCCCCTTCGGCGCGGTGATGGCACGCGACGGCGAGATCATCGCCCGCGGGCAGAACCGCGTGCTGCTCACCGGCGACCCGACGGCACACGCCGAGATCGAGACGATCCGCAAGGCGTCGCTGTGCCTCAACCCTGAGGCACCGTCAATTGCCGTGGAGCACCAGAACGAGAGCACCCTGCAGTACGTGCCGCGGCCGCCCGGCTCCCCGGATCCCGTTCCCGAACGCGCCCGGATGTTCCAGGGCTGCTCGATCTACATCAGCGGCGCGCCCTGCCCGATGTGCATGAGCGCCATCTACTGGTCGCGGATGGACGCGGTGTACTTCAGCTGCGCGCTGGAGGACACCCGGCGGATCGGCTTCGACGACTCGTTCCAGTACGAGGACTTCACCAAGCCGCTCGACGAACGCCGCATCAAGGTCGAGCAGATGTACCCCGAGCTGGGCGCCGACGCCTATGCGGCGTGGACGAACCGGCCGGACCGGCACGCGTACTAGCGGAGCCGCATCCGCACCAGGGGGCGTCTCCCCGCGGAGCGGCATCCGCCACGGAGCGGGCCCGGCGGACGGGCCCGCTCACTCGTATATCACGTACTCGGGCCGCGGCCTGAGCCGCAGCACCTCCTTGGGCGTCATCAGGCGGCTGCCCTTCGCGTCCTCCTCGTAGAAGAGCTTGAAGCCGGTGTGCACCCCGTCGGGCAGACCGCGCACCAGCCGCCGCCAGGTCCCCCGCTTCAGGCCCGGCGAGCCGATGCCGTCGGCGCTCTTGATCAGCGCCACCCCCGGCTGCGGCTCCAGCGCGGACTGCTCGCGTACGACGGAGGTGGCGACCTGGTGGAAGACCAGGGGTTTCTCCGGCAGATCGTGCTCCTTGACGAGTCCGGAGAGGTAGCGCGCGACCCGGGTCAGCTCATGGCCGTCGGTGCGCCCGTAGGTGTCCCCCGGCACCTGGCCGCCGGCCATCTCCCACTCCGGGTCGAGCGCGATCCCCACGTCCGGGTGGACCAGCCAGTCACGCAGCGCCTTGACCTCGTCGAGCACCGACGCACGCCCCGGCTGGATGTTCAGCAGCAGCAACGCCTTTTGCTTTTGCGCCAGTTGGTGGAAGCGGCGCACGGTCGCGGCGGGCGTCCGCGAGCGGTACCTGCCGTCCGGGCCGGGCGACGAGTTGGCGACCACGGCCAGCAGTTCGAGGACCGGCAGCGGCTCGCGCCCCGCGGCGTACGAGCGTGCCACCTTCTCGATCTCGGCCGCCCGCTCCCCGGGGTCGCCGGTGCCGAGCCGGCCGAGCGCCGCGGCACCGGGCAGTCCGCAGAACCCCACCAGCCGGTAGCGGGGGAACAACTCCCGTCCGCCCCGCGGGAGTTCCGGCCGTCGGCGCGGCGGCGCCGGGCTGGCCGAGCGGCCCGGTGCCCGGGATGCGGACGGTCCCGGCGTACCGGACCCGGGGGAGGGTGACCGTCCCGACCCGCCGGGCGAGGGGGCCGCGGCCCGCGTGGGGTCCGCGCCCGGGGAGCGGGACGACGCCTCCCCACACCCCGTCAGCAGTCCGAGCCCCGCTGCCGCTGCCGCGGTGAGCATCCGGCGCCGGCTCGCCGCGCGCGGTATGCCGTCCCCGGTCCGTCCTGATGCCTCGGCCTCGTCCGCCACACTGCCTCCGTCCTTCGGGTACGTCCCTGTCCGTGCAGTGCGCATCTCCACACCACTCGCGGCAAAACCCTCGGCGGGACGGGAACCGGACCGGGCGCTCGCGTACCGTGCGGGGGTGATCCGGCCCCGACGCCTCGAAGCCCTCCACGGCAGCCCGGAAACCGTCGACGCGCTGCGCCGCACCCCGCGGCTCTGGTACGCCGCGTACGGCTCCAACATGCATCTCCAGCGGCTGACCTGCTATCTCGCCGGTGGCCGGCCGCCGGGCGGGCTGCGCGACCACCCGGGCTGCCGGGATCCCCGCGGCCCGGCCCGCACGGCCGCGGTGATGCTGCCCGGCCGGCTGTACTTCGCCACCGAATCGCAGGTGTGGACCGGCGGCCGGGCCTTCTACGACCCGGCCGGCGGGCCGGGCCACGCCGGCCTGGGCGGCGACGGATCGGCCGGCGCACCGCCCGAGGTGCCCGCCCGCGCCTACCTCCTGACGGCGGAACAGTTCTCCGACGTCGCCGCCCAGGAGATGTACCGCGAACCGGGCGAGGACCTCGACCTGGGCGAGGTCCTCACCCACGGCCGCGCCCGGATCGGCCCCGGACGCTACGAAACCCTGGTGTGCGCCGGGCTGCTGGACGGCGCACCGGTGCTGACCCTCACCGCCCCGTGGAGCGCCGACGACGGCACCGTGCGTCCGAATCCGCCCTCCGCCGCCTATCTGGAACACATCGCGGCCGGCATCATCGAGTCCCACGGGTGGAGCGCGCTCCGGGCCGCCGCGTATCTGGCGAGCTGTCCGGGCGCCCACGGCCACTGGACGGCCGCGGACATCGCGGCCCTGCTCACCACGCCCGGCACGCCGTAGGTCACAGCCCGAGCAGCGCGGGCAGGTCCGCGAAGGAGTCGATCACCTCGTCCGGTGTGCCGTCGGCCTCCCGGAGGGCCTCCGGCTGGAATTTACCGGTCCTGACGAGGACGCCGGTGATCCCGCAGCGCTGGGCCGCCAGCACATCGGACTCGATGTCGTCGCCCACCATCAGCGCCCGGGAAGCGGGGACGCCGAGGTGCGTCAGCGCCGTGGCGAAGAACGCCTCGGAGGGTTTGCCGGTGACCTCCGCCTCGACCCGGGCGGCCCGTTCCAGCCCGGCGAGAAAGGCCCCGGTGTCCAGATCCAGCCCGTCCGCCGTACGCCAGTACAGGTTCCGGTGCATGGCCACCAGCCGGGCGCCGCCCTGCAGACACCGGAAGGCGGTGTTGAGCGCCGCATAGCTGAACTCCTCCCCCGCCCCGCCGAACACCACCACGTCCACCGCGGCCTCCGGCGTGCCCGGCGCGACGATCTCCACACCCGCGAGGTCGTCCGCCACCTCGCCGCTGCTGATCAGCAGACAGCGCGCGTCCGGATGGTGTTCGCGCAGGTAGCGGGCGGTGACGGCGGGGGCGGTGAGGATGTCCTCGGGGCCGACCGGGAAGCCCTCGTCGGCCAGCTTCCCGGCGATCCGGGCCCGGGTCCGCGAGGTGGTGTTGGTGACCAGGGCCAGCGGGAGGCCCGCGGCCCGCAGCCGTTCCATGGCCCGGACGGCTCCGGGCAGTGCCCGCCACGACACCGTGAGCACCCCGTCGATGTCGATCAGCACCGCTCCGATTCCATCCATACGCCGACGGTAACCACCGGTCCCGCCGACCGGGCCCACAACGGGCCTGCACCGGCCGCCCGACTTGCGATGTTCCGGCATCTGGGGTTATTTCGGAATTGAGGTGTGGACGTGGCTTCCTCTCCCCTGAGTAGGAGGTGCACACACTGTGCTGTTCACCGACCGCACGGATGCGGGGCAGCGCCTGGCCGAAGCGCTACGGCACCTGGAGGGGGAGGATCCGGTCGTGCTGGGGCTGCCGCGCGGCGGCGTCCCGGTGGCGTACCAGGTGGCCCGGGCGCTGGGGGCGCCGCTCGATGTGATCGTGGTCCGCAAGCTTGGGGTCCCCTACCAGCGCGAGCTGGGCTTCGGCGCGATCGGCGAGGGCGGTGTGCGCGTGATCAGCGACGACATCGTGCGCCGCGGGCGGCTGGAACAGGCCGACCTGGCCTCCGTGGAACAGGCCGAGGCGGCGGAACTGACGCGGCAGGCGCACCGGTTCCGCGACGGGCGGCCGCGGCTGGACCTGGCAGGGCGTACCGCGATCGTGGTGGACGACGGCATCGCCACCGGCGCGACGGCGGCGGCCGCGTGCGAGGTGGTGCGGGCCCAGGGCGCGGCCCGGGTGGTGCTCGCGGTGCCGGTGGCGCCACCGGACGCGGCGCAGCGGCTGCGCGACGCGGCCGATGAATTCGTCTGCCTCTCCACCCCGTTCGGCTTCTCCGCCGTGGGCGAGTGGTACCAGGACTTCTCCCAGACCCCCGACGACGAGGTGGTCTCGCTGCTGGCCCGGGCCGCGGACGGGACGGACGCGGACACGGACGCCGGGGCGGCGGACGCGGACGTGGCGGAGGAGGTGGCCATCGATGCCTGTGGGGTCCGGTTGACCGGGGACCTCAATCTGCCCGCCGGCGCCAAGGCCATCGTGATGTTCGCCCACGGCTCGGGCAGCAGCCGGCACAGTCCGCGCAACCGCCATGTCGCCGAGGCCCTCAACCGGGCCGGTCTGGGCACGCTGCTCTTCGACCTGCTCACACCGGCGGAGGAGGCCAACCGGGCGAACGTCTTCGCCATCGAGACCCTCGCCGACCGGCTGACCGACGCCACCGAGTGGCTGCGCGGCCGGGCCGCCGTACCGATCGGCTACTTCGGCGCGAGCACCGGCGCCGCCGCGGCGCTGCGGGCCGCCTCCTCGCCCGACGCGGACATCGGCGCGGTGGTCTCCCGCGGCGGGCGCCCCGACCTCGCGGGCCCGCTGCTCGCCGGCGTACGGGCGCCGACGCTGCTCATCGTCGGCGGCAACGACCCGCAGGTGCTCGACCTCAACCGTGCGGCCGAGGCGGCGCTGCGCTGCGAATCCCACCTGGAAGTGGTGCCGGGCGCCACCCACCTCTTCGAGGAGCCCGGCGCCCTGGACCAGGTCGCGGAACTCGCCAGGGACTGGTTCCTGGGGCACCTGGTCGGATAGGGCCGCCGCGGGGGCCCCGCCGTGGCGTGGGGCCCTGCGGGGTGCGGCGTCAGTCGATGGTGATCTCGCCCATCGCGCTCCAGCCGTCGGCGCCCTCGATCGTGGTGCTCACGATGTCGGGGGTGCGGCGCAGCAGGGGACGCATGGTCTCGATCCCGGCGCGGAAGTGGTCGGAGTTGACGTGCGCCTCGGCGGCGTCGTCCCGGAACGCCTCGACCAGGACGTAGGTGTCCGGCTCCTCCAGGCTGCGGGACCACTCGAACCACAGGTTGCCGGGCTCGGCCCGGGTGGCGCGGGTGAAGGCTTCGACGTGCCGGGGCCACTCCTCGGCGTGCTCGGGCTTGACGGGGAACTTGACGACGATGAAGATCATCCGCCGATTCTAGGACACCTGGTCATATCTGCCGCCAACCGGGGCATAGGGACCCGTTTCCCGGCCCGTCGGGGCCTCCGCCGCCCCCTTCGCCCTCCCCCGTCGTCCTTCACCCTCGCACACCGGGCTCCGCCGACGGTGCCCGGCTCAGCGACTTGACGAGCAGTACGCCGACCACGATGAGTCCGACGCCGAGCCAGGTCGGGCCCGCGTTGAAGGCGAGGACCAGGATGCCCACCGGGGTCAGATAGCCCGCCAGGGGCACGAGCAGGGCGCTGAGGGGCGGTTCGGGAGGTCCGGGCAGATCGCGTTCGCGCAGCGCGCGGGCGCGGACGACGTCCGGGTACCAGCGCGTGAACTGGAGTGCCACGATGATGGCCGCGATCTGGATGACCCAGCCGGTCCACAGGTTGTTGGAGTTGTGCAGGACCAGGTCGCCGTAGGCACCGGCGAGCGCCGCCACCAGGAAGGCCGCGCCCCAGGCTCCCGTGATGAGGTAGTTGGTCCGCAGGAACAACGGATCGCCCCAGCGCTCGCGGGGAACCTGCTCGCGGGCGTACTGGATGGTGAAGGGCACCCCGACGGCCATGGATCCCAGGGCGATCACCGTCAGCGCGATGTTGGAGACCTCGCCCGAGTAGTTCTCCAGCCAGCTGAGCGTGCCCTGCGAGGCGAAGGCGCCGATCACGGCCATCGCCGCGAAGAAGACCACATCGGCGACTTCCAGGATCTTCAGCGAACTGCCCGGGTGGCGCACCCGCCCGAGGACGACGAGGGCCACGGCCAGGGCGAGGGAGACCCCCACCGCCAGTTCATAGCGGCCCGGGCCGACGAGCACCGACATCGCGATCCACGGCGACATGCCCACGACGGGGCTGTCGAGCAGCTGCGCCAGCCGGCCGTCGGCTGACGCAGGTCGGCCGTCGTCGGCGGGCGCACGCCGGCCGTCGTCGGCTGACCGGTCCCGGCCGTCGTCGGCGGGCGCACGCCGGCCGTCGTCGGCTGACCGGTCCCGGCCGTCGTCGACAGGCTCGCGCCGGTCGCCTTCGGCGGGCTCATTGCGGCCCAGTGACATGGCAACAGACCCCTTCGGAAGGAGTACGTCATTCCACGCTAGACCGGGAAAAGGCCGCCCTCCACTTGAGACCGGGCCGGGCGGTCTCGGGGGCGGGTCGGGGACGGCTCAGGGGCACGTCAGGGAAAGCCCTGACGGCAGGACGGCGGGGAGGCGGAAAGCTGTGAGACATGAGTCAACAGCGTTCTTCTTCCTTGTCACGCAGGGCAGTTGTGGGGGCCGCGGTTTCCGGTGCGGTGCTCGCCGCGACGGCGGGGCCCGCGCGTGCCGCCGTGCGCCGGCCCGCGCCGCGGCCGTCGGTCGGGCCCGCCCGTGCTCCGGTGCCCCCGGCCGTACCCGTCCCTCCGCTGAACGTCTCCGCTCTCCGGGCCGCCCTGAGCGACCTGGAGCACCCCGAGGTGACCGCCACCCAGCTGCGGGTGAGCGGCTCGGCGGGGCGGTGGTACGGCACCGCGGGCGTCGCCGACCGGGCCACCGGCCGGGCGGTCGAGGCGCGGGACACCTTCCGCATCGGCAGCATCACCAAGGTGTTCGTGGCGACGGTGGTGCTGCAACTCGTCGCAGAGGGACGGCTGCGGCTCGAAGCGCCGGTCCAGCGCCATCTGCCGGGCCTGCTGCCGAGCGGCTTCCCGCCGATCTCGGTGCTCCAGCTGTTGAACCACACCAGCGGGCTCCCCGACGAGAAGGGTGCGCCGGACCTGTCCACCCCCGAGGCCATCGCCCGGCACCGCTACGACCGGTGGACGCCGCGGCAGATCGTGGCGACGGTGGCGCACGGCTCGGTGAAGTTCACCCCCGGCAGCGCGCAGGAGTACCGCGGCATCAATTACGTGCTGCTGGCGCTGCTGGTCGAGCGGCTGACCGGCCGGCCCTACGGCGAGGTGATCGGCCGTCGGCTTCTGCGCCCGCTGGGCCTGCGGCACACCTCCGTGCCCGGCGACGACCCGCACCTCCACGGGCCGCACGTGCACGGCTACATGCGGATGACCGACGGGTCGCTGCTGGACATCACCGACTACGACCAGACGGAGGCGTGGGGCGAGGGCGAGATGATCTCCACGACCGGTGACCTGGACCGCTTCCTCACCGCCCTGTTCTCCGGCGAACTCCTGCCGCCCCGCGAGCTGGAGCGGATGTTCACCCTTCCCCCGGACGACGTACGGATGGTTGACGGCACCCCCGCGCGCTTCGGAGCGGGTCTGCAGACCGTGACGATGAACGGGGTCACCTTCTGGGGCAAGACCGGTGAACGGTACGGCTACGCCTCGGCCATGGTCGCCACCCGGGACCAACAGCGCCGCGCCGTCTTCTCGTTCAACCCGACCCACCGCGATGCGAGCCAGCTTCAGGTGACCCTGCGGATAGCCGAGGCCCTGACGAAGCCCTAGCGGCGCCGACCGGGGAAGAGCACGGGGACAACGCCGTGGGCCCCCGCGCCCGTACGCGTACGTACGGAGGCGGGAGCCCACGGATGCCTTGTCAGCCAAGGCCGCTCAGGACATCGGCTTCAGCACTGGGGCCGCTTGCCGTGGTTGGCTCCCTTGCGACGGGCCTTCTTCTTACGACGGCGCTTCGAGGACATGGCGTCTCCCTTCTCCGTATCTCAACGATACTTTCGCGGAATTTCTACCACTTCGTAGCGGCACCTCGTCCAGTGTTACAGGTCGGCATCCTCGCCGAGGTACAGGCCGGCAAATGCCTTCGCGGCGCTGTCGGAGCCCAGCAGCCGCCGCAGCCGGGCGGACGCCGTACCGGCCCGGAAGCGGTCGCCGGAGGATGCGCCGTGCAGCACCTCGGACAGCCATTGCGAGAACTCCAGGTACTGCCAGACCCGGCGCAGACACGCCTGGGAGTAGCCGGCCAGGCCGCTGTCGTCGCCCCGGTAGTGCGCGATCAGCGCGTCGGCGAGCAGCAGCGCGTCGTTGAGGGCGAGGTTCATGCCCTTGGCGGCGATCGGCGCGACCAGATGTGCCGCGTCGCCGGCCAGGTGGAGCCGGCCGTACGTCATCGGCTCCACCACGTAGTTGTGCATGTCCAGGACCACCTTTTCGAGCAGTGGCCCTTCGGTCAGCGGCGGTGCGCCGGCCGCCGCGAGTCGGGTGTGCAGCGCGTCCCACACCCGTGTGTGCGGCCAGTTGCCGGCGTCCTCCCCGGGGGCGACCTGAAGGTAGTAGCGGGTGACCTCGGGGCTGCGTGCCATGTGCGCGCCGAACCCGCTCTCGTGGATGCCGAAGACCACCCCGTCCGCGGACGGCGGCGCCTCGGCGAGCAGCGCCAGCCAGGCGACGCCGTGGTCGTAGCGGGTGAGCAGGGTCTTCCCGGCGGGTATCGCCGCCCGGCTCACCCCGCGCGCCCCGTCGCAGCCCGCGATGAAGTCGCACTCGATACGGTGCCGGACGCCGGTCCCGGGGTCGGTGTAGGAGACCGCGGGCCGCGCCCCGTCGATGTCGTGCAGTCGCACGTCCCGGACGCCGAAGCGGGCGTCGCCGGCCGCCCGGTCCACGTACGACGCGGCCAGGTCGGTGACCAACAGGGGCTGCGGATAGACGAAATGACGCCGTCCCGACAGCTGTGCCGTCGGGACGGTGTGCCGCTCACCGTCGAAGCGGAACTCGAACTGCCCCTGGGTCTCGGCGCGTTCGAGCAGCCGGTCAGCCAGGCCGCGCCGGGCCAGCGCGCGCACCACCCACTCCTCGACGAACCCCGCGCGCGGCCGCTGTTCGACGAACTCCCGGCTCTCGGCCTCCAGCACCACGCAGTCGACACCGGCGGCGCGCAGCACATTGGCCGTGGTGAGCCCGGCGGGTCCGGCACCGATGATGACGACCGAGGTGCGCTGGAAGACGGGTTCGGCAGGAGAGGACACGGCGCGCGTTCCCTTCGGGGCGGGGAGCAAGATCGCACGCAGTATGTCGGGTGGCGCCGCGGGCCCGCCCGGCGGGCCTCAGTGCTGCCAGACCCGTACGTAATCGACCTTCATGTCCCCGGGCAGCACGGTCGGGCCGCCGAGGGCCGACGACACGGTGTGGTTCATGATCAGGTACTGCGGGGAGCTGGTGACACCCGAGGAGATCCGGCCCACCTTCACACCGTCGTAGTAGTAGGTGACGCTGCCGGGCTCCCAATCGGAGGCGAAGGTGTGCCAGCCGGTGAGATTTCCGGCCGCGCAGTTGCCCGGGCCACCCGAAGGCGAATGGAAATGGAAGCAGGCGTTGCCGCCCAGGCCCTCCATGGTGTCGTTCTCACCGTCCGTCGGCCAATTCTCCCCGTTGGACCACAGCGCCGGCCAGTTCGCCATGCGCGTGCCGCTCGGCGGAATATAAGCCCGCCATTCCACGAGGCCGTAGCGGTAATGGAACTTTCCGTTGGAATTGACCAGTGACCCGGTATTCGGCTTGGTCTTGCCGTCGCAGGTCGAGGGACGGGCGGACGCCTTCAGGTGCAGTGCGCCGTCGCCGGGCAGGGAGACCTGGCGCGAGTCGTAGCACGCCTGCTCGTCGCCGTTGATCGGGGCGGTGACCCCGGATCCGAACCAGCCGGGCGTCCAGGTGTCGGCGAGCTTCGTCCCGCCGAATTCATCGGCGAACTTCTTCGTCCACTTACCGGCCACCCCGGTCGGCCCGGCCGTCGCGGCCTGCGGCGCGGGGGCCGGCCGTGCCGGCTGTGCGGGCTGTGCCGGCTGTGCGGGCTGTGCGGGCTGTGCGGGCTGTGCGGGCTGTGCGACAGCTTCGGCGATTGCGGGAACGGCTACGAGCGCACCGGCGGCGAGTGCGGTCGCCGCCACCTTCAGACGATTCACGATGTCGTGACGCCCCTCTCGGACAATCCCCCAATCGACACGGCCGACCGCACGGAACCGGGCACGCAATCAATTACTTGATCACTCACCGACCCACATTCCACCTGTGGAATATGTGATCCACATTCCACGATCAGCCATCTGGGCAAATACCAGGCATACACGGACAGGCCGGCCATTCACCAGTTGTCCCGGTGTGATGTGCGAGGTATCACAACCGCGGCACCGGCCACGGCCCGAACCGTCTGGGGGCGCCCGCCCCGGCCCGAAGCCGGTCGAACGCCCCCTCCGGAGACCGCCGGCTCAGGCCCGCGGCAGCTTCCCGCGCCCGAAGAGCTTCCGCTCGTCGTGCAGGGCGAACGGCGTGGTCCGCAGATCGACGACCTGGATGCCGAAGATCTTCAGCTGAAGCATCAGCTGGGTCCGCAGGTCGTAGCCCGCGCTGAGGGCCCACGCGGGGGCGCCACCGCCGGTGGCCGCCGCCGCACGTCCGGTGAGGTGGACGGACAGATCGCCGCCCACGCCCGCCGTGTCGTAGAGGAACACCTCGGCCCGGGCCCCGATCCGGGCCGTCGCGGAGGCCGCGCCCTCCACCCGGGGCGTGGCCCCCTTGGTCTGCTGCTGCGCCGTGTGCAGCGGCTGCCATCCGTGCGCGCGGTCGTACTGCGCGCCGACGGCGAAGGACCCGGAGGTGCGCTGGTCGGCGTCGAGCACGATCCGCCCGCCGGCGGTGAAGCGGTAGGTGAAGGTGACCTCGGTGCTGACCACTACGGGCACCGGGCCCACCCAGAAGACGTGCCGCCCGGTGACCGCCGCCAGCGGCACCGCGACCTGCCCGGTGTCGGCGACGCCGCGCACCTTGCCGTGCACCTGCCAGCCGTAACTGTAGGAGCCGCCGAGCCCGACGGCCGCGCGCTCCGGCAGCAGGTTCAGCCCGCCGCGCCGGTCGTAGCGGAAGATCAGCTCGGGCCGGAACGACACCTCGCCGGAGAGCCGGGCCCGGGACTTGCCGGTCGCTTCCACGCCCTTGGGCAGCGGCACGTCGACACCGAGCCGCAGAGCGCCCAGCCCCTTCGCCGCTCCGGCCGGCAGCGCCCGGCGCGCGGACGTGTGAGTGGCGCGCGTCCCGGTCATGCCGAGCCGGGCGCCGGGCGCACCGGACGCGGAGGCCGACGGGCTCGGCGAGCCCTCGCCCGGCGCGTCATCGGGCCCGGCCGGAGCAGTCGCCCCGTCGGACGGCCCGCTCGCGCCGTCGGACGGCGCGGGCGATGCCTCGCCGTCCCCGCCGGGAGCGGCGGGCGGGGTGCGCACCGTGACGCCGGCGGACAGCGGCCGCACGCTGAGTTCGCCGTCGCGCAACACCGCCCGGCGGTCCACCTTCCGGTCGCCCAGCACCTCCGGGAGCGTCGCGGGGACGGTGGTCACCCGGACCTCACGGCCGTGGGAACCGGTGGCCTTGTCCACCTTGAACAGCGCGCCGGAGGGGGCGTGCCGGTTCGGCGCTGCGGCGATGACATCGCCCGTGCGCACGGTCCGGCCGGCGGCCGGTTCGAGCACCGCCCGCCGGCCCCGGGCGTCGTATGACGAGAGCCGCACGGCGGTCGAACGCCCGGCACCGGCAGGCGCGTTGGACGGCTTGGCGACGACGGCGGCGCCCTCCGAGCCGGGGGCTGCGGCGTCGTCCGGCACCGCCTCCGGGCCCGCGGACCCGGAGGGCCGCGCTCCGGCCGTCGAGGGGCCGGCGTCCCCGGAGTCGGAGAGCAGGGCGTGGGTGCCGAGCGCGGCAGGGACGAGTACACCGAGCGCGGCGGCGGGCACGGCGATACGACGCCAGGAAACGGCCATGGAAATCCTTGCTGAGGGGGGTGGGGTGAAAAGCCGCGTCCCGTACGACGGACGGATCGGCGACCGCGCACAGGCGGGGTTCCGGCGACCGCGCGGAAACGGATCCCGACGACCCCACGGACTTCGTCCAAGTTCGAACATCTGTAGGGGTTCGGGCGGCTTCCTCGTAGCATGGCGACGAATGATCGCTTTCGCCATGGGGAAAGACACCGAGTCGGGAGGGGACGGGTGGAGAGTTCCACAAAGGTGCCGGAGGCCGTCGCCGCTCTGCACGCCGGATTCGACGCCCTCAGCGACGACGTCATCGAGGGCCTCCGGGCCCAACTCCCCTCCTACGCGGCGCTGTCGGCGGACCGCCTGCGACCTCGGGTGGCGGCGGCCCTGCGCAACGGCCTGACGCTGGTGCAGCGCTGGTCCGACGAGGCACGCCGGTCACCCCGGGGGGCCGCCAGCGGCGGCGACCGGACGTACGACCTCCCGGCCGGACACCTCGACGAGGTGACCACGCTGGCCGGCTCCTTGCCCGTCGAGGACATCATCTCGGCCTACCGCATCGGCTCGGAGATCGTCTGGCGGCGGTTCGGCGAGGAGATGGCGGCCCGGCACGCCACCGCCGAGGACCTGCTGCCGATCGCCGAGACGCTGCGCGCGTGGGCCAACGCCACCACGTTGCGCATCGTCCGCAGCTGCGGAACCGGCAACCGGGGCAGGCCGATGACGGACCGCGGGCGAGCCGCACTGGTCCGCGCGCTGCTGCTCGGCGAGGCACGACCGGACGCCCCCGGTGACGGGTCGGTCGACGACGCGTACGACGGGAGCGTGCTTCGCACGCCGTTCCGCGCGAGGCTGCCGCACCTCCCCGGAGCCGACGCCTCCGGCCCGGCGCTCCCCGCAGCCCACGCAGCCGGCCGCCACTCCTCCGGCCCGGCCCCCACAGGAGCGGCCGGCCCCCCGTCGGCGGCGCACCACTCCGCCGCACCGGCGGACTCCGGAGACGGCGTGCTGGCCCACGTCGTCGAACTGCTGCGCCCCTGGCTCGCCCTGGACGCCACGGGCCGGCCCCTGGTCACGACCGTGGACGGGGACGCGGCGGGGCTGCTGGCCGGACGACCGGACGGGCTGTGCCGCGGCCTGGTCGTCGGGCTGGGCACACCGGCGCCGGCGTCCGGGATCGCCACCGAATTCACCCACGCCACCCAGGCCCTCCGCGCCGCCATCGGCTCGGGACTCACCGGCGTGCACACCCGTGAGGAGCTGGGCCTGCGGGCCACCGTCGTGGCGATGCCGGCCGTCGGCGAGGCACTGGTACGACTGCGCCTGGCCCCGCTGGCCGAACGGGGTGAGGAGGGCGCCCAGTTGGCAGAGGCCGCAGCCGCCTACCTGCGCCAGGGCATGCGTCTGGAGGCCGCCGCGCGCCTCCTCTACGTCCACCCCAACACCCTGCGCAACCGCCTCCGGCGCTTCGAGGAATGCACCGGAACCAACCTCCGCGACCCGGCCGACCTGGCGGAGATCTGGTGGGCCCTGACCCACCGCCGGATCCACGGAACGGCGCCCGACGGCACCCCGCAGCCACCCGGCGACGTGAAGGCAGCGACGTGAAGGTGGTCACGTGAACGCGGTCACGCCAACGGGCCGGCGCCCGTGGCCGTAGGCCGGCACCCCCGCACGCCCCCACTCACACTCCGCTCAAGGTGGCACCCGCCCGTGCCGTTCCCGGTACGCTCCCGGCGCCACCCCGTCGCACCCGCGGATGACCGGCCGTTATGCCCTTTACCGCCCCGAGATGCTCGGCAGGCGCGAGGATGGTGAAAAATCAATGATTGGCGGCGAGACCCGCACCGGTACCGGGCGGGCAGTCGAAATACGACAACTCGCCCGAATGTGGCATGAGGAGGTGTGAAACGGTGACAAAGGCAGCGGAGAGACCGGCCACGGCAGCGCAGGCGCGCGATCGCGTACACGCCCTCCTGCACTCCCGTCCCGAATCCCTCGACGAGGTGGTGCTGACAGATGCCCTGCTGATCACCTCGGAACTGGTCACCAACGCGCACCGGCACGCGGGGGGCGTGACCGGCTTCACCGCACGCATCGCCGACGACCGGCTCGAACTCCGCGTCGAGGACGCCAGCCCGCAGCTCCCCGCCACCGCTTCCCGCCACCGGCCCGGCGACATCGGCGGCTACGGCTGGCCGATGGTGTGCCAACTCGCCACATCCGTCGACATCGTGCACACCGCTCACGGCAAGGCCATCCACGTCACCCTGCAATTGCGATGACGATCAATTGACCGGCATGACCTGACGGCAGCGGGGTAGGCGGGCGCTGTGGCACTCGCGAAGGTCGGGTGCGCAGGGAGGCGTGATGACCACCGTCGTGAGTGACACCGCGATCGAGCAGCGGACCGAACCGACCTTGGACCTTCCTGAGGTCCGGTGCCCCGCCGAGGTGGCGCCGGCCGACGCGCGCGAGCTGTCCAAGCAGTTCTTCGACCGGCTGCGGGACCTCGAAGAGGGCACCCATGAGTACCAGTACGCGCGCAACACCCTCATCGAGATGAACATGTCG